>JAGAKS010000003.1 GCA_017625465.1 Clostridia bacterium | reverse complement strand
TGATGCTGATGATAATACTGTATCAATTAGACCTTTATCAATTAAATTTCCTAGCATTGTTTTAGTTTCTTCCGGACTTTTTAGTATTGAATCAATATTATATGATGCAAGTTCTAAATTAAGTTCTTCTAATATACTTGCTTTTCTACTGGCTATGCTTGCTGCCTGCGCCTTAGTTAGCACACCATCTTCCCCCACAATAGCATTAATTGAAACCCCAGCCAAGATAAGCATTACAATTATTGAAATAACTAATGCTATTAAGGTTATTCCGTTTTGCTTGTTTTAATATTTGCTTTTTAGTTAGTTTTGTCTTCTGTTTTTTCATATCTTCGTTTCCCTTCTATTATATTTTTTGAAGGAAATTTTAATATAGCAAAATAATTTTTCCAAATGAATGACCTATATTAAAAATTTCCTTCCGTACACAAAATACAAAAGTGAATATTATAGCAAATTTTTAAATTTGTGCTACTTCACTTTCGTTATATAATCAGAAGGAAAACCACCTCTGATTATCATTTTACTCGACATATTTTTTCGTTAAAATATAATATTAACGAAAAAGTTTAAAAAAATATAATCTTAGAGGTGCATAGCATTGCTAAATGTGGGCATATAAAAATATCGTTCAAAAAATGTTACAAAATTTTAATCCTTAAAATCTTGACTTCTTACGGAATTATGTGTATCATAATTTTAGATTAAATCGTTAATATTATATATAAACGAAAGGCTTGATTTTATTCAAATCAAGCCTTTTAAAGTATGTTTTATTTAATTTTGAGAAAAAAAATGCAGAACTACTAATTATTTCATCAGTAACTCTGCACATCTTCAAAATTTTATTTTTTTTATTGAATTATTTTAATTTTTCTATTTCTTCTTTTGTTAAACCAGTTATTTCTTCAATTAACTCTATGTCCATATCTTTCTTTAACATATTCTTAGCAATTTCTCTTGATGCTTCTTCTCTTCCTGCATCTTTTAAATCTTTTTCTAATCTTATAAATTCCATTCTTTGTTCTGCTAAAAATCTTTCATGTTCATCTTCTGAAATGTACTCTAATTCTTCTGCTGCTTTTTTCAATTCTTTATTTTCTTCCATATCAGTTTCCTCCACTTCATTCGGATTTATTATAAATTTTAGCCAAGTTTGTAATTTTTTATTTTCGATTTGTTCTCCTCTTCCTAGTTTTTCTTCTAACTTTGGCAACTCAATTATATATAACTCCAAATCGTTTGTCAACTGTACATCTCTACCGTTTGCGTGTTTTTTCAATATTCCATATTCGCTAAAAAAATCTTCCTCATCTTTGTTTAATATATAATTTAATATAAATATTCCTTCTTTCTGTTTTTAATTTTTAATGTGCTTTTAATTCTTATTTTTTCTTTAGTTAAATAATAATTGATTTTTTGTTAGCCGATTTGCTAATGTAGATTTTTTGATTTACTAAAATTTTGAAGTGATTATACTTTAACACGGTTTTTATGTTTTGGCAAGAGATTATTAAAAAATAATAAAACAAGAGAGTATATTCGTAAAAATATACTCTCAATTAATTCTAATATATATAATTAGCATTTTATTTTAATTCATACTTTCATCTACCGTATATGTTCCGTTAGATACTTCTATATAACCTGCTCCTGAGCCTACGCCTTGTTTTGACATGTCAATATTAGTCAAAATTGAAATTGTAGAATTTATTGTTAATAATTTATTACTGTTTTCTATTGCATTATTACAATAATTTGTAATACCAAGATTAGTTTGAACATTATCTAATACTATCTCAGAAGAAGATACATAATGATATTGTGAAATTCTTATTCCATTTTGAGCATAAATAGGACATTGGTTTTTACCATTTTCATAATCTGTTCCATCTGTATATCTATTTCCGTTATATGCATATATTTTAGCAATATCTGATATTTTAATATTTCCACCATTACCTGCTGTACCTCCGTATCCAGCTAAATGAGTCATAGTAGCTCCAATACCTGCAAATCCACCTAAAATTTTACTTCTATCTATTGCTCCATAAATTCCTTGACCTCCTTCAAAATATCCACCACCTTGATTATGAATTCTAGATGTACCACATCCCCCTGCAAAACCATTATTAGCAATAAAAGTGTTATTATATTCTCCAGTACCACCTGAATATCCACCACCACCTGAACAACAAGAACCACCTGCTCCACCTGCACCGCCACCTCCTATTCCTGCTGCTGGATATCCTCCACCTGCTCCTGAGGCTCCATCACCCCATTCACCTGTAAGAGTCCCCGATGCTCCTGCACCACCACCATAGGCATATATAACTATATTATTATAAATATTAACATTTCCACAATCTTCGCCTTTTTTACCTGATTCACTAGCTCCGTCTTTACCTTTTCCACCATTACCACCATTTCCGCCTATGCCTGCACCTGCTCCACCACCGCCTGCACCGCCAATTGGCGAACTTGCGACATATGACCCATCTCCAGCTTTTCCTCCCATTGATTTTATTGTTCCCTGACCTCTCAAATTTAACGTAGCATTTTCAGGCACATGTATTCCTGCGTATCCTCCTTTTCCTGGAACTAATCCTTGTCCATCTTCTCCTAACCCACTATTTACTGTTACCGTTGCACCTTCTGCTACATATAAATCTAGTGTTCCACCTGGCTCTATATCTATTGCACTTCTTTTTATTCCTGAATTTGTTAATGTCATATCTTTAAATGCATACACTTTTGCATGTGTTCCACTCTTTACTTGTATTGATAATTCACCTGTTATTCTATCAACAAACATTACTGATGCATCATTGTCTATTACGAATTTTCCTTTGTCTTCGGCTGATGCTCCTTCGTTATTTGTAAATGCTTTATCTGTTACAAGCGTTGTTCCACTTGCTACACTTCCACCTGAAGATATAATTATATCTCCATACTCTGCTTTATATATTCCACTATCGTCTATACTTATTAGTATTTTATAACCATCTTTCATTACTGAATAATCAATATAACCTGTATAGTTATTGGCATTATCAAATTGTGGTATTGCCATTGGGTTATCTGCATTAGCAACATAATCTGATGATGATGACAATATTGTATCTATCAAGCCTTTACTTATCAAATTTCCTAACATTGTTTTAGTTTCTTCTGGACTTTTTAATATTGAATCAATATTATATGATGCAAGTTCTAAATTAAGTTCTTCTAATATTGCTGCTTTTTTACTTGCTATACTTGCATTTTTAGCTTTTGTTAGCACACCATTATCTCCAACAATCGCATTAATAGAAACCCCAGCCAAGATAAGCATTACAATTATTGAAATAACTAATGCTATTAAGGTTATTCCGTTTTGCTTGTTTTAATATTTTCTTGCTTAGTTTTTTCTTCTGTTCTTTCATATCTTCGTTTCCCTTCTATTATATTTTTTGAAGGAAATTTTAATATAGCAAAATAATTTTTCCCAATGAATGACCTATATTAAAAATTTCCTTCCGTACACAAAATACAAAAGTGAATATTATAGCAAATTTTAATTATAAGCTACTTCACTTTTGATATATAATCAGAAGGAAAACCACCTCTGATTATTTTTATTTTCTTTCACTTTTTTTCGTTAATATAGAATATTAACGAAAATGTTTAAATCAATATAGTCTTAGAGGTGCCGAGTATTGCTTGATTCAGTTATGTAAAAATACTATTCAAAAAAAGTTATAAAATTTTAACATTTAAAATCTTGACTTCTTACGGAATTATGTGTATCATAAATTTAGATGAAGTCGTTAATATTCTATATTAACGACTCTCTTTTTTTATTTTTAATTTTCCAAATTTTTTATAAAAAACTTCGTCTTATAATTAACATCAAAAATTTCAAATTTTCTTACGGAAAAGCGGTCTTTTTTTGCTAAAATACTTGCTTTTTTTGCCTTTTTGTGGCATAATAAAAGTGTATATGATTTTTAATAGAAAGTGGTGAATATCTTTGATTTTAAAACTTTTTGATAAATTTTTAAGTAAATTAAAAACAGATAGAACAACCTTTGCTACATATATTCTTACACTATTCACTATCTACTTTTTAATAGATAGAATTGTAGAAATATTATTTATAGCAGGTTCTGGTTTATCTGTTAATTATTGGGGACCATTTAAATATACTTTTGCTTTTGCTTGTGCAACTTTTGCATTTTATTTTTCTTTTGCATCAAAGTTTGCAACAGGTTTTAAACCAAGAGTAGGTTTCTTATATGCATATATTTTTGTTATTTATTTTCTTGGTATTTCAATGTTAATACAATGGGTAAATCAACTTTCATGGTATTTACTATTTTGTGTACCAGGATACAAATACATAATTACAAATTTTATGGAACTTATTAGGCCAGCATTTTCTGCATTTGCTTGGTATGTTCCTATCGTAACAATCTTCCCATTATGGAAATGGGTATATATGTTTGTTAATGATGTTAAACCTATACAAGACTCTATCAAAGATTATAAAGGAATCAGTCTTAACCCATCACCAGATGGCTTAGGAGCTTACACTTGTGAAAATACTTTATGTAGAAACACAGGTACTGGTAAAATGCTTAGAATCCCAGAAATTAGACGTTATGAGTCTACTGCCATTGTTGGTGTATCTGGTTCAGGTAAAACTTCTATGGTTTACGAACCAATGCTTGCTAGGGATTTAGAGAAAAAATATTTCTTCCAAGAAGCAGCTAAAGAAATGGGATATACAGCACTTCGTACAGGTCTTGCAATGCTAGACAAACCATATTCAAATGATTATTTAAATGCAAACTTTTCATTGAATATGTTAGTTCCTAACCCAGGAAAAGAAAAATTATATAAAGCTTATATTTCTAAATTAGTTTACTTCCAAGATAGTTCACAAATTGTTTATAGAAATTTAGGTATTACATATTTAGCGCCAGACTATGAAACAATCGCGCACATGACAGAAGTTGCAAAGAATTTTAACATTAAGTATCATCTTGTTGATCCAAACAATCCTGATTCTATTGGTTTAAATCCTTTTGCAACTAGAAATCCAATAAAATCATCAATTGCTATATCTTCTGTTATTAAAAGATTAATTCAAGCTGATGATAAAAATAGTAACGTAGTTTCTGTTGATGAAGCTTTCACTCAAACTGTTGTTACTCAAGCAATTGAAAACTTAGTTATATTACTTCAAATTATGTATCCAAAAACACATAATGGAGATTTACCAAACTTAGCAGATTTACTTCAATTATTAAACAATTTTGATTTAGTTGAAGATTTAGTTAATAAAATGCAAGAAGATCCAGAACTTGCTGAAGAATACCAAATTCAAATTGGTTACTTTAAAAAGAATTTCTTTAAAGATTCAGAAGGCAGAAGCGCTCTTACAGAAAACTTAAAAACTTGCGCAGCTACAATTGAAAACTTATTAAGAAATCCAGGTGTAAAAAATATACTATGTAATAGAGTTAATAACATTATATATGATGATATTCTTAAAAATGGTGAAGTTGTATTTGTATGTACAAGACGTGGAGATTTAGGTTCTGCAATTCACAGAGCATTTGGTTTATTCTACTTATTATTAATGCAACAATCTATTTTAAGCAGACCAGGAATTGAAAATTCAAGACTTCCACACTTCTTATACATTGATGAATTTTCTCCATTCCTTTGCAATACTACTGAGGAAATGTTTACATTATATAGAAAATACAGAGTTGGTACAATGATTTCTGCTCAAAACTTAGCACAGCTTGGTCAAAGCACAGATGATAGTAATCATAGAGAAACTATACTTTCAAACTGTGTTACTAAAGCAGTTTTTGGTGGTGCTAGTCCAGATGATAACGATTGGTGGCAAAAAGAACTTGGTGAACACAGAGAATGGAAGATGACAAATGATTACCATACTCAAAAAGGTGTATATGATGAAAACTTCAAAGGTGTTATTTGGGCATATAAAGAAAATCAAAACCATGCTAAAATTCAAGCATTACCATTTAAGTCTTTGGTATTTAGAACAAAAGACATCAACGGTAAATGGGTTTGTGAAGTTGGTAAAGTTGATTTCATGGAAACAAAATATAAAGAACCACAAAAAATTAAAAACTTTAATTTTACAAAATTTACAAATGGAATTACAACTTCTGAGCCAGAAACAAAAGCTAAAAAATTTGATTTAAAAAACATCAACTTTAATGCAAATCCAAATAATCCTAATGATATGGATCCAATTCAAGGAAATGACACTCCTTATGATTATGATAATGAAGATGCAATTAAACCATTCAATTTTAACAATAATCAATAAAAAATAAAGCTTCCTTTTAAACAAGGAAGCTTATTTTTTATCCTAAAATTTTTATTTCAACATTGTTTGCTTTATACTTACCTGTATCTTCATCTTTTGAAAATTCTACCAAAGATTTTTCAAGTGAAGATGCATTTTGTTTTAAATCTGTTGTAAAATATACTTTAAATTTACTTATATCAACATTGTTAGAAACAATTACCTTATATGTTTCAACCATGTGTTTATCATCTTCACAAACTAATATAAGTTGTGGTGCCATTGCATATCCTGAATCAAATGGAACAAAATTATCATAAAAATCTTTATATAATCTAATTCTCTCTAAGAATTTATTTTCCCAATCTGTTTCTCTTCTAATACAGTCAAATACAAGTTTTATTTCTTTATCTTTTATTTTTAAAGTAACCTCTCCATGAGCTTTAAATTGTTTACTTGACATTTTTGCATTAAAAGTTGGTTTTGTTTTAAAAGAACTAAAATTTTTAGCTTTTCTCATATAAGCTAAAATAGCTTGATTTCCAGCTAATCTTTTCTTTATTAAAGAAACTGGTTTTGTGTTATCTGTTGGTTGCCATTTACATTCAACCTCTTTTGAATTTAGCAAATATTTTCCCATTTTCTCTAAACAATATACTCTATATATTCCCTTTCCTTCTTCAGAAGTAAAGTAATATCTTGTAATTATTTTCATTTTTACCAATTGGTCTAATCTAGTATTTAATTTATCTTGTGATTTAATTTCTATGCCTTTATGTTTTAATAATTGATAAATCTGTCTTGATGTAATAAATTCATACTGATTAACTAGGTCTAATATTTCAAAATGTATATCTGAAATATGTCCTAAATTGATTTTATGGATAATTTGGTTAATTGACACATATCCATCCTTTCCATCGAAAGTTTTAATTTCTCCTTCCCTAATTGCAAATGGAGAAACGGTAGTTTTAATATTTTCATCATCTACCATAACTAAAAAACGCCTCCTTTAAACTATAACGACTTTAATTTTCTTTTTGCTTTTTATTATCTTTTTTATTAAGACCTTAACCTTTTGACCATATTCTAGTCCTTCTCTATATTCTGCCATACCAACTAAATTAGGCTTTAACTCAACAAATATTCCATTTTTATATTTATCTGCTTCTTTAATAATGCCATCTACAACAGTCTTTTCTTCTAAGCCTTCAGCATTTTCTTCCCAATTTCCAAGAAGTTCTTTATATGATAAAACTATTTGGCCTTTTTCTTTATCAATAGATTTTATCATAACATTTATTTTTTGTCCATTAGAAAATCTCTCTGTTGGTGATTTCATTCTAGAAATCGATATATCCTCAATATGAAGTAAGCCTACCAAGCCACCTTCTATTTCAACAAATACGCCAAAATGTCTAATGTTTTTTATAACACCGACTTACAACCTGACCTTCAAAAATGTTATCTTTAACTCTATTCCACGCTTTTTCATGTTCTTTCTTTCTTGTAAGCGCAATTTCCTCATTATATGTACCTTTCATTTTTTCTCCTCTTTTGTATAACTTAAAAATATTAATTACCATTTAAAATAGATTTTACTTCTTTATCGTTTAAATATCTCCATGTACCTATTTTTAAATCTTTAACTCCAATATTTCCAATCTTAGTTCTATGCAAAGCTAAGACTTTTCTACCTATGGCTTCACACATTTTTCTAATTTGTCTATTCTTTCCCTCATGAATTTTTATTTCCATACGAGATTGATTTTTTTCTTTATCTATTTTAATTATTTTAGCTTCAGCTGGTTTTGTAGTATAATCTTCATCTATAATTACACCCTCTCTTAATTTTTGAACCTCACTTTCTTCTACAATTCCTCTAACCGTTACTGTATAAGTTTTTGTAATTTCATGCTTAGGATGTGTTACTTTATAAATAAAATCTCCATCATCTGTTAATATTAAAGCACCTGAAGTAAACATATCTAATCTACCAACTGGAACAATTCTTTTATTTACTTTTTTTACTAAATCCAAAACTGTATCTCTTCCAAATTGATCATTTGCAGTTGTTACATAACCAATTGGCTTATTTAATAAAATATATACATGCTTTTCTTCTGGAAGTTCTACTTTTGTTCTGTTATATATAACTTCATCAGTATCAGGATTTACTTTTGTTCCAAGCTCTGTTACAATTTTTCCATTAACTAAAACTTTTCCTTCAAGAATAAGCTCTTCGCATTTTCTTCTTGAAGCAATTCCTGCTGAACTTAAAAATTTTTGTAATCTCATTTCTTCCATAAGCTATATGTTTTTCTCTCTTTCTAGTTCTTCTAAAACCTTTTCAAAATATTCTGGTATAGGTGCTTCTATTTTCATCTCCTTATTTGTTGTAGGATGTTTGAACTCTAACCTCATACTATGTAACATTTGACCTTCTACGCCAAAAGGATTTTTACCGTTTGAATATACGCTATCACCAACTAATGGAAAACCTATTTCAGCCATATGTACTCTTATTTGATGAGTTCTACCAGTTTCTATATTAACTTCAACTAAAGTATATCCATTATATCTTTCTAAAACTTTTATATGTGTAATAGCATTTTTACCAGTTTTAGAAACAGCCATTTTTACTCTGTCTTTTGTTGACCTAGCAATAGGCATATCAATTGTAGCATTATTCTCTTTCAAAATACCTCTTACCAAAGCGATATATGTCTTTTTTACTTTATGCTCCTTTATTTGTTCACTTATGTTTATATGTGCTTTATCATTTTTTGCAACAATTAAAAGACCTGAAGTATCTTTGTCAATTCTATGAACAATTCCTGGTCTTATTTCTCCACCAATTCCCGATAAGCGATCTTTGCATTTTGCCATAATTGCATTTACAAGTGTCTTATCTGGATTTCCATTTCCTGGATGAACAACTAAACCTTTTTGCTTGTTTATAACTAAAATATCATCATCTTCATAAACAATATCTAATGGTATTGTTTCATCAGGTTTTATATCAACATCTTTTAGTACAATTTCTTCTATTTCAACAATATCACCTTCTACTAACTTGTATGAAGATTTTGGAACTTTTCCATTAACAAGAATTTTTCCGTCCTCTAACATTTTTTGTACCATTGCTCTTGAAATATTGCTATCTTTTTGAGAAACTGCTTTATCTATTCTAATTCCTTCTAAATCTTTTTCAATCTTATATTCTTTCAAATCATTCCTCTTTATTTATCAAATTTTCCTTTTGTTATATCTTTTGTAAACAAAATTGTTAAAAGATATAACGGAAGAACTGCCATTCTTTTTATTCTCTTTGGCTCTCTAATTAATCGCCAAAGCCATTCAATTCCACATTTCTGCATCCAAACCGGTGCTCTTTTTATATTACCAGCTTCATAATCAAAAGTTCCACCTTGACCAGCTGCAATATCTACTTTTAATTTATCTTTATTTTCGTAAATCCATTTTTCTTGTCTTGGTGCACCCATTGCAACAAACAAAACATTAGGCTGTAAGTTATTTATTTCTTCAATAACCTTTTCTTCTGAATCTTCTTTAAAATATCCCTCATGATATCCTACTATTTTTGCCTTTAGATAAATACTTTCTAAATGTTCTTTAGCTCTTCTAGGAATATCTCCACTTCCTCCAAGCAAATAGAATGTCCAGCCTTCTTTTTCGCCTACTTCAAATACTTTTCTAAAATATGTTTGTCCTGGTATTCTTTCTTTAAATGGTTTTTTTTGAAGCTTACCACCTATAATAACTCCAACACTATCTGGAGTTGCTAATTTTGAAGTTTTAAGAATATTAAAAAATTCTTCATCCTTTTGTGCTGCCATTATAAATTCAACATTTGGAGCTACTACTAAAGAACAACTTTTATTACTAGTTTCAATTAGCTGTTTAGTTATTTCTCCTGCTTCATCTGAAGTTATATTATCTATTTCAACTCCTAAAATTTTAATTCTTTCTTGCAAAATTACACCTCTATTTTTCTGTTTTTAAAACGTCTTCTTTTTTAGTATATATTATTAAAAATACAACAATTAAAATCCAACCAATACATATACACAAATCTGCTATATTAAAATTTGGTATAAAAAGAATTTTTATAAAATCTAGAACTCCGCCTCTAAAAATTCTATCTATAATATTACTAATTCCTCCACCTAATGCCATAGCAATAGCAACAAGTACCTTGGGTTCTAATTGTTCTCTCTGATTTCTTATAAAAGAAATTATTATAAAAATCACAACCAAGCTTAAAAAAATATTTTTTGTATTTCCTGAATTAAAGCCGAAGGCCATTCCTGTATTTTCAGTAATCTCTATACCAAAATATTCATTTCCAACTGTACTTGGAACAAATTGTGTTATTAAAAATTTACTTAATTGGTCTATTGCAATAATTATTATGCAAACAGTTATTACAATCTTTAAAACTTTTTTTGTATTCATTAAATCTCCTTATCTGATACTGCTCGCTCAAAAATTGTAAATCTATCATCATCATATAATTTTTTATAATCTGAATCATCACTTAAAAGCATAACTAATTTTGAATCTGAGTATGAAATAACATGTGTTACCCCATAAGTTTCAAAAGCATCTTTGTAGTTATAAGCAATTCCTGCTATATTTAAAGCATCTGAGAAAATATCTCTTCCTTGAATATTTTTCTTTGGGTTTCCATTGAATTCTGGAGCATATAAATCAGCTCTTGAATCAATAAATACTGGTATGCCCCTAAATAGCAAATAACTGCCATAATTATACTCGTTATATAATTTTATGTTTTTATAATCTAAGTTCTCTATAATCCAATCTGATGCAGATACAGGGTATGTTGATGAATCTACATAAGGATCATCTATTATATCTTTTAACATATCTATTGAAACAAGTGCAAAAGTTAATATAATAACACAAGCACCTAAACAGCTTCCTGCAAAATTCATTAACTTTTTACAAGTTTCTTGGTCATATTTATCAAACATTGCAGCAACTAATTTAGCAAGTATTGGAGCACAAAAGATTGCAAACATAGATATCTGTCTTTTTGTTCTAAAAGATAAATAAGTTAAACCTACTAGCATAAACAAATCTGATAACTTAATTTTAGTATCTGTAAAAATAAGAATTGCTAAAAAGATAAGTAACACAAACATAAATTCTTCGCAATTCACAAGCACCATTGGTTGATGTTCATTAATTGAATCTGTTGTATTTCCTTGCATTGTTTTATACAAATATGTGTATGCCCCATCTCCTGCTGGATTTAATATTCCAGTACATGCTGCAATTAACATTACAAAAATAAGTGGTATTACAAAGAAGTTCTTTGTAACTTTTATTCTATAAGGTTTTTCCCTTAGTTTTTTTCTTTTTTCATTTATTTCTATTATTTCGTTTGGAATTGCTTCATATTTGACTTGAAGTTTTTCTTTTAATTTTGGTCTTTTACAAATTTTCAATAAAACCTTTATAAATAATTTTTGAATTCTTTTATCTAAGTTTAAATCGATAAAAGATATCCATAAAAATTCTGCAATATATGGCAGATAAAGAACAAAATAAAAAGGAAATACTGCGCAATGCACGTTAGCAATTATAAGCGGAATAATTATTAAATACAGTGCATATCTTTTTTTATGTGTTTCTAAAAACATTTCAATTGAGTAAACTGTTAGTCCAAATAATATAAATGTTAATAATTGTGCTCTTGCTGCAATATATGGTTCTAATAAATACATTGCTCCAATTGTTATAATTAAAGAAACAATATTATTTTTTGAAAATTTAGAGCATAGCATATATATTACTAAGCCTAATATACTTGCAAGTATTATAGTTGAAGCATAAATACCTGCATGTCCAAAAAAGTTATATATTAAAAATATTCCTAAATCATATAACCAGTGGGGATAAGTATAAGGAAGTTCATGCCATGAAAACACATCCTCCGTAAGATTTGATATACCATTTTGATATATATATTCACCGATTTTTATTGTATAATAAGTATCATTTTGCAAAGTTTTTGGTGATATTGCAAATGCAAATAAAACAATGCAAACTACTGCAACTATTGCAAAAATAATTTTTTGTTCTTTCTCTTTTTCCATGATATTTCTCCTTGAAGATTTTACGTAAAAATTATATCAAACTTTGAAAAAAAATACAATTATTTTTCCGTAGTTAAATAGCCTTTTACTAGATTTACATCATCATAAGTTGTCACCTTTATATTTGAGTATTCTCCTTCAATAAGTTTAACTTTACTGCCACTTCTTTCCATAAGCATACAGTCATCTGTAACAGTTTCATCCCCCTTAAAATTTTCATGCATTTCTAACAATAACTCTCTATCAAAGCATTGCGGTGTTTGAATTACCCAAGTGTTTTTTCTTAAAGTTGTTTCTTTTACAATTCCGTTATCATCAGTAATTTTAATAGTATCTTTTGATTTTACTGCAATACTGACTCCCTTAAAATTGTCCATTTCTTCAATACACTCCGTAATAAATCTATCTTTTATCATTGGTCTTGCACCATCATGAATAATTACAATGTTAGAATCAGTTTTTACTATTGCATTATATACGGATTCCTGTCTTGTAGTTCCTCCTATAATGTATTGTATCTCTTTATTTAAAGTAATTTTACTAGCAATTTTTCTTACAATATCTTCTTCGTCTTTCTTGCAAACTATCATTATATCTTTTACTAAATCATTTTTATTAAATTTTTCTAAACTATATAATAATACTTCTTTTCCTTCAATTATTTCAAAATTTTTATTTCTATTTTGTCCAAATCTTGTGCTATTTCCTGCAACTAAAATTATTGCTGTAACTGTCTTTTCCATTTATTTCTCCTTTTTATTATATGATGTAGTTATGTAAGTTTCATAATCATTTTGTAAATTTTTATAAGCTTTTTTGGCATCTTCTTTATTTTTAAAAATTCCAAACACACAAGCACCTGAACCCGCAAGTAGAGTATTAAGGGCATTATTTTGCATTAATACATCTTTTGCCATTTCAGTTTCTTCAAATTCTTTTGATACTTCTTCAAAATCATTATATAAATTTTGAGCTAATTTATCAATATTTTTTTCTTCTATAGACTCAACAATTTGATTTGTTCTAACTGCTTTAATAAATTGTCTATTATCTAATCTTTCATACATTTCTTTTGTTGAACCACATGCATTTGGCTTAATTATAACTAAATAATACTTAAAATCAGAATATATTTTAGTTATTATATCTCCAATACCTTCTGCTTTGACTACCCCATTATACATACAAGGAACAACATCTGCTCCTAAACTACTTCCTATTTTTTCTAGTTCTTCATTAGAAATATTTAATTCAAAAAGCTTTTTCATAGCAATTAAAAAGCTAGCACAATCCGTGCTACCACCTGCCAGCCCTGCTTGCATTGGTATTTTTTTATTAAGTGTAACCTTTACTCCCGTAATATTTGCAAATTTTTCTTTTAACTTTTGATAAGCTTTATATATAATATTATCTTCTAAATTTACATTTTTTATATCACTTTCAATTTCTATATTTGAAGTATTTGTTTTTTCAAGCCACATTTCATCATATAAATTTATTTTTTGAAAAACAGACTCTAAATTATGATAATTATCAGGTCTTTTTTCTAAAATACTTAGACATAAATTTACTTTTGCTCGAGCTTTTGTATATATTTTTTCCATACTATCTCCCTAATTTACTGTTAATATGCAAAATACGCTAATACCTTCTCCTCTACCAAAATCTGTTAAACCTTCGCCAGTAGTTGCTGTAATCCCTACTTGATTTTCTTTTACCTCTAAAATTCTGGCAATATTTTTCCTCATTTCTTCTATTTTAGGAGTAATTTTAGGAGTTTTACATTCAATTGAAATTGATAAATGTTCTATTTTATATTCTAAATATTTAAGTGCTTCTTTTACATAAGCTTCACTATCTGTAATTCCTGCTTGACACATTTTATCAGTAACTGAACCTAAAATATTTTTGCAAGTTACTCCTGAAATTGCATTTGTAATAGCATGCAAAACAACATCTGCATCACTATTTCCTAGTAAAGCAGGATAATTTTCAAAAACTACCCCACCCAACATTAGCTTTTTTTCTTTATTTTCCAAGTCAAATCTATGACTATCTTGACCTATTCCAACTTTCATTTATTTTACCTCTTTATTTTTTGTTAATTGTATCATAGTTATATAAAAATAACAACAAAAATATAGAGTTACCGCAACAAAAAACGCCCGTATACCAACTTGTGTTAGCACACGGACATTTATATATAATTTGCTAAAATCTATACAACTTCTTCTTCGCTTGTTTCATCTGTTTCTTTTTCTGGTATTTCCATACTAGCAATTGAAACTTCATAAGCTACTCTTGTTTCAGTAGTTCCATCTTCATGTTTTTTCTCATAACTTCTTGATTGAACTCTACCTGTAATTTTAACTTCAGCACCTATTTCCATATTTTGGCAAAATCTTGCATTTCTTCCCCAAGCTATACAAGGAATATAATCAGATTTATTATATGCTCTATTTACCGCTAATAATACATCGGCGATTTCTCTACCAAAAGGTGTTTGTCTATAAATTGGTTTTTTACAAATATAACCAACTAATTCTACTTCGTTTGTTACTTCGTCCTTTCCCTCTTCTTCGTCAGTATGTACAACTTCTTCAATTTCTTTTGCAAATACTGTTAAGATTAATCTGTTTCTTTCATTTTCATAACTATTATAAGATCTAAATTGTCCTTCGACTTTTACTTCTTTACCAAGTGTAATATCAAGATTTGTTAATAATCTTTCTGATATTGTAATTGGAATAATATCAGTAGTTGAGCTTAATCTAACTACTTCTAAACTAAATACATAAAATTTTTCACCATAAATTTCATGACTATAGTTTTTCTCACTAACAATTTTTCCTATTAGTACTAAATGATTGTTTTCTGAATAATTCATATTCAAATTTCGTTCCTCCTTTAATTCATCTAAAGTATCTTATATATGCTAATGTTTCTCTTCGTGTTTTTTCACTCTATAACAAGTATATTATAGCATATTTTTCCTCTCTTGTCTACATAAAATTACACATTTTTGGTTGCTTTTCCAAAAATGTGTTTTTTTACATTTTATATATTGGTTATTTTTTACGTGTTTTCAAAGCTTCATATTTCAAAATAATCTTCTGTAAACCATACAAATATTATGTTATCTATTCTCTATCTCTTACACATTTTTTAAATATTTCGCCACGTTCTTTAAAATTTTTAAAGAATCCATAACTTGCAGCTGCTGGAGATAACAAACAATTTGTTCCCGGTTTAGTTACTTTTTTAGCTATTTTTACTGCACTTTCCATATTATTTACTTTAAATAAGTTTTTATCTGTTTTTTCTAATTTACTATAAATATATTCACCAGTTGTATGTAAGCATACAATGTTTTCAATATCAGATTCAGCCAAAAATTCAATAAGTTCTTCTAAATTAACGCCTCTATCTTTTCCACCAACAATCAAGGTGTTTATATTACCTATGGCATTTACACCATTTATTGTTGCTTCTGGAATAGTGGCAATAGAATCATTGTAATAACTTACACCATTTATTGTTTCTACAAATTCCATTCTATGCTCTAAAGGTTTAAAGTTAGCAATAGTTTCAAAAACTGTTTCCATATCTAAATTCATTATTTTAGCAACTGTTAAAATAAACATTATGTTGTTTAAATTATGCATTCCCTTTAAATTTCTTTTAATATCTTGAACGCATATTTTTTCATTATTTATATATATGTTATCATCTTTTAAATATGTTTTATTTGCAGTTGTCGGTTCTTCTTCTATTGAGACGGCATAATCACTTTCTTTATAATTATAGTTAAAATCTTTCATTAACTTGTTATCATAATTATATATAAAAGTATCACTAGCTTTTTGATATTTTGCAATATTAAATTTAGCTTCTACATACTTTTCGAGTGATACATAATGATCTAAATGTTCCTCATAAGCATTCAAAAAGATTGATATATTTGGAGAACGTTTTACAAATTCTAGCGCATGTGAAGACATTTCCAAAACCAAAACAGTATCTTTTTTCATCTCATCAATTCTATGAAAAATAGGCTCTCCTATATTTCCAAGAAGCATTACTGGTTTGCCTTGATCCTTAATAACATTATACATTAAAGTACTAGTTGTACTCTTTCCCTTTGTTCCAGTGATTCCTATTGAAAAAATATCTAAATATTCCAAAACTAATTCTAATTGATTGGTTATTTTATCTTTATATTTTGAAATATCAACATCTTTAAGAGATAGTCCAGGTGTTTTTATTATAACATCATATTGTTCCAAATTATCTAAATAATTTTTTCCAAGTATTAATGTTAAATTTTTATCTTGTTCTAAATATGGATAATCTTCAATAATAACCTCATTCATATCAGCAATTGTAAGCTTTTGTGTAGGCAAATGATTTCTTATAAAGTCATAAGTAGTTTCGCCTTCCATACCAAAGCCAAGTATTATTATGTTCTTATCTTTTAAAAATTCAATCAGTTTCTCTATCATTTTAAAATCTTTCCTTTGAGTATTTTTTCAAATTCTTCTGGTAAATTATTATTTTCGTTATAATATTCCAATAGATTTGAATTAACTTTTTCAAAATTTTCATTATAATATTTTAATAAAAACGGTAACTTTCCATTAACATTTTCAATAGTTTTTGTTACTGCATATCTTATTTCATTGTAAGTTCCAACACATTCAAAAGGTTTGGTTTCTCCATAACCGCATAATTCGACAAATGTTTTTAGCAAATCTTCTCTTTCAAACAAATCTTCACCAAAAATTTTCACTAATTTTTCTTTATATAAAAATGGACTCAAAATAGTATATACAAATAAACATTTCGGACAATTACAGCACCATTTCCAAGGTTCTGACTTACTTCCTACATTACAACTATTAAATACTGGATGATATTTTTCTAATTTTGAAAACAACATTGCAATTTGTAGTTCACTAATTGGTCTTAACATACTGAAATATTCAACTCCAGCTTTCAAATAATTATCTGCATACCATCTAAAGTCATTTTCAAATTCCAAACTTTTTGAATATTGATGATTGATTTTTTCTCCTACAACATTACTTTCATTAGCACTATCTTCATTTGATAATGCAACATATTTTTTTCCTGTTAAAAATGCAACTAAATATGTTAAAAAAGCAACCATTGCTGAAAATGGTGTATGACCATTTAAGAAGCCTTTACTATTTAATCCTAATAAATTTTTATCTATTGTTCTTTGTACTTCAATTATCTCATCTCTTTTAAAACCTGCTATTTCTGCTGACTTTAAAGGTACTTCTCTAACCCCTATTCTAAAAGCATAACTTTTATCTTTATAATCCTTTAATAAATCCAAAGTAACATTTGAATCTTTTCCGCCACCTATTGGTATAATAATACCATCTAATTCTCTTGAAATTGGATTTATAGGCTCTTTTTCTTTTTTAGAAACAAATTTTACGAACTCTTCTTCTGAAACTTTAATTTTGTTTATAAATCGAAATTCGCCTAAACCTAAATAAAAGATTTTTCTAAACCATTCTTCTTGTTTTTCGTCCAAATTTCCACATTCTATAACGAATTCTGGAGAACAAGTTGCTTTAAAATAGCTAATAGCTTCAATCATTCCAAGATTAAACACTAAATTTTCAGTAAATTTAGTATTTAAATTTTCAATTTTAAAATTCTTTTTTAATATTTCAACACTAGGCTCAAAAGTAGTTAAACCCGGGATTTCAAAATAATATTTTAAAACAATTTTATCTTTATCGTCTATTATTTTATAATCCTTATATACAAAAGTTTTATATGTACTACGTAACTCATCAAATTCCATTTTTATCATTCCTTTTAAAAGAACTAATAAGCTGCTTATATACAACTTATTTTTTCTAATATTTCTTATACAATAGTATATTTATAATATACTAAAATCGTGATTTTGTAAAGATACCTATATTATTTCCAAAATTAGTCACTTTCATAGCCTTTTTTACATAAAATTTATTATAGAAAATTATTGAAAGGATTTGATTTTATGGATTTTGAAAAAAAAGAAAAAATTGATGTAGATGGATTTGTATCAAGCGGAACACAATTTGATTTAGAAGCAAAATTAATGGAAGATAATAGATCTGCAATATTTGGAATTGTAAAAGATTCTTATGGAGAGCCTATTAGAGATGCTGTTGTAAAATTAATAGAAATAGTAAGAGAATATGGAAAAGAAGAAAGACGTCCTGTAAGTCACACTTTTACAGATAAAGAAGGAGAATTTGTCTTCGGTCCTCTTTGTCCTAAAAAGAAATATGAAATTCAAATTTGGGCAAACAAAGTTGACCATGTAAAATTCTGCGAAATTTCTCATCATCACGGAAAATGCTTAAAAGGTGTTGATTTAGATTGTGATAAACATTGTGAAGCAAAACCTGAGGATTGCGAATGTGATATGAACTTTGAAATAAACAATGTAGAAGTAGAAAAATAATAACAATAGTTATGCCATTATATTTATATATAATGGCATAATTAGAATATTTTAATTACTCTTTACATTGCATTTTTCATTTTCTTTATTATTTGTTTTCCCTTTTTCATTGCTTTTCTTTTAGTTTCCTCAGAAGTCATCATAAGCACTCCTGTAGTTATTAAGGCTCCCATAGCTATACCTTTTGCAAATTTCATTTTTTCCTTCCTCCTTATTCTAGTATTTTTGTTAGTATTATCTTTTCTCTTTTAAGATATACTGTCTAAAAAATGAAAAAATTTCAAAAATTGCTATTCCTATTAAAAAAATTCCAAAATATTTTTTCAAAGAATCTGAATTTATTTTTATCGCCATTAGACTGCCTGTTATTGCACCTATGACTCCACTTACAATTACTGTTTTAGCTACATCATAATCTATATTTTTATTTCTTATATTCATATATATAGCAACAATAGATGTCGGCACAAAAAATATCAAATTAATTCCTTGAACTATGTGCTGTTTTACTTCTGAAAAAAGTGAAAAAAGCAAGACTAACGTCACTCCACCACCCATACCCATAGAAGCCACAATTCCACTTATTATTCCAAATAGAAACTCTTTCATAAAATTCTAATTCCTGAATATAATAGAAAAATAATAAACATTATTTTTAAAAGCTTTTTATCAATTTTCATAAGTAATTTACTTCCTATAAACGCTCCCACTATACCACCTACCGCACACTTTATTCCTATATTATAATCAACATACTTATTTTTAATATAAAAAATACTACTTGCTACAACAAAAAATACTATACAAAAAACTGAAGTTCCTCTTGCTTTTACTTCATCTAGTTTTAAAATATGAGTAAAAAATGGAACTAAGAGCATTCCGCCACCACTGCTAAAAAAGCCACTAATAATGCCAGCACAAAAACTTATAATTATTATCTTTAATTTTCCTTTTTCCATATTTTTATTGTTTACTTTTAATAAATTATTTATACAAAAAATGCATCTTAAAACATTAAACTATTGTCTAATATTTAAGATGCATTTATATTTTTTAGAAACGATTTTTTGTTTAATCTACTGTATCATCTTTTATATAGTATTTTGTTCCTAACATTTCATCTGGTAAATATTGTTGCTCTACATAATGACCTGGATAATCATGTGGGTATTTATATCCTTCGCCATATCCAAATTGTTCCATTCCCTCCATCGCAGCATTTCTAATATGCATAGGTATTGTTCCAGTATTTTTATTAGCAACATCATCTAATGCTCTATTAATTCCTAAATATGAAGCATTAGATTTTTTGGAAGTCGCATTATATACTGCTGCTTCTGCTAAAATGATTCTTGCTTCTGGCATTCCAACCATTGTTACTGCTTGCATTGCAGAGGTTGCTACTACTAAAGCATTAGGATTAGCCATTCCTACATCTTCCGCAGCTGAAATAACAATACGTCTAGCTAAAAAAACTGGATCTTCTCCTGCATTAATTGCTCTTGCTAAATAAAACAAAGTTGCATCTGGATCACTTCCACGCATTGATTTTATAAAAGCACTAATATTATCATAATGACTATCACCAGATTTATCAAACATAGTCTTTCTCTTATTTAAAGACTCTGCTGCTATTTCATTTGTTATTTCTATTACACCTTCTGAATTCATCTTAGTAGTTAAAACCGCAACTTCTATTCCATTTAAAGCTGTTCTAACATCTCCATTTGAAATATCTGCTATTGTTTCAATTGTTTCATCTGAAATTTTTATATTATAATCTCCAAGACCATCTTTATTAGTAATAGCATTTTTTACTATTTTAACAATATCTTTCTTTTGAAGTGGCTCTAATTTTATAACCATTGATCTTGATATAAGAGCTTTATTAACTTCAAAATATGGATTTTCTGTGGTAGCTCCAATTAAAATAACAGTTCCATCTTCAACAAAAGGAAGCAATGCATCTTGTTGCAATTTATTAAATCTATGTATCTCATCTATAAATAATATACATTTTCCACTTGGATTTAAAAGCGGATTATCGGCTTCTTCTATTGCCTTTTTAATATCTCCTACACCAGAAGTTACAGCATTTATTTTAGTAAATTTATATTTTGTAGTTTCACTAATAACTTTTGCAAGAGAAGTCTTGCCACAACCTGGTGGTCCCCATAAAATAATACTAGATAGTCTATCTGCTTTTATTGTTCTATATAATAATTTATCTTTACCTACTATATGCTCTTGACCTACAAAATCTTCTAGAGTTTTAGGTCTTACGCGATATGCTAAAGGTTTACTTGCATCCATAAAAAACTCCCATTAATTATTTGATAAATATTTTAATCCTATTTTTATAATATCTTGTGTAGTTTTTCCTACTAAATCTATTCCTGATAAAACCTTTTCAATGTCTTTTTTAGTATATCCTAAAATTTGAAGTGCTGCAACTGCTTCATCAGTAGTTTCAGATTTTGACACAAAAGTTGTAACTTCATCATTAGAAGTTTCAGCAATCTCATCATTTTTAAGTTTATCTTTTAATTCTAAAATTATCCTTTGTGCTGTTTTAGCACCTATACCAGGAACTTTTTTTAGTGATGTTACATCATCTGAAATTATCGCCATTGCAAAATCAGATGGACTAATTGCAGAAAGCATTGAAATTGCAGATTTTGCTCCTACACCACTTACAGAAATTAAAAGTTCAAACATTTTTAGTTCTTCTTTTGTAGCAAAGCCATATAAGCTAATATTATCTTCTCTAACATAATAATAAGTATGCACTTTAACAATATTCCCTGTTTCTCCAAGTGCTGCAATTGCAATATTAGACATAAATATTTTATAACCTATTCCACCTACATCTATTACAACATAATTATTACCCTTTTCTTCAAAAACGCCTTTAATATATGCAAACATTTTTATCTCCTTATCTTACGAACATATTTTTGTTTTATTTTATCATATAATTATTTTTTTGCAATACTTTTTATAAAATTTAATAACAAAAAAGAAGTTGCTTACCAGCAACCTCTCTTTAACTTATATATCTGTAAATGATAATACCAATATACCTGCAATTACCGTTGCTATTGCAGCATATTGTTTTTTAGTTAATTTTTCTTTCAAGAAAATTCTTGAAAGAATTACTGATACAACGCAAACGCATGATATCATTGGTGCAGCTATTATAGCCACTCCGCTCATAGCATAAACATAAGTAAATTGTCCTGCTGTTTCACATATTGCTGCAATCCATTTATCTTTTTGATGGACTAAATTCATTTTTTCTTTTTTAAATAGCATAAATATTGATATTATTAAAGCTACAATACCAAATGTTAATTCATAAGAAGTATTAGCTACTAATTCAATATTTTCTTCTGTAATTCCAATAAGTGGTGAAGTTTCTAACTCTAAATAATACGCATCTAAGAATGAGCCTGTTGCATCAAGTGTTGCATATAAAAATGGCATTATAAAAGCTATAATCGCTAACTTCTTTCCAAATTTCTTTTTTCTGCCATTTTCATCTTTGGCTTCAAAAACACTTAATAAAACAACACCTATAACAATTAAAATAATACCAACTAAAGCTAGTTTTCCTATTGTTTGTTTTAATATCAAAAAGCATAATAAAGCTGCTATTGCACCAGAAGTATTTTCTATTGGATCTGATATAGACTCTTCTAAAAATCTCATTCCAAAATATGAGCATGCCATTGAGATAATATATAGTAGTGATACTGGTAAATATTGTATTATATTCATAGGATTGTAATTAAAATCTTCTGTTAAAAGTACATATACCGCATGAATTGTCATAACAATTCCAACACATACACATATTTTTAAATGACTATATTTTTCATCTGGTTTAGCCCCTTTCTTATAAAATAACTCTGCTAAACCCCAAATCAAAGTTGTAAGTATTGCACATATAAACCACATTTTTTAATCCTCTTCTTTCTTTATTTAATCATGTTTTCTATTGCTATCATTATTCCTAATTTTCCATATTCATATGTTAATCCACCTTGCATATATGCTGTATATGGTTCACATATTGGTCCATCGCAACTTAGCTCTATAGTAGCTCCTGGTGTAAAACTTCCACCTGCCATTACTTCTTTATGTGGGTAACCAGGCATTTCATCAGGAACTGGTATTACATAACTTTCAATTGGTGAACCTTTTTGAATTCCTTGACAGAATTTAACTAATTTTTCTTCAGACAATAAATCCATAGTTTGAATAATGTCTGTTCTTTCCTCATCATATCTTGGACTAATTCTATCAAATCCAAATTTTTCTAACATTCTACTTGCAAAAATCATTGATTTTAAAGTTGATTTTACAACAGAAGGCGCCATAAATAAACCTTTATAATATGATAGTAATTGGTTAAAGTTTGCACCTAAATCTTTTCCTACGCAAGGTGATGTAAGACATTCTGCAACTGAATTTATTAAATCTTTTCTTCCGACTACATAACCACCTGAGGTAGCTATTCCTCCGCCTAAATTTTTCATAAGAGAGCTTATACAAATATCTGCTCCAACTTCTGTTGGTTCTCTATCTTCAACAAATTCTCCATAACAATTATCTACCATAACGATTACATTTTTATCTATATCTTTAATTGTTTTTATTGCTTTTTCAATTTTAGCAATTGTCAAACTTTTTCTTTGAGCATAACCTCTTGAACGTTGTATTTCAATAAGTTTTATATTACCTTGTTTTACTCTTTCGGCAATTTTCTCATAATCAAAATCATTATCAATAAGTTCTATTTGCTCATATTTAATTCCATGTTTAATTAAAGAATTTTCACTATCTCCAACTAAACCAATAACACTTTTTAATGTATCATAAGGTTCACCAGAAATACTTATCATAGTATCACCGTATTTTAAAAGTCCAAATAACGCAAGACTTAAAGCATGTGTTCCAGACATAATTTGAGGTCTTACTAAAGCATCTTCTGCCCCAAAAATCTGACTATATACTTTTTCTAGTTTTTCTCTACCACCATCATAATAACCATATCCTGTTACTTCAATAAAATCTGATGTTGAAACTTTATTATCTTGAAACGCTTTTAATACTTTTGAACTTGCCTTCATACAATTTTCATCAAGTTTAGAAAAAATATCTACTAATTCTTTCTCTACTTCATTCGCTACATTTACTACTTTTTCACTTATACCTAATTCTTTGTACATTTTCTTCTCCTTTTTGATATGGTAAAAGAGCAAATATAATATTTACTCTTTTATTTTAGACATTATTTATATTCTGTAACTTCTATACTTTCTATAATTACATCCTCTAATGGTTTATCTTTATAACTTGGATTTTGACTTGTTTCAACAGCAGCAATTTTATCTACAACTTCCATTCCTTCATATACTTGGCCAAATACTGTATATTGTAAATATAAAGATAAATAACCACCATAAGTTTTATATTCTTCTAATAATTTTTCAGGATATCCACCTGCTTTTAAATAACTTTCTTGTGACTCACTATAATGAGCTTGTGTAATAAAGAACTGACTTCCTATACTATTTGGAAGACTTGACATAGCCATACATAATGAACCTCTATATGGTACTAATTCATAATCAAGTTCAGTTCCAAAGCCACTTCCCCAGATGCTTTCTCCACCCATTCCAGTACCTTCTGGATCTCCACCTTGAATCATAAATTCATTTATAACTCTATGGAAAGTAAGTCCATCATAATATCCGTTTTTAGCATGTGTTACAAAATTTTCTACTGCTTTTGGAGCAACTTCTTTAAAAAATTTAACTTTTACATCTCCAAAATTTTTAATGTGGAAGATAGCAACTGTTTCTCCCACTTCTGGCATTGCCATTTGCTTTTCAGCAGCTGCTTTGTAATCGATAGTATCAACTACTCTTTCTGATTGTGTATTATTACTCATAGTATTTTCCTCGCTTATTTTATTTAATTGTTCATTTTTATTTTCTTTGTTAGCACAACCTGTTAATATAACTAACATAACTGCTAGCAAGATAATTAAAACTATCCAAATCATTTTTCTAAACACTCTCACCTTGTGATTCTCCTTCATTTGAACTTCCACTATTTTCTTCTGTTACAAATATTCTGTCTAATCTTTCAACTATCCAGTCTATTATACCTTCAAATGTGCTTTGTGTTTCTTCATCTACTGATGCAGATACACTGTTATCATCTGTTTCTATTTTTAATGAACATCCTGTTAATGTAAATAATGCACCTGTTAGTATTGCTAATATTACAACTATTAAAACTAATTTTTTCATATGTTACCTCATTTCAAAAAAATATATTTTTATCATATACTATTTTCACAAAAAAATAAAGTATTTTTTAATCAAAATATGAACTTATTTCTTCCAAATTATCAAAATTAGCTTGTCTAAATATATCATAAGCCACAATAGCAACTGAATTAGACAAATTTAATGAACGCAAGCCCTCTCTCATAGGTATTCTTATGGTTTTATCGATATATTTTTGCAAAATATCTTCTGGAAGTCCTTTCGTTTCTTTTCCAAACAAAGCAAAAACTTCATCCATTTTAGAAAAATCTGGTTCACTATACACATGTTTTCCCTTAGTTGTGACAAAAAACATATTATGTTCTTCTGGTTTATATTTTTCTAAAAATTCCTTAAAATTAATGTGTTCCTCTATATCTAATTTATCCCAATAATCTAGTCCTGCTCTTTTAACCTGTTTTTCAGAAATTGAAAAACCCAATGGGTAAACTAAATGCAACTTAGCACCAAGTGCAGCACAAGTTCGTGCAATATTTCCTGTATTTTGAGGAATCTCTGGTTCAACTAAAACTATATTTAATTTCATTTTTGTTCTCTCTTTTCTTATAATAATTACTAAAATCTAAAATATTATATATGATTTTATGCCTTTTTACAACTACTATTTTATTTTAAAAAATGGCAATTTTTGTAATGTGAAAATTCCGTGTACTTCTTGACTATCTTAGAAAAATAATATATTATATGTATTATTATATAATAAGAAGGAGAAATTTACTTTATGCTATGTTCAGTATGTAATAAAAATACAGCAGTAATTTTTATTAACAAAGTTGAAAATGGAAAAGCTACAACAGAAGGTCTTTGCTATAATTGTGCAAAAGAAAAAGGCATCAATCCTATGGATGTTATTTCAAAAAATGCTAATTTATCTGAAGAAGATATTGCCAACATGACAGCACAATTAGATTCAATTTTTAAAGACTTAAACATGAACGATATGGCTGATATGGCTGATATGGCTGATCCAAATAATATAAATAATGAAGGAAACCCTCTTGGAGAAATTCTTGGCTTCTTTAAAGCGTCATCAAATCAAAATGATGACAATTCATCAGCTTTTAGTGAAGCAAGTGAAGAAAAAGGCACTAAAAAAGTCAAAGTTGAGAAAAAACAAAAAAATAATAAAAAAAGATTTTTAGATACTTTTGGTACAAACCTTACTCAAAAAGCTAAAGATAATCAATTAGATATTGTTATTGGAAGAGAACAAGAAATTGAAAGAGTTACTCAAATTTTAAATAGACGTTCAAAAAACAACCCTTGTTTAATAGGTGAACCAGGTGTTGGTAAAACAGCTATTGCACAAGGTTTAGCTCTTCGTATTGCTGAAAAGAAAGTACCTGCAAAATTACTAAATAAAGAAGTTTATTTAATAGATATGACAGCTATCATAGCTGGAACTCAATTTAGAGGTCAATTTGAAGCTAGAATGAAATCTTTAATTGATGAATGTAAAACTTATGGAAATATTATCTTAGTAATTGATGAAATTCATAATATTATTGGTGCTGGAGATGCAGAACATTCAATGAATGCAGCTAATATTTTAAAGCCTGCACTTTCTAATGGAGAAATTCAACTTATTGGTACTACAACTTTAAAAGAATACAGAAAATATATTGAAAAAGACTCTGCATTAGAACGAAGATTTCAACCTGTTCTTGTAGAAGAACCATCTATTGATGATACAATAAATATTATCAAAGGTATAAAAAAATATTATGAAGATTACCACAAAGTTGTAATCTCTAATGATGTTATTGAAAAAACAGTAAAAATGTCTGAAAAATACATTCACGACAGATTTCTACCAGATAAAGCAATTGATTTAATAGATGAAGCTTGTTCAAAAATGAATTTAAACAATCATGCTCTTTATGAGATTGAAATTATTAAAAACGAACTTGCTAAAATTGCAGAAGAAAAAGATGAAGCTGTTTCTTCTGATTCTATTGAAGATTATCAAAAAGCAGCAGACCTTAAAACAAAAGAATGTAGCTTAACTGAAAAATTAGAGCAATTAGAAGCTACACTTACTCCTTCTGTTCTATCTGTACAAGATATTGCAGAAGTAATTGAACGTTGGACAAAGATACCAGTAACAAAAATTACTGAAGCTGAAACTCAAAAATTATTAAATTTGGAAAATGTACTTCATAAACACATAATTGGCCAAGATGTTGCTGTTGAAGCTGTTGCAAAAGCAATAAGAAGAAATCGTGCAGGACTTCAAAGTACAAAAAGACCGCCATCATTTATATTTGTTGGTCCTACTGGTGTTGGTAAAACAGAACTTGCAAAAAGCTTAGCTTTTGAAATGTTTGGCTCAGAAGAAGCAATTATTAGAATTGATATGTCTGAGTACATGGAAAGCCATTCTACTGCAAAATTAATTGGTGCACCTCCTGGATATGTTGGCTATGATGATGCTGGTGGTTTAACTGAAAAAGTTAAAAGAAGACCTTACTCTATTATTCTTCTTGATGAAATTGAAAAAGCTCACCCAGATGTATTTAATATTTTACTACAAGTATTGGATGATGGAAAACTTACAGATTCACAAGGAAATACAGTTAATTTTGAAAATACAATTATAATAATGACATCAAATGCTGGTTCTAATTTAAACAACAATTCTATTGGATTTGGAACTACAGGAATAATTGATAACAGTAAAATGATTTCAGCACTTAAAGATTTATTTAGACCAGAATTTTTAAATAGAGTTGATGAAATTATTCCATTTAATAGCTTAACAGAAAATGAATTATTACAAATTGTTGATTTGTTGCTTAACAAAACTCGTGAAGCATTATCAAATAAAGAAATTTATTTAGAAGTTACTGATGATGCAAAAAAATATATTCTTGCAAAAGGAACTGATTTAAAATATGGTGCAAGACCTTTAAGAAGAGCAATTCAAAAATATATTGAAGATGAAATTGCCGAAATGATTTTAAGAGAAACAGTAAAATCTACTCAAACAGTAATTGTATCTTGTGAAAATGATAATTTAAAATTTGAAACTAAATAATCAAAAGTTGTCGCACAAACTGCGACAACTTTTTTATTACTCATAATCTTCTAATATTGAATTTATATTTCCACTCCCATAAACATATATACCCTCTTCTAATTTTTTCACATCCTCTTCTGTAAGATATTCTCTACTAATTTCAGTCTCTTGATAAGGTATAAAACTACCATCTGTATCAAACTGCATAACTTCGACATTTTTTTCTCCTAACTTTATAAAGAAATGTTCATTACAGTAACCATTTATTTCTTTAGAAAGCACCACATTATTACTATCGAACTCTTCTACTTCATAATCATCATAGTAATCTTCTACTTCCTGTCTAGTCATGTTAATCAATTCTTGTGGTAACTTAGAATATTTAAAATCAAAGTGATTACACTCATCATAGTATTGTTTAATTGCAAAATTTGCCTTAGGTGAAACCTTTTCAGTTTCTGAAGATGCTTCTAATGTCTGAAGCTTAGTATAATTTTGCACAGCATAATCTTTTATCTCGTTTATTTCAAATTGTTCTGCTTTAATATTTTCCGCACTATTATTATAAAACATATTGGAATATAAGTATCCTACACCCACAGATACAATAAATACTAAAATTCCCAAAAATATAATCTTTTTCATAATTTTACCTACCTTAATCTTAGTATTTATTCTTTTTCATTTTTTATTCAAAAAATACAATAGTTTTTTGACAATTTACATAAATTATTGTATAATTACAATAGTTTTTTTAAAGGAGAATTTCTATGGGAGAAGTTATTTCAAATATTAAGTTTAAAGAACTTTTAGAAGCATTATCTAGCAATACTGTTGAAAAAACAAATGACGGCAAAATTAATATTCACGGAACCCTATTATCTAGTAAAGATTTTGATAAATTATATTTAGAAGATATTAAAGATTTATTTTTCCAATATGAAACAACAATATCTCCTGAATTTGCACCATCTAAAGATGTTTATTCTACTTTAGATGCATTTTCAAACCCTGTATTAAAATCTACTGGTGTTCCTGAAATAACAAAAGCCTTTCATAAAAAAATGTCTCAAGCAATTTTAGACAACTATGGGACAAAATTTAGTGGAAAACAAGTTTTAGAAAAAGCAAATCAAGGCTATGTTGAACCAGCTGAGGTTATAACAATACTAAAATATAAAAGTTTATATGTACAAGATACAAAATCAGAAGACTATACTGAACCAGTTTCTTATACTGATTTATTAGACTTCTATTCTCCTGAAAAACATCCAGGTAGAATGTTAGGAATGCTAAAAGATAAACAAATATCTTTGGAGTTTCAAGAATTTCATCAGGAATTACTTGATAACGTTACACCAAAAGAACGTAAAACATATATTTCAGATTTAATAGAAGAAGCAAAAAGTGAAGCTAAAACTTCTCAAGAATTTTCAGAAAGTGTATTAGATTATGCTAATCATCAAATTATTCCAGATGAAAATTTAGAACAAAACATATCTGGCGATTTTTTAAAAAAACAATTCTTGGATAAAAAAATTTCAATAGCAAGAGTGATAGAAATATATACTACAGCTCCTGAATACTTTTCAGCTGTAGAAAGTATTTTAACTGCTGATGAAATAACAAAAGCTCATAGCAAAGGTGAAGCGCCAGATGATGCTCTTATGCATATTCCTAAAGATAGCCGTATAGCATATCTTCAAAATCAAAAAACAAAATTTAGTACAATGATGTATTTATTTTTACATTGTGATGGGTTTTCAGTTTCAGAACTTTCTAATCTTCTTAGAGATACAAATAATAAAGAAAGTCTAGATTTCTACATAGACTCAGGATCTAGTCCTGCAAAAATAAAAGAACTTTATGAAAATTATTTAATAGATTATGGCTGCATAAAACACTTACATTCAGTGGGTATTCTTACAGAAAAAGATATGCAAAAATATCATTTTTCTATAAATAAAGGTAAATTTTATCAAGAATTAGATAATGCAAAAAACATATCAATTATAGGAAATGGCAATACTGTTCCTTTCACAAATACTGGATTTTTTATACAAGAACAGCAATCAGTAGCTTCTCCTTCAATTGATGTTTACAACATTCTTGGAAAAAATAATGAAAAACCTTTTGAAGAATTACCTATAATCTCTCACAAAGATAATCATGGTAAAACAAGCTTTTTAGATGGCTATAAAATTATTGGACTTCAATTTTCTGGATTGGTTGCTTTTGTTCCAACGGACAAATCAAAACCTATTTACATTATGCCATACCAAGAAGCAGCTTATATTTTAAAAAATCAAAAATTACCAGATAATTTTTCAGAAAATGAGCAAATAAAAGAAGTTCGTAAAGCAGAAAAAACAAATGAAGAAATTTTGAAAACAGCTTATCAATTTGAAGAAGCAAAACCATACATGGACAAAGCCAATTACAATGAAAATCTTGATTTTGCTTCAAACTACGAGATAATGTTAGAACAATATCAAAAAATAAAAATCAAAGGAGAAAATTAATTTGAAAAATACTAGCTTAAAACACCCTTCAACATATACTTTCAAAGCTTCAGCTATCAATAAAATTATTGAAAAATTTAGAATTTTTATTGAAAAAAGTCCTGAAAATTTTGAAAAAGCTATAGAAAAAGATTTAGAAAAAAATAAAATAAAAACAGACATTGAAAAGTTAAAACAAATTGCTAAAAATTACAAAGAAGACTATCCCTTACTTCCAAGTTTCACTTCAACTCAAATAAAAGATGGTTTTGGAAATCTTTGTGTAATGTATGATGGAAATCCTTGTGTTACCTTAAAACTTCTTATATCATCACTTAGAACACATAATAACATTGTGTTTTTCACAAAAAATTACATTGAAACAAATACACTTTTAATTGAAGTTTTTAATATGATTGCTAATGAATGCAAATATGTTTCTAAATTTGCAAGTTTACAAGATAAATTTTCTAATAATGAAATAATTAAAAAACAAAATTTATTTGATTTAGTAATTTATGTTGGAGATAAGAGAGCTTATCAATCTGTACAAAGCAAACTACGTATTCCTTCTATTTTCAATGGTTACAAAGTTGTAGATGTATATATTGAAGATAAAAGTTTTAAAGAAGTCTTATTAAATTTAGACAAACATGCCTATGCAAATGCAATTCAAGTCAATTATTTTGATAAAACCAATTTAGAAGATACTATAAATTATATCAACAAATATAACTTAAATGATTGCTTTGTAGTATTTACTAAAAATTCCGAAATTGCATATACTTTTATAAATTCTTTAAAATGTAAAAATGTTTTTATTAACAAAAATCCTTTTATTGATTATGAATTTGATATTAACGAAAATCAATTAGTTTATACAAAACATATAAAAATGAAAATTTAAAAAAAATTAGACCGTGGCTCAAAAGCTTGTGCCACGGTCTTTTTCATGAGTTTCTTTTGATGTGATTACTCGTATTTGATAAAAACGAATCTGCCGGTCTCACTTGACTCATTGTAGAGTGCATGCGCCTCTCCCTTATGGCATGTGATCACATCCCCAATCTCTGCAGCCTCAACTTCTCCCAGTTTTTCAAAAATTTGACCTTCTGTCAACTGGTCGGCTTCATCTTTGGAGACAACAATGATTTTCATTCCCTCGGTTTGAGGTATATACTCCTCATTGTTATTCTCATGAACGTGCAACGGTATTACACCGTAAGGGTTTATTTCATTATACCCTCCAGAGTTAATCCGTCTTCCTTTATCTTGTGTTGCATTCTGTACAATTTCTACAGATTTTCCCCAAGACATTACTTCTACATTTGCCATAGTAATCAACCTCCTTCTTTATTTGTTGTATGACAAATTGTTGAGCTATATAGCACGTATAACATTTATATTATACCATAATTTACATAATTTTTCAAACCTTTACTTGAATTTGCTGACTATTTTCAGTTTTGAATCTTTTACTCGCATTATAATTTCTCCATTTTTATCTGTCCTATATATCTTAATATTAAACTTTTTAAACCTTTCCAATATCTCTTGATTAGGATGATTAAAAAGATTATTTTTACCAACGCCAATTAATACTGCTTCTGGTTTAACAGCTTCTATAAATTTTGCTGTTGATGAAGTTTTAGAGCCATGATGTGCAACCTTTAGAACATAAGATTTCAATTTTTCTGGTTCATTTGCATATTTTTTTAATATAGCTTCTTCTCCTTCCTCTTCAATATCTCCTGTAAATAGCATAGAAAAATTTTTGTATTTCAGTTTAATAACTAAAGAATTATTGTTTATTTTATTGGCCGAAATAATATTTTTTTCATCTGGAAAAAGCACTTCAAAGTTTGTTTCTCTATCTATTTTTAATATATCTCCTGCTTTTAAAACTATTATATTCACTTTTCTTTTTCTAGCAAGTTCTATAAATTCTATTATATTTTCAAATTTATCAGCCTGTAAACTTAATACTACATTTTTCACCATAAAATTTTCTAATATATAAAATGCTCCACCAATATGGTCTGAATCTCCGATGAGAAAGTATCAAATAATCCAGTTTATAAATATTATGAGAAAGTAAATAAGGTAACACAATATTCTTACCATAATCGTATTTATCACTATGCCCTTCGCCACAATCTATCAAGACATTTTTATTGTATTTAGTTCTTATTAATGTACTATCCCCTTGACCGCACATCTAAAAAATTAATTCTTAAATTTTTAGGCGTAAAATAAAAGACTTGTGAAATACATATAAAAATTATCAAAACTATGACAAAACTCTTTACAATTTTTTTATGTAATTTTATTTGCTTTTTCACATACTTTATACTTAATATACACTTTAATACATTAATTTTATGTAGTTTGTAAAATGTAATTAAAAAGAAAATAAACAAATAATATACTAATATTGTGAAATTACTTGGTGAAGGAAGATAAATTTGATTAAAAGGTATTTTAGAAGCAATTAAGACCAGTTCTAAAAAGAGTTTTAAAATTATTCTTTCTACAAATACTATAACTTTTCTTATAGGAAATATTAAAATACTAATATAGCCTAATATCAAAATAGGTGCAACCAATTCTGATACCAATAAATTAGATATCCAAAAACTAAAAGATAGTGTACCAAAATTCTTCCACATTACAGGAAAAATTAGTATTTGAGCTGAAGAACTAACTACTATAATTTCTAAAACTTTTTTAGCGATTTTAGACTTTATATTGAATTTTTTTACTAATACTTTTTGTATAAAATTACTAAACAAAACTATTCCTAAACTTCCTAAAAAAGAAAGCCACATAGATATGGAATATATGTTATATGGGTTTATTAACAAAATTATAAAAAAACTAACTACAAAACTTATATAAAAATCTTTTTCTTTTAAAAGGTTTTTGCCTATATATGTAATTATCATCATTATGCAAGCTCGCATAGCTGATGGACTTCCACCTACAAGAATTATAAAAATAATTAAAAACATTACCATAAAACAATTTCTTAATTTCGTGTTATTTATAATTCTTCTTAAAATTCCCTCTATATAAAGACATATATAAGTAATATGCAGACCTGAAATTGCAAGAATATGTGACAAATTACTTTTACTAAATATTTGTGAAGTCTTATCATTAATATTCTCTTTTTCTCCTAGTAAAATTGCTTTTAAAACTTCTGCTTCTTCTTTTTCAAAATTTGTATTTATAATACTAATAAATTCTAACTTTATATCAAAAATTTTAGAAATTATATTTTCTTCTCTTTTTATAAAATTTATCTTTTCCGCAAAAAAAGATGCAACTATTTTTTTAGTTTTTAAATACTTTGAATAATCAAAACCGTTTATCATTTCTAGCCTTATCTGGTAATTCAATTTCTCCACTTACTTTTAAAATATCACCGTATTTATACTCTTCTGATTTATCCACGTATAAATAAATTTTTAAATTTTTGTTCTTACCATCTAAAACTTTGGCAATATATTTATCTTTATAATTTCCTTCTTCTCTTATACTGATTATTTTTATAAAATATTCACTTTGAATATTTTTGAAAGCATTACTGTATCTACTTTCTAAAGAAAAAATATATAAACAAAAAAATAGGACTATAATTAAATATAGCCCCATATATTTTTTTAACTTTTCTATTTTGTACTCCTATTCTACAATTCTTCTAGCAGTAACAAATCTTGTAGCATAATAACTATTTGTTACTAAATTATCTGTTACTACTCCTCTTTCTGGATTAGCAGCATGTATAAACTCATTATTACCTATATATATACCTGTATGTCCAATTTTAGTATTTTCTTCGTTGTAAAAAAGTATTAAATCGCCCTCTTTTAAATTGCTTTTATCAATTTCTGTTCCTAAAGAAGTTTGGTCTGCTGCAACAGTACCTAAACTATATCCAAAATTTTTAAAAACATATCTTGTAAAACCTGAACAATCAAATCCAGTTTCTGGAGTTTTTCCTCCTAGCACATAATCATACCCTAAATATTGCTTTGCAAATTCTATTACTTCTAATCCTTTATTAGCACTAGTTTGAACAGTAGATGCTTCTGATTTGGTTTCTTCTACTTTTTCTCTAACTTCAACTGTACCTCTTGAAGAAATATCTGCAACTGTAACTAAACGTTTTGCAACATAACCACTTTCAATTTTACTAGTAGTTATTTTATAAAAATCTCCTTCTTCTGCTATAATAGTAACTTCATCATCTTCATCTAATTTATCTATTATTTTTGAACTTGATTCGGCTTTTGCTCTAACATTTGCTGTTTCAACGTTTATTATACCTTTCATATTTCTGGCTTCAGAAGAAGTATTTTCACTAGTAGTATTTTGATTTGTTGTATTTGTATTTTCTACAACAGTATTTTCTGGTTTAGTTGTATTATTTTCTGAAGTTGTATTTTGCTCTGGAGTAGTATTTTCAAGTTCTTCGTTAGGTACCACTACTCCAATATTTACTTTATTTTTTAAAATCCAAGCTTTTCTACCAGAAATAATAATCTCTGTCCAATTATTTATTTCTCTAACAACTTCAATTTCTGTTCCTTTAGTAAGTAAAATTAATTCATTTGAAGCAAAATTTGGCATAATTCTAGCAACAGTATCTTCCTTTATAGTTGTTTTTGAAGATATAGTTGTTTCATTACTTGGTGTTGCTTCTGCTGGTACTTCTTGATTTTCAGAAGTAGTTTCATTTGTTTGATTATCAGATACAGTATTTTCTACTTTATCATTTGAAGTACTTTCTTTTTTCTTTATCAAAGATTTGCTAACATAACCAGTTTTACCATTTACTTTTACTTGATACCAATCTCCATCTTCACCTAAAATTTCAACTTCATCATCTTCATAAGCTCTTGTTAAAATTTCAGCATCTTTACTAGCTTTTTCCCTAATTCTAGCAGCAGGAGTATTAACAATACCAGTATCTGCAAAAGCAATATTGGAACTTAGTAGTACTAATAAAATTACAAAAAATGCACTTATAATTTTTGAATTTTTCATAAATATTTTATTCCTCATCTAAATTTAATTTTATATGTACTTCTTCTAATTGTTTATCAAAAACTTTAGAAGGTGCATTCATTAATAAATCTCTAGCCTTTTTATTTTTTGGAAATGCAATTACTTCTCTAATATTATCTTCTTTAGCAAGAAGCATAACTATTCTATCTAATCCTGGTGCTGCTCCTGCATGTGGTGGTGTACCATAACTAAATGCGTTAAACAAAGCACCAAATCTGTTTTTTACATCATCAACTGTATAACCTGCAATTTCAAAGGCTTTTATCATAATATCTTGATCATGATTTCTTACAGCGCCTGACATAATTTCATAACCATTGCAAACTAAATCATATTGATATGCATATATATCTAATGGATCTTTTGTAAGTAAAGCTTCCATACCACCTTGTGGCATTGAAAATGGGTTATGATTAAAATCAATTTTTCCTTCATCAGATAATTCATACATTGGAAAATCAACTATTAAACAGAATTTATAAATATTTTTTTCTAATAAATCTAATTCTGTACCTAATTTTATTCTAACTCCACCTGCAATTTTTTGAGCTTGTTCAAACTCATCTGCTATAAAGAATATTGCAGAATTTGCAATTACTTTCATTTTTTCAAATATTTTAGCTTTTCTATTTTCATCAATAAATTTACTAATTCCACCTGATAAATTACTTTCACTATCAACTTTAACCCAAGCTAAACCTTTTGCTCCAAGTTCTTGAACAGCATATTCGCTCATTTGATCAAAGAATTTTCTAGGTTTATCTTCCATATTTGAAACAACAATTGCTTTAACAGTTTTATCTTTAAAAGCATTGAATTCTGTACCTTCAAAAATATCAGTTAAATCTTCAATTATTAATGGATTTCTTAAATCTGGTTTATCTGAACCGTATTTTTCCATTGCTTCTTTATATGGAATTCTAACAAATGGTCCTTCTTCAACTTTCCAATCTGTATTTTTCTTAAATACAGTTGGTATAATTGTTTCAATAACTTTGAAAACATCTTCTTGAGTAACAAAGCTCATTTCAAAGTCTAATTGATAAAATTCTCCTGGAGATCTATCTGCTCTAGGATCTTCATCTCTAAAACATGGTGCTATTTGATAATATTTTTCAAATCCAGATACCATAAGCAATTGTTTAAATTGTTGTGGTGCTTGTGGAAGCGCATAAAACTCTCCTGGATGTAATCTACTTGGAACTAAGAAATCTCTAGCACCTTCTGGTGAAGAATTTGCTAAAATTGGAGTTTGAATTTCTGTAAATCCAAGTTCGTCCATTATAGTTCTAAAATCCTTCATAATTTTAGAACGAAGTAATATATTTTTATGAATGTTTTCATTTCTTAAATCTAAAAATCTATATTCTAGTCTTAAATCTTCTCTAACATTTTGACCTTCAACATTTATTTCAAATGGTAAAGCATTTTTGCATTTTCCAAGTACAGTAATATCTTCTGCTATTATTTCAATATCTCCTGTAGAAATTTTAGGATTTTTGCTACTTCTTTCCACAACTTTACCACTAACTGTGATTGTACATTCTTTAGTAATATCTTTAACTTTTTCTTCTAAACCTGCTGTTTCAGCAATAACAATTTGAGTAATACCGTTTTCATCTCTTAAATCGATAAACATCATTTTTCCAAGATTTCTAATTGTTTGTACAAATCCGGCAAGTCTAACTTCTTCGTTTACATTATCTATCTTAAGTTCACCGCAATTATGTGTTCTATATTCGTTTATCATTGCTTTATATTATTCTCCTTCTAGCTATCTTATTCTATCTTTTCTTTCCATTCCACCTTTAGCACGTGCATCTGGCTTTTCTGGTGTTTTTATATCTATGTCTAAATTTGATATATTAAGCTCGTTTAGTTTATCTATTAAAGCTTTTTGTTGCTTATCTCTAGCTTTCTTTTTCTTCTCTTTGGCTTTCTCTGTTTCATAATCTTTTCCAACAGCTTCTTCATTATTCATTATAATAGCAGCTTCTTTGTCTATTTTTTCTCTTTGAATAATAAGAATTTCAAGTATTAAAAGTTCTTTTTTTAGTTCAGCTTTTTCTGCTGGATTTTGGCATTTAGCAATTCTTTTTTCTAAATCTTTTTTCATATTGCTAAGTACCTCATCATCTGAAACCACTAAATAATCTGGATTATCTCCAAACATTCCAGCTACTGCTCCAAATCCTTCTTTGGCAGATACTTTTTCCTCCATGCCTGGTTCTTCAGTATTTACTTGGTTAACTTTTGCTTTTTTCACTACCAAATCATCTCCTTTATTTTAGCTCATATAATCTTTTAATCTTTTACTTCTACTTGGATGTCTTAATTTTCTTAAGGCTTTTGCTTCAATTTGTCTAATTCTTTCACGAGTAACTTGGAACTCACGACCAACTTCTTCAAGAGTTCTAGCTTTACCGTCTTCAAGACCAAATCTTAATTTTAAAACTTTTGCTTCTCTTGGTGTAAGAGTTTGCATTACTTCTTCTAATTGCTCTTTTAGTAATGTATATGCAGCAGAATCTTGTGGTGCAGGTGATTCGTCATCTGGAATAAAATCTCCTAAATGGCTATCATCTTCTTCGCCAATTGGTGTTTCTAATGAAACTGGATCTTGAGCAATTTTTTGAATTTCCATAACTTTTTCAACTGGAATTTCCATTTCTTCTGCAATTTCTTCAGGAGATGGCTCTCTACCTAATATTTGTAATAAGTGTCTTGAAATTCTAATTAATTTATTAATTGTTTCTACCATGTGAACTGGTATTCTTATTGTTCTTGCTTGGTCAGCAATAGCTCTTGTAATAGCTTGTCTAATCCACCATGTAGCATAAGTACTAAATTTGTAACCTTTTTTATAATCGAATTTTTCTACAGCTTTGATTAAGCCCATATTTCCTTCTTGAATTAAATCTAAGAAAAGCATTCCTCTACCAACATATTTTTTAGCAATACTAACAACTAATCTTAAGTTTGACTCTGCTAATTTTTGTTTAGCTTCTTCATCATCTTCTAAAACTCTTTTAGCAAGCTCTAATTCTTCTTCAAAAGAAAGTAATGGGATTTTACCAATTTCTTTTAAATACATTCTAACAGGGTCATCAACACTAACACCTTCTATGTTAGAAACATCTAATTCTTCTATTTTTATATCTTCTACATCATTTAATTCATCAATATCTGGTTCTAATAAATCTTCATCATCTTTTAAGATATTAATTCCCATTTCTTCAAAAGCATCAAATACTTTATCTATTTCTTCTGGACCAGCTTCACCAAGTTCAGCAGCAAGTTCTCCGTAAGTAATGTTTCCTTTTTCTTTAGCTGCTTTTAGAATATTAACAACTTTTTCTTCTTCATTGCTAGTTTCTGTTTTTGAAGTCTTTTTAGTAGCTTTAACTTTTTCTTTTGGTTCAACTTCTTTTATTTCTTCAACCTTCTCAGCTTCTTCAACTTTTTCTGCCTTTTTAGATTTTTCTTTTTTGACTGGTTCTTTTTTATCTTCTTTTGCTACTTTTTTATTACTTGTTTTTTTCTCTACCTCTTTTGATGCTTTTTCTTCTTTGCTTTCCTTTTTAGTTTCTGTTTTTTCTTTCTTTACTTCTTTTTTTGCAGTTTCTTTGGCAGTACTTTTTGTGTTATTATCTGTAGTTTTTTTAGTAGTTTTAGCTTTTTTCTCTTTTACTTCTTCTTCGTTTTCGTTTTTTTTCATTTTTTTAATAAAACCTCCTACTTACATTTTAGCTAATTCGATTATTATGTTGTTAAGTTCAACCTCTAACATAGATGCATCTTCACGAGGTAAACTTGGATTTTCTAACTCTTTAATTATAGCCAATTTTCTATTATTTAATCTTTCCTTAGTATAATTTATAATTATATCTTCTATACATTTCTGTACAGAGGTTATTTCATAATCTGAAAGCATTATTTCACTAATTTGAGATTGTAATTCATTATCTTCAATATTTGATAATACTTGTAATATTCTATCTTTACTTTTCTCTTTAGCTTCTGTAATTGCTTCAAAAATTTTTTGATTTACTTCTAATTTAAAATCTTCTTTTACAATATTGCTAGTTATATCTATAACAGATTCCTCATAATGATTTATCAGTAAATATAAAACCATATTTTCACGTTTTATAATAGATTCTGATATTTCTTCTTGATTGATTTCTTCTTTATGTATAGGTCTACTTTTTATATTATCTTTAGAAGCTTGATTTTTATACGTTTGCTTATTAACTTCTACATAAATTGCTTCTTTAGAAATTTTATATTGTTCTGCAACTTTACCAATATAAATTTCTCTTTCAATATTATTCTCAACTTTAGATAAGACCTTTGTAATCTCTTTTAAAAATCTAACTTTATCTGTTGCATTTTCTAAATCATATTTACTTCTAATCATTTTTATTTTAAATTCTACTAGTGAGATAGCATTTTTTGCAAGCAACTTAAACCTCTCACTACCATATTTTATAATATATTCATCTGGGTCTTTTGCACCTTCCATTTGAATAACCCTTGCATCGCAACCTTGAGCACCTAATATCTCAAGTCCTCTCATAATTGCTTCTTGTCCAGCACCATCAGAATCATAACTCATTAGCACTTGTTCGCTATATTTTCTAAGTAATCTTCCTTGCTCCTCCGTAAGCGCCGTTCCTAAAGATGCAACTACGTTTTTAATACCTCTTTGATGTAATGAAATTGCATCCATATAACCTTCAACTAATATAATTTGTTTATCGTTGGTTTGTTTTGCTAAATTTAATGCAAATAAATGCTGTTTTTTTGAATATATTAAATTTTCATTAGAATTTATGTATTTAGCAGTCTTTTCATTATTGTCAAGCCTTCTGCCTCCAAAAGCAACGACCTTTCCATTAACGGTCATTATTGGAAACATAAGTCTTTTTCTAAATCGATCAATAAATTCTCCTCTATCATTTTTGTTAACAAGCCCTGTTGCTAAAATTTCATTATCTTTAAAACCTTTTGACTTTAAATGCTTATATAATTCGTTATATTCGCCAGAATATCCTATTTTAAAAGCTTTTAAAGTAGCATTATCTAATTTTCTTTCTTTTACATAATTTTGTGCTATTTTAGCTAAAGGCTGATATAATCTTTCGTGAAAAAATAGAGTAGTTTCAAGATTAATTTTATACATTCTATCTTTTAAATATTGTTTTTCATTAAAGCCTTCATCTTGCTCTGCAGGTAGTGTAACATGTCCTCTTTCCGCAAGAAATTCCACTGTCTCTTTAAAAGACAATTTTTCTATTTCACTAACAAAAGTGAAAACATCTCCTCCTTTATGGCATCCAAAACAATGGAAATATTGCCTATCTGGAGAAACAGAAAAAGAAGGGGATTTTTCTCTGTGAAATGGACAAATGCCAAAGTAGTTTCTACCACTTCGTTTTAATGTTACATACTGAGATATAACATCAACTATGTCATTTGCGGCTCTAATCTCTTCTTTTAATTCATTGCTATATTGAACCATTATTTCATACCTTTCATATTATAATATTCGACAGATAATTTTTAAATCCTTCCTATTTTGTCACAAAAGTAAACATAAAACTTAAAAGATTATATACCAAGCTGATATATAATCTTTTCTCTTTATATTATTATATAATTTAAGTTTGAGGAATGAATTTTTTCATTACATTAACTGGTGCTTCATCAGTAACTTCAGCTACTGGAGAAACTGAATGTAATTCATAAGAAGTATTAATTTTACTTTCAACTAATTCTTCTATTTCTTCTTTTCCTTTACTTTCTGCTAAAACTAATTCGCTTACAAGAATTTGTTTTGCATTTAATAACATTTTTTTCTCTGTTGTAGATAGCCCTTTATCCTTTTGTTTAAAACTTAAGTTTCTTACTATGTCTGCTACTTCATAGATATCTCCAGATTTCATTTTTTCAACATTATCTCTATATCTCTTGTTCCATTTTACAGACATTTCTGTACTCTCTTGTTCTAGGATGCTAATTACTTTTCCGGCAGTTTCGCTGTCTATTATATTTCTAACACCAATTTCTTCTGCTTTTGCAGTAGGTACCATAACTTTAACTTCACCAGGCATTTTGATTATGTAAAAAGATTGTTTTTCGTTACATACTGATTTTTCTTCAATTGCTTCAATAATACCAGCTCCATGCATTGGGTACACTATTTTATCACCTACATTAAACATAATTTTAATTTGTCACTCCTTCCAAGTAAATGTTATTACTACATTACAATTATACTACAAAAACAAGCAAAAGTCAAAGACTTTTGTAATATAAAAGTAATTTTTTTGTAAAAATTATTCAGATAAAATTTAATACTCTTTTTTTCTCTTCTTTACTTGGTTTTTCTTAGTTTTGCTATATAAAAGCCCTCAAAAAAATTATTGGGAGCAACTACTAAAGTTCCACTTATTTTAGTAGGAAGTAACGGTAATTCTTTAATACCTTCAAAAGTAATTGGCACTACTTCACATCTGCCAGTACTTACAAATTTTTGAATAATATTTTCATTTTCTTTTTCTAAAATTGAACATGTCGAATATACCATTTCGCAATTAGTCTTTAAAACTTTTAAAGCTTTATTTAGTAATGCTTCTTGTGTTTTAGCACATTTATCAATAATTTCTTTTTTAAAGCTTTCTGTTCCACTTCCACTACATGGTGCATCTAACAATATTTTGTCAAATTTAAAAAAGTCATCTATGTTTCGTGCATCTTTTTGCATAACAAAACAAGAAGTTGCTCCTTGTTTGTCAATATTATATTTCAATCTTTCGGCTCTAATAGTATTCATTTCGCAAGCAGTTATATTACTCAAATTATTAGTAAGAGCAGCAATTTGAGTAGTTTTTCCTCCTGGAGCTGCTGCCATGTCTAAAATATCTATTCCTGTTTCTGCATTTAAAATCAAAGGTGGAAGCATAGAAGACAAACTTTGCAAATAAATTTCACCATTTTTATAAATATCTAATTCTTTCAAATCGCTTTCAACAGCCTTTTCTATAATATATGCGCTATCATACCAAGAAACTTTTGTAAATACTATATTGTTTTCATTTAAAACTTTTTCTATCTTTTCATTATTAGATTTTATAGTATTTACTCTAAAAGTTACCTTTCTTTTAATAATTTGCCCTTGCAAAATTTCTTTAGCAATTTCTTCTCCATATTGATTTTTTAACATTTCAAAAAAACTATTATCCATTTATTTTACCAAAGCCTCAACTTCACTTTTACTGATAAGTCCAACACTTGTATTTTTTACTTCACCATTTTCAATAACTATTAAAGTTGGAATTGATGAAACACCATATTTAGCTGCTAAAGCTGGATTTACATCTATATCTACTTTAACTACTTTTATAGATGAATTTTCGCTTGCGAAAGCCTCAACTATAGGCGATAACATTTTACAAGGTCCACACCAATCTGCATAAAAATCAATTAAAACTTTCTTATCGCTTTTTAATACCTCTTCCTCAAAATTTTCACTTGAAACACTCATAACTGCCATATTTTTATTCTCCTCTCCATTATTTTTTTCTAAATCATTCGATTCAGCTATATTTCCACTTTGCAAATTTACTTCGCTTGTTTTATTCATAAAATTATTTATAACTACCAATAAAACTACAAACACAACAACTAAAACAATTGTAAAAAACTTGTTTTTCATAATTTTTCCCTTTCAATTTAAAACATTACATATAATCCCATAAAAATTAAAATTATACCTGATACTTTTTTTATAATTTTATAATTATTTTTTATAACACTAAAAATATTTTTTAGCTTTTCCATTAAAACTACTGATATAACAAATGGAATTCCTAATCCTATTGAATAAAGCAACATTAATATTATACCTTTTATTAAATTCTGTCCCTTAGCTACTATTAAAAGTGCTGAACCTAAAAAACTTCCTATACATGGTGTCCAACTAATTGAAAACAAAATTCCGAATAACATTGCTTTAAAAAAATTTAGATTCTTAGTATTAAATTTTACACCTTTGTTTCTATTTAAAAACTTAAATTGCAGTAATTCCATATAATTTAATCCAAGTAAGATTATAATTATTCCAAAAACAATTTTTATATATTTTAAATATTTACTTATTAAAATTCCAAAAGTACTAGCAAATATTGAAAGAATTAAAAATACAATTGTAAATCCTAAGACAAATCCTATTGAATTTATTATTGCTTTTTTATTATTTTCTTCCTCTTCACCCATGAAATACGAAATATATATTGGTAACATTGGTAGTAAACATGGAGAAATAAAACTTGCAATACCTTCTAAAAAAGTAAAAACATATTCCAATTTTAAGATTGTTTCCTTTCTTCAACTATTCTATTCAAAATCTTTGAAATTCCTGCTTCATTATTAGTAGTTGACACAACTTCTTTAGCCATATTTTTTAATTCATCAAAAGCATTTCCCATGGCAACCCCATAAACTGAATTCATCATAGAAATATCGTTAAGATCATCTCCAAAAGCCATTGCTTCTTCTGGTTTAATCTTTAAATATTTACATAATCCTAATATAGCATTTCCTTTTGATACAGAACTATTAATAAGATTTATCATATCTAATTTATCTGGAATTAGACTAGTAATAAAACGATTTTCAACTTTTACATCACTAGGCAAATTTTTTATTATATTTTCTATTACTTTACTATCTTCTGCACCTACGCTTAACTGAAGAATGTCATTTTCTTCAAAAAATTTTTCATAGTTTTCTTCCATTAGCATATCATCTAATATTGAATATCTCATATCATTAACATATCTTCCATATTGAGTATCAACTCTTATGGCTAATTTATTTTCTATTGCAAATTCATACATATTTAATGCAAAATCTTTTTCTAATGTACATTTAAATAATTCTTCATTATCTTTTGTATCATATATTTCAGCACCATTAGCACATATAATGTATCTTCCTGCGCCAGCCATTTCTTGATAATGTCTAGCAGCTGTTTTTTGTCTACCTGTACAAATACATACCTCTATTCCATTATCTAATGCATTTTTTATTGCTTTTTTATTTTCTTCTAACACCTCTTTTTGAGTTGTTAGTAAAGTTCCATCTAAATCAAAAAATACTATTTTAAACATTGCCTTTCTCCTTTTCTACAATAGTATTTTACCATAATATTTATAATTTTCAAGTATCAAATATTTATACTCTTATATGCTTTTCAAGCAAAAAGCACCCTTAGGTGCTTTCTTGTTTCTCTGCTAGTTTTACGCTAATTTCCTTACCATCTGCTGAAATAATTAATTCATTTTTTCCGCTTGGTATTCCATCTAAAATAAATTCGGCCAGTTTATCTTCTACATAATTTTGTATTGTACGTCTTAAAGGTCTTGCTCCAAAATTATCATCTGTCCCTCGAGCAAGTATAAAATCTTTTGCTGATTGTTCTATTATTAACGAAACATTTTGTTTCTTTATTTTTTCTTGAACATCATTTAACATTATATCTATAATTTTTTCAATATGGTTTTTAGTTAATTTATGAAATACTATAATTTCATCTATTCTATTTATAAATTCTGGTTTTAGCATTTGCTTTACTTCTTGCATAACATCTCTTTTAATATTTTCATATTCTTCCTCTATTTTATAATTTCCAAAACCTAAAGTTTTTTTATCTGTTATATTTCTTGCACCTATATTTGAAGTCATAATTATAACTGTATTTTTAAAATTAATTACTCTTCCTTGACTATCTGTTAATCTTCCATCATCTAAAATTTGCAATAATAAATTCATGACATCTGGATGTGCTTTTTCAATTTCGTCAAATAAAATTACAGAATACAATTTTTTTCTAACTTGTTCTGTAAGACCTCCTGCTTCTTCATAACCTACATATCCAGGTGGAGAACCAATCAATTTTGAAACTGAATGTTGTTCCATAAACTCAGACATATCAACCCTTATCATAGCACTCTCACTTCCAAATAAGCACTCAGCCAAAGCTTTCGTAAGTTCTGTTTTACCAACACCTGTTGGACCTAAAAACAAAAATGAACCTATCGGTCTATTAGGATCTTTAAGTCCTACTCTACTTCTTCTAATTGCTTTTGCTACTGCTGAAACCGCTTCATCTTGTCCTATAACTCTTTTATGAAGTTCCTCTTCTAAACTTTTTAATTTTTCATTTTCACTTTCACTAATTTTAGAAACTGGTATTCCTGTCCAATTTGAAACAATTACTGCAACATCTTCTTTATCAATATTTATAACTTTGTTAGTTCTTGCATCTCTCCATTTTTCATTTTCTTCATCTAATTTTTTTGAAAGTTCTTTTTCCTTATCTCTTAACTTAGCAGCCTTTTCAAAATCTTGTATATTTATTGCATCTTCTTTTTCTCTCACTGTTTTTTCAAACTTATCTTCTAATTTTTTTATATTTTCTGGAGCAATATATGTTTTTAATCTACTTTTAACAGATGCCTCATCAATCAAATCAATAGCTTTATCTGGCAAATATCTATCATTTATATATTTACTTGAAAGTTCTACAGCTGCCTCAATCGCTTCATCAGTTATTTTTACATTGTGATGTGCTTCATATTTATCTCTAATACCTTTCAAAATTTTCTCAGCTTCCTCTATCGAAGGTTCTTCAATTTGAACAGGTTGAAATCTACGTTCTAATGCACTATCTCTTTCTATGTTCTTTCTGTATTCTTTAGGTGTTGTAGCACCTACTAATTGAATTTCTCTTCTAGCTAACATTGGTTTTAAAATATTGGCAGCATCAATAGCACCATCAGCTGCTCCGGCTCCTACAATTGTATGAATTTCATCTATAAATAAAATAACATCTTTAGCTTTTTTTACTTCACCTAATACTTTTTTTATTCTTTCTTCAAAATCTCCTCTATATTTTGCACCTGCTACCATACTACTTACATCTAATGTTACAACTCTTTTATTTTTTAAATTTTCAGGAACATTTCCAGCTACTATTCTTTGAGCTAAACCTTCAATAACAGCTGTCTTTCCAACACCTGGTTCTCCTAACAGACACGGATTATTTTTCGTTCTTCTAGATAAAATTTCTATAACTCGTTCTGTTTCAATATTTCTTCCTATGACTGGATCTAATTTTCCTTCCATAGCTTGCATACTTAAATCAGTCCCAAATTGATTCAAAGTTTGTGTATTATTATAACTTCCCTTAGCATTTTTCAAATTTCCATTACTAATACTTTCAAAATCATTTAAAACTCTTACAATTTCATTATATACATCTTCAATTCGTATTCCCAAATCTAGCATTATTCTAACTGCAATACTATCTCCTTCTTTCATAATGCCTATTAAAATATGTTCTGTACCTATATAATCTGACCCTAATTTTTTCGCTTCCATAAAGGCATTTTCTAAAATTTTTTTCGTTCTAGGTGTAAAACCTAAAACAGCATTTTGAGAAATTTCTGTACTTCCTATTAAAGCTTCAATTTTTTCTAACACATCTTCTGCTACTATGTTTTGATTTTCTAAAACTTTACTAGCAACACCTGTTCCCTCGGCAACCAAGCCATACAAAATATGTTCTGTACCTATATAACTATGTCCCATATCTTCTGCTAAATCATTAGCAATTTTAAGTACATTTTCACTACTTTTCGTAAACTTATATGTCATAATAAATCTCCTTGATTTTATTTTCATTAAAGTTTACCCAATATATGGAAATTTATACACAAAAAATACATCACCAATTTAATAATCTGGTGATGTATTTTAATTTACTACTCCTTTCATAGATTTATAGTCTTTTAAAAAGACTCTACCTTTTTTTACTGTTTCCATATACATAATAAGTGTATATTCAGTTTTGCCTAAAACATAATTTACTTGTGCCTTTAATTTGCCTTTTTTATAATTTAAAATTCTTACATTATCTGGAATCTCATTACGAAATTCATTTAATCTATAATCATTTTTTGCTTTTTCTTGAATTTTATATGTGTATCTATTTGATTCTTCATTATCTAATAGCATATCAGATATTTTTTCTATTTCTATTTTTAGAGAATTAATATCTTTTTCCGGAAAATCTTTTTGAAATTTATTACAATTTTCTTCTTCATTTGAGCTTTGCTCTTGATATCTTATTTGATATTTTCCGATATCTGTTTGATATAGAACAAATGCTAATGCCATTAGAATACTTGTTAAAACAACTATAAAAATAAGTAGTTCCATACATTTCCTCTTTTAATTCATTTTTATTTATATATTTTATCAAATACAAAATTTAAATACAATTACATAAATATTACATTTCAAAAAAAGCTACTTAAATAGTAGCTTTTATATCTTAGGCAATTTAACAGTAAATATTGTTCCTTTTGGATTATTATGTAATGCTTTTATAGTTCCATTATGAGCCTTAACAATTGTATCTGCAATTGAAAGCCCTAAGCCACTTCCACCTGTTTCTCGATTTCTAGCAGCATCTTCTCTATAAAATCTATTAAATACCTCTTTTATTCCATTATCACTTATTCCAATTCCTGTATCTCTAACTTCTATATTGCATTTTCCATCTTTTAAGTAGCTTACAATTTCTATACTATCTTTGGCTTCAGTATATTTAAGAGCATTATCTAAAAGAATAATTATAAGTTGTTGTATTTTGTTAACATCTATTTCTACATTTTTACCATATTTTAAATCTAGTTTTAATTCTTTTTCAGATAAATTAGCAACTTCTATATATGGATTTACTGTACTTTGTATAAGCTCATCTATGTTGACATTTTCTTTTTCAAGTTCCATCTTATTTGAAGAAGCAAGTGTCATAAGATCTTTTGTAAGTTTGGTAAGTCTTTTAGTTTCATTTAATGTAAGCGCAATATCTTCTGATTTATCTATTATTTTACTGTTAGGCTCTGTAAGTAAAAGTTCTTGCTTTGCCTGTATAATAGTAAGTGGTGTTCTCAGTTCATGAGAAGCATTTTGAACAAATTCAGTTTGCTTCTCAAAAGCTATTTCAATAGGCCTTAAAGTTTTTCTTGATAACACAAAACTTGCAAATACAGAAAGAAGAATTCCTACTACAACACTATTTATTACAAGTTTTCCAAAATTATCTACAAGCATTTTTTCACTATCAGCATTAAGTAAAATTTGTACATATCTAACATTTTCTGCTTTCTCACTATCTAATTTTACATTGATAGCTCTATAAGAAGAATTTCCTGCAAAATTTAATGTATATACTTTATTTATATTATTTTTATCGAATGAAATAAGCATATCATTTTCTTCATAATATAGTCCTAAATCACCAATATTTAATGTCTTTCCATTTCCATCTCTAACTATAACCGTATATTTAGGATTTTTAACTTTCCTTGACAAATTATAATCTCTAATTTCTCTAAGTTTATCATCAAAATTCTCAAAATTAGAATATCCATCTTTCAAAAAATAATCTGAAATATTCTCTAATTCTTCATTATCTTGAATAAAAATATTTGCTGTATTTATTAATTCTTGATCAATAGAACTATATGTTATATATTTAAAAGCAAAAGCTATAATCATTCCAAACACTGAAAAAATCAGTGCAAAAGCTGCTAAAATATACAACATGTGAACTACTAATTGCTTTTTTAAAGCATCTTGTTCCTTCATCTTACACCTCTACTCTGACCAAATATAGCCTACGCCTCTTATTGTTTTTAAATATTTATCATATCCGCTTTTCTTAAGTTCTTTACGAATTCCGCTTGCATATACTTCTATAACATTTGTCGTAGTTTCAGAATCAAAGCCCCAAATCTTATCAAAAATTTGATCTTTGGTAATAATTGTATTTTTTGAAGTAACTAAATAAGTAAGCATATCAAATTGTTTTCCTTGAAGAAAAATTTCTTCATCTTTTATTTTTATTGTTCTACTGCTTAAATCAATTATCATATCTTTATATTGTAATATGTTTTCTGTATAGTTACCTGTAGTTCTTCTTATAATTGCTTCTATTCTTGCAATCAACTCTTCTCTATTAAATGGTTTTACTAAATAATCATCAGCACCTATATTTAATGCACCAACTTTATCTGTAACATTTCCTTTTGCAGTAAGAACTAAAACTGGTGTATATATTTTAGATTTTCTAAGTTCTCTTAAAACGTCAAAGCCATTCATAATTGGCATCATTAAATCTAAGACAATAGCATCATAAATTCCTTGTTTGGCATACATTACACCTTCTTCGCCATCATAAGCTTTATCTATATCATATTTTTTTGATAAACATTGTTCTATAGTTCTTGCTAAAATTTTATCATCTTCTACAATTAAAATTCTCATATTAACTCTCCTCGCTTAGAAAATATCACACAAAGCTTAAAATATAATTAAATATGTAATATTGCTACTGCGATTTGGAAAAATAGTAAAACAGAACAAGTATCTGATACTGTCGTTATAAGTGGAGCAGCCATAATTGCTGGATCTAGTTTTAATTTTTTAGCAAGCATTGGAAGTGTACAACCTAGCATTTTTGCAATTATTACTATTCCTATCAGTGTTAGTCCTACCACAAGTGCAAGTTTAAAGTCATGATATTGTATCATTATTCTAGCACCGTTTGCTATTGCTAAAATTATTCCAACCACAATTGAAACTCTAATTTCTTTCCATAAAGCTCTAAAATAATCTTTTAATTTAATTTCATCCATTGCTAATCCACGAATAATAAGAGTTGAACTTTGTGAACCACAATTACCACCTGTACCCATTAACATTGGTATAAAAGATACAAGTATTGGTAACGCTGAAAAAGCTTCTTCGTAGTGTGTAATAATTGAACCTGTTATCATTGCTGAAAACATAAGTACTAAAAGCCATACAATTCTATTTTTAGCATGTTTAAATACACTTGTTTTAAAATAAGACTCTTCGTTAGGCGTCATAGCAGCCATGATTTCAAAGTCCTCTGATGTTTCTTCTTGCATAACATCAATAGCATCATCAATTGTAATAATACCAACTAATCTAGCTTCTTTATCTACTACTGGTAAAGCATACATATTATATTTGTCAAACATTTTTGCTACTTCTTCTTGATCCTCTAAAGTAGAAACTGTTATAACATTAGTGTCCATTATATCTTTTAATTTTGCATCACGTTCTGCAACTAAAAGCTCTTTAATGTCTATTACACCTTTTATTTTTCTATCTATACTTAAAACATAGCAATTATATACTGTTTCTTTCTGTAAGCCTATTTTTTTAATTTTAGCAAAAGCTTCTTCAACAGACATATTTTCTTTTAAATCTATAAACTCAGTTGTCATGATACTTCCAGCGCTATCTTCTGGATAATTTAAAAGTTCATTTACAATTTTTCTATCTGTTTTATTAATGTTATTTAAAATACGTTTTACAACATTTGATGGCATTTCTTCAATTAAATCTACTGTATCATCCATAAAAAGCTCATCAATAATATTTTTTAATTCTCTATCTGTAAATGCATTTATAAGTTTTTCTTGAACATCTGAATCAAGTTCTGCAAAAACCTCTGCAGCTTGTTCTTTTGAAAGCAGTCTATATACTAATAAATCTTGTCCATCTTCTAATTCTTCAAACATACTCGGGAAATCAGCACTGTTAACATTTTCTAAATATTTTCTTAAGTCATTAAATTTCTTTTCTTCAATGAAATTTAATATTTTTTCAATTTCTAGTTCTAATTTTTCATCATTCATTTCTGATTTCCTCCTTTTCCATAAAAAAATCCGCTCTACAATTTTATTTTTATTGGTTGTAGTAGCGGAATATTCCACTATTATAGCTAATATTATAACCTTATATATTATACTATATAGTAGTAAAAAAGTCAATATTAAATGATTTTTTACCATTTATATGCATTTTTAAATTCGTTTTCAGCTTTTGCTCTATTTTTCTCTTATTTAACACATTTTTCTAATAGTTCTATTTTCTCTTGACTATTAGTATCAATTTTTGCGATTGTTCCTATTGGAATTACTGTTTTTCTGTCTGTATGTCCAAAATTATTAGATTTAATTATTGGAAAATTATACTCATCGCCAATAGTATCTAGTAATATTTGTTCTAATTGTATATTATCTTCATGCTCATAATTTCCAACCCAAATTCCTTTTATTTTGTCAAACACTCCGTTTTGTTTCAAATAGTATAAGTTTCCACTACACATAGCTGGTTCAGATTCAAAACCTAATTCTTCTATAAATAAAATTTTATTTTCAAAATTTAATTTATATTTTCCAGCCACCATTTTAGAAATTAGTGATAAATTTCCACCAATAAGTTCACCTACTGTTTTACCTGCTTTTATAGTTATAAACTCATCATCTTGTTCGCTTAATTCTAAATCTTCTTCCATAAATCTTTTTATAAAACTTCTATAACTATACTCTGTTTCCCATGATGAAAGTGATTTAAATGTTGGACCACTATAAGTAACTAAACCTGTTTTCTCAGTAATCATATTAGTAATTGAAGTAGAATCACTAAAACCACAAATAATTTTGGGATTGTTTGCTATAACTTCATAATCTAAATAATCAAAAAGTGAATTGGAATTAGCACCGCCTTTAACTAAAAAAAGCATTTGATATTTAGAATTTCTAAAACCTTCATTTATATCTTCTGCTTTTTCTAATACAGTAGCACCATAACCAGTTTTATTTGAATAAACATTTTTTGCAAATTCTACATTTAACCCCAAATCTTCAAGCATTTTAGTAGATTTTTCAATATACTCTTTATCCTTTTCTTCAATAGAAGCGCTCGCTTCTACTACTAATACAGTGTCACCTTTTTTTAATTTATTTGGTATTATCATTTTTTAGCTCCTTTTTCTTTTGTTTTATTTTATCATAACTATTCTACATCTTCAACACCAGTAGCAATTACTGTTGTAATAATTTTTCCTTTCAAAGATTCATCAACAATTGTACCAAATATTACTGTAGCATTTTCATCTATATGGTCTCCAATACTTGTAATAGCTGTATTTATATCCATAAGTGAAAGTTCATTTGAGCCCGCAATATTAATTATTACTCCTTTGGCTCCATTTATTTTTGTTTCTGAAAGAGAATTATCAACTGCACCTTTAACAGATTCTCTAATTGCATCTTCTCCTATTTTTGTACACATTCCTAAATGTGCCATTCCAGTATTTGTCATAACAGTTTTTACGTCATTAAAATCAACATTAACAAGTCCTGTTGAATTTAATAAATTTGTAATTCCTATTATACCTTGTTTTAATGTACTATCTGCCAATTTAAAAGCTTCAATAATCGTGCTATTTTTATCTACATTTTTAAGAAGTTTATCATTAGAAATAACAATAAGGGCATCTACATTCTTCTTCATTTCTGCAATACCTTTTTTAGCTTGATTCATTTTTCTAATACCTTCAAAAATGAAAGGTTTTGTAACAACACCTACTGTTAAAATACCTAATTTTTTAGCTACTTCTGCTACTACTGGTGCAGCACCAGTTCCAGTTCCTCCACCCATTCCAGCAGTTATAAATACCATATCTGTATCAAATAAAGCTTTCTCAATATCTTCTATATTTTCTCTAGCTGCCATTTCTCCAATTTCTACAATACCACCTGTACTTAAGCCAGCAGTTGTTTGTCTTCCTATCTGAATAACTTTTTTTGCTTTTGATAATTTTAATATTTTAGTTTCAGTATTAACAGCAATAAATTCAACATTTTGAACTTTATCTTCTACCATTCTATTAATAGCATTATTTCCAGCTCCACCTACACCTATTACTTTTATTTTAATCATTTTTTGACCATTATCAATAACACGTTTTTCCACTAATAATTACCTCTTTTCAAATTTTATAGCGTTTTTATTATACCACACTTTTTTATATATGTCACGTTATTGTTACAAAATTATTACAAAATAATTACTGAATATATTTGTATTTTTTATATATTTATGCTATAATTTGACAAGAGGTACAAAAATATGAAAATAGGTTTTTATGCAGGTAGCTTTGATCCTTTTACCAACGGTCATTTACACGTAGTAAGGCAATCAAGTAAACTATTTGATAAAGTTATAATTGGAATTGGTATTAATTCAAACAAAAATCGTAGATTTGATTCTGAAATCATGAAGAAAGCCATTGAAAAAGTTCTAGCTAGAGAAGGTCTAACTAATGTTTCTGTTATCACTTACTCTAAACTTTCTGTAGATATAGCTAATGAGCTTAACGCAAACTTCTTAATAAGAGGCATTAGAAATGGTATGGATTATGATTATGAAGAAAATATTGCTCTTATAAATGAAGAACTTTCTAACCTTGATACTATTTACGTTAGATCAGGAAAATACGGTGCTATTAGTTCAAGTATGATTGTTGAATTTTTAAGTTATGGAAAAGATGTGTCAAACCTTATTCCTAAAGAGATTTATGATGCAATAAAATAATAATATAACAAATAACCCTCAGGATCTGAGGGTTATTTGTTATCTACAATATTATGTTTTTTTATTTACTTGTTGAACCAAATCCGCCAACTCTTTCTCCAGTTGCAATATCATCATCTGTAATTAAATATTTTTGGAAGATTGCTTGTCCTATAACGTCACCTTTTTTTATGCTTAAATCTTCTTCTCTTATATTAAAGAAAGCAAACATAATAGCTCCATCATTATCTGGATTTCCATAATAATCTTTATCAACAACTCCAACACCATTTGCTAAAACTATTCCTTTTTTACCTGGATTTGAACTTCTATTATATAATAATAACATTTCATCATCTTCCATATATGCTTTTAAACCAGTTTTTACAAGAGTTGGTTTTTGCCCTACTTTAAAAGCAGGAATTACGCAATCTTCTGCTGCTTCTACATCATATCCTGCAGAATATTTTGTTTTTCTAACTGGTAAATTAATATTTGAATTTTCAAAACCTTTTGCTATTTCAAAGCCACGTTTTTTTTCCATTTTCTTATCTCCTTTTTGTTACTTTTTCTCTATTATATATGCTTACATTTTATTTTGCAAGTGCTTTTTATTTTATTAATTTTTTTATTTTGTCCATGTTTTCTAAACCAGCTTTATAACCTGAATTAAAACAATATTCGGAATTTTCAATATCTAACAAGCCAGTACCATCTGTATCAATAGTAATTACCAAATCACTACTAGCTAAATTCATTTCAGAAATCTTATTTCCCATCATATCAACCGTTTTCATTGCAATATCCATTACATTACTAAATTCAGTTATTTTATCACTATTAAATTTAACTGCAATTACTTTATCTGCACCCAATTTTCTCACTTCATCTACTGGTACATTATCTAAAATTCCACCATCTAAAAAAATTTTATCTTTATATTTGCATGGATCAAAAACCACTGAAAAACTTGAGCTAGCTCTTATCGCTCTACCTATTTCAATATCTTCAATATACTTTGTTTCATCATTTATTTTCTTTGAGGTAAAAATATATTCATTTTCATCAACCACATTTGTTGCAGTAATTACAAGAGGAAAATCGATATCTCTTATATATTTCACACCTTTTTCATTAGCTATTCTATTATATAAATCCTCTATTGGTTTTCCACTTCTTAAACCATCCAGCTTTAGTTTTTTGTTAAATAAAAAACTATTTAATATAATAGAGTTTGAATTTTTACCTATCAAATTATCAGATTCCTCTTCAAACAACTTAAATATGTCATTAGATTTGTATCCGCATACTAACTAAAAAAGCAATATGGCTACCAGAACTCGTTCCGCCAACCATATCTACTCTTATATTATTTTCTTCTAATGCTTTTAAAAATCCTGCATGAGCAATTCCTCTCATACCTCCACCAGCCAATGCTAAACCTAATTTCATTTTCAAAACACCTCAAAAATATTATAGGCTTTTAGAGGAAAATTATACAAAAAATCCGTAGCTAAAATTGCTACGGATTTATTATTACTAGTCTTGTGTATAAGGAATAATTGCGATATGTCTTCCTCTTTTAACAGCTGTAGTAATAGTTCTTTGATGTCTAGCGCAAGCACCTGTTGCTCTTCTTGGTAATATTTTACCTTTTTCATTAATGAATTTTTTAAGTTGCTCTGCGTTTTTGTAATCTAATTCAAAGTTTTTATCTCCACATAATGGACATACTTTTTTTCTTATTTTTCTAAACTTTGGATTAAAATCATCATCTTGATTATTTCTATTTCTTCTAGCTTGTTTTTTATCTGCCATTTCAAAAACCTCCAATCTTTTTTTGTTAACTTAGAATGGTAAATCATCATCTGAAGCATCTACTTGAAAATCTGCACTTTGTGCAAGTGAACTTCCGAATGAGTTTTCAAATCCTGCTGCTGATGTACCTTCGTCATCTCTTCTACTATCTGCAAAATATACTTCTTCTGCAACAACTTCTGTTACATAGTGTTTTTGACCTTGTTCATCATCCCAATTACGAGTTTGAATTCTGCCAATTACACCAACTTGTTGACCTTTTTTAAAATATTTGCTACAAAATTCTCCAGTTTTGTTCCAAGCAACAATGTTTATAAAATCAGCTTGTCTTTCTTCTCCTGGTTTTGCAAATCTTCTATTTACAGCCAAACTAAAAGATGCAACTAATGTATTATTAGTTTGTGTATATCTTACTTCAGGATCTCTAGTTAATCTTCCCATTAATATTACTTTGTTCATCTTTTGCTCCACCTTTCAGATAGATTTTATTCTTCGTCTTTTCTTATAACGATGAATTTGATAACTTCATCAGTAATTCTGAAATTTCTTTCTAATTCAGCGATAATTCCGCCTTCTGATTCGAAGTTAATTAGTACGTAGATACCTTCAGCGCATTTTTTTACTGGGTAAGCTAATTTCTTTTTACCGATTTCTTCAGCGCTTTCTACTTTACCATCACTATTAATTAAGTCTGAAAATTTTTGAATTAATTCTTTAATTCCTGCTTCTTCAACACTTGGATTAACAATGAATAATGTTTCGTATTTATTCATTATTTTCACCTCCTTCTGGATTATAACCTACACCTTATGGTGCAAGTAAGGAAAAATAGTATCACTACTATTTTTATGCTTAACCATTATAACACGACTTTGTCATAAATGCAAGCTTTTTAAAGCAAAAAATAAACCTAAATTATTATTTAATTTAGGTTATCATTATCTTCACTTATTGATATACTGTAGGGTCTATTATACTTACATTAGCATAATTTGCTGGCAAAGTATAATGTGTTTCAGTTGTATCAGTATTTAGATTATTTATTTTAACACCTTTACTATAATAAACAGTAAGAGTTTTTGCATTCATATAATAATAATTTTCTTCAGTTTGTTTATTATTTAAAGAAACATTTAATAATTTATCGAAATCAACTTTATAATATCCATTTGGATCATCATTTGGATTTAAATGATCAGCATTAGCAGTTACCTGAGCTCCTGTATCAATTGGAGCCTCTCCATATTTTAAATAATAATTAGCTGCTTTTTCTTGTATAACTAAAATATCTGCATACATACTATTTAAAGCTCTTACTTGTAAACTTGACATAGAGCTATATGAAATTGTGCTAAGTATAAGCAAAAATACTACTACAGTTATTACTTCAGCCATTAAAGTAATACCTTTTTGGTTTTTTATATTCATAAGTTTTATAGCCTTTCTACTAGTCTTACTATGATTTTACTATTAAACTTATTTTATTTCAATACATTTAATTTAACTTTTTTCTATAATTTCATATACCCTTTTTAATGTACTAAGTTTCTTTTCTTCAATGCTATATAAATACCATAAATATATAATCAAAAATAATATTGCAAAATTTTTAATTTTTAGAATAGCAACTGAATAAATAGCACTTATCATTATAAGGAAAACTTTTGTAACAGCATTCATAACTACACTCGCATTTTTGTTACCTATAAAATTTTTGAGTACCTCTTTTAAAATTTTTCCTCCATCTAATGGTAGAATTGGGAACAAATTAAATACGAAAAGCAACAAATTTGTATATATTAATTTCAAAGCAAACTCATTTTCTAATTTTGAAAAATAAAAAACTATTGCACAAATTAAATTAAAAATTGGACCAGCTAAATATGTAATAATTCTTATAAAACTTTTTTTAGATTTATAAGCATATAATTGTGCAGAAAATCCAAATATATTCATACTTATACTAGATACTTTAAAGCCTAATGCTAATCCTACTAATATATGTGCTAACTCATGTAAAAAAACGAAAAATATAAATATAACATAAATGTCTATTTGTGATGTAAATAAAAAAACTATCATTAACAAAATTACTCTTAAATCTATTTCTATTTTCATATATGCCTCCTTATTCTAAAAACTTACAAGCTTTGAAGGATCAATTAATCTGTCCTCAAATCTTATTTCAAAATGCAAATGTGGACCTGTTGAGTTTCCTGTACTTCCGTACCCTTGCTATTTCTTGTCCACTTTCTATATAATCTCCTTCTTTTACTAAAATTTTTGAACAATGTGCATATAAACTTTGAATTTTTTCATTTTCTATTTTTAGGTGTTTGCCATAATCGCCTTTGCTCGAAACTAAAACTACAGTTCCACTATGTGCTGCCTTTATAGAAGTTCCCTTTTCTGCACCAATATCTATTCCAGTATGATAACCTCTAACATTCTGATATTTTGATTCTCTTGCTCCAAAAATAGATGTAACAGTTCCATCTATTGGTTTTTCAAAAGTGCAATTCTTTTTTATTTCTTCTACATCTAAATCCATTTGACTTAAACTACTAACCTCTTCTTCGTTTGGTACAATAGCTTCTTCAGAAGAAACATTTTGGTTTGTAAGTTCTTCATTTTGTTCATCGTTTACATTTATACTATTTTCAGAATTATTTTTTTCCTCTTCTAACTCAACTACATTTGTTTCAATTTCTTCACCTAATAAAGATTTTATTGATTCAGATAAATTTATATTATATTGATATACTGTATTTAAAAATTCTTCTGTAAATATAAAATCTTTATTTTGAACAGCAACAATAATCAAAGACAAATTTAACAATATTAATAGTTCTAAAAGAATTTTAGACCATAAGTATGTTTTTTTCCCTTCACTATGAGTCTTTGAATTACTTGGTAATCCCATTTGTCTTCTATAATATATTTCTTCAGCTTTACGAATTTTTTCATCGCCTCTTAAAACTCTTTCCATAGCTTTAATCCTTTCTCAACTTGGCTTTCTAAAATATATTATATTTTTTCTCAAATATTCCAATTTTATACAATCGCTAAAACTATAACTGTTGCAACTAATGCTATATTAATCATTTTAAGAAATTTTATTTTTCTATTTGCAATTTCCTCTTTACTTTCATTTTCTACTTCGCTAATATAATTACTGATTATATTTTCTGCTTCTTTCACACATAAATCGTTTTTAAAAGCTTTTGGATTAGAATCTGTATAATTTTTCTTAATAAAATTTTCTTCATGTATTTTTACATTCTCTTTAAAAACAATTATTGCTTCTTCAACAAAATTAGATTTAACATCTTTAAGTATTACCATATTTTTCATCTTTCCCATTGACTTTTTCCTTATTATAAAATATTTAGATTTTTATAGGAAATATCTATAAACCATTTAAATATATGTATATTTTGCCATAAATTTTATCGATTATACAATTATTGGAATTTTTTTAAGCAAAAAAAATCTTAGTTTTATGTAAATATAAGCTAGGCATATTTTTATTTTTTTCTGCATATATTTTTTTATAAATTAAATTTAGTTATAGGTACTAATCAAAACCTAAATATATTGTATAAAGAGGTTATATGAATAGTTCAAAAGGATTAGATTTTAGAAAAAAAGAAGTTATAAATATAAAAGATGGTAAAAGATTAGGATATGTTCAAGATGTGACTGCTGATTTAAAAACAGGTACTATAACTTCTATTATAGTACCTGGTAATTCTAAAGGTTTAGGCATTTTTTTAGGCAACGAGGAAATTTCTATTCCTTGGGAAGCCATAAAATGTATAAGTGATGAAATTATCTTAGTTGAAATATAGTTTATTTATATAATCTTCTTATATGCTCTAATGCACCTTTTTCAATTCTTGAAACTTGTGCTTGAGATATACCAATTTCATCTGCTACTTCCATTTGTGTTCTACCCAAAAAGAAGCGTTTATCTATTATCATTTTTTCTTTATCACTTAATTTTTTCATTGCTTCAGATATAGTTAAATTTTCAGTCCACATTTCATCTGTATTTTTCTTATCTTTAATTTGGTCAAGTATATATATACTATCTCCACCATCATTATATACAGGTTCTTGAAGAGATACTGGATCTTGTATTGCATCTAAGCTCACTACAACTTCTTCTCTATCAACTCCTAAATCTTTTGCAATCTCATCCACTGTTGGTTCTTTGCCATTTTCTTTAGTTAATTTTTCTTTGGATTGAAGAACTTTATATGCTAAATCTCTTACAGACCTACTAACTCTCACCATATTATTATCTCTTAAATACCTTCTAATTTCTCCGTATAATCATTGGAACACCGATATGTGCTTAGTTGTATGTCTAAGCTTACATCAAAATTGTCTATAGCTTTTATTAAACCTACACAACCTATTTGAAACAAATCATCTGCATTTTCTCCACGTCCTCCAAACCTTTGTATAACACTTAAAACAAGTCTTAAATTTCCCTTTATCAATTCTTCACGAGCTGAAGTATCTCCAGCTTTCATTTTTAAAAACAATTCTTTATTTTCTTTATTTGTTAGTACTTTTAATTTAGAGGTATTAGTATTTGCTATTTCAACTTTATTTATCAAAACAAAAACCCCCTTTAAAAATAATGTTAATAACATTATTTCCAAAGAGAGTTTAATATATTCAAAAATCGTAAGACCTAATTCGACTTATCTTGATTCTATATTAACTTCTGTAATATTTTGTTCAACTGAATTTTGAACCTCTTGTTTTTCTAAGGCTTCTTTTGAAACATTTTCTATTTTATGTAGAATACCTTCATCCTTTACTTTTATCTTGTCATCAAAACTATTATCTTTTGTTTTATTAACTTCAATGCTTTCTAGGTATTCTAAAGCTTCGTTTTGAGCCTCTGTTCCATAGATTTCTTTTAATTCTTCTATAGACTTATCTGTATTTAAAAAGCTTTTTACTGTTGTAATACCTAATTCAAAATTTCCTTCTGTTCCATTCATAAAAAATTGACCAATTGACTTAGGAGTTATTCCCTTTCCATCTGGTGTAGAAAACATATAAATTTCACCATTTTTAAATACACCAATACCAGGATTTGTTGGATCCAAAACTAAACTTAGGTTTTCACCTGGAATATCTACAACTGTTACAGCATGATTACCAATAACCTTTGTCCAATCAAATCCATCTTGTTCTTGCTCTATTTCTTCAGAACCTGCAACCGTATTATTACTTTGAATAATGTTTCTTTCTATATTAGCTAGTCTATAATTACCTTCTTCCATATATACTGCAAGATTTCTAGCATTATACTCTGGATTTATAGCATTCAATTTAGCTGTAATATCATCAGCAAAATGTCTACAAACACCTTGGCCATTTTCTTGAAGACTTAATCTTAAAAGTCCAGTTACATCAATTGTATCTTCGCCATATCCATCTATTTCTTGCCACATATCTGACATAAGTTTCATAAAAATTTGTGTGTGTGTTAAATTCATAGAATTAACTTCGTTTGCATACTCGTTAATACGAGCATCATATCGTTCTAATTCTTCAGCATATTCAATTCTGTTTTCTGCTTTTTCCTGTTTATCAAAAATTTCTATTGTCGTAGCTCCAGCTGGAGGTGCAATTAACAATGTAGATAAAAAAATTGGTGCTATTTTATGTGCAATAACATTTTTTATACGATTCATAATGCTTTTAGGTTTACTTCCAGTTTCGTTATATACATCCATTGCCTGCATTTTATATATATTATCATTGTATGCAGTTTTTCCGTGTTTAAAATATATATCTTCGAATCTTCCTTCTTTCATCAGTTTTTTTATTTCATTTTTTCTGTGTTTATAAGGAACTACATTATTATATATAGTTTGACCATATTTTTCAAAAATTTCATCATATTTACTTGGATCTTTTTTTCCTGCTTTTCTCAAAGCCATAATGTCATCAAATCTATTTTTAGTTTGAGAAAGCTTATTTAATAACTTTTTATCCATATACTACTCCATTTTATCAATATAATTTATTATAATCATAAATTTTTATCTTGTAAATAGATATTTTAACCAGTTTTGCTCATGATATCTTTTTTCATTTTCTTTATAATTTTCTTTTCTAAACGCGAAATATAACTTTGAGAAATTCCTAGCAAATCAGCAACTTCTTTTTGAGTTTTTTCTTCCCCATCTTTATCTATTCCAAATCTTAAATACATAATTTCTTTTTCTCTTTTATTTAGTTTATTTATAGCGATTTTTAAAAGCTTTTTATCTACCTCGTCTTCAATTTCTTTTGAAGTAATATCATTATCTGTTCCTAAAATGTCTGAAAGCAAAAGTTCATTTCCATCACTATCTTTATTAAGTGGCTCATCAATTGAAACTTCAGATTTTAATTTTGTCGTTCTTCTTAGTTGCATCAAAATTTCATTTTCTATACATCTCGAAGCATAAGTTGCTAGCTTTATATTTTTATCTACATTAAAAGTATTTATAGATTTCATTAAACCTATTGTTCCAATTGAAATTAAATCTTCAATATCCATTCCTGTATTTTCAAATTTCTTAGCAATATATACTACTAATCTTAAATTTCTTTCAACTAATATTTGCTTTGCTTCATAATCATTGTTTGCTAATTTTTCTAACAATTTTTCCTCTTCTTCACTATTTAAAGGTGGTGGCAGAGTTTGATTTCCATTTATATAGAATACCGGAAAAGTATCTAACTCAGACCTTTTAACATATTTTCTAAAAACTTTCCATACAAAACTCTTGATTACGTCTAACATATTTGGCATATTAATTTTCCTCCTTTAAAATATTTATTCCAACTAGACTACTATACAAATTTGACTTAGATAATTTTCCATTATATATACCTATAATAGTATCATTTCTTATTATTGCATTTTCATCAATAACTCGAATGTAATCTGGTTTAAAGCCAAGTAAAATTCCATTTTGATTTCCAAGAGAAGAAAATGGTATAATTTTAAATTTATAGCTATATATGTCTGCCTTATCTAACCACTTTCCTGATACAATATTTTCTATGTTGTCTAAAATATCGTTATCAATCAGATTTTTTAAGCTATTTTTTTCTACAATTATGACATCTTCTTTCGTAATTGGCTCTTGCAAAAGATTTCCTGTATCTATCATAGATTTTATTTTTTCTACTTTTCCATTATAGAAAATTTCAATTTCGCAAAGCATAGCTTTCTTGCTCATCCTATCTTTTATGATACTTGCAACAGATAAAATTATTGCACTTCCAATTACTGCACCTATTAGAGTAACTTTTAATGGATAAGTTCCTACTAGTATTCCATTTTCGCTTATTATATTTTCTGGATTAATGAAATATAAAAGCATGAATGCTGCACCACCAAAAGTAAAAGATACTAAATAAAATAATATTAATTCTTTTATTAAAAATTTTATTTTTAGAGGATTAAAAGCTATTTTTACTATTACGATAGATATAAGTATTTTCAATACCATATTTTGAAATGGACTAATAGTTACAACATAATTTACTATGGAATACAAACCGCCAAAAGTGCTACTTAACATCAATTTGAAAGGTTTAATTTTTACTTTAGATATTATTGCTGTAGCACATAAAATTAAGTAATTCATAGCGATATTTTCAAAAAGTACAATATCTAAATATATAACCATATTTTATGTTTTCTCCACTTTGAATTTTACTTTACAATTATTTTACTACTTGTATTTCAAAAAAAATGTCACTTTTTAAAACACAAAAAAAGAAATAATCTACAAAAAAGATTATTTCTTTACATTTTTCATATTATTAAATTTTATATGATAGTATATTCTATTTTCCACCTAAACCTTTATTTTTTCTTAAGAAAGCTGGAATATCTAATTCATTTGAAGAATTTGTATCAACTGCTGTTACTGAAGATGACATTGAACTTGCATTTCTTCTACCAGAAGCTTCTCTAATAATAGATTCATAACCTGGTAAAGTTCTTCTTTCTTCTTCTTTTTCAAAACCAGTAGCAATAACAGTAATTTGAATTTCTTCTCCCATTGATTCATCTGTAACTGTACCAAAGATAATGTTTGCTTCTGGATCTGCGCTTCTTTGTACTAATTCAGCAGCTGTATTTGCTTCTAATAATCCGATATCTGGTCCACCAGTAATATTGATAATTACACCTTTTGCTCCTTCTATTGAAGTTTCTAGTAATGGACTTTGGATAGCTTGTTTAGCAGCATCTTCTGCTCTATTTTCTCCACTAGCAACACCTATACCCATGTGTGCCATACCTTGATTTAACATTATTGTTTTAACATCTGCAAAGTCTAAGTTAATTAAACCTGGAACTGCAATTAAATCTGATATACCTTGAACACCTTGTCTTAAAACATCATCAGCCATTCTAAATGCTTCTACAATTGATGTTTTTCTATCTATTACTTGTAATAATTTATCATTTGGAATTACAACTAAAGTATCTACTTTTCCTTTTAAACTAGCTATTCCACGTTCCGCTTGAGCTAATCTTTTTTTACCTTCAAAAGTAAATGGTTTTGTAACAACACCTATTGTTAAAATTCCTAATTCTTTAGCAATTGCTGCTACTACTGGAGCTGCACCTGTACCAGTTCCTCCACCCATACCAGCTGTTACGAATACCATATCCGCACCTTTTAATACTTCAGCAATTTCTGCTCTACTTTCTTCAGCTGATTGAGCTCCAATATCTGGGTTTGCTCCTGCTCCTAAACCTCTTGTAATTTTTTCACCAATTTGAATTTTTGATCCTGCTCTTGATGTATTAAGAGTTTGTCTATCTGTATTTACTGCAATAAATTCTACATTTCTAATTCCTGCTTCAATCATTCTGTTTACTGCATTATTTCCTGCACCACCAACTCCTATTACTTTAATAGTCGCTGTTCCATCCATCATGTAGTTTAGTTCCTCGTTATCCATAATCATAAGGTATATCCTCCTCCAACAATCTAATAATATAATTAAAATTTAAAACTTATTATGTATAAAAAAAGTCTCTTACTTTTTCTAGAACTGTTTTCCAAATATTGTTTTCCGTTTTTGCATCTATACTACTTGAAACAGTTTTTGCGTAAGGTCTTGCTGCAATATATCTAACTAGTGCATAACTTGTCCTATATGTTGATTTAATTGTACTAACCAATCTGCCAGTAGAAATTTTAACTGGAATGTTTAGTATAATTTTTCCTGCCATATCACTTTTATTAATATTAACAATTCCTTCTCCTGTAAGAATTACATTGTTTATATTTGCTTTAATTCCATGTGCAGTAATATCTTTATTAACTAAAGTAAATATTTCTTCAATTCTAGCTTCAATAATTTCTACTAAATCTGAACTTTTTATTGTTGCGTTTTTTCCACCAACATCTTTACAAGTATTTAAAACAATATTATTGTCATTATCTATAAATGATTTTAAAGCTAATCCATATTGTCTTTTTAATTTATCTGCCTCTTCTGGTGAAATATTAAGTACATAAGAAATATCACTTGTGATATTATCACCGCCCAAATTTATAGTATTAGTATATATGAATGAATTTCCATTAAATACACCAATATCAGTGTTTCCTGCTCCAATATCTAATAACATAACATTATCATTTAATTCATTTGTATCTAATACAAGATTTCTTTCTGCTAATGATATAGGAACAATTCCATCTATCTCAATTCCTGCTTTTTTAAATACAGAAGTAATTTGTTTTACATACTCTTTTTCTGCTAGAATTATTTGTGCTGTAAGAGTAAAGTTTGCACTAAATTTTCCAACTGGGTCTTCGATAGCTTTTCCATCTTCAAGAATGAACTTGTCTGGTACTACATCTACTAAAACTTTATCATCTGGTACTTCTATATCTCTAACTTGTATTATTGCTGATGCTACATCTTTTATTGATATTCCTGCAAGTTTATCTTTTGCTTCTTTCACGATACTGTTTTGCACAATCGTAATGTACTGACCTGGTATTGTAGTATATGCAGAATTTATTTTAAAATTTGATATATCTTCTGCTTCTTTAATTGTTTTTGCAATAGCTGCGCTTAAATCATCATTACTAACAATTTTACCTTTTTTAATAGCTGAACACTTGCTACTTGTACTGCAAATAATTTCAATTTGATTGAAATTATTAACTTCTCCGACAACTGTGCTGACCTTAGAGGTTCCAATATCGATACCAACAATTATATCTCCTATTGCCAAAGTCAACCCTCCATTTTTAGTGTAAATTCTATTTGCGTTTATAATATTACATTTTATAAAACAAGTCAAGTAGATTTGAAATATTTTTGTAACGAATGTAATATTTTTGTAATTATTTTAAAATAATTACATAGCTTACTATATAACATTTTTGAAACAAATTCAAGTCATAATTTGTAGAAAATTGTATTTTTTTAAATAAAAACTATACCGTTTTTTATAATGGTATAGTTTTATCTTTTGTAATAATATTTTATAACTTTATATTATTTTGCTTCTTTCTTTTCTGTAGCATTTACTTCCTTCATTTTTAATGACATTTGCTCAAATTTGTTTGTCCATTTATCTACATAATGTCTTCTAATAATTGCTAAATTTGTAAACATTCTACCTACAAACACTACAACTGCAGCTAAATAAATGTCAACATTTAATCTTTCACCCAAATAAGTAAGCGCTATTGATAATATCGCATTTCCAAAAAATCCAGACAAGAAAATTTTCAAATCAAAATTTTTATTTAATACTGATGTTATTCCACCAAAAACAGTGTCTAATGCAGCAATAATCGCTATAGCTAAGTAACTAGAATATGTATATGAAATTACTGGAGCATTCATTCCAATAATAGCACCTAAAATACAACCTATAATAATTGAAATATATATCATTTTGGTACCTCCTATTTATTTTCTTCTGCGTATTCAAAATTTATTTTACCTGAATATGCTGGAATTTCTATTAAATCTTTTACAGTATAATCAACTGTTTTTTCATTAACTTTCATTTCATCAATATATCCACCTTTAATAGTAATAGCACTTTCTAGATATTTTTTATCTCCTATTGCTTTTACTGTAAATGGTGCTGGAATTCTATTTCCATTTATTAAAATAAATTGTACTCCAACTGTTGCAATTTCAGTTGTGCTAACAATTCTTTCATTATTTATTGAAATTGCTTCTGCTCCTGCAAGTTTTAATTCATTTACTAATTGTAATAAATCCCATCTATCTATTGTTTTATATTCATTATCTGATAATGTAATTTCAATACCTTCTCCTTGAAGCTTTGTATATCCTAAATACATATTTGTTTCTGCAAGTTCTTTGTCTAGAACATTTGAACTTTCTTTTGAATTAGAAACTTCGGCTTGATATTCATTAATTTTGCTTTCCGTTTCGTTTAACTTTTCTTCTAACTCATCATATTTTGTTTTCCAATCTGCAAGCTCTGTTCTAAGTTCTGTTTCTCTCATAGTTTCAATAGCTGTAATATCTGTTTGTTCTACTGTTTTAAATTGAGTAAACATTATTGCTGTTAAAATAAGAGCTGCAAAGCCTATCGAAATAATCATTGTATATTTTCCCTTCATCTTTGCCTCCTATTCTGCAACCTTTGCATATTGAAATTTATATACACCATTATATTTTGGAATAGTTATTGAATTTTGTTGAGTTATTTCAACAAATACACCATCCTCTTTTAACTTACTAATATATCCACCTTGCATTTTAAGAGCTCCATATAATTTTTCTGGTAAACCAATTGCATTAATTACAAATGGAACCCCAACTTTTTCATTATTTATTTTTATAATATTTCCTGCACAAGTAATTGCTGTTTTATCTACAATTCTTTCTCCATTTATAGATATTGCTTCTGCTCCTGCATTTTTTAGAGCATTTATAACTTCTATTAAATCTGCATCGTGTACTAAAGATGAAGCTACATCTAATCTATTAGATACATTCTCTCCGTCTTTAAGTGTTATTGTAATTCCTTTTCCAATTACTTCTGTATAACCAAGTGCCATATTATTTTTTTCTAATTCACTTTTTATATTTTCAGAAGATTCACTTGATGTAGAAGCTGTTTCACGAAGCTTTTCAAGTCTAGCTTCTTTAGTTTCCAATTTTTCATAAGCTACATCATATTTTTCTTTCCACTTTAGAACATTATTTCTAAGCTCGTTTTCAGCATAAGTTTTTCCCATTCTAAACGCATTACTTGTTACAGTTTTCATTTGTATACAAATACCAACCGTAAGTAAAAAACACATTATGCCTAGCATAATCGCAATATTTTTTTCTTTCATGCCACTATCCTCCAAATTTATATTTAAGTTTGTTCTCTAAAATAAGCATCATCTGTGTTCAAATCCATATTAAGGAATATTTCACCTGCTATATTTTTGGTTTGTGATAAAATTCCACTTAAATATAACATTTTTGTATTTAAGTCTGAACAATCTCCCAAATATACTGTCTTTTGTTCACTTTCTAAAATTAAAGTATAATTTTTATCATTTGACACATCTATTTTTGTTATACTATCTACTATGTCATTTGCTCTTGCCGTTTCAACTATTTTTATAATTGTTTCCATCTTTTTTAAATCTTCAACTTCTAGTCTATTCCCAGCTTTTGCATTACTTAAATCTGTTTTAAAACCTACAATGATTGGTATATCTAGTTTTTCTACCGAAACTTCTAGCATATATCCTTGATTGTTTATATACACATAACTATCTGCTACTTGTAACATATACTTTGGTACTCTTTCTTTAACTGTTATCTTTACAGTATTCGGAAATTTCCTAGATACTTTTACATCTTCTATATAAGCATTTTTCTTTATGTCATCTTGCGCTTTTATAGTGTTTATAGAAAATAAATTATTGTATTGATTAAAATTTGCCAACTCCTCTATTTGCTCTTTAGTAACTCTTTCATTATCTATAACCTCTATATTACTTATTTTGCATATATTTAGATTCATGAGTACTACAATTATAGCAATAATTGCAACTAAAATTAGAAAAAATATTAAACCTTTTCTTGCTTTTATCGGCTTGTCTATTTTATTTTTTTTATTAGAGGTTGCTTTTTTTGCAACCTTTTTATTAGAATCTTTTTTACTTTCTGATGATTTTGAACCGTTCTTTTTGTATTTCTTTTTTTGATTATTTTTAGGGGTTTTAGGTCTGTTTATACCAATAATAATTTCATCATCTAAATCATTACTCATAAATTACTAGCTCCCTTCTCTAGTAATATTTGCGCCAATATTGTTTAACTTCAAATCCAAATTTTCATATCCACGCAAAATATATTCTATATTTTTTACCTTCGTAGTACCTTTGGCAACTAACCCAGCTAATACTAAAGCAGCTCCTCCACGTAAATCTGTGCTTTGCACTTCTGCTCCATGTAATTTTTTAACACCTTTTATGACAAGTGTTTTTCCTTCTATATTCGCTTTTACACCCATTCTTTTAAGCTCAGAAAAAATTTTAAATCTATTTTCAAATATATTTTCTGTAATTATTGATGTGCCTTTTGCTATTGTGAGCATACACGCAAAAATAGACTGCAAATCAGTTGGAAAACCTGGGTATGGCATAGTTTTTATTTCTGTTGCTTTTAGTCTTTTCGGACTAATTAAAATTATATTGTCTTTATTTACAATAAGTTTGCAACCTATCTCTTCCAATTTATGTAGCAATGGACTTATATGCTCTGGAACAACTTTTTTTAAATGAATTTTTCCTCCTGTCATAGCCGTAGCTATAAGTAAAGTCCCTGCTTCTATTCTGTCTGGCATTACATTATAAGAAACTTCTTTCAAATTTTGAACACCTTTTATTTTTATTATACTAGTTCCCATACCAAAAATTTTAGCACCCATTCTATTTAAAAACTCTGCTAAATCAACAATTTCTGGCTCTAAAGCTGCATTTTCAATAATAACTTCACTATCACCTAGTACTGATGCCAAAATTATGTTTTCTGTTGCACCTACACTTGGAAAATCTAAATGTATTTGTACATTTTTTATTTTATCACATTTGCAGTATATATTTCCACTGTTTTCTTCAATTTTTATTCCCAATTTCTTAAAACTATTTAAATGTAAATCAATGGGTCTACTACCTATCTCACATCCGCCTGGATATGAGAATAAAACTTCTTTACATCTGCCGAAGTATTGCCCCTGAAATTATCACTGATGATCTTAACTTTCTCATAAGTTCATCTGGTATTGTTGTTTTTTTTATTGCTTCTGAATTAATGGTTATCTTCTTTTTGTCTCTCTTTATTTTACAGCCCAAATATTCTAATATTTCTAAAGTAGTCCTAACATCTTCAATATCTGGTACATTATACAATTTACTTGTTTTTCCATTCAAAATACAAGCAGCTAAAATTGGTAAACTTGCATTTTTAGATCCAGAAACGTAAGTTTCACCTTCTAATTTGGAACCACCGCTTATTATGTAACAACTCATTTTTATCACCTCAAAAAAATTATTATGTTACATAATATGTAAATTTTACATAAATAGTGAATTTTATTTATAATTAATATTTTACAACAAGCTTATCTATCTTACTTATTATATATTTCTCTAGTTTTTCCATAAAGATATCTGGTTTTATTTCTTTTTTTGCTACCATATCTAAACCTTTTTCCCAACTAGCTGTTAAATCTGGATTTAGCATATCTGGAATAGATTTCAAAACAATATCATAAATTGCTTCACCTTTATTAGTTGGTGTGACAATTTGAGTTTTTTCATTTATATCTATGTATTTTATTCTTTCTAGTTTTTTTATAATCTCACCACGTGTTGCACTAGTACCTATACCTGCACCTTTTATTTGTTCTCTAAGCTCCTCATCTTCAATAAGCTTTCCAGCATTTTCCATAGCTAAAATTATAGAACCGGAATTATATCTATTAGGTGGTGTAGTTTCACCTTCTTTTATTTCAAAATTATTTATGCCTATTTCTTGACCTTTTTTTAATGCAGTTAATATAGATAGATTATTATTCTCATCTTCTGTTTTAGTTTTATTTTTTAATACATCTAAATATCCAGGATTTACACATACTTTTCCATTAGCCGTAAATGTTTCATTTTCTACATTTACTGTTACTGCTACTTTACTATATTCAGCTGGTGGATAAAAAATTGCAATAAACCTTTTTACTATAAGCTTATATACATTCTTTTTTAAATCATCTAATTTATCATAATTTTCAAAACCTTGCCCTGTTGGAATAATAGCATAGTGGTCAGTAATTTTGCTATCATTTACATATTTTGTCTTAGCTAGATTTGTGCTATATTTTTCTTCAACCATTTTACTTATATAACTACTTACTTCTTCATCTTTGAAGTTTTTATATAATCCATTTAGATTTTTTCCTATTTCTTTTGCAATAGCTGTTGATAAAACTCTTGCATCAGTTCTAGGATATGTAACTAATTTTTTTTCGTACAAATCTTGTATAATCTCTAAAGTTTCATCAGGTTTTATTTTAAAGTTTCTTGTACATTCATTTTGAATCTCTGCCAAATTAAACAAAAGTGGTGCATTTTCTTTTTGCTTGCTTTTCTTTACTTCTTGTATAACAGCTTTTTTATCTGACAAATAAGAAATAAACTTTTTAGCGTCATCTTCTTTTTTAAATCCACTTTCATTATATAAAAGTCTGCTATCAAACAATTTAGAATTTTCCGTTACTTTCCATTCTGCTTTAAATGAAGATTCGCTATTACCAAACTCTCCAACTATTTTATAATATTTTGTTTTAACGAAATTTCTAATTTCTCTTTCTCTTGAAACTACCATTCCTAATACGCAAGTCATAACTCGTCCTACTGCAATAGAGACCTTTTCTTCATTTAATTCTTTTGCTATTCTTTTTCCAAATATAATAGACAATAATCTAGAAAAATTAATACCTATCAAATAATCTTCTTTTGCTCTTAAATATGCTGAATCTGATAAACTATCATATTCAGATGCATCTTTTGCTTCTTCAATTCCTCTTTGTATTTCTTCTTCTGTTTGCGAATCAATCCAAACTCTTTTCTTTTTGGCTTTTGGGTTTGGATTTGCCATCATTAAAACTAATCTTTGTATATATTCTCCCTCACGCCCAGAGTCTCCTGCATTGTATATTTCTTCTATATCTTCTCTTTGCATAAGATTTTTTATTATTTCAAATTGCTTTGCTTGTATTCCACCAGAAATAACTTCATACTTCCATTCTTTTGGCAAAAAAGGTAAAGTATCTAATCTCCAATATTTTAAATTTTCATCATATACTTCTGGATAACTCATTGTTACTAAATGTCCATAACACCAAGTTATAATCCAACCATTTCCTTCTAAGTAACCGTTTTTCTTTGCTGGATTCACTTTTAAAACTTTAGCAAATTCCATAGCAACAGATGGTTTCTCCGTGATAAGTAGTTTCATTTGTCTCTTCCTTTTTGTTAAAATAATAATCTCATTATATATTATTATATATCATTTTGCAATAAAAAAAGACAGAACATATTGTTCTGTCTAATTTATATTTTTATTTTTCTTTAATACTTTCATATTTGAAGTAGAAAATTCCTGCAATTACTAATACAACAAATATTGCTCTCATAATGTTATCTGATGCTCCTGTGTATGGAATGTCTTCTTCTTGTGTGCTATTTTGTGTTGAAGTATTTGTATTTACATAAGAAGATTGAGCATTATTATTTGTATTTGTATTATTTGTAACATTTCTAGTTATATTGGTTGTTGTATTTATTTTAGATGGTGTAGCATTTGTATTAGTTTTATTAGCTGTACTATTAGCCATATTTCCACTTTCGTTTTGTGTTCCAACAGTAATTCTTGTAGAAATTGAACTTGCTTCAATTGTTTCACCTGTATTAGAAGCCTTTATATCTGTAAGCTTAATATCTCCTGTTTTTCCAGTTACATTAGTTTTTGTTTTAAAAGTTATTTGAACTATATCAGCATCTTCATTTAAGAAACCTTGTTTATATAACATAATTTTTCCATTATCTTGATTGTATGTTGGTTGCCATCCATTATTTCCTTCAATACTATCTGCATTAATAGTTTCAAATATTTGAGTACTGTATGATAAAACACCCTCAAATGTATTGATTCCTGTTGTACCAACATCTAAGTTTGATACTCTAATTGTAACTACTACCTCATTAGATTCTGCAACTGTTGTTCTATTTGGTGTAATTGTTGCTGTAAAACTTGAAGCACTAACAGTTGTTACTAATAATGTTGTTACTAATACTAACATTACCATAATAATTGCTAATTTTTTTCTCATCTTAAAAATCTCCTTCTCTTTTATAGTATACCGCTTTTGTTTATAAAAATCAAGTATTTTTATGTAACATTTATGTAAATTATGTATTCATATATAAATCAACCATTTGAGAAACATCTGTTAAATCAATTTTCATATCACAATTCATATCTGCAGCTTTTAAAGCATCACCTTTTAATGTATATTCTTTTCCATATCCATAATGTGCAATAAATTTTGAAAAGTCTAAAAGGCTTACATTGCCACAACCATCTACATCTCCTCTAACAATAATTGTATATTCTGCTCCATCAGATAAAGTTAATTTCATTCCTGTTTTTATATAATCAGTATCTTTTATTGTTTCGCCTTTACTATTTTTTACAGTTATTGTTTTTGAATTAGTTGTAAATTTTGATTTTAAATCTTTAAATTTTGTTAAATGTGCTACTTTATAAATATATTTATCTTTTATTAAATATTCTTTTGTAGATATTGTAATTTTTTCTTCAACTGGTTTTTCTGGTTCTTTTTCCTCATCATCTGGTTTAGTAGGATCTTTTTCTTCTTCTTTTGGTGGTGTAGGAGTTGGTTCTTCTGGTTTCTCTTGTTCTTCTTCAACTACATCTGTAAAAGCTTTTATACAAAGATCGGTATTTTTCATATCGAAACCTGCTATAGATTCTGTTGACAAATCATTCCATGTATAACCATCTAATGAATAAAAGTTTTTACCAGGGTTTCCTTTTATTGTTGAATATAGAGAATTTGGAACTGAAGCTTCTATTGAAAAATAAAATCTATCAGCAACTGATTTCTCTTTTACTACTATTGCAAAATTGCTTCCTCCTAGTTTTGTTTTATCCACTTTTATTCTATGATATCCTGGGTCTAATACTTCTGTTGTAGCTACTTTAGTAAGTTTGTCTAATGTAGTACCATTTCCATTTGGATTAACATATATCTCTAAAGACATATCATCCGGTACTGAAACTCCTACATAAGTTAAACTCTCTTCTTTTGTGTTGTCCCTAGCATAAGTGCTAGCTATATAACCTGTATTAGTAGTACTTAACCCAATAGCTGTATTATCTCCCATTGGATTATATTGATATAATTCATCATAATCAACATTTGAAGTTGCATTAATTCCGTATAACAAACTTTCTATTAAAGCATCTTCATAAGAAATATATAAATAACCTTTATCAAAAGCATTATCACCATAAGTGTTTAAACAAATATATGCACCATCATTTTTTGGTTTAGCAGAACCTGTAAAATTATCCTTTGAGTATGTGTCGTTCCAACCTACAATAGTAACTGCATGGTCTCTAACATATTCATTCGTATTACAGAAATAAGCTTTAGCTTTCCAAGGATTTTCTGAATCACTATAAAATTTTTGTTGATTTCCCGCAGTTACAGATGATACAGCACCATATTTTACAATATGATTTTTTATCATATTTCTAATTTGAGTAACTTCTTCTGTACTATAAACTTTTCTATTTGGTCCTGTACCACCATTTGTATATGTAACAGTTCCATCTTCAGCATATTCTTTCTTTAACGTTGGTAAGGATACATAATCTGTAACAATAGTATCCACTTTCTTATCTAATTCTTTTAATGAAATTTTTTCTTCGTTGTCTTCGAAAGGCATATCAGCTTCAAGAACTGCACCTTTACCATTTGTTAAATAGGCCAACCCAAAAGGTGCTAATCCTCCAACTCCTACCTCTCTATTATATCCATAAGGATTTATTCCATCTGTAAAAGTTTTAGCAGTAGAATAATCCATATGTCTTGGAGAAAAAGTTTTATTTACATTTTTTGTTAATGCTAGGTTAGTTTCTAACATTGATACTGTTGAAAATGCCCAGCATTCATTAGTAGAACCTTGATGTTTTACTTGCACTTTAATATTTGAATTTAAATTATATTCAGGTGAATTATATGTTGCAGATTTAGTCATTGCTGAATATAATTTTTGTGAAATTTTTCTAGTAAGAATTTGCATTCTATAACTAAAATATTTTTGGTTATATTCTTCAAGTACATCATCTTCTACTACTGTTGTATACATTTTTGGCATCAAAGTATTCTCTTTTTCTTCTTCGCTTAGTTGTTGCCATTCTACAAAATCTTGTGTATGTAGTGTTTCAAGAGTATTCTCTGTATTAGCGAAGCTAAAAGAATTCATAAACATAACACCTACTAATGCTGTGCCTATACTTAATATTTTGATTGTTTGTTTATTAAATTTGAACTTCTTCATCAGCCGCTCTCTTTCCTTTTTATTATAATTATTTCATAATATCATATTTTTATTATAACATTAAGAATGTAGGCTTTCAATATTACTCTTATTAAGTTTTTGTTACATTTTATGTTACGCAAATGTAACAAACTTTTTATGTAGTTGATATTTATATTTTCCAGTTTTGAGGTATAATATTATTATACAAAAGATTTAAGGAGTTTTTATGGGCATAAATTCTACACTTAAGCGCGAAGGAATTGAAATTGTCAATCCCCTTAGCACACTTGAAATAAATAAAATAGCATCAAAAATTGCAGAAAAATTATGCTCTGCATTTCCTGAGCATAATTTAAATCAAAGTGATTTATTTATTGCTATATCTAGATTAAATATGTATATTGCAAAAATGCCAAAAGATATGGCTGTTGCTAAATACTTTTATAAAAATAATTCTATATACTTTAATAAAGATATGGATTTAGAAGATTTGAATACACTTGCAATTCATGAATGTATTCACTTTTTGCAAGGAGTAAAAGATAAACGTGGAAAACTTACCAAAATGGGATTATACAATCTTCAAGGTAAATCCTCTGGAATGGCTTTAAACGAAGCTGCAGTTCAGTATATGGCTTCAAAAGCTAATAAATCTGAAACAGATACAGTTAGATATTACAATATGAATTTAACAACTGAAAGTCCTGACTATTATCCAATAGAAACAGCAATTATTAGACAACTTGCATATTTTACTGGAACATATCCTTTATTCCATAGTGTTTTACATAGTAATGATGTCTTTAAAAATACTTTTATTGCAAAATCGAATACAAAAACTTATAGTATAATTGAAGCAAATCTAGATTTACTTATGCAATACCAAGAGGAATTAGTTGTCTCTATTAACAATTTAGATTTTTGTTCTGAAAACAATGCATCTTTAAATAAGATAAAGAATTTATCTAATAGAATAGAAGCATTGAAATCAATAATTTTAAAACTCACTTTAGAAATACAAAACACAATTATATACAACTGTTTTAATAAAGAATTTGATTATATTAAAGATCAAGATAGTTTAAATGCTTTTCAAGCTCATTTATATAATTTTAAAGATTTACTTATTGATACCGAAGGATATAATTACTATAATGAATTCTATCGTGATATGATGAACAAACTTGAAGAAAAGCGCGAATTGGTGAAAAAATATGGTGTACTTACCTTTTTTGAAGAATCAAATAAAGATTTAGTGCTTTTCGAAAATCCCACCTACGGCATTGAATTCTTTAAAAAGCTCTTTAGCAAACTTAAATTATTATTCGAAGAAAAGATACGAATAAAAAACATAAATTAAAACCTCCTTTATTTTTAGGAGGTTTTATTATTTGTTTAATTCTTCTAGTACTAATTTTAAATCATTCCAAAAATATATTTTTTTACTTTCATCTCTTAAAAGTGCTGCTGGGTGAAAAGTTGGCATATATTTTATATCTTTTTTTATTATCCATTTTCCTCTACTTTTGGTAATTCCATATTCTTCGCCCAATATGTTTTTTAAAGCAACACTGCCAAGTAAAACAATTATTTCTGGTTTTATAAGCATAACTTGATTTCTTAAATAATCCATACAAGCAATAGCTTCATCTTTTTCTGGGTTTCTATTATTCGGTGGTCTGCATTTTACAATATTTGCAATATATACTTCTTCTCTTTTTATTCCTAATCCCTTAAAAGCTTCATTCATAAGTTTGCCGGCCTTTCCAACAAAAGGTTCTCCTTGTAAATCTTCATCTGCTCCTGGTCCTTCACCTATAAACATAATTTTTGCATTAGGATTTCCAACACCAAAAACTGTATTTGTTCTATTTTTGCATAACTTACATTTATTACATTGTTTTACTACATATTCTATTTCTTCTAATGTTTCATACATAAGCATCTCCTATAACATTATAATAGCTGTGGCTCTTCCTGCATTACTGCCATCTACTCTTACTGATTCAACTTTATCTTTATTACAAACACTACATATATTACAATCTATAATATTTTTTTCTTTTATTCCAATTTCTGTAAGTAAAATTTTATTAATTAATACAGTATCAATATTATACTTTTGCTCACCATCTATAATTTCACCTACTTCAATAAACTCTTCTGTTCTATTAGTAAACTTAAATATTTCTTCACAAAGTTCTTTAACATCTGTTTCTACTTCAAAATGACATTTTCTAATGCTTGGACATATAAAGCATAAAATATCTTCTGCTTTACAACCATAATAATTTATCATTTTTATAACTGCCTTTTCAGCTATTTTTTGAAATGTTCCTCTCCAACCGGAATGCACATTTGCAATTACTTTTTTTACTGGATCATAAAACAAAAATAATATACAATCAGCATTTTTTGTTGTCAACGCAATATTCTTTTTATTTGTAATTAATCCATCCACATCTTGCAAACTTTCTGTGGATTCTATCTTATCTATACATTTTACTATATCTGTATGTGTTTGTACTGGTTGAACAACATTATTAAAATCTATTTCTAAAGCATTACACAACGCTTCATAACTTGTTTTATTTTTATCTTGATTAAAAGAAAAATCTATTCCATCTCCTTTAAATGTATATGCATGTTTTATTCCATACTTTAATAATCTTTTAAACTGCATATAACTTATACCATTTTTTTCAACATAAACTACTTCCTCTTCTTTAAACATCTAAACCTCCTTCAAACACTCTTGGTACTCTATTTGAAATACATGATAGAATTTCATAATTTATGGTATCGCATTTTTTTGCCACTTCGTCTAAAGTAATATTTTCATTATCCCATATATATACTTCATCTCCAACTTGTATATCTTCAATATTAGTTACGTCAATCATAAAACTATCCATACAAACTCTGCCAATAATTTCTGCTTTTTGTCCCTTTACATAAACTTTGGCACCTGTCATACTTCTTCTTATGCCATCAGCATAGCCAATTGGAACGGTTGCTACTTTAGTTGTTTTATCAGCTATAAATAGTCTACCATAACTTACACTTTCATCTTTTTCTAAAATCTTAACAAAATTAATTCTAGACTTTAATTTTGCTACTGGTTTTAAATCAAGTTTTTTATAAACTCCATCATAAGATTCATACCCATACATTATTATACCCGGTCTTACTGTATTACATTTAGAATTTTTAAAGTTTAAAATTCCATTAGAAGCACTATGATGAATATATTTTATATCTTTAAAATATTTTTGAATTATTTTTAAACCTTCATTAAATTTTTCTATTTGCAAGTTAGTATATGCTTCATCTGTATCTGCAACAGCAAAATGAGTATAAACACCTTGTACTTTGATAAAGGGATTTTTACTAATTAAGAAACAAAACGTTTCTAAGTCTTGAATTTTTATTCCTGTTCGTCCCATTCCTGTTTCTAGTTCCAGATGTACATTTACCTCATTTTCTTTTGAAATCAAAGTGTTTAAGCATTCTAGGTTGCTGAGACCTAAAGAAACGTTTTGTTTCGTAGCAACTTCTATATCATTTACATCTGGTTGGTTTAATATAAGAATCTCTCCTGTATAACCAATATTTCTAAGATAGGTTGCTTCATCTGCAATTGCCACTGCTACTATTTTATAATTCTTTATGGCTTCTAATTTGGTATTTATATAAGTTCCATAAGCATTAGCCTTTATAACTGGCATAAGTGTTATATTTTCTCCAACATATTTTTGAATTTCCTGCATATTGTGCTTAAAAGCATCTAAATCAATCTGCATCACAGTACTTCTCATATTTACTCTCCTTAAATGTAATCATATTCATTAGATTTCAAACCAGTATTAAAATTGCATATTGTTTTATATTTACAATAATCGCAACCAGTATGTTTGTTATAACTATATGGTTTAATATCTATATTTCCTTTCATAATTTCACAAGATAGCTGTTTTATCGTTTTCTTTACATTTTTTTGTAAATCTTTAAATTCTCCTTCATTCAAAGTTTTTGGCTTTGCTGAAAATTCACCATTTTGTTTTAATGCAACTGGAATAATATCCGAAGTATTAGATACTTCTAAATTTTTATCCATAGCTCTTGCTACTTGAATATCAGCTAAAACTAATCCTTTCATCTGAAAAGCTTTTCTAATTTTACTTTCTATTTCTTCTGGATCAACATTTTTTTCAGTTTTAACTATATTATCAATTAAGCTTAAGTATAATATTCCACTAGGTTCATATTCTGTATTTTCTGTAAGCGCATCTAAATATGTAATAAGTTGTATTTGTAATCCCGCCTCTACTTGTGTTATATCTATGCTCTTAACTGAAGATTTATAATCTATTACTCTAACATATTGTTTGTTTCCTACTTTTCCTAAATCTACCCTATCAATCTTACCAATAATTTCAACAGACTTATCTTCAAAAAGAGACATTTGAATTGGCTTAAATTTACTCAAATTGTTAAATTCTATTTCATGACCTAATACTTCAAAATCACTATTTTTTAATGAATATACAATATATTCTATTGCTTTTAAAACTACTTTTTTTAATCTTCTTGTAAGAAGCTTAAACTTCGCAGTACTAGAAAAAACATAATATTTAGACATTCCAAGAAGTTCTTCTATAATATTTAAAGTTATTTTTTGTATTTCTTCATCGGTAATAGTTGATAAATTTTGTCCATTTTCATCTATTTTTCTAAAGAATTCATCTATTACTTCATGCATAAAAGAACCAGTATCAACTGCAGCCATTTGAAGTTCACTATTTTCTTTTAATTTAAGTCCATAAGTTAAATGAAAAGAAAAAGGACACTTTCTATAACTTTCTAATCTAGATACACTCGTTTTTAATGTATTTCCATATAGTTTAGTAATATTATCTTTAGAAATTATTTCAGGTAAATTATTATAATCAAAACCACTAATAGCGCTTTTAAATTCATCTGGTCTTGTTTTATAAAAATATAATATTAGCTCTTGCCATTCTTCTGATATTTCTTTTCCATTTAAAAATTCTTTATAAACCTTCAAAGCCTCTTCAAATGTAGCTTTTTCATTAGTTATTTTATAACTTTGCTCAATAATATCGCTATTTTGAATTAAGTTTGGAAAAGCTATTTTAATTTTCTTAATTAATATTGAAGGTCTTAATGGTTTACCATCTTTATCATTTGAAGAATATAGTAAAAACAGTTTTTCTTCTGGAAGAGTAAATGTTCTGTAAATGTTAAATTGTTCTTCATATAATAATTCAGTAGAAGATTTTGCAAGTTCAAAGCCTTTATTGGCAAGTTTTTCTCTATCTTTATCATTCAAAAAACCTTCTTCTTGTGATTTTGATGGAAAGACACCATCATTTATTCCAATAACAAATAAAACGTTGACCTTTCTACTTCTTGAACGCTCTGTATCTCCTAAAACTACTTGATCTTGTGTAGCAGGCAGTATTCCAAGTTCACTATTTTTTATACCTACCTGCAATAATTCTTTGTACTTATCAAAAGTTATTTTTTCATCTTTAAAAAGTAAAACTAATTCATCAAATACATTTATTAAAATCTTATAACTAGTGCTATATTCATCTGCAATTTCTAGCATAGAATAACTTTTAATTTTTTTATCTAATATTTCATTAATTTTATTATCTATTAAAAAACTATATAAATGTTTAGTAATTTCAAATACAGTTTTGTTTTCTGAAACTCTTTTTTTAAACTCTAATAACGGAGTTACTATCTGTATTCTTAAAGCCTCTAACTTAGATTGCAAATCATTAATTGGTTCATAATTAAATTCTCTGTTATACCATTTGCTTCCTTTTATTCCCCATTTTTTACAATAATTTTCTAATTCATAAATATCTTCATTTTCAAATTCATGTAAACCTATTTTTAAATAATCAAACATTGCATCATAAGACCAATTTTTTGAAAAAATATCTAACAATGCTATTATATATTTTATTAAGATATTTTGATTTAATTCTTTTTTACTATCAATAAATAAAGGGATTTCATATTTATCAAAAACAGCTTTCGCATCTTCTAAATAACCATCTATATTTTTAGTAACTATTCCAATTTCGTTATACCTTAGGTCATTTTCCTTAACTAATTCTATAATTTTTGTTGCAACATATTCCATTTCTGAATATGAATTATTAGTTAAAAAAAGTTCAATATTTTTTACAGGCTTACTATATTTTTTTTTGACTTCTCCTAATAAAGTCTTTTCTAAAAATTTTAATTCATCATTTTTAAATCTATGTAATTCTTTTAAATTAATCTTTTCTATTTCTGCATTTTGCTCTTCTGCTATTTCTAAAAGTTTTCTTGCAAATTTTTTATTAAAATAGAAAATATCATTTTCCATTTTAGTTTTGCCTTCTAAATTATCTATACAAACCGTAGCTGTAATTTCTTTACATTGTTTTAAAAGTTCTTCAAAGACACAATACTCCTGTGGTGTAAAGCCTAAAAAATCATCTATATATATTAAACTATCTTTAAACATATCTGTGTGTTTTAAATTCTCGCTTAATATATTCATACTATCATTTTCATCTATAAATTTCTCATTTATAGCTTGTTCGTAAGCATTATATATAATGTCAATATCTTTAAGTTTAAGGCTCATATATTCATCATCAAAATCAGTATTTGCTATAACATTAATATCCATATTGTGTTTTTTTAGCTCTGTAAGCATATTACTTACTACATCAATATTTTTATCTGATTTTCCTAAAAAATGTAAATTTTTTTTCTCTTTTGTTAATATGTCATATATTAACATACTCTTTCCAACTTTAGATAATCTAGTATATAAATTTCCTCCAATTTCGTTCATAACTCTTGTTGCCATTCTGCTTAAAGTAAGAACTTCTACATTTAATAAAGTATTTTCTCCAGTTACTGCAAATAAGTTTTGTTCTGCTGTTAAATTACTTTGTTCAGGCACAATAAGATAGATACTTGCAGTACCTATCTTATTTTTTATATCTTCATATATGAACTTACTCTTACCGCTTCCGCTTTTACCGTAAACTAAATTAAATTTCATAACTCTCCTTAATAATTACCTACACTTAAAGTTGGATATACAAAACTTGAATTTTCAACTATCTTCCCATCTTCTATATGGTCTTTAAAGAAATCATTTGAACCTTTCAAAAAATATTTTGTAAAAACACTATTAGAAACATAACCGTTTCCTACTATAACAGGATCATCCCAAGTACAATCAATAGCATACCATTTTCCATCTATTTTTACGTAATTCCAAGCATGACTTTCTGTATCTCCATTTGAATTTTGTCCTATTCCACATACTATAACACAAGGAATTCCAAAATCGTCCATTATATATTTGAAAGCTTTAGAATAACCCTCGCAAACAGCTACTTTGTTTATTAAAGCTCCATATATATTATAAATATTATCTTTTGATAGTGTTTGGTCATAAGAAACTGTATCTACTAAATAATCATGTACAAATTTAATTCTATTGTATGTATTATCATCTATAATGCTTCCTTCTATATTTGATTTTACTGTTTCTATCATTTCTGAAACCACATCAATAGACTGTTTGCTATAAAATGAGTTTGACAAGTAACTTTCGCCATCTAAACCGCCTATTTTTACTCTATATGTTTTTAATGGACCTAAGCTTGTAATTTCAGTAGACATATACATTTTAGTAATATCTAAGAAAAATATTTCTGGATGATCAAAAAGTAAAGCATTCATACCAAATTGAAAAGCATTTTCTAAAGTTGCTTCTCCATTTTCTTCATGTAATAAATCGTTAAATAATGTATCAAATTCTACATCAAAATTACCAGTTTTCAAATTTTCTATATTGTCATACATTCTATCATAAATCATTTTACCATACATATCTAATTGATAATAATATACCTTACTAGTTGCTTTTTCTGCTACTTGTTCTTCTGGCACATCTCTTTGTGGAATATCTTGACGTTCTACTACTTCTATTTCTTCATTATTTTCAACTTCATTGTTTTCTACTTCAATATTTTCCATTTCAGTACTTTCATTAAGCCATTCATCTATATTTTCTTCTGTGATAATTAAGTCTTCTATAGGTTTTACTGCAACCATTTCTTCTGACCTTGAACCTAATATTTTTGCCAAGCTTAAATTATCAGGAACATCTATTATTCCAAAAATATCTAAACAAAAATAAGTAGTTAATAAAAATATAAGGATAATTAATGTAGTCATTATACCAGCAACTAAATTATCTTTTTTTCCCATAGTTTTCCTCCACTTTTATGCACCCTTGCCCTGCTCTCTTTTCCAATAAAACAAATATTGCTGAGCTAAGCCTGGAATGTCTAAAAACTTTTCTTTTGCTAATTTTTGTATTTCCTTTTTGCTAACTCTTTCTTCATCTTCATTATGTATATATAAGTCATTCATAACTCTTCTAACCCAAACATCTATTGGAAAAACATCAAATCTTTTTAATGCAAAAAGCATTATACAATTTGCAACCTTTTCTCCAACACCATCTAGTTTTAAAAGCTCTTCCTCAATAAATTCTAAACTTTCACCTTTTTCTAATTCTTCTAGAGAAACTACATTTTCTCTTATCATTTTAGTAGTTGTATATACCCTTTTATCTCTAAAACCTAATCCCATACTTCTTAAATCTTCAATGCTAGCTTTTGAAAGCTCTAAAACATTAGGAAACAAATAATACTCTTTTTCTCTAAATACAACTTTTTCTCCATAAGTACAAGAAATTTTATCTATTATTTTCTTTATTCTTGGAATATTGTTATTCGCAGATATTATAAAAGAAATTATACACTCCCATAAATCTTGATTTAAAATTCTAATACCTTCTCCAAATTCAATACTTTCTTTTAAATATTCATCTATTTTACTTAATTGTTCTTTTATTTTAGAATAATCTGTATTTAAATCAAAATAATCTTTTACTATATCTTCTAAATTACCTTGAACATTTCCTTCAAAAACAAAATTTTTTCCATCCTGTTTGACATTTATAACTCCGAATTTTATTACACCTGTGTAGCTTCCATCTATTTCTTCGTTCCATCTAAAACACTGTCCACATTCAAAAATATGTTTTAAATTAAAACTATCTGGATTTTTTAATATATATGTTTGCTCCATCTGTAAAATTTCCTCCATTATATCAATTACATTTTAATACATTTATGCATTTTTATCAATGGAAAATTAAAATAAATTGAAGGTAGTAATTATTACTACCTTCTTTAAAATTCTATTTAAACCCTAAGCCAAACACTTCTCTTGCATCTGTTATAATTATAAATGCATTTGGATCAATCTCTTCTGCTAAATTTTTAATTGTCATTACATTTCTTCTTTTAGTAACACACATAAGAATTGTTCTCTCTGTTGAAGTATACATTCCTCTGCCATATAGTCCTGTTGCTCCACTTTCTATATCTAAATTTATCTTTTCTGCAATTTCTTCATACTTATCTGACACAATATAAAGCATTTTACTAAAATTAATACCTTCAAAAACCAAATCTATCATTTTTCCAATAATAAAAATAGCAATAGCCGAATAAAGTCCTATTTCAATTTGCCTAAAAAATAATAAATTTGCAAATACTATAAAGCCATCCATGATAACTAACATATTTGAGGTTCTTACCTTTTTAGAATAACTCTTGATAATTTGAACAATTAAATCAGTTCCTCCTGTTGAAGCCTTTGCTTTAAATACTAATCCTAGACCTATTCCAATTAAAATGCCACCATATATGCAGTCTAAAAATCTATCATCTGTAAAAGTTGTAATTTTACTTAATATATCTATTGCTATGGAATATAGAAAAGTAGCATATATACTTTTTAATAAAAAAGTTTTTCCTGCTCTAAAATAACTTAATATAAAAAGTGGAATATTTAATATCATTATAGTATTTCCCATAGGAATTCCAAACAAATAATATAATATAGTTGCAATACCAGCAAAACCACCACTAGATAATCTATTAGGTAGCAAAAATAAAGCCGTTCCAATTCCTGCAACAATACACCCCACTGTAATTAATATAATATCTCTAATTTTTTTCTTCATAAAAACACACCTATTTTTATTAGTATAGGTGTGTTTTACAAAAATTATTCATCTATAAAATCTTGATATTTTTTTGTAACAGTAACGTCTATCTTACTTACTGGACATTTTTCATCCATTTTAATTAAAACATCAACATCATAAGTATTTTTTAGCTTCTCAATATTTTGTCTTTTGAAGCCTACTACATTACTTACATTTTGTGGATTTACTTTAATTTCTACTTCTTTTACCTTAGTGTTAAACTGCTTTATTTTATCAACAATTGTATCATAATACATAGAAGATTCTACTAATTGTCTAAAAGTCTCATGATATGGACCAGCGACAACTTCACTTTTTGATTTTTTAGGATCACAAATAGTTTCAGTATTTTGAAGTCCAACTCTTATAACATTTATCTTTTTCTTTCCAAAGAAATAGCATAATTCTTTGCATCTTTCAACAGCTTGTTCTAGTGACAATGGTTCATAAGTACCATCTAAATATTCTTTTTCTAGCTCAGTTCCTCTTATTACTAAAACTGGATATATTCTAACCATTTTAGGTTTTAATTTTGCCAAATCTTTTGCAGTATTCATTTCATCTAATACTGTACTTTCTGGAAGCCCTACCATCATTTGATGTCCTAATGTAAATCCATGCCATCTAATAAGCTTTGATGCCTTTTTTACATCATCAAAAGTATGTCCTCTTTTGCATTTTTCCAAAATATAATTATTAGTAGATTGAACACCAAGTTCTATTGTTTTTACTTTATATTTTTTTAGTCTTTTTAATATGGTTTTATCTATTGCATCTGGTCTTGTTGAAACTCTAATACTATCTACTTTTTTAAGCTTTATATATTCATAAGCTGCTTTCAAAAGTTTTTCTTGCAATTCTGGTTCTATCGCTGTAAAGCTTCCACCAAAAAAAGCAACTTCTACTTTGGCATCTTTATCTTTAAAACTTTCTAAATAATATTCAATTATTCTCTTAACATCTTCTTCTGTAACATTTTTCTGTTCACCACTAATTTTTCTTTGATTGCAAAAAGTACATTCATTTGGGCAACCTAGATGTGGCACAAATATTGGAATAATATATTGTTTCTTCATACTTGCTCCTTTATTTTAAAGTTTCTAAAGTTTTTCTAGCAGCTTCCATTTCTGCTGCCTTTTTACTTTTTCCTGTTCCTGTTTGCATTTTTTTGTTATTTATTACAACTTCAGCTGTAAATTCTTTGTTGTGATCTGGTCCTTTTTCAGAAATAATATTATATTTTATTGAAACATCTCCTGATGATTGAAGTTTTTCTTGTAGCACAGTTTTATAATCTTTAATACCAACATGTTTTGATGCATATTCAATTTGTTCTTTAATGTTGTCTAAAATAAATTTCTCTGCATTTTCTAAATTAGAATCTAAATAAATAGCTGCAATAACAGATTCTACAGTATCTGCAAGTATCGCTTTTCTAGTGCCATGTGATGCTTGTTCACTTTTTCCAAGATATAAGAAATCACTAAAATTATGCTTCAACGCAACTGTATATAAACTGTCTTCACATACTGAATATGCTCTAACTTTAGTCATTTCTCCTTCTGACAATTTTTTATAATTTGTATACAAATATTTGCTACTTATAAATTCTAATATACTATCACCAAGATATTCCAATCTTTCATAACTTTCTACTTTATTTTCATAAGCATAAGAAGTATGAGTAAGTGCTTTTTTTAGCAAACTTTTATCTCTGAAAAAATATCCTATTTCTTTTTCAAAAACTTCTAAATCCATTTTTTACCTCCGCATATTATTATATATCTTTTTTGAATATTTTTCAACAAAAATCGGGTATATATATTATTTAAAACAAATAACATATACACCCGATTTTTATCTTCATTATTGATTACAATATTACACGTTTTCTTTGATATACTCAACTACATCTCCAACTGTAACTACTTTTTCAGCATCAGAATCTGGAATTTCTAAATCGAATTCTTCTTCTAAAGCCATTACAAGTTCAACTATATCTAATGAATCTGCACCTAAATCATCTATAAAAGATGCATCCATTTCAACAGCTGTTTCAGCTACTCCTAATTGTTCAACAATTATAGCTTTTACTTTTTCAAATACTTCTTCAGTACTCATATAAGTTACACCTCCTTTTCAAAGATATTACTATATAATCTATTTTTATTATATACTACATAAAAAGTCAAGTATTTATTACTTATTTTTTTCAAATTCTTCTATCATTTTATCTACAGCCTTACTCTCAACAAATCTTTCAGCTTGTTTAATTGTAAAATAGAATAAATACTCATCACTACTACCATGTGCTTTTACTACTGGTTTTTTTACTCCCAAGAATAAAGCTCCGCCATATTCTTTGTAATCCATTGTTTTTGCAAATCTTTTAATTGCTGGTAAACATGGCACAGAACATATTTTAGCAAGTAAATTTCTTGTTAAACTTTCGGTTAAATTTCTTTTTACCATTTTTCCAACACCTTCAAGTGTTTTTAAGAAAACATTTCCAGTAAAACCATCTGTAATAACACTATCAATTTCTCCTGAGAAACAATCTCTACCCTCAATATTTCCAATAAAGTTAACACCATATTCTTCAGCATGTTCATTTAAAATATTAAAAGTTTCTTTTACTAAATCATTTCCTTTTGTTTCTTCAGTTCCTATATTTAATAAACCAACTTTTGGATTTTCAATACCTAAAGTATTTTTTAAATATATTGTAGACATTTGAGCAAATTGAACTAAATTAATTGGCTTACAGTTTGTATTTGCTCCTGCATCCATAAGTAAAAAGCTTTTTCCATAAGCTGGTAAAAGTGGTGCAATAGCAGGTCTATCAATACCTTTTATTCTACCAACTAATAAAGTTGCTCCAGTAAGTAATGCTCCTGAATTTCCGGCAGATATAAATACATCTCCTTCGCCTTCTTTAAGCATTTTAAATCCCACAACCATTGATGAATCTTTCTTTTGCTTTATAGCTTGTGTTGGTATATCACACATTTCAATTGTTTCAGTTGTATTTTTTATTGAAATGTTATTTGCTACTTCAGTAATTGTATCTTTTCCAAAAAATTCTTTTACTTTAGCATTTATAATTTCTTCATTTCCAATAAGAACAATTTCAGATTTAACCTCTTTAGCAGCTCTTACAGCTCCCTTAATGGTTGCATCTGGGGCATTGTCGCCTCCCATTGCATCTAATAATATCTTCAAGTGTTTTTCCCCCTTAACATATTTGTATTACTTTTTTTATTAGACATTACTATTTTAAATGCTTTCTATAAAAAAAGCAATAGTTTTTTTATAATTTGACCAAAAGTTCAGTTTTTACACTCCATCAAATTCTACCATAGCAGCAATTATACTTAAAATGAACATTACAATCATTAACCATGGTACACTAATACCATATTTCGAACCTAAAATCCAAAATAATATAAACCATTTAAAAACATTAAAAAAGCAGTGTATTTTCCATATAGAAACATCTATAAAATTGCAAACTACTCTCATTAACATCATATCTATGCCATTAAGTCCAGCTTCATACATGTATTGTTTTGCCAAAATTAAATCATTTGGATGTATTTCTAAAATTTCTGATAATATATATATCATAGTTATATCTGGATAAAGAGCATCTTTTTCCCAAAGTTTAACTGTTCTTTCATCTACTTGTTGACCTTTATCTATAATTCTTTCAACTAAACTTAATCTACTTAATCCTTGCTTATCTCTGCCTTCTAGAATATATTCACCAAAAGTTTTAAATTCACCATATTTTTTCTTAGCTTTAAAATCTCTTTCTCTTTTCATAAAATTCCTCGATTATTAATTTACAACATTTCCGATAGAATTAATGGTATTATTTACACTTTCATTTTGAAACTTCCCATTCGATGTACTTTGATTTACTGCATCATCTATTACATTTATTACTATTTGCTGTTGAGTTAAATCATTGGGATCAGTCATCATTCTTATAAAATGTGAAGCATACATACCAAGCAATATTGCTAAAATTATTCCCACAAATTCTACTACTACCTTAGTTAAATTCTTAGTTACATGTAACATTCTTTCACTCACTCTTCTTTCAGCCCAATCAACCTCATGTATTGATTCATCTTGAATTGTAAGTCTTTTTTGAAATAATTCATTTGGATTTAAGTCTAAATTTTCTGCTAATAAATATATGCAATCTAAATCGGGAAATTCTTGACCTTTCTCCCATTTTTTTATAAGCTCAGCAGTAACCTTTTTTGGTTTATTTATTTGCCATACCAAATCTTCTATGCTTAATTCTTTCTTTTCTCTAGCTTCTTTTATAAGCTTGCCTACAGAATTAACTGGTATTCGTTTTGCTTTTTTGTTCATATAAAATCCCCACTATAATATATATATTGATTTTACATTTAATATATAAAAAAAGCAATATAAAAAGAGTTCTTTTTACAAGAACTCTTTTATATATTGTAACTAATATTATTCGATAATTTCAGCAACAACACCAGAACCAACTGTTCTACCACCTTCACGGATAGCGAATCTTAGTCCTTTTTCAATAGCGATTGGTGTGATTAATTCGATTGTCATAGATACGTTATCACCTGGCATAACCATTTCAACACCAGCTGGTAAATCAATAACACCAGTAACGTCTGTTGTTCTAAAGTAGAATTGTGGTCTGTAACCATTGAAGAATGGAGTATGTCTTCCACCTTCTTCTTTAGTTAAAACGTATACTTCTGATTTGAATTTTGTATGTGGATGAATTGTATCTGGTTTAGCAATAACTTGACCTCTTTCAATGTCTTTTCTATCAACACCTCTTAAAAGAACACCAATGTTATCTCCAGCTTCAGCTTGGTCTAATAATTTTCTGAACATTTCAACACCAGTAACAACTGTTTGTTTCTTTTCAGTAGATAAACCAACGATTTCAACGTTATCTTGAACTTTAACTGTTCCTCTTTCTACTCTACCTGTAGCAACTGTTCCTCTACCAGTAATTGTGAATACGTCTTCAACTGGCATTAAGAATGGTTGGTCGATTGGTCTTTCTGGAGTTGGGATATAGCTATCAACAGCTTCCATTAATTCTTTCATGCATGCATATTCAGGTGCATTTGGATCTGTAGCTGATGATTCTAATACTTTTAATGAAGATCCTTTAATAATTGGAATCTCATCTCCTGGGAAATCATAGCTTGATAATAAGTCTCTAACTTCCATTTCTACTAATTCAAGTAATTCTGGATCATCAACCATATCGCATTTATTTAAGTAAACAACGATATATTTAACACCAACTTGTCTAGCAAGTAAGATGTGCTCTCTTGTTTGAGGCATTGGACCATCTGCTGCAGAAACTACTAATATAGCTCCGTCCATTTGAGCAGCACCAGTAATCATGTTTTTAACGTAGTCAGCGTGTCCTGGGCAGTCAACGTGTGCATAGTGTCTATTTTCTGTTTCATATTCAACGTGAGCAGTATTGATTGTGATTCCTCTAGCTTTTTCTTCTGGAGCTCCGTCAATTTGATCGTAAGCTGTGAATTGAGCTTTTCCTAATAATCCTAAATATTTTGTAATAGCTGCTGTTGTTGTTGTTTTACCATGGTCAACGTGTCCGATTGTACCAATGTTAACGTGTGGTTTTGTTCTTTCGAATTTAGCTTTAGCCATTTTAATTTTCCTCCTTTTAATTTAGCTATTAGGCAGAAGCGCTTTCTGCCCTAGCTATCTTTTATATTTAAATTTAAAAATTTAAAGACTTTTTAATCATTGCCATTTTATACTATTTTGTACAAAAAAGCAAGTACTTTTCTAAAATTGATATTTCACAAAATTAGTCTTCTTTTTTAGCTCTTGAAGAAACAATATTTTCAAGAACTGATTTTGGAACTTCTTCATAATGAGAAGGTTCCATAGAGTATGTTCCTCTACCTTGTGTTTTAGAACGTAAGTCTGTTGCATATCCAAACATTTCTGAAAGTGGTATAAATGCACGAATTTCTTGCATTCCATCAATACTTTCCATACCTTCCATTTTTCCACGTCTAGAGTTTACATCTCCTATAACATCTCCCATGTATTCTTCTGGAACTGTTATTTCAACTTTCATAATTGGCTCTAAGATAACAGCATGACCTTTTCTACAACCTTCTTTGAATGCCATAGATCCAGCAATATGGAATGCTGCTTCTGATGAGTCAACTTCATGGTAAGAACCATCTACTAAAGTAGCTTTGAAGTCGATAACTGGGTATCCTGCAAGAACACCAGCTTGACAAGCTTCTCTAATACCTTCTTCAACTGGTTTAATGTATTCTTTTGGAACAACACCACCAACGATTTTGCTCTCAAATTGAACACCTGAACCTGGTTCTAATGGTTCCATTTCTAACCAAACGTGACCATATTGTCCTCTACCACCAGATTGACGAATGAATTTACCTTCAACTTTAACTTTTTCTCTAATTGTTTCTTTGTAAGCAACAGATGGTTTACCTACATTACATTCAACTTTAAATTCTCTTTTTAATCTATCAACGATGATATCTAAGTGTAACTCACCCATACCAGCGATAATAGTTTGACCTGTTTCTTGGTTTGTGTATGTTTTGAAAGTTGGATCTTCTTCAGCAAGTTTTGCAAGTGCAATACCCATTTTTTCTTGAGCAGCTTTATCTTTAGGCTCGATAGCAATATCGATAACTGGCTCTGGGAATTCCATTGATTCAAGAATTATTGGGTGATCTGGATCACAAAGTGTGTTACCTGTTGTAACATCTTTTAATCCAACTGCAGCCGCAATATCTCCAGCATAAACTTTTGTTATATCTTCTCTATTGTTAGAGTGCATTTGAAGAATTCTACCAATTCTTTCTTTTTTATCTTTGCTTGAATTTAAAACTGTTGATCCTGACTCTAATGTTCCTGAGTAAACTCTAAAGAAACATAATTTTCCTACGAATGGGTCAGTAGCAATTTTAAATGCTAAAGCAGCAAATGGTTCTGAATCAGAAGTTTTAGCTTCTGTTTCTTCTCCATCTAATGTTTCACCTTTGATATGTGCTATATCTAATGGTGATGGCATAAAGTCTACTATACAGTTTAATAATTCTTGTACACCTTTATTTTTATATGAAGAACCGCAAGTAACTGGAACTATTTTATTATTGATTGTTCCTAATCTTAATCCTTTTTTGATTTCTTCTTCAGAAAGTTCTTCACCTTCTAAATATTTCATCATTAATTCTTCATCTTGTTCAGCTGCTGCTTCAATCATCATTGTTCTATATTCATTAGCTTTTTCTACCATATCAGCTGGAATATCAGTTTCTTCGATTTCTTTTCCTAAATCATCTTTATGGATGAAAGCTCTCATTTTGATTAAGTCAACGATACCTTTGAAATTTTCTTCAGCTCCTACTGGTAATTGAACGCAAACTGGATTTGCATGTAATCTTGTTTTCATTTGTTGAACACAAAGCATGAAATCAGCACCAGTTGTATCCATTTTGTTTACGTATACCATTCTTGGTACACTATATTTATCTGCTTGTCTCCAAACAGTTTCTGTTTGTGGTTGAACACCACCTTTTGCTGCTAAAACTGTAACAGCACCATCAAGTACTTTTAAAGATCTTTGAACTTCAACTGTAAAGTCAACGTGACCTGGAGTATCAATAATGTTTATTCTATTATTATTCCAAAAACAAGTTGTACATGCAGAAGTAATTGTAATACCTCTTTCTTGCTCTTGAGCCATCCAGTCCATTGTTGCTCCACCATCATGAACTTCACCGATTTTATGAGTTTTACCTGTGTAGAATAAAATTCTTTCTGTTGTAGTTGTTTTTCCAGCATCTATGTGGGCCATTATTCCTATATTTCTTGTTCTCTCTAATGGGTAAGCTCTTTTATCAGCCATTTTGTTTTATCCCCCTATTACTAAAATTTGTAATGTGCAAAAGCTTTATTAGCTTCAGCCATTTTGTGTGTATCTTCTTTCTTCTTAAATGCTCCACCGTTTCCGTTAACTGCATCAAGAATTTCACCAGCTAGTTTTTCAGCCATTGTTTTTTCATGTCTTTTTCTAGCATAAGTTACTAACCATCTTAAACCTAAAGTTTGTCTTCTTTCTGGTCTAATTTCTAATGGTACTTGGTATGTTGCACCACCAATTCTTCTAGCTTTAACTTCTAAAACTGGCATAATGTTTTCTAAAGCTGCTTCAAAAACTTCTAATGGGTCTTTTTGTTCTTTTTCTTTGATTATATCAAAAGCACCATATACTATGCTTTGAGCAACTGATTTTTTACCATCTAACATTATGTTGTTAACTAATTTTGTAACAACTTTGCTGTTATATAATGGATCTGGTAAAACATCTCTTTTTGCTATAATTCCTCTTCTTGGCACTATTCTTCCCTCCTTATAATATTTTAAAACGTGCTTAGTGTTTAACCATTTATAACACTAAAAGGTACTCTGAAAAGCCATATTTTTGCTTTCCCGTAATAGTGCACTTAAAATCTATTTTAAATTCAATTTACATTGATTATTATATATCTTAATTACACTATTTCAAAATCTAAATCCTATTTTTTAGGTCTCTTAGCACCATATTTAGATCTAGCTTGCATTCTGTCTTTAACACCAGCTGTATCTAATGTTCCTCTAATGATGTGGTATCTAACACCAGGTAAGTCTTTTACCCTTCCACCTCTGATTAGAACAACACTGTGCTCTTGTAAGTTGTGTCCTACACCTGGGATATAAGAAGTAACTTCGTATCCGTTTGAAAGTTTAACTCTGGCAACTTTTCTTAAAGCTGAGTTTGGTTTCTTAGGAGTAACTGTTTTAACAACTGTACATACACCTCTTTTTTGTGGTGCTCTGTTGTTAGTTTGTACTTTTTTTCTTGAGTTATATCCTTTTTGTAATGCAGGAGCTGTTGATTTTGTTGTTGTTGTTTGTCTTCCTTTTCTTACTAATTGGTTAATTGTTGGCATCTTGTTTCATTCACCCCTCTTTCTTTTATAAAATATAAATACGCTAGAATATAAGTTTCCTTATACAATAGCGTATCTATTTTATCATTTTTACCATATAATGTCAATAGTTTTAAAAAACTTTCATAAGTATTGTTCCCTAGGCTTATATCAGTTTTCATATAGTATTTTTTGTAGTAATTCTTTATCATCTCTTTCAAGCATTTGAATGCTGATATTTCTGATAATTACAGGATTTTTCTCAACTCTTACTTTTGTTTTCCCATCAATTTCAGCTACTTGTAAAATTGCAGGTTCTATCTTTCCTACAGCCGTAGTACAAAATAGATATTTCTTACCTTCATAATTTACAATTTCTAATATATAATATACTTCATTTTCTGATAAAGTTATTTTTCCACCTATTTTTAATTCCATGTTTACCTCTCATAATCTTCTGTATCTTCTTGAATATTCTCTGTACTAGCCATTTGAGTTGTATTTTCATCAACAGTAATTGTATCTGGATCTTGAACATATTCTTTCAATTCATCAGGCAAGAAACGCCAAAATTCATGTCTAGCTCTTTCAGGAGTATCTTGATTTATTGAAAGTGCTCTTAAATATCCAGTTACATCCCCTTGTTCAGCAAATTCTTTTGCAAGTTCTACCGGATTTCTAACGTATTGTCTTACTTCAGCTGGTAAAGTATTATAAAACTCCTCTGTTAACTGTCCTCTAGACAATTTATATAAATAGATTTGATCTTGCCCATTATCAAAATATTCTTTAGCTGTACTAACTGGCTCTCTAATATATCTTCTTATTTCCGGTGGCAAATTTCTCCAAGCTTCCGTAGTAAAATCGCCATCTACCATTACATAAAAATGAGATTGGTCATTTTCATACTTGTATGCAGCTTCAGCTGCTCTAACAGGATTTCTAACATGAGCTTTTATTTCGTCTGGCAAAGCCTCCCAATTTAGCAGAGTTGGTTCTCCATCTGTATATTCGTAGAAAAAATTTTGATCTTCCATTCTTAAAGCAGCGCTTTCAGCTCTTTTGGCTAATAAATGTTTGTCTAATTCAGTTTGATGCTCAACTCGAACACTTTGCATTTGATTAAATTGTTGCTCTATTTTATCAAATGCAGTTTTACATGCAAATATTGAACCAGCAAGCGCTAAACCTGCCAAAGTTACTTTAAATGTATTCCAGCCTTTTCTAAGTTTTATATCATCTTTTGCATCTTCATATTTTTGAATTTCTTTCCATTCGTCTTGTAAATCTTCAATAGATAACTCACCATTTTTATATGCTAAAACATCCTCTTCTTCAAATTCAAAATCTCCTCTATTATATTTTAACATATTGTGAAATCTTGAAAAGATATTTCTTTTTTTAGGTGGAGTAATTCTTCTTTTTAATTCTGATTCCTCTTGCTTTTCTTTAAGTTTTGCTTCTGCTTTAGCTTCCCTAGCAGTAATTTTTCTTTGCTTTTTTATTTCTTTGTCTTCTTCTTTTATTCTTTTACTAATAGATTTTGATATTTGCTTTGCAATTTTTTCAACTCTTTTTTCTTCAACTTCCTGCTTTGCTCTTTCAGCATCTAGTTGCTTTTTTTCTGTCTTTTGTTGTTTTCTAGCCATTTGCTTAGGAGTTAAAGTTATAATTCCATCTTTTCTTCTTTCTTTTATATATTCAGCATCAGTTACATATCTTCGTTTTTCTTGTTTTTTTACAGTTAAATACTCTGCATTAGTATGTATTTTTAAAGCCGAACTACCTTGTACTATATGACTTTGTTCCACCTCTTCAAAAATCGCATTAAAATCATCCATTTTATTAACCTTTTATCTTCCTTCTGGTTCATTGTTTGTATCTATTTCTTTTTCAGAAACTTTAGTTTTTTCTGAAGGTTTATACACAGGACAATCTATTTTTTTATCACCTGTAAGACCTGCATCAAAATTATAATTTCTTTCTTTTGGCTTATTGTTTTTTTCATCTGTTTTAGTTTTTCTAGCATTTTCATATAAATCTAGTAAAGCACTTAATATTCCCATAATCTCTCCTTTTAAAAAGTAAAGATGCTTAAAAACTAAAAGCATCTTTACCTACTAAAATATTATCTTTCATCTCTACTATCTGCTTCTTTTGTTTTTTTGTTTGCTTTTGCCATATCTTCTTTTCTACTTCCTGTAAATTGAGTTTTAGCACCATAATGTCTCTCCTCAGGTTTTTCCCAATATAAATCAGTTTCTGTATTTCTTACATTTTCGTAGATATCATCTGCAAGTAAAGCTCCGTCTATTCCTTTATATGCTATTCCTAATCCGTCTAATACTCGAGTAACTCTTGTATTTTCTACCATAGTAGTTGATACTTTTTTCAAAGCATCTAATTTCATTTTTGTCGCAGGATCTAGTAATGCTTTATTAATAAATTCTAACTTTTCTTGTTCTGTTAATGGTGCATAATGTCCAGCAACATCAAGAACTTCTTGTATATCTGTTCCTACAGTAACTTCTTGAGTCATTTGTGAACACAAATCTGATAATTTTGTCCAATATCTATCTCCTACAGAAACATATAAATTTTCTAAATCTTCTGGTTTGATTGAACTATTTCCAACAGCACCTAGAATTTGGTCAAGTGTAACATCTTGTTTTAAAACACCATTTGCATCTAAAAATTCTTGTGCAAAAGTTCCATTAGTTAAAGTTGGAGCTCTTAAACCAGCTGTATCAGATAGACCGTGTCCACCTTCTCCTACTTGTTTGAATATCGCTGTAATTTTTTCATTACCTGTAACATCATACATAGCAGGTCTTGCTTCTCCACCATATACAGAATAGTAGCCTTCTATTTGTTTACCAGCATTTGCTGACATAATATCTGACATATCTGCATTAGATTTTAATCTCATTTCTGTAACTGGTATTTCTTCTGTTCTATATGTAGACTCTACCCATTTTTGATCTGGAACATTTAATGCTTCCTCTATTTGTTCTTGTGTTGGTGGCTCTATAACTGTAGCTGGTTTTTGAGTATGTTCTAATAACCACTCTTTAATCTTTGGTCCAACTAATTTTCTTATACCTAATCTTGTAAGTACTTTTACACCTGTAATTGTTCTAGTAACATTTTCTTTATTTGCAATATCATGTTGACTAATATCAACAGCATCTGTTTGAATTGTTTGTGCTGTAGCAGTTTTTTCATTCAAAACTTTATCTCTTTCAATTTGAGCTTTTGCTTTTTCTGTTTCAGCTAGAGTAGCTTTTAATTTTTCTATATCTGAAGCTTCTGTAGCTTTTTCTATATCTGCTTTTAACATTTCAATTTTTTCTTCAACAGATTTTGAAGCAAATTCTACTTTCTTTTTCATAGCTTCTTTATCAGCTATTTCAGTATATTTTCTTTTTAATGATTCTTGTATATCATAAGCTCCAGCAGAAAGTATTGCTTTGTTACCTTCTTTTGCTTTAAATATACTATTAAATCTACTTGAAAAATATCCTTTTCCTTGTGATTCAAAATATTCTCTTCTTGCTACATATCTATGTGTTAATTTGTTTGAATACAAACCAGCAACTTTAGCTGGATCATCTGCACCTGTTACTTTTGCATATATTGGTGAAACGATTTTTGAACCAATAAATTTGTTAATTGGTGCAGTTACATGATTTCTTACAAATTTAGCAGCATTTCCAACTGCTCTTAATGTATTTCTTACTGGTTGACCTTCTTGGAATTTATTATAATCAACCTTTTCTCCATATTTACCTAATGTCATTAAATTTTTACGAGTTGAAACAAGTCTATTATATGCATTATTATTATTTTCTATGTATAATTCATCTTGAAGTCTAGCTTCTTCTGGGGATAATTTTACAATTTTTCCTTCTTGATTTCTTATATGTACATCTTCATATACAGATTTATCTCCAGCTTGTGCTTTTGTTAATCTTTCAAGTCTTTCTATATATTCTTCTAATTGCATAAAAGATAAATCAGAAGTTCTTCCAACATAATCTTTAACTGTTTTATAAACTCCTTTTTGAGTATTTCCATCTTCATCTACAAACTCGAATTCAACCTCTTCGATATTATCTTGTAAATCTTTCATCATCTCTGAATACATTTTGGCTTTGGTTTTATTACCATAAAATTTGTCTAACATATCTTGTCTACGAGATTCATATTCGCTTTTTATAGCTTCTTTATCAAGATCATAAGAAATATCTGGATAATCTATTGTAACTTCGCCTTTTTCATTAATTTTGAAAAGTTCTTTTTCTTTATAAATTTCTTCTAATTCAGCAATTCTATTTTCAATTACTCTTTTTTGAATATTCACATCAGCTTCATCACGACTGTTTAGTTCATTTTCAGCTTCAATGATTTTCTTTAATTCATCTTCATATTCTGATAAATCTTTTTCAGCTTCTTTATTATTAGAAGCGTTTTGTAAACTATTAAGTTTTTCTTTCCAAGATTCCAATTGCTCATAAGCAGCTGGTGCTAACTCATCCCCACGACCTGCTATCATTGCTTCTCTGTTTGCAATTCTTTCTGTTAATGCTTTAATCTCTAAAGCTGTTGCTTCTGTCAAAATTCTATCACTTATTTTTCCAGACTCTAAATCTTTAAGTTCATTTTTCCAATCATTTAATTGCTCATAAAGAGCTGGTGATACTTCATCTCCACGACCTGCTATCATGGCTTCTCTATTTGCAATACGTTCTTTTAATTCTTCAGCAACTTCATCAATATATTCTTGATTAACACTAGAAGAACCAGTTTTAGCTGATTCTTCTAATCTTTTCTTTTCATCATCTAATAGTTTTATTAATTCTTCTTTTCTAGTTGATAAATAATCTTTATCAAGATATTTCAACATTTGCTTATAATATTTAATTTGTTTTTCAATTTCTACACTTTCAACAAAACTATATTCTGGTTTTGATTTTTTTAATAAATTTATAACTTCCTCGATAACGTCTTGAGCCTTTATATATTCTAAATTTTCTTTATCTTGTGTATCAGAATTTAATATTTCACTATGTTTATCAATTCTTGCTTGAATTTTTTCTTTTTTTACACCTTCTATAAATTTTTCGTTATCTGGCATAAAGCCCTCCTTATTTTATACTATATAAATGCTCTATATACTATCTTGTAGCTTCATCTTTTGGTTTTTCTTGTGTTTTAGGTTTTTCTCCTTGACCTTTATTTTGTTCTGCCATTTCTGCAACTTTTCTGTTGAATTCAGCTTGTTGTTCAGGAGTAAGTGCTCCCCATTGTTCTGGACGATCCATTGTTTTTGGTTGCTCAGGTTCTTTAGTTATTGCTGTACCTTCTGGTGCTGTTATTTCTCCGTTAGATAACATTTCTATAGCTTTATCGCTATATTTAGTTGATGGTAACATCAATAATACTTTTCTACCAAATGAAAGTTTTTCATTTTCTTGCATTTGTTTATCTGCAATATACGCATCTCTCTTCATTTTATATCTATTCCAAGGACCTAAATTCAAATATGTAGCATATCCATCAATTTTAGCAAGTGGCTTTTCTGGTTTTTCACCTTCTGGTTTCTCACCCTCTGGTTTTCCACCTTCTGGTTTCTCGCCCTCTGGTTTTTCACCTTCTGGTTTCTCGCCTTCTGGTTTTTCACCTTCTGGTTTCTCGCCTTCTGGTTTAGCTTTTTCTGATTCTCCATAAGTTTCTTTTAAAATATCATTAGTTGGTTTTACTACTTCTGCAAACTCAGCAACTATAATTGATTTTTGTTCTTTACATAAAGATAAAGCTTTTTGCAAGTCATTTAATTTATCTTGCATATCATGGTAATTTTTATGTTTAGTTTGAGAATCGCCTCTTTGCAATTCTATTTCCATGTCTAATTTTAAATTCTTAATTTCACTTTCGATTTTCATTGCAGCTTGTGTATAAAAAGCACTTTTTTTATCTCTTAACTCATTTTCTTCTTTTTTATGCTCTGGTGAACTCATTTTTTTATCAAGTTCTGCTTTTGCTTTTTCTGCTTCTTCTAATTTCTTATTTTCTTCTTCAATAAGTGATTTGATACTACCTTCATGTCTAGCAGATTCCACATAATCCATAGTATTATCTTTTTCAGCTTTCATTTCTTCATATTGTTCAATTCTTCTTTTAGCACTTCTTATATCAGCTTCAATTTTTGCGTACTCATCAACAGCATTTAATTTTTTTGCTTCTTCTTCAAAAGCTTTTACTTGTGATTCTATATCACTTAATCCATTTATATTTGTTAAATCCATATTTATTTCCTCCTTTGGATTTTGATTTTTACAAAATTTTCCACTAGTATCATAATAGCATATTTTGACAAAAAAGTCAATGAATTATGTAAAATTCACTAGCGTTTTTCGTTAATTTTATAGTGTTTTGACATTTTTAATAATTTTCAAACTTCTATCTGCTATTTTTTGATATCTTTCTTTCTTATCTTTTATCTTTTCTGGTAACTCTGGAAGTATTCCAAAATTAGCATTCATAGGTTGAAATTTATCATTTTCTGTTGATATATAATCTGCCAAAGCTCCAATAACATTATGTTTATCAAAACATATAGGTGGTTCTCCCCTAAATTTTTGTACCGCATTTACTGCAGATACAAAACCAGAAGATATAGATTCTACATATCCCTCTACACCAGTTATCTGTCCTGCAAAAAATATATTACTATTTTTCTTTAAATTATATGTATTATCTAATACCTTAGTAGAATTAATATATGTGTTTCTATGCATTACACCATATTTTTCAAAATTTGCATTTTCTAAACCTGGTATTTTACTAAAAACTCTTTTTTGTTCTCCAAATTTTAAATTTGTTTGAAAACCAACTATATTATATAATGTACCTTCTAAATTATCTTGCCTTAATTGAACTACTGCATACGGTCTATAACCTGTTCTTGGATCTGTAAATCCAACCGGTTTTAGTGGACCATATCTCAGTGTATCTTCTCCACGTTTTGCCATTACTTCAATTGGCATACATCCTTCAAAAATTTCCCTTTTCTCAAACTCGTGAAGTTCAACTATTTCTGCATTTATAAGCTCATTATAGAAATTGGTATATTCTTCTTTACTCATAGGAAGATTTATATAACTTCCTTCTTTTAGTTTTGGCTTTTTAAGCCAATTTTCTATATCTTCGTCTTTCGGTCTTTCTTGTTCATACCTATCACCATAAAAAGCTATATCCATGTTAATACTATCTTTTTCTATCAAAGGAGCTGCTGCATCATAAAAGGCTAACTCATTTTCTCCAACTAATTCTTTTATTTTTTCAGCTAAAGGTTCAGAAGTAAGTGGACCTGTTGCTATAATCACAATTTCATTTTGTGGTATCTCTGTTACTTCTTCGTGAATAATTTCTATATTAGGATTACTTTCTATAAGTTTTGTTACTTCTTCAGAAAATTTTTCTCTATCTACTGCTAAAGCTTGTCCCGCTGGAACAGATACTCGGTCAGCCACGCCTATTAGCTCAGAGCCTAGTATTCTTAACTCTTCTTTTAAAAGTCCACACGCATTTGTTAACAAATTAGATTTAAAAGAATTACTACAAACAATTTCTGCAAAGTTTTTGTTTGTATGTGCTTCTGAATACTTTTTTGGCTTCATTTCGTAAAGCTTTACTTTTATTCCTCTTTTTGCAATTTGCAGTGCTGCCTCAGAACCAGCAAGTCCTCCTCCTATTACTGTTATATATTCCATGTATTATTATATCAACATCCTTTCATATACTATAATCTTCTATATCATTTTTTTCTTCTTCATCCTTTGTTTCATTAGATTTTTCTGTTTTTGAAATTTCTGCATTTTTATTCATCTCACTAGCTTTTCTTTCAACAGCTCTTATATTATTCTTAACTTCATCATCTACAGCAACCATTTCCTCAAAAGCTGTTTTTGGTTTAGTTTCTTTTAATTCAACTTCTGCTATTTGTTCAGACATTATCATAGTTTCAAATTTTTTGCCCGAAACTGTCTTTATTTCATGTCCTTCATTATCTAAAAGAGTAATTTGTTCTTTTCCGTTAACTTCCGTTTTTTCTAGATATGGTGCTTCTGCTGTTCCACTATCAAATAATTCACTTAATTCACCACTTACATCTTCTACTACATGCTGTGTTTGTGCTTCTGGTAATTGCTTTTGACGTTTAAACAAATTGTTAATGGCAGCTTTTCCTTTATCACCCAAATATTTTATACCATTTTTTATAAAATATTTTAAGTCATTTACTTGTTCTTGTACAAGTTCTTTTGAAAAACCTTTTTCTTTAATACGATCTTGCTTTTCTTGATATTCAATATAGTTTTCCAAAAAATCACTAATCTGTTCATGATGAGTATCTTCTATATCTAAAGCTTGACTTGTAATTTCTCCCTTATATATGTACTCTCCAAACGTACTTGTATTATTTTCAATAAAATTTTTTAATATACCTAATTTTTTTTCATGGTAAACACCATGTACATTTCTACTTTCTAATAAATGATAAGCAGCAATTATTATCTCTGGCTTTGTTCCTTCTATAGCACTCTTTTTGATAAAACCTTCTAATGCTCTATTTAATTTTACTTCCTCACTAGGTTTTAATGTAGGCCTTTTTTCACTCGCTAATTTTGCTATAGATTCATTTTTAAATTTCTCAACTTCTTCCGGACTAGCTCCTTCTGGCAATTCAAATTCTTGGAATGTTCCATCTCTAATTTTCTGTCTCATTTTTCTAAGATAAGCATTAGTAAGTGATAAATCTCTTCTTTCAATCTTTTTATTCATTTTTTCAATATCAATCGGTTTTCCTATAGTTGCATTATATAAATTTAAAAATCTATGTTCATCAATAATGTATTCTTGATTATCACCTTTTTTAATACTTGGTCCTGAAACTTGCATCATAACACCTAAAGCATAATCTCGTTCTGGACTTGGTGGCTGTTTATATAAACTCCAAATTGAAGATAATACTTTATTTTGTTCTCCAGGTTTCAATTCTTCAAAGGTTCTTTTATCCTTTTGAAATTTTTGTAGAGTTTCAAAATTACTTTTTTGTCTATATGCATCATGGAATTTTGTTGCTGTTGCTACAACTTTTGTAGAATCAACACTTCCGTTTTCTGGATCTATAAATTGTCCTTTCTTATCATTTTTAGCTATTTCTTCTAAAAATCCTGCCATTTTATTAAAATCAGGATTATTACTACTTAGTACATAAGTATATAACATAGCGTTAAATAACACATTAAATTCAGCTTTAGTTCCAATAAGCAAATTTCTCTTAGTTTCTTGCGTACTATCAACTGTATCTTTTAACATATTATCTAATGCAGATTTGCTCTCATCATTTGATAATTCATTTGAAGAATTTTGATTATATAAATAATCTAAAAACATATGTGTTTTTTCCATTGACTGTTCTCTATAAAATGAACTTCCCATCATATCATATGAAAAATTTAAACTTTCTTTATGGGTATTATTATTTGATTTAAGCATTTCTTTATAGCGTTCTACTGGCTCTTGATTCATCTCTTCAGCAATTTCATTTTTATATGATTGTGAATATGCTGCTTGCATTTGCTGTTCTGCCGAAGCATCTTTATCTATTTTTCCATTTTCATCAAGTACTATTCCATTTTCTTCCACACTTATTAAATATGCCATTGATTGTAAAGCCATATGAACAATGCCATCATTGACTGTATAAAATTCTTGATTAGCTAATGTATTATTCTCAGAAGTTAATTCAAAATAATTTTCAACAATAGCTTCTAGCATAAAATTTGTATTTCTATTTTGAGTAGCTGCTTGCATTGCTATAAACATTGGATGCTTCTTTACCGTTTCTTCTACTAATAGCATTTTATTTATTTGTTTTGCTTCAATAGATTGTGCATCTGATTCTTGCTCTGTAACAAAATTTTCTTTTCGAATTTTATTAGCATCTATAGTATCTTCTGTATTTACTTTATTATTAATTTCTTCATTTGAATCAACCATAATTTCCCCTAAAACCTATAATACTCCCATTTTCATAATTTTATTATAGATAAAAAAAAATGCTATTGCAATTACAATAGCATTACATTTTTGTTTATTTTTTCTTACTTTTAGCTGTTGTTTTTCTTTTTGTAGCCGTCTTTTTTGTAGTTTTTGATGTTTTGGTAGAAGATTTTCTTGTAGTCTTCTTTGTTTCTTTTTCAATTTCATCTTTGCTATTTTCTTCTGGATTAAAGACTTCTCCTACTTTTGGTTTATTCCATGAAATATATGAACAGCCTTCGTTTTCACCTTTATTATTTTCACAAATATAGTAGTTACGTTTTTTCTTAGTTTTTCTTACTTGAACAACTCCTCCACATACAGGACATGGAACATCTACAGTTTCTACAATTGGTTTTGCATTTCTACATTCTGGATACCCTGGACAAGCTAAAAACTTACCAAACTTACCATATTTTATAACCATCATTCGGCCACATTTTTCACATGGTACATCTGATTCTTCATATTCAAGTTTAACATGTTCTAATTCTTTTTCAACCTGTTCAACTGTTTTTTCAAATGGTGTATAGAATTCTCTTAAAACTTTTTTCCAGTTTTCCTCACCGACTGCTATTTTATCAAATTCTTCTTCCATTTTAGCAGTGAACTCTACATTTATAACATCTTGGAAATTTTCTATAAGCAATTTATTGACAATTCTACCTAATTCAGTAGGTACTAATTGCTTTTGAACTTTTTCAATATATCTACGAGTTAAAATAGTAGTAATAGTTGGAGCATAAGTACTTGGTCTTCCAATTCCTTTTTCTTCTAAAGTTTTTACTAAACTTGCTTCAGTATATCTTGCTGGTGGTTCTGTAAAACTTTGTTTTGAAGTAATATCTTCTTTATAAACTTCTTCTCCTACTTCTAATTTTGGAATTTGAGTAAATTCTTCATTAGTTGGAACGTCTTCTGTTTCTACATATAAAGCCATAAAACCTTTAAATTTTAGTGTTTGTCCGTTGGCTTTAAAGTCATAAGAATTACCACTTATGCTTACTGCAAGTGTATCATAAATACTAGCTGACATTTGACTTGCAATAAATCTATTATATATCAATCTATATAATTTATATTGGTCTGATGTTAAGCTATCTTTTACTTTTTCTGGTGTTAATTCTACATAAGTTGGTCTAATTGCTTCGTGTGCATCTTGAGCATCTGCCTTAGTTTTATAAAATCTATTTTCATAATACTCAGCACCATACTCACTTTCAATATATTTTTTAGCATGTTCTCTTGCTTCATTTGAAATTCTTGTAGAGTCTGTTCTCATATATGTTATAAGACCAGTTTCTCCTTTTTCAGGAAGTTTAACTCCTTCGTATAAGCCTTGAGCTACTGACATAGTTTTCTTAATTGCAAAATTTAATTTTCTTGAAGCCTCTTGTTGCATTGTACTAGTTGTAAAAGGTGGTGCTGGAGTTCTCTTCTTTTCTCCTTTTTTTATGTCTGTGACAACATATTTTGCACCTTCTAGCTGTGATAAAACTTCGTTTACTTCTTTTTCTGAATGAAGTTCTAATTTTTTCCCATCTTTTCCTACAAATTTGCAATCAAATTTAGTTTTTGTTTTTTTATCAGAAGCAACTAAATTTATATTCCAATATTCTTCTGGAATAAATTTTTCAATTTCTTCTTCTCTATCTACAATAAGTTTTACAGCAACAGATTGAACTCTACCTGCTGATAAACCTCTTTTTACTTTTTTCCAAAGTACTGGACTTATTTTATAACCTACAATTCTATCTAGAACTCTTCTTGCTTGTTGAGCATCTGTTAAGTTCATATCTATACTTCTAGGTTCTTTAATAGATTTTTGTACAGTTTCTTTTGTAATTTCATTAAAAGTAACTCTACAAATACTATTAGGGTCAATTCCTAAAATATATGCTAAATGCCATGCAATAGCTTCTCCCTCACGGTCAGGGTCAGTTGCAAGATAAACTTGTTTTGCTTCTTTCGCATCTTTTTTTAGAGAATTAATTAAACTTGCTTTGCCTCTAATATTTATATAATCTATTTCAAAGTCTTTTTCAGGATTAACGCCTAATTTAGATTTTGGTAAATCTCTAATATGCCCCATTGAAGCAACTACTTTGCTTTTTCCTCCTAAAAACTTTTTGATTGTGTTTGCCTTTGCTGGAGACTCCACAATAACTAATTGATCTATCATTATTTTTCTCCTATAATTTGCTTTATTTCGCTGTATATTTTTTCTTCAACATTGTTTGGTGCTATTGTGCTTGCCAATCTACCCATTTCTTCTAACTCAGATTTTTTTAAAATTATATCATCAATTTCTTCTGATAATTTTTTTCCTGTTAAATCTTTATTCAAAATAATTTTTGCAGCACCAATTTTTTCAAGAACTCTTGCATTATCTTCTTGTCTATTTGCTGAATGAGATGGTAAAGGTATAAATATAGCTGGTTTTCCAGTTATAGCAATTTCTGTAATAGTCATTGCTCCACTTCTACAAACTGCCAAATCTGCAATATTTAACATTTCCTCCATATTATATATATAAGGCAACACCTTAACATTTGTCAAGTTATTTATATACATATTTTCTTTTTCAAATTTTTCTTTTATGATATCATATTGTTTTTGTCCTGCTGCCCAAATAATTTGATACTCTTTATTCGCTTTTTTTATAACTAAATCTTGTACTGCTTCATTGATAGCCTGTGCTCCTTGACTTCCGCCAAAAACTAATACAATTGGTAAATCATTTTTTACTCCAATTTCTCTTAATATTTCTTTTTTTCTAGCATCACTAATATCCAATTTTTTTATTTTAGTTGGTGTACCAGTAACTACAACTTTTTTACTATCAACAAGTCTGGTTTTAGCTTCTTCAAATCCAGCCAAAACCAAATCTACTTCTTTTGCAAACATTTTAACTGCTTTTCCCGGATAAGCATTACTTTCATGTAATACTGTTGGTATATTTTTTGAAATAGCCGCACTAATAACAGGTCCGCATATATATCCACCTGTACCAATAACAACATCTGGTTTAAATTCATCAATTATTTTTTTTACATCTTTTCTACTTCTTATAGTTTGAACAATATGCTTTAAATTAGTAAACGAAATTTCTTTTTTTAATCCATAAGCTTCAATAGTTTTTAGCTCATAACCCGCTCTTGGCACTAAATCGTTCTCTAATCCACGATTAGTACCAATAAAAATAATTTTTGAATTTGGTTCTTTTTCTCTTATTTTATTTGCTATAGCTATACCTGGATTTATATGTCCTCCAGTTCCAGCCGCAGAAATAATTACTCTCAAAATACCTTTTCCTTTCTTTTATTTTTGATTACATGTTCTGGAAATATTTAATAAAATTCCCACTGTTGCTAAATTCACTATAATAGCCGTACCACCATAGCTAAAGAATGGTAATGGCATACCTGTAACTGGTATTGTTCCAGTTACAACGGCAATATTTACAATTGCTTGCAAGCCTAATAAACTTATTATACCTATTGCTATTAAACTACCAAACATATCTGGAGCTTTCATAGCAACTACAATACCTCTCCAAATAAAAATTGCAAACAATAATATAACTATTACACAACCTATAAATCCTGTTTCTTCTGCTAATACTGCAAAAATGAAATCATTATGTGGTTCTGGTAAATATAAATACTTTTGTCTGCTTTCTCCAAAACCTAAACCGAATAGTCCTCCTGATGCTATCGCATACAAACTATTTATAATTTGCCAACCTTCTCCCGTTGGATCTGAAAAAGGATCTAACCAAGTCTTTATTCTTGTAAATCTAAAATTTTCAGATGTGGTTTCTTCAGGATTCATTGCTGTCTTAATACCAAATACACTTCCTATTAGTGCTACTGCTGATACTCCAGCCATCACAAAATATTTAAGTGGCACTCCAACTATAAACATTTGAATACATGTTACAGCAACTATTAAAAGAGTTGCACTAAAATGGTTCTGACCAATAAAAATAACAGCTATAAATGGTAAAACAAATAATATTGGTACTAAAAAACCTTTAAAAAATTTCTTTATATTTCCATTCTTTTTTATATCTGTTAAGATACTTGCAAAAAATATAATAAGGCCTACTTTAGCAAGTTCAGAAGGTTGAAAATTGATAGGTCCTATTACAATCCAACGTACGGCACCACCTTCAGATTGACCAACAAAAATTGTTGCTACATTTAAAAGAAGTACACAAATATAAATAGGCCAAATAAGTTTTTTGTAGATTCTATAATCAATTCTAGAAACTACATACATAATTACTACTCCACCTATTGCACACCAAGCTTGCCTTGTAAAATATTTATAGCTATCTCCACGCTCTGATAATGAAGCTGGTGCGCTCGCTGATAAAACCATTATCAAGCCACAAGCTAAAATGATTAATACAACTATGAAGATAATATAATCCCACGCCCCTTTTGTGAAGAACGTCGTTTTCTTTTTATCTTTTCGTGCCATCTATATCTTCCTTTCGTAACCTATGCTGCAAATACTCCTAATATGCAAAATATCAAAGTAATGAATCCAAAAACTACTACTACTTTATTTTCTCTCCATCCACTAAGTTCAAAATGATGATGCAATGGAGCCATTCTAAACATCCTTTTTCCAGTAAATCTAAAACTTATAACTTGAAGAATTACTGAAATTGTTTCTATTACCGGAATAATTGCAATAATTAATAATATAATTGGATTTTTCATATAAATTGCAACACTTGAAATAACACCGCCAAGTAATAATGAACCTGTATCTCCCATAAAGACTTTTGCTTTATATACATTATATATCAAAAATCCAGCACATGCACCAGAAACAATTGATGCAAATGTTGAAATACCAACAAGTGGTATTTTATATGCAATTACAGACAAGGTTCCAGTAATAATTGCTAAAACTGTTGGAACCAAGCCATCAATTCCGTCAGTTAAATTAACCGCATTAGTTGCACCTAACATTACTAAAATTGTAAATGGTATATAAAACCAAACTGGTAAGATTAAAGTATATTCTGTAAATGGTATTACAATTTCAGTTCCTATATTTGCAAATTTAGTTAAATATACTGTATATATTGTTGCTATAATAAGAAGTCCAAACATCTTTAGCTTTGGATTTAAACCTTCTGTATTTTTTAAAACCAATTTTTTAAAATCATCCACCAAACCTACAATTCCAAATCCAATTGATGCTAAACATACTGGAATAATTTGCATTACTTCATCATTTAAACCTTTATTCCAATAATATATACTTACTATTATGCTTAAAACTATAATAGTAAAAATCATTATAATTCCACCCATTGTAGGTGTGCCTTGTTTTCTCAAATGACTTCTAGGTCCATCTGCTCTCTCATTTTGACCGACTTTAAATTTTTTTAAAATTGGAATTATGATTTTTCCAATTATCGCTGCAATAATAAAAGATACAAAAAAATATATTATCTGCATATTCACAAAACCAATGCTCCTTTACTTTTTCTCTTCTAAGAATTCTTTTACTATGATTCTTTCATCAAAAGGTAACTTTTCTCCATTTATCTCTTGGTATGGTTCATGACCTTTTCCAGCTAATACAACAATGTCATTTTTGTTCATCATTTTAATAGCTTCTTTAATAGCTTCTCTTCTGTCAACTATTACTTTATATCTTCCTTTTGTCTTTTTAATTCCTTCTTCGATTTCTGCTATAATATCTTCTGGTTTTTCTGTTCTCGAATTATCTGTTGTAACGATTGAAAAATCAGCTACTCTACCTGAAACTTCTCCCATAAGTGGTCTTTTGCTTCTATCTCTATCTCCACCGCAACCGAAAACGCAAATAACTCTTCCTTTTGTATATGTTTTTACAGCTTGTAAAATACTTTCTAAACTTTCAGGTGTATGCGCATAATCTATCATTATTGCAAGTTCTTGCTTGTTAGGTACAAGTTCGCTTCTACCAGGCACAGTAACCTTTTCTAAACCTTCTTTTATTTTTTCTGTACTTATTTTTAGCTCATTTGCAACAGAAATTGCTGCAAGTGCATTATATACACTAAATCTTCCAGGAATATTTATTTTTAATCTTTCATTTCTGTTATTTATTTTAACTTTAAAATCTACACTAACATTTGTGATTGTAATATCTTTAGCAAGTAAGTTTGCTTCATTATTTATAGCATAAGTTTTTATATCACAATTTTTACATAAAGATTTTACTTTCATTCCCTTAAAATCATCAAAATTTACAAAACCTTTTTTACACATTGAAAATAATTTCAATTTTGAATTGAAATAATCATCCATATCCGTGTGTTCTTTTAAACTTATATGATCTTTGTAGAAGTTAGTAAAAATGCCTATTTCGAACTGCAAACCATAAACTCTATCTAATTTTAAACTTTGTGATGATACTTCCATTACAACATACTCTACATTTTCTTTTACCATTTGATAGAAAAGTTTTTGTAATTCTAAACTTTCTGGAGTTGTTCTTGTTGCTTTTCCCAAACTATCTTCTCCAGCATAGTTTTCAATTGTTCCAATTAAACCTACTTTATGTCCTGCTGCTTCTAAAATAGATTTTATCATATATGTTGTTGTTGTTTTTCCCTTTGTTCCTGTAACACCTATTAATTTTAATTTTTTTGATGGATTTCCATAAAAATTTGCTGAACAAATAGCTAAAGCTTTTCTAGTATCATCTGTAATTACAATAGTAACACCAGATGGAATTTTAATTCCTTTTAAATCTGCGTTCATATCAAGAATTATAGCTGTTGCACCATTAGAAATAGCTTCTTCAGCAAACTTATGACCATCAAAATCATAACCTTTTATTGCTATAAACAAGCTGTCTGGAGTAATCTTTTTTGAATTACTTTCTATGTTTTTTATATCTATAGTTGTATCACCTTTTACTTTGAAATTCTCAATTCCATTTAAAAGTGCTTTTAATTCCATAACGTTTTAGCCTCCTATATCTTTGATATTATATAGCAAAAAATCTCTTTTGTACAGAAATATTTATATACAATATTACATTTTTAAAAGATTATCTGTTACAATATCTGATTCTGTAATTGTTCTTAATGATTTTAATGCCTTTTTATCCTTAGTATTTGCAGCATGTTTAATAACTGCTTTTTCATATAAATTACGTACAAATCTTGCATTACCAAAATTTTCAGTATCTTTATATTCTAAAATAATTTCTTTTGCTTTTTCTATAGCTTTTTCATTTATTTCAAAGCCTGCTTTTTTAATCATAGATTTAAATATTGTTATTAACTCATCTACTGTATAATCTTTAAAATCTAAAGTATAACCTATTCTTGAAACAATACCAGAATTCGAATTTAAAAAAGCTTGCATTTCTTTACTATATCCAGCAAAGATAACTACTAAATTATCTCTATAATTTTCCATTGCTTGAATTAATGTTGCAATTGCTTCTTCATTAAAAGAACTATTTTCACCTGGTTTACTTGCTAAAGAATATGCTTCATCAATAAATAAAACTCCTCCCATAGCTTTTTCTATAACAGCCATTGTTTTTGGTCCTGTTTGACCAACATATTCTGCAACTAAATCTTTAGCAGATACTTCTATAAGTTTGTTTTGATCTATGTATTTTAAATTATATAAAATTCCTGCAATCATTCTTGCAACTGTGGTTTTACCTGTACCTGGATTACCTAAAAATACCATGTGCAAATTTGTATCTTTTATTTTTATCTTATCTTTAGTCTTATTTTTAAATTCTATTAAACTTACTAAATCTTTTAGCATTTGCTTAACATTATCTAAACCAACTAATTCATTTAACTCTTCAAAAATTTCTTCATTTGTCTTTTCTTTTTCATATGCTGGAACATCAACTTCTTCTAATTTTTCACCAGATTTATTAAATAAAATTTTTTCATAAGTAGACTCTATATACTCTGGATATGAAAGTGTTGTTTTTGGAAAAGTAGCACTAACATACTCTAATAATTTTATTTCAAATTTTTCTGTGTATTCTTCTTTACCTTCAAATTTTTCTTTAATAGCTTCATAAACTTCATTTATATTCAATTTTTTTGTTTCTATTTCAAAATCAAAAATTTTATCTTTTAAATTAACATTGCTACCCAAAGCTTCATTTATGACTTCTTTATTTTTATCTACTACTATAGTTAAACAAGTTTCTTTATTATCTACTATATTAGTTTCTAACACATTTAACATTTGATTACGAAGTTTAGCATCTTTTGTATTTAATACACTAATATTTTTTAAAACTATTAGTGTATGACCTTTTTCATAAATTTTTGAAAGTGTTTCTGCGTCTTCTATTAAATAAAATGAAGCTTCTACACTATCATCTTTTGATAAATAACCAAAATATGTTAAACTATCTCTTAATATATCTGTAATCTTATATACAATTTCATTATTATCACAATATATTCTCATATTAAATGGTATATATGTTTTAGTTATTTTTTCATCATATTTTCTAGCATATTCTATCATCTTTTTCAAAGTATTTTTTGAAGTTTCAGTTATTTGTAATTTATCAATACTTTCAAAAAAATTTTTCATCATTTCATCTTTTTGCTCTTTTGTTTTCACTGCTGGTTCAGATTTTTGTATTATTTTATTATCTTTTCCAAAAGCTTCTTCAATTTCTTCATCAGTAAAACCTGGTAAATCTATTTTAGGAACATCTTTATTGTCATACAAATCTTTTATATTTTCAAAGTTTTTTTCAGTTAATTTTTCTATTCCAAAAAAATCATTATACATATTTGAAAACAATTCTTTTATTTCATTATTATCCATACTTTTTCCTCTTTTAATATATTTATCTATATTATAATTTTAATATTGTTTTTTTTCAAGTTACTTTCCCTAATTAATTCATTTCTGGATATAAATATGGTAATACTTCTGAAAAAATTTTTCCTGCTACTGGTGCTGCTACACCTCCGTCCGTTGATGTCCTCCTTCTCCAGTAGGATTATATAAAGTTACTAATAGTGCTATTTTAGGATTACTAATATCTGCAACACCTATAAAAGATGTTACATATTTTCCAGTATTAACTCCATCTTCTGATGTTCCTGTTTTTCCTCCTATTCTATAGCCTACTACTTTAGCATTTTTACCAGTACCTTCTGAAACCACACTTTCCATCATGCTAAGTACATTATTGGCAGTTTCTTCTGTTATAACTTGGTTTTCATATTGAGGCTCAATTTCTGTTATTTCACCAGTTTCAGAATTTATAATCTTTTTTACTAGCCTTGGTTTTACATATTTTCCTTTGTTAGCTATTGATGAAACCATTGTTACCATTTGAATAGGCGTAACTTCAAATCTTTGACCAAAAGAAATTGTTGCCAGTTCTACAGGGCCTACTTTTTCTTCTTTCAAGAAAATACTTCTAGCTTCTCCTGGTAAATCTATTCCTGTTTTCTTTAAAAATCCAAATTTTTCTAAATAATCATAATATTTTTCTTTTCCTATTTTTTGACCAAGACCAATAAAAACCGGATTACATGAATTCATTAATGCTTCTCTTAAACTTTCTGAACCATGCGGTCTATAATATCTCCAGCACTTTATTCTAACTCCTGCTATTTCTATTCCACCAGTACAACAAAAAGCTCCTTTTCTATCAACTTCTGCAATTTTTTCTTCTAATGCACTAGATGCAGTTACAAGTTTAAAGGTGGATCCTGGCTCATAAGTATCTGCAATAGCCTTGTTTCTCCACATTCCCATCAAAAAATTACTCTTTTCTTCTTGCGTAAACTCGCTCCATATATTTTTTAATGCCTCATCATTTGGAATATATGGTGAATTCAAATCATAATTAGGATAATTAGCTAAAGCTAAAATATCGCCATTTTGAGGATTCATTGCAATAATACTTCCACCATCTGTACAAACATTATCAATACACGCTTCTTCTAAATGTTTTTGTATAATAGCCTGAATATTACTATCAATTGTTAAAACTAAATCATTACCATCACTAGGCTCAACATACTTTTCTCCTTCATCTCCAAAATGTCTACCTTTGGCATCTGTTAGTGAATTTATTTTTCCACTTTTCCCAGATAAAACTTCTTCATATTTTGCCTCTATCCCTTCTAATCCTTGATTATCACTTCCACAAAATCCAATTACATGTGAAGCTAAATTTGAAAAAGGATAATATCTTTTGGTATCTTCATCAATATTTATTCCAACATATATCTCGTTTTCTTCCATCCAAGTTCTTAAATTATCAGTTTTTTCTTTATCTTGCCTTTTAATTATTGTTTCTATTGAGCTTTTCTTTTTTACTTTTTTCAAAGTTTTCTCATAATCAAGTTCAAAAATTTCTGCAAGCTTTTTTGCTAAAACTTCTTTTTTCTCATCTGGTATTTTCATTGGATTAACTGTTACAGTATAAACTGTGCTACTTACAGCTAAAACAATTTCTCCAGAACTATCATATATAGTTCCTCGTCTTGCCCCAACTAATCTAGTAGAATTTTGTTGTGCTTCCGTTTTTGCCCTAAATTCTGCAGATTTAAAAAATTGCAAATATGCTAATCTTATAATTATAACCAAACATGCTACACAAAATATTATTAGTCCAAAAATCATTCTTTTTCTGGCTGATAAATCATTTTTTATCATAGTTTCTCCTTTAAATTTTTCTTAACTAATAATATTACTTTTCTAAATAAAAAAGACTAAAAATTCTTTATGATTTTTTAGTCCTTTTAAAATATATTTTTTAAATAATTAATTATATTTTGGATAATTCCAGTACTTTCTTCTATAACAACTTCTTCTGTGCTAGGTTCAACATAATCTTTTTTTGGTAATGTCAAATAAACTGTTTGCTTATTAGTTAATTTTTGCATTCCTAACAAGTCTTTTGCTGTTTGCTCAATAGTACTTAAATTTAAACTATTTTGAATACTAATTTCTAATTGGTCATTTTCTTTTTGTATTTCACTTACTTGAGTTTTCAACTTTTGTATTTCTGCAAAAGATTGATTTATTAAAGCATTTCGAAAGCTTATAGTAAATACAATTACTAAAAATATTATTATATTTAATACAAGAGTAGCTTTGAATTTCAAATTTTCTCTTTTTTCATTTTTCTTTGATTTTTTAGTATTTGAAACTTTTTTCGTAGTTTTTTGTTTTTTCTTTTTTGGTCTAGCATGATACTCTGGTTCATACTTTCTTGGACTAGTTTCATATTGATAGCTCATGTATTTACCTCCTTTCTAAAAACTTATAAAGTTTTTATGCTTTTTCAAATATTCTAAGTTTTGCACTTCTACTTCTAGAATTTTCTTCTTGTTCCTCTTTACTTGGCAAAATTGGTTTTCTCGTTATAATTTTACCATAAGATTTTGCTCCACATACACAGTATGGCAAATCTGGTGGACATGTACAATTTCCAGCCATTTCAATATAAGCATTTTTTACGGCTCTATCTTCTAAAGAATGGAATGTTATTATGCACAATCTTCCTCCTGGATTTAATGCCATTATAGAATCTTGTACTGTCTTATATAAAGGTTTTATTTCGTCATTAACTTCTATTCTAATTGCTTGAAATGTTCTTTTAGCAGGATGTCCATCATTAGTTCTTGGAACTGATTTTTCAATAATTTCTACTAATTCTAAAGTAGTTTCTATAGTTTTATTTTTTCTATATTCACAAATATTTTTTGCAATTCTTCTAGAAAATTTTTCTTCTCCATATTCCCATAATATTTTGCTAAGCTCTTCTTCTGAATAGGTATTAACTACAGTTTTTGCATTCAAACTTTGCGTTCTATCCATTCTCATGTCTAAATCTGCTTCTCCCATATAGCTAAAGCCTCTGTTTCGTTCATCTAACTGATATGAAGAAACACCTAAATCTAGCAGTATTCCATCAACACCTGTTAAATTTAAGTTATCTAAAATATTTAAAATATTATCATGATTATCATGAACAAATTTTACATTTTCAAAATCTTTTAATCTATCTTTAGCAACACAAATAGCCTCTTCATCTCTATCAATTCCTATAAGAAGCCCTTTTTCAGATATTTTTTTTACTATTTCTTTACTATGACCTGCTCCACCCATTGTGCCATCTACATATATGCCATCTGGTTTTATGTTCAAGCCATCAATGCATTCTTGTAATAATACTGATTTGTGTTGAAATTCCATCTTGTCCTCTTTAAAAATTTGCTCATTTTATTAAAAGCAGTTGGTAAAGATATACCAACTGCCCTTAATCTTTTTGTTTACTTATCTTTTGTTTTCCAAGATCTTTTGTATTATAACATTTTAACTTTTGTAAACTATAAATTCTTCTTTTGAATATAAACTTATAGCTTTATCTTTTGTACTTTAAAAATTTTTTCTTTTGTGTTTTTGTAATCTTTTGTGTTTTAAAACTTTTTCTTAGGTAATTATATAAACTTTAGCAAGTTATATACCAAGCATTTCCATCTTTTCAGCAATATCATCTGCTGAAATGTCGCTATCACATTGTTGCCATTTTTCTTTGCTCCATATTTCAATACGAGAATCCATACCAACAATAACAACATCTTTGATAAAGTTAGCAAATTCTCTTAAATTACTTGAAATAAGGAATCTACCTTGTTTGTCTATTTCGCATTCAATTGCTCCTGCGAAGAAGAATCTTGAGAAAGCTCTGGCATCTTTATTAGAAATTGGAAGTGTTCTTAGTTTTTGTTCAAAATTTGACCATTCTTCTAAAGAGAAGGCAAATAAACAGCCATCTAAACCTTTTGTAACTATGAATTTTTCACCTATACTCTCCCTTAATTTGGCAGGCATTATAAGCCTTCCTTTAGTATCAAGAGAGTGTTCATATTCACCAATTAACATTGAGCCACTCCTCTTCCTTTTTCTACCACTTTGTACCACTTCTCTCCACTTCAAATAAATTGTAATATATAAAATTTTATTTTGCAAGCCTTTTTTCAAAATTTTTGAAAAATTTTTTTATATCGTGTATAATACTTCTAGGTGATTTTATGGAAAATTTATTATTTATTTGTTTTAATCTTATATTCTATGCCTTTTTATATTACACATTATGTGTATTTGGTGTGTCAGCAAACACTTCTTGTATATGGCTTTTGTTAATATTTTCTTTTATTTTGTATTTGCCTTCATTAGCTTTACTACATACTAAAATTGATAGAAAAAAATATTTTATATTTTCTTCTATCTTAACAATTGCTACTTCTTTAATATTTTTTGTATTTGGAAAAAACATATTATCTTTATTTAATATTTCAGTAGGAACTACTAATTTTACCATGTATTTATACAAATATTTATTTATGTTTTCTCCTTTACTTAGCTTATTTTTTACAAGTCTTCATAAAATTTTTGCACAAAAAAAGCAATTAAGTTTCTTAATTGCTTTAAAATGTTTTCTACCTATTATGTTAGGTTTAATTTTTATGCACTTTTTAGAATTCTATAAATTCTTATGGCTTTTAGCTATAATAAATTTATCAACTACTATTTTTTCTGTTTTCTTTTCAATCCATAAAAATTAATAATTTTCTGATAATATATCTAAATTAGCTTCAATAACATCTGTATTTATATCTTCTGTTACAGTATTGATTTTCTCTCCTTTTTTATTAATCATTACCAAGCTTGGTACATTACTAACATTATTAGCTTTACTAGCTGAAGCATCAATTGTGTCATAATAAACTGGCATAGTTATTTCATTTTCTGCAACGACTTTTTCTACATCTGATTTATTTTCTTCAAAACTATCTGCAACTACTATCGATGCAAAAGTTATTTTTTCACTATATTTATCATAAAAACTTTGTAAATTTTTTAATGTTTCTATAGATACATCTTCTGTAGTGTTCCAAAATAATATTATCATTGGTTTATTTTCTTCTAATTCAAGTGTAGTAGCATTTCCATCCTTATCTTGTACATCTGCTATTTGATATTTTTCTCCACTAAGCTCTAAATCTTCTTCAGTAATATTATTTAAATCTGTATTTGCAAGACTATTGTTCAAAAAAGTGTTGTTAGAAGTCTCGTTTTCACTTGTGTTATCCACATTTTCTGCAATATTTGTGGATTGATTTTGCCCTTTTTGTATATCTTCTCTACCTTTCCAAGCTATAATATTTACAACAATACCAGCTATCAATAATAAAGCAATTAAAACAAATATAACTATTCTTTTCTTACTCATTTGTACTCTCTCTTTCCTATACAATCTATATAAAATAATATATTTAATTATTTACTTTGTCAACTTTTACAATTTCGTCTGCTTGTTCTTCTGTTAGATATCCATTTACCACCATTTTCTCTACTACTTGAGCTTGTCTTTGTCTAGCAAGTTCTGGATTTTTAGTTGGTGCATATACAGAAGGCGCATTAGGTATTCCAGCTAATAATGTACTTTCATACAAATCCATATCTTTTGGTTCTTTATCAAAATAACCATTAGCAGCATCTTTTACTGAATAATACCCATCTCCAAAATATGAAGTATTGACATACAATTCAAAAATTTCATCTTTGCTACAATACTCTTCTAAATCTCTTGCAGCAAACATTTCGGCAATTTTTCTAGTAGCTTTTTTCTCTTGTGAAAACAAGTTATTTTTTGCTACTTGTTGTGTAATGGTACTACCACCTTCCACCAAAGCCATTTCTTTAATATCTGTAACTACTGCTCTCCCAATCGAAATTATATCTATTCCATTATGTTTATAAAATCTTCTATCTTCAACAGCAACAACTGCATTTATATAATCTTGTGGCAAATCTTCTATTTTGCAAAAATCTTCTTTACTTCTTATATTTTCTACCATTGTTTCTATTGTTGTTTTTTCTATAGCAGTTTTATATAAATCATATCCTTGATAAAATATTATTCCTGCTATCACACCAAATATTAATATAATTGTTATAAAGAATTTTTTGATAAATTTCATTACTACTTTTAATATTTTCCTTTCCTGTTCTTTTATACATTATATATTATAAATTCATGGTTTTAAAGCGAACAAATTGTGAAAGTTTTATTAAAAGCAAAAAATACTTTGAATTTTTAGTTCAAAGTATTTTTTATTTTTATGCTTTTTGGCTTGCCATAATTTTATCAAATTCTTCAAATCTTTTTATTTTTGCTGTTGTTGTTTTAATGAAATCGTCTTTTGTAAGAAGCATATTTTTAACATATTTATATGTTGGAAGAGTTTTATTTACCTCTTTGATTTTTTCCCATATAATATGTTTTATTTCTTCCATACTCATATTTGAATATTTTTCTTTTACTACTTCTTCATCATACTGTACTTTTACTGATACAACCAAATCATCACCTTTTGGCATTCCAAATACCATTGATTCTTTTACTAAATCAATTTTGTTTACTAGTTCTTCCAATTCTTCTGGGAAAATCTTTTTACCATTTTTTAGAACTATCATATTTTTCTTTCTACCGGTAATAAAGATAAAACCTTCTGGATCTATATATCCATAATCTCCTGTATAATACCAGCCATCTTTTAGGACTGCATTTGTTGCTTCTTCGTTTTTATAATAACCAAGCATTACATTAGGTCCTTTTACTCTAAGTTCTCCAATACCTTTATCATCTTTATCTGCTATCTCTACTGTTACATTTTTCATAGGAAAACCTACTGAACCATATTTTATATATTTACAGTTTTCTGCACACACAACTGGTGATGTTTCTGTTAATCCATAACCTTGAATAGTTTTTATTCCAATTTCATTGAAAAATTTAGCAACATTTTTATCAAGACTTGCTGCTCCACTAATTATCATACGCAAATCTCCACCTAAATTGTCAATAATTGGTTTAAAAATTTTTCTCTTTACATGAATACCACATTTATCTAATACATTTGTTACTTTTCTAGCAATATTTATAATTTTAGTTTTTCCTTGTTTCTCTATCTCTTTTTCGACTTTTTTATATATTGATTCAATTAAAAGTGGCACACCTACGAAAAATGTTACTTTATATTCTTTTAAGTTTTGAGCAACATATCTTAGCCCATCTGGAAAAGCACTAGCTGCACCTGAAGAAAGCAATACTAATAGGGCTGTTGAGCCAAAAGTATGATGAAATGGTAAAAAAGCTAAGTTTACATCTGTTTCTCTAAAATCCTCTGTTGCATGCATTGAAACTATATTTGAAGCTATATTTCTTTGTGATAGCATTACAGCTTTAGATTTTGATGTAGTACCAGAAGTAAATAATAATACTGACATTTTATCGCTATCAACTTCTACATTATCAAATTCCTTATTTCCTTCTTCTAATAATTTAGCTCCATCATTTTTCAAGCTTTCAAAATTTATAAATTCACTATTTTCACCATTAGTTATATAAAATTTTAAATTTGTTTTTCCATTCTCTTTAATCTTATTTATAACTTCTAAATGTTTTTCATCAAATATAATAGCATCAGCTTCACTTCTAATTAAAGAATCTTCTAACTCTCCCTCTTCTAATCCTTTATCTAGAGGAACTGCTACCATATTACCCATTAAAATAGAAACATAACTTAAAGCCCACATATATGAATTAGCACCTACAATAGCTATTCTTTTATTTTTCAATCCTAAATTAAATAATCCAGTTGATAAATTTTTTATATCTACAAAAAAATCTTCAAAAGTTTTATTATGATGATTTCCTTCTTTGTCCTTTAATATAAATGCTCTATTTTTAGGAAATTTATTTATTGCATCTAATATTATCTCTCTAATATTATTAAAATCTGGATATGTAAAAAAATATTCGTCCTTTTTCATAAAACCTCCCAATCTAGTTTTCAAAACTATTATATATGAACAACAATACAAAGTCAAGTGGTCTTGATATTTTGCCATATATATGTTATATTATATATGAAATTTAAAATATTTATATTGATTCGAACAGTCAGTCATAAAAGGAGATATTTATGGAAACAAATTTAAAAGAAATATTAAATACTAGAAAAATTCCTAAGTGGAACGAACTTCCTGAATTAGATTTATATATGGATCAAGTAATAGTTTTAATGGAAAAACATTTAAATGCTAGCAAAAAGGATAAACTAATTACACCTTCTATGATTAACAACTATGTAAAACTTGGAATTGTGCCACCACCTATAAAAAAGAAATATTCAAAAACTCATATTGCATACCTTATTATTATTTGCAGTTTAAAACAAGTTATGCCAATTCCAGATATTAAAATTTTAATTGACGAAAAATTAAAAGATTCTTCTATCGAAGAATTACTAAACGAATATAGCAAACTATATTCTGATACTACAAATAAAATAATTGAATTATCAGAGGCTTATGAAAAAGATGCAAAATTTAATCCAGCTATGTATTTAGCTATAAGTTCAAGTATTTGTAGATATACTTCTGAAACCTTTTTAAATGAAATAAAATAGCAAAAAAGAAAGTAGTTTCTACTTTCTTTTTTATAATATATTAATTTTTCTCATCTTGAATTTTTATTGTTTCTTCACTTTTTCTTTTAGATTTTTTAAAATTCTTATTGTAAAGTACAGCAAATAAAATAGAAATAATATAAGTAATTCCATAAGCAAAAATGATAGTTTTTATATCCCCTTCTAATATACTATCCCCAACAACCGTAGATGACACTATTGCAGGAAATCTAGCAAATAATGTTATAAATAGAAATTTTTTTAAACTTATTGGTAATAAGCTACCAATATAAGTAAGGAAATCTTTTGGAACTAATGGTAAAAAGTATAGAACAAACAAAATAACTTCTACTTTTTCACTATTATTTTTAATAATTTCAGAAATTTTCTTAAACTTTTCTTCTGGTACTATATCTTCTACAAGTGCCAATCCATATTTTTTAACCGCCAAATAAATAGTTACTGTACTAATAATGACTCCAACATATATAATAGCTGTACCTACAAAAGGGCCAAAACACATTCCAGAAAGTAACTCAATTGGCTCAGCTGGCAAAAATACTACAACTGCCTTACAAATTTCTAACATCAAAATTTGCAAAGCACCTACTATGCCTAAATTTGTAATATTATCAGCAAAATTTCTTCTTCCCTCTACTTTAGATAATTCCATAAATAATGGAAGCAATTTTATTATTATTGCGATAAACACTATTAATAATATAAAAAATACGATTTTTCTTACTTTTTTAACTTTTTCTTTTTTCATTTATTACCTCATATTTTAATATAATATCACAAAAAGTTCTAAAAGTTAATATTATTCATAAAATTTTAAATATTCATATTTTTTTAAGGTTATTTTAAGACTGTTATATTATTATAACAGTATAGAATATATAAATCATATTCATAATTTAATCCCCAAAAAAAGATGGCTTAATCGCCATCTTTTACTTTTTCTTTATCTAACCATTCTTTTAATTCTGCTTGTGTTTTAAACTGTAAGATTTTATTTTTATCATATTTTTCTAAAATGTCTACTAAATATTTCCTTCTTTTTTTATTATATGTAAGTACATAAAATATAAAACTTGGATTTAATCTTTCTCTACAACCAGGCATATCTATTTTATCTTTGCCAATATTGCTAAAAAATCTTTTAAAAATACCTTTTATTTGTACACTAGTTGAAAAATCTAAAAATATAACCAAATCTGCAGCTTTTACTCTTTCTTCTAATGTATCTATAAAAGTTCCATCTATAATCCATTCTTCTTTTTTGGTTTCTTTTAATATCATCTCATCTCTTTCTTTTGGATCTCTCATAACCCAATTAGGAAATTGATAAAAAGAATCTAAAAATACAACTGGTAAATTATATACATCTTTTAATTCAATGGCTAAAGTAGTTTTTCCAGAACCTGGAGCTCCTATTATAGCTACTCTTTTTAATTTATTCATCTGTTTTCCCCTAATTTCATACTAGTTATATTTTACTATATCTTTAGATAAAAGTTCAATATTTTTTAAGCAATATTTTGAGTACTCGTAATTTTTATTTTTCTCTAATTTAATTTTTATAGTATATGTATTTAATTCTACTTCTTTACCTTTTGCCATCTCATAAGCTTCATTTTCTCCTGGGAAAGTGCTTTCATAAGTTATTTCATAAATATTATTATTCATAGATATATCTTTAATATTCATGCATTTTCCAGACATAAATTCTCCACCAAGCGCATATCGATAAACATTATTTTCATTATCCAAAATCAAATCTTCACTAGTTGGAATATTTGTTGTTCCTAATAGTTCTATTGCAACAGTCTGAACAACATTTTTTTCATATCCAGCCATTAAGTTTTCTCCGATGCTTACTGGTTCATACCAGAAAATAGTATTTAAAAATGAAATTATAGTTTCTAAATTTTCAGTAGTTGTTGGATTTTCTTCTTGAACTAAAAGACTATATACATCTAAATATTGTTTTATTTCTTCCATGTCAGCTTCACTTAAAGCACTATCTATATTAGACACTTCTTCTAGTACAGAAGATGTATTATCTTTAGATTTAATAGTATTTACAACTAAAATTCCTATTAAGATAAGCAATATACATGCTACTGTTATACTTATTTTCAAACCTATTGAAAATTGTTTATCATCCATAGACTATTCTCCTTTTTTTACTAAATTACTTGCATCCTCATAACCACCTAACTTAACTGTTCCAGTTTCTTCGTATTCTTTTTGCAATTTATAAAAGTCTGTTCTTCTCTCTTGTAAGTATTCATATACATTATCTTTTGTAACATATTTTCCAAATCCCTCATAAGAGTTTGTACCTTTTATTGTATCTATAACTAATTCATTAACTTCATAAAAAGCATGTGCATCATCATAAAAATTATATGGATTTAAATTTATATCATTATAGCTTGTAAAATCCCAAAAATCTGTAACTTGTGCGACTTGTGCTAAAAAGTTTATATATACTTCACTTTCAAAATCTTGTCTAGACGTTAATGGAGTTGGGCTATTTATTACTAATAATTCGACATTGTTTTCTTTGCACAAATTTACAATTTTTCTTAAATAATTTATATCATTTGGAAATGATGAAAAAGTTCTTGTTGAAAATTTTTCAAACATCATTTTTAAATCTTTATCTAAATCGTATATAACTTTTTCATTAACATATTTTTCTGGATTTTCACTACGATTTTTATAGTATGTTGCTAAATTTCTACTTCCATCATCATTTTGTCTATCTGTTGCACTAGAATGTCTTATCTCATCTATACTAAGTTTTGGATTTTTAAATAAAAAGCTTATAAATTCAGCTACTTCGCTTTTTCCTGTAAGAATAGCAGGTGTTTCTTGTTTTAATCCTGTTCTTACATCAAATAAACATTCAAAACCACTTAAATTTAAAATAATTTTCTTTGCATTAGTATTTTCTATAATAAATTTAGAAAAAATATAATATTCTTCAAAATTACCGCAAGTAATAAATGTATTATAGTAGTTGTAACCATCTAGTTCTTTTAATTTTTCTGATTGATAACATCCACCTTTTGAACCACCAATTAAATATGCATCATAATTGTTACCAAATTTTTTTATATGGTTTGCTTTAAATACTCTTATGTAACTATTATCATGTATATTTGAATTTATTCCATCTATTCCATCAAAATAATCATAAGGGTCAACAATTACATTTAATATTGCTATTCCTAAAAGTATTATAATAATTATGATTACAAATGAAATTGACCATCTTTTTGCTGTCATACAGTGTCCTCCTTAAAATTGAAAATATAAAAAGTTAACTACTTTATCCATTGTTACTAAGCATATTCCTAATAGAAGAACAGCATATAACAAGTAAGGTATATTAGTTTTAAACTTTTCACATATTTGACTTGTATTTGGTGCAAAGAAACAAATTCCCATACCAATTAATGTTACAATAATTTCTTTCATATTATTATTCCAGAAAGCTATAAAATCTGTATTTGCTAAACTTGCAAAATTGAACATTCCTTTATAAACTTCCCAAGCATAAGTGAAGCTTTCAGATACAAATAAAACTCTTGTTAATATTACTAAAATAAAGTTTAAAATAAATGCTATTAAAAATGGATCTTTTTTTCCTTTTCTATTTCTGTATGAAGCAATACATACCAAAATTCCATTTACAATTCCCCAAACTATAAAATTCCATCCTGCTCCATGCCAAAAACCTGAAACAAAAAATGTAACCATAGTTGCTATATAATAATTTCTCCATTTATTTTCTTTTCTAAATACACTTCTAAAAATATATGTAGTTAAGAATCTTGAAAGTGTCATGTGCCAACGTTTCCAATATTCTTGAAAGTTAGTTGCTTTATATGGCGAATTAAAATTTTGAGGTATTACTATATTAAACATAAGACCTAAACCAATTGCCATATCTGCATATCCAGACAAATCAAAATAATATGATATTGTATATTCTAAAGAATAAAACCATGTATTTAAAAACGTAAAAGCATCTGTTGTTCCAAAAAACGTTTGTGCACTAGTAGTTAAAACATCTGCTATAAGCATTTTTTTGGCACATCCTATTGCAAAAACAAAAAGTCCAAGTGCAATATTATTCCAATTAAATTTTAAATTTTTCTCATCTTCAAATTGTGAAACCATTTCTTTATGATGAACAATTGGACCTACAATTAGTTGTGGGAAAAAAGTTATAAATAGTAAATAATCTATAATATTATAATCCTTTGTTTCTCCTCTATATGAATCAACTAAAAATGCTATTAATTGGAATGTAAAGAATGAAATTCCTATAGGCAAAACTATATGTTTAAGTGCAATATTTGCTCCTGTCAAGAAATTAAAATTTTCTATAAAGAAGTCTGTATATTTATAATATCCTAAAAGAGCTACATTGGCTAATATTCCAATAATAAGCAACAATTTACTTTGTTTTTTATCTTCTTTTTCATTAAGTTTACTTAAAGCTGAACCTACACAATAATTTCCAAAAATACTTCCTAAAAAGAATGGAAAAAATTTAGGGCTTCCTTGTCCATAAAAATATAATGAAGCTATAATAAGCCAAATTTTGGCTATTGTATGTTGTTTCAATCTATTTAATATAAAATAAACGCCAAAAACGATTGGCAAAAATATTAGAATGAATGAATAAGTTGAAAAAATCATTTGCTATATTCCCTTTCAAATAAGTTAACTACATTATACTAGAATATTCGACTTTTTTCAATGAAAATATTAAGGAATTCTTAACTTTTATTGTATAAAAGCTTTACAAATTATAAATAAAAAATGAATCTTCATTGCTAGATTTTTGTTCTAACTATTCAGATTCATTTTTCCTAAATATTTTCTATTTTATTATTCATATAATTTTGATGTGCCTGATAATAATAATCGTTTAAATATATTCTATGTTCTTTTGGCACGTAATAATTTTCATAACCTGTATCTTTTAAATATTCTTTAAAACTTTTATCCATTTTTTCTATATCAAAAACAACTTGTACACTTTCATTTTTGTACTCTTTTAAACCCTCTACTTTTTCACAGTTACAAACATTCATTAAAAATGTTTTTTCTGTAAAATAACCTCTTTGAATGTCTTGTAACCTAAAATCTGAAACTAATTCTTCTAACTGTTCTGATATTTCTTTATTATCTGATGATAGAGTTTTTATAGCTATGTATTTTTCTTTTCCTAAATTAGTACAATAATTTTCTGGTTTTTTTCTATATTTTGATTTAAAAATTTCCATATTTTCTGGGCTTAATTTATCTAAAATTAAATACATTTCATCTTTTATATTTATAGATGCTAAAACATATATGTTTTTTGACCACAAACTTTCACATGCTTTTATACACTCTGGAGCAATATAATTTGCTGGACCTTTAGCAATTAACTCGTTTATTTCTTTGTTTTTAATTTTAGGAATGCTAGTAGTATCTGAAAAAGACATTGGCACATAAGATGACAAAAAAGCTATAAGTTCATCTTTTTCATATTTTCCCATAAAATCTTCAAGCTCCATAGGCACCTCTCATTAAATATCAAAATTAGAATAAATATATTTTGTCATATCATAAGCTAAATAATTTTCAATATTGTTCTTCGTTTTTTCTGAAATATTAGAAAGTCGACACACCTTTCCATTATGCATAACCAAAGGATCTATATATCTGTGCTTTCCTAAGCAATTTATATTATATACTCCATCTTTTGGAGAATCTGATTCAAAAACTTCTGTTGCATTTTGAAGGTTTGCTATTGCATTTTTTATTCTAGAAATACCACAAGTTTTAGCCTTATTTATAATTTTGTGTTCACTATAATTATAAAAATCTTTTTCTGTAAGCAAATTAGCTTCTACCATTAGTTTTAAAATATCAGCTATTGCTTGCATCAAAAATCTATCTTTATGATTTATCCATCCTAACCATAATACTTTTATTTTATCAACAAAATTTTCGGCAATTTTAAAATCTTCAAAACCGATTTCGTCTATTCCATCTTCGTTTTTTAAGATTCTTATATTATTATAAATTTTAGAAATTTCACCCTTTTCCCAAATATCTTCCATAGAAAACCCATTTGAAAAAGTATATTCTAATCTATCAGCTGAAACTCTTGGTGTTTTATTGTCTGCTACAGGATATAATTTGTAATCTTTTACTTCATCTAATTTTATATTATCTCTTTTTAATCTTTCCATAATATATGTAGAATTTGCTATAATTTCAGTAGTTGGCTCTTCTGTACTTTCTTGATTTTCATAATCACCATGAAAAAAATCTATACAATGGCTAAAAGCTGGATTTGCTATATCATGAAACAATCCTGCTAAAGCTTGTTTTTTACTCTTAGTAAAATTCCAAACTATTAAGCTTACTCCAACACTATGGTCGAGCCTAGAATAAAAAATTTTATTATGAAAAAGTTTAGAATGGTCTGTACCACAAGAAATACCTATACCGGCAAGTCTTTTCATTTCTGGTGCTTCTACATATTCGTATATAAAATCTGGAATTTCTGGTGATAATGTATGAAAATATTCTTTTAATTCTTCTGTAATTGTATCAAAATAATTTGACATTTTTTGACTCCAATCATATTGTTTTTTCAAATTATATCACAAGCAATTTTTTTAATCAAACACTTTATAAATAAAAATAAACAAACTTCTGATTTTTAATCATATTGTTTGTTTATTTAAAATAATTTTAATTTACTGTTGTATCACTAGGACCTCTACCTACAACATCTGCCATTAAATTTCTCCAAGTTATAGGACCTATTATACCATCAACTGATAATCCTTTTCTTCTTTGATATGATCTTACTGCATTTTCAGTATTAGCACCAAAAACTCCATCTAATCCACCAGTATTGTAAGCTAATGTCGTAAGAGCATCTTGCGCTACACACACATAAATTCCTTTATTTCCTCTTCTCGTAGTAGGATAACCAGATGCTACCCATCTATCGTCAAAGTGCACCCAAGTAGGTGTCAAGTTAGCTGGCTCAACGTAAGTCCATACTTGCCTTGCTAAATTTCTTATAGTTGCTCTTTGACTAGCAGTTGCTGTTTGCGCTGCATCAAAAGCTGTTCCAGCATAGTGTTGAGATAAATTAGAATGACCTCCTTGCCAACATCTTTTGAACGCAAATCCTACATAAATTCCTCTACCATATAAATATCTTAAACTGTTCCAAGATTCCATGGTTCTAATGTCTGTCCATAAAATATTACTATTACTGCTTCCTCTAAATTCTCTTACAGTGAGTGTTCTATTTGAATTATATGGCATCGCTTCTGAAAGGCCTTTATAATACGTTTCCATACGATTTGCATTATTATTATATACTAATATTTTTGCCATAACAAATCTCCTTCAAAATATTCTTAATAATATTTTATGAAGTAGATTTATTTTATTTACATTTTTTTACAATATTATCAATAACTATATTGGCCACAGCTTCTTTACTTAAAATTTCTAATTCTTGTATTTCATCTTGAGTAATAATAGTAACAATATTAGTATCTACTCCAAAACCTGCGCCATCTTGCCTTAAGTTATTTGCAACAATCATATCTAAGTTCTTTTTTAATAACTTTTCCTTTGAATTTTCTATCATATTATCTGTTTCCATTGAAAAACCACAGACAAATTGGTTTGTTTTATGTTCTCCAACATATTTTAAAATATCATCTGTTCTTTCTAATAACAATTCTAATTTATCATCTTTCTTTTTTATTTTTCCATCAAATATTTCTTTTGACCTATAATCTGCAACTGCAGCTGCTTTTATAATTATATCTTGTTCTTCAAAATTATTTTTAACAGCCTCGAACATTTCTTTCGCTGACAATACATTTATAACCTTAACAAACTTAGGCGAATTAATATTAGTTTTTCCTGAAATCAAAGTTGCCTCGGCACCACGAAGCATAGCTATTTTAGCCAAAGCATACCCCATCTTTCCTGTTGAAAAATTGCTTAAATATCTTACAGAATCAATTTTTTCTATTGTAGGCCCTGCTGTTACTAAAACTTTCTTTCCGACTAAATCTTTTTCACAAGCTATTTCTCTAAAAATATATTCCAAAATTTCTTCTGGTTCAGCCATTTTTCCTTTTCCAACATCACCGCAAGCTAGTATTCCTTCGTTTGGTTCAATTATTTCATAACCAAAACGTTTTAATTTTTCTATATTATCTTGAACAATAGGATTTTCATACATATTTGTATTCATAGCTGGAGCTATAAGCTTTTTACAATTACATGCCATAATGGTAGTTGTAAGCATATCATCTGCTATTCCATTTGCAATTTTTCCAATTACATTCGCAGTAGCAGGAGCCAGAACTACTAAATCAGCTTTTTTTGCAACTGAAATATGTTCTGTATTAAATTCAAAATTTCTATCAAAAGTATTTACCAAACATCTATTATTAGTAAGTGTCTCAAAAGTAATCGGATTAATAAAATTTGTAGCATTTTCTGTCATTGATACTATAACTTCCGCTTCTTGTTTTTTTAACATACTTACTAAAGTTGCTACTTTATACGCTGCAATACTTCCACTTACACCTATTAATATTGTTTTCCCTTTTAAATTCATTTTTTGTTCTCCTTTTAGCTTATATATTTTATCACAAAAAAACTTTTTTATCAATGAAAAGCTTGACAATTCTACGTTTTAAAAATGCAAACATTTTTACGAACATTTTTTTGCAAAAATCTATTGACAAATTAAAATCAAAAATGTAAAATAAATACGAACATTGATTTGGGAAACAAATTTTTAGGAGGTATCAGAAATGAATTTATTTTTTAACAGAAAAAACTTAATATCTTATACAGTAGACACAGCTTTCGATAATAATCTTAGTATTAGCGTACAAAACGGTGAAGTAGTAGTTTCAGCACCTTGGTACCTTTCTAAAAAACAAATTCAAACAGTCGTTAGCGAAAAAACAAATTGGATTTTAGAAAAATTAAAAGAATATGATGAAAGAAAAAAATTAGGCTATGAAAATATAATTTTGTTTGGTAAATCTTATATAACAAAAATTACTTTCAAACATATTCAAACACCAGAAGTTACATTAAATAGTAATTCAATTGATATATTATTACCTACTTCTTATAAAAATAAAAATATTAATAACGTAATGGAATTTATTTGTAACAAACTTTATGTAGAAGTAGCTAATCAAGAATTAGAAGCAATTCTTGAAAAAGCTAGATTAACTCTAAAACTAGCTCCTGAAAATATTGAAATTAAATATATGAAAAACATTTTAGCTACATGTGAAAATGGACAAAATATTACTATTAATCCAGAATTATTCAAATATAAAAGAGAAATTATAGAATATATAGTTATCCACGAATTCTGTCATTTAAAATATAAAACTCATTCAAAAAGTTTTTATACAATGCTAAAAAAATATGTTCCAAATTATGAAACTCTTTCTAATGAAATTCATGGTGCTCAATACTAAGCTTTACTTTTTATGTAAACTATGCTATAATAACTTTAGACACATATTTATTAGGCATCACATTATGCCCGCCACTCTCGATTTAAAAATTTTCTACACTAGAGAGTAGCGTTTATGTCAAAAAAATAGCTACGGCTAGAATTCACACCCCTCTAGCTCAGTAGCTATTTTTATATGTTATTTTTATTTAATCAACTATTTCTCTTGCTTTTACTATAACTCTTTGACTGCTATCATTTGTACAAGTAATTAATGTTACTTCTTTTTTACCATTTGTAAGTTGTGTTGTACAATTCAAATCATCTGGAGCAACTACAAATTTATCATATACTGCATATTCTAACATCCTTCCTGTTAAATCTGTAATTTGTATTATATCTCCTTCTTCAAGATTTATAACTTTACTAAAGAATTTTGCACTTCTATAATTATGACCTACTATACAATAGTTACCAACTTCATTAGGTGCTGGTCCCCAGAAATAGCAAGGTGAAATTTTAAGTAATTCATCTATATTATCTATAGTTCCTGATGTTTCTTTTAATACTGGATAATGTACTCCTATTGATGGAATATCAACAATACTTTCTGTATAATATTTTGTTCCTTTTTCTGTAACTGATGTGTTTCTTTCAATTAATTCTCCAGTAACATCTTCCTCTTCTTCTACCTGTTCAGTAATAACAACTTCAAATGGATCTTTTGTATTTAATATAACTACTTGAGAAGCATTTGAGAATTTTATAGTTGTGTCATCAACAATATTTTCCTCAAAAGTTACACTTTGTAAAATTTCTTGTGAAACTTGTTCATTTTTATTTTTATCATATTCAGCATATATGTAATAAGAAAATAAAACGCATACCAAAAAAACAGAAATAAAGAAGTCTATTTTATACATTCTTTTTTTCTTTCTCATTTCAGGTGTAATATATAATTTTTCTGCAATAAGAATTTGGTTCATTTTTACTCCTTTCTTTACATAATAAGCTAATAATATTATAACATTATAATTATATGTTGGCAATAGAAAAACTGACAAAAAATTTGCCAGTTTATTGTCATATTATGAAACCTCTTCAAATATACCTGTATACATTTTATAATATACACCTTTTTTGTTCATTAATTCATTATGATTTCCTTGCTCAACAATTCTTCCATCATTTACTACTAAAATTTTGTCACTGTTTACAATTGTAGATAATCTGTGTGCAATAACAAAACTTGTTCTTCCTTCTAATAACTTATTCATTGCTTGTTGAATTTTTACTTCCATACGAGTATCTACATTACTTGTGGCCTCATCTAATACTAATATTTGCGGATTATTTAAAATAACTCTAGCAATATTTATAAGTTGAGCTTGACCTTTTGAAATATTTCCTGCATCTTCTGAAATTATAGTATCATAACCATTTTTTAATCTTTTTATAAAACCGTGAGCATCTGCTAATTTAGCAGCTTCTATAACTTCTTCATCTGTTGCTGTCAAATTTCCGTATCTAATATTTTCCATCACAGTTCCATTAAATAATACTGTATCTTGAAGAACTATACCTAATGAATTTCTAAGCGAATCTTTTTCTACTTCTCTTATATCTTTTCCATCTATTAATATTTGACCTTTTGTAACATCATAAAATCTAGTAAGCAAATTAATTGTTGTAGTTTTTCCTGCACCAGTTGGTCCTACAATAGCAATTGTTTCTCCAGGTTTAGCATCAATATTTATATCTTTTAGCACTTCTTCATTTTCTGTATAACCAAAATATACATCTTTAAATTCAACGTGACCTTTAATTTCACCAATTTCAGGTTTACCAACATTTTCTGGATATTCTTCTACTTCATCTAATATCTCAAAAATTCTTTCTGCACCTGCAATTCCTGCTTGAATTACATTAAATTGATTTGCAATTTCTGTAATTGGTCTTGAATATTCTTTAGAAAACTTAGAAAATATTGTAATTGTTCCTAAAGTTATTTTACCATTAATACAAAATATTCCGGCTAAAATAGTAGTGATAGCAGTAGTAATATTGCTGATATTTCCCATAATTGGCATTACCATACCAGCTACTGTTTGCGCCATAAAACCATTTTTTCTTAAATTTTCATTGCATAAATTAAATTCTGCTTTAATATCCTCTTCTTTATTAAATGCCTTAATTACTCTTTGCCCAGAAACATGTTCTTGTATGTATCCATTTACTTCTGCTAATGCTTCTTGTTGCTTTATAAATTGAGCTTTATTATATTTTGAAATTTTTCCAACAACTACTAACATAATAGGCAATGATAATAAGCTTATTGTTGCTAAAATTGGATTAATAACAAATAGTATTACTAATATAATAACAACCATTAAAATTCCTGATATTAATTGATTTATACTAGTATTTAAAGCAGTACTAATATTGTCAATATCATTAATTATTCTGCTCATAAGCTCACCATGAGGATGAGTATCAAAATATTTTATTGGTAATTTTTGAATTTTACTAAAAACTTCATCTCTCAACCTTTTTACCACTTGTTGAGAAACTTTAATCATCATTTTAGATTGCAAATAAGAACAAATTGCAGTTAACATACAAACTATAAATAGTGTGATTATCATTTTTATGCAACCAATTTTAGCATTCGTATCTGATGGATTTTCTAATAGTGGAACTATATAATCATCTATAATTGGTTGTAAAATTAAGGATTGACTAATATTTAATATTACATAAGCAATAATAAAAATCAAAACAATTATTAATATTTTTTTACTGCCTTCTAAATATTCTAATAATCTTTTTAAAGTACCTTTACTGTCTTTTGCCTTATCAAGATTTACACTCATTGGGCCACGTCCACCTGGTCCGCCCATTGGCTTTTTCATTTTTCCTCCTGACATCTTCTTCTCCTTTCTAGTTACTCTTCAGGCATAATTTCTTTTTGAGAATCATTAATCTCTTTATAAACTTCATTATTTTCAATTAATTCTTTATGTGTTCCGTTGCCTACAATAGTGCCATCATCAATAACTAATACTCTATCTACTTCTCTACAACTACTTATTTTTTGAACAATCATAAAAATAGTAGTATTTTTAAATTCTTCTTTTAAAGCTTTTCTTAATTTTAATTCTGTTGTGCTATCTAATGCACTAACACTATCATCTAAAATAAGAATTTTAGGTTTTTTAACTAAGGCTCTAGCAATTGCTAATCTTTGCTTTTGACCTCCTGAAAAATTTGAACCTCTCTCTTCAACTCTTGAATCATATTTATCTGGCAAAGCTTCAATAAATTCATCTATTTGAGCAACTTGACATGCATGTTTTATTTCTTCTAATGTAGCGTCTTTTTTGCCCCATCTAATGTTTTCTGCAATAGTTCCAGCAAATAGTCTATTTTCTTGAAGTACCATTCCTATACTATCTCTTAATGTTGTTATATCATAATCTCTAATATCTATGTCATCTATTTTTACAGAGCCTTTTGTTACATCATAAAATCTAGGAATTAAATTTACCATTGTAGATTTACCCGTTCCAGTTGAACCAATAATAGCAACCATTTCACCTGGATTTATTGTACATTTTATATTATTTAAAATTGCTTCACCTTTAGAATCTTTAAATGAAAATTCATCAATATCAAATTCAACTTTTCCTTTTTGTATTTCTTGTGTTATACGAGTATCTTTATTTTTTATATCAGGAACTTCTTTTAAAATTTCATCAATACGATCTACTGAAGCTTTAGCTCTAGAAAAATTCATAAAAATCATTGAAAGCATCATTAAAGACATAAGTGTCATTGTCATATATGTAATAGAAGCACTTATTGCACCTACTTCAATTGTTCCTGAAGCTCCAATCCATAGTACTGCTGCAATTGATAAATTCATAATAAGCATTAATGCGGGCATAAGTAAAACCATAATATTATAACTTTTTATAGTAACCTCTTTAAGTTCATTATTGGCTTTTTCAAATCTATTATTTTCATAATCTTGTCTAACAAATGATTTTACTACTCTTGCTCCAATTAAATTTTCTCTAATAACATTATTGACCTTATCAATTTTATTTTGTACTAGTTTAAATAATGGAAAACCTTTTTTTATAATAAATCCCATTACTATTGCTATAATTGGAATTAAAGCTAAAAATATTAAGGCAACTTTAGTACTCATAGTAATCATCATTATAATTCCACCAACTAACATTACTGGTGTTCTAATTACCATTCTTAAACACATTTGTACAAGTTGTACTAATATCTCAACATCATTTGTTATTCTAGTGATAAGTGACGCTGTACCAAATTTATTGATATTACTAAATGAAAAATCTTGAATCTTTTCCATTAAATCTTTTCTTAGATTAGCTCCAAAACCATAGGCTGCTTTTGAAGAATGATACATTGCTAAGAAACCACCTAGCATTGATATCATTGAAACCAATATCATATATAGTCCCATTCTTATAATATAGTTTTTATCGCCATTAGGTATACCAATATCCATTATTTTTGAGGTTAAAAATGGAATTGATATCATTCCGGCAGTATCAACGATAATAAACAATGGTCCAAGTATTGCAGAGCGTACATTTCCTTTTAAATACTTAAACATTTTCATTATTTTTTTATTCCTCGCTTTCCAATTCTTTTTTTAAATTAGCATTTATTTTTGATAGAATATTTTTTAAATCATTTATTTCTGTATCGGTTAAATCTTTATATATAATTTCATCTAATTCTGTTTTAAAATCAATACATTTTTGTGCTAATTCTTTTCCTTTTTCTGTTGTATATACTCTACTTATTTTTGAATTATTTTCATCCTTTTTAATTTCTATTAAATCATTCTTAGCCATTCTGCTTAGCATAACATTTACAGTAGATGGTTTTATACCCGCCATATTAGATAAAACTTTTTGATTTAAACCTGGATTTTGAGTAACAATATCTAGCACCGCTGGCTGACCAATATATAATCCAATTTTATTAAGTCCTATTCTTAAAATAGTACTTTTTAAATACATTAATTCATCAATTTCATCCTTATTAGGACATACAAGTTCTTTCATAATTATTACCCCTGAAATTATTTTGTGACAAAAAATTAGTCGACTAATTAAGTATAAATCAAATTCTTTAATTAGTCAACTAATTTTACTATTTTTTAAAATTTTTTTAATTCTTTTTGCAATTCTTCCAATTCTGTTTCTAAAAGTTGAATCTTAGTATTAATGCTTTCTTTTCTTCTTCTAAATAAATTTTCATCTTGAAGTTCTATTTTTTCAGTATATGGAAATTTATTTTTTATTTCAACAATTTCATTATTTACTTTTTCAAGTAATGCTTGTAATCTAATCTTCTCTTTTCTATATGCCTCTAATTCATCAAAAAAGAGTTCATCTTTTTTTAATTTCTCATACTTCTTCATTGCTTTTACATTACATGCTTTATATGTAGAAACAATCTCATGATATAAATTATTTTCTTCCTCAGTATTATTTAAATTTATCTCAGGAGAATAATCTTTCATAAGAACCAGATAATATGAATTAATCTCTATAATTTCATCTTCAGAAGGTATTTTCTTCAAACTCATATCAATAGCATCATTAACAGTTTCTCCCATTAGAGCTATCTTTTTATCTTGTTCTTCAAATTCTTTTTTTATAATTGCTGATAATTCTTGTGGATGTATATTTATTTCTTTTAAGTAATATAGCATTCTTTTAGCTTTTTCAACCTTATTTTCAATTATCATTTGCTTGTACTCTAAAGCTCCTACTTTAAGCATATAATCAAGCTCTATATATTTACAAATATGATATTTTAAAGCATCTCTATGAGCCAAAGATTTAGCAACCTTTATCCTTAAATAATTTATTTCATATATATACTTTGCATATTCTGGAAGAATTATTTCCATAATTTTTTTATCCTTTCAACTGCTTCTGCAGTATTTTCTTTTGTACCAAAACCTGTAAGTCTAAAATACCCTTCTCCACTTGGACCAAAGCCAACACCAGGTGTTCCAACAACATTAGCTTCTTTTAAAAGTTTATCAAAGAACTCCCAAGAAGTCATTCCATCTGGAACTTTTAGCCAAACATAAGGTGAATTTACACCGCCAAATACTGTAAATCCAGCTTCTTTTAAACCATTTTTAATAGTTTTAGCATTTTCTAAATAGTATTCAATATTTTCTTTTATTTCTTTTTGTCCTTCTTCGCTATAAACAGCTTCTGCTGCTCTTTGAATAGGATATGAAACTCCATTAAATTTTGTGCCATGTCTTCTGTTCCATAATGAATGTAAAGATATTTCTTGACCATTTTCTGTATATCCTACAAGTTCTTTTGGAACAACCATATATGCACATCTTAATCCTGTAAATCCAGCTGTTTTAGAAAAACTTCTAAATTCTATTGCTACTTCTTTTGCACCTTCTATTTCATATATTGAATGTGGTACATCTTCTTCTGTAATAAATGCTTCATAAGCAGCGTCAAAAAGAATAATTGAACTATGCTCTTTAGCATATTGAACCCATTTAGCAAGTTCTTCTTTTGATAAAGTTGTTCCAGTAGGATTGTTTGGATAACATAAATATATCATATCTGGAACTTCTGCTGGAAATGCTGGAATAAAATTATTTTCAGCAGTTGCAGGCATATATATCATTTTATCATATTTACCTGTTTCAGAATTATAATTACCTGTTCTTCCAGACATAACATTTGTATCTAAATATACTGGATATACTGGATCTGTAATAGCTACTTTATTATTAATACCAAAAATATCTACAATATTACCACAATCACATTTTGCACCATCAGAAATAAATATTTCATTTGGACTAATATCTACTCCTCTTTTTTGGTAATCAACTTCTACAATTTTTTCTCTTAAAAATTCATAACCTTGTTCTGGTCCATAACCTCTAAAAGTTTCACCGTTTCCCATTTCTTCTACTGCTTTTTGCATTGCTGTAATAACTGATTTAGCTAATGGTCTTGTAACATCTCCAATTCCTAATTTAATAATTTTTGCATCTGGATTTTCTTTTTGAAATTCAGATACTTTTTTAGCTATAGTTGAAAATAAATAGCTATCTTGTAATTTTAAAAAGTTTTCATTAATTTTAATCATTATTGTCCTCCTAATGATTATTTATATAGCAAAAAATAAATTATTATTCTTATAAGCTATAATAAATATATCATTATATCATGTTTTTTTCAAGAAAAATATTCTATAAAAGATATTAGAAAATTTATATAACACTAAAATAGTAAAAAATATATTAAGTTATACTTTTAAAAAATAAAAATATATCTTAATATTTTTTTTGTATTTGTTTAAAATAAAAAAAGACATATCTTGATATATCTTTTTCTAAGTATTTATCTATATGTTTTTTCTTTAAAAAATATAAAAAAAATCTGGCGACTTCCTATTTTCCCAGCAAGGTAACTCGCAAGTATCTTCGGCACTAGAGAGCTTGACTTCCGTGTTCGGCATGGGTACGGGTATTTCCTCTCCGTCATTATCACCAGAAAATTTTTGTATGCTTTTCTTTCAGCACACTCAAAAATACATAGATAAATACTTCTTTGAAGGCAAAACTTCTCGTGGTTAAGCCCTCGATCTATTAGTACTGGTTAGCTACATACATCACTGTACTTCCACCTCCAGCCTATCTACCAGGTCGTCTTCCTGGA
>JAGAKS010000002.1 GCA_017625465.1 Clostridia bacterium | reverse complement strand
TTCTTGTTCTAATTTCTTTAATCTTATTGCTTGACTTAAAGAAGGTGTTACCTCATCAAATTCAAATATATTTTCTACAACATATTGATTTTCTTCACTTAAATATGATAATTCTACTGCTGGTCTAAAAGCTATTCTTTTCTTATCAACTTGTTCTAATAACTCTGGTATTAAATAAGTAAGTCTAATATATCTTCTTATATTTTCTCTACTTTCTCCAACCTCATTACCTAATATTTCATCAGTTCTTAGCTTTGCCACCACTGGTGTCGAAGTTTCATTTTCTTCTAAATCAACTCTTTTTCCCTGATGTTTCATAGCTTCAAGTTTCATTTTATATGCAAATGCTTTTTCACTAGGCAATATTTCTTCTCTTTGAATATTACTATCTACCATAAGAATTGTTGCCTCATCATCAGTTAAGTCTTTAACAATACATTTTATTTTATCTATTCCTGCAAGTTCACACGCTCTTTTTCTTCTATGTCCAGAAATCATTTGATAATTTCCTTCTCCTCGTTTTCTTACTATAACAGGTAATAAAACTCCATATTCTTTTACACTTTTAACCATTTCTTCCATTTTATCATCATCTAAAACTCTAAAAGGGTGGTCTGGAAATTCTCCAATTTTATATAGTTCTATTTCCTTTACCTCATCAACAACTGGATTATCTCTTTGTTCTTGAATTGTAAATAAATCATCTAACTTTGGAAGTACCATCTTTTTGTCTTGTTCTTTCATTATCTAATACCTCCTTTGCCAAATTATTGTATGCGTTTGCAACAGGACTGTTTTTATCAAATTCAAATATACTCTTTCCTGTTGATGTTGATTTTGCAGTATTTATTGCTTTTGGTATTTCAGTACCATATATTTTCACATATTGTCCATAATTGTCGATTAAATTTGCTCTAACATCTTTCGATAAATTTGTTCTTTTATCTACTAATGTAAGTAATACTCCCCCTATTTTCAAATTAGGGTTTATCTGCTTTTGAACTCTTTTAACTGTTTGAACTAAATGTCCCATTCCTTTTGCAGCTAAATATTCTCCCTGTACTGGAATTATTATCTTATCACTACAAGCAAGTGCATTTATTGTTATCATTCCAAGAGATGGCATACAATCTATCAATATATAATCATAGTTATCTTTAATATCTCTTATAGAATTTTTAAGTGTGAACTCTCTGCTCATTGCATTAACTAATGAAAACTCTATTGCTGATAAATCTAAATTAGCAGGAATTAAATCTATTCCTTCTTTATGATGAAGAATAGCATTCTCTGCATTTACATCATTATCATATATAGTATCAGACATTAATGTTCCAATAGTATTTTGCAATTCATCTTGATTATAATAACCCATACAAGTAGTTAAATCTCCGTTGTGGATCTGCATCAATTAGTAATACTTTTTTTCCTTGTTTACAAAGTGCAACTCCTAAACTAAATGTAGTTGTTGTTTTTCCAACTCCACCTTTTTGATTTGCTATTGCAATTATCTGACACTTTCCCATTCTCGCTCCTTTCCTCAAAAAAAAGAGCTAACTTCTAAAAGCTAACTCTTATCTTGAATATTTATTCCTCTGTTATTTCTTCTTTTTCTTCTAAATGTGTAGAAGTATATATAAAATCTTCATCTTCTACTAATTCTCCAAATAATTTATTAAGACCTTCTATAAAAGGTTTAATATCTTCTTCTATATTAAATTTATATGAATAATTCAAATAATATTCAGTTAAATAATCATATAACGGAACAATATTTACTAATCCTGGTTTTATCTTATTTCTTAATACTACCCAATTAGGCATAGCATCTTTTATAATATTAACAATTTTATCTTCTGAAATTAACATTCTCAAAATCCCATTCATTATATCTGAATAGTCTTTTTCTTCATCACTAAATATTTTGTTCATCATAGCACTCATTGAACTTACAAAATCTGATAGATAATCATCTTTTATACAAATAAAACAATCAGTTTCTATTTCATCTAAATATGTTATTGCTGTTAAACACTTATAATAATCTGCTGCCATAACATAATAAAATCGTTCAAATTCTTTCATTAAATTTCTAGAATTCATTTTCTTAATATAAATACCTGTCTCCTTTCTTATAATCTCTTTAATCTTTTCTGTTTCTTTTTTGATTTTTTCACTGTTTTTTGTTTTTTTGTTTTCAATTTTTTTCATTTTCTTTTTACTCCTTCCTTTTTGAAGGCAAAATAAAAAACCTAATATTTCTATTAGATTTCTTATATATGTTAGATATTATTTCAATAACTACAATATTTTGTTTTTCTTTAAATCTTTTGAATAATATATTAAATCAGTACAAATTAAATCTCCATCTTTTATTTCTTCTTTATAATTATCTATAAAGAAATTCTTAATTGTTTTCTCATATTTATCAAATCCCTGCTTAACATAGAAAGGAATATTATTCTCTGTTGTTCCTACTAACATTCTGTCATATTTCTGTTTATAATTACCACATAATGATTTTAAAAGTGTTTTTGCATAACCTTTATTTCTGTATTTTTCTGTTGTAACTATGTTTTTTAACTCTAATGTTTTTCTATCAATGTGCAAAATAACTGCAATAGAAATTAGCTCATCTTCTTTTTTTAATGCATATACATCGGAATCGCTCAAATACTTATGTATCATGTCTTTTGAAGGATCTGCCTCTAAAAGTAAATCAATATAATCTTCTTTATTTTCTATTTTTTTAACCTGCATTCTAGGTTCTTTTGGTATCTCGTAACCATTGGTATTGCTGGTTTGTATAGGATTGCGGTTATAATATCTCATCTCCTCTGACCATATACAACCACAATATTTTTGCATATATAAACCTAATTCACGAGCTTTGTTTTGACCTTCTCTAAAACCTGGTCTAAAATCTCTATATAAAAATTCTACACCATATTTTTGTGCCATTTCACTTGCCACTTCTTTTAAAGCTTCATGATTTTGATATGGACTTACCAAAAGTGTTGTTGTAAAAGCATCATAACCGTTTTCTTTAGCATACTTTGCAGTCTGTTCTAAACGAACTTTATAGCAATATTCTTTACATCTATTACTTAAATTATCTACGGTATTTTTGCAAAATTCAACTAAACCGTAATTTTCATCAACAATTAATTCTAAATTAATCATTTTACTATATTCTATTAATGTATCTCTTCTAGCTTTATACTCCATAAATGGATGAATATTAGGATTAAACCAGTATGAAACAGGTTCTATTCCTTCTTTCCTTAAACTATCAATACAGTACACACTACATGGTGCACAACAAGTATGCATAAGTAATTTCATTTATTTTATCCTTTCAAAAACATAATAACCTTCTTTTTCATTATCTTCTGAATATTGTTTGTAAAATGCTTGACCTTCAAAATGTGTCTCTTTATAACCTTCTAAGTTTCTTACTTTTTCTTTTAAGTCATCATAATTATTATTAGCAAGAGTATCGTTTAAAATAATTATATCTGGCATACCTTCTAAATCAGATTCTAAATATTGTTTTTCTTTATCAATTACTTTTTCCCAATCTGGATTTTGAATACTCCATTTATAATAAGTTGTACCACCTCTATCATTAAAAAATATATTTTCTTCAAAATATGGTAGTATAGCAACTGGGTAATATCCAAAAGCATATATCTTCATATCTTTATAATACATAGCTTTGATATATTCTGATAATTCTTTAGATGCTGAATAATTATATTTTATTTCTGGAATTATTGTATTAACACTCCATATAATTTGAATTATAGCAAGTATTATCAGCATAACTGTAACAACTTTTTTATTTTTGTCTACAATAGATTCTTTCGATAAATATAAACAAAATAAAAAAGTCAAAAATGTTATACCTATATGGTGAGTTGCTATTCTAATAAAAAATAAAAATAAACAAAGTGGAACAAATATAGATATAAATAATTTACTATTTTTATTTTTAAAAAGTATCGCAAATAATAATATACTAACAAAAATAGCAGAAATAACTATTTGAACTATTCCATAATTTATACTTAAAGTAAATGCTTCTAAAAATCTAGCTAATAAATACATGAATACAACTAAAGGACTATCTTCTTGAAAATTAAGTGCATTAATTGAAACGAAAACATCTGGAGAAGGTATAACACATATTATAATTAACATATATATAATACCAAGTATAGTCATAGACCAAATTTCTTTTTGATATTTTTCTGTGTTTTTCTCTTTGGTAATTTTCAAAAATATTTCATTTAATTCTAAAATATATAACATTCCTGAAATTATTGCCGTATGAAGCGAAATGGTTGCTAGCAATCCTAATAAAAAATTATATAAAATTGGTTTGTTTTCTCTATCTTTATATGTATCTGCAATTAAAACTAATGTAGGTAAAATTAAACAATAGCTCCTTGCCTTTACTGTATATTCATATAAAAAGAAATATGTAAATGGTAATAATATTTTCAAAGGCTTAGGAATATCTAATTTGAAAAGCATTAATCCAACACCTAAGCTTGAAAAGAAAACAGAAATTAAATACAAGTATTCATACTTATATCCTAAAACTATTAAAAATTTTAAAAGTAGATGCCAAATTGGTGGTGTTCCTTCATAGCGTTCTATTTCAAAAAGTATTTCTAAAACACTAGCATCTCGTGCAATAAGCCATGATTGTGCTTCATCAGCCCAAGGTTCATGATGTGCTCCAACAAATAAAGCAATTATTATAAAAATTATTAGTATGGTTATATTTAATATTTTATTTTTCATTAGTTCTCCTTAAACTGAGTAAAAAATTTTAGCAAAAATTGCAACTGTTCCTAGGCAATATAAAATAACTAATATAGATATTAATACTTTAAGCCATTTTTTGTTTATTGATTCAAATAACTTACCTATAAAAATCATTCCTATTATATACAAAGCTACTATATATCTTGAATGCATAGTACAACTGTATGGCAAAGATATATTAAAAGATATAAAACTTATAAGCCATGCAAAACTAGTTATTTCTAGCATTGTATATATATAATTTTTTCTAAAATATTTTATCATAGCTATAATTGCAAAAACGATTAACGATAATGATATTACTCTCATAAAATTCAAAAAACTATGTGGCAAATATGCTATATCTAATGCAAAAATAATAGATGAATTTAAAACATAACACCACACATTACTTGCCGTTAATTCTAATTTATCACTAAAAAATTCATTGTTTATAAGCCAACGATTTAAAAAATCCGTATGAGCAACAGAAAATTCTGATGATGCGGCTGCAATTCCAAAAGGTGGCTGTGAGAATTTTATAGCATTTCTTATAGGATACCAAAATACAAGTGGTGTCGCAATAACTCCAAAAACTAGTCCATAAACTAATATTTTTTTGACCATATCAAAATTGTCAATTTCTTTTTGTAATTTTACTAAATATGTTATAAATAAAGGTAACATCATAACAATTATTGAAATTTTACTTGATGCGCCAAGTCCTATGGCTAGTGCCAAAACAATGGTATATTTCATACTTGGCTGTTTATACCATTTTATTAAATATAACATAGTAATACATATACATAATGTAACTAATGGATCATTATTTATATGCCTTGATAAAAATATCAAAAGAGGATTAAAAGATGCAAGTGCCATTACAATAATAGTTGCACCATCTTTTAACTCTAATTCTCTAGTAATCTTATAAATGATTATAATAATCAAAACAGAATACACAAAAGCTGGAAATTCTGCAGCCTCTAATTTAAATTTGTTACTTGCACCAAATAAATCACAAAATCTCATCACTCCAGCTGCTATATAATGATGAAATGGTGGATGATATCCTTGATTGGTATTACTTTCTAGCATATGACCAGTTTTATAAACAGTAATTAGATATTCCATATTTCCGTTTTCTTTTACATAATTTCTATCTAATTCAAAAAAACTATCATAATCTATATCTTTACTCATATTTTCAAGTCCAATATCATATTGAATAGTGTATATTGGAGCATCTAACATATATATTAATCTAATTAATATTCCTATTAAAATAATCGTTATTAAAATAAATTTTGTTTTATTATTTTGTTTCATGATATTCCTTTTCTGTATTTACATTCCAGATATTATCTTTAGATTTTTTACCTGTTTTAATATTTTTTACAGCTTCAATAGCTGTTACCATTGAGTGATCCATATTGTTGTATCTGTGTTGACCATTTCTACCTACACAATATAAATTATCAAATGTATTCAAATATTCAATAAGTTTATCCATATCTTTATATGTATCAAAATATGCAGGATATGCTTTCTTTACTTTTTCTTGATGTGATGATATAACATCAGATTTTTCTATTATGCCCATAGAAACAAGTTCGTCAGCAGCAAATGCTGTGAATTCTTTTTCACTCATATTCCACAAATCATCACCTTCATTTGCAAAATATTCTACACCTATCCAAACTGTATTTTCGATATCTTTTACTAAGTATGGAGACCAGTTGTTGAATATTTGTATTCTTCCCATTTTGACTTCTGGCTCTTGTACATATATCCAGCAATCTGGAACGATATTTCCCATTGTTTTAATTTTTGTTTTATTCTTTAAATTTAATCTTTTAATTAATAATCCTGCAGTAATAAAATCTCTATAAGGTAATCCTTCTGCTATAGCTAAAGCATTTTGATCTATTGGTTGCTTTGAATTCATAGCAACTACTAAATCTTTTACTGGCATAGAAGAAATGAAAATATCTCCTTCTATTTCCTTAATTACATCTCTTACAACACATTCTACTGAAACTATTTTTCCATCTTTAATATTTACACCAGTAACTTCATAATCTTTTAAAATTTTTCCACCTAAATTTTCAACTTCTGTAGCCAAAGTTTCCCATAATTGTCCTGGACCAAATTTAGGATACCAAAATTGTTCTATAAGTGATGTTTCAACTTCTTTACTATTTATTTTAAATAATCTTTTAAAACCATCTTTTAAAACTGCTGAAATTGAAACTCCTTTAACTCTCTGTGCTCCCCAATCTGCTGAAATTTGAGAAGGATGTCTTCCCCATAATTTTTCTGTATATTTTTCAAAAAACATGCTATATAACACTTTACCAAAACGATTTATATAAAAGTTTTCTAATGAATCTTCTGTTTTTTTCACAAATATGCTTTTTAAATAACTAAATCCAGATTTTATGGTACGAATTAAGCCCATATTCGTAAATGTTTCTAACTTTAAACTTATTGGATAATCAAAAAATTTCTTTAAATAATAAATTCTTGAAACTCTATCTCTTACTAGCATAACCCTATCCTCTGTTTCAGGATTTGGTCCATCAGTTGATAAAGGTTTTTCTCTACCTAATTTTTCATCATCTAAAGAATTTTGTCCTTGTATTGGCATAAGTTCTTTCCAAAATTTCATAACCTCTTCATCTTTTGAAAAAAATCTATGTCCTCCTAAATCCATTCTATTTCCATCTACATTTACAGTTTTAGAAATTCCACCTATGCGATTGTCAGCCTCTAAAATTACAACCTCATATTCACCTTTTTTATCTTTTAATAGTTCATATCCTGCAGTTAATCCAGCAGGTCCAGCTCCAATTATTACTACTTTTTTCATAAATTCCTCCTAGTATATATATTAATTCATTTTCTTTATTCCCAAAAATCAATTGAATATTTTAATTTAAAATATTCTTCTGGAGAATTATCCATCATATATGATTTTTCTGAAACTATTCCACTAAATAAATTAACAAAAACTATATATATTGTTATAATTCCTAATAATTTTCTCATAATATTTTTGGTTTCTTCACTTTTATACAATCTTACTAATTCAATAAATGTGCAAATTCCTGCTATGATAAAAATCCATGCATAATCTACCATATATCGTTGCATACTTCCACCCATCATTATGCTAAGTAAACACATTATAATTCCGCACAATTATTAATGTAATAGTAAATGTTAAAAGGCTTTTGTTATCTGTTCTTTTCCAAACTTTGAAAATTCCAAAAATAAACAAACATATAGGTACCATTATAAATAATCCACCCATTACATTTTCTATGTAATAAAAGCCATAGAAAGTTAACAAATTATTATGACAATACATAAAAGGAAAATTGGGTATAAAGTTTGGTATACTAAATAGACTGCAAACTATACCCATCCCGATTGTCATGAATCTATTACCTAAATTTGTCATATCATTTATTGTAAGCTGATATGATGCACCAAACTCAAAAATACTTCCAAATCGTATATAGTTATAATACATAAGTGCAATTCCAACCGTTAAATATGGTACAAGAACTGCTAATATATTTTTTATAATGTCTTTTTTCTCTTTGACATTTTGGATAAAAATCTTTAAAAGTATTGGCACAACTATGATAGTTGAAAGCAATTGTGTTGGTCTACAAGCTACTGCCAAACTTAACATTAAACAAGCAATAAACATATACCAATATTTATGTTTACTATCTTCTTCTGTACTATAAAACATAAAATTAATTCCAGTAACAGCAAAAAACAATGCTGATATAATAGATAATTCATAAAATCTTGGTATTCCATTTAACCACAAAATTTGACTACCGAATAATAACATAATCAAGCTAAATACCATAAATTTAAAAGGTACTTCTTTAAAAAATCTATTGAATACATTTTTTATTAAAGCTTTTAAACTAATTGCTGTTAATACTGAAAATGCAAATACCATCTCTGCTGAAGTAATATATTTACCTGTTATAAGATGATATGGCAACATTATAATTGCAGGCAAAATTCCAAAGTACATATAATAATTTCCATTATAATAAGCAACATCCCAAAGAAAGTCTTTCTCTCGAAGTAATCCACTATTTATACGCTGTTCATCATCATAAGGATTTTCTAAATTCATTAGTTTTTCACTTGGATTTTCCAACAAATGAACTTGCCCTGCTGACAAAGCATCAACAAAATCAATACAATAATTATCAAGCATTTCAAGGTCATCTGCACTATATCGCCATATAAAACTAATAATTAAAATAAATACACATAATACAAATATTAAAACTATTTCTTGAGAATAATCTTTCTGTGAAAATGGTATTTTAAAAAAATCTTTAGTTTTTAATAAATATATAAAAGTTATAATTCCAAATACAATGCATACCCTTACTGTGTTGAAATGAAATGGAATTTTTTCATTTATAGTTACTTTTTCAAAATCTGCTACATTTGAAAATAGTTTTATAGCAATTACTTGACTCTTACCAGATAAATAGCATGGAATATATTCGCTATTTTTATAATTATCTATGTATCTTTTTCTAGGTAGTTCTCTAAGGCAAGAACTAGTTTCATCTGTATATAGAACTTGATATTCTACATTCTCCGTAGTATCTAACTTTATATGTATAGTTTTTATTTCTGTATTAATATTTTTTATCTCAATATATGTTTCCTCTGAATTGGTCTCAAAATACTCTAATTCTTCTTTGGTATATTCTATTTTCGAATCATTATTTAAAACTCTATATGAATTTACATTAAATAAAGTAATTTCTAAAATTAATACTACTAATAAAATTATAAATAAACTCTTTTTCATTGTTAATCCCTTAATTATTATAATCTAATCCTAAGTGTTCATAAGCAAGTGGTGTTGCAGTTCTCCCTCTAGGTGTTCTAGCTAAAAATCCTATTTGCATTAAGTATGGTTCATAAACATCTTCAATTGTTTCAACTTCTTCATTAACTGTTGCTGCCAAAGTTTCTATACCTACTGGACCACCTGTATATTTAAAAATAATTGTTTCAAGTATTTTTTTATCTGTTCCATCTAAACCTAAATCATCTATTTCTAATTTATTTAAAGCTACTTTTGCAATATCTAAAGTAATATTTCCATCTCCTAAAACTAAAGCATAATCTCTTACACGTTTTAATAATCTATTTGCGATTCTAGGAGTTCCTCTTGAACGTTTTGCAATTTCAAGTGCTGCTTCTTTATCTATTTTTATATCTAAAATTTGACTTGACCTAGTAACAATAGTTGTTAAATCCTTTTCAGAATATAATTCTAATCTAGATACAATGCCAAATCTATCTCTAAGTGGTGTTGAAAGTGAACCTGCTCTAGTAGTAGCACCAATTAAAGTAAATTTAGGAAGGTCTAATCTAATTGACCTTGCACTTGGACCTTTTCCAATTATTATATCTAAACTATAATCTTCTAATGCTGGATATAAAATTTCTTCAACGCTTTTATTCATTCTATGAATTTCATCTATAAACAAAACATCATATTCTGATAAATTTGTAAGAAGAGCTGCTAAATCTCCAGGCTTTTCAATAGCTGGTCCTGAAGTAATTCTAATATTTGAATTCATTTCATTTGCAATAATATTAGAAAGTGTAGTTTTTCCAAGACCTGGAGGACCATATAATAAAACATGGTCTAAAGCTTCGCCTCTTTTTTTAGCTGCTTCTATATATACTTTCATATTTTCTTTTACTTTATCTTGTCCAATATATTCACTTAACGTTTTTGGTCTAAGTGAAATTTCAGCTACGTCTTCATCTTCATCATGAATAGTAGGAACTAATAAATTTTCTTCGTCCATAGTTATTTCCTTTTCTATTATAAAACTTTATATTCAATCTCTTCCATATAATCGAATAATTCTCTAACTCTTTTTAAAGTATATATTGCACTTTTTTGATGTGGGCATTTAGGTGGTGCTTCAATTAGCTCATTTTTATAACAGTTTTTTTGCATTTTATATATTAAATATCTGCAATCCATATACGTATAGTATATTTGAAAACCATTGTCTAAATCTTCCCAAAACATTTCAAAAGTATATTTTTTATCCACGAGCTTTCTCCTTATTTAATCATTTCTTCAAATTCTTCTTCTGATATAACTGTTATTCCTAACTCATTTGCTTTTACAAGTTTGCTTCCGCTATCTTCACCAGCTAACACATAACTTGTTTTTTTAGAAACTGAACTTGAAGTTTTGCCACCTAATCTTTCTATAATTTCTTCTGCTTCTTTTCTAGAATATTTTTCTAAGGCCCCTGTTAACACAAATATTTTTCCTTCAAATCTTCCATCTGAATCTTCACTTTCTTCTTGCTTAAAATTAATTCCTGCAGATTTTAATTTTGTAATTAAATCTAAAGTTTGTTCTTGTTTGAAGAAATTATATACACTCTCTGCCATAATTTCTCCAACATCTTCTGTAGAAATTAAATCTTCTAAACTAGCATTCATTAAATTATCAATATTTTTATATTTTTTAGCTAACCCTTTAGCAGCCTTAACTCCTATATGTCTAATACCTAATCCGTTTAAAACTCGATAAAATTCGTTGTTTTTACTTTCATTTATACTATCGATTAAATTTTGTGCGAATTTTTTACCATTTTGTTTTAATGAAGCAAAATCTTCTAATTTCATTGAATAAATATCTGCAATATTAGAAATTAAATTACGAGTAAGTAATTCATCTATTATGCTATCTCCTAAACCTTTTATATTCATTGCTTCTCTTGAAGCAAAATGAATAATACTTCTATATTGCTTTGCTGGACATTCCACACCCATACATCTAACAGCTGCTTCGCCTTCTTCTCTAATAGCCATTGCTCCACAAACTGGACATGTTCTTGGCATTTCAAATATTTTTTCTTCGCCAGTTCTTTTTTCAGTAACTGCTTTTACTACTTCTGGAATAACATCTCCTGCTTTTTGAATAATAACTCTATCGCCTATTCGTAAATCTTTTTCTTTAATAAAATCTTCATTGTGAAGTGTTGTTTTAGAAATTGTAGAGCCTGCAACTTTAACTGGCTCTAATATTGCCATTGGAGTAATTGCACCTGTTCTGCCAACTTGACAAACAATATCTTTAAGTAAAGTTTCTTTTGCTTCAGGTGGATACTTATAAGCAATAGCCCATTTTGGAGTTTTGTAGGTAGTACCTAAAATTTCTCTATATGCTAAATTATCTACTTTTACAACTGCACCATCTATTCCAAAAGTCAAACTTTCCCTATTTTCTCCAATTTTTTCTATTTCTTCAATAACTTGATTAATGCTATTGCAATATTTTACTACTGGATTTACATTAAAGCCTAGTTTTTTTAAGTATTCTAAAGATTCATAATGTGAAGTAAATTTTACATTATCACTTTTTTGAACATTAAAAATAAAAATATCTAGAGGTCTTGAAGCAGCTATTTTACTATCTAGTTGACGAAGTGAACCTGCTGCTGCATTTCTTGCATTTGCAAATAGAGTTTCTTCGTTTTCTTCACGCTCTCTATTCATTTCTTCAAATTCATTTTTACCAATAAAAACTTCGCCTCTAACTATAATATCTATATCTTCTGTCAACTTCTTTGGAATGTGTTTTATAGTTTTCAAATTTTCTGTAATGTCTTCACCTACTAAACCATTTCCTCTAGTAGCTCCACGTACGAAAACTCCATTTTTATATTCTAAACTTACTGATAATCCATCAATTTTTGTTTCAACAACATAGTCTGGTTTGGTTTCTAAAGTTTTGCTAACTCTTTGATCAAAACTAATTAACTCATCAAAAGTAAATATATCTTGCAAACTTTGAAGTGGAACTTCATGTTCTACTTTTTCAAAACCTTCTTTTACAGTACCTCCAACATGTTGAGTAAGTGATTCTTTTGTTATAAACTCTGGAAACTCTTTTTCTAAATTTCTAAGTTCTAACATAAGCATATCATACTCAAAATCACTAATTTCAGGATTGTCATCATCATAATATTTTTGAGCATAATATTGTGTAAGTTTATTAAGTTCTTCTATACGCTCTTTTGCTTTACTTTTATCCATTTTTTCATCCTTTTTGTATTTTTTAATCTTTAAATAATTCTTTGCCACCTTTTAAATAGTTCCAACCTGAACCAATTGTTGCAATAACTGAGATAGCCATAAATATACTTCCTAGTAAATTGATTATATATTGTATTGGTGTTGCATATACTAAAAAGCTACTTGAAGCAACTGTGCTTGCATTTGTTGATAGACCAATAAATTGGAAAAAGTTAAATGGTGTAGCAAACATTAAAATTATAGCTATCATTTGTGTAACTGTTTTTATTTTGCCCCAAATTGAAGCTGCTATAACTTGCCCACCTTTTTCTACTGCAATTAATCTATAACCAGATACTAAAAACTCCCTAGTTAAAACAATTGCTGGAATCCAAGCTGGTATTTTTCCAAATTCTACAAACATTACAAGAGCAGATAAAACTAAAATTTTATCTGCTAACGGATCTAAAAATTTTCCAAAAGTTGTTACTAAATTGTTTTTACGAGCAATATATCCATCTAGAAAATCTGTTGCTGAAGCAATAATAAAAATAAAATTCATAATCCAGTATTTGCTTTCTACCCCTAGAAATTCTCCTGGTATTGAACAATATCCAATAATTACAAATATTGGAACTAATATTACTCTAAAAATAGTTAATTTATTTGGTAAATTCATTTTCATAGTTTTTCAATTCCTTTCACTATCTTACAACACTAGTATTTGAAACTTCGTTAGTAACAATATTAGCTGTATTTTCAAGATTGTTTTTTTCTATAGTATCTACATTAATATCTGTATTTTCTTGTCTGTTATCCCAGATATTTTCAACTTTATCAATTAATTCTTCAACAGCTGTTGTTTCTTGTTCTTTAGCAAGTTCTTCTTGCTTTTCTATCTCTTTTTTTCTAGTTGCTTCTAATTGTTTAATTAAAGTTTCTAATTTACTTAAATCTTTACCCATCATTTCTAGATTATTTGAATTCATAGATTGTTCTAAATTATTATTTGCTCTAATAATTGCATCAATTAAGTTGTTGATGTCTTCAGTATCTACAAATTCAAAATCAACAGCATAATCTGTAAATAAATTTTCTATTGCTTCTGACAAATTATTTCCTATTGCAACTGTATTTCCAGATGCAACAATAACTTTCTTTAAAACTGGTATTTCTTCATCTTCATTTAGCATTACTTGATAAATTGGTTCAACATAAAGCAATGTATCTTCAATTGGTATAATTTTCATTTCTTTTATTAATTTTACGCCTGAACTATTTAATGATTCTAGTTCAGCTGAAATTGTAGCATCTTGCTCTATTTGATTATTAAGTCCAACAATTCCTGCTACATTACTATTAGAATTAAATTTATATAAAGATAGTACTGGTTTTCCATCTCTATAAGTACCTACTAAATAAGAAATAATACTTTGTTTTTTCTCCTTATTAAAAGTAACTACTAAACCTAATTCTGGTTCTTTGCTATCTATTGTTTTTACCATTGTATAATATGGTTTCATAGAAGTTCCAGATGTACTAGCTGTTGTTGGAGTTATTTTCCAAACATCATCACCTCTATATAGAGTGTCTTCGCTAACTTCGTGATACATACCTAGCATTTGAGCTTGTATTTGGTATAAAAATTCTGGATAAACAAAATGTTTTGCTATATCAACTGGAATTTCTGTATCTGCAAATAATTCTGGATATATATTTTTATATGTCATTATAATTGGATCTGTTCTATCTGTAATATAGAAGGTTGTTGTTCCATCATAAGCATCTACTAATACTTTTACAGAATTTCTAATGTAGTTTATTTTCTCTTTTGACCCATCTTTTTCACTAACAAGTACTGTCATTTGAGCATAAGGATATTGATTTGATGTTGTATATCCATCTATTACCCAAACCAATCTTCCTTCTCCTGAAATTACTAGATATGGATTTGAATCATATCTAATGTTTGGTAGAACAGTTTCTACCCTATCTAAAATATTTCTTTTTGTAATGATTTTTGTATTTTCATTTATATAAGATGAAAATGCTAGTTTTAAATCTTTATTACTTATTCCAAGCACAAGTCTATCCCAGAAATTTAAAGTTTGTCCTGCTTTTCCAGAGTAAACATTTTCTTCGTATTTAGTTGCAGAAGTTGGATAATCATACTCTTTTCCAAAATCTGTATTAGTAGCAATAATACTATCTGTTTCTAATCCAAAATAAATTCTTGGTTCTTTAATTTCTATTCCATCAAATTGATTTGTATAATCTGAAAGTAAATACTCTGCGTATCCATCTTGATTTGAATCTGTTGCAGTACTTGCAATTACTGAGTATCCATGAGTATATTTTAAAGTTCTGTTATTATAACTCATTCCATTATTGTTTGATATTTCTCTTGGAGTAATATAAATTAATTTATCATTATAATTTGCAAGTCTTGTTCTATCATAATTATAATAACCTGTTGTTTCTTGATGTTCTTCAACCATACTTAGAGTAACATCTTCTGAAATTAAAGGAATATTTTTTATTAAATTGCTATTAGCTTCAATTTCATCATTAGTAATTGTGCTATAAGACACAATATCTGTTTGATTTATATTTATTCCATAAGCTTCTTTAGTTTTTTCTATATTTTGTTTTATGTATTGTTTTTCTCTATCTAATTCATTTGAACCTACAATAACACCTTGGAAATATATCATAACTAGAAACATACCAACTAAGTAAACTGGTACTACTGCTATAGAAGCAACACATTGATTAAAACTTTTTGCTTTTAAATATTTAAAAAATCTTAAAATCGCAAAAACAATTACTACTGCTAAAATTCTATATCCCCATAATTTAATTGTGATATCTGTAAGTCCTGCACCTGCAAGTTTTGTTTCATCTTCATCTTGTATTGAAAGCATATCACCAGTCAAAATATTTTGAGAATTTACTATAATATAACCTGCAAATAATATAACAATAATCATAAGATATATTGTAAGTTGTTTTAAAAACACACTTTTTTTGATAGTTTCACCTTCTACACCATCAAAATAAACATTAAAAGTAATTATATAATAAATTGCAACATAAGCTATTAATACTATAAAGAATATTATAGTTGCTATAATTAAATCTTCGATAAATGGTAATGTAAACATATAATAAGATATATCAAATCCAAATACTCCATCACCTTTACCAAATACTGCTGAATTCGCAAAAATTGCAAAATCTTGAGTTAGTGCAAAAGCACATATTCCCGCAGTAGCTAAACTAATAACAAAAGCTATGCTTTTATTAGGTAATTTTGGCATCGGTTTATTTTCATCTTCAAAAAAGCTTTTTAATCCCTTTTTTATAAATCTGTTCGTGATATAAACGACAATATATGCAATAATAAAAGCTGTAATTCCTACATACATTTTATTTTTTACGTTTTCTTCAAAAACAGTAACATATTCATTTCCAATTTCTTTTAAATTAAGATATTCTGCTCTACATGTAACGGCTACAATAATTGCAAATACAATTAATGCAACACAAACAAGAAGTGTTCTAAATGTAATTTTTTTACCTTTTTCTTTAGTAGTATTTTTTACATCTTTTTTTGCTTCTTCCATTATTTCCTCCTAAATTATTGCATCTAAAAATTCATCACTATTGAATATTTCCATATCATCTATTTGTTCACCAACTCCAACAAATTTAACTGGTATTTGGTTTTCAGCTACTATTCCTAATACTACACCGCCTTTGGCAGTACCATCTAGTTTTGTAAGCACTATTCCAGTAATGTCTGTAGTTTCTTTAAAGGCTTTTACTTGCAAAATAGCATTTTGTCCTGTTTCTGCATCTAGTACCATTAAAACTTCTTTATCAGCATATGGAAGTTCTCTTGAAATAACTTTGTTTATTTTTAATAATTCATCCATTAAATATTTTTTGTTGTGTAAACGACCAGCAGTATCACAAATTAGTACATCAGCATTAGTTTCCTTTGCTTTAGCAATTGCATCAAATACAACAGCTGCTGGATCAGTTCCTTCTGGCTTTTTAACAATTTCTACATTCGCTCTATTTGCCCAAATTTCTAATTGTTCAACAGCAGCTGCTCTAAAAGTATCTGCTGCAGCTAAAATAACTTTTTTTCCATCCTTAGCTAAACGATTAGCAATTTTACCAATTGAAGTAGTTTTTCCAACACCATTAACTCCTACAACAAGAATTACTGAGGGCTTTGTATTTAATTTAAGTGAAGCATCAGCTACTTCTAAAGTTTCCTTCATAATTTCTTTTAAAGCTTTTCTTACATCTTGTTCTTCTTCAATCTTTTCTTTTTTTATTTTATTTCTTAATTTATCTATCATTTCAACAGATGTTTCCATTCCTATGTCAGAAGTGATAAGAGCCTCTTCTAATTCTTCAAGCATCTCTTCATCAACTTTTCTGAAAGAAGAAAAAACATTGTTGATTTTTTCATTTATTGATGTTCTAGTTTTCCCTAATCCATTTTTTAATTTGTCAAAAAATCCCATTTTTCAATCCTTTCTCAAGCGTAAATTTTCAACAAGTAGTTTATCATTAAATGCCTTAAAAATCAATAGTTTTAGGTTTTAAATTTCAATTCTATTTTTAAATTTATTTTCTACCATTCTCTTAAGCTCACGGTTTTCTTCATGTTCTAAAGTTTTATCTTTATTAATAATTTCTAAAGCAATACTTTGAACAGTTTTTAATATACCAATATCTTCAAAAAGATTTGCAATTTTAAATTCTGGAATACCATGTTGCTTAGTACCAAAAAATTCTCCTGAACCACGAAGTTCTAAATCTTTTTCAGATATAACAAATCCATCATTTGTGCTAGAAATAACCTTCATTCTTTCTTTTACTATTTCAGAATTTCCTTGATATTTCAAAATACAATAAGATTGATATTCACCTCTTCCTACACGACCTCTTAATTGATGAAGTTGAGCCAAGCCAAATCTTTCTGCGTTTTGAATAACCATAACACTTGCATTTGGTACATTAACACCTACCTCAATAACAGTAGTTGAAATAAGTATATCTATTTCACCATTTTTGAATTTTTCCATGATTTCATCTTTTTCTTTAGCTTTCATTTTACCATGCAAATATTCTACCTTATATTTACTAAATATTTTATTTTTGTATTCATCTGCAAGTTCCATAACAGATTTAGCATTTATTTCTTCGTTTTCTTCAACTAATGGACAAACTATATAACATTGTCTGCCTTCATCAATGTTTTTGGCAATGAAAGCATTTACTCTTGCTTCCATTTGCTTACCAACTGCATAAGTTTCAATTTTCTTTCTGTTTGGTGGAAGTTCATCAATTATAGAAATGTCTAAATCTCCATACAAAATTAAGGCAAGCGTTCTTGGTATTGGTGTAGCAGTCATAACTAATACATCTGGATTATTTCCTTTTTCAGCAATAACACTTCTTTGACGCACTCCAAATCTATGTTGCTCATCAGTAATAACCAAGCCTAAATTTTTGAAAACAACATTTTCTTCTAAAATTGCATGAGTTCCAATTAAAATATCTATTTCTCCACTAGCTAATTTTTCTAAAATTTCATTTTTTCTTTTTTTAGTAATTCCACTAACTAATAATTCACACTTTATTCCCATATCTTGCAAAATTTGTGTAAAAGTCTCCATGTGTTGGGTTGCAAGTATTGCAGTAGGCGCCATAATAGTAGCCTGATATCCACTTTTGACCGCTTTGTATGCAGAAATTAAAGCCACAATTGTTTTTCCAGAGCCGACATCACCTTGCAATAAACGATTCATAGGTTTTGATTTTTCCATATCTCTATCTATTTCTTCTAGCACTCTTAATTGTGCATTTGTCAATTTAAAAGGCAATTTATCTATAATGTCAGACATTTTTGCATTTTTATCAAATTGAATTCCTGGTTTATTTATTTCATATTTGTTTTTTAAACTTAAAAGCGCCAGTTGCATTGCAAGCAATTCTTCAAAAACTAATCTGGTTCTAGCTTTATTGAACATTTCAAAACTATCTGGAAAATGTATTTGCCTAATTGCTTCATTATTTCCTAGCAAATGGTATCTATCAATTAGATATTGTGGTAATGTTTCAGGAAGTTCGCCATTTAATGAATTTATAGCACTTTCTATTACATTTCTAATAGTGTTTTGTGTAAGGCTATATGTAAGCGGATAAATTGGTACAATTCTTCCAGTATTTTTTGTGCTGTCTGCATCTTCAAAAACCGGTGATTGCATTTCCACTCTACTACCCTTTTTTGAAACTTTACCATAAAATTTATATCTTTGATTTAATTTAATAGAATTTTTTAGATATTTTTGATTATACCAAGTAATTTGACAAGAACCAGTTTCATCACGAACAGTAAGCTTACAAAGAGTAAGCCTAGCATTTGCTTTAAACTCATTTATTCTCGTAACAGCATATGCTGAAATAAGAGCTTCTTCGCCATCTACAAGCTCTGCAATACTTTTGACATTGCCCCTATCTTCATGCCCTCTTGGAAAATATGTAATTGCATCTTCCAAAGTATAAATTCCAACTTTGTTTAGAAGCTCTGCTCTTGCTGGTCCAACACCTTTTATATATTTTATATCTTTGTTTAATTCTATCATTTTTTCCTCTTTTTTAACTTATTATTTTTATATTTGGATTATATAACACTTTTAGATAAAAAACAATAGTTCGCAAGAAAAATATAAAAATAAGAAGAAGTAATTGTACTTCCTCTTACGGTTTTATATTTTATCAATAATTTCTAAGGTTGCAAATTTAGTTCATACTTGAATCTACTGTGTATGTGCCGTTGGATACATAAATAATATGAAATTATTTTAATTTTTCTATTTCTTCTTTTGTTAATCCTGTTATATCAGCGATGACTTCCAAATCAAAATGTTTCTTTAACATATTTTTAGCGATTTCTTGTTTCTCATCCATTTTGCCTTCTTTTAATCCATCTTCTTTGCCTTCTTGATATCCATCATTTTTAGCTGCTGCCATTTCCATCAATGATAAGTGTCTTTTTACTGCTAAACGCCTTGTTTCATCATCTGCTATCATTTCTTGGTATTTTTCATTAGCTTCTTTTATCTCTTTATTCGCATCCATTTCTTCCTCCTTCAATGCTTGTGGAGTTAGTAGAAATTTTGTCCA
>JAGAKS010000019.1 GCA_017625465.1 Clostridia bacterium | reverse complement strand
TTGCGAAAAGCAAGACTAAAAATTAAATATGGAATATATAAATACGAAGTTTCCGTATTACAGAAATAGAGTGGTTTCCCTCTAAATAAAAAGGAAAAGTACAAAGGTACTTTTGTTTTTGTGTAAGAGGGGAACTTTTTTTGTTTCTAAAAATTCCCCTCAAAAATATAAAAATAGGAGGAGAACGAATGAAGAAACAGAAGAAAAAACTAAGTAAGAAAATATTAAAACAAGCGAAACGGAATAACATTAATAGCATTAGTTATTTCAATAATTGTAATGCTTATCTTAGCTGGTGTTTCTATTAATGCTATTGTGGGCGATAATGGTGTGCTAACAAAAACAACCTACGCATCATTTTTAAGTGAAATGTCAGCAGTAGAAGAAGCAGTGCAAATGTGGAAAGCAGGAGAAATAATAGAAGCACAAGGAGATGAAGTAAAAGCTATACCAGCTAATGGACTATGTAAAGCAAATGATTTAACAAGTGCAGAAAGATTAGTTGGAGAAGTAGGATATTATAGAGTATGGAGCTTAACTTCAACAATGCCAACTACAGATATATTAAGCTCAGCAGATACTTTTAATAGTAGTTTTGAAAGTGAATTAGTTTTTTATCCAGCTGGTGTACAAGATTTATATTACTTAAATAACGATGCTTTGGAGATAAAAGGAAATAAAACATATTTAATAGATGCAACAACAGGAATGATATTCTCAATGACAGGAATAAGCCTAAAAGGTGTAAGATGCTATAGTTTAAATATGGCAAAAGCAGTAATGAATGGAAGCATTGAGCAACCACTATTTGCAGAAGCAGAAGTAAGTGGAACAGGAAGTGGAGAAAAACTTGCTGGAAATGTATCAACAGAATACTTAATGGGCGAAAACGGAAATTACATATTAGATGAAAGTGGAAACAAGATAAAAAATCCAGATTATAATCCTAATGGGTTTCAGATTATAGCAGATTGGTCAAATGATAATGTTTATAAATTATATAATAATGGAGATTTATACGGCAAAGGCGTAAAAGGCTTGTTATTAAATACTCCAAAAGCCGAATCAGAAGAACTGAATGGATATATATGGAAAGATATTGAAATTGCCAGCGAAATTCCAGGAGCAAGTACTGGAAATATTGAACTAATATCTGGTTGTGGTACTATTTATGCAATAGATTCAGATAAGCAATTATGGGCTTGGGGAAGAAATACAAACAATATACTAGGTTTATCTCAAGAAGAACAAAAAAGTTATACAGGTAGAGATGTAGTTAAATTATCAATTCCTGGAACTGTTTATAAAGTGTTCCCAACAGAATATGCAACATATGTAGTTGTATTGAATAACGGTATATATGAATTATATGCATCAGGATATAATACTTATGGTGAATTAGGAATTGGGAATAATAATGCTACTACCAATTCTTTTACAAAGATTGAATTTGACAATCCAAATACAATAAAAACTATAACATGTAAAGGAAGAGATGATCATTATACTTTGATTTTAACAGAAGAAGGAAAAATATGTTTTGCTGGAGAAAAATCAAGTATTAATTATATTTTTGAAAATACAGATCAAAATGTAACAAATAGTGGAAATTATTTAACAAAATATACAGAAATATTCAATGGTGTTTATGGAGAAATTTTTGGAAGTAAAGTAAAAGAAATTATAAACGGAATGCATTCCAATACACCAACAACTTATGTTTTATTGGAAAATAATGAGTTATATTTTGTTACAGCACAATCGACGCAGAAAGTTAGATTTGAATATGAGGATGGTACTATCGAAGAAGGAAATGTTAAATCAATATGGTCAAATAAAGGGATGGCTATAATAAAAAGGCAAAGTAGTTCTAATGAAATTGAATTTTGGATGTCAGTAGGTGCCTCTACTGCTGCTAGTCCAAATCCATTTTTACATAAACAAACAAGTGAATTTAAATTTTATAATATGAGTGAAATTTTAGAAAATATAAATATCAACGATATTAAAGATATATTACTTTCAAGTAACGTTTTTATTCAATTAAACAATGGAAAAATATATTGTGCAGGACCAACAAATGGAATGGGAATTGGCTCATCTGTTACGTTAGATTCTACTTATTATGAATTTAAAGAATTAACTAATTTACCTAAGATAGACAAGTTAGTATATAGTACCAATACTTGCGGATGGACTAAGGCAACAATAATGTTAAGAGGTAGTGATGGAAAATATTATGTTACTAGAGATGCTAGCCTAATGTATCAAAATTCTATGCTACAACAGTCATGGAAATTAATTGCTAGTAATGTAAAAAAATTTAATGCTAGTGCAACTGGTAAAAAAATGGGATATATAGACATTAATGACGATTTATGGGTTTTAGGAGAAGATGCAAGATATTTAGGATTAAATATTTCAGATGATATAGAGATATCTAATTTTGTTAGATTAAAAGATTATTTGAAAGATTTAGACATATATAATAATATTAGTGAAAATGTTGATGATTATTTTATGGCTACTAATGCTATGTTTATAAAGACTAACAGTAATGATAATAATTCTATCTATGTGTGTACTAGAAAAGATGATTTATGGTCTGGTTTACCTTGTACTAATGAAGAGAATTTTATTGAATTATCAAATTATAATATACCAATAAAAATTCTTGAAAATATTACAATATGGAGTATAAGTCCTTGTGAGCGTTTTGCATTGACAAAAGATAATGACCTTTATACATGGGGAAGAAATGATGGAAAAGCATTAGGGAATTCTTGGTCTAATGTTCCCAAATTATATACTGGTTCAACTATAAATTCAAATAATATAAGTAAAATATTTGCATCAAGATATCAATCGTATTTGTTAGAATGTGATGCAGAAAATCAACAAACTTTTTTTTATACAGGTACCGACCATGTTTCAGGAAATACAGGAACAGGGACTACTCCTAATAAAAATACATATTGGAGTGAATTTAGTCTAGAGTTGTTTTTTTACGGAGAGAATGTTCGCAATTTAGTAAGTTCGGACGGAATATGTGATTATCTATTATTAACTACAAATGGAAATTTATATGTTTGGGGTAAAAATAATAGAATTGGTGTCGGATTAGAAGATGCTACTATTCAAAGAACAGCTAGAAAAGTTAGTAATATGAATAATGTTGTTCAAATTACTGCTGGAAATGGTTTTTTTATTGCTGTTGATAAAGAAGGAAAGGTTTATGGCACTGGTTCAAATCAATACGGTATCTTAGGTCGTTGGATAGGTGTAGACAGAAATACACCAAATAGCAGATATAAAACTGCATTTGAATGGGTAGAATGTCCAGAATTAGAAATTTAATAAATAATTTTAATTAAGAGTGGATATATGTAATTATATATCCACTTTTAATAATTTTAAATAAATCTCTTGTCAAAATATAAAAATCATGTTAAAGTATAATAAATCCGAATGAAGTGGAGGAAACTGACATGGAAGAAAACGAAGAATTGAAAAAAGCAGCAGAAGAATTAGAGTACATTTCAGAAGATGAACATGAAAGATTTTTAGCAGAGCAAAGAATGGAATTTATAAGATTAGAAAAAGATTTAAAGGATGCTGGAAAAGAAGAAGCATCAAAAGAAATAGCTAAAAAAATGCTTGCAAAAAACAAACCTATTGAAGAAATTATGGAATTTACTGAACTTACAGAGGAAGAAATAAAAAAATTAAAATAATTCAACAAATAATCATTACTAAAATTATGAACAACACATATAAACAGCTGATATTACAAAGTCAGCTGTTTTATTTGTATAATATTGATTTTTTTCCTTGAATATTGTAAAATATTTTCATAAAAAGGAGAGAAAAGATGAAAATTTTGGCAATAGATACATCAAGTAATATATGTAGTACAGCACTTTTAGAGGATAATAATTTAATAGATGAGAATAATTTAGATAATGGAAGAACACATTCAGAAAATTTGATGCCACTTGTAAAAGAATTATTAGAAAGAAATAATATAAAATTAAGTGAAATAGATTTAATTGCAGTATCTTGTGGCCCAGGTTCATTTACAGGAATAAGAATTGGAATTGCAAGTGTTAAAGCTATGGCTGAAATACATAATATTCCAGTCGCAGAAGTGACTTCTTTAGAAACTTTAGCAGCAAATGATAATACTGACAGAAATAAGATAACAATAATAGATGCTAGAAATAATCAAGTATATTGTGGCGTTTTTGATAAAGAATATAATTTATTAGAAGATTATATGGCAGACGATATAAATGAAATTATTGCCAAAATATCTAAATACTCAAAAAGCTCTATAATAGGAAATGGAGCAGTTTTGCATAAAGAACTTTTATCTAAAATAGAAGGAGTTATTTTCGTAGAAAATAACAATCAAAGTGCATATAAAGTCGGACAAATAGGATATAAAAAGTTTTTGTCTAAAGATTTAAAAAATGCAGATACAGTAATGCCAATTTATTTAAGAAAATCTCAAGCAGAAAGAATGAAAAAATAATATGGAAATTTTAGAAATGACTTTAGCTGATTATGAAGAAATTAAAGACATTTTATTAGAAGAATTTGACAATTTCTGGAAGCCAAGTATTTTAGAAAGTGAGCTAAAAAGCGAAAATTCAAAATATATTGTAGCAAAAGAAAATGGAAAAATTGTTGGCTTTGCTGGTCTTTGGTTTTCTCCAATTGATGCAGAAATAACAAATATTGTAACTAAAAAAAGTGAAAGAAAAAGAGGAATAGGTACATTACTTTTAGATAAACTAATAGAGATGGCAAAAGAAGCAAATAGAGATAATATTAGTCTAGAAGTGAATGAAAATAATGTTGCTGCAGGAATTTTATATGAAAATGCAGGCTTTGAAATTGCGGGTATTAGAAAGAATTATTATAACGGAAAAGAAAATGCAATTATTATGACAAAATACTTTCAAAAAAATGTCTAAGATTGTTGCATTTTTTTGATGTTTGATATAGAATTTAAACAAGTGGATAAATCGGAGGAATACAAATGAGAAGAAGTAATGAATTATTACCTAGAGATTTAAAAGATATATGTAATCCAAACTTATTTAAGTTTGAAACAACAAAAGAATTAGTTGATACAACAGATTTAATTTATGGTCAAGAAAGAGGAATTAAAGCCCTAGAATTTGGACTAGATATCGACATAAAAGGATATAACCTATATTTAGAAGGTCCTTCTGGTGTGGGTAAAACTATGTACACCAAAAAATTCTTAGAGGCTAGAGCTGCTAAAGAAAAAGTTCCAAACGACTGGTGCTATATATACAATTTTGAAGATCCAAATGCACCTGTTGCTATTTCTTTTCCAGCAGGACAAGGTCAAGTTTTCAAAGATACAATGGAAAATTTTGTAAAAGACATTAGAAAAGATATCAAGAAAACTTTTAATAATGATGATTTTGAAAAAGAGAAAAAAATTATCAAACAACAATATGACCAAAAGAAAGAAGATTTATTAGAGAAATTAAATAAAAGAACAATGGTTCAAGGCTTTCAAGTTAAGTCTACTGACAATGGTATGTATATGATGCCAATTTTAGATGGAAAAACTCTTGCAGAAGAAGAATTTGATAGCTTGGATGAAAACATAAAAAAAGAATTTGAAGAACGTTCTAGTTTGGTGCAAGAGCAAATTTTTGAAGCTTTATCAGAGATGAAAACTATTGAAAAAGAGGCAGAAAAGAAAATTGAAGAATGGCAAGCAAATATTGCTCTTATGACAATAAATGTTCATATAAATTCTGTGAAAGCAAATTATAAGAGAAACAAAAAAATTAGCACATATTTAGATGGAATTAAAAAAGATATATTAAAAAATATTGGTAAATTTTTAGAACCAGATCCAGACCCAAAAGCACCACAACAACCACAAGCTATGCAAAAACCAGAGATAAGAGAGCCATGGTTAAATTATAGAGTTAATTTGTTTGTAGATAATAGCAAATTAGAAGGTGCTCCAGTTATTATGGATACAAATTATTCATATAACAACATTTTTGGTGGATTGGAATACGAAAATCAATATGGAATGTTAAAAACAGACTTTACAATGATAAAACCAGGATTGTTGCATTTAGCTAATGGCGGATACATTATGTTCCAAGCCAAAGATTTACTTGCAAATTCAATGTGTTATGAAGCTTTAAAGAAGTTTTTAAGAATAAAAGAAGTAGCTATTGAAAACATAGTAGATCAAAGAACTTCTATGATGATGGTTTCTTTAAAACCAGAACCAATTCCATTAGATTTAAAAGTTTTAATTGTTGGAAATTCAAATATTTATCATACACTTTTATCAATGGACGATGATTTTAGAAAATTGTTCAAAATAAAAGTTGAGTTTGAAGAAGAAGCACCTAAAACAGTTGAAAATATTGAAAGATTAAGTCATTTTGTAAGAAGTTTTTGTATTCAAGAAGGTTTATTAGATTTAGACAAAGAAGCAATGGCAAAGGTTATTGAGTTCGCATCTAAACTATCAGGAGATAAAGAAAAATTATCAACACAATTTAGTGAAATTGGAGAAATTGTTGGAGAGGCTTCAGCTTGGGCTAAATTAGATAAAGCAAAAATTATTACAAAAGAATATGTTCAAAAAGCATTTGATGAACGTATAGATAGAATTAAAAAATATGATACAAAATATCTTCAAATGATTAAAGAAGAAGCTTTATTGATAGATACTGACGGATACAAAGTAGGACAAATAAACGGCTTGACAGTAATTACCATAGGAGATTATTCATTTGGTAAACCAGCTAAAATTACAGCTAATACGTATATGGGTAAAGAAGGCGTTGTAAATATTGAAAGAGAAGTTGAAATGTCTGGCTCATCACATTCAAAAGGTGTACTTATCTTAACAGGATATTTAGGAGAGCAATTTGCACAAGATATGCCTTTATCACTTACAGCAAGTGTATGTTTTGAACAATTATATGGCGGAGTAGATGGGGATAGTGCGTCTAGTACAGAAGCGTATGCGATATTATCTAGTTTGTCTGGAATACCAATAAATCAATCAATAGCAGTTACTGGTTCCGTAAACCAAAAAGGTGAAATTCAACCAATTGGTGGAGTTAATGAAAAGATTGAAGGATTTTATCAACTTTGCAAAATGAGAGGATTTAACGGACAACATGGTGTTATAATTCCAGCTCAAAATGTTAGAAATTTGCATTTATCAGATGAAGTTATAGATTCAGTTAGAAAAGGAAAATTCCATATTTATAGTGTTCGTACAATTGATGAGGGAATTGAAATTTTAACAGGAGTTCCAGCTGGTAAGAAAGATAAAAATGGAAACTTCCCACTAGGAACAATTAACTGTTTAGTAAATGAAAGATTAAAAAAATTTGCTAATAAAAGAAATAAAGAATAATTAAATAAATAATTTGAATTGCTGACATGAGTGTCAGCAATTTTTTTATATATAACACACATTGTATAAGTTTTTCTTGACAACCGTGTAAAATCATAATATACTTTGTGAAAGCAAGAAATTGCAATTTCAAATTTGCTAAAATCTAATAGCAAATTTTCAAAAAAATCTAGATAAAGTCAAATTCTAAAATGACTGTCTAACAAATTTCAATATTCAAATTTGAAACAATTTAATAGTATTACAAAATTGATGTGACTTGCTCCCACGTTTTATTTGTGTATTCTTCTTGCAATTCTTGCTAATAAAAATATGAAAGGAAGAATTTAAATGAACGAAACAAGAAAACAGATATATCCAACAAATGATTGGATGTTCAAAAGAATTTATGGAAGAAAAGGTAATGAAAGAATTACAGAAAAATTTATTGAGGCATTTTTAGGGCTGGAGGTGAAAATAGAGGAACTAGAAGAACAAAAGAATTTAGAAACAGAAATATTCACAGAAAAAGGTGGAGTAATCGATGTTTTAGTACAAACAAAAGATGGCACACAAATAAATTTGGAAATGCAGGTAGGAAATTATGATGTTGTAGACTTAAAACTAACAAGATATGCGTGTAAATTATTTGCTAGTGGCTTAGAAAGAGGTGAAAATTATGATAAAACCAAAAGAACAATAGCAGTAATGTTTGTAAAAGATAATTTAAATAATTTAAAGAAGTACCCAAAACATACATTTAGATGGAAGTTTAGAGAAGAAAGTTATGCAGAGCTAGTATTGACTGACGAGATTGAGATTGTTATAATATCATTAGAAAAAATAAAAGAAATGATTGAAAAAGGAGAGATAAGCGAGAAAGAGAAAATCGCATTATGGACACAGTTTTTGCTTAATCCAAACAATCTGAAGGGGGAAGATATGATGGAAAATGAAGAAATAAAAGAAGCAACAGATGTTTATAACGAAGTAACAAACAATATGCAAGAAATAAATGCAGCAATACGAAGAGAAGAATTTTTACATGAAATTGCAACATTAAAAAGTAGAGGTTTAAAGGAAGGATTAGAACAACGGTAAAAAAGAAATTGCTAAAAATATGTTGAATGAAAAATGTGATATAGAGTTAATTATCAAAGTAACAGGATTAACAAAAGAAGAAATAGAAAAATTAAAATAATATAATATAATCTATAGAATTACTAACGTTTTAAAGATATACAGAACTGCTAATAAACAATTAGTAGTTCTGTTATTTTTTATAGTACAAAAGTACAACAAAAAAGGCTTGATTTGAGAAAAATCAAGCCTTTTCGTTTATATACAATTTTAACGAAAAAATATGAAGAAAAATCAAGATAATCAGAGGTGGTTTTCCTTCTGATTATATAACGAAAGTGAAGTAGCTTATAATTAGAATTTGCTATAATATTCACTTTTGTATTTTGTGTACGGAAGGAAATTTTTAATATAGGTCATTCATTGGAAAAAAATATTTACTATATTAAAGTTTCCTTCAAAAAATATAATAGAAGGGAAACGAAGATATGAAAAAACAGAAGACAAAATCAAGCAGTAAGATATTAAAACAATCAAAACGGAATCACATTAATAGCATTAGTTATTTCAATAATAGTAATGCTTATCTTAGCTGGGGTTTCTATTAATGCGATTGTTGGTGATAATGGGGTGTTAACAAAGGCAAAAGCAGCAAGTATAGCAAGTAGAAAAGCAGCTATATTAGAAGAACTTAATTTAGAACTTGCATCATATAATATTGATTCAATATTAAATAACCCAGAGCAAACTACAACAATGCTGGGAAACTTAATAAATAAGGGGTTGATAGATACAGTATTATCATCATCTGATGAATATGTAGCCGATGCAAGTAATCCAATTGGCATACCACAATTTGATGATGCTAACAATTATACTGGTTATATCGATTATGTAGTAAAAAAAGAAAGTTATACAATAATAATTAGTATAGATGATAGTGGAATATATAAAGCAGAATATGGAGATGTAACAATATCTGCTGGTGGTAGTGTTGCCGGAGGTACTACATTAGTAACAGATAAAGCTTTTACGAATAGTGAAGGAGCAACAGCAGAAGAACAAGGGAAGTTCGTAATAGATAATGATGCATCAGTAATGTTTGTAGATGAAATAAGTGGAGAATTATCAATACAAGTAAAAAGTGGAAAACATGCAAAAGTATATGCATTTAAAGATATGACATTAACAAATTCAGATATAAAAAGAAGTGCAATAGATATTGAACCAGGTGGAACATTGGATTTGACTATTGTAGAAGGTGTAACTATAACAGTAAATTCAGGATTTGGTGCAGAGTTACCAATAGCTTCGACATCACAATCACTTGGTGGAACAGGTGGGTATGCAGGTATTCATGTACCAAGCAACTCACAAGGCGTTGCTACTTTGAATTTATACGGAAAAGGAACAGTAGTTGCTTATGGCGGTAATGCAGGTAAAGGTGCTGGTACGATTTCCGCTGCAGTTGGTGGTGGAGGCGGTGGTGGCGCTGGTGCTGGTATTGGAGGTAATGGCGGTATAGGTGGAAATAGTAATACAACGTGTATAGCATTGGCTTATGAAACGAATCATGGTTATGATGGTGGAAAAGGTGAAGATTGTGGAAATATTAATATTTATGATGAACTAGAAATATATGCATATGGTGGAGGCCGGAGCTTCAGGTGGTGAAAGAATTAGTGGTTCAGCTTCAGGTGGTGGCGGTGGATATCCTGCTGCTGGAATTGGTGGAGGTGGAGCAGGTGGAGGTGGTGGTGATCATGCTACAGGTTCTGGAGGTTTTTCGGCTGGTGGAGGCGATGCTTGTACGCCAGGTTATAATGGAATGGGGTCACAAGATAATAAAAGAGTTAATGCATATGGTACAGCTGGTGGATATTATACTAAAGCAACAGGAAATCAATATATAGATGTTTTTTTTGGACAAGGAGGCATGTGGCAAGGCTCTGACTATTCAGATACAGCTAACTGGTACAAAGATTATTCTGGTTCTGGTGGGGAAGCTGGAAATGGCGGAAATGTTTATTATTATAATTTAAATAAAATTCATGCGTATAATGGAGATAGAATAACAAATGGAGATTATGATCAAATTTTTTATGAGTATTCTGCTGACGGTATTAAAACTTCAACAATAGCTCCAATTTTAAATAAAATAAATGGCAATACATTTGTTCAAACAAAAATTTTTGCACAAGAAGGAATAACAAGAGCTGTTTATTCTACCAATCAAAAAATGAGTCAAAGTGATTGTCAAAAATATGGTGTACCATTTGTTATAGAATCTGATAAAAATAAATCACAAACTAGAAATGTAAAAATTAAAAATGAAGGTGCATGCAGTACAACAGGATATGGTCAAGGAATTGGCTCAGGAGCAGGTTATGTTGAAATAAGTAATGGTGTGTTTAAAAGCATTAATGAAAAAAGTAATTAACTAAGATGGTAATATTTACCTATACCATTGACAAACAAATATAATAAGTATAAAATGATTATAATAAATTATCAAGAGTGGACGAGAGAATCGGCTTTAAGACTCCACAGCAACCTAAATAGGTTAGGTGCTAATACCGACAAAGCAAAACGCTTTGAGTGATAGTTATTTATATCAATAATTATTAGGAGATGCGTTTTTAGCATCTCTTTTGTTTTGCACAATACTTGGTAATAGAAGGAGGTTTTTATGAGAAGATTATTTACATCAGAAAGTGTTACAGAAGGACATCCAGACAAATTGTGTGATTATATTTCAGACAGTGTACTAGATGAATATTTAAAACAAGACAAAAATTCAAGAGTTGCTTGCGAGACAGTTGCAAGTAAAGGACTAATTTTAGTTACAGGCGAAATCACTTCTAAAGGCGAAGTGGATATTGAAAAGGTTGTTAGAAAAGCCATAAAAGAAATAGGTTATGATAACAGCGAAACAGATATTGATTATAGAACTTGCAAGGTTTTAGTTAATATATCTAAACAATCAAATGATATTGCATTAGGAGTAGACAAATCATTAGAAGAAAAAAGCGGTGAAGATATTGTTTCAGAGGGAGCAGGAGATCAAGGATTAATGTTTGGATATGCTTGCAACGAAACTGAATGCTTTATGCCACTTCCAATATATTTAGCACATAAATTATCAAAAAGATTAGCAGAAGTAAGAAAAGAAGGCATTATTGAATATTTAAGACCTGACGGAAAAGTTCAAGTAACAGTTGAATATGAAGATGATAATCCAATAAGAATAGATACAGTTGTTGTATCTACTCAGCATCAAGAAAACATAGAACAAAGCACATTAAAAGCAGATATTTTATCTAAAGTAATCCAAAAAGTAATACCCAACAATTTATTAGATGAAAATACAAAGTATTTTATAAATCCTACGGGAAGATTTGTTATAGGTGGACCGTTAGGAGATGTTGGCTTAACCGGCAGAAAAATTATTGTAGATACTTATGGTGGATACAGCAGACATGGTGGCGGAGCTTTTTCAGGCAAAGATTATACAAAAGTAGATAGATCTGCTTCATACATGGCAAGATTTCTTGCAAAAAATATTGTTGCAAATGGTTATAGTACAAAATGTGAAATTCAACTAGCTTATGCAATAGGTATAGCAAAACCAGTTTCAATATATGTAAATACTTTTGGTACAGGCATTATTCCAGATGAGGAAATTGCGCAAAAAATAGAAACTAAATTTGATTTAACACCAAGGGGAATAATAAATACTCTAAATTTAGACAATCCTATATACAAGCAAACAACAAATTATGGTCATTTTGGAGAAAAAGATTTGCCTTGGGAAAAGATTGTAAAAATATAGGAAATATTTCAAGGGTTATCGCAGTGTAGCCCTTTTTTATATTGACTTTATAAATCGATTTGTTATATAATTTTTAAATAAAAAGTTTTAGAAGGTGATAAAATTGGCTTATATAGAATTTAAAAACATAGTAAAAGAATATAAGATGGGTGAAGTTAAAATAAAAGCACTAGATAATGCTAATTTCGAAATAGAAAAAGGAGAATTAGTAATTATTGTGGGACCATCTGGTGCTGGTAAAACAACAGCTTTAAATATTTTAGGTGGAATGGATACTGCAACTTCTGGTAAAGTTATAGTAGATGGAAAAAACATTAGCAAATTAAATAACAAAGGGCTTATCAAATACAGAAGAGAAGATATTGGCTTTGTTTTTCAATTTTACAATTTAGTACAAAATCTTACAGCACTAGAAAATGTTGAACTTGCAACACAAATTTGTTCAGATCATTTAGATTCAAAATCTGTTTTAGAGCAAGTTGGTTTAGCACACAGAATGAATAATTTCCCATCACAATTATCTGGTGGAGAGCAACAAAGAGTAGCCATTGCAAGGGCTATAGCTAAAAATCCTAAGCTTTTACTTTGTGATGAACCGACTGGAGCATTAGATTATGTAACAGGAAAACAAATTTTAAAACTTTTACAAGATACTTGTAGAAAAGAAAAAATGACAGTTGTTATAATTACACACAATGGTGCTATTGCGCCTATGGCTGACAAAATCATTAGATTTAAAAATGGTACAGCCTCAAGTGTAGAAATAAATTATAACCCAATATCAGTTGAAGATATCGAGTGGTAGGAAGTGTAAATGAATAGAATTATAATAAAAAACAGTATAAAGGAAATAAAAAAGAGTTTTAGGCGTTTTATGTCTTTACTCTTAATATCTATGCTAGGTGTTGGCTTTTTTGCAGGAGTAAAGGCAACTACTCCGGATATGGAAAAAACGATAGATCAATATTTCGATAATGAGAATTTATTTGATATTAAAGTTGTTTCAACACTAGGTTTAACTGATGAAGACCTAAAAGCAATAAAAAACATTGAAGGAATAGAAGAGGTATATGGTTCATATAGCGAAGATGTTTTTTTGAACATAAATGAAACAGATTCTGTTGTCAAAGTAATAGAAATCACAGATCAAATAAACAAGCTAAACCTTGTTGAAGGTGCAATGCCAAAAAATGAAAAAGAGTGCGTTGTAGAAAATCAATTATTAACATCTGGTAATGTAAAATTAGGTGATACAATTAGTATAAAAGAAGAACTTGAAGATGATGAAGAAAGTAGTTTTAAAGAAGTACAGCTAAAAGTTGTTGGAGCAGTAAATAGTCCATTATATATTTCAGCTGATAAAGGTACATCTTCATTAGGTGCTGGAAAATTGCAATACTACATATATGTACCAAAATCAAATATAATAGAAAATTATTATACAGAGTTATATGCAAAAGTAACAAACTCTAACGATTTTGATACAACTTCAGAGGAGTATTCAAACTTTGTTGAAAGTATTTTAGACAAAATAGAAACTATAAAAGATGAAAGACAAAATGAAAGATATAATAATTTAATAAAAGAGGCAAATGAAAAACTTTCAGATGCAGAAAGAGAATTTGAAGAAAAGAAAGCAGATGGCGAAAAAGAAATAGCAGATGCTGAGAAAGAAATAAAAGATGGTGAAAAGAAATTAGCAGATGCTAAACAAGAACTAGCAGAAAATAAAGATAGGGCACATAATGAGTTTGAAGAAGCAACTAGCAAATTAACAAAAGCTGGAGATGAACTTAATTCTGCTGAAATAGAATTAAATAAGAAAAAAGATGAAGCAGAAATTGCCTTTGCAGAAGCAGAGCAGAAAAAAGAAGAATTAAAGCTTAATTTAAGTGCAATAATTTCAGGATTAGAAGAAATTGATTCAAAACATAAACAAGTGTTATTAGCTTTAAAAAATCCAAATTTATCAAATACAGAAAAAGCAGTTTTGTTAGAAAATAAAAAAACAATAGAAGCTAAAAAAGCAGAGCTTGAAAATACAGGAGCTCAAATTAACTTAGGCATACAAGAAATAGATAATCAAATTCAAAATGGTAAAACTGGGTTAGAAGTTGCAGAAAATCAAATTATGGGCGGTTACAATGCCTTAGGTGCTGGCTGGGCAGAATTAAATGCAAAGAAAGATGAAGCTAATGCTGAATTTGTAAAAGCAGATAAAGAAATAGCAGATGCGGAAAAAGAGCTAAATGATGGCAAAAAAGAGTTGGCAGATGCAAAAGAAGAATTTGATGAAAAAATAAAAGAAGCAGAAGACAAAATTTTTGATGCTAGACAAAAGGTTGCAGACATAGAAAATCCAAAATGGTATATACTAGATAGAAGTTCTAACAATGGATATGATAGTTATATAAGTGATACAAAAAACATTGAAAAATTAGGAAATGTTTTTCCAATTCTGTTCTTTGTTATTGCAATACTAATTAGTTTAACTTCAATGAGCAGAATGGTTGAAGAGCAACGAATAGAATTAGGTACAATGAAAGCTCTTGGATATTCAAATGCAAGTATTTGTGTTAAATATGTAATATATGCTCTTGGAGCAACTGTAATAGGCAGTATTATTGGAATGCTTATAGGTTTTAATTTAATTCCTCGTATTATAATTTCAATGTATCAAATGATGTATCCAACAGTTACTAATATAGTTATTGAATTTAATACAGAGTTTGCTATTTGGGGCTTAGGTCTAATGTGTATTTGCACAGTTGGAGCTACACTATACAGCAATTTAAAAGAATTAATATCAATGCCAGCAATGTTAATGAGACCAAAACCACCAAAAAATGGAAAAAGGGTATTTTTAGAGAAAGTTTATTTTATTTGGAAAAGATTAGATTTTACGCAAAAAGTAACTATTAGAAATATGTTTAGATACAAGAAAAGATTTCTAATGACAATTACTGGAATTATGGGTTGTACAGCACTTATTCTAGTAGGTTTTGCTCTTAAAGATTCAATTTCTAATTTAATGAATTTACAATATGACAAAATATTCAACTATGACATTATGCTAGGCTTAAATTCATCTTTGACCGAAAATGAAGTTGAAGATTTAAAAATAGAACTTAAAGAAAATAATCAAATTTTAAATTGTACTGAAACAAAAATTGTTGCAAACGAATTGCAGGCAAAAGGCGATAAAAAATTAGATATTCAAATTATTGTACCGAAAAATCAAGAAGAATTGGCAGAATTTATAAAAATTAATAATCTAAAAACGGGTGATACAGAACAAATAAAAGATGATGAAATTCTGCTTACAGAAAAAGCAGCTGAGCTTTTAGATATAAAAGCAGGTGATAAAGTAAACTTAATAGATAATGATGGAAACAAGCTTGAAGTAAAAGTTGGTCAAATAGTTGAAAATTACGTATATCATTATGTATATATGACAAAATCTATGTATGAAAAGCTATATGATGAAAAATATTTAAGTAATGTTATGTATGTACAAACAGCGAATTTAGATGAAGCAGAAGCAAATAAATTAGATAATGAAATTTTACAAAACTCAAAAGTAGCATCATTAACTTCTACGGAATATGTAAAGAGCCAAATGGGAAAAACTTTACAATCATTAAATAAGGTTGTATATGTGCTTATAGTTTCAGCTGGACTTCTTGCATTTGTCGTTCTATATAATTTAGCAAATGTAAATATAAGCGAGAGAAAACGTGAGCTTGCAACTTTAAAGGTATTAGGCTTTTATGATAAAGAAGTCTATGACTATGTTACAAAAGAAATCGTCTTACTGACAGTTATAGGCATTATTCTAGGATTAATCGCAGGTTATTATTTAAGTGTATTTATTCTAAAAACTTGCGAAACAGAACCACTAATATTCAGAATAGTAAGTAAGCCAACAAGTTATATAATTTCAGCTTTAATGACTATTGTATTTACTGTAATTGTAAACTTTATGACATATTTTGTTTTGAAAAAAGTTGATATGATAGAAAGCTTAAAGAGTGTAGAATAATATTGATTTTTTTGAACAATTAACATATAATGTAAATGTATAAAATAAGAATATAATTATATTTTTATTTTCATAACCCAAAAAAGGGGAAAATTATTATGAAAAAAATTATTTTTAAAGGCTGTGGAACAGCTATTATAACACCATTTACAGAAGATGGAGTTAATTTTGAAGAATTTGGAAAAATGATAGAATTCCAAATTGAAAACGGAGCAGATAGTATTATAGTTTGTGGAACTACTGGCGAAGCTTCAACAATGACTTTAGAAGAAAGAAAAGAAACTATAAAATTTGCAGTAGAAAAAGCTAATAAAAGAATTCCTATAATTGCTGGAACTGGTGGAAATTGTACAAAAAATGTTATTGAAATGACACAATATGCTGAGAGTGTTGGTGTAGACGGAGCTTTAGTTGTTACTCCTTATTACAATAAAACAACTCAAGCAGGTTTAATAGAGCACTATAAGGTAGTGGCAGCGTCAACAAAGTTACCAATTATTTTATATAGTGTGCCAGGTAGAACAGGAGTTAACATTACTCCAGAAACTTGTAAAGAACTTTCAAAAATTGAAAATATAGTGGCTATAAAAGAAGCTTCAGGAAATTTATCACAAATTGCAGAAATAGCTAATTTATGCGGTGATGAATTAAATATATATTCAGGTAATGATGACCAAATTACTCCAATTTTAGCTGTTGGAGGAATAGGTGTAATATCAGTATTATCAAATATTTTACCAGAACATACACATGATATTGTAGATAGCTTTTTGAATGGAAACGTAGAACTTGCAAAAGATGAACAACTTTCAGTGTTACCACTTGTAAAAGCACTATTTTGTGAAGTAAATCCAATTCCAGTAAAAGCTGCTATGAATATGTTAGGATACAACGCTGGAAAACCAAGACTTCCACTTGTAGAAATGAGTGAAAAAGGAAAAGAGAGATTAGAAAAAGAGTTAAAAGCTCTAGAATTATTATAAAATACTAAAGAAAGGATTTTAAATGGATTCTTATGATAAGCAAAAAGCCTTAATTACAGTAGATGATAGTTGGGTAGAATTTCAAGAAATTATAAAAGATATTGCAACTAATTCAAATGTATCGGCTTTAAAAGATCACATGCAACATATAAGTACATCGAGGTTTGAACATTGTGAAGAAGTAGCGTATTATACTTATCAAATATGTAAGAAATTAGGATTAGATTATGTTTCAGCAGCTAGAGGAGCAATGTTACATGATTTCTACTTCTATGATTGGCGAAACAAAGGTGTAGAAGGTCAAAAGAAATTCCATTTAATGCGCCATCCAGGCATTGCACTTAAAAATGCAGATGATATATTTGAGCTTAATGATTTAGAAAAAGATATTATAAAAAAGCACATGTGGCCAGTAACTATTGTGCCGCCTAAATATAAGGAAAGTTTTATAGTAACATGTGTAGATAAATATTGCGCAACAATAGAATTTTTTAAATATTTACGAACTGGAAGAGATTTTAAAGAAAAAGAAAACAAATAGGAGGTTTTTATGAAAGTTTTAATAAATGGTTGTAATGGCAAAATGGGACAAGAGGTAGCGAAAGAAATAAAATTAGATGAAGATGCAGAAGTGCTTTGCGGATATGACAGAATAGATACAGGTGATAATGGTTTTCCAGTTTTCACAAATATTAATGATATAAATTTAATACCAGATGTAATTATAGATTTTTCTGTACCACAAGCAACTTTTAATATATTAGAATTTGCTAAAAAACATTCTATTCCAACAGTTGTAGCAACTACAGGTTTTACAGATAAAGAACTAGAAAAAATGAAAAAATATTCAGAAAGTTTTCCAGTTTTCAGATCTGCTAACATGTCTTATGAAATAAATTTAATGTCAAAAATAGCTTGTGAAATAGCAACTAAACTAAGAGATTCAGACATAGAAATTGTAGAAGTACATCATAGAAGAAAAATTGATAGTCCAAGTGGAACAGCGCTTTTACTAGCAAACGATTTAAATAAAGCTTTAGATAATGAAAAAGAATTTGTTTATGAACGTCATTCTAAAAGAGCACCACGTGACAAAAAAGAAATTGGAATCCATTCAATTCGTGGTGGAACAGAAGTTGGAAAACACAGCATTATGTTTTATGGAGATAACGAAAGTTTTGAAATATCTCATAATTGCACTTCAAGAAGTGTATTTGCAAAAGGAGCTATAAAAGCAGCAAAATTTATTTTGCATAAAGATAATGGTTTTTACAATATGAATGATATGATGTAGATATGAAGTGGCTTAGAATTAAGCCACTTTTTTGTGCACAAAACTTTCACAATTAAGGCACAATAAATGGTTGAAATAATAAGTATATAATGATATAATATCGAAGTAAAATTGCCTAAAAAGGAGACAAAAATGGATTTTTTAAAAGTCTTATTTAAAAATAGAAAATTAGCGTTGCAGCTTGGAAAAAATGATTTTAGAAATAGATTTGCAAATACAAGTTTAGGTGCAATATGGGGTTTTGCACAGCCATTTGTTTTTATGATGACTTATGTTATTATATTTCAATATATCTTAAAAACAGGTAGTGCTGGAAAATATCCTTATGTAGTGTGGTTTTTACCAGGAATGGGTATGTGGATGTTTTGTAGTGATGCTATTTTAAATGCTAGCAACTCAATTAGAAATTATAGTTATTTAGTAAAAAAAGTAGTATTTCCAGTTGATATAATTCCAATTATATCACTTACATCTTCAAGCTTTATAGGGATGTTTTTAATTTACATTGCTACTATGGCAGCGATTGTGTTTGGTTATTTTCCAAATGTGCTTAATATTATATATATAGTTTTTTGTGCGATATGTTTTATAGTTGCTCTTACAAGACTTACATCAGCCCTTACAACTTTAGTTCCAGACTTTGCACAACTTTTAAATATCATTATTCAACTATGTATGTGGTTTACGCCGATAGTTTGGAATCTAAGTATGATTCAAGGCAAACTTTGCATCATATTTAAAGCTTTTCCTTTCACATATTTAGTTGAAGGTTTTAGACAAGCTTTTATTTCAAGTTCTACAATTATTACAGAACACAATGGTTTATATACAGTAATATTTTGGGTAATTACGATTTTTATTTATACTTGGGGAAATATAATTTTCAAAAAGAGTAAAAAAGATTTTGCTGATGTACTTTAATAGAAAGAGAGAAATTCTATGGAAGAATTAAAAGAAAATTTATTTAATTGGTATAACTTCAAAGAAAAATCTGATATTTTAGATTTTGGTGGTAATATTGCAAAATATATTCACGTACAAAAGGTAGATACAAAACCAGAAGAAAATAAAAAATATGATTATGTAATTTTAGTAGGAGTTTTAGAAAAGGCTAATAAAGAAGAAAATCTAGCTAAAGCAATTTCTTTTCTTAAACCTGATGGAAAACTTCTAATTGCAGAAAATAATAAATTTGGAATAAAAAACTGGAATGGAAAAAGAGATTTAACTGGTTCATTAGATTATAGAGAAATTACTAGAAAATATAATTCTAATGAAGCGGGAATGTTAGCTAAACACGACCTTAAAGAAATGCTAGATAACGAAGGTATTTCAAATTACAAATTTTACTATTTGTTTCCAGATTATAATTTGCCAAATTTAATTATAACTGATGAATATACTCTTACAGAAGAAGATATTTCAAGAAATTTTGAAGCTTATGAAGAGGGCGAATTGGTTAATTTTAATGAAAATTTAGCTTTAACAGAAATAGTAAAAGAAGATCCTAACCAAGCTAAATTTTTTGCAAATTCATTTTTAATCGAAGTTTCAAAAGAGTCAATAGAAACAGATATAAAATATGTTTCTTTTACAAATTATAGAAAAAAAGAATATAGAGTAGAAACAATTTTAACAAATGATTATGCTATAAAAAAAGCATCAAATAGTGAAGCTCAAAAACATATAAATAATATTGCAGATAATTTAGCAAATTTTACAACTAAAAATTCAAGAGTTTTAGAAGTTTTAGAAGAGCAAGTTTTAAAAAGCAAATTTATAAAAGAAACTCCAAGATTAGATTTATATTTGCAAAGCCTTAATAGTTATGATTTATTTATACAAGAATTTAATAAATATAAAGAAATAGTTTATCAAAATACACTAGAATATAGTGAAGTAAAAGATAATTTACTAGAAGAGATAAAAGCTTATGATGAAAATAAATTAAGTGAAATGAAGTTTTTAAAATATGCTTTTACAGATATGCTTCCCAAAAATTGTTTTAAAGTAGAAGATGAGTATTTGTTCTTCGATCAAGAATGGTGCGAAAACTATTACCCAGCAGAATATATAATTTACAGAGCTATAAGAAATACTGCTGGAATAGCTAATAAATATGGAGAGGATAGAATATTTAAAGATTTAAAAATTTTTGAATATATAGATTTATTTGAAAAGTTAGAAGAAAACTTTAGAAAAAAAGTAATAGATGAAAAAATGCTTTATGATGTTTTTGATAAAAAGGTAGTTACTAGAGAAGCAATGATAGCAGATTATACTAGAAAAATAATTGATAGAGATGTTGAAATAGACAAGTTAAAGGTTGATATTGAAGGCAGAAAAGCACATGTAGAAGAACTTTTAGGAGTTATTAGTGAAAAAGAAAATCAAATAATTTCAATTTCAAATTCGCTTTCTTGGAGAATTACTAAGCCACTTCGTGATGTATCAGGAAAAATTCATGAAATGAAAAGCAAAAAGATAAAATAAGGAGAAAAAATGGAAAAGGTAGACATATTGCTAGCAACCTATAATGGTGAAAATTACATAAAAGAGCAATTAGACAGTATTTTGAACCAAACATATACTGATTTTAGATTACTTATTTCAGATGATATGTCAACAGATGGAACTTACAAAATATTAAAAGATTATGAAAAAAAGGATGAAAGAATAACAGTATTTAAACAAGAAAAAAATCTTGGTGTTGTTTCAAATTTTGAATTTCTACTTAGTAAAGTCCAAAACAAATACTATGCTTTTTCAGACCAAGATGATATTTGGAATAATGATAAACTTGAGAAAACAATTAGTAAACTAGAAAGTGAAAATGCTGATTTAGTTTTTACAGATCTTGAAGTAGTAGATAATAATAAAAATACAATTTATAAATCTTACTGGAAGCTTAAAGAATTTAAAGACAAAATAATAAAATATAATAGCTTTGAAGCTTTGTATTTAAACAATTACGTAACTGGATGTACAATAGTTGCAAAAGCAGATACTATAAAAAAATGTTTACCACTTCCTAAAACTTCAAAATTTGTTTTGCATGATTATTGGATTGCACTGATTATTAGTCAAAGTGGAAAAATAGTTTTTTTAGAAGAACCTACCATAAAATATAGACAGCATAAAAATAACAAAGTAGGCTCTAAGAAAAAGAGTGAAACAATGAATTTTAAAGACATAAGAAAAATGTTTATAGATGTAAAAAAAGAACATTTTCAAGTTTTTATAGAAAATGAAAACAAATTTGAAAATGAAGAAGTAAAAGAGTTAAATAAAAAAGCACTTAGCTATTATGAAAAATTAGAGAAAACTAAAATTATAAATTTTAGTAACTGGAATTTGTTTTTTAAACTATATAAATATGAGAATAAAAAATATATTCTTGAAAATTTCTTAATATTAAATGTTCCTATTATCGCTGGACCATTAATAAGTTTAAGAAGTATTTTGAAAGGAATGAAAAAATGAGCAAAGAAAAGGAAAATCCTGTTATAAAAATAGACAATTTAGTAAAAGAATACAAAATGTTTACTAGAAAAAAAGATAGACTTTTGGAAGCTTTATTTCCATTTTACGAAAAACATCAAATGTTTCGTGCAATGGACAACTTAAATTTGGAAATACATAAAGGCGAAGTTGTTGGTATTATGGGGAAAAATGGAGCTGGAAAATCTACACTTTTGAAAATGATAACAGGTGTTGTTTGTCCAACTTCTGGTAAAATTGAAATAAACGGAAAAATTAGTTCACTTTTAGAGCTAGGAGCAGCTTTTAATGGAGAACTTACAGGAATTGAAAACATATATCAACATGGACAAGTTATGGGACTTACTGAACAGCAAATTGAAGAAAGAAAGCAAGATATTATAGATTTTGCGGACATTGGTGACCATTTATATCAGCCAGTAAAAACTTATTCTTCTGGTATGTTTGCACGTTTAGCTTTTGCTTGTGCCATAAATGTAGACCCAGATATTTTAATTGTTGATGAGGTTTTATCTGTTGGAGATATGGCATTCCAATTAAAATGTTTTAAAAAGTTTGAACAATTCAAAGATAAAGGAAAAACGATACTTTTTGTTACACACAATGTTGCAGATATTTTAAAAAATTGCAATAGAGCTGTTGTAATTGAAAAAGGTAGAAAAATATTTGATGGAGATGTTAAAACAGGTGTTGAGAAATACAAAAAAATTATAGTTGGCATAAATCCTGAAGAAGAAATGGATACAAGCAATTTTCCAGAAACCCCTACTAAGATTGATGATGCTGAAACTTGGAAAGAAAGAATGGAAGAAAATCCTAAACTAATAAATTACGGAAATGGAAAAGCAGAAGTTATTGATTATGGTGTATTTGACAGTGAAGGAAATCTTGTAAATGTTATTGATAATGATGAAGTAGTTACTATGAAATCTAAAGTATTATTTAAAGATACTGTGAAAGACCCAATATTTACAATGACAGTAAAAGATTTTCAAGGCAAAGAAATGGCTGGCACAAATTCAGATGTTGAAAAGGTAGTAACAGGAGAATTTCACAAAGGGGATATAGCAATTGCAGAATTTACTCAGAAAATTCCAATTGCACCAGGAAAATATACACTCTCTTTTAGTTGTACACATTTCAATTTAAAAGGAGAATTAGAAGCTTTAAATAGAAAATATGATGCTTTGCTTATAGAAGTTTCAACCATGAAAAATACAGTTGGAATGGTTAGAATAAATTCACAAGTAAAAGTTCATAGGTTAGAAAAATAAGGAGACTTTAAATGAAAAGAGTTTTTAGAATAGGACTTGTTATTATAGTTACAATTATTTGTATAATGATTGGTATGAGAGCAAGACAAAATAATGGAATAGAATTAACACAATTTAAGCCACAGCTTACTCGTTCTATGGGTTATATGATAGAAACTAAAAATGGAAAAATAGTTATGATAGATGGTGGTTTGCCAGAAGATAGTTCTCATGTGGAAGAAACTTTGATTGCAAAAGGTGGAGAGGTAGAAGCTTGGTTTATAACACATGCACATGATGACCATTATGGAGCTTTAGTAGAACTTATAAAATCTGGAAAAGTTAAAATAAATAACATTTATGTTAGTTTTAATAGCGAAGAATGGTATCAAGAATATGATGCTGAAAGATTTGAATCTATCAAGAGTATGCTAGATTTGCTAGACAGTGAAGGGGTTAGAGATAGAGTACATGAATTAAATTTAAGAGAAGAATTAACTATTGATAATTTATTCTTCAAAATCTTAAAAGTTAAAAATCCTGAATATACTGAAAATGCTGGAAATAATCAAAGTGTAGTTATAAAAGTTTCTAACAACATAAAAAGTATGATTTTCTTGGGCGACTTAGGCTCAGAGTATGAAGAAGAATTTTTAAAAAATAATTTAGATGAAATCAAAGCTGATGCAGTACAAATGGCACATCATGGACAAGCAGGTGTATCAGACAAAATATACAATGCAATAAATCCTAAAATTTGTTTTTGGCCTACACCAGATTGGCTATGGAATAATGATCCAGGAGATGGAACTTCAAACGGACCATGGAAAACTTTAGAAACACGTTCATGGATAGAAAAAATTGGAGCAACTAACTATGTTGCTAAAGATGGTGACATCACAATAAATATATACTAGGAGAAGAAGATGGATATAAAAAATATAACTAATCAAGTAAAATTTTATTTAAAGAAATATGGACTTTTTAAAACTATAAAAAAATGTTTTGTAGTAGTAAAAAACAAAGAATATATCAAACACGAATATCCTTATGGTTCATATATTGACTGGTTTAAGCCAAATGAACTTTTTGATAAACAAGTTGCAGAGCAAAGAAAGCACAAGTTTAAAAACAACCCTAAAATAAGTATTGTAGTACCTATGTACAATACACCTAAAAATTTCTTTGAAGAGCTTGTTGATAGTTGTATTAGACAAAGTTATACTAATTGGGAGCTTTGCTTAGCAGATGGAAGTCCAGAAGAAAACAAAGAACTTCGAAAAATTTATAGTAAAGATAAAAGAATTAAATACAAATTCTTAGGAAAAAACGAAGGAATTTCTGGTAATACAAATGAAGCTTTAAAAATGGTGACAGGTGATTACATAGCACTTTTAGACCATGATGATTTGCTTTCAGATTATGCTTTATATTTTGTGGTGGAATGTATAAACAACCATCCAGATGTAGAATTTATGTATTCTGATGAAGATAAAATAAATGAAAAAGGCGATAGATATGATGCTTATTTCAAACCAGATTTTGCTCCAGACACACTAAGATGCCAAAATTATATTTGTCATTTTAGTATATTCAAAAAAGAGCTTATGGACAAATTAGAAGGTTTTAGAAGCAAATATGATGGAGCACAAGATTATGATATTTTCCTAAGAATGAGCGAAATTACAGAACCATCTAAGATAAGACATATTCCTAGAATTTTATATCATTGGAGAGTTCATAGTGAATCAACAGCTAAGCTAGATAGTAATGCTAAAAATTATGCTTTTGATAATGGTGTTGTTGCAATTCAAGACCATATCAATAGATTAGGTTTAAAAGGAAAAGTTACTCCAGGAGAAGTTGGTGGAACTTATAGAACAGATTACGAAGTAATTGGAAATCCAAAAGTTTCAATTATCATTCCAAACAAAGATGGAAAAGATATCTTAGAAGTTTGTATAAAATCTTTATTGGAAAAAACAACATATACAAATTATGAGATAGTTATAGTTGAAAATAATAGTACATCAAAAGAAATTTTTAAATATTATACAGAACTTGAAAAAAATGAAAAAATTAAGGTTGTAAAATATCCAGAGACTGGTTTTAATTATCCAGCAATTATCAATTATGGTGTTAGAAATTCAGATGGAGAGTATGTAGTTCAATTAAATAATGACACAGAACTAATAACACCAAATTGGCTTGAGCTAATGCTTGGCTTTTGTCAAAGAAAAGATGTTGGTGGTGTTGGAGTTAAGCTTTATTATCCAGATAACACAATTCAACATGCTGGAATTATTGTTGGTCTAGGTGGAGTCGCAGGACACAGATTTAAGGAAGTACCAAAAGGTGGTCATGGTTATTTTGCAAAGGAAAGTATGATAGAAGATTTAAGTGCAGTCACGGCTGCATGTATAATGAATCCTAGAAGTGTTTATGAAGAAGTAGGATACATGGATGAAGGTTTTGCAGTTGCATTTAATGATGTAGATTTCTGCTTGAAAATAAGAGAAAAAGGTTACTTAATAGTATATAATCCATTTGTAGAATTTAAACATTATGAATCTAAATCTAGGGGAACTGAAAATACACCAGAAAAGATAAAAAGATTTCAAGGTGAAATTGCTAGATTTAAAGAAAGATGGCAAGACTTCTTAGATGAAGGTGATCCATATTACAATATAAATTTAAGCTTAGATACAGAACAATATCATATAAAAGCAATTGAAGTAGATTATAGTAAAAATAATTAGGAGTATTTATGAATATTAATCATAGACTGAACCAAATTAAATATTATTTTGCACGATATGGCTTTTTTGAAACTGTAAAAAAATGTATAAAAAGAATATTAGGTATAAAAGATAATCCAGTATATACGGATAATGAATTATATAAAATGTGGATAGCTAACAATGAGCCAAGTGAGGAAGAGCTTGAAAAACTTAAAAGTATAAGTTTTGAAAAAGAACCACTTATTAGTGTGGTAGTTCCTATGTATAACACTAATGAAAGATATTTTGAAGAGTTAGTTACAGCTATGGAAAATCAAATTTATAAAAGATGGGAGCTTTGCTTAGCTGATGGCAGTAATGAAAAAAATCCTAAATTTGAAGAAATGGCTTCAAAAGATAATAGAATTTTCTATAAATTTTTAGGAGAAAACAAAGGTATTTCAGGTAATTCAAATGAAGCTTTAAAAATGGCTAATGGCAAATACATAGCACTTTTAGACCATGATGATTTACTTCCTGTAAATTCACTTTTTGAATTTGTAAAGACTATAAATGAAAATAATGAGCCAGATTTTATATATTCTGATGAAGACAAAATAAATGATAATGGTGAAAGATACAATCCATATTTTAAGCCAGATTATTCACCAGAAACATTAGCTGTGCATAATTACATTACTCATCTAATAATGTTCAAAAAAGAGCTTTTAGAAAAAGTAGGAATGTTTGATGATGGTTTTAATGGAGCACAAGATTATGATTTGATTTTAAGACTTACAGAAAATTCCAAAAATATAATACATATTTCTAAAATACTATATCATTGGAGAGCAGCAGAAGGCTCTACAGCAGATGTAGCAGATAATAAACCTTATGCTTTTGAAGCGGGAAGAAGAGCAGTTGAGGCACATATTAAAAGATTAGGATTAGAAGGAAAAGTAGAAAACGGACAAGATATACCAGGTGTATACAAGATTAATTATGAAGTAATTGGAAATCCAAAAGTTTCTATTTTAATACCTAATAAAGATGGTTTAAAATATCTAAAACCATGCATAAAATCTATTTTGAAATTAACTACTTATGAAAATTATGAGATAGTTATTATAGAAAATAATAGTGAAAAGCCAAGCACTTTTAAATATTATGAAAAAATAAAGAAAAACCCTAAAATTAAAGTTTTAGAATATAAAGAAAAAGAATTCAACTATTCAAGAATTATAAATTTTGGAGTAAAAAATGTAGATGGCGATTTTGTTATGCAACTTAACAATGATACCAAGTTAATAACTAAAAATTGGTTAGAACAATTTATTGGATATGCTCAGCAAAATGACATTGGAGCTGTTGGAGCAAGACTTTATTACAAAGACAAAAGTATTCAACATGCTGGAATTGCTATTGGAATTGCTGGTACAGCAGGAGCTTTACTTGTAAATTTAGAATATGGAAAACATGCTTATTATGGTTTTGAAGCTATAACAAGAAACGTATCAGCAGTTACTGGTGCTTGTTTATTTTCAAAACGTAGTATATATGAAGAAGTCCGGATATATGGAAGAAAACAAGTTTAAGGTGGCTTTTAACGATGTTGATTTTTGCTTAAAAATACTTGAAAAAGGATATAGAATAGTATATAATCCCTACATAGAATTATATCATTTTGAATCAAAGACTAGAGGTTATGATGATTTAGATATAAACAAAAAAGCAAGATTTGATAAAGAAGCAGAAAGTTTCAAAATTAAATGGAAAAAAGTTTTAAATAAACCAGACAAATACTATAATAGAAATTTTACAAGAAGCAAAGTAGATTTTTCTATTGAACCAGAGGAGATAAAATATTAAAATGGCAATTGAATTACTAGAAAAAGTAGAAAATTTCTTTTTAAATATACTAAAAAAAATTAAATTAGGATTTTTAGCAAAAATATATGAAGATCATAGAGAAGGAATGAGATATATAGTTTTTGGTGCATTAGCTACACTTGTAAATATTGTATTTAGTTCTTTATTCTATTATTTAGTTTTTAAAACCTTACCAGAAAAGCCAAGATCAGATTACAGTAATTCAGTAGGTATAGGTTTAGCTATGGCTTTTGCCTACTTAACAAATAAATTATTTGTTTTTGACTCTAAAACAGAAGGAATAAAAGCACTTCTAAAAGAAATGGCGTCTTTTGTAGGTTGCAGGCTTATAACAGCAGTAGTAGAAGTACTAATGATGAGAGTAACTGTTGTATATTGGCACTTAAATTATGTCTTAATGAAAATAGTTACCAATATAGTTGTTATGATTTTAAACTTCGTGTTTAGTAAAATTTTTATTTTTAAAAAGGAAAATAGCAAAAATGAAGAAAAAAACGCCTAACCCACATAGAGAAAATTATTTATGGATTTTAGGTGCAATCATTGCAGGTTTTATAACTGAAGGCATTGTTATGGTTTTAGGAAGAACAGTTCCTTTAGGTGAAATTGTACGTAATCCGTTTTCTTATGTGAGCATTGCCAGAATTATATTTTTTGAAATTATATATTTAGGTGCTTTAGCTAGTATTTATGTATGTAATAGAAATGGTATAAAATGGTTAGACAAAATTTATGATTATAGATATTTAATAGCTGGAATCATATTAGTTATTTGTATGATTTTTCAAATAAACGGCTCATCAATAGGTTGCTGGGATGGTGTTACTGGGTATAGTTCAGATACAGGACTTTTAGCTGGTACATCTAGAGCAATTCGTTCTGATGAGTGGGCTGTTTCTACACCAATGGCACTTGCTCAAAAAGCCAATAATTATAATTATTTTAATTCTAATATTAGAGGTGGTTATAATTCTGATATGTTCATAGTATATGGACAACCAGTAAAAGATGTATCAATAATATTTAGAATATTTCATATAGGTTATATATTATTTGGTTCAAGTGTAGGTTTATCTTTTTATTGGTGTGCAAGATTTTTAGCCTTGTTTTTAGCATCTTTTGAATTTTTAATGTTAATTACAAATAAAAAGAAATCATTATCATTTATAGGTGCTGTTATAATAGTATTTTCACCAACAATACAATGGTGGTATGCTACCAACAGTTTAATGGAAATGATAATTTCAGCAGAAGTAGGACTTGTACTTTTTGACAAATATTTAAAATCCGAAAATTTCAAATTGAAAACATTATATATGCTAGTTATAGCAATTTGTGTAGGCACATTTGTACTTACATTTTATCCAGCTTGGATGATACCAATTGCATATATATTTGTTCCATTTTTAATTTGGATTATTATTGAAAATAGAAAGAATATTCATATTACAAAAAAAGATATTATTGCTTTTATAGTAATTGCATTAGTTTTTGCTGGTTTAATGGCTAGAATTTTCATGAAGTCATGGGATACTATTATGGCTACATTAAATACAGTATATCCAGGAAAGAGAGTAGTGCTAGAAAGAGGAAGCTTAAAAGTGTATATAGGTTTTGTAATAAATTCACTTTTAACAATATTAACATCTATAGATAATCCATGTGATATGACTGTTATGATGGACTTCTGGCCAGTAGTTTTAGTATTACTTGGTATATATGTCTTAAAAGAAAAGAAGCATGATATCTTAGTTACAATGTGTTTAGTAGTTTGCTTAATATTACATGCATACTATATTTTTTCAATGCCAGAATGGTTAGCTAAAATTACACTTTTCTCAAGAACATGGTATGGAAGAGTTTATCAAGTCTTTGGACTTTTAAATATATTTATATTATTTAGAATATTGGCAAATACTGAATATAAGTTTAAAAATAAATGGGCGATAGTTATTTCAGCTATTTTAAGTATAGTATGTGTATTAATTGCTAAATACTATTATCCATTAGTTATTACAAAAATTATTGCAGTAGTTCTTGTTTTAGTATTTACATTAATTTTCTATAGTATATTGATGGCAAACCAAAAGAAAAAACAATTTTTTGTAGTAATAGTTTTATTTATGTTATTTATTGGTGGTTTGGTAAACCCAGTTAGAAGTGGTATAAGCTCAGTAGAGAATAATACTTTACTTTCTCAAATAGAAAAAATTGATAGTGAAGAAAAAGGATTATGGGCATTAATAGAAATTGGATTACCGGAAATTAATATGCCTATGGTAGTTGGCGCTAAAACATTAAATTCAACAAGTGTATATCCAAACATAGAGTTATGGAGCAAGATAGATACAAATCACGAATATGAAGATATATATAATAGATATGCTCATATATTTATAACTTTAGTTGATAATACTGAAGAAACAAAATTTGAACTTCTAGCACCAGATGTTATAAGAATATTTATGACTTATGATGATATGAAAACTCTTGGTGTAAACTATATTGTTAGAGGTGCAAAATTTGAACCTTATGATATTACAAATGAAGATTTTGAGTTAGAAGAACTATACAAAGATGAAAATTATATAATTTATAAAATAAAATAATTAGTTAAAAATTTTTTAACGGAACGGAGAAAAAAATGGATAAAGTTGCGGTTTTAATCCCTTGCTACAACGAAGCAAAAACAATAAAGAAAGTTATAGAAGATTTTAAACGTGAATTACCAGAAGCAAAAATTTATGTTTATGATAACAATTCAAAAGATGGAACAGATAAAATAGCAAAAGAAGCAGGAGCTATTGTAAAATATGAAACTAGACAAGGAAAAGGCAATGTTATCAGAACTATGTTTAGAGAAATAGATGCAGAATGCTATATTATGGTAGACGGTGATGATACATATCCAGCAGAAAGTACTAAAGAAATGGTACAAGCAGTTTTGGAAGAAGATGTTGACATGGTAGTTGGAGACAGATTATCTTCAACATATTTCAAAGAAAATAAAAGACCTTTTCACAATGTTGGAAATGTTACAGTAAGAGCTTTAATAAATAGAATTTATAAAAGTGATATTAGAGATGTTATGACAGGTCTTCGTGCATTTAGTTATAAATTTGTAAAAACTTTCCCAGTAATGAGCAAAGGTTTCGAATTAGAAACAGAAATGACAATTCATTGTTTAGATAAAAACTTGAAAGTTAAAAACATAATTATTGAATATAGAGATAGACCAGCAGATAGCCCATCAAAATTAAATACAATTCCAGATGGAATCAAAGTTATAAAAACAATTTTTGGTTTTTATAAAAACTATAAACCATTAAATTTCTTTGGACTAATATCATTAATCATAGGAATTGTTGGATTAATATTTTTAATTCCAGCAATAGTGGTATTTATACAAAGTGGAGATATAAAAGTACCATCAATATTAGTTAGTATGTTATTATTTATTTGTACTTTACAATCATTATTTGCAGGTTTAACACTTGATAATATCATAAAAAACTCAAAACAAAACTTTGAGATGAGACTTATTGATTGTGAAAGAGAATTAAAAAACAGGAGAAAATAAATGAGCGAAGTAAAAGTTTCAATAGTAGTACCAATATATAATTTAGAAAAATATATACCTCGTTGCTTAGATGCATTAGTAAATCAAACTTTAGAAGAAATAGAAATTTTATGTGTAGATGATGGTTCAAAAGACTCTGCACCACAAATAATTGAAGATTATAAAAAAAGATATCCTAATAAAGTAAAAACTTTCCACAAAGAAAATGGTGGAGAGTGGTCAGCTCGTACTTATGGATTAAAGCAAGCAACAGGAGAATATGTAGGATTTATCGATAGTGATGATGTTCCAGAAGTTACATGGGCAGAAAAATTATACAATGCTGCTAAAACAAATGATGCAGATATAGCTTTTTCTGGTTATGATAGAGTAGACTTAGATACAGGAAAAACAGTATCTACTGAAATGACACAATATGGAACTATGAATAAAGAAGTTGATTTTAACGATGATTTTATTGTTTATGCAAATCCTTCACTTTGGAATAAACTTTATAGAAGAGAAATCGTTAAAAATTTAGAATTTTTACCTTTTAGAGGTTGTAATGATACTTTGTTTTTAATACATAGTTATATGAATGGCGCAAAAAAATTGACTTTTATTCCAGATGTTTTATATCATTATTATTTGCGTTCAAGTTCACAAATTCATAATATGAATGCTCAAGATATTGAAAATTTAAAAAAATACTTATTAGTAACAAAAGAGAATTCAAAAAAATTAGGAATTGAAAAAGAATTTAAAGATGATTTAGAGGCTATGGCTTTCTTACATTTAGCAATTTCATGGGCTTTTATGGTTTCTTACAATAAAGAAGTAGATATGAAAGCTATAAAAAAAGATATTATTAAATATCTTGATGAGAATTTTAGTGGATGGAGAAAAAATAAATTTTACAAATTATCTCATTGTTTCCCAAAAGGATTAAAATTTATTTGTATATGGGGAGTTCACTTATTTTATAGAATGGGATTACCTGGTGTTTATATCTGGGTAAACAGATTTTTACTTGATGTAGTAAAATTAGAGGTTAAGTGGTAAAAAGCAAAAGAGGAGATTAATAATGCTAGATAAGATAAAGGGAATTAAAAAATTCTTCTGCAAAAATAATTTTGTCAAAACAAAATTAGTAATAGCACTAATCTTGGCAATATTGTTAGCAGTAATTTTTGAATATAAAATTTACAGTAAAATAGAACCTTTTCCATCAAAGAATAGAATAATTTTTATTGCTATTGCTTTAATGGTAGTTTTTCTACATTTTATTATAAAACTAAATACGATGTATGAATTTTTATACAAACATAGGTACAAATTTGCTTGTGCCTTTTTGTTGTTTGTAATGATTGGCAAATATTCTGGTTCATCTATTACAAATTATAATATTTATATTCAACCAGAGATAGATACTGGCAGATATCATACTTTGCTAGGAATTGCAAGACAAGCTAGAAGTGATGAATGGGCCAGCTCAACAGATTACATATTATCACAAGGTGTAGGAGAAGATAAGTTTTCATATTATCAAGATTCTTTAAGAGGAACAAAAACAGATATGTTTACTCTTGTAAATTCACCTGTACTTGATATTTTAATGATTGGAAAACCTTTTCAAATAGGATTTTTGCTATTTGGAAATAGTATGGGATTAAGCTTTTATTGGTATGTAAGACTCGTAGCAATGTTACTTGGAGCTTTTGAGCTTTGTATGGTAGTTACAAATAAAAACAAAAAGATTTCACTTTTAGGTGCTGTCATGATTACTTTTTCAGCAGCAGTACAATGGTGGTATTGTTTAGATTGTTTGATTTGGTCACAAATAATTTTAGTATTAGTGAATCTATTTTTTGCAACAGATAAAAAATGGGTTAAATATGTTTCAGCTTTAGGAATATTAGTAGGATTATTATCATATCTGTTTATTTTATATCCACCTTGGCAAATAGCTTTCGCATATTTTATGATAGCTATGCTAGTTTGGATTATATTAAAAAATTGGAAAACATATAAAATTAATGTACATGATGTAGTAGTGATATTAGTTACAATAGTTTGTTTTGGAATATTAGTATTTAGATGGCTTACAATGTCAGCAGATGCTATTTCTGCAACAATGAATACTGCATATCCTGGTGCAAGAACAGAGTTTGGCGGTTTTTGTTCAATATTATATCAATATGTATATAATATTTTTATGGCTTTTGATGAATGTATAAATGCTTGTGAATATTCAAGTATGTTATCTTTCTATCCAATACCAATGCTTGTTGGTGCAATATATTTAATTAGAAATAGAAAAAAAGAACATGCTATATTTATATTACCAATGCTTGTTGTATCAATATTTTTAGGTCTTTGGTGTTGGTTAGGTTTCCCAGAGTGGCTTGCTAAAATTACTTTAATGAGTATGTCAACTGCGAACAGAGCAAGCTTAGCATTAGGTACAATGAACATTTATATTTTAATATATGTGTTAGGCAATATTAAACCAAATGACAAATGGATGAAGTGGTGGATAGGGTTAATCTTAGGAATAGTATCTGTAAGCTTTGTAATGTATAAAGCTACTACAGAATTAGCACTTCAAATTCCAGAAAAAGACTATATAACAACAGCTAAAATTGTTATTTCATCTTGTGTATTTATACCAATGTTTATTTTAATCTTTAATTTAAACAAAAAGAAATGTCAAATTGCATTTATGTATTTAGCTATTTTTACAGCTTTTGCTTCAGGGTTATGTGTTAATCCAATAATTAGAACAACTGATATCATTTATGAGAAACCAGCAGCTAAAAAAATGCAAGAAATTAGAGAGCAAGATCCAGATGCAATTTGGATTAGTGAAAACTGTGCTTTTGCAGTAAGTAATTATATGGTAGCGAATGGACTTAGAACTTTAAATTCAACAAGTGTATATCCAAATTTAGAGTTTTACGAAAAACTTTTAGGAGATAAAGCGAAAGAGCAAGAGTATGATTTTAATAGATATGCACATCATGTAGTATTTTTAACAGATGAAGAAACAGAGATTACTCTTCAACAAGCAGATTATTTAGTTTGGAGTTTGAATTATAAAGATTTAGAAAAAATAGGGGTCGATTATATTTTATCAAATAGAGATATAAACGAACTTGGATATATGGAATTTAATGAAATATATCACGAGGATAATGTATATATATATAAATTAGCAAAATAACAAAAGGAGTAGCTATGAATAAAAAAGTTGCAATATTGCTTTCTACGTATAATGGAGAAAAATATTTAAAAGAACAATTAGATTCAATTTTAGCTCAAACTTATACAAATTTTGAACTAATAATTAGAGATGATGGTTCAAAAGACAATACTGTAAAAATAATAAAAGAATATATAGAAAAAACAGATAAAGAAATTACTTTAATAGAGGGAAAGAATTTAGGTTTTATAAAAAGCTTTTTCGACCTTTTAAAACGTGGGGATGCAGATTATTATGCTTATGCAGATCAAGATGATATTTGGCTTCCAAATAAAATAGAACTTGCAGTTAATTCTCTAAATAAGTTAGATGATAGAGTTCCTAATATGGCTTTTTCAAATGTAGATTACTATGATGCAGAGATGAATTTTATAGGAAAAGGTGATAGTAAAAATAAAAAGCCTTCTTTCTTAAATTCTCTATATGAATGTATAAATCAAGGGATGACAATGGTAATAAACAAAAAAGCAAGAGAGTATATTATCGATAATATTCCAGAAAAATGTTTTTTTCACGATTGGTGGACATATATGATTTGTACAGCTTTTGGAAATGTTGTACAAGATGATGTTGTAACAGTAAAATATAGAAGAGCTAAAACTAATGCAACTGTTGAAGGACAAGGCATAGTAACTTTGCTAATTTGGAGAATAAAAAAATTGCTTTTAGGTGATGGAATGAAAGACATCAAAAAGCAAATAACAATTTTCAAAAATATTTTTTACAAAGATTTATCTACTGAAAATCAAAAGATAATAGATACTTTTGAAGGAGAAAAATATAATTTCTTTAAAGCAATAAAAAAAGCTTTTTATCCAAAGAAAATCAGAAGAAAATTAATAGATGATATATCATTAAGAATATTTTTCTTATTTGGTATTTTGTAATATAAGGAGAAAAAATTGAAACTAGAAAATAAGAAATTTGCCAAAGACTTTATATGGAACACTTTAGGTACAGGTTTAAATTCATTTAATTCATTATTTTATTTAATAATAGTAACAAGAGTAAATGGCGTAGTTGATGCAGGAATTTTTTCTATTGCATATTCCACAGCATTGATTTTATATACAATAGGCTTGTATTCAGGAAGATTATGCCAAGTAACAGATACAGAAAACAAAATAAAAGATAAAGACTACATATTAAACCGATCAATTACTTGTATACTTATGATTATTTTAGGTGCTGGATTTTTATTAATAAAGCAGTATCCAGCATATAAAACAACAGTATTTATTTTACTTTGTATATTCAAAGCAACTGAAAGTTTTGCTGAAATACTTTATGGAATTATACAAAAAAATGATTTGTTATATAGAGTAGGTGAGTCGCTTACAATAAAATCAGCTGTAGGAATTATATCATTTTTAATCATTGATTTAGTTACACATAATTTAATTTTAGCATGTATTTCAATGATTATAATAAATATTGTTGTTATTATAGTTTTTGATTTTTTACTAATATCAAAAAAACTTATAGACAACACCGCAAAAGTAGATTTCAAAAATGTTTTATCAATATTTAAAAGTGAATTTTTTGTATTTGCAAATTCATTTTTAGGAATATATGTATTAAATGCACCTAAATATGCTATTGATAGTTATTTAACAGAAGAGCTTCAAGCTATTTATGGGTATATAGTAATGCCAGGTACGGTTATGGTATTATTTGCACAATTTGTTGTGTTACCATTTTTAAATAAGTTAAAAGAATTATATGCAGCAAAAGATTTCAAAAATTTTAAAGCTATTATACGAAAAGTAAGAATGTGTGTTGTTGCTTTCGGTATCTTTGCAGTTTTATCAGCATATTTCTTAGGACCAGAAGTTTTAGGAATAATTTATGGAGAAAATCTAAAAGCATATAGATTAGATTTAACATTGATAATTGGAGCTTATATATTCTATTCAATTTCGTATGTAAATTTAGTAGTTTTAACTACAATGAGAACTACTTTTGCACAATTTATAGTTTATTTAATAACAGCAGGTATAGCATTACTTGGATCAAATTTGTTTGTGCAAAATTTTGGAGTACATGGAGGAGCAATTTCATGTGCAACTACATTAATACTTCAATTTATAATGTATACAATACTTACTACTGTAACTATAAGAAAAGTAGAGAAAGGTAAATAATGAAACTAGCAGTTATTGTTGTAAATTTTAATGATATTATTGATACAAAAAGATATGTTAATAAAATTGCAGAATATAAAGTTATTGATAAGATAGTAGTAGTAGATAATAAATCTACTAATCCAGAGAATTCTTTTGAATTATTGCAAGAATTAAAAAGCAAAAAAGTAGAAGTAATACAAACAGAAAAGAATGGCGGATACACTTATGGTAATAACTTTGGAATAAATTATTTAAAGAGTAAAAATGAAGAATATGATTACTATGCTATTTCAAATCCAGATATAGATATTTCAGAAGATGCAATTGAAAAATGTGTTAAATTTTTAGAAGAAAATGAAAAAGCCGGAGTGGTTGCTCCAAGAATGATGGACGGAAATGGAAATTGGGTAAGACGTAGTAGTTGGAAATTTAGAACGTTCAAAAGAGAAGTTGTACATTCTTTAAGAATTTTAGAAGTGCTATTTTATAGTGTTTTAAGAAATGGCGAATATTCTGAAACAGATTACAAAAATCCAGTATTAAAAGTGGAAGCTATTTCTGGTGCGTTTTTTATAATAAAAAAAGAAGTTTTAGATAAAATAAATATGTTTGATGAAAATGTTTTCTTGTTTTATGAAGAGGATATTTTAGCAAAACAAGTACAAAATTTAGGCTTGGAAATATATAGTTTAAATGATATAAGTTTTAAGCATTATGAAAGTCAAACAATAGGAAAAACATTTACTTATTTCAAAAAAATGAAAGAATTATATAAAAGCAAAATATACTATCACAAGACATACACAAAATTAAACAAATTTCAAGTATTGATTTTTAAATTGTTACGTGGTATAAGAATAATAGAATTATTAGTGGAAGTGCCAATAAGAAAAATTTTGAAGAAATAAGAGAGGAATTTAAACGAGAATAATGGATTTTATATATGTATTAACAATGATTATTTTAGGTATATCTTTTATGTTATACAAAAAATCAGAAGAAAAATTGAGCTTTGTAAAATGGTTAATTATATTAATACTTACAATAATTAGTTACAATATTTTAATAGCAATGTTTTTTGGACTTCTTGCTATAGCTTCAAATATGTTAATGTTATCAATTATAAATTTAGCATTTTCAGTATTTTTAGGTTATAAAGCAGTTAAAAATAAAGATTTTCAAAAATACTATTTTTCAAAGATGGAAATTGCAGGATTACTTGTAATATTAGTCGTGTTTGGCGTAATGCTTGTAAAAGATGTTAGAATACAAAAAGGAGATATTGTGCATATTGCAATAGATTCCTCAATTCATTATAGAGCAGCAAAACATTATGCTGATACTATGATGGCATTTATCAATGTAGAAGATAAAACATTTTTTGATTTTAATATTATGCAAACAGGTGCCTATGTTAATGATGGACTACTTATGCACGTAGTTAATTCTTTATCAAATGGACATATTTCTTATGAACATACTTACGAATTTTTTGAAAGCTTAATGATGTTTATGTGTGGACTTGGATTCTATGGCTTGGTTATGGACAAAATAAAAACAAAACTTGGATTTGTTTTATCTATGGCTTTTTACTGCCTATACATATATGGTTACCCATATAATTCATATTTATATGGTTTCTCATATTTAACAGTAGGTATGGTTACAACGATAGCTGCATTACTTATTACACCATACTTATATAGTAAAGAAAAGGTAAATAAAAATTTTGTAATTGCACTTATTGGAATAACAGGAGTGGGATTAATCTTCTCTTATTGTTTATTCGCTCCAATTGTTTTTGCAACAATTTGTATTTATACTTTTATTAAAGATTTTAAAGAAGAAGGAAAATCTTACTTAAAAATATTCAAAGGAACTACTTTAACAGTTGGCTTTGTGCTATTTGCAGTAGCTGTTGTTGGAGTTTGCTATTTTATTGTTCCAGCACATTTTATAAATGGTCAAAAACCACTTTCAGATGCTATTAAAAATGCTGGTGCTATTTATGAAGAATTATGGAGAGATATAGTTTACTATGTACCTTTTGGTATTTTATATCTTGTATATTTATTCAAAAAATTTAAAACTAAAAAAATTATTGAAAATATAGATTACCTAGATATTTTTGCTATTCTTTATGGAGCTTTTTATCTAGTAATGTATATTGCTATGAGATTAGCAATTAGTTCACCATACTATTTCTATAAAACATATTTTATTTTATGGATTGTTATACTTACAATTACTGTAAATTTAATTAACGAATATATTGATACTCCTAAATTAAAATATTTTATTAGAGCATATTCTACAATATGGCCTGTATTTGTAGTAGTAATGATAGTTTTAAAAGCAAGCACAATTTTACCAGAAAATACAAAACATGCTATTCCAAATTATATTGGAATGTATTATTTTGAAAATTGCGAATTTAGAGGTTCAGCAAGAGCAACATTAAATTTCACAAGTGAAAAGCAAGAGATTGCAAATTATGTAAGAGAAAATTTGAAAGATGCAACTGCAGATAATACAGTTTTAATGACTGCAACATATAATGAAAGATGTTGGGCAACAGTTACAACAGAACTTTCTAGTGAAAATTTAGAATACAGAGATGTTATTCAAGATACTAGAATGCACCACATAAAAGAATTATCAAGTAATGATGATATGAAATATGCTGTAAGTTTTCAAGGAATAAATGATTATGAGAAATGGCCATATAAAGAAAATTTAAAAATTTTATTCCAAAATGAAGCAGGTTATGTAGTAGAAAAGATTAGTCAAGAAGAAAAATAAATATATATATTGTAAAAAAAATCATTTATGATATAATATTTTTGATTAATATTTATTTAATAAGCTCGGGGGCTTAAGTTTTGAAAACAAATATCAAAAATTTTACTATCGAAGAATTAAAAGAAGAATTAAAAAATATGGGAGAAAAGCCATTTAGAGCAGAACAAATATTTAAATGGCTTTTTAGTGATAGAGTTCAAACTTTTGATGAAATGACAAATCTATCAATTGATTTAAGAAAAAAATTAGATGATAAATATAGAATTGGTACTTTTGAAATTGTTAGAAAATTAGAGTCTGTGGATGGAACTAAGAAATACTTATTTAATGTTCAAGATGAAGACAAAAATTTAATTGAAAGCGTACTAATGAGCTACCATCATGGTTATACTATATGTGTGTCTTCTCAAATTGGCTGTAAAATGGGTTGCAAATTTTGTGCATCAACAGGAATACCATTTGCTAGAAGTTTGGAGTCAGGAGAAATTGTTGAACAAATTTTAGCAATTGAAAAAGATTCTAATATTAGAATTTCTAACATCGTCTTTATGGGAATTGGAGAACCATTAGACAATTTTGATAATGTTATGAGAGCTATTAAAATTATAAATGATCCAAAAGGGTTAAATATAGGAGCAAGACATATTAGTATATCTACTAGTGGTTTAGTTCCAAAAATATATGAACTAGCTGATAGTAAATTACAGTGCACACTTTCAATATCATTACATAGTAGTAATAATAAAAAAAGAAGTGAAATGATGCCAGTAAATAACGCATATCCAATTGAAGAACTTATAGAAGCTTGTAAATATTATATTAAAGTTACAAATAAAAGAATTTCTTTTGAATATGCTTTAGCAAAGGATAATAATGATAATCTAAACGATGCTAAAGAGTTAGTTAAACTTCTTAAAGGAATGCTTGCACATGTTAATTTAATACCAATTAATAAAATAGAAGATGGAGCTTATACTAAAAGCTCAAATGAAAATATAATAAAATTCAGAGATTACTTAAATGATGCCGGAATTGTTGCCACAATTAGAAGAGAGTTAGGTTCAGACATCGATGCAGCTTGTGGTCAATTAAGACGTCAAAATTTAAAGTAGAAGAGGTGATTAAAACTTGAGGATACTTGGAAAATCTGATATAGGAAAAGCCAGAGAGATGAACCAAGATAGTTTTTTTGTTTCGGATAAAAACGATGGAATTAAACTTTTCATATTAGCAGATGGAATGGGTGGTTATAAAGGCGGAGAAATTGCAAGTAATTTAGCAGTAATGAGTTCTAAAAATTATATATGCAACAATTTCCCTAATATTGTTAAAGAAAAAGAAAACATCTTAAAACTAATTAGTGATTCAATAGAATATGCAAATTTTGTGGTATATGAAAAATCTAAGGAAAGCCCAGAAATTTCAGATATGGGAACTACATTAGATATATGCTTGATTTGGAATAACAAGGTTTTTATAGGTCATGTTGGAGACAGTAGAGTTTATAGAATAAGAAAAAACATTATTAGAAAGCTAACAAGTGATCATAGTTATGTTGCAAAATTAGTAAAAGAGGGAAAAATTACGAAAGAGGAAGCGTACAATCATCCTAGAAAAAATATGCTTTTAAAAGCAGTAGGCTGTAATTCTCTGGTAGAGCCAGATGTTATGTATAAAGGATTTATAAAAGATGATATTTTACTTATGTGTTCAGATGGTTTAACTAATATGGTAAAAGATGAAGACATATATAAAATAATTTTAGATAATCCTGAAAAGCCAGTAGATATGCTTATAAAGAGTGCAAATGATGCCGGTGGTACAGATAATATAACAGCTATAATAGTTGATAATGCTTAAAATAATTTAAGGAGAGATTAATTATGAATCTTATAGGAAAAATGTTAAATAATAGGTACGAAATTTTAGAAAAAATTGGAAATGGTGGAATGGCAACAGTTTATAAAGCAAAATGTCATGTACTAAATAGATATGTTGCAATTAAAATACTAAGAGATGAATTTACAACAGATAGCGAATTTATTAAAAAATTCAATACAGAAGCTCAATCTGCTGCAAGTCTTACACATCCTAATATTGTTTCTATATATGATGTAGGAAATGAAGATAACTTATATTATATTGTTATGGAGCTTATCCAAGGAAAGACATTAAAAGATATTATCACAGAAGATGGTGTTCTTTCTTGGAAATGGTCTGTAAACATTGCAATTCAAATTGCATCTGCATTAGAGACAGCACATAAAAATAATATTATACATAGAGATATTAAACCACATAATATCATTATTACAGAGGATGGTATGGCAAAAGTTACAGATTTTGGTATTGCAAAAGCTGTTTCAAATTCTACAATTACAGCCTTTGGAACAACAATTGGATCAGTACATTATTTTTCACCTGAACATGCAAGAGGTGGTTATACTGACGCAAAATCAGATATATATTCATTAGGAATTGTAATGTATGAAATGCTTACAGGAAAAGTTCCTTTTGATGCAGATACACCTGTATCTGTTGCTTTAAAACAAGTTCAAGAAGAACCTGTTGAACCTATAAAAATTAATCCAAATATACCAATTGGTGTAAATAGAATTATTTTAAAAGCTATGCAAAAAGACCCTAATATTCGTTATCAAAATGCTACAGAAATGTTGCAAGATTTAAGTATGGCACTAAAAAAACCAAATGAAGATTTTGTCGTTTTAGCAAGAAAAAATGCGAATTCGCCAACACAAAAAGTACCTACAATTTATGAAATTGAAATGGAAAAAAATAATGAAAGAAATGCTCCAAAATTAGGAGAAGGTGAGGAAGAAACAGGCGGATTTAAGCAATTCTTAGAAGATCATCCAGCAGTAAAAGTAATTTTGGCTATTATAGGTTGTATAGCAATATTCTTAATAGTTACTTTTGGAACACTTGCTTTATTTAATGGAACAAGAGCAGCTCAAAACGTTATGCCTAATTTAGCTGGCTATAACAATGCTGATAGATTAAGTAAAGAAGATGCTATTGCTTTACTTGAAGAAGCTGGGTTTAAAAATTATGAAATAAAAGAAGAGTATAGTGATGAAGTGCCAGAGGGGTATGTAATTTCACAATCACCTGAATATAAAGAAAACTTTAATATAAATGTTACTGAAAAAGTTGTTATTGTAATCAGTAAAGGTCAAAAATTAGTAACTTTACCAAAGAAAATGGTAGGTGAAAAATTCGAGAAAGTTGCTGAAGAATTAGATGAACTTGAAGTAACTTATGAAAAAACAGAAGAAGCTAGTGAAGAGGTAGAAGCTGGAATTATTCTTTCTGTAGAGCCAGAAGAAGGTGAAGAAATTACTGCTGCAACAATAGTAAAAATTAAAGTAAGCTCTGGAAGTGCTTATGCAGATGTTACAATGAAAAACTTAGTTGGTATGTCAGAAGCAGATGCTGTAGCTTGGCTAAACAGCCAAAAAGTTGTGCCAGAAGTAGTTTATGAAGAAAACGCAAGTAAATCTGATGGAGTAGTTACAGACCAAAGTGTAACTTCTGGAAAAATAGTAAAAGAAGCTTCAACAGTTACTATAACAGTTAACAGACAACCTAGAAAATCAACAGTCACTATAAAAGTAAATTTACAAGCTTTAACAGGATATACTCCAACAACAAAGAAAGAATATACAAATACAGTAGATGCTAATGGAAATACAGTTGTAAAAGAATCAGAAGTTGCAGTAACACCTAATAAAGTAAAACTTACTTTAAAAGTTGGTGAAGATACAATTTATGACCAAGAGCAATTACCATCAGAAACAAATATTACTCAAACCTTCTCAACAACAGGAGTTAAGGAAGTTAAAATTTTAGTGGATGGCGTTACTAAGAAAACAGAAACTGTTGATTTTAGTAAAGGAGATGCTACAGTTACAGCTCCATAATTTTGTAAAACAAAGAGAGGTTTTTTATGAAAAGAGTTTCAACTTCAATTTTAACATTAGATAAAGAAGATGCAGTAAAAACGTTTTATGATTTAGAAGTAGCACATACTGATATGTTTCATATAGATGTTATGGATGGAAAATTTGTTGAAAGAGATACAAGTGAACTTATGAAAGATTATGCCACCACTTTATCTCACATAACAAATTTAGGCCTAGATGTACATTTTATGGTAGAAAACATAGAAGAATATATAGATGACTATATTGACTTAAATCCAGAATATATATCATTTCATATTGAAGCTTCTAAAACTAAAGAAAGAACTATAGAAAATATAAATACTATTAAAGAAAATGGTATAAAAGCAGCACTTGCAATAAGTCCAGATACAAGTATTGATGAGGTTAAAGAATATATTCCATATTTACATATGATACTTGTTATGACTGTAGTGCCAGGAAAAGGTGGTCAAAAACTTATTCCTGAAACTTTAGAAAAGGTAAAAGAACTAAGAAAATACCTTGAAGAAGAAAATTATGATATTGATATAGAAGTAGATGGAGGAATAAATGCAGAAACATCAGAAGCTGCCAAAGAAGCTGGCGCTGATATTTTAGTTGCAGGAAGCTATATTCTAAGCTCTGAAAACTTTAAAGAGGCAATATCTAATTTAAAAGAATAAAATAGGGGGAAAACTTATGAAAAAGAAAATTTTAATAAGTGTGGTTCTTATAGTTGCATTGATAAGTTCAATCGTATATGCAACAGAATCAAATTTAGCACCTACAACAGATGCTAGTACTTTACAAGCTATGCCATTAGTGGGTGAAGAAAATTCAGAATTAACACCAACTACAGATGCAAACACATTACAAGACACAAAATTAGTAAAAGATACAGAAACTAACTCAGAAGATTATGTTATTCCAGAAGAATGGAGAAGAGATGCTTCTGAAGATGTAGCAATTGAAGATACTGCTACAAATGTTATGTCAGATGATTTTCAATCTGAAGATGTTTTAGAAATAAAAAATAAAGGTGTTGATGGTAATGCCTTCTATGCTGGTAAAGAAATTATAATAACTAATGTTGATATTAGTGGTGATTTATTCATTGCTGCTGAAAAATTAACTTTAAAAAATGTTTATATATCAGGAAACATTTATGCTGCTGGAAAAGATATTACTTTAGAAGAAAATAATATTACTGGAAATGCTTATTTAGCAAGTGGTACAATTACTTTAATTGGAACAACTGTACAAGATGTATTTTCAGCATCTGAAAGTCTTGTTATAAATTCTAATAGTTATATAAGAAGAACTATAAATGCTGGTGCATCAAGCATAAATTTATCAGATTCAACAATTGGAAGACACATGAATATTGCTACATCAAACTTAGTTATAGGGGAAAATGCTAGAGTTACAGGAAGTTTAAATTATTCTGCTGAACAAGAAGCTTCTATAGCTCCAAATGCTACAATAGGAAAAGTAAACTTTAAACAAATAACAGAAAATGATGAAGAAGCTCCAAAAACAGATATTTCTTCAATTATATATTCTATTATTTCTACTATGGTATATTCTGCTTTAGTATGTGGATTTATAGTTTTATTTGCAAAAGGATTTGTAGAAAAACAAAAAGTAGAAAATGTTGTAGCGCATATTGCTAAAAATACTGGTATTGGTTTATTATTAGCAATAGTAGTTCCTATTATTTCAATTTTATTAATGTGCACAGGTGTTGGAGTAGGATTCGCATTATTAGTATTAGTATTATATTTTGTTGTATTCTCAATAAGTTCACCATTAGTTGCAGTTTCAATTACTGCTGCAGTGACTAGAAAAACTGAATTTAGTAAACTAAAATTCTATGGAATTACATTATTAGTTTCATTAATGATTGCAATATTATCTAAAATACCAGTTTTAGGTGCGTTTGTATCAATAGTGGTAACATTAGCAGGTATGGGATTAGTATTTTCAGGACTTAAAGCTAAAAAAGAGAAAAAAGAAGTAGAACCAACAGTTGAAGCTTAATTTAGAAAATAAAGAAATCCTAATTCTAGGATTTCTTTTGATTTTATAAGGTGAAAAATGAAAACAAAAAAAGAAGCAATAGAAATTATCAAAATTTTAAAAGAATATTATCCAGAAGCTACTTGTAGTTTAGATTTTACAAGTCCATTTGAAATGGCAATTGCTGTTATGCTTTCTGCACAATGCACTGATGAAAGAGTTAATAAAACAACTCCAACACTTTTTAAGAAAGCAAACACGCCTGAGAAAATGTCTAAACTTAGTTTAGAAGAAATTGAAAGTATAGTTAAACCATGTGGATTTTATAAAACAAAAGCTAAAAACATACTTGCGTGTAGTAAGATGCTGGTAAATGAATTTAATGGTGTTGTACCAGAAGATATGGAAAACTTGCAAAAGTTGCCAGGTATAGGAAGAAAAAGTGCAAATGTTATTATGCTTGAAGCTTTTAATAATCCACAAGGTATTGCTGTTGATACACATGCTCGAAGAATATCTAATAAAATAGGTTTTTCAAAAGAAAGTGATCCTGAAAAAATAGAACAAGATTTACTAAAAGTCTTACCAAAAGAATGTTATTATGATGCTAATCACTTATTTGTATGGCACGGAAGATATACGTGTATAGCAAGAAAACCGCAATGCGAAAAATGTCCTATAAAGATATATTGCAATAGTTATAAAAAGGAAGGCGAAAAAAGATAAAATGAATTTTTTTAAACATTTAATTTTAGTTTTAAAACATAAATGGCATGTGTTTAGATTATGTTGTATGGCAGGAATTCCTTGGAGAGGTCTTGTTCATGATTTATCAAAATTTACTCCAACAGAATTTTGTGAGAGTGTAAAATATTTTAATGGACATAGAAGTCCACTAGCTATATGTAAAGAAACAGAAGGATATTCTAAGGCTTGGCTTCACCATAAAGGAAGAAATAAGCATCACTTTGAATATTGGATAGATCCAATGGCACCAGACCCATATCCTGTAATACCTTTTGTTTATACAGTAGAAATGATATGTGATACACTTTCTGCTGGCATTGTATATCAAGGAAAAAATTGGACACCAGATTATCAATTAAGATACTTTAAAAATAGAAGAGATAGAGAATACATTAATCCTAAAATAGTGGCAGTTTTAGAAGAAGTATATGGCGAAATTGCTGAAAAAGGCAATTTAAAATCAGTAATAAACAAGAAGCATTTAAAAGAAATATATGATAGACATACTAAAAATTAAGTGTTATAATAGGTTTGATACAAAAAGGAGGACAAGAACATGTCAGTTTTAGTAACAGGTGGTACAGGCTATATTGGAAGTCATACTGTTGTAGAATTATTAAAAAAAGGTAGAGAAGTAGTTATTGTAGATAATTTATCTAATAGCAAATTGGAAGTTTTAGATGCTATAGAAAAATTAACAGGGGTTAAACCTAAGTTTTATGATATAGATTGTAGAATAGCAGAAAATTTAGAAAAAGTTTTTGAGGAAAATAAAATAGATTCAGTTATAAACTTTGCAGGTTATAAAGCTGTTGGGGAATCAGTTAGAGAACCTTTAAAATATTATGATAACAATCTTTTTGGAGCAATTACTTTGTTAGAAGTAATGAAAAAATATAATTGTAAAAATTTCATATTTAGTTCATCAGCAACAATATATGGAGATCCAGGTGTGCCTGAATATGTTGAAGAAATGGGAAGAGGAGAGACTTCTAATCCTTATGGAACAACAAAAGCAATGATTGAAAAGATATTAGAAGATTTATATGCATCAGATAATACTTGGAATATTTGTATATTAAGATATTTTAATCCTATTGGTGCTCATGAAAGTGGACTTCTTGGAGAAAATCCAAATGGAATACCAAATAACTTAATGCCATACATTATGAAGGTTGCATCAGGAAAATTAGAAAAAGTAAATGTTTTTGGAAATGATTATGACACAAAAGATGGAACAGGAATGAGAGATTATCTTCATGTAGTAGATTTAGCAGAAGGACATGTTAAAGCTTTAGAAAAACTAGATAAAGAAAATTCTGGCCTTTATATTTATAATTTAGGTACAGGCTCAGCATATAGTGTTTTAGATATTATTACAACTTTTGAAAAAGTAAATGATATTAAAATTCCTTATGAAATAGTGTCAAGAAGACCAGGAGATTTAGCAATATATTATGCAAATCCTAAAAAAGCAAACGAAGAATTGGGTTGGTTTGCTAAAAAAGGAATAGAAGATATGTGCAAAGATAGCTGGAATTTTGAGAAAAATCTATAAAACACTTGATTTTTATAAAAAAGTGTATTATAATAAATAAGCTTTGATACCATAGACTTAGTTAAGGAAAATACCTACTTTAAACTCAGTTTATGGCAAATATATATAATAGGAGGAATTAAAAATGACAAAGGAAAGAAAACAAGAGATTATCAATACTTACAGAAGAGATGAAAAAGATACAGGTTCTTCAGAAGTTCAAATCGCTTTATTAACAGAAAGAATTACAGAACTTACAGAACACTTAAAAGTTCATCCAAAAGATAATCATTCAAGAAGAGGTCTTTTAAAAATGGTTGGTAAAAGAAGAAATTTATTAAACTATTTAGCTAAAACAGACCTAAACAGATATAGAGATATCGCACAAAAATTATCTTTAAGAAAATAATTATATTTTAGAAACCTACACACGTAAAAAGTAGGTTTCTTTTTTATTATAATTATTGCAATTTTATATCTTTTATAGTAAAATAATTATGGTTATTTGTTTGAAAACGGTAGCTTGCATAATGTATTGATTAAGAATAAAGTTAGTTAAAACTTCGCAATATATTATAGAGGTTACATTTTCAAATGAATACTAGAAAAATTAGGAGGAAAGAAAATGTTTAAAAGTTACAGTATGGAATTAGCAGGAAGAACACTTACTTTAGAGACAGGAAAAATGGCAGGACTTGCCAATGGTAGTGTTTTAGTAAAATATGGAGAAACAACAGTATTAGTTAATGTTACAGCATCAAAAGAACCAAAAGATGGAATCGACTTTTTCCCACTTTCAGTTGAATACAACGAAAAATTATATGCAGTAGGAAAAATTCCAGGAGGATTCACAAAAAGAGAAGGAAAACCTAGCGAAAAAGCTATTTTAACTTCTAGAGCAATTGATAGACCAATTAGACCATTATTTCCAAAAGATTTAAGAAATGATGTAGTTGTCGATTGTTTAGTTTTATCAGTTGAACAAGATTGTTCACCAGAAGTATGTGCAATGATTGGTGCTTCTGCAGCACTTTCAATTTCTGATATACCATTTGGAGGACCAACAGCTGCTGTTGCAGTAGGCTATGTAAATGACCAAATAGTTATTAACCCAACAGAAGAGCAAAGAAAAAATAGTAGATTAACATTAACAGTAGCAGGAACAATGGAAAAAATTGCTATGATTGAAGCAGGAGCCGATGAAATTCCTGATAACACAATGTTAGAAGCAATTAAAGCTGGACATGTTGAAATTAAGAAAATTTGCGAATTTATTTCAAAGATTAAAGAAGAAATTGGTAAACCAAAATTCGAATATAAATCAGCAGCAGTAGATGAAACTATTTATGAAACAATTGCAAATGAATTTGCAGACAGAATGAAAAATGATGTTCAAACACCAGATAAAATAGACAGAGATAATGTTTTAGCTAAATTAACAGAAGATGTTAAAACATGGTATGCTGAAAAATTTGGTGAAGAAAAAGCTGAAGAAGATAAAGCGGCAATAGGAGATGCTTTATATAAATTAGAAAAGAAAACAGTTAGAAAACTTATCTTAGAAGAAGGTAAACGTGTTGATGGTAGAGGAATTTATGATATTAGACCTTTATCATGTGAAGTTGGACTTATTCCTAGAGTTCATGGTAGCGGTATGTTTACAAGAGGAAGAACACAAGTATTATCAATAGCTACATTAGGAATGGTTAGCGAAGAACAAATTTTAGATGGTTTAGATACTGAAGAAACAAAGAGATATATGCATCAATATAATTTCCCAGGATACAGTGTTGGTGAAGCTAAAACTTCTCGTGGACCTGGTAGAAGAGAAATTGGACATGGAGCATTAGCTGAAAAAGCTTTAGTTCCAGTATTACCAAGTGTTGAGGAGTTCCCTTATGCTATAAGAGTTGTATCAGAAATTTTAAGTTCAAATGGTTCTACATCTCAAGGAAGTATTTGTGCTTCTACATTAGCTCTTATGGATGCTGGTGTTCCAATTAAAAAACCAGTAGCAGGTATTTCAACAGGTTTAATTACTGACGAAAATGATCCAAGTAAATATGTAGTAATTACAGATATTCAAGGAATTGAAGATTTCTTTGGCGATATGGACTTTAAAGTTGGTGGTACAAAAGATGGTATTACAGCTATACAAGTTGATATCAAAGTTGATGGATTATCTTATGAAATAATCGCAGAAGCTTTTGAAAGAACAGCAAAAGCAAGAGCATATATTTTAGATGAAATAATGGCTCCACAAATTGCAGAACCAAGAAAAGAATTGTCTAAATATGCTCCAAAAATTGTTAATATGAAAATTAATCCAGATAAAATTAAAGATGTTATTGGAACTGGTGGAAAAACTATTAACAAAATTATTGATGAAACAGGCGTTAAAATCGATATACAAGAAGATGGAACTGTATTTATTTATTCAGATGATGCAGAAAAAGCAAACAAAGCTCAAACTATTATAGAAGAAATTACTAGAGAAATCGAATTAAATGGAATTTATACTGGTAAAGTTGCTAGAATAATGAACTTTGGTGCATTTATCGATTTAGGCGGAGGAAAAGAAGGATTACTTCATATATCAAAAATTTCTAATGAAAGAGTAAACAAAGTTGAAGATGTTTTAAAAGTTGGAGATGAAGTTACTGTTAAAGTATATGAAATAGATAACCAAGGAAGAATAAATTTAACAAGAAAAGATTTATATAGTGCAGAATAATTCAAACTATAAAATAAGGAAGATAGATTCAAATGAAAAAAATAGTAGAGATAAGTAAAAGTACTTTTATTATATCTTTAATGTATTCAGTATTTCTAGTTTTTGGAAAAATTGTTATGAGCGAAAATCACATTAATTTTTGTGATTTTCGTTTGTATTTTTCTATATTATTAACGTTTTTAATTATAAATTTTATATGTGCTGCGTTATTTTGCTTATTAGAAAAAGCCGAAGAAAAAAGAAATAAATGCGATACAAGTCCAAAAGGTTATAAAGGTAAGAATAAATATTTAATTGTTTTTTGTATTTTTATGATTTTATGGTTCCCGCAATGGCTAGCAGCTTTTCCTGGCTTTTTTAATTATGATGCTACTGAAATTTGGAATCAATATTTAAATAATAATTTCATAGCACAATATCCTGCTTTATATTCTATTATTTTAGTTAATTTTATAAAATTTTCAAATTATTTTTTTGGCTCACATATGTTTGGAATTGCTACGTATGTTTTTATGCAGATGTTAATATCTGCTGGAGTTTTTACGTATTCAATTTATATAATGAATAAATATAATATTTCAAATAAAATAAAAATTGCTGGGATTATTTATTATGTTATTCATCCTGCAATATATTTATATGTTTTATCATTTACGAAAGATTCACTTTTTACTATATTTTTGTACTTATCAATTCTTTTGTATATGGAATTGTTTAAAGAGGAAGAGAATTTTTTCAAAAATAAAAGATGGATTTTATTAGTAATTTCAGATATTTTAGTTATATTATTAAGGCGAAATTCAATTTATGTTTATTTTCTTTTTTATTTGATATTGATTTTAAAGTTTTTAATAAAAGGTAAAAACAAAATAAAAATTTTAACAATTATTATATTACCAATAATATTGTCAACAATTTTAAATAATTATTTTGCAAAAATATTGAATATAAAATCAGAAAGTGGTTTATATGGAATGCTTTCTGTTCCAGTTATGCAAATAGCTTATGTTTATAATAATAATTATGAAAACTTAACAGAAAATCAAAAGAAAGAAATTTTAGAAATTGCAAGTGATGAGCTAATTAAAAATTATAATCCTGAAGTATCTGATTCCATATTGTATTATATGAATACCTCGAAAGTGGTTGAAGAATCTCAAAAGTATGGAAAACTATGGTTAGATATAGGAAAGAATAATATTTCTGCTTACTTAAATGCAATGATAAAATTAAATTATGGCTATTTTTATCCAGATGCTATACAAAAAGTTTTTTTAAGGAATGATTGCTACGAAAATAGAACTTTTTGTAGAAATTGGTTTATTTTAGAAACTTTTCGTAATAATTTTGATAATGAATTGATAGAAAGCTTAAAAGTGATAAATGATTATATAGCAGGAGGCTATATTCAAGAAATTCCTATAATTAAATATATTGTGTCAATAGGAGCTCTTTTATGGATATTATTATTTGCAATTAGTTATTCTATTTATAAAAAGCGAAAATTGTTTCTGTATCCAAGCATAATAATATTGTTGTTATTGTGTACATATATATTAGGACCTTTGGTAATGGCTAGATATATGCTAATACTGTTTTATGCATTTCCACTAATTCTAGCAGTATTATTGAATAACGAAAAATTTTCTTAATTTTTTGAAAAGTACCAAAAATTTCTTGAAATTATTTTTTAAAAATGGTATAATATAAAAAGTGTAGTAATAAAAGTATATAAAAAAGGAGAATTAAATGAGATATTTATATCTTTTACAACAAGCAATTATATGGATTATAACTATTTATTGGTTATATCAAATGGTAGTAAGCTTTTGCTCACTTATAAAATTAAAAGATAAACCACTAAAAATCAATAAAGAACATAAATTTATGGCTATAATACCTGCTCATAATGAAGAAGCTGTTGTAGGTAATTTAGTAGAAAGCTTACAAGCTCAAAATTACCCTAGAGATAAATATGATATTTATGTTATAGCTGATAATTGTACAGATGATACAGCAAAAGTTGCAAAAGAAGCAGGAGCAATAGTTTTAAAGAGATTTGATGATGCTCATAGAACTAAAGGTTTTGCATTAAATTGGTTTTTAAAACAAAAAATAGAAGAAGATGCAGATTACGATGCTTTCTGTGTATTTGATGCAGATAATATCGTGGATCCAAATTTCTTAAAAAATATGAATAAAAAGTTATGCCAAGGCGAAGAAATTGTTCAAGGTTATAGAGATATTAAAAATCCTAACGATTCTTGGGTTTCAGCTGGATATGCAATTTTTTATTGGATGATGCATAGATTTTATCATTTAGCTAGATATAATTTAGGTTTATCAGCATTGTTAAATGGTACTGGTTTTATGGTAAAATTTGATTTAGTAAAACCTAATGGATGGCAAACAATTACTCTAACAGAAGATATTGAATTTTCACTTATGAATATTATCGAAAATAGAAAAGTAGGTTGGTCTACTGATGCAATAGTTTATGATGAACAACCTATTACTTTTATGCAAAGCTGGTCACAACGTTCAAGATGGTCAGTAGGACATTTACAATGCATGAAACACTATACTAAAGATTTAGCAAAAGGTGTAGTAGAGCATAAAACATTAATGAATTTTGACGGTTTATTATATATGTTTGGTATGCCAATTATGGTGCTTACATTATTACTTCTAGTTATTAATACATTGTTGTTTGTTGGAAATGAAATGACTACTGTAGATTTAGTAGGAAATTTTGTAAGATATTTAGCATCAACATTTATTATGCCAATTATTATAGCAGTTGTTATTTTAAAACTAGATAAAAGAGATATAAAACCAATGTGGTTTGGACTTCTATGTTATCCATTATTTATGGGTTCTTGGATTTTAATAAATATTAAATGTTTAATTAATCCAAATACAAAATGGGAAAAAATTAACCACGTTAGAGATATTAAAATTCGTGAAGTTGCATAATATATAAATAATTAGATGAATACTTTTAAAGTATTCATCTTTTTTGCTTTTTTATTCGTATTTTTCTTGAAAAAAACTAATAAAAATGATATTATAAAAAGGTATTTTATAGTATAAGGAGAACGGTATGCAAAAGATAAAAAATGAAAAAGGTGTTACTTTAGTAGCATTAGTAATAACAATAATAGTAACTATAATGTTAGCTAGTATAACTATGACAATTGGAATGGATTCAGTAAATTCTACTAAGGATAGAAAATTACAATCTGAGCTTCAAATGGTAGGTCAGGCTACTATTACAGAGTATTCCAAAGCTTTGGAATTAAATTATATTAAAGAAGATGATACGATACCAGCTAATTTTATCGGTGATAGAATTGATAATATTTCTTCTGTTAGCTTGCAAGGTGGGAAAACTTGGAAACTTTCAGATTCTGAAGCTAAAGGTTACAAATCTTATTTTAGATTATCTCCAGAACAATTAAAAAAATTAGAAATTCTAAATTCTGAGCATACTTATATTATAAATTATTATACTGGAGAAGTTTATAACGAAACAAAAGAAAAGGCATCAAATGGAGAGGCTTTATATATTAGAATTAAAGGTGATGCAATTACTGAAAAGCCAACAGATAACACAAGTTTTGTTGAATAGTAGTTGCATATAAAGGAGAGCTTAAATTGACAGATCTTTATAAAGAATTACAAAAAGTAATAGATAGAAAGCAAATTTTAAGAGATGAAAAAATGAGCAAACATACTTCTTTTAAAATTGGAGGACCTGCTGATTTTTTCATTGATATACAAAATGTAAAAGAGTTAAAATTTGTTTTAGAATTAGCAAACAAAAACAATATTCCTTTGACTGTTGTTGGAAATGGTACTAATTTATTAGTGTCAGATAAAGGAATTCGCGGAATAGTTATAAAAATAAGTATTTCAGATTTTAAAGTTGTTAGAAAAAAAGATAAAGCTGAAATTACAATTTCTAGTGGATATTCAGTAGGAAAATTAGCACAGCTTGCATTAAAAGAAGAATTAACTGGCTTAGAGTTTTTAGCTGGAATTCCTGGCAGTATTGGTGGAGCTATAAGAATGAACGCTGGTGCTTATGGTAGCCAAATGCAAGACATTGTTATTTCTACTAGATATATGGAACGAGATGGAAAAATTAAAAAGTTAAATTTAGATGAACATAAATTTAGTTACAGAAATAGTATTTTTGCTGAGATGCAAGATGTTATCATATTAGAAACTGTTATTGAGGCAAAATATGGAGATGCTAAAGATATTAAACTTAAGATGGATGAATATATGAAATCTAGAATTGAAAAGCAACCTTTGAATTTACCAAATGCAGGAAGTACTTTTAAAAGAAATGGTGATATAATTACTGCAAAACTTATAGATGAATGTGGTCTTAAAGGTTATAGAATAGGTGATGCTGCTGTTTCAGAAAAACATGCCGGATTTGTTGTAAATGTAGGAAATGCAACTGCTAAAGAGGTTTTAGAACTTACAAATTATATAAAAGATACAGTCAAAAAGAAGAAAAATATAGATATAGAATTAGAAATTTTAAAAATCGGTGAGATATAGCAGGAGGTATTGAGATGAAGTCGTTTTTAGAATGGTTTAAAGGAAGTACGAAAATTAAAAGATGGATTTTCCTTATTATAATAGGTATAGCACTTACTTGTTATTCTTTTGCTAAAATATTAGTTACAAAAGAAATTGATTTTGTAACTTTAGCAAAAGTTATAGGATTGTTTGTAGTAGGTTTTCTTTGCATAGTATTTGGAATTATATATATACAAAGACGTTTGTTAGAACTTATTATTGAAGCTAATGACAGCGATTCAGAAAAAGGAAAGGCAGCTAAAGTAAATATACAATCATTAATTTTCAATAAAAAAGTATATGAAGAAGGACCAAAAATTGTTGTTATTGGCGGTGGTTTTGGACTAAATAATGTAATTGAAGGACTAAAAAAATATACCAATAATATTACAGCAATAGTAACAATGTCTGATTATGGAAGAAATACTAGTATGTCAAGACAAGCATTAGATTCACTTCCATTAAATGATATAAAAGAAAGTATTATTGCTATGTCAGATCATGAAGAACTTATGAGAAATCTAATGAACTTAAAGTTTAGTAATGAAAGACTTAGAGGCTTAAATTTTGGTGATGTATTTTTAACAGGAATGAACGAATTATATAGTAATATTTCTGAAGCAATTCAAAAAAGCACAGAAGTACTTAATATTACAGGAAAAGTTATTCCAGTAACCTTAGATGAAATTACAATTTGTGCTGAATTAAATGATGGAACTGTTATAGAACAAAAAGACAGAATTCCAGAAATAGTTGCTGAAAAAGTAGAAACAATAAATAGAATTTTTATTTCACCATCAAATTGTCATCCAGCGCCTGGTGTGCTAGAAGCTATTCAAGAAGCAGAGGCAATTATAATAGGACCTGGAAGTTTATATACAAATGTTATTCCAAATTTACTTGTAAAAAATGTTGCCAAAACAATTAAAGAAAGTAAAGCAATAAAAATGTATGTATCTAATATTATGACAGAACAAGGTCAAACAGATAACTATACATTAGCAGACCATGTAAAAGCAATTCAAGCACATGTAGGTAAAGGAATATTTGATATAGTTCTTGCAGATTCTTCAGAAGTTATGCCAGAATTTGTCAGAAAATACAATAGAGAAGGTAGTGATATAGTAGAAGCTAATATTTCTACAACTTCAAATTTAGGTGTTAAAGTAATAGAAAGAAATATGTCTTGTGTTAAAAAAGACAAAATAAGACATAATCCTGATATTATTGCTTCAACTATTATAGAATTAATTTGCAATGACTTGAAGTTTGAAGATAAACAAAATGAAACAGAATATTTGCTTTTAAATTCTGTATTAAAAGAGCAAAAGAAGCTTCAAGAAAAAAGAGCAAAACAAGCTTTAAAGAATAAAGGAAAAGTTGTAAAAGAAAAATCCAAAGACAAAACAAAAAAGAGCAAATTTGCTACGAAATATCAAGATAGAGTAGAATCAATACAAAATGCTGATGCAAAAATAGCAGAAAATAGAAAAAAAGCAGAAGCAGTTGCAAAAAAGAATAAGCTAGATATGAAAGCAACCAGAGATGCAATGAATGCTAATATGCAAGAACTAAAGAAAAATAGAAAAAGAAAATAGGAGATTTAGAAGGTACAAATGAAATTAGGTAAGAAACAATTAGAATTAAATAGTGCGATAAGAAAAGAATGGGTTATTTCTAATGGAATAGGAGGATTTGCTTCAAGCACGGTACTTGGAGCAAATACTAGAAGATATCATGGTCTTTTAATAGCACCATTACTTCCACCAGCTAGACGCCATCTTTTAATTTCAAAATTAGATGAAAGTGTTTTTGTTGGAAATGAAAAATTTGATTTATATACTAATATATGTAAAAATTATGTATCACATGGTTATAAATATTTAGAAAGCTTTGAAAAAGAGTATTTACCTAAATTTAATTACAAAGTAAAAGATGTAAAAATAAGTAAGCAAATTACAATGATATATGGAAGAAATACTGTTGTAGTAGTATATAAGATTAAAACTGGAAAAGAAGCTGCTAAATTAGTGCTAGCACCTGTTGTAAGTTTTAGAGATTTTCATGGAATGAATACTGGTCATAGATACGATATAAAACAAGTAATTGATGGCAGAAAAGTAAGATTAGAAATTGATAATAATCCTCATACACCAATATATACTTATGCATCAGAAGGAGAATATATTGAACATAAAAATGACCTTTTTGAAAATATCTATTATTTAAAAGAAGATGAAAGAGGTTTTATGCCAGAAGAAAATTTAGCTGTTTCTGGTAGATATGAAATAAATATTCCAGCTAAAACTGAAAAAACTATTACTTTTGTTGGTTCTTTAGAAGATAATACTGAAAATGTTGATGGTGAAAAAGCTATTGCTAATGAAATAAATAGATTAAAGAAAAACATAGATAATACAGGAATAATAAATTCTAAAAAAGGTAAAGAGTATAATACATTTATTAGAGATTTACTTGTTGCTGTAGATAGTTTCATAATAGAAAGACCTTCTTTTGGAACAAAATCAATTTTAGCTGGATATCCATGGTTTTTAGATTGGGGACGTGATAGCCTTATAGCTTTTGAGGGGTTACTTTTAATAACTAAACGTTTTGAGGATGCAAAACAAGTATTTAGAACTTTTACAAGAGATATAAAATTTGGCTTAGTGCCAAATGGTTATTCTGGCTTTGATGGCAGACCAATGTATAATAGTGTAGATGCGTCACTTTTATTATTTGAACAAGTTAATAAATATTTAGTATATACAAAAGATTATGATTTTGTAAAAGAAGAATTATATGAAAAATTAAAAGATATAATCACAAACTACAGCCAAGGTACAGATTTAGATAATAACAATATATATTTAGATAGTGACGGATTGCTTGTTTCAGGAACTCCTCATACTCAAAATACTTGGATGGATGTTAAGATAGGAGAATATGTAGTAACACCAAGAAATGGCAAAGTAGTTGAAATAAATGCTCTTTGGTATAATGCTTTAAAAACTTTAGAGACCTTAGCTAAAAAGTTTGGAGAAGCAGATGTTGCCTCTTCTTGCAAAGAAGCTGCTAAGAGATGCAAAACAGCTTTTAATAAAGAATTTTATAATTCAAGAAGAAAATGCTTATATGATGTTTTAGGAGATAATAAAATAAGACCAAATCAACTATTTGCATTATCTACAACATATCCAGTTATGAATTTAAATACTGAAAAAGCGAAAAATGTATTTAATACAGTAACAGACAAATTACTTACAAGATATGGCCTTCGTACTTTGTCTAGAATGGATGAAGGATATATTGCAACCTATGAAGGAGACAGTTTTAAACGTGATATGAGCTATCATCAAGGTGTTTCTTGGGTATGGCTTTTAGGACTATATTCAGATGCTTTTGAAAATATGATAAAAGCTGAAAAAGACGCTACTGAGAAAAAGAGTATGCAAGAGAGATATAATATCTTTAAAGAAAATGTTTACGCGACATTCAAAAAAGAAATAAATGATGAAGAAGCAGTTCAAGGTATTTCAGAATTATATAATTCAAAAGCACCATATTTGCCAGGTGGTACATGCTCACAAGCTTGGAGCGTATCTGAAGTATTAAAAATATGTACAAAAAAATAGAAGGAATAAAATGAGAATATTAGGGATTGACCCAGGTTTTGCAATTACAGGGTATAGTGTTATAGATTATATAGGAAATAAATTCAAATTAATTACATCAGGAGCAATAGAAACTAAAGCTGGGACACCATTTCCAGAAAGGCTTGCAAAAATCTATGATGATTTAAATGTTATTATAGATGAATATAAGCCAGAAGCTTTATCAATAGAAGAGCTTTTCTTTAATAACAATATAAAAACAGGTATAAATGTTGCACAAGCAAGAGGTATAGTTGTTTTAGTAGGATATCAACATAGCATACCTACTTATGAATACACACCACTTCAAGTAAAGCAAGCTGTAGTAGGATATGGACGAGCAGAAAAGAAGCAAGTTCAAAAAATGGTACAATCTATATTAAAAGTAGATAAAGTGCCTAAATTAGATGATATTACAGATAGTATGGCAGTTGCTATTTGCCATGCTCATTCTTGTAGATTTGCAGAAAGGTTATAAAATGAAACTCAATTTAAAAACAAAATTTTTAGGACAAAAGATACAATTTTTTGATACGATAACATCTACACAAGAATATGTAAAAATAGAAGAAAAGAAAAATAATATTACTGAAGGTGAGATTATTTTTGCTGAAAGGCAAACTGCTGGTGTGGGAACTCATCAAAGAAAATGGTACACAGGTAAAAATAATAATTTAGCTTTTAGTTTTGTGCTTTTTCCAAATTGTGATATAAAAAAATTAGATAAATTAACAACTATAATTGCTGAAAGTATGGTACAAGCTGTAAAAGAGTTATATTTAATTACTTTACAAATAAAAAAGCCAAACGACATAATGTATCAAAATAAAAAGATGGGTGGAATACTTACAGAAAGTATTACAGAAGGAACTATTGCTAAAAAAGTTTTCATAGGTATAGGTTTTAATGTAAATCAAGAAATTTTTCCTGGCAATTTAGGAGATATTGCTACTTCTTTAAAAAAAGAATTTAATGCAGATTTTTCTAGAGAAGATATATTAGCAAGATTTTTAGAAATATTTGAAAAAAATTACTTGGATTTATTAAAGTGAGAGGTTTAGAATATGATAGAAATAAAAAATGTCAGCAAATCATATATAAAAAACGAAAAGATTATAGATAATTTGAATTTGGAAATTAAAGATGGAGAAATTTTTGGATTTTTAGGGCCAAACGGAGCAGGAAAAACTACTACAATAAAGATGATTACTGGAATTTTGAAGATAGATGAAGGAGATATTTTTATAGATGGACAATCTATCACAGAAAATCCTGTTAATGCAAAATTAAATTTTGGTTTTGTTCCAGATTCTCCAGATATGTTTTTAAAACTTAAAGGAATTGAATACTTGAATTTTATTGCAGATATATATAAAATTGATTCTAAAATTCGAAAAGATAGAATTGAAAGACTTTCAAAAGAATTTGAAATATATGATAATTTAAACGAGCAAATTCAAAACTATTCACATGGCATGAGACAAAAACTTCTCATAATAGGTGTATTATTGCATGAACCAAAAAATTGGATTTTAGATGAACCACTTACTGGTTTAGATCCAAAATCTGCGTATGATTTAAAAGAAAAAATGAAGGCACATAGTAGAAAAGGAAATACAGTATTTTTTTCAACTCATGTGTTAGAGGTAGCAGAAAAATTGTGTGATAGAATAGGTATAATAAATAAAGGAAAATTACTTTTTGTTGGTACCTACGAAGAGATGAAAAAACAATTTAAAGATAGCAATTCTTTAGAAGATATTTTCTTAAAAGTTACTGAAGAATAGAAAGGACCATTTAACTTGAAAGAAACTTTATTTTTAACTAAAATTTTATTAAAAAATTCATTAAATAAGAATGCTAATAAAGATAAATTAACATTTAAAGCAATAGCCGCAAAATTACTTATGTTTGTTGCTATTGCTTATATTGGTGGCGTTGTTGCTTTTTTAAGCAAAGAACTTATAGAAGTATTAAAAGCAGCCAATCAACCAGAAGTTTTTATTAGTTTGTGCTTGCTTTCAACTATCATTATAGCTTTTATTCAAAGCATACTTTCTTCTTTAAATGTGTTATATTTTTCAAAAGATATAGAATTTTTACTACCATTGCCAATAAATTCACTAAAAATTGTTTTAGCTAAATTTAATGTAATGTTAGTTTCAGAATATATAGTAGAACTATTAACTTTTGCAATACCATTTTTGGTATATGGTATTACTTTTCAAGTTTCTATAATATTTTATATAATGTCAATATTAGTATTTTTATTCTTACCTATTATACCAATTTTGTTAGGAACTATATTAACTGTTATTTTAATGAGATTTACAAGTTTTGTTAAGAATAAAGATCTTGTTCAATACATAACAGTATTTTTAACTTTTGCAATGATTATTGCTATTCAAATATATAGTATTAATACAACTGAATTAACAGATTTTATGATTGCCAATAAATTGATACAAATTAATGGTTTAACAGATATATTTGCTGATTATTTTATTATTTTAAAACATGGAATTAACGCTATTACTGAAATAGAAAATAGATTAGCTCTTAGCAATATACTTTATTTAATAGGAGAGAGTATTACAGCATATTTGTTTGTATCAATTTTACTTTCAACTACTTATATAAATAGTGCAACTAATATTGTTTCTGGAAATAGTAAAAAAACTAAAACAGATTTTAGAAAAATCAAAAGAAATAGTACCCGAAAAGCATATATAGATAAAGAATTTAAAATATTATTTAGAAATCCTGTATTTTTTCTAAATACTGTTTTACCAGTTTTGATTATACCAATAGTATTGACTATTCCTTTTGTAAGCGAGTTTTTTTCAAAAGGAGAAAGTTCATCAAGTCAAGCAATAATATCAGCTATTGGAGAAAATATAGAAAATACTGTTGGATTTGCTATTTGTATATGTATAATAAATTTTTTATATATGTTTAATTATATTTCTGTTACAAGTATTTCTCGTGAAGGAGAAAGTGTAGCGTTTATTAAATACATACCACTAGAACTATATAAACAATGTAGGTATAAAGCAATTCCTGCTTTTATATTAAATTTTATTCCTTTATTTTTTATAGTAATTGGTATGAATTTGTTGTTTAGCAAAATAAGTATAAGTTTTACTTTGGAAGTATTTGTTATAGGCTTACTTTGCAATTTGTTTATAAGTTATGCAGAAGTTTTAATAGATATTTTAAAACCAAAAATACATTGGACATCAGAATATGCGGTAGTTAAACAAAATATGAATATGTTATGGTCAACTATATTTGTTTTAATTGTTTCTATTATTATTTTAGGAATATGTTCATTTTTTGAAAATGTCCATGTTGTAACTTTATTGATATCTGCGATTTTAATATTAACTACAATTTTTTATGATAATTTTGTAAAATTATATAGTACTAATATATTCAAAAAGATTTGCTAATAACGAAGGGAGTTTTATGAAGGAAACTTTAAGTTTGAAACTAATAGATGAAATTTGTAAAGAAAAAGACATAGAAGTAAATTATTTATCTTATGGTTGGATTAGAGAGTTAAAGCAAAATGGAAAAATACGCCATATAGTTAGAAATACTTTTGATTTAAATACAGCAAGTTGTTATGATATATTAAATGACAAATATGCGACTTATGAAGTTTTAAAACATAACAATATTAATGTACTTACGCATTATATGGTATTCAATAAAAGTATAGAAGGAAGAGAAGAATTTGCTGGAAATTTATCAGAAGAAGTATCAGAGATTTTTAAAAAGATTGGAAAAAATATAGTTGTTGTAAAAGCAAACACCTCTTCTGAAGGTAAAAATGTATATAAAGTAAATTCTCAAGAAGAAGCAATACAAATAATCAAAGAACTATTTCAAAATAAGTTTTCTAGTGTAAGTATATGTCCTTTCGAAGATATAGAATGTGAGTATAGGGTAGTATTTTTAGATAATGAAATTTTATATGTATATAAAAAAATTGCTAAAGATTGGAAACATAATTTAGCAAACGGAGCAAGGCTAGAAACAAATTTGGAAAACGATGAAAAGCTAGAAGAGGTTAAAAAATTAGCATTACGAGCAGGACAAGTAACAAATTCTAGATTTGTCACAGTGGATATATCCAAAAAGACAAATGGTGATATTTTTGTTATGGAAATAAATGCATCTGTTTGTATGAGTAAATTTATAGAAAAAGCAGAAAATGGTAAACAAATAGCGAAATCTATATATGAAAAAGCCATAGCTAAAATGTTTGATAAATAGTTGATTTATAAAAATAAATAATGTATAATTTTAGTTGTAATTGTAGAATTAAGGAGGAGCTTTACGTGGAAAAATGTTTGTTATTAGGTAATGGTGGAAGAGAAGCTGTTATTGCAGAAAATATTGCAAAAACATATAGTTTGTATTCTGTATTACCTTATGAAAACCCATCAATAGTAGAGTACGTAAAAAAATCAAATGGAAAATATATTGTAGGTTCTCCATTTGATAAAGAATTAGTAAAAAAATTTATTGAAGAAGAAAAAATAGAAGTTTGTGTAATTAGTAGTGATAATTTATTACAAGACGGTTTAATAGATTTAGCAAAAAGTTTAGGGCTTAAAACTTTTGGACCAACAAGCATTGCAGCAAAACTTGAATGGAGTAAAACTTATGCTTTAGATATTGTTCAAAAATTAGCACCAGAAATGGTTATAAAAAATTTTGAAATTTCAACTGAAGCAGAGTTAGAAAAAGCTATGGAAAATTATCCAGATGAAAATTTTGTTGTAAAGCCAGAAGGATTAACAGGTGGAAAAGGTGTTAAAGTTGGCGGTGAACATTTTTCAAGTAAAGAAGAAGGCTTTGCCTATGCAAAAGAATGCTTAAATGCAAGTGGTAAAGTTATAGTTCAAGATAAAGTAAAAGGTTCAGAATTTACTGTAATGGTATTAACAGATGGAAAAAATGTTGTACCACTTCCAATTACTTTTGATTATCCATATAGATACGAAGAAGACAAAGGACCTGGTACAGGTGGAATGGGATGTATGAGCTTTTCAAATGGCTTATTACCATTCTTAGAGCAAAAAGATGTTGATGAGTGTGTTAATTTAATACAAAAAACAATCAACTATGTAAATAAAGATTCTCTAGAATTTACAGGTGTTTTATACGGTGGATTTTTCAAAACAGAAGAAGGTATTAAATTTATAGAATTTAATGCACGTTTTGGAGATCCAGAAGCAATGAATGTTTTAAACGCTTTAGAGACTCCTTGGAACGAAGTTATGGAAAATATCTTTAATCAAACTTTAAGTACAGAAAATTGCAAATTCAAAAAAACTAATACATTTTTAGTATATATAGTTAGCAAAGAATATGCTGTTAAGAAAAACAATGAACCAGTTATTTTTAAATTAAATAAAAAACAAATTGAGAATAAAGGTGTTAAAATTTATTTTGCTAATGCAAAAGAAATAGGTGAAAATGAATATACTTCTGTAAGTAACTCTAGACTATTTGCTCTTGAAAAAACAGGAGATAATTTAGAAGAGTTGAAAAAAGAAGTATATAAAGTAATAGATGAAGAAGTAGACAAAGTTTTAGATTATAGAAAAGATATAGGAGAAATTTATGAGCATTAATTTAGCAGTTTTTGCTTCTGGAAGTGGTACAACACTTCAAGCAATTATAGATAGTATAGAAAATAAAAAACTAGATGCTAAAATTAGTATAGTAGTTTCTAATAAACCAGATGCTTATGCTTTAAAACGTGCTGAAAAAGCTGGAATTCCTACATACATAATTTCTTCTAAAGAAAAAGAAAATATAGATAATGAGCTTTTTGAGCATTTAAAAAATTATGATATAGATTTAATAGTTTTAGCGGGTTATTTAAAGATGATAGGAGATAAATTACTTGCTAATTACAGAATAATAAACACTCATCCATCTTTACTTCCAAAATTTGGTGGTAAAGGTATGCATGGTATGCATGTGCATCAAGCAGTAATTGATAGTAAAGAAAAAATCAGTGGTGTTACTGTACATTTTGTGAACAACGAATATGATAGAGGTAATATTATTAGACAGACAACTGTTACGGTACTTCCAACTGATGATGCAGAAAGCTTATCTGCGAAAGTACAAGCTGCTGAAAAGATTCAGCTAATAGAAGTTTTAAATGATTTTTCATCCGGAAAAATCTAAAATAAATAAATTAAAATTTTAAGAGACATTTTGTCTCTTAAATGGGTTAAAGAGGTAAGGTATGTTTAGTAAAATTAAAGAAGAATGCGGAATTTTCGGAATTTATTCTATGGAAAATAACGAAGATTTAGCCCCAATTACAACAGTTGGACTTGCTTGTCTTCAACATAGAGGAGAAGAAAGTTGTGGTATTGCAGTAAATGATGGTGGACTTATTTATTGCGAAAAAGATTTAGGATTAGTTGCTGATGTTTTTAGACCAGAACGTCTTGCAAAACTACCAACAGGAAAAATTGCAATAGGACATGTTAGATATTCTACTACTGGCGCACCAAGAGTAGAAAATGCACAACCTATTGTAAAAAGATATGCAAAAGGAAATATATGCGTAGTACATAATGGCAATCTTACTAACACAGAAGAACTTAGAAACGAATTAGAAGAACATGGTGCTATATTTAATTCTACTAGTGATACAGAGGTTATTTGTTCAATCATAGCTAGAGAAAGAAGAAAAGTTGGTTCAATAGAAGAGGCTGTTAAAAATGCAACTAAATATTTAAAAGGTGCTTATTCACTTTTAGTAATGAGTTCAAGAAAATTGGTTGCTGTACGTGATCCACATGGTTTTAGACCTTTATGTATGGGTAAACTAGGTAATGATTATGTATTTGCTTCTGAAAGCTGTGCATTAGACGTTATAGGTGCAACTTTTGAAAGAGATATTAAACCAGGTGAAATTGTTACTTTATATCAAAATGAAATGAAAACTGAAAATTTTAGAACAAATGAAAAAGATGGTTTATGTATTTTTGAATACGTATATTTTTCAAGACCAGATTCAAATGTAGATGGAATGAATGTACATAAATTTAGAGAACTTGCAGGTAAATATTTAGCTGAACAAGCTCCAGTTGATGCAGACTTTGTTGCAGGTGTTCCAGATTCTGGTTTAGATGCCGCATTAGGATATTCTAAATATTCTAAAATACCTTATGATATAGCTTTTGTAAAAAATAAATATATTGGAAGAACATTTATACAGTCAACACAAAATAAAAGAAAAAATCAAGTAGCTTTAAAATTAAATCCAATTCCTTCAACAGTAAAGGATAAAAGAATTATTTTAATAGATGATTCAATTGTTAGAGGAACAACTATTACAAGAATTATAAAAACATTAAGACGTGCAGGAGCCAAAGAAATACATTTAAGAATTGCTTCACCAGCCTTTTTAGGTGTTTGCTATTTTGGAACAGATGTAACAAATAAAGACGGCTTAATTGCTACAAAGAAAACTGTTGAGGAAATTAGAGAGGAAATAGGAGCAGATTCACTTGAATATTTGAGTTTAGAAAATTTAAGAAAAATTGCAGAAGGTTCAAATATGAAAGGCTTCTGTGAAGGATGCTTTACAAGTAAGTATCCTATTGAAGTGCCAGACGAACTTCAAAAAGACAAATTTGAAAAAATATTCTAAAACTTATATACATTAAATATACTGTATGTAGTGAGGTAAAGTATGTTTAATGTAGCTATTATAAACTTAAAAAGTTTAATAAAGTATACAGTAAAAATAATCATTGCATTGCTTCTCAGTGCAATGATTTTTAATTACTTATTTTCTAAAAAAATGATTGCTTTGAATTATAATTTTCAGGTAGCTTATATAAACATTATTTCTAACAATTTAGCAATTTCAGCTATTCACGAAGAAGAAAATGAAACTTTAGGAATAGCAAATATTTTAGGCAGTGAGCTTATTATTTTTAAAGAAATAAATACAAGTAATAAGAGGATGTTAGAAGATAATGCTGTTTTAGCAAATTCGCAAGAAACAGATGTAGATAACAATATTCCAAATGAAAATGCAATTGTGCAGAATGAAAAAGTGAAAAATGAGGAAGAAAAAATACCTGATGAAGCCTCTTCCAATAATAATATAATAGAAAAACTTCCAACAGAAGTAATAGAAGCAAATAATAAAAAAGATGTTTTTACTAATACTTATGGAAGTGTAAAAATTAGAAATGAAAGTAAATATGAGTTGACGGATGAAATGATGATGCCAACAGTAGATTTCAATAATAAGCAAGATATTCTTATTTTTCATACACACACATGCGAGAGTTATACACCAACAGAAAATACAAATTATGTTGCAACAGGAAATTTTAGAACAACTGATTTGAATTTTTCTGTTGCACATGTAGGAGAAACATTGACAACTAATTTAAAATCCAAAGGTTATAATGTAACACATGACCAAAGTTATCATGATTATCCTGCATATACGGGTTCGTACAATCGTTCATATTCTACTGTCAAAAAATTATTATCAGGTGACTGTTGGACAGAATTTGTAATAGATTTACATAGAGATGCTTTAGGGAGTAGCAGTAATTATGCTCCATCTGTTAAAATAGGAGAAGAGGTTGGTGCTCAACTTATGTTTGTAATAGGAACAGATGGTGGAGGTTTAGAGCATCCCAATTGGTTAAATAATTTTAAATTAGCTGTGAAAATTCAAGAAAAAGCAAATGAACTATATCCTGGACTTTTTAAACCTATTATTTTAAGGAATTCAAGATATAATCAAAATTTAGCAAGTGGTGCGTGTATAATAGAAGTAGGGGCTACTGGAAACACAATTGAGCAGTGTGATGTAAGCATGAAATATTTAGCAAATGTAATTGCTGAGATAATGAAATAAAGCAAGATTGACTTTAAAAAGATGTTTGTGTATAATAAAAATGATTTATAGCTTACAAATAAAGGAATGTAAAAATGAGAATTTCAATAATTATACCAGTATATAATGCAGAAGAAACATTAGAAAGATGTTTGAATTCAGTAATTCTACAAAAAGATGTTTCTACAGAAATAATTTGTATAAATGATGGCTCAAAAGATAATTCTTTAAAAATTTTAAAAGAATATGAAACAAAATACGACAACATAGTTGTTATAAACCAAGATAATAAAGGTGTATCTGAGGCTAGAAATGCAGGATTAGAAATTGCCAAAGGTGATTATATAATGTTCGTAGATGCAGATGATTATTTGTTAGAAAATTCTTTAAGCACCATAGATTTATCAGAAAACCTTGATTTATATAAATTTGGATTTGCTTTTTTAGATAATAAAGTGTATTCAGAAACAAAATATGAAGATAAAAAAATATGCTTAAATGATAACAATTTTGGCGAAGTTTTTGCAAATATTTTAAATAATGTAGATGAAAATATGGTTTGGGGACAATTGTTTAAAAGAGAACTTTTAGACAATGTAAGATTTAATAAAAAATATTTTTTCGGTGAAGATATATTATTTAATGCTTATGTACTAACAAATGTAAAAACAATTAGGTATATTAGTTCTATTATATATTATTATGAAAGAAGAGATAATAGCGTTACAAAAAATTTAAGTTATGAAAGTATAAAAAATAAAATACTAAATTTGACTTATATGTTTTCAGAAATGCAAGAAAAGATAGGTAAGTACGAAAAACAAATACAGATAAAATCTATGATAGAAATAGTACCTCAAATTATAATGATTCATAATAAAAATATTGATTTTATTTATGATAATAAATTTATGTGTGAAGCATTTAAAAACGTATCTGTCAAAGATATACCAGTGAGAAGATATCGCATACCTTTTCTTTTATTAAAAAATAAAAGAAAAATTATTTTCAAAATTTATAGTAAATTTTATATTTTAGCGAAAAAAATCAAAAATAGAAGTTAAAACTTAAACTTAATTAACATAATCTCATAAAATATATTATAAGAATATATGGAAGGAGGTTATGTTTTTTGAATTTAAAAGATAAAAATATTGGTTTTGTCTATACAGGTTCATTTTGTACTTTTAGAAAAACTATTGATGAAATGAAAAAACTAGTAAATCTTGGCGCAAATGTTTTTCCTATTATGTCATACAACAGTTATAATTTAGATACGAAATTTGGAAAAGCAACAGATTTTATAACAGAGATTGAAGAAATTACCGGACATAAAATTATTAATACTATTCCTGATGCAGAGCCAATAGGTCCAAAGAAAATGTTTGATATTTTAATTATTGTGCCTTGCAGTGGAAATACTATTGCAAAGCTGGCGCATGATATTATAGATACGCCAGCCACTATGGCTACAAAATCGCATTTAAGAAACGATAGACCTGTTGTAATAGCTATTTCTACTAATAATGCTTTATCTGGTGCAGCAGAAAATATTGGAAGATTACTTAATAGAAAAAATTATTATTTTGTCCCATTCAAACAAGATAATCCTATTACTAAGCCACGTTCAGTAGTATTTGATCCAAGTTATATTATAAAAACATTAGAATATGCTTTAGACAAAGAACAAATACAACCTATAATTTTATGAATATAAATTTGTACTACTTGGTCGAAAATAAACAATTTTAGTAATATCTTTGATATAATATTTTAATAATATTATAGAAGAGGTAAAAATGAAAATAGAGCATGAATTTTATGTAGGGTTAAAAGATATTGACCACAATAATAAATTAACTATAAAAGCATTTATGAGTTTTTTAGAGGATGCTGGAGGAATACATTCAGATTTAGTTGGGTATGGCTTATATGATGTAGCTAAAACAAAACTTAATTGGATGATTATATCTTGGAAAATAAAGTTTTTCGAAAAGCCTATGTATAATGAAACAATAAAAGTAGTTACTTGGTCAAAAAGTATCCAAAGATTATATTCATATCGTGATTTTGAAGTATATAATGCTAAAGGAGATTTAATTGCAATAGCTTCTTCAAAATGGGTTTTAATTAATATGGAAACTAAATCTATTACTAGTCCTGATGAAAAGCTTATAGACGCTTATAAAAGTGAAGAAGATTCTGTAATGGATATTAAAGAATTAGGAAAACTTAGTGAGCCAAATAATTATACTAATGTAGTAGAAAACAATATTACGAGAGAAATGATAGATATAAATAATCATGTTCACAATTTGAGTTATTTAGATATAGGGTATAGTGCACTTCCAGATGAGGTTTATTATTCAGATTTTAATGAAATAGAAATAATGTATAAAAAAGAAATAAAATTTGGAGAAAAGGTGAAAGCTTTATACGCATACTCAGAAGAGGAAAATGCGCAAATTGTTGCAATTAAAAGCGAAGATGAAAGTGTTTTACATGCTATAATAAAATTAAAATAGATATTGACTAACTAAAAACTTCTTGATATAATACAAACAGAATTTCGTATTATATTTAGGAGTTTTTTCTATGGAAAGACAAATTTTACATGTTGATGTTAACAATGCTTTTTTATCTTGGTCTGCTGTTAATATGCTTGAAAATGGCTCAGAATTAGATATTAGAACAATACCTGCAGTAATTCGGAGGAGATGAAGAAAGGCGCAGTGGGATTGTACTTGCCAAAAGTCCTATTGCTAAAAAATTTGGAATTGTTACAGGAGAACCAATATATTTTGCTAAAAAGAAATGTCCTAAATTGCAAGTGTTTCCAGGAGATTTTAATGTATATCATAAGTATTCAAACAATCTTTTTAAATTATTATCAGAATATACAGATATAATAGAGAGATTTAGTATCGATGAATGTTTCATGGATATGACTAATTTCCTTATGGGAAGAAAATTAGAAGATGTTGCTCGTGAAATAAATATCAGAGTAAAAAATGAATTAAAATTTACAGTAAACATTGGAATAGCTCACAATAAATTACTAGCAAAGATGGCATCAGATTTTGAAAAGCCAGATAAAATTCATACTTTATATGAAAATGAAATTGAAAGAAAAATGTGGCCACTTCCAGCTTCTGAACTATTTATGCTAGGAAGAAAAACAGTTCCAAAACTTTTAAATATGCAAATAAAAACTATTGGAGATATTGCAAGAACAGATAAAAATATTTTGATAAAAAATTTTGGAAAGCATGGCCAAATGATGTGGAATTATGCTAATGGAATAGATGATTCACCAGTTAACAACAAAGTAGAACTTCCTAAAAGTATTGGAAACTCTGTAACTTTACCAAACGATTTAAGAAGTATAGAGGAAATTAATCCAATATTAGTTGCTTTAACGGAAAAAGTTGCTTATAGACTACGAAAATATAAAATGCTTGCCAATGTAGTTAATGTGCAACTTAGAACTAATAATTTTATAGATTATTCACATCAAAAGAAAATGTCTTTTGCTACTTCGAGTACTAAAGATATTTTAAAGCTTGCCCAAGAAATATTAAAAGATATGTATAAAAATGAACCAATTCGTTTAGTTGGACTTAGAGTTGATGATTTAGAAAATGAGGACGAAGTACAACTTACATTATTTGGAAATGAAAATTCGAAACAGAACAATTTAGATAAAACCTTAGACAATATAACTAATAAATATGGTATATCTAGTATTACAAGAGCAAGTAAACTAAATGTTGATATAAATTATAAGAAATATAAAACGGAAAACGGTGAAAATTAAACGAAAATAAATGCCTTTAAATTTAATTATTCAAATACTTTTATTTTTTACTAAATAATGATATGATATATTATATTAATTGAAAGGAATACTGTATTATGATATCACCTGAAGATAATCCAGACTTTCTAAATGATTTCTTAGACTATTCTGCTACTATTTTAAATAAATCTAGTAACAGTGTTAAGGAATATAATTATGATATAGCTCATTTTTTAAAATACATAAAATATAAATTTAAAATGACTGACATCAAGGATGAATTAGAAATAAAAACCATTAAAATAAATGATTTAACTTTAGATACTATTAAAAAAATTGAACTAGAAGATATACATTCATTCTTAGGTTATTTAAAAAATAATTATAGAAGTAAGCCAGCAACGCTTGCTAGAAAAGCTTCTACAATTAGAATTTTCTTTCATTATTTATGTAATAAAGCTAAGAAAATTCCTAATAACCCAGCATTAGATTTAGAAAATCCAAAATTAGATAGAAGATTGCCAAAATATCTAACATTAGAGGATAGTCAAAAACTTTTAGATGTTGCTGAAAAACCAGCACCAACTTCGCATGGAAACCATGATAACAAAGAAAGAAATTTTGCTATTATAACATTATTTTTAAATTGTGGTATGCGTTTGTCTGAGCTTGTTAATATAAATATTAAAGATATTGATTTTTATGATAATAAGCTTAATGTTATAGGTAAAGGTAACAAAGAGCGTACTATTTACTTAAATAATGCATGTATAAGCGCTATAAAAAGATATTTAGATGTTAGACCTCGAGATGGAGTAAAAGGAAATTCTCGAGATGCATTATTTTTAAGTGAACAGAAAAAAAGAATAAGTAATAGAACTGTACAATATATTGTTAAAGAAGAGTTAAAAAATGCTGGACTTGATCCTAACAAATATTCTGTCCACAAATTAAGACATACAGCAGCAACTCTTATGTATCAATATGGACAAGTTGATATAAGAGCACTTCAAGTTTTGTTAGGCCATGAAAGTATATCAACTACTGAAATATATACACATGTAAATAATGAACAAATACGTAGTGCAGTTGAAAATAATCCTTTAGCTAATAGGAGGTAAATTATGAAAGAATTTTTATATGGAATAGTTGCAATTATTGCTGAAATACATACAAGTTTATTGCAATTAAATGACGAATATGAACTTTATTTTAACGACAAAGAATTACATTTTATAATAATAGGTTTATTAGGTATGGCAATGGTTATTGCAATATATCCAATATTCAAAATGCTAGCCAAAAAGAAACACTATTTAACACTTACTTGGATTTATGTGTTTACTTTAATTATAGTAATTACTTTTGCAATAGAAATTGGACAAAAAGTATCTAACACAGGAAACATGGACTTTGGAGATATAATGTTTGGCGTTGTTGGATTTTTAGCTATGTATATAGTTTATGCAGCTGCAGTTACTATGATAAAGTTAATAGGTAAATTAATTATGATGATAGCTAATCATAATAAGTCTGAAAATGTAAGTTCAAAATCTAGAAAACGAATAGAAGATGAAGATGATGAAGAATATGAAGAAGAGGATGATGAATAAAAATGTAGAACTAAATGAAAAAAATCATTTAGTTCTTTTTTATTTAAAAATACCTAATAATATAGTTTTTGTCTGTGTAACATAATAGATATGATTGAATAAATTAAATTAGGAGGTAAAAAAATGAATATAAAAATTGGAGATACACCTTTAATAAAAATTAAATACAAATACAATGGAAAGGAAAATTACATATATACAAAATTAGAATTTTATAATATCACTGGGAGTATAAAAGATAGAGTGGCTTACTACATTATAAAAAAAGCATACAAAGAAGGAACTTTGAAAAAAGGAATGGAAATTGTTGAAGCTACGAGTGGAAATACTGGAATTTCGCTATCAGCTTTAGGAGCTTTTTTTGGAAACCCTGTTCATATATTTATGCCAGATTGGGTAAGTCAAGAAAGATTAAAATTAATGGAAATGTACAATGCTAAAGTAACTTTAATATCTAAAAAAGAAGGCGGTTTTCAAAGAGCTATAAAAGATGCCATTACTTATGCAAAAGAAAATAATGCTTATTATAGCAATCAATTTGAAAATGAAAGCAATGTATTAGCTCATTATGAAACTACTGCTGTCGAAATTTTAGAAAAATTGAAATCTTCAAATATTGGAGGTTTTGTTTCAGGAATTGGAACAGGTGGAACTTTAATGGGAACTGGAAAAAGACTGAAAGAGTATGATAAGTCTATCAAGATTTATGCTCTAGAACCCGAGAAAATGCCATTACTTTCACATAATAAAATTATTGAAAACCACAAAATAGAAGGTATTGGAGATGATTTTATACCTAAAATAGTAAAAAAAGAAAAAATAGATAAAATTTTTCTTATAAATGATGAAGATGCTATAAATATGTCTAGAAAGATAGCTTTAAATTTAGGAATTGGAGTTGGTATTTCTTCTGGTGCTAACATGATTGCAAGTATACTAGCAAAAGAAGAAAATGATAAAAATATAGTGACTGTTTTTCCAGATGATAATAAGAAATATTTATCAACTGACTTAGCTAAGCCAATAGAAAAGAATAATGATTATATTTCCAACAAAGTTGAACTATTAGACTATGAATTTATTTAATATTTTTATAGTATAGCAAATAGTATCAGTCCATGACTTAATGCAAGAATTGGTTTGTGAATTATAAAAAAGCTAGCCAATATGACTAATATTGTAGGTACAAAGCCCCGTAATATATTGAATTGTATATGATTTTATAGTATAATAAAACAATAAGTATTATTTTTAACTTCTATTATATACTATGATTGAAGTTAATGGCACATTGAAAATCATATAACTAACAAGGAGGTATAAGAATGGCTAGAAGAAGAATCGAAGGATACTGGACCTGTAGCCATTGCGGTACCAAAGGTATCGGGGGTCTTACCAAAACATGCCCTAAATGTGGTAATCCACAATCAGAGGGTTTGAAATTCGACATCAAAGGAGGTCCAAAAAGATATTTGGATTCAGAAATTGCCGAGAACTATGGCAAAGGAGCCGACTGGGTATGTGCTTATTGCGGAAGCTATAATAGGTACAATCAAGTATCTTGCAGAAACTGCGGTGGTGGAAAAGCTGATTCAGAAAAAGATTATTTTGGAAACGAAGTAACAGTAACTCCAAAAGAAGATTATAATTCTGAACAGTATATGTCTACAGAAGATGACGATTTACAAGAAGAATCATACTCTTATGAAGCGCAACAGTCACTATCTCCTTGTAAAGAAGAAACAAGTGACAGAGTTGATTTATCTTACAATCCTATTGAACGGTATGATGACAAAATTACCAGTTTTTTCAGAAGTATCAATTTAAAATCTGTTCTAGCTGTACTTGGTGGAGCTATTGCATTCGTTTTTATAATTATGTTTTTAATTTCTATTTTTACACCTCAAACCTATGATGCAACAATTAGTGACAAATCATGGGAAAGAAATGTAACTATTCAAGAATTGATAACATTTGATGAAAGCGACTGGGAAGTTCCAGTAGGCGGACGGGTTTATGATGAAAGGCAAGAAGTTAGAGATTATGAAGAAATAATTGTTGATTACGAAATTGTAGAACATGAAGTTCCTCGAGAAGAATTTGACCATTATGAATATAAATACTATGATAATGGTGACGGAACCTTTGATGAGGAGGAAATTGCAGTTTACAAGACAGTATACGATATTGAGTATGAGAAAGTTCCTGTATACGACGAGATTCCTATTTATGACACTAAATACTACTATAAAATAGATAGATGGCGTTATGCTAGGACAGAAAAAGCTTCAGGAACAACGGATGATCCATATTGGCCTCAATTTCAGTTGGCAAATAAAGAAAGAGAAAATGGAAAATCAGAAGTGTATACAATTAATTTCATAGCTAACGAAAAAGCATATTCAAAAAATGTTTCGTATGAGGAATGGCAATCATATCAGTTAGGAGAAAAAGTACAAATCACGGTTGTAGCCGGAATTGTTACAGAAGTTTCAAAATGATACTAAATCAATGTAAAAAAACAGCTTTTGGGAGAAATCGCAAAAGCTGTTTTTTTAGGTAGAAATTTTTATCAAAAGCACAAAATTTTAAAAAATACAAGACTATTATTGTATTTAATGGTATGATATATATAATTAGGAAACAGTATATTAATTTATGTGAAAAACAAGGAAAAAATGATATGGAAAATAAACGACAATTAAATAAAATTAGAAGAAAAAATGCACAACTTTACCCTATTTACAAAATGTTTTCATGGGATTTGCTATTCTTTTATTCAATAGAATTTTTGTTTTGCACAATAACCAAAAAAGTTACTGCTTCGGAACTTTTAATAATAAATGGATTCTATTTATTGTTTAGAATATTAATGCAAATACCAGCAGTAGCAATTACAGATTTTCTTGGAAAAAGGAAAAGTATAATTTTGGGCAATATGTTACTTATTGTATATATGCTAATATTATTATGCTTACCAGGTGCAATTAGCATTATAATAGCAGATTTGGTATTTGCTTTGGGATATGATATAAAAACAATTGCAGAATCTAATTTATTATATGATTCAGTTTCCACAAGAGGAGGAGAAGGATTATATTCAAAATTAGATGCAAAGGGTGGAAGTTGGTACTATATATTAGATGGAATAGCATCTCTAGTAGCAGGATATCTATTTGTAATTAACAATTATATACCTATGCTAATATGTTTAGGATTTATTATAATTTCTACAATATTATCATTTGGATTTAAGGATATTTATGAGGTAAAAAAAGATCATAAGCTAAACATGGGATTATCAAATATTCTAAAAGAATATGGAAATGATTTGAAGAGCTCTTTTAAATTTATTTTAAAATCAAAAAGAATGAAGTCTTTTATATTGTTTCAAATAGTATTTTATAGTGTGATAGAAATTATAGATACATATAATGGTGATTTACTTATAAATATAGGAATACCAGAAGAACAATTTTCAATGATATTTGCAGTGCTTACATTAATTGGCGGAATTTCACTTTCATTAAAAAGGCCAATCGAAAGAAAGTTTAAGAATAGAACATTAGCCTTTATCTCTTTAATGTATATAGGCGCTTGTATAGTTATAGGGACAGTTGCAACTTTATTTGAAGGTGAAATGATTATACCAGTTATATTGATTATGTATGCAGTACAAAAAATAAGTACTTCAATATGGTATATATTAGAAGCTAAATATTTAAAAAACTTTACCAAAGAAGAAATGAGAAACAAATTAACTTTTACATACGAATTTATTGGTGGAATTGCAGCAAGTATATTTTCAATGTTAGGTGGTTTATTATTGGACATAATAAATGTTCAAAATGCCTTTTTAATAGTAGGATTGCTAGCATTAGCAAGTATGGTTATTACTTTAGATTATATGAGGACTAGATTCGGATTAAGACCAGAAGAATATAAAAAAGAAGATATAGAATTTGAAAGTAGTTTTAATAAATAGATATAAATAAGGAAGTATAAAATGATAATTGGAATAGATATAGACAATGTAATTTCAGATTTTAATGATACACTGTTGCAAGAATATTTAGAACATGATAAAGCATTAAGAAATACAGGAATTATAGATAAAAATGCATCATACATAAGAAATGGCATGTTTGATTGGTCAGAAGAAGAGGAAGTGAAGTTCTATAAAACTAATATAGAAAGAATCGCTATTAATCTAAAAGCAATTGAAGGTGCCAACAAATATATAAACAAGTTAAAAGAAGATGGACATACTATTTATATAATTACTGGAAGAGATAACGGAGAATATTCTAATGCACATAATATGACAATTGACTGGCTAAAAAAGTACGATATCTACTATGATAAATTATTTTTAGTAGATGCATATAATTCTCATTCTAAAACTGAGATATGTATAGAACATAATGTAGATATTATGATAGATGATTCTAAAAGAATATGTAAAGATATTAATAAATATGGAATAAAAACATTGCTTATGGACACCCCATATAATAGAGATGCTAATGAGTTTAAAAGAGTACATTCATGGAAAGAAATATATAAAACTATAAAACAACAAAGTAATATACTTTCCAAATCAGCTAAAACTCTTGTTATAGATCAATCAATAGGAAAAGTTATTAGTATATTTTTGGATGTCTTTTTAGCTGCATACTTTTACAAAATAACTGAGCAAAACATTTTATATTTGTCAATTTATAACATAGTTGGATGGATTGTTGCAACAATAGGTGCATTTATTGTTTCTAATTATATAAAAAAGAAAGATAAAATTAAATTATATAGATTTGGAATTATTATAAAATCATTGTATATTTTTATGATAATTGTAATGGGAGAGAAAATAATTAATTTTGTATATTTAATTGGTATAATGTATGGTATTTCTATAGCTACTACTGGTTTCCCATTCAATATGGTAGAATCTGAGTGTATTAATCAAAAAGAAAGAACAAAATATATAGGTTTATCTTCTGTTTGTACTGAAATAATTAGTTTTGTTGTTCCTATTATATTAGGAGCTTACATAAGTTTAAAATCATATCAAATAGCTGCAATTATAATTTTAATGTTTTCAATTATTAAAATTATAAATTCATTTAATATAAATAATAAAAACATACAAATGTCAAACATAAGAATAAAAGAATTCGTTGGCAAATTTAAAAAAGACAGAATCTTGAAAAAATTATATATAATTGAATTTCTAAAAGGAATAAATAGATATGGTGTTATGAGCTTAGTTGTGTCATTACTAATTATATATAATACTAAAAATGAATTTGAGCTAGGGTGGATATCATCATTACTTTCACTATGTTCTATTTTAGCAATGTATGCATTTGCTCACTTGTATAAAGATAAACATAAAAAATTCATTTTAAATTTTTCTTTAATATTTTTATTTGTTAGTTTTATTTTAGTTATGATTAACATTAATATGAAGTCAATTATTTTATATAACATTAGTTATTATATATTTATGAATATTATATTAAAAATTACAGAAGTTAATTTATTTAATTATTCTAATAAGATGGATTACAAAGATAGATATAATACAGAATATTTTACTTTTAGAGAACTATTTTTAAATACAGGAAGAATATTAGGTTATACTTTATTGTTAGTATTTGTTGGATTTTCTCATAATCTTAATAACCTAAAAATCATTTTTGTATTCATAATTCTATCTGTTATTGGAGTTATATTATTAAGTAATAGCGTTGATGATAATAAAAAATATATACAAATTGATTGAGAGGAAATAGATATGAAATTATATGTTATTAGACATGGATTAACAAATTGTAATAGAGAAAATAAATACAATTGTAGATATGATGAGGATATAAATGAAATTGGAGTAGAACAAGCAATTGAAGCTAGTGAGAATGTGAAAAAATTAGATATTGATCTTATAATATGCTCTCCTATGAAAAGAACAAGACATACAATGGAATTAGTAAATGTTAAAAATATTCCAGTTATATATGATGAAAGATTAATTGAAAGAGATGGTGGAAAACTAACGCAAACAGTTCTAGATGATTATTATTTTACAGAATATTATAATTATTATTCTACTAAAATCATTGAAGGACTGGAAACATTACCAGAATTATTTAACAGGGTTCATTCATTTTTAGATGAAATTAAAATGAAGTATAATGATAAAAATATACTATTAGTCACTCATGGAGCAGTTGCAAGAGCTATACAATTTTATTTTGAAAAAATGCCAGAAGATGGAATGCTTTTAAAAGTTAGTGGACAAAAAAATTGCGAAATTAAAGAGTATGAAATGTAAAATAAGTGATGGAGAATAAAAGTGAGTAATTATAAAGTATTATTTATATTAAGAGTCTTAAAAAATATTGTTACGAAAATAATATTGGCAATTTAGATAATCCGTATAAATATGAAAGTAAATGTAATTGGTCGGCAGATATTGAAGAAGATTATAGACAAAAATATTATTTTGAATATATAAAAAATATGCCTGCAAGAAAATTTGCAGCAGAGGTAATTGAAAAATTACATAATGAAGGGAATAAGATAATAATTATAACTGGAAGATATAAAACACAAGAAGATTCAGAAATGGGTCAAAGAATGAGAGATTATACAGTACAATGGCTAAAGAACAATAATATAATTTGATGTTAGAATAGATATATGGACACATTTTATGAGAGAGTGTATAATAAATTATGTACACTAACTTGAAAGGAGTGTGTCAAGAAATGGCAACCAAAAAATATGATGAAGATTTTAAAAAGATGATAGTAGAATTAT
>JAGAKS010000018.1 GCA_017625465.1 Clostridia bacterium | reverse complement strand
TTTTCTGGAGTCATTGCTGCAATAATATCACCATTTCTAGCAACACTTTGTTTTTGTATAATAACGATGTCTCCATCAAGGATACCAGCATTAATCATACTTTCACCACTAACTTTTAATGTAAATATAGTTTCTTTAGCAGGAATTAAGTTAGCTGGTAAGCTAATAAACTCATCTGGATTTTCTATTGCTTCAATAGGGTTACCAGCAGTAATTTTACCAAGAAGCGGTACTTTTACAACTTCTTCATTTTTTTCTAAATATTCGTTTTCAACTAATAATTCAATAGTTCTAAATTTATTACTTTCATTTTTTAAATATCCAGCTTTTTCTAAATTTTTAATATGTGCATGTACAGTAGCAGGACTAGATAAACCAACACCTTTACATATTTCTCTTATTGCTGGTGGATATCCATGAGTAGCCATATATTTCTTAACAAAAATTAGAACCTCTTCTTGTCTTTTAGTAATCTCAGTCATTTTAATCACTCTCCATATTCATATTAACATCAAAAATGTAAAATGTCAAACATTTGTTCAAATTTTATATTGACACGAACAAATGTATTTGATAAATTGGATATACAAGGAAGGGTGATAGTATGGAAAAAGTTTTAAGAAAATATGGAGTATTAGTTTTACTTTATGTAACAGTAATAGGAGGTGTATTAATTTTAAGTTCTAGATTAAGATATTTAAATAATCAAACGAATAATACTCAAGTTATTGCTATTAATGAATAATTTAGAGTTATAGCAGATTATTATTGGTATATACCAACAATAATAACTATGATCCTAAATATAAAAATTCTCTTAGAAATGCAGTAAAAAAACTTGTTATTTTACATATAATTTGTTAAAATACAAGTGGCTTATTAAAAAAGCAAATAAACATGATTGTGGAGATTAATTATCGAGTGCCGAAGAGGTGATAGTTATTCTGAGAAGCAAGCAGAAGTTTTAACGAAGGAGGGAATTTTTTATGGCCGTAGTTTCTATGAGTTATTTATTAGAAGCTGGAGTTCATTTTGGACACCAAACAAAAAGATGGAATCCAAAAATGAAACCATATATTTTTACAGCAAGAGATGATATTTATATTATCGACTTAGATAAAACTGTAGAAAAAATTGAAGAAGCATATGCTGCAATTAAAGCTATTGCTGATAATGGAGGTACTTTCTTATTTGTAGGTACTAAAAAACAAGCTAGTGAAGCATCTTTAGAAGAAGCAACTAGAAGTAATTCTTATTATGTTACTGAAAGATGGTTAGGTGGAACTTTAACTAACTTTAGAACAATAAGAAGAAGAGTTAAAAGATTAGAAGAAATCGAAAAAATGGAAGCAGATGGTACATTTGAAGTACTACCTAAAAAAGAAGTTGTTCAATTGAAAAAAGAATATGAAAAATTAAACAAAGTTCTTTGTGGTATTAGAGAAATGTACAAATTACCACAAGCTTTAATAATCGTTGATCCTAAAAAAGAAATCAATGCTATTAGAGAAGCTCGTAAATTAAACATTCCAGTATTTGGTATTGTTGATACAAACTGTGATCCAGATGATGTAGATTATGTTATTCCAGGAAATGACGATGCAGTTAGAGCTGTTAAAGTTGTTTTAGGAGTTTTAAATAATGCTATCTGTGAATCTAGAGGTTTAGAATTAGTTGATTATGTTACAGAAGATGACAAAAAAGCTAAAAAAGAAACTAAAGAAGAAAAAGTAGCAGAAGTTAAAAAAGAAGAAAAAGTTGAAGAAGTAAAAGAAGAAGTAGTTGAAGAAGTTGTAGAAACTTCTGAAAAAGAAGATTTAACTACTAAAACTTTAGCAGATTTAAAAGCATTAGCTAAAGAATCTGGTATTAAAGGTTATTCAACTATGAAAAAAGATGAATTAATTGAAATTTTAAGTAAATAATAGAAAGAGGGATAATATGGAAGTAACTGCAAGTATGGTTAAAGAATTACGTGAAACTTCTGGTGCAGGTATGATGGACTGTAAAAAAGCATTAAGTGAATGTGATGGTTCAATCGAAGCAGCATTAGATTGGTTACGTGAAAAAGGATTTGCAAAAGCAACTAAAAAAAGTTCAAGAATTGCTGCTGAAGGATTAGCAAATATTTTTGTAGATGGAAACAAAGCTATTATTTTAGAAGTAAATTCAGAAACTGACTTTGTTAGTAAAAATGAAGAATTTACAGATATGATTGAAACTATTGGAAAATCTATTTTAGCAAGTGATGCTACAGATTTAGATAGTGCTTTACAAGTAAAATGCGGAGAAGAAACAATTAATGATTTAATTGTTGCTAAAACAGCAAAAATTGGTGAAAAATTATCTCTTAGAAGATTTGAAATTTTAACTAAAAATGATGATGAATCTTTCGGAGCTTACCTACATATGGGTGGAAAAATTGCATCTTTAGCATTAGTTAAAAATGCAAGTGAAGAAGTAGCAAAAGATGTAGCAATGCAATCTGCTGCTATGAAAGCTCAATATTTAGATTCTGCTTCAGTTCCTGCTGATGTAGTTGAAAAAGAAAGAAAAGTTCTTATTGAACAAGCTATGGAAGAAGGAAAACCTGCTGATATAGCTGAAAAAATGGTTGAAGGAAGATTAAAAAAATTCTTTAAAGAAATTTGTTTAGTTGAACAATCATTTATTAAAGACGGAGACGTTGATGTTAAAACTTACGTAGCTAACAACGGTGGGGAAATCGTTAATTGCATTCGTTATGAAGTTGGTGAAGGTATGGAAAAAAGAAATGATAACTTCGCTGAAGAAGTAATGAATCAAGTAAAAGGAGAATAATAATTAGACACTTATTTACAAGTGTCTTTTTTTATGTATAAATATAAGAAAAATATTATGTTATAATATATTTTAAGGAAGTGTTTATATGAAAAAAAGAACAATTTTTGATTTGTGTTTAATATTTATATTATTAATAATATTAGTATTTTTAGGAACAAGAGATTATAAAGTAGACAAATCTAAAGATAGTAAAAGATTTGATAAAGAATATAGTATGGTAAGTAAAGATAATGTTTTTAAATATGCAGATGAAGAAAAAGTATATGATCTAATACAAAAAGGTGATGGAATAATATTTATGGCATTTAATGAAAACGAATGGTCAAATTATTATGCAAAAATATTAAATGATACAGCTAAAGCTAATAATATAAAAACTATTTATTATTATGATTTTTTAGCAGATAGAGAAAAACAATCAGTAACTTACAAAAAAATAGTTAAGTATTTAGAGATGTATTTAAAACAAAATGATTTAGGACAAGTGAATTTAAATGCACCATGTCTTGTAATTTTAAAAGATAACGCAGTAATGGCATATGATGATGAAACGTCAATGATTAATGGTACCATTAGACCTAAAGATTATTGGAATAATTTAAATATAGAAAATAAAAAGATGCATTTTAATAATATGTTTAATTTATATTTAGGAGGAGTAAATAATGGAGGAGAA
>JAGAKS010000017.1 GCA_017625465.1 Clostridia bacterium | reverse complement strand
CAGAAGAAAATAAACCGGTAGAAGAAAAGCCACAAGAACCAGAAGAAAATAAACCGGCAGAAGAAAAGCCACAAGAACCAGAAGAAAATAAACCAGCAGAAGAAAAGCCACAAGAACCAGAAGAAAATAAACCAGCAGAAGAAAAGCCACAAGCACCAGAAGAAAACAAACCGGCAGAAAAACAACCACAAAAAACAGAAGAAAATAAAACAACAACAGAACAATCAAAGGAAAAAACAAATCAAAATGTAGTAAAAACAGATAACACTGTTGCTAATAAACAATTGCCGAATACAGGAAATAATGCAAATAAAATAGTAATAGGTATGATTGCTTTAGGTTTTCTTGTAGTAAAATACATTTTTTATATAAAAAATAATTAATTCATATAATAAAAAGATAGAGGTCGTTTTGTAACGACCTCTTAACTATTTTATAGTTCAATATTTGGATTGTATCTTTCAAGCCAAATATTTACTTGGATTAGATAAGCCATAAGTTGTGGACCTGTCATAAGTTGACCAAACCAAGGTCTTGTAAATGCTTTGCCATCAGTTTTTAAAATATTTAAAATATATTCTCTGTTAAGCAAATTATTTATTGGTGCTTCTGGATTCTCCATGATTTTTGATAATTTTTCCTTAACTATCTTTAAATAGCTAGGGTTGTGAGTTTTTGGATATGGACTTTTCTTTCTATAAACGATTTCTTCTGGCAAGAAGTCTTCCATACAATAACGAAGCAATCCTTTTTCACGACCTTTATAAGCTTTTAATTCCCATGGAATATTCCACATATATTCTACTATTCTATAATCACAGAAAGGAACTCTAACTTCAAAACCATTGTACATAGCCATTCTATCGGTTCTATCTAATAGTGTCTGCATAAACCAATTTGAAGTTAAATAAATCAATTTTCGTGATAATATATTTTCTTTACTATCGCTATCTAAAAATTCAATTTTATTTATGCTTTCTAAATATCGTGAATCAATATAATTTTTTAAATTTATTTCTTTGGCAATATGAGGAGCAAGCAAATTTTGACGTTCACTAATTGCTAAAGACCAAGGAAAAGTATTACTTTCTAAACTATCTTTTCTAAAATACCAAGGATATCCTCCAAATATTTCATCTGAACATTCACCAGAAAGTGCAACTTTAGCATATTTTTTTACGTTCTTAAAAAATAGCAAATATGAAGAATCAACATCTGCCATTCCTGGAAAATCTCTTGCAACAACACTATCTTCTAAAAAGTTAAAAAGCTCTGGAGTATCTAAAACTATTTTGGTATGATTTGTGTCAAAAGTTTTTACCATGAGGTCTATATATTTTTCATCTATATCGGGCTGAAAATCGCTTTTAACGAAGTTTTCTGCTTGACCTACATAATCTACTGAAAAAGTATTTAATTTTTCTCCATATTCTTTTTTATAATAATTGCTTGCTATTGCTGTAATGATACTAGAATCTAAGCCACCAGATAAAAGGGTACAAAGTGGAACATCAGACACTAATTGTCTTTCAACAGAGTCTTTTATTAAAAATTTAATTTTTTCACAGGTTTCTTCAAAGTTATCTGTATGCGGTTTTGTTTTTAAAGTCCAATACTCTTTTTTGTATAAGCCGTTTCTATTATATACCATATAGTGAGCAGGTTCTAATTCTAGAATGTCTTTAAAAGGTGTAAGTCCGGGTGTATGGCTAGGGCCAATTCCAAACAATTCACTAATTCCTTGCTTATCAAGTACAGGCATGCATTCTGGAAATTCTAGTATTGCTTTTATTTCAGATGCAAATATAAGATTTCCATTTTTAATTGTATAGTATAAAGGTTTTATACCAAACATATCACGTGCAAGGAAAAGCTCTTCTTTTGTAACATCCCATACAGCAAACCCAAAGATTCCGTTTAAATGATTACAAACATCATAGCCATAGTGAATGTAAGCTTTTAGCAATACTTCTGTATCAGAATGTCCTTTGAAAGTAAAGCCATTTTTAATTAATTCTTTACGAAGTTCAGGAGTGTTATATAGTTGACCATTATATACAATAACATAAGTTTTTCCTTGATAAATAAAATTCATAGGTTGTTTGCCGTTAGCAATATCAATAATGCTTAGTCTTCTGTGTCCAAGCACTCCGTGTCTAGAAAAATAAAAGCCTTCTTCATCAGGACCACGTTTTGAAAGCGTTTTACACATATTACGAATTATGTAATAACTATTTTGAATATCTTTATCTAAATTGATAAAACCAGTAATTCCACACATAAAAATCTCCTTAAAAATAATTTAATAATATAATATATGCAAAAAGAATAAAAATATTTCAAAAAACATTTGATAAATACTGTAATATACAGTATAATATATGTTGATTAGTTATGAGAATTCGGCAATATTTTAAGCAGGAGGAATTATGCGGGGACAAGCAAAAAAGAATTAGAAATTTTAGTATAATTGCACATATAGATCATGGGAAATCTACGTTAGCTGATAGAATAATAGAGATGACTGGTGCGCTATCTAGTAGAGAGATGGAATCGCAAGTTTTAGATAATATGGATATTGAGAGAGAAAGAGGAATAACCATAAAATCTCAAGCGGTCAAAATGAATTATACAGCAAAAGATGGCGAAGAATATGAGTTTAATCTTATAGACACACCAGGTCATGTCGATTTTAATTATGAGGTTTCAAGAAGCTTAGCTGCGTGTGAGGGAGCAATTTTAGTAGTTGATAGTACACAAGGAGTTGAAGCTCAAACATTAGCAAATGTATATTTAGCTTTAGAAGATAATTTAGAAATTTTACCAGTTATAAATAAAGTTGATTTACCAATGGCAAGGCCAGATGAAGTAAAACATGAAATAGAAGATATAATAGGTATTCCAGCAATGGATGCACCTTGTATATCAGCAAAAACAGGTTTAAATGTTGAAGAAGTTTTGGAAAGAATAGTAACAGATATACCTGCACCAAGTGGAGATCCAGATGGAAAATTACAATGCTTAATATTTGATTCATATTATGATAATTACAAAGGCGCATTAAGCTATGTTAGAATAAAAAATGGAACTATAAAAGCTAATGATGAAATTCTATTTATGGCTACTGGTAAAGTTTTTACAGTTACTGAAGTTGGATATTTTGGCGCAGGAGATTATGTTCCAACAGATAAGCTAGTAGCAGGAGAAGTTGGATATATTGCTGCAAGTGTTAAAACAGTTTCGGACTTACATGTTGGTGATACTATTACACACAAGCAAAAGCCTGCAGAAGAAGCACTACCAGGATATAAAGAAGCTAATTCAATGGTATATTGTGGAATGTATCCATTAGATGGAAGTCAATATGAAGCATTAAAAGAAGCGTTAGAAAAATTAAAACTAAATGATGCAGCATTAAATTATGAGCCAGAAACTTCAGCAGCTTTAGGATTTGGTTTTAGATGCGGATTTTTAGGACTTTTACATCTTGAAATAATTATAGAAAGATTAGAGCGTGAATTTGATTTAGGTCTTATTACAACTGCACCATCAGTTATTTATAAAGTTACAAAAACTACTGGTGAGGAAATGGAATTGTATAATCCAATAGACCTTCCACCTACAACAGAAATAAGATTTATTGAAGAACCTATTATGAAAGCTGAAATAATGATTCCAAAAGAATTTGTTGGTAATGTTATGGAAGTATGTCAAAATAGGCGTGGCACATATATAGATATGAGATATTTAGATGAAAATAGAGTAACTCTAGAATATGATATGCCACTTAATGAAATTATATATGATTTTTTTGATACTATAAAATCAAAAACAAAAGGTTATGCATCTGTAGACTATGAATTTAAAGAATATAGAAAATCAGATTTAATAAAATTGGATTTACATATAAATAATGAGCCAGTAGATGCTTTATCTTTTATAGTTCATAAAGATTCAGCTTATGATAGAGGAAGAAAAATGGCTGAAAAATTAAAAAAAGTAATTCCTAGACAATTATTCGAAATTCCAATACAAGCGGTTGTTGGCGGAAAAATAATAGCTAGAGAAACTATTTCTGCTATGAGAAAAGATGTGCTTGCAAAATGTTATGGTGGAGATATTACTAGAAAGAAAAAACTTTTGGAAAAGCAAAAGAAAGGTAAAAAGAAAATGAGGCAAATAGGAAATGTTGAAGTACCACAAGAAGCATTCCTATCTGTACTAAAATTAAATGATGAGGAATAGAAAATGAGAGAGAGTTTTAGAGATAAACAAAATAGAAAAGCAAGAATTGCTAGAGAAAAACAAGAAAGTTTTGAAGAAAGAAGAAAACAAGAACGTAGAAAAAATGAAAGAAGACAAGAAGATAGAAGAAAAGAGAAAAGACCAGTAGAGTTTGAAAGAAGAAACGGAGAAAGACGTATAGAAGAAAGACGTGTTGAAGAGAGAAGAGAAACAGACAAAACTTATGAAGATGTTGTTGCTGGAAGAAATGCAGTAATGGAACTTTTAAAATCTTCAAAAGATATAAATAAAATTTTTGTAGAAAAAGGTGAAAGACACGGTTCAATAAATGAAATAATAGCTAGAGCTAAAGAGGCTAGAATTGTTATTGTTGAAGTTGAAAAATCAAAGTTGAATATGATGGCAGAAAATCATCAAGGTGTTGTTGCAGTAGTTCCACCATTCAATTATTGTGAAATTGAAGATATATTAGATTTAGCAAAAGAAAAAGGTGAAGATCCATTTATATTAGTTTTAGACGGTATTGAAGATCCACATAATTTAGGCTCTATAATAAGAACTGCAGAAACAGCTGGTGTTCATGGAATAATTATTCCAAAAAGAAGAACAGTATCTGTAAATGCAACTGTTGCGAAAACTTCTGCAGGTGCAACAGCTTATGTAAAAGTAGCAAGAGTAAATAATATAAATGATAGTATTAGAAAATTAAAAGATGCAGGACTTTGGGTAATAGGTACAGATGGAGAAGCTAAAACAGAATATTACAATCAAGATTTAAAAGGTCCAATAGCTATAATTATTGGTAGCGAGGGATTTGGAATGAGTAAGCTTGTTAAAGAAAATGCAGATATTTTAATAAAAATTCCTATGAAGGGACAAATTAATTCTTTAAATGCTTCAGTATCAGCAGGAATTGTTATGTATGAGGTTGTTAAACAAAGAATATAATTTGAAATTTTAAAGGAGATACAAAAGATGGATGAAGATATTGTATTGAAAATAAAAGAAAAAGAAGCTTTAGAAATTATAAAATATATATGTGTTGTATATGCAATGTTTCTATTCATATTAGGAGCCATTTTACAATTTCAAGAAACAATCATTCAAGTTACTTTTATGTGTGTATTTGCAATAATAATTGATATGATAAATTATGGTGAATTTATAGTTTCAGAAAAAGGTATAAGATCAAAACATACAGGTTTTATACGTTATAAAGAAATATATAGATTATCACTAGATAATAGAACTTTAACTTTATATGCAAGAAATCATGAAAAACCATATAAAATAAACTTTGCTAAAAATGAAGATTATAAACAAATTGAAAAAGTATATAAATTTATAGATGCTAAAGTAAAAAGAGTTGAAGAAGACATAAAAGAACACGAAGAATTTGTAAATAAAATTTCAAAATAATTTCTTAAAAAACTTGATTTTTGAAAGCTAAAATGATACAATGATTATGTTGAAAATCAAATCGATTTCGAACAGATAAAAAAAAACCCATTTTTTATCTGTTTTTTGTTTTTTAGATGGGTTGGAAGGAGAAAAAATGAGTACAAAATACGTTTTTATAACAGGAGGAGTAGTATCAGGACTAGGAAAAGGAATAACAGCATCATCTTTAGGAAGATTGCTTAAAAATAGAGGATATAAAGTTGTTAATCAAAAATTTGATCCTTATATAAATGTTGATCCAGGAACAATGAGCCCTTATGAACATGGTGAAGTTTTCGTTACAGATGATGGAGCTGAAACAGATTTAGATTTAGGACACTATGAAAGATTTACAGATGTTAATTTAACTAGAAATTGTAGTATAACATCTGGTAAAATTTATCAAAATGTTATTAATAAAGAAAGAAGAGGAGATTATTTAGGAAAAACCGTTCAAGTAATTCCTCATGTAACTAATGAAATAAAAGAAAAAATTTATAGTTTTGAAAATAGTGATGTAGATGTTGTAATTACAGAACTTGGTGGAACAGTTGGAGATATTGAAAGTTTAGCTTTTATTGAAGCTATTAGACAAGTAGGACTTGAAAAAGCTAGAGAAGATGTACTTTATGTACACGTAACTTTACTTCCATATATTTCTGGCTCTAATGAATTAAAATCAAAACCTACACAACACTCTGTAAAAGAATTACAATCATTTGGTATTAAACCAGACATTTTAGTATGTAGAAGTGAACTTGAAATTCCAAATGAAATTAGAGATAAAATAGCTCTATTTTGTAATGTTAGACCTGAAAATGTTATACCAAATTTAACAGCAAGAACATTATATGAAGTTCCACTTTTATTAGAAAAAGAAGGTTTAGCTAGAGTAGTTTGCAAACACTTAAATTTAGATAAAGTAGAAGCTAACAATAGTGATTGGGAAGCTATGATAGAAAAAATTACTAAATTAGAAGGTAGTGTAAAAATAGCATTAGTTGGAAAATATATGCAACTTCAAGATGCATATTTGTCAGTTGCTGAAAGCTTACGTCACGGTGGATTTGCAAATGGTGTAGACGTAGAGATTGGATATATTGATTCAGAAACAATAAAAGAAGATAATGTTGCAGAAATTCTTTCAGAATATAATGGAATTTTAGTTCCAGGAGGCTTTGGAAACAGAGGAATTGAAGGAAAAATTCTTGCAATAAAATATGCTAGAGAAAACAACATTCCATTCTTAGGAATTTGTTTAGGAATGCAAATGGCAGTAGTTGAATATACAAGAAATGTATTAGGATTAAAAGATGCAAATTCTGCTGAATTTAGTTCTACTACTGAAAACCCAGTTATACATATAATGGAAACACAAAAAACAGTCACAGAAAAAGGTGGCACAATGCGTTTAGGTGCTTATCCATGCCATATTGAAAAAGGCACTATTGCTTATGAAATCTACGGACAAGAAGATATTAGTGAAAGACATCGTCATAGATTTGAATATAATAACTCATATAAAGAAAGACTAGAAAATGCTGGACTAAAATGTTCTGGAACATCACCAGATGGAACATTAGTTGAAATTGTAGAAAATAAAGAGCATCCATTCTTTGTTGGTGTACAATTCCATCCAGAATTTAAATCAAGACCAGATAGACCAGCACCATTATTTACAGCATTAGTAAAAGCTGCTAAAGAGCAAAAAGCAAAATAAAATTACAAGATATACAAAGGAGAAATTGAAGTGAAATTTGCAAAACTTAGTCCAGAAGCGGACATGACTAAAGTAATACAATGTGATGATATGGATAATGATACTTTAGTTGTACGATTACCAGATAAAATAGAAAATAAAAGAGCAGTAATGTTAAAAGAAGGTCAATATGCTATTTTATATAAAGCTGGAAAAGTATATGATGCAATTCATAAAAAAGGAATGTATGAAATAGAAAGCTCTAAACAGGCCAAAACACGTAAAGAAATGGAAAAATGGAGAAATTTTACTCAGCCTAAAAAAGATGATTCAGAGCTTTGTATAATAGTTTTTAATACTAAAGAAATTATCAACAATAAATTTTCAATAGATAAACCTATGGAATATATTGATTGGTCAAAAGAAAAACCTATTAAAACTAGAATTACTTGCAAAGGAGTTTTTAATTTTAAAATTGAAGATCCGTATTTATTCTTTTCTAAAGTTTTTGGGGTTCGAGACCATTATTCAAAATTAGAACTTATTGAGCAAATTAGAAAACAAGCAATAAATTCTATTCAAGAAGGCATAAATGAATTATCTAACGAATACAAATTGTCTATGGAGCTTGTAAAAACTAAAACAAGTGAATTAGAAATAAAAGTAAAAGAAAACGAATATGATTTAAAATTAAAAAAACGTGGTATAAAAATAACTTATTTTAAACTTACAGATTTAGAAATTGTTGCAGATGAGAAAGATTTAAGTGTAGAAAATCAATTAGTTTTAAAAAGGTTAGATTCAGTACTAGAAAAAATTAAAGACAATTATACTATGATAGATAAAGACAATGTAAAAATTTATCTTGATGATGAAGGAGAAATTACATATAAAAGTAATATTGGAATTTGCGTAAAATGCGGTAATTTACTGGAAAAAGATAGTAAGTATTGTAAAATCTGTGGAGCAAAAATTTAATTTTTTTTACAAATAGTATTGACAATTTAAATAAAAGGGTATAAATTATTAGCAGTCGTTAAGTTAGACTGCTAATTTTTTGTTAAGGAGGTATGTAATATGATAAAACCATTAGCAGATAAAGTTTTAATAAAAATGGTAGCCGCTGAGGAAACCACTAAAAGCGGAATTATATTATCAGCTAATTCACAAGAGAAACCACAAATAGCTGAAGTTATTGAGGTAGGACCTGGAATTACATTAGATGGTGAAAAAGTTGAAATGCAAGTAAAAAAAGGAGACAAAGTTATAACAAGTAAATATTCTGGAACAGAAGTAAAATATCAAGGTGAAGAATATATTATAGTTAAACAATCTGAAATACTTGCAGTAGTAGAATAATAGAAAGGAAGTGCTTTTTAATGGCAAAAGAAATTAAATTTGGCGAAGATGCTAGAAAAAGTTTATTAGAAGGTGTTAACAAATTAGCTGACACTGTAAAAGTTACATTAGGACCAAAAGGAAGAAATGTTGTATTAGATAAATCTTTTGGTGCACCACTTATTACAAATGATGGTGTTACAATTGCAAAAGAAATTGAACTAGAAGATCCTTTTGAAAATATGGGAGCTTCACTTGTAAAAGAAGTTTCTACAAAAACAAATGATGTTGCAGGAGATGGAACAACAACAGCAACAGTTTTAGCTCAAACAATGTTGAAAGAAGGCGTTAAAAATGTTGCAGCAGGTGGAGATGTTTTAGCAATTAAAAGAGGTATGGATAAAGCTACTGAAACAGCGATAGAAGCTTTAAAAGAAATATCTTCTCCAATCAAAGGTAAAGAAGATATTGCAAGAGTTGCAAGTATTTCAGCTAATAATATTGAAATTGGTTCTTTAATTGCAGATGCAATGGAAAAAGTTTCAAATGATGGAGTAATTACAATAGAAGAATCAAAAACTTCATCAACAGACGTAAATGTTGTAGAAGGTATGCAATTTGATAAAGGTTACATTTCTCCATACATGGTAACAGATACAGATAAAATGCAAGCTATAATGGATAATCCATATATTTTAATTACAGATAAGAAAATTTCAAATATACAAGAAATTTTACCATTACTTGAAGAATTATCACAAAGTGGTGGAAAGATGGTTATAATTGCAGATGATATTGAATCAGAAGCATTATCTACATTAATCTTAAATAAATTAAGAGGAGTTTTAAATGTCGTTGCAGTAAAAGCTCCAGGTTTTGGTGATAGAAGAAAAGATATGTTACAAGATATCGCAGTTCTAACAGGAGGAGAAGTTATTACATCAGATTTAGGACTAGAACTTAAAGATACAACTTTAGCTCAACTTGGAAAAGCTAAACAAGTTAAAATCACTAAAGAAAACACAATCATTGTTGATGGTGCTGGTGATAAAAATGAGATAGCTGATAGAGTTAAACATTTAAGAAGAGCATTAGAAGAAGAGCAAAGTAGCTATGATAAAGAAAAATTACAAGAAAGATTAGCAAAACTTGCTGGTGGTGTTGCAGTAATTGAAGTTGGTGCTGCTACAGAAATAGAAATGAAAGAAAAGAAATTAAGAATAGAAGATGCTTTATCTGCTACAAAAGCAGCAGTTGAAGAAGGTATTTTGCCAGGTGGAGGAACAGCTTATGTAAATGTTATTCCAAAAGTAGAAGCTTTACTTTCAAAAGTTTCTGAAGAAGAAAAACTTGGTGTAAAAATAATTCTTAAAGCCTTAGAAGAACCAGTTAAACAAATTGCAACAAATGCTGGATTAGAAGGTGCAGTTATATTAGATAAAGTAAAAGCTGCAAAACCAGGTGTAGGATTTGATGCTACAAGTGAAGAATATGTTGATATGAAAGAAGCTGGAATTGTTGATCCAACTAAAGTTACTCGTTCAGCATTACAAAATGCAGAGAGTGTTGCTTCAATGATTCTTACAACAGAAAGTATTATGACAGAAAAGAAAGAAAAGGCTTGCTCATGCGGAAATCATGCTCCAGAAATGCCTGATATGGGTGGAATGTATTAAAATAGGAAAAAGCTCCTTTGAAGGAGCTTTTTTGTTGCTAAATTAGCAACATCCACCTCTACCACCGTTGTTTCCACAACAGCAGAAAAGTATAATTAAAAGGATTATAATCCATAAGCAGTCGTTATCTCCACCAAATAATCCACAACCGCATCCGCAACCTCTGTTTTCTGGCATTTCGAATTCCCCCCTTTAAAGTGATTATGGTATATATTATTCGAATAGAAAAAAAGTGTTACAAAATGGCTTGTATATATTTTTCGTTTGTAATAAAATATACTTGAAATATTTTAAAGGAAATAAAATTATGGATTTAGAAGAAGCTAAATTAAAATCTAAAATTACTCCAGTAGAAAGAGCATCAGTCGAAAAATACATTAATTCAGGTCATGCTGTTATGAATTCGCTTATTGGCTTTAACGTAAGAGATTATCTTAAATCTTTTAACCAAGGTTGGCTTTTACCAGGAATAAATCCCGATAAAACTAAAGAAGAAGCAGGCGAAGAAGTTTTAGCGGCGCTTGAAAATGCTGCTGATGTCTATTCAGCTATGGTAAAAAATATGTATGATGAACCAGCTCCTTATAAATTAATGAGAGGAACTTCAAATGATGAAGTGCGAAATTTGCATGCTGGAAGTAAATATAATAAAATTCTTTCTACAACCACTAATGAAACTACAGCTAAAAGCTTTGGAAGATATGGAAATGCAGCATTTTTAAGAATCTTGCCAGGCACAGATATTCCTTTTATAAATGTTGATGAATTTGTTGGAAGAGAAAATTTAGATAGATATGAAAGTGAATATATATTAGCTCCTTTTACTCAAATAAAAAGCTTGAATTTTAGAAGTGATTGGGATGGGTATAAGTATTACGACGTCGAACTTGAAAAACCTGAAATGCAAGAATTTAAAGAAGGAGAAAAACAGAAACTTCAAGAACAAATAAGAGAAAATTTTGTTAATATAATAGAAAAAGGAAAAGAATTAGAAGCTTTAGAAGATAAATATCAATGGCTTTTATCTAGAAGAGGTGAAGATGCAGAAGATAGAGCATATTTATCTAAAGAAAAAGAAGAGGTTTGGAAAAAAATAAGTGAAATTTCACCTGAGGTTACGGCTTTCGAAGAAATAATGAATAAATATGTTCAAGGTTTGTTTGTAGAGCGTGAAAAAGAATTTAAGTTAGCTTATGATATGAATAGAGAAGAAGAAGCGCGTATATGGCGTGAAGAAGCTAAAAGAAGACAGGCTGAAAGAATACAAGAAAAATCAAAAGAGTTTGGAAGTTTAAAAAATAGGTTTAATATGGTAATGGATAAGGTTCCAGACACATATACTAGTCAATATTACGCTTTAAAAGATGAAGAAATGAAGTATTATAATATGGCAAAATTACTTGGAATTCCATTTAATATGCGTGTAGAAAATAACAAAATAGAACCTAATATATCACAAATATCACAAAACATAGAAGTAATGAAACATAAAATAGAAATATTACAACAAAGTTCTTTTGATGACGAAAAATCTGCTATTTCTGCTACTGATAAAATGCAAGAATTTGGAGGAATTGCAACAAACGTAAGAGTAAATCAAAATCTACTAATGGATACTGTAAGAGATTATTCAGAAGAGGCTATGTTTGAAACCAAAAAAGAATTAGACAAGAAAATTCAAGATACTATTAAAAGTACTAAATTGAGATTATTAGATAGGAAAAAACAAGAATTACAAAATAGAAAAATATCTTGGTTTGCTAGAATTAGAGGTTTAGGCAAACTAAGAGATATTGAACTTGCAAATATTGCATTAGAAGAACAAATATTAAGAAATTCTAGTGTTAAGGTTAAAGGCGAATATAGTGTTCAAGATTCTTTGGCAGACATGAGAGCTTTTTCAATCAGAGAATTAGGTGGACAATATACAGAGGAAATGGAAAATATAATAAATGGTGTTAAAAGTGTATTTGGAGTGCATGAAGATGTTATTGAAGATAGAGCAAGAAGAAAGCTAAATGCTGTACCAATGGTTATTGTCGACAGAAGAAAAAGAGTTAGAACTTCTGAAAAAATTGCAAATGCAGAAAAACGTAATGAAGGGTTACGAGTGGAATTTGCCGATGCTTATAATTCTTACGATTTTAATGAATCATATAGACAATCTGGTAAAAATCAAAGTTTAGAACGTTTTTACAATCTTATGGAAGATACAGTAAATATTACTAGGCTGGAAAATGGCGAAAATGAAAGAGGAATAAGCCAAACAAGAGATGGAAAAGAGCAGAAAGATAATAATGATTATGGAGTAAAATAATTCTAAAAAAGTATTGACAAACCCAATAAATCATAGTATACTATCATAGTAACTTTATGGAAATAAATATATAGACATATAGATTTTAAATAAGCTAAAGGAGGGATTTAGGATGGCACAACCAAAAAGAAGATGGTCAAAAGCAAGAACAGGTGCAAAAAGATCAACTTGGAAAATAGAAGAAACAAATTTATCTACTTGTCCACATTGCCATGAACCAGTTAGACCACATACTGTATGTTCAAATTGCGGATACTATGATGGAAAAGAAGTAGTTGCAAAAAAAGCAGACAAATAATAAAAAATGCACAAAGTTAAAAACTTTGTGTTTTTTTATGCTTTTTTGCTGTTTTCTATTGACTTTTGAACAAAAATGGTGTAAAGTATAATAGCATTACAGAAAAAGAGGTGGTATTTAATGGATGATAATGTAAAAATAAGTATTTTATTAGAAACTTATGGTAAATTACTTACAGAAAAACAATATAATCTATTAGATGACTACTACAACAGAGATTTATCTTTGTCAGAAATCGCAGAAAATGAAGGCATAACAAGGCAAGCTGTTCGAGATAATCTCAAGAAGGGAGAGAATAAGCTTTTCGAATACGAAGAAAAGTTAGGTGTTATGAAAAAAACTTTAATGCAAGAAGAAACAATTAGCTCAATTTTATCTGAAATATCTAAAATAAAGAATAGTTCTTCAGATAAAGAAATAGCAAATATTCTTCAGGATGTAAAAAACAAATTAAACTATTTAGTTTAAGAAAAGAGAGGTACATGCGGATGGCTTTTGAAGGATTATCTTCACGCTTGCAAGATATAACTAGAAAACTTAGAGGAAAAGCTCGTATCACAGAGAGTGATTTAAAAGAGGTTTTAAGAGAAGTAAAACTTGCACTTTTAGAAGCTGATGTTAACTATAAAATTGTTAAAGATTTTATAAAAGTTATTGAAGAAAAAGCTTTAGGTCAAGATGTTTTAAAATCACTTACTCCAGGTCAACAAGTTGTAAAGATAGTTAAAGATGAATTAGTTGAATTATTAGGAGGAGAAGAAGCTAGAATAAACTTTACTCCAAATCCACCTACAATAATAATGCTTGTAGGACTTCAAGGTTCTGGTAAAACAACTACATCTGGAAAACTTGCTAATATTATTAGAAAGCAAGGTAAAAAGCCATTATTAGTTGCATGTGATGTTTACAGACCAGCTGCTATAAAGCAATTACAAGTTGTTGGAAAACAACTTGACATTCCAGTATATGTTAATGAAAATACTAAAGATGTTAAAATAATTGCAAAGCAAGCAATGTCTTATGCAATCTCAAAAATGAATGATGTTATCATACTAGATACAGCTGGACGTCTTCAGATTGATGAAGCTCTTATGCAAGAGCTTAAGGACTTGAAAAAAGATGTTAAGCCACATGAAATCTTATTAGTAGTAGATTCAATGACAGGTCAAGATGCAGTAAATGTAGCAACTACATTTAACGAAGAACTTGGAATTGATGGAATTATACTTACAAAATTAGATGGTGATACAAGAGGTGGTGCAGCATTATCTACAAAAAAAGTAACTGGTAGACCAATAAAATATATTGCTACTGGTGAAAAACTTAGCGATATAGAAGTATTTCATCCAGAAAGAATGGCATCAAGAATTCTTGGAATGGGAGATGTACTTTCAATAATAGAAAAAGCAGAAGAAACTTTTGACTTAGAAGAAGCTGAAAAGCTTGAGAAAAAATTAAAAAAACAAAACTTCGATTTAGAGGATTATTTATCACAATTAAGGCAAATGAAAAAAATGGGATCTTTTTCATCAATATTAAAAATGATACCAGGTTTCAGTGCTATGAAAGATGTAAAAATTGATGATAAAGAATTTGTAAAAATAGAAGCAATAATCTGTTCCATGACAAAAGAAGAACGTAGAAATCCAAAAATATTAAATGGAAGTAGACGTTTGAGAATTGCAAAAGGAAGTGGAACAACAGTTGAACAAATAAATAAATTTATGAAATCTTTTGAGATGACTCAAAAACTTATGAAACAAATGACATCTGGAAAAGGAATGAATAAATTTATGAAGAACTTAGATATGAATAAAATAAAAGATATGCCTGAGTTCAAAAATTTTAAGTAGTATATAATTAAAATTATATAAATAATAACGCGGAGGTGAATTTTAAATGGTAAAAATCAGATTACAAAGAGTTGGAAAGAAAAAAGCTCCTTTTTATCATGTAGTAGTAGCAGATTCAAGAAGCCCAAGAGATGGTAAAATAATTGAAAAAGTAGGAACATACAATCCTATGACAGAACCTGCAACTATCGAAATAAACAAAGAAAAAGTAGCTGAATGGGTAAAAAATGGTGCTAAACCAACTGACACTGTTAAAAAACTTATCGAAGTTGCTAGCAAATAATTTTATGCAAGTGAGGTGCTTTTAATGGAAGATATACTAGAAGTAGTTATCAAAAATTTAGTAGATAACAAAGATGAAGTATCTATTAATGAAAAGACTAATGATAATAAATCTATTTGCTATGAAGTAAAAGTTGATAGGGCAGATATGGGAAAAGTAATTGGTAAACAAGGTAAAATGGCTAAATCAATTAGAACTATTATGAAAGCTATTGCTGGAAAAGAACATAAAAGAGTAACAATCGAGTTTTTAGATTAGTGAAAAATTATTTAGAATTAGGTCAAATTGTAAATGTCAAAGGCTTGCAAGGCGAAGTAAAAGTTAATTCTTATACTGAAGATCCAAAACGATTTGAAACTTTAAAAGAGGTTTGGATTAAAAGTAAAGGAGATATGCAAAAATATAAAATCGAAAAAGTGGGATATGCCAAAAACCAAGTAATACTTAAATTTGTAGGTATAAATACTATTGAAGAGGCAGAAAAACTAAGAAATTCTTACATATTAGTAAAAAGAGAAGACTTAGGCGAATTGCCAGAAGGAGTATATTATATAGCAGATTTGATAGGGTTAGAGGTATATACTGAAACAGATGAATATTTAGGTATAGTAGATGATATATTCGATACTGGAAGCAATGATGTTTATGTTGTAAAAAATGACTTAGGCCAAAGTAAATTATTACCAGGAATAGACGAGGTAATAAAAGAAATAAATTTACCAGAAGGCAAAATAATAGTAAATTTAATAGAAGGACTTTAATTTATGAAGTTTGATATATTAACACTTTTTCCTGAAATGTTTGAACCAATTAAACAAAGCATAATTGGTAGGGCAACAGAAAAAAACATTATAGAAATAAATTTAGTAAATATTAGAGATTTTTCAAAGGACAAACATAAAAAAGTAGATGATACACCTTACGGTGGAGGAGCAGGAATGCTTATGAGACCTGATGTTGTGTATGATTGCTATAATTCAGTAAAGAGTAATAACTCTAAAGTTATTTATTTGTCACCAAAAGGAAATACTCTAAATCAAGCTAAAGTAGAAGAATTATCAAAAGAAGAGCATTTAATTGTACTTTGCGGACATTATGAAGGAATAGACCAAAGGGTAATAGATAAAATCGTAGATGAAGAAATTTCGATAGGAGATTATGTATTAACCGGTGGAGAAATACCAGCAATGGTCCTTGTAGATAGTGTTTCAAGGTATGTAGAAGGAGTGCTTAAAGAAAATTCTACAATGGAAGAATCTTTTTCAAATGGATTGCTTGAATATCCACAATATACTAGACCTGAAATATTTGAAGGAATGGAAGTTCCAGAAGTATTAAAAAGTGGTCATCATCAAAATATTGAAAAATGGAGAAGAGAGCAAGCTTTGAAAGTAACTTTTGAAAAAAGGCCAGACCTTTTAGAAAAAGTAGATTTAACTGAAGATGAACGAAAAATTATAAAGAGTTTAAATAAAGATTTTAAAAAGAAGGAGGAAAATTAAATGGATATTTTAAAATCTATCGAGCATGAACAATTAAAAAATAAAGTTCCAGAATTAAAAATTGGTAACACAGTTAGAGTTCACGTTAGAATTAAAGAAGGAAACAAAGAAAGAATCCAAGTTTTCGAAGGTATTATAATTAAAAAACAAGGTGGAGGAGTAAATGCAACATTTACAGTAAGAAGAATTTCTTATGGTGTTGGTGTTGAAAAAACATTCTTAGTTCATTCACCAAGAATTGAAAAAATTGAGGTAGTTAGAGTAGGTAAAGCAAGACGTGCTAAATTATACTACTTAAGAGACAGAGTTGGTAAAGCTGCTAAAACTAAAGAAAAAGTTGGAGCAAGAATTGAAACTAAAGAAATAGTTATCAAAGAAGAAGTTGTTCCAGGTGAAGCTGAAGTTGTTGAAACAGTTGAAGAAGCTCCAGTAGCTGAAGCACCAGTTGTAGAAGCTGTTGCTACAGAAGAACCAAAAGCAGAAGAAAATAAATAATTAAAATAAAAAATGCTTTCTATTAAAGAAAGCATTTTTTTTAATGTACATTTGGTGTATATAGCAATGTAATTCTATTTCCATCAACCTTTATAAATTTTTCTTCTTTTAAATATTTTAATTCTCTAAACATTGCAGACCTATTTATAGAAAGATAGTCCGCAAGGTCTTTGAAATTAGTTGGTAGATAAATATATTTTGAACGTGTTTTTATATATTCGTTTTCAAAAAAAGCTAAAAGTTTATCTCTTATAGATTTTTTAGTCAAAATTTTTATTCTGTCGTTACTTTCTCTAAATTTTGAATTTATGATATCAAAAAGATTAGTAAGAAAAACATTATAATAGCTGTAATTAATATTTTTAGTATCAATTAATTTGTTATAATCAATTACTAAAACTTTTGTTTTTTCAAGAGCAGTAATCTGATATTCACTATCACTGATATTTGAAATATTAGTTCCAAATATACTATCTTTATATAGTTCCTCAATAAGATTTTCTTCACCATTATAGCTGATACTAACAATTTGAGCATGACCTTCTAACAAAATGCATATAATATTTTCACCTTTTAAAGTTGATAAAATTTCTTCATTTTTGTTAAAACTATATTCATGAGTTTGCAATATTTTAAATAATTTGTGTTTCTGAAGTTCAGAAATACCAGTAAAAGGACTATTCATTTTCATCACCTGTTACAATTATATAACAATTCTAAAAAAGTTGCAATTGCACCTTTAAAAAACCTATAAATTATTTTTATAATTAGATAAGAAAAATATACAAAGGGGAAAAATGATATGAAAATTGTAAAAAGAGATGGGCATATAGTTGATTATGATCCTTCAAAGATTGAGAAAGCTATTAACAAAGCAAATGTCGAGGTTAAACCAAGAGAAAGAGCAACAGATGAAGAAATACAAGAAATAATCAATTATATTGAAGAATTGAATAAGAAGAGAATACTTGTTGAAGATATTCAAGATATTATAGAAGAAAAGTTAATGGAATTTGATAAATATCAATTAGCTAAAAAATATATTACTTATCGTTATACAAGAGAATTAGTTAGAAAAGCTAATACAACAGACCAAACAATTAAAGAATTAATTGAAGGTGAAAGTGAATATTGGAACAATGAAAATTCTAATAAAAATGCTACTGTTGTTACAACTCAAAGAGATTATTTAGCTGGCATAACAAGTACAGATATTACAAGAAGATTTCTTCTTCCAGAAGAAGTTGTAAAAGCCCATGATGAAGGAATTATACATTTTCATGATGCAGATTACTTTGCTCAAAATGCTTTGCATAATTGCGAATTAATAAACTTAGAAGATATGCTTCAAAATGGAACTGTTATTAATGGCGTTATGATAGAAAAACCACATAGATTTATAACAGCAGCTACTATTGCAACACAAATTATACTTGCAGTTACATCTTCTAGTTATGGTGGAGCAACTGTATCAATTACTCATTTAGCACCTTTTGTAAGAGCAAGTTATGAAAAGTATTATAAAAAATATAAAGCAAGAAAATTAGATGACAAAACTTGTGAAGAATATGCAAAAGAAGATACAAGAAAAGAAGTGGCAGACGGAGTACAAACCTTTAATTATCAAGTAAATTCAATGACAAATACTAACGGACAAGCACCATTTTTAAGTGTATTTATGTATTTAGGAGAAACAGAAGAATACAAAGAAGAAGTTGCTATGATAATAGAAGAATTTTTAAAACAAAGAATTGTTGGTTTTAAAAATAGAAAAGGTGTGTATATAACTCCTGCTTTTCCAAAATTATTGTATGTTTTAGAAGAAGATAATATAGAACAAAATAGTAAATATTTTTACTTAACAAAACTTGCAGCAGAATGTACTGCTAAGAGAATGGTTCCAGATTATATTTCTGAAAAAGTAATGAAGGAATTAAAGAAAAATGAAAAAGGTGAGGGAGATTGTTATCCTTGTATGGGTTGTAGATCTTTCCTTACACCAGATAGAGCAATGTCTGTTGGAAACATTGCAAATGCTGGAAATTATGTAGAAGGCAAAGGAAAATATTATGGAAGATTTAATCAAGGCGTTGTTACAATTAACTTACCTGATGTAGCATTATCTTCTAAAAAAGATAAAGATAAATTCTGGAAAATTTTTGATGAACGATTAGAATTATGTCATAAAGCACTACAAATAAGACATAAAAGATTAAGCAATGTTACAAGTGATGTTGCACCTATTTTATGGCAAGATGGTGCTCTTGCTAGATTACAACCTGGGGAAAGTATTCACGAGCTATTACATCATGGTTATTCAACAATTTCATTAGGTTACGCTGGTTTATATGAATGCGTAAAATATATGACAGGAAGTAGTCATACAGATAATGGAGAAGGTAAAGAATTCGGCTTAGAAGTTATGCAAAAATTAAATGATAAATGTAAAGAATGGAAAGAAGCAGAAGACATTGACTATTCTGTATATGGAACTCCTATTGAATCAACAACTTACAAATTTGCTAAATGCCTAAAAGAGCGCTTTGGAACTGTTGAAGGAGTTACAGATAGAAAATATATTACTAATTCATACCATGTACCAGTATTTGAAGAAATTGATGCTTTTACTAAATTAAAATTAGAAAGCGAATTCCAAAAATTAAGTCCAGGTGGAGCTATTTCATATATTGAAACACCAAACTTACAAAATAATTTAGATGTTATATTACAAGTTATAAACTTTATTTATGACAATATAATGTATGCTGAATTAAATACTAAATCAGATTATTGCCAAAAATGTGGATATACTGGCGAAATTCAAATTGATGATAATTTAGAATGGTTCTGCCCAAATTGCGGAAATACAGACCACAACACATTAAATGTAGCAAGAAGAACTTGTGGATATATAGGAACAAACTTCTGGAATAAAGGAAGAACACAAGAAATAAAAGAAAGAGTACTTCATATTGATAATAAAGATGCATAAGAGTTAGGAGAAACAATGAGATATAATAAAATTAGAAAAATGGATATTTCAAACGGAGAAGGTATAAGAGTATCAATATTCATGCAAGGTTGTACCTTTAATTGTAAAAATTGTTTTAATCCAGAAACACATGATTTTAAAGGCGGTAAAGAGTTTACAGATGAAACCATTGAAGAAGTTTTAAAATTGTGCGAATTAGAACATATACAGGGATTGTCAATTTTAGGTGGAGAGCCAATGCATCCTAGTAATATTGAAGGTACTACTAAGTTAGCTAAAAAGTTTAAAGAAAAATTTCCAAATAAAACTTTATGGGTATGGTCTGGCTTTACTTTTGAAGAATATTTAAAAGATAAGGAAGTTTTGAAATATATAGATGTTTTAATTGACGGACAATATGTTGATGAATTAAGAAATCCTATGCTAAAATGGAGAGGTTCTTCAAATCAAAGAGTGATAGATGTTCAGAAGAGTTTGAAAGATAACAAAATCATAGAATTAGAATAATAATAATAAAAATTACTTTATATTTTTGTATAAAGTAATTTTTTTGTATTGACATTTATACGAAAACTGTATATACTGTATATACACAATAAAAAGGAAGAAGAATTTATGAATATAATAATAAGTAATTCGAGTAATGTTCCTATATATGAGCAAATAAAGGAACAAATAAAAAGTAAAATAATATCTAACGAATTGAAGGTGGGAGAGATGCTACCTTCAATAAGAAGTTTAGCAAAAGATTTAAGAATAAGTGTTATTACTACAAAAAATGCATATGAGCAGTTAGAAAAAGAAGGGTATGTAGAAACTATTCCAGCTAAAGGTACTTATGTAGCAAATAAAAATGTAGAAATAATAAGAGAAGAACAACTACAAAAGGTAGAACAACTGATAGATACGGTTGTAAATATTGCTAGAGTTAGTAATATAAGCAAAGATGAAATAAAAAGTATGTTAGATATTTTATATGAGGAGGAATAAACATGGAAAATTCTTTAGAGGTTAAAAACTTGTGCAAAAAATACAATGGATTTGAATTGAAAAATGTTAATTTAAGCTTGCCAAAAGGAATGATAATGGGATTAATTGGAGAAAATGGAGCTGGTAAAACTACAACTATAAAATCTATTTTAAATGTTATAAAAAGAGATAGTGGAGAGATTAATATTTTTGGTTTAGATAATATTAAAGATGAGAAAAAAATAAAAAGTGATATAGGTGTAGTATTAGATGATAGCTTTTTATCAGAATATCTAACTCCTAAAGATATTAGTAAGATTATGAAAAACTTTTATAAAACATGGGATGAAAATTTATATTTTCAATACATAGAAAAGTTTAAACTTCCTCAAAATAAAATTTCAAAAGAATTTTCTAGTGGAATGAAAATGAAACTTAAAATTGCAACAGCTTTAGCACACAAACCTAAATTACTTGTTTTAGATGAGCCAACTTCTGGATTAGATCCAATTGCTAGAAATGAAATATTAGATATTTTTCAAGAATTTATACAAGATGAAGAACATTCAATTTTAGTTTCTAGCCATATTACTTCAGATTTAGAGCATATTGCAGATTATATTACTTTTATTAATGAGGGGGAAATTGTATTTACAAAGACGAGAGATGAGTTATTAGAAGAATATGGTGTTTTAAAATGTGCAGAAGAGGAATTTAAGAAATTAGATAAAAAAGACTATATAAAATTCAAGAAAAATAAATATGAATATGAGGTTTTAGTGGAAAATAAAAATGAATTTCGAAAAAAATATGATTTTGGTGTAATAGATAGAGCTAGTATAGAAAGTATAATGCTAATTTATATAAAGGGGGAAAAATAGATGAAAGAAATACTTGGCTTGATTATAAAAGATTGTATGACCTTAAAGTCATATATGAAAACAATTATCTTTATGATAATATTGTTTAGTGTGTGTATGTATATAAATGGAGATGTAACTAGCTTTATGCCAGTGTATATTCCACTATTTTTTGGAATATTAGCTATGAGTAGTTTTAGTTATGACAATATATCAAAGTCTGATAAATATTTGCATACTTTTCCAGTAAGTAAAAAGGATGTAGTAAAAGCTAGATATTTGTATGTGTTACTAATAACATTTGTTGGTAGTATATTAGGATTTTTATTAACTATATTTATAGCTCTAATAAATAATAAAGTAAATTTTAATTTTGAAAGTGTTTTATCCACACTTTTGGGAGCTGTATGTGGAATTTCAATTTTTCAAATTCTTCAGATACCGATTATGTATAAATTTGGCGCAGAAAAAGGGAGAATGATACAAATAGTTTTAGTTGTTGCGTTAATGGTGATAATATCTGTTGCTATAAGTATGATGAATGGTTTTTCTTTAAATATGTTGGAAAAATATGGGGTGGTAATTGGCTGTGTAGCAATAGTATTACTATATGTTTTATCATATAAAATTTCATGCAAAATATATGAAAAGAAAGAATTTTAGTAAGCGAGAATCAACTGTAAGGTTGATTCTATTTTTTTGAAAATTTCTCTTGACAAAATTAAAATAATAGTTTATAATTTATACTTGTCAAGAGAAATAATTTTACTGTTGCAGGTGTAGTTCAATGGTAGAATTCCAGCCTTCCAAGCTGGCTATGCGGGTTCGATTCCCGCTACCTGCTCCAATTATTTTTCTAGGCAACATCTAAATATGCAGGTGTAGTTCAATGGTAGAATTCCAGCCTTCCAAGCTGGCTATGCGGGTTCGATTCCCGCTACCTGCTCCAGCAAATTAGTCGTTGTATTAGAAAATGTCTAGTATGATGGCTTTTTTTCTAACATAGAATATAAATATGTGCGGGTATAATTTAGTGGTAAAATTCCATGCTTCCGACCTGGCCTCGTGGGTTCGATTCCCACTACCCGCTCCAAAAAAGCTCATTTTTCAGCACTTTCAGCGTTTTAGTACGTCCCAGAAATGCTTGAAAAGTGAGCATTTTTAATACGTAATAACACACCATGAAGTTTAGAGATATTGAAGAATAGCCGACAAACCTGACAACAGCCCCCAAAAATAATCTTGGTCGGAAGCCATTTTGTTGGCTAAAATAAAAGGAATGCAGTATTTGCAATAGATGGAGAAAATATTATGTAATCAAATGAGGTTTACCAATATAAATGTTGGCAACATATGTTTAGTTTTACAAAATCGGAAGCATACTTTGGTAAGAAAGTCGGAAGCAAAAATTAAATACAAGTATAAAAATAAAAGATAATATGTTATAATATCAAAAAAGAGAATATGCAATAAAAGAGGGAGTAATATGAATTTATATCACATACATAAAAAAAATAATAAAGATGAACTTTGGAAAGTTGGAAATGAAATTGAAGTAGGGGAGGAAAATAATAATTTTATTAATTTTTCATTTAATTTTGACTCATTAATTTTGTTAGAAGATCAAACATATCCTTTTGCAAATGTATGTGATTATTATATAAATACAAATGATATAGGAAATCAAATAAATTTATTAAAGACTGCAAAAGATCTTATAAATGAATATCAAATTTTAATAAGAGAGTTAGGAATGGAGGAAATAAGAAGAAAATTTTATCCACATTTACCAAGTCGTCAAAAATGTATTTGGCTTTGCAGAAAAAAACAAATTGATTATTGGAAGAATTTTATTTTAGGAGATTTTGAAATTTTTGAAGTTGAAGTGTTTGGGAAAACTTTTAAATCAAGAAATTCTTTAATACCTCTCTTTTCAGATTCATATAACACTATTTTAAAAAAATCATATTCATATTGGAGTGAAAAAAATGATGTTGAAAATGAAGATGATGAATATTTATATGTTGGTAAAATAAAAATCATTAGTAGAATCGAATAAAGTTAGTAATAAAATTTTGTTTTAAAAAAATGTGAAATAGCAATTGATTATGAAAAAATATTGATAGTAAAGGAGAAGACGATGAAAAATAGAGATAAACTAGAATTAATTATAAATGCTGGATTACAAGCAATACCAGGTGTAGGAGGACCGCTTTCAACATTGTATTTTGGTTATAAAGATGAACAACGTTTTGAAAGAATTGAAACAACATTAAGAGAAGTAGCAGAAGAATTACGAAATGTAAAAATTCCAAGTATTGATGAACATAATAAAGATGAATTAATTCCATTAATAGATGAATTGACTGATAAAATTGAAAATGAGCATTTAGAATATAAAAGAAAACTATATAAGGAGTATTTTAAGAATATTTTAAAAACTCCAACTAATGGAAATTATGAAGAAAGAAAGTTATTTCTTGAAGTTTTAGCACAAATAACACCATTACAAATTGAATTGTTTCAATTTATATTAAATACGCCTAATGTTGTTGATATACAAATTAGTAAAACAGGAGTTGATAATTCATTAATTCGTAGTTCAATTTTGCAATTAGAAAATTATGGCTTAATCATTTCTACATTACATTCTATATCATTGGGTGGGAATAGTAGTATGCCAATGAAATTGAATTGTAGTGAATTTGGCAAAAGATTTAATTGTTTCTGTTTAAAATAAAAGGGATATATTAACATCCCTTTTATTTTTTATTATATTTCATAATCTGCAATAACTGGTGATTCTAAAAGATTATTATTGAAAATCTCATTATTTAAGTAGTATTCATTAACTTTTTGAAGTTCTTCTTCTTTGTATTTGTTGAATATAGTAGTATAAGTATTTAATGTAACGTTGATATCTGTGTGCCCCATCAACCTTTGAAGTGCTACAGCTCTCATACCAGATTCAATACATCTTGTTCCGATATGTATGTCTTAAACAGTGGGTAGAAATGCTTTCATCAATTCCAACTTTTTTAGCAATACTTTTTAGTTTTCTATTTATAGTAGAATGAAGAACAATTCCTTTATCTGGAGTTAAGAATAACATTTCATCCCAATTATCTTGTGCAACATGCATTTGTTCTAAAATATAAGGTAATATAAAATCTGGTATTGGTAGTTCTCTTTTTTCAGCATAAGTTTTTGTTGATTTTCCAATACAAATTTTATCATTTTTATCAGTAGTTAAAGTTATATTTACTGATAAAATTCTTTTTTTAAAATCGATGTCGCTATTTTTACTGTTAAAAATTACAAAATCGTGCGTCACGCGTACAATTCACTTGAAAATATTGAAATATCAAGAAAAATTTGATGAAAATTTTTTTGAACAATACATTTAAAAATAAAATTACACAAGAAAACACACAATATTTACACAATAATTACACAATAAATATTGATATAAAACTTTAAATATTGTATAATATAATAGAGAAATGATTAGAGGAGAAAAAATGGATAAATATATACCACCTTATAAAATAACTGATAAAATATTAGACTATATTTCAAAAATAATGGAAAAAGTTGGAGAAATTAATAGCTATATTAATTTAAATAGGATGCCAGAGTTAAGAAAACAAAATCAAATTAACTCAATACATTCTTCTTTAGCCATTGAGAATAATCAACTATCTTTATTTCAAGTACAAGATGTTATTAATGGCAAAATGGTTATTGGAGATAAAACTGATATTCAAGAAGTAAAGAATGCTTATGAAGCATATAATAAAATTTCTGAAATCAATCCATATTTAATAGAAGATTTAAAATTAATTCATGGAATAATGACGTTTTTAATAGAAGAAGAAAGTGGAAAATTTAGGAGTCATGGGGAATGTGTAAAAGATGGTGATAAAGTTATTTTTGTAGCACCATCAGAAAAAATGGTTCCATCTTTAATGCAAGAATTATTTAATTGGTTAAATGAAGCAAAAGAAAGTGTTCATCCTTTGATACTTTCTTCTGTGTTTCATTATGAATTTCTTTTTATACATCCTTTTGGCGATGGTAATGGAAGAATGGCTAGACTTTGGCAATCTGCTTTGCTTTCTAAATGGAAAGAAATCTTTGAATATGTACCTATTGAAAGTTTAATAAAACAATATCAAGAAGAATATTATAAAGTTATAGATAATTGTAATAAAGCTGGTGAATCAACAGAGTTTATAGAATTTATGTTAAAAATGATTTATGAAACGATAAATAAAATAATTGTAGAACAAAACTCCATGCAAAAAATTATATATAGTAATTCTACTCAAGAGAAAATTCTAGAGTTGATAAAAGAAAATTCAAATATTACACAAGTAGAAATGGCTGAAAAATTAGGTATAACGAGAGATACTATATCATATAATATAAAGTATCTAAAAGATAATGGAATAATTGATAGAGTTGGTTCAAATAAAAGAGGTAGTTGGAAAATATTAAAATAACAAAAAATAAGTTCATACTAAAATGTGTGAACTTATTTTTTAATCTTGTTCGGCTGTATCGAATATTGAATCTGAAAAGAATTCTTTTAAAGTAATGTCAAATCCATTACAAATATGCAAAAGTGTATCAATTTTTAATAGTTCTGTTTTTCCAGACATAAATGTACTAATTGTTGAACATGGAATACCAGAATATTTGCATAAATCCCAAACTTTCATATTTTTTTCTTTTAAATAATATTTAATTCTTTTTCTAATTGCGTCTGATAATTTCATAAAAATTTTCTCCTAGAAATATCTTATGTAAAAATCATAGCAAATATTCAAACTAGACCACTTTGGCGCGTTGAAAAAATAAAAATAAAATTTCAATGCGCCAAATTAGTTTGGCGTATTGAAATAAAATTTTAAATATGTTATTATTTGTGTATGAAATAATCTATGAAAAAAATTAAGGAGGATTTTATTATGGCAATGAAAAAATGCAAAGAATGTGGCGAAGAAATAAGCTCATCAGCAAAAAAATGCCCAAAATGTGGAAAGGACCAAAGAAACTTTTTTATGAAACATCCAGTGTTATATACAATTTTAATTCTTATGATAATTGGTATTGTTGCTGGCTCTGGAAGTGATAATACTGGAAATACAACAGTAACATCAACAGGAAATCAAGTTCAAGAAACCGTTTATAATATAGGAGATGCTATATCAAATGAAAAATATGAAATTACAATAAAAAATGTAAGTACAGCAACAAAAGTTGGTAGCCAATATCTTAATTCACAACCAGCAGAAGGTGGTGTTTATGTATGTGTAGATTTTACGTATAAAAATGTTTCAACAGAACCAATTAGCAGTTGGGATTTTCCAACAGTCGAACTAGTTGATTCAAATGGTGTTGAATACTCATCAGATGTAAGTGCTAGTTCATACTATGCAACTGAAAAAGACCCCAATAGAAAAGTTTTAAGTGATTTAAATCCTGGAATAACAGTTACAGATAATAAAGTTTTTGAAATTGCAGAAGAAAGCTATAATCAAGGAGAATGGTATTTAGTTGTAGATAATAATACAAAAATAAAAGTAAAATAATCTTAACGAAAAAGAAACTCATTATGGGGTTTCTTTTTTGCTCTATTAATTTTTTGAATATTGTTGACAAATATCATAAAATTTGTATAATAATGTTGAAATTATAAAATGAGAGGAAGAAAATATGGATTGTACTATTGTAAATTTTATTATAAATGTATTATTAGTAATTGGAGGATTTGCAGGATTTCTTGTTTATTTTTGGCAAAACAAAAGTAGAGAAAGAGAAGCAGCAGCATTAATAGTAACACAAATAGAAGATATAAAAGAAAAAATTTTGTCAATAAATAATATATCTGCAAACAATATGATAAATGAAAAAGCTTTTTATGAAACGTTAGATATTATAACTGATAATCAATGGGAAAAATATAGACATGTATTTATAAGAAAGATAGATTCTTATAGTTTTAAAACAATTAGTAAATTTTATGAATGTACATTAAGCATTAGAGAGCAATTGATATTCGCAAAAAATTTACAACATCAACAATATTTTAATATTCAAGGATTATTAAATACAGATTGTAATAACATTTTATTGGAGACATTTCATTCAGTTACATTAAATCCAAATATGATAAATATTAAAGAGGATATATTAGAAAAAGAAACAAAAAATGAAGATGAGGAAAAAAGTAAAAAAATTTGTGTGAATATTTTAGATGAATTAATTAAAGCGAATCCTAATTATGATTTAAACAGTTTTTGGAAAATATATAATACAAAAAAATCTAAATTAAAAGATATTATCAATTCTTCACCATTTATTACATATATTCCACTACAAGTAAGCCAAACATTAAATGAACAATTAAATAATATTAATGCAATAGAAGTTATTGGTTGCGAAGGATTTAGAAAATTGAAAAAAATCGCAAAAATGGATTAATTATTATATTGGATATATATAAATGATTCTTGCCAACATATTGCCCAACAAAACAAAAAATCAAACCTTGAAACCCTTACAAAAAGCGAGGGTTTCTTTTTATGCTTCTGGTTACCCGCTCCAAAAGCATAGTTTGCGCTATGCTTTTTTGTATGTTGAATATTGTTAAAATATATAATTTTTATTAGATGAAAAATATTATTTAATATAAAATATTATTATGATATAATCTAATCGAAGAATAGTACTTTGTAAGAAGGAGTGTGCTATTATGTCAATGTGGAATCCATGGCGTGGATGTAAAAAATGTAGTGATGGTTGTTTGCATTGCTATATACATAAAGGCGATTTAAAAAGAAATGTTAATACAAATGATATTGTAAAGACAAAAGATTTTAATAAGCCAGTAGAAAAATTAAAAAATGGTAATTATAAAATGAAGTCTGGAATCGTATATCTTTGCTTTCAATCAGATTTTTTACTTGAAGAAGCAGATGAGTGGCGCAAAGAATGTTGGAAGATGGTTAAAGAAAGACAAGATTGTACCTTTTTATTTCTAACCAAGAGAATCGATAGATTCATGAAATGCATTCCAGAGGATTGGAATGATGGATACGATAATGTAGTTGTATGTTGCACTATTGAAAATCAAAAAAATGTTGATTACAAGTTAGCAATTTTCAAAGATTTACCTATTAAACACAAGTGTATTACAGCACAGCCATTGTTAGAAGAAATAGATATAGAAAAATATCTTGATGATATAGAGCTGGTAGTGGTTGGCGGAGAATCTGATGCTAATGCAAGACCACTTGATTATAATTGGGTATTAAATATTAGAGAGCAATGTATAAGAAAGAACGTTAATTTTGAATTTAGACAATGTGGTACATATACAATAAAAGATGGAAAACAATACAAAATTCAAACAAAAGATTTAACTAAACAAGCGAGATTAGCTAATATAAATTTTTCACAATAAAGTAATTTAGTTATAAAAATAAAATGTAATAGAGGAGATAAAAATTTATGGATATAAAATTATTCTTTAAAGCAATATCAAGATGTTTAGCAGGTTTGTTAATTATTGGATTAGTATTATTTGTATCAGCAAATTCAATAGCATATTGGAATGCATGGTTGTTGATAGGACTATTATTTGTGCCAATGATTATTGTTGCCATTGTATTAATTATAAAAAATCCAGAATTATTAAGAAAAAGATTAAATACCAATGAAAAAGAGAAAGAACAAAAGAAAGTAGTCTTGTTAAGTGCATTAATGTTTTTAATTGGTTTTATAATTGCTGGATTAAATTATAGGTACAATTGGATTGTAATGCCGAATATAGTTGTAATTGTATCTTCAATTTTATTTTTAGTTGCGTATATTTTATATGCAGAAGTTTTAAGAGAAAATGTTTATTTATCTAGAACTGTTGAAGTACAAAAGAATCAAAAAGTAATCGACACAGGTTTATATAGTATTGTAAGACATCCAATGTATACTATAACTATTCTTTTGTTTTTAACAATGCCATTGATATTAGGTTCACTTATTTCTTTTATAATTTTTTTAGTATATCCAATTTTAATAGCTAAAAGAATAAAAAATGAAGAAGAAGTTTTAGAAAAAGATTTAAATGGATACAAAGAATATAAAAACAAAGTTAAATATAAATTGATACCTTTTGTTTGGTAATATGTTATCTTTCAATTTATTTACACTTACTATTTAATAAAAAATTGAAATGTGATATAATATCTGTGTTTAATAATAAGAAGAAGGAAAAAATAAAATGAATGAATATATGAAAGTAGCTAAGGAATTAGCAAACGATAACTTAAAAACAAATGCTGGAGGACCTTTTGGAGCGTGCATTGTTAAAAATGGAAACATAATTGGAAAAGGTTCTAATAATGTGCTAAAAACTAACGATCCAACGGCTCATGCCGAAGTTACAGCTATAAGAGAAGCATGCAAAAATATAAATTCATATAATTTATCAGGTTGTGAATTATATACATCTTGTTATCCTTGTCCAATGTGTTTATCTGCAATAATTTGGTCTAATATTAAAACAGTTTATTATGGAAATACAAAAAAAGATGCTGCTGAAATCGGATTTAGAGATGATTATATATATGATTTTATTGAAAATTTGAATAATGGTAATCAAAATGATGAAATTTTAAAATTAAATCAAATAGATCGAGATGAAACCATAGAAGAATTCGAGAAATTCAAAAACAAAGAAGATAAGATAATTTATTAGTATATAAAAAGGGGAAAAGATGACAGATTGTTTATTTTGTAATTGGAAAAATGATAAGGAAAAAATTATTATTGAAAACGAATTGGCATTTGCAACATATGATGAATTTGCAGTAAGCAAAGGTCATACATTATTTATAACCAAAAGGCATGTAAAAGATTTTTTTGAAACAACAGCAGAAGAAAGACAAGCTCTTTTTGATCTAATCGACCAAGTAAAAGAAATAGTTGATGAAAAATATCATCCTACAGGCTATAATATAGGAATGAATTGCGGAAAATCTGCTGGGCAAACAGTTATGCATCTTCATGTACATTTAATTCCAAGATATGATGGAGATGTAGAAAATCCAAGAGGTGGAATAAGAGGAGTTATTCCACAAAAACAAAATTATTAAATAAAAATCAAGTGAGGAGAAATGATGGAAGAATTAATTTCAAATTCACCAGAAGAAACAATAGAATTGGGTAAGAAAATTGCATCTAATTTGAAAAAAGGAGATGTAATTGTTCTTACAGGAGATTTAGGTTCAGGAAAAACGAAATTGACCGAAGGAATTCTTACATATTTTGGCTTGGAAAAAGAAATATCAAGTCCAACATTTACAATTGTAAATGAGTATTATACAACAAACTTAAATATATATCATTTTGATGTATATCGTTTAGAAGAGGAAGAAGAATTTTCAGCTATCGGTGGCGAAGAATACTTTGATAAAGGTGCTTGCATTATTGAATGGGGCGAAATGATAGAAAATATGTTGCCTAATAATTATACAAAAATTACTTTTTCAAGAGATGTAGAAAATGAGAATTTGAGAAAAATAATTATTCAAAAAATACAAAAATAAAGAAAATTTGTTTGACAAATCAAATGTTTTGTGATAATATCGTTTTAGATAAATTTGAAGGAGTGATTTGTTATGAGAAAAAAAGACCCAAACGCACTAAATATAAGAGAAAAAGCAATATTAAAATTTATAGAAAAACAAGTTAAATTAAATGGATATCCACCATCAGTTAGAGAAATAGGAAAAGCTGTTGGGTTAAAATCTACTGCAACAGTTCACGGTTATTTAGCTTCTTTAGAGAAAAAAGGATATATCAAAAAAGAAAGCCAAAAAGGTAGAACTTTAAAATTAATGAAGGGTGGGCTTGAAGAAAATCCAAATCAAGAAACATTTTTAAAAGAAGCTTATTCAAGCAAAGAAATGGTAGATGTACCAGTTATTGGAAAAATCACTGCTGGTGAGCCAATTTTAGCAGTTGAAAATGTAACTGATACATTCCCAATTCCAATTGATTTTGTTGGAAATTCTGAAAGTTTTATGCTAACAGTTAGAGGATGTAGTATGATTGAAGCTGGAATTTTAGATGGAGACTATATCTTAGTAAAAAAACAAAATGCGGCTAACAATGGAGAAATAGTAGTTGCACTTATAGAAGATGAAGCAACAGTTAAAACTTTCTATAAAGAAGATGGTTATATCAGATTACAACCTGAAAACTCTACAATGGATCCAATAATAGTTCCAAATTGTGAAATCTTAGGAAAAGTAATTGGTGTATTTAGAAAAATGAGATAATCATAAATATTAAAAGAACTGCTTATAGCAGTTCTTTTGCTTTTCCGTAAGTATAGAAACTTCCAACAACAAAATTGATTTCAGAGTTAAGTTTTTTAAAGCCATCTTCAAAAGTTTCAAATGATAGCGAGTTAGAAGTATTTAAGTTTTTTGCATAGTCATATAGTACTTGTCCTTTAAAAAACTTATTTTCATCAGTACCATCTGTAAATATAAAAGTTGAATTTTCAAAAGCACCTAAAAGAATTTTTAAAACAGTTTTATAATCTTTTGTGGTAATAATGGAAACTAAAAAAGTTTTAGAGTTATTATTATATAAAGTTTTTACTGTTTCTACAAAATTAGGCATAGCATTTTCATTATGTGCGCCATCAAATATTATTTTAGGGTTTTCTGAAATTGTTTCAAAACAAGCAGGTCTAACTAAATTTTTAAATGCTGTATATATAGTGTCTGTTGAAATATTAAATCCATTTTTATTCAATATCTCAAAGCATTTTATAGCTACTGAAGCATTTTCAATTTGTTTTTTACCTTTTAAATTTACGGCTATATTTTTATAATTCAAATAATCAAAATACTGATAGTTATTATCAAAATGATAATTAGAGATATCTGTATTTTTTATTATATTTAAATTTGAATTTTTTTCTTTACAAGTTTTTTCTATTACGGAAGTGGCTTCTTGCTCAAATATAACAGTGTTGGAATTTTCTTTTATAATTCCAGCTTTCTGAGTAGCAATTTCTTCAATAGTATTTCCTAATATGTCTATGTGGTCAAATCCAATACTTCCAAATACAGAAATTAGCGAATTTACAATATTAGTACAATCATATAATCCACCTAGCCCAACTTCTAAAATTACTATATCGCAATTATTTTTTGCAAAGTAAAGTATAGCTAAAGAAGTTAGAATTTCAAAACGTGTAACGTTTCTACCAGTTTCTTCAAAATATTTTTCAGATAATTCTTGAAAAATATCTCTATACTCTAAAAATTCTTCATCAGCTATTTGTATATCATTTATGCAAATGCTTTCATTGCTAACAAAAAGATGTGGTGATATAAACTTCCCAACTTTATAATTGGAAAGTATTAGTGTTTTGTTTAGCATTTCGCAAATACTACCTTTGCCATTAGTTCCAGCAACATGTACAAATTTTAATTTGTTTTGAGGAGAATCTAATTTATCCATTAAATAGTGCATTGCATCTAAAGTAGGATAGTCTGTTGTTTGTACAAATTGTGATAAAAATTCATCTAAAATCATAACATAACTCCTTAATTTGATATTTTATGTAAAATATGGTATAATATATATGTATGCAAACGCTTTTTGCGTTATTAGCATATTTGAATCAATCATTTGTAGTATTAAACAGGAGGAGAAATTATGATTCAATTAATCAGCACCATTATGACCGAGAGCGACAGAGAGTTTGAAAATCGATTTAGAAACTCTTCATTGGAAGCACAGCAGGAGATGCTTGAGATTCGTAACGGAATCAAAAAGCGTAATGCTTTTATGGCAACACAGGATATGAACCTTCTTTTCTTTAATAGCGCAGCAGAAAAGCTTGAGAAGATTAGAGAATGGTATCCGAGATGCTATGAGGTATTAGCTACCAATCTGCCTGGATTCGTAAACGAGCCGGATGATATGCCAATATCTATAAAGCATTTAGCCGACAGTTTTATATGGGCAAATCTGCTTCCTTCCGATCGAGGGTTGTTGGCTTTCGCATAATATCTGGGTCATGCGTGCAACAAGGATTCGAACGCACATGGGTTAACCTGTGCGCTCGTTTTCTTTTATTCTATATAATTTTTACTTTTTAAAGTAAGTTCAATACTATTTGTTTTTCTAAAAATAGAAACTAATAAAAATTTTAAAGTATATTTTATATTTGAAATTGAATAATGCTTTAATCCTTTATTTTGTAAAGCTAAACTAGCTTGTTCTATTTCTCTTAAAAATATAGGAATAGAAGTTATGGCAATATTTATCAATAAAGTTAAATCAGTAGGGGAAATGCCTAATATTTTTAATGGTGTAAATAATTTTTCCAATGATATTAAAATATTAGTAGTTCCCATTTTGTAAGTAAAAATAAAAGTGATATTACATACGATATATAATCGAATAGATATCAATATTGCGCTTTCAATATATCCAAATAAAATATTAAAAACAAATGTAATTGCAACAACAAATGTAAATTTATAAAGATTATCTAAAACTCTTTTAAAAGGTATTTTGAATGCTAATATTAGAATTAAGTTAATAAGTATACAAGCTAATATAATCATCCAATCTGAAATGAAAAATATACTTGTTGTGTATGCAATAAACATTAAAAGTAAAATTAAATTTTTCATTTTTATACCTTCTTATTTAATTTATTTGCTAATTCGTGAATAGATAAATCTTCTAAATTAATATCTAATCCTTGTTCGTGAAGTGTAGATATTAATGATATAATTCCAGGAAATTCAAAATCTTTCAAATATTCTAAATTGAAAAGCAAATCTTTTTTATAAAAATCTCTTTTTTGTTGTCCTTTTTCAAAGATAATAGTTCTATCACTAAGTAATATTTCATCAATAAAATTTGTAATATAAATAATGGTGATGCCTTTTTGCTTTAAGTTGCGTAAAATTTCGTAAACTTGTTTTTTAGATGTAGGATCTAACATAGTAGTTGGTTCATCTAAAATTAGAACTTTTGGGTGAATTGCTAAACTGCTAGCTATTGCAATTCTTTGTTTTTGTCCAAGTGATAACTCAGTAGTATATGCATTTTTTAAATCAAACATATTTACTTGTTTTAGAGCTTCATCAATTCTATTATTAATTTCTTCACTTGAAAATCCTAAATTTTTTAATCCAAAAGCCATATCATCATAAACTTTATCAAAAATTATTTGTGTTTCTGGATTTTGAAAAACAATTGCTACTTGTTTTCTAATTTCTAAAGCTTTCTTTTTATCAGATAAGTCTAAATCATCAATTAAAATTTGACCTTTCTTAAATTTAACTAATCCACTAAGAAGTTTAGAAAATGTGGATTTTCCAGAACCATTTTGACCAATTATTGTAACAAATTCATTATCTTTTATTTCTAAATTTATGTTTGATAAAGAAAAATCACCAGTTTTATATTTATAGCTTAAATCTTTTATTGTAATCATATTATTCCTCTACAAATAAGAATTTTTGTGCTAATGTTTTAATATATTTTGATAAGAAATAGATTATAGCTATTTCAATAGGGAACATAGCAAGTTTTGTTGCTAAACGACCTGTTAGAACTACCCAGAATGCATTTCCGTAAAGCAATGAAAGCATTAAACTCATAATTGGGAGTTCAACAACCCAAAGAGTTAAAACACAAGCTATAACTAATCTAATAAGTAGTTTTTTTCCTTCAAAAAATTCGCCTTCTGTTTTGTTGTATAAGCATAATCCAAATATTAAGCCAACAACGGCATCAATAATTGTAAAACCTACAAAATATTCTCCAAAAGGCCATAATAAAGCACCAATTAAATCTCCTAAAGCTGCTATTGTGCAAGAATATTTAGGACCTAGTAAAATTGCTGCAAGTGCAATAGGTAAAAAGCTAAAACTTACTTGTAAATACAAGGTTTTAATAGAAATAAACCTATCACAAATGATAAGTATAGCAAGTAATAGACCTGCTAAAATGATTTTTTTTAGTTTTGACATAAAAAATACCTCCTTTATTATAGAGCTTCTGAACATAATAAAGAAGGATAAATCCATATTCATATTATGCTAGCGGAATGCGAATGCAAATAAGCGAATGAAAATTCTTGCCCCATTAACAACTTCCCGTCTAATGAGTCTTAACTATTTGAATTCTACTCTAATCTGCGAATATAATATAAAATTTTTGTATAAAAGTCAATACAAAAGTTGAATAATATGCCGAATTATAGTATAATATGTATATTATGGAAGTTAAATATTTGGAAAAATTAGAGTTTAATAAAATATGTGAAAAATTAGAAACTTTTGCTAAGACTTATGTCGGAAAAGACATAAGTCATAATTTGTTACCTTTAGATAATGAAAAAGAAATTATAAAGGCTTTGAAGCAAACAACAGAGGCAAGTACCTTAATTTACAGAAAAGGAAATTTGCCTATTGATGAAATTGAAAACATATTGCCACAAATAAAGAAATTGAATGCTTCAGTTAGCCTTAGCATAAAAGAACTTTTGGATTTAGCTCATATTTTGAAAATATCTAGACAGTTAAAAGAATATTTTTCTAGCGAAGAAATAGACATGACAGAATTTGAAAATCTAAATCCTTTGTTTGACCATTTATATACAAATATAGGTTTAGAAAATAATGTATATTCAAAACTTTTAGATGAAAATACAGTTGATGATAATGCTTCATCACAACTTAGAAATATTCGTAAAAATTTAAGAAATAAAGAACAAGAAATTAGAAATAAATTAAATTCATTTTTAAGAACAAAATATGTTCAAGAGTCAGTTATTACAATGAGAAGCGGTCGTTTTGTAATACCTGTAAAAAATGAATATCGTTCTGAAGTAAAAGGTTTTATTCATGATATATCTTCAAGTGGTTCAACAGTATTTGTTGAGCCTATTAGTGTTTTTGATTTGAATAATGACTTAACTAATTTAAAAAATGATGAAAGTATTGAAATTGAAAAAATTCTTATGGAGCTTTCTTCATTGTTTTTTGAACTTACAGATGAATTGCAGAATAATATAAATTTAATTGGAATTATAGATTTTATATTTGCTAAAGCCAAATATTCAAATGAGTTAGAAGCTGTTGAACCTGTTATTAATAATGAAAAGATAATAGACTTAAAAAATGCGTGGCACCCATTAATAGATAAAAAAGTAGCTGTTAAGAATAATGTTGAACTTGGAAAAGCTTTTTCAAATTTAATAATTACTGGTCCAAACACTGGTGGAAAAACTGTAACATTAAAAACAGTTGGATTACTTGTTTTAATGGCTATGAGCGGAATGCATATTCCAGCAAAAGAGGGAAGCAGCATATTTGTATTTGATAAAGTATTTGCAGATATTGGCGATGAGCAAAGTATAGCAGATTCTTTAAGTACATTTTCTTCACATATAACAACTATTTCACATATTTTAGATAATGCCACTGAAAATAGTTTAGTATTATTGGATGAACTAGGTTCTGGAACAGATCCGATTCAAGGTTCTTGTCTAGCTATCAGTATTTTAGAAGAGTTAAATAGAAGAGGAGTGTTAAATATTTCTACAACACACTATCCTGAATTAAAACACTATGCTTTAGTAAATGATAATTTTGAAAATGCTAGTGTAGAGTTTAATATAGATACTTTATCTCCAACATATAGGTTACTTATTGGTGTACCTGGTAGCAGTAATGCTTTTGATATTAGTAGAAAGCTAGGAATTTCATCAGAAATAATAAATAGAGCAAATGAACTTTTAAGTTCAGATGAAATAAGTATTGAAGAATTACTTAAAAATATTTATGAAGATAAAAAAGATATAGAAAATGAGAAACAAAAAATCGTAGAAAATTCTAAAAAAATTGAAGAAATTAAATATAAATTAGAAAATGATTTTTCTTCTTTGAAAAAACAAGAACAAGACCTTATAAATGATGCAAAAGTTAAAGCAAGAGATATATTGCTAGAAGCAAAAGAAGATGCAAATACTATTATTAAAGATATAGAACATTCTGTTAATACTAAAGAAGTAGAAAATGTAAGAAATAAATTAAATAAAAAAATAAAAGATTTATCTATTACTAATAATACCGAAGTACATGGAGATGCTTTAAAAGTTGAAGAAGCAAATGTAGGAATGGATGTATATATTTCAAAACTAAATCAACAAGGTACAATTATAAGTGTAAACAAAAATAAAGCGTGTGTACAAATTGGACTTATGAAAACATATTTTGATTTAAAAGATTTGCAAAAAGTAGATAGAAAAATAAAAAAGGAAAAAGAAATTAATTATAACAAAAAGCGTGAATTTTCAGTTAAAGCAATTCCAATGGAAATAAATGTAATTGGTCAAACTGTTGAAGAAGCTTGTTTTGTGATAGATAAATATTTGGATGATTGCGCTATAAATGGACTTGGTTCAACAAGAATAGTGCATGGAAAAGGTAGTGGAGCATTAAGAAATGGAATCCATAAATTCTTAAAGACACATCCACATGTTAAATCTTTTAGAGTGGGAACTTTCGGAGAAGGTGAGATGGGAGTAACAATAGTAGAGATAAAATAAAAAATATAAGCTATAGTGTGAAAAATTATAGCTTATTATTTTTTTACAAAAAATTTGATTTATGTCTTGACATATTTAAGTTCATAGTTTATAATAATTCTTGTCGTTAAATATAACGATACGCGCCTTTAGCTCAGTTGGTCAGAGCAACCGGCTCATAACCGGTGGGTCCAAGGTTCGAATCCTTGAAGGCGCACCACTTTAATTTAATATTTGGGCAGGTGGTCGAGTGGTTAATGGCACCAGACTGTAAATCTGGCCGCGAGAGCGTACGATGGTTCGAATCCATCTCTGCCCACCAAATTAACTCATAGCTACGCTATGAGTTTTTTGTTTCTATAAAAGATGGATTCGAAAAGGAACGTACCCAAGTTTCGAGCAGGACTGGAGCCTGCCGAAACGAAGGGGAAAATCGTCTAGTAGACGATTTTGTGACGCGGCCTTTGGCGAAATCCATCTCTGCCCACCAAAAAAGTTGAATTTTAACCGAATTCAGCTTTTTTATTGTTATTCAAAAATACGGGAAACCGTTTATATAACTGCGTTTTATACATTTTTCGTTATTCAACCCATTTTCAACATTATTCAAAAATATTGGTCAATTTTGGGTTTCTGCTCCCTATTTGCTCCCCCTAACTGCTCCCCCTGTCAAAGTCAGTCAGCAACTGCATTTGAGTATCATAATTTAGGCAAAAAAAGAGGGCAGATTTTAATTATCTGCTCCTCTAAAATATTTAATTATTTTCTTGTAAAGTATATTCTTCTACATTAGGCAATTTAATATCTTCATCTGTTACTGCTTTTGTAAAATATTCATAAGTTGTTGGTAATCCATTTATACCTACATCTGTACCAATAGGCAATTTTGTTTCTTTACTAATATAGTCTGTATGACTTTCAAATAACATTGGTAATATATCAAATATATTAGGCTTTTCATCAACATCAAATAAGAAATTTCCCATTTCTCCAAAAATATACCATTGTTTTATAGCATAAGCTTTTTCTCCATTAAATTCTGTACTATATAAAATAGTAGGATGTTTTAATACAGATAATAAGATTTTTGAATATGTATAATTCTCCATGGGGGTATGTTCGAAGAATGTTCCTTGTAAACTAATTCCTAGTATCATACTTCTCAAAGAATTATAACGATACATTTTATTTTCTGGTTCTAGAGCTGTTTTATCGTATTCAAATTTGCTTCCACCTTTTTGCTTTCCATCATCTGTAAAAACATAGCCTGTTCCATCTTCATTTTCTGACTTATTTGGTAAATACTTTTGCCAAAATTTTAAAGTAACTACTTCGTTATTATCCGTATTTGTTCTTGTAATTTTTTTTACGAAAGTATTATCTTTTATAAAAACTTCCTGCTCCATTTTATATGTTTCATCAGTTTGAGATGATAGTTTTCCATAAAAAGCTTCTTCACTTTCTACTTTTTCTTTCATCGCAGTATAAATATCAAAATATACTTTTGCAGTAATTAGCGAATGAATAAAATATATTGCAATTAAGATAACTACTACAATGAAAAAAATTTTTAAAAATTTTTTCATAATTTTAATCTCCTTTTCATTAGTGCAACCTAGCTATCATAAGCATATTGCTTTTAGACCTATGGCTTTGCGTCATAACCTTTCGATTATTTTGCTTTTTACTTTAAACTCTACACTTATATTATAACATTTTTTGTTATTTTTTACCAATAGTTTTATTATCATTTTAATTGCTTATTATTCGATTTATTGATATTATTATATCAATAATAAGTTATTGGGTAAGGGAAATATAAATATGAATAAATTGAATAAAATATTTTTGGGAATTATAGTAATACTTATAATGATTTTATTTATTTTAGGATACAATTATTATTTAATAAAAGAAAATTCTCGAATAGAGATAGAAAAGCTATCACAGAATTTAAATGAGGCTAATTTAAATCTTTCAAAAATAGAAGAAGATTTGAATAATAGAGAAATTGATAATGAATATCAATTTCCGGAAATGTTTTATGCGAAAATAAAAGAAATTACAGATAAACATATATTAGTTGAAGGCTTAAGTGTAAACGATATCAATTATAGAGGAACTTATAGGCTTTCTATAAAAGATGATACTTATATTGAATGGAGAGGAACCGAACTTGAACTAGAAGATTTAGATATAGGAGATAATATTGCAATCACATTTACAGATGAAATTATACACGCAATTTTTCCTACACCGTTATATGAAGTGAAAGTAATAAAGTTATTAGATGATTCCATAGAAATGAATAAGGAAAATGGTAGTGTAATGATTACAGAGTAAGAGGTTGAAGATAATTTTGATACTAAAGAAGATAGAAAAAATTGTGAATTATATACTTTAGCGAAAGATGTTTATAAAAACTTAAAAGGGATAAAATCTAAAAAAGCGAAGTAAAAAACTTCGCTTTTATTTTATGTTATTTATTATTTAATTGTGTTTCTAAAGTATTGATTTTTATATTTAATTCATATTTTTCTTTAGATGCTTGTAAATATGCGTCTAAATTATTTTGTGCAATTGTTCGCATATTAAAATATAGACATGTCATAATAATTAGCATAATAGTTAATGCAATGATAATAGATAAGCATATTTTATTTGATTTTATCATATTTATTTCCTCCCTTTATAAAATTGTAACATATTAAATATTTTTTGTATTTGCTATTACAGCTATAATATCTTTAAGTAATTTATCTGCTCTCCTAAAAATATTTAAGTATCTTCTTCAATACGATATTGAGATATGTCTGGCTCTATAAAGATTTCATCTGTTACATTATTAAATTCATATTCTTTTTCAACACTTTCGTCGAACATTATGGATTTAACACATAATCCAGTATCTTTTTCAATATATTCTATATTAGTTACTGTATCAAATAATGGACTTACAATATAACAAGTTTTACTATTGTATTCTACTTTTTTTATTTTTAAAAGCATACTTGTCCATATTTTTGATATTGTGTTATCAGTAAAACCTTCAAAATAACTTGTTATATTTACTGAAATAGCAGAAGGTATATTTGTTTTTACTATTTTATCTGTTGGTGTATCATAATAAGATACTATTTTTTCGCCATTATTATACATAGAAATTTTTGTTATGTTATTATTTACTTTTCTTTCTTGAAATACAACTTGTTTTCCATCTTTTGTATAATAATCTGCTATCATAGTATTTGATGTTCCTGCATTTGTTGTTTTTAAATGATAATTTGTACTAGATGAATATTGTTTTATGTTGTTTTGTAAATTTGTTATTATAATAAAATTTCTAGTTGTGTGGATTACTACTAATAATAATATAGTTAATAGTATTATTAAAATAGTTTTTAAAAGTTTCTTTTTCATAATTTTAATCTCCTTTTCCTTTGTGCAACCTAGCTATCATAAGCATATTGCTTTTAGACCTATGGCTTTGCGTCATAATCTTTCGATTATTTTACTTTTTATTTTAAACTCTACACTTATATTATAACATTTTTTGCTATTTTTTACCAATAGTTTTATTATCATTTGAATAATAGAGAAATTGATAATAAATATCAATTCTATACAACATATAGAACAGAAGAATTATAAAATTATATAAATATTGATTTTTGATCCAAAACGTGATATATTTTAGCAAATATTTTTCGAGGTGAGAACGATAAAAGAGGACGTTGAAAGTTTAGAGGAAATCGTAGCAGATATTCCAAGCGATTTCTCTGCAAAAGAAAAAGCTAGAATGGCATATATTGAATTGGGGAAAAATAGTTTTTATAATACAAAATATAAGCATTTGTATGGGGAACCGCAACTGGAAATCTTTAATGAAACATCAGCTTTTATAAAACCCAATATAGGTGTTTGTAAGAAATTTACAAGACAATATATGTATATATTAAATAAAATAGGTGTAAGAAACGTAGAAGTAAGCGATATACCGGATGAATTTGGAATATATCACACAGAAGTAACATTTTTTGATGATGATGGAACCCCTCATAAAACTAATTTAGCTGTAGATTTATCTAGAATTCAATCAAGGTCTAAAACAAATCATTTTGCAGTGGATACTATAAGCGAAGAAGAACTTAGAAGAATTGATACAAAAATAGGATATATTTCTGAGCATAAAGGTTATATTGATGATTATTTTTCAGAAATAAGAGAAATGTTTTCTTCATACGATTTGTCTGAATCAGAACGTCTTGATATGATGTTTAAAATTTTACCTAAATTTTTTGATATTAGACAGATGGGAGAAGATGAACAAATAAAATCTTTAAGATTTTTTATTCCCAAAGTTTTTGGTTGTACTAATACAAGTATATACAGATGTTATAGTAAAGAGTTGGGTGAAGAACACTATTATATGAAAGTTTTTAATGAAGCAAAGTTTGGTCAACCACCACATACAACCTATAAAGTATATGATAAAGATGCTAAAGAATATGTAGATACAGATTATGCGAATTTGGAAGAAAAAGGCTTAATCAAATCAACACAAAAATATTATTAAAGAGCAGGAGAAATTCTCCTGTTTTTTGTTATTAGTCAAAGTGAAAAAATATATAAAAATGCTTGAAAAAATATATCTATATGTTAGAATGATATCAAGGAAGATTGCAATATAAAATAAATAATAAAATTGTACAAGAGAAAGAGAAAATATATGAATAAACTAAAGAGATATGTATGTAGTGTTATTTTAATAATGTTTATGTTTGCAACTATAAGTATATCTTATGCTACTAGTGAACAAGATTTAATAACACAAGAAAATAATATTGATAAACAGATTGAAAAAACTAATTCGGAAATATCTGATGTAAAAGATCAAATGACGGTTGCTCTAACTCAAATTAATCAACTTAATGCACAAATTAGTTCTTACGAAACTGAAATTGATGGATTAGAAGCACAATTAGCAGTTATTAGTACACAAATTGACGAGAAAGAGAAAGATATACAAAAACAAGAACAAAAATATAAAGAACAAGAGGAGACACTAAAAAAGAGATTAGTTGCTATTTATGAATCTGGTTCATCTTCATACTTAGATATGCTACTTTCAGCAGATAATTTAAGTGATTTTATTTCAAAATATTATCTTATTTCACAAATGGCCGAGTTAGACCAAGAATTATTACAAAAAATAGAAAATACTAAAAATCAAATACAAATTGAAAAAGAAGAATTAGATAAGTCAAAGCAAGAAGTTAGTGCATCAAAAGAAACTATTGAGTTAAAAAGAAAAGCACTAAATTTATCTGTACAAGATAAAAATAATTTGGTAAATACATTAACAGATGAAGAAAAAGCTTTAAATGAGCAACTTGAACAATTTGAAAGAGATAAAAAAGCAATACAAGATGAAATGAGCAGAATAGCCAAAAAAGAGAGCAAAAATGGTAATGTTGCTAGTCCGATACCTAGTTTATCTGGTTATATATTTCCAGTATCTGGGCTTTCTAAGGCAAATATAAATAATAAAAGTTATCCATCATATCCAGGACATAATGGTGTTGATGTAAATATTGGAGTTGTTGGAAAGAATGTTGTGGCAGTAAAAAGTGGAACGGTGGAGAAATCGAAAGCTTTGAGAAATCCAGATGGTTCTTATAAATCTTATGGTGAATATATTATGATAAATCATCATGATGGAACACAAACTTTATATGCACATTTATTGTCTGGTTCTAGAACAGTATCAGAGGGAGAAGAAGTCGCACAAGGACAAGTTATAGGAATAGTAGGAAGTACTGGAAGATCAACAGGTCCACATTTGCATTTTGGAGTTTATATAAATGCAAAACGTTCTTTTGTAAATCCACTTCCATATTTGCCTTAAAATTCATAAAGTCAAAAAACAAAGGATTAAATTATTATGAAAAATAAAAAAATGAAACAATATTTAAGTATTGGAATTATATTATTAATCATTGCTATTTTTGGACTTTTTATTTATTATAAAAGTTATTATTCATTAGAAAAAGTAAAAGAAATAATATCACAAAGAAAAGAATTATCAGCAAATGTTCAAATTATTGAAACTTATTTTGATGAGAATAATAAACAAATAGCTTATTTTGATAATTATATAAAAGATAATATGTGTTATATTGCACAATATGATAATAATCACAAATATGCTGAAAGTTTAATTGACGTAAATAATTATTGCATTTCTATTGTTCATGATACAAAACATATTATTCGTACGACTTCTAGTGAAAAAATAACAGCTTTGGGAGAAGAAGAGTTTTTTATAAAAGTTAATCAAAATGCTAATTATAAATACTATGGACGAGAAGAAGTCAATAATCATGATTGTATAAAGTTTTCTTTATGCTTACAATATAGCGATAATGTGGAACTAACATATTATTATATAAATTTAGAAGATAATCATATTATAAAATTAGAAAATTATATTGGTTCATCAATCAATGATTTGTCTTTAAAAAATAGCATAACTTATGAATATATATATAATTCTGTTGTAGATACAGATATACTTAAATTTGATAAAAATAATTATTTAGATTATCAATATGATGAATTATAATATTAAATAATCAAGAAAAGCGAGGTATATGCCTCGCTTTTTAGTTAAAGTAATTGCGAAAATGTGCTTCTTTTGATATAATAAAAAAAGTTTGTAAAAATCAATATGGAGGAATAATGGAAGGGAAAGATTTAACACAAGGAAATTTGTTATCTAATATGATAAATTTTTGCATTCCACTTTTAATAACTAATTTATTAAATTCCCTATATAATATTGTAGATGGAATTTGGGTAGGAAGGTTAATAGGAGAAAAAGGTGTAGCGTCTGTTACGAATTGTTGGCCAATAATATTAGCAGCATCATCAATATTATCAGCAATTTCAGTTACAGCTTCAATTATGGTTGCAAATAAATTTGCAAGTAAAGAGCGTGAAAAAATAAAAGAAATAATTACACCAATATATATAGTAGCAATTTTGCTAGGACTAATTACAAGTGGATTTTTAATTGTTACACTTAATATGTGGCTTAAAATATTAAATACTCCAGAAGAAATTTTATTGATGTCAAAGCAATATTTAGTAATATATTTAATAGGATACATATTTAATTTTTTTGCATATACAATTGTAGAATCTATACGAGCAACTGGAAATAGTAAAGCACCATTAGTTTTACTTACTTTAACTAATATAATAAACATAATATTAGACCCTATATTCATTTTGATAGGATTAGGTATTATAGGAGCAGCACTTGCAAGTTCGGTTGCCATGATATGTGAATTGGTCATTAGTTTAATATATATAAGCAAAAGAACAAAATTACTTAAATTTAATAAAAAGTATATGAAATTAAAAAAGAATTTTTTAAAGGAAGTTGGAAAAATTGGTTTCCCTATGATGTTTGCAGAACTTTCTACAATATTTACTATAATACTTGAAGTATATTTATCAAATTCTTTAGGGGTAATAGGTAGTAGTGCTTACGGAATTGTAAGTAAATTACAATCTTTTTTATATACTTTAGGAACTAGTATAAAAAGTATGATGACAGTAATAGTTGCACAATTTATAGGCAAAGGAGCTTTCGACCAATTAAATAAAGTTATGAAAAATGGAGTAAAAATAATAATAGTACCTACAGTTATAATTGCAATATTCCTAGTATTTTGCTCAAGATGGTTTTGTTCAATTTTTACAACTAATGAACAAGTAATTGAAATGTCAATTGAATATTTAAGCATAGTAGGAATAGCTTTTGTACTAATTCCAATATGTTTGTTACTTATGGGATTTGTGTTAGGAACAGGAAATACAAAATATTCTTTTATAACTTTATTTATTGCAAGCGTAGTAGAGTTTGTTGTTGTATTACTAATTCAATGCAATTATAACAAACCATTACTAGCGTTAGGAGTGAGTATTTTAGCTTGGTATGTTACAGATATGATTTTTTGTACTGTTTATTATTTTTCAAAAAAATGGAGAAAAGAAATTATTGCTTATTCAAATGAAAAATGATATAATACAAAAGTCTAGGAGGCTTTGAAATGGAAGATAGAATAGATAAAATTAATTATTACTTAGATATAGCAGAAACAGTAGCTTCAAGAGCTACATGTCTTAGAAAAAAATATGGTACAGTTATAGTAAATCATGACCAAATTGTATCAACTGGTTATAATGGTGCGCCTAGAGGCAGAAAAAATTGTTCAGATTTAGGATATTGTACAAAAAAGAAATTGTTACCAGACCAAAGACACGGTGGTTATGATGCTTGTAGAGCAGTACATAGTGAACAAAATGCTATAATATGCGCATCTAGAGAAGAAATGCTAGGTGCAACATTATATTTGGTAGGTTATAGAACTGAAAATCATGATTATGAAAACGGAGCGGCACCTTGTTTAATGTGTAGAAAACTTATTATCAATTCTGGTATAGAAGAAGTTATTGTTAGAAAAAATCAACAAGAATACATAGCTTTTAATGTTCAAGATTGGATTGAAAATGATGAATTTTTAGAAGGAAAAATTAACTACTAAGTGGAGAAAAAAGTTGAAAGATAAAATAAAAAATATATTAAAAAATGAAAATTTCAGATGTGTATTAGTTTTAATTGTAATTGCTTTAATTATGTGTGCTCCAATGCTAAAAAATAATCTAGATGTGTATGCGGATGATGGAATTCAACACATAGCTAGAGCTTATGGTACTTATGAAGCAATAAAAGAAGGCGTGTTTTTAGGTAATATTATTCCTAATTTTAGCAATAATTTTGGCTATTCTTGGAACTTGTTTTATGGAGCTTTTACAACTTTTAGCATAATACTATTTAAACTTATTTCTGGCTCATATATAGTGGCTTATAAGTTATTTGCTTTTATATGTATGTTCTTATCAGGTCTGTTTATGTACAAGCTTGTGTCTGATATTTCAGATAACAAAAATGTTGGAGTCCTTGCGGGAGCATTATATATGATGGCTCCATATCATTTAACAGATTTATATGTTAGAAATGCAATAGCAGAATTTGCATCATTTATGTTTATACCACTTGTTTTTTTAGGTTTATATAATATTATAAGAAAAGAAGGAAAAACTTGGTATTTAAGTATTGGTGCAATAGGTTTAATTTTTACACATAATATATCTACACTTTACACTGCCATATTTGCAATTATATATCTTTTGGTAAATTTTAAAGCATTAAAAGATAAAGAAGTTTGGAAATATATATTAATAAATGCTTTATTTATTGTAACTATAACAGCTTGTTTTACGATTCCAATGCTAGAAACAAGAGTTATTAGAAATTATAGAGTATATGAACCAGATGCAATGGTAACTGAAGAAAGCCTTTTAAAAGAACAATTACCAATTAGAAGAATTTTCGTTACAGCAAATGGTGATGGTGGATTTGTGTTCGAATTAGGACCATACATGATTATAATGTTAGCATTTTCAATTATGACAGTAAGAATAATGAAACCAGAATTTAGAAAAGATTATTTGTTTTTCTTAATTACAGGACTATTAGCATTACTAATGGCAACAAAATTATTTCCATGGAAGATTATGCCAAAATTTTTATACATTATACAATTTCCATGGAGATGTATGGAATATGCATCATTTTTCTTATGTGTAGTTGCTGCAATAAATATGGGAGCGGTTATTAAAAAATATAGATTTAAAGATGCTTTAATAATTATTACTATTGCAACAGTTTATGTAATGGCACTACATGGATTTGTTAAATATCAAGTAGATGAACTTACAACAATTGAAGATTATAACTTAGGACAAGTTTCTGGAATGAATAATGAATGTATTGCCGGAATGGGAAAAGCAGAATATTTGCCTTCAAAGGCTTATGAAAATAGATTTTATATAGCTACTAGAGAAGATAGAATATACGTTACAAAAGGAAATGCTATAATATCAAAAGAAGAAAAAAATGGATTAAATATGACTGCGAAAGTTGAAACTGATGAAGAAGAAACAGAATTAGAATTGCCATATATTTATTATCCTGGCTATGAAATATATGCTGATGGAATAGAATTGAGGGCGTTTGAAACAGAAAATGGATTTTTAGGTTGTAACATACCAGAAAAAGAAAGTCTTACTTTGGAGGTTTCTTATAAAGGTACTGATAATATGAAAACCTCAATGATAATATCTATTATAGGTTTTATAATGTTAGTTGTATATATTTGGAAAATGGAAAGGGAAAGGTAAAATGTCAAAACCAATTGTAGCCATAGTTGGAAAGCCAAACGTTGGAAAATCTAGGTTTTTCAATTATGTTGTAGGACAAAGAATATCAATTGTAGAAGATACACCGGGCGTTACAAGAGATAGAGTTTATGCTGATACTTCTTGGAGAGATAGAGAATTTACTTTGATAGATACTGGTGGTATTGAGCCAGAATCAAATGATATTATTCTATCTCAAATGAGAGAACAAGCCAATATTGCTATATCTGTTGCAGATGTTATATTGTTTATGACAAACGTTAAAGAAGGAGTTACAGCAGCAGATAGCGAAATAGCAGTTATGCTAAAAAAATCTAAGAAACCTATTATCTTAGCTTGTAATAAGGTAGATACTTTTGGTGAACCACCAAGTGAAATATATGAATTTTATAATTTAGGTCTAGGTGAGCCACATGCAATTTCAGCAGCAAATGCTATGGGTATCGGTGATTTGCTAGATGAAATATATAATTTATTACCACCAAAAGAAGATAATGAGGGTCAAGAAGAAAAAATAAAAGTAGCATTAATTGGAAAGCCAAATGTTGGAAAATCTTCTTTATTAAATAGAATACTTGGAGAAGACAGAAGTATTGTTAGTGATATTGCAGGTACTACTAGAGATGCAATAGACTCAGAATTTGAAAATGAATTTGGTAAATATGTTTTTATAGATACAGCAGGTATTAGAAGAAAAAGCAAAGTTAACGAATCTATAGAAAAATTTAGTGTTATGAGAACATTACTTGCAATTGAAAGAGCGGATGTATGTTTAGTTTTAATAGATGCCTTAGAAGGTGTAACAGACCAAGATGCAAAAATTCTAGGTGAAGCTCATGAGGCAGGAAAAGGAATTATTATTGTTGTAAATAAATGGGATGAAGTTGAAAAAGACAACTATACAATGCAGGAATACAAAAAAGAAATTTACAACAAAATTTCTTATGCAACTTATGCACCAATAATGTTTATTTCAGCTAAAACAGGGCAAAGAGTAAATAAAATATTTGAACAAGTAAACGAAGTGTATAAACAAAATTCTATGAGAGTTTCTACATCTGTAATAAATGAGGTTATAAATGAAGCAATTGCCGTTGTTCAACCACCAACAGATAAAGGAAAAAGACTTAAAATATTATATGGAACACAAGCTTCTACAAAACCACCAACATTTGTTATATTTGTTAATAATAAAGAGTTATTTCACTTTTCTTATCAAAGATATTTAATAAATTGCTTTAGAAATAATTTTGGTCTAGAAGGAACACCAGTTAGACTTATAGTAAGAGAAAAATCAGATAAAGAAAATTAATAACATAGGAGGTAAAAAATGTTAGTATATGTGATTATGGCAATTATAGCTTATGCCATTGGAAGTATTAGTTTTTCTGTAATAATAAGCAGAAAAATGGCTGGATTTGATGTTAGAGAAAAAGGCAGTGGAAATGCAGGAAGTACAAATATGCTTCGTAGCGTTGGAAAAAAAGCTGCATTACTTACATTAGTTTGTGACATACTAAAAGGAGTAGTATCAGTTTTATTAGCTTTAATTATAGGAAAAATAAATTCAAATGTTGATGGAGCAATTTTAGTAGAGATTGCAGCGTTTTTTGTTGTTTTAGGTCATACTTTTCCAATATTTTTTGAATTTAGAGGCGGAAAAGGAGTTGCAACAAGTTTAGGTGTATTACTTTTAATAAATTGGAAAATTGGATTAATTTGTTTAGTATTTGCTTTAATTTTAATGGCACTTACAAGAATGGTTTCTTTAGGTTCAATATCAGCAGCAATATTATTCCCAGTATTATGTATATTTATAACTGATTGTTATTTAGTTCCACAAAACCATTTATCTTATATAATTTTTGCAATTATAATGGCAGTATTTATTGCATATAATCATAGAAGTAACATAAAAAGATTATTAAATGGAACTGAAAATAAAATTAGTTTCAAAAAAACAGAAAACTAAGGAGAAATGTATGAAGAAAGTAGCAATAATAGGTAGCGGAAGCTGGGGAGCAGCATTAGGAATTTATCTTGGAAATCATGGTCATGAAGTAAGAATGTGGTCTTATGATGAAGATGAAAAAAATTTAATAAATAATAAAAGAAAGTGTGTATTTTTACCTCAAGCAATAATACCAGATGGAGTAATATGTTCATCTAGTTTTGAAGAAGTTTTAGATGGAGCTGATATAATTTTACATGTTACGCCATCAAAATTTGTAAGAAGTACAATAAAACAATACAAACATTTAGTAAAACCAAATCAAATGTTAATTATGTGTTCAAAAGGATTTGAAGCTGAAACAGGTTATACACTAGATCAAATTATGGAAGAAGAATTACCAGGAATTAAAACGGGAATTTTATCTGGACCTAGTCATGCAGAAGAAGTTTCTGTTGGAGTTCCTACGCTTTTAGTAGTAGCTTCTAAAGATGAAGAAGTAAGAAATGTAATTTCAGATGAATTTAAAAGCAATACTCTAAGAATATATACTTCAGCAGATGTAAGAGGTGTAGAACTTGGAGGAGCATTAAAAAATATTATAGCTTTTTGTGCAGGAATAGCTGTTGGATTAGAACTTGGCGATAATTCTTTTGCTGCATTAGCAACTAGAGGATTAGTGGAAATAAATAGACTTGGAACAGCAATGGGCGGAGAAAGTAAAACTTTCTATGGATTATCTGGACTTGGAGATTTAATAGTTACTTGTGGAAGTGTTCACAGTAGAAATAGAAAAGCAGGAGAATTAATAGGAAGAGGATATACTATTGAAGAAGCTAGAAAACAAATTGGAATGACAATAGAAAGCGTAGACAATATAGATGTAGCATATATGTTGGCAAAAAAATATAATGTAGAGATGCCAATAGTTGAAAAAGTGTATGAAGTATTGTATAATGGTCTTAGTCCAAAAGAAGCAGTAAATATTCTTATGACTAGAGAACCAAAATCAGAATAATAAAGGAGGTTTTAAAAATGGATTTTTTTAACAAATTAGGTAAAAAAACATCAGAGGCTTATCAAACAGCAAAAGAAAAAACAACAAAACTTTCAGGAGAAATTAAACTAAAAAGCAAAATATCAGATTACAAAGATAAAATAGATGCTGAATATCGTGAAATTGGAAAAATGGTATACGAAAAAATGAAAATAGGGGAAGATGCTTCAAAAGAAGAAATTACTCCAAAATGCGAAGAAATTGAAAGATTAAAAGAAGAAATAGCAAGAGCAGAAGTTGAAATCTTAGCATTAAAAGATATCAAAAAATGCGTTAGTTGTGGTGCAGAATTAGAATTAAAATCAGAATTTTGTTCAAAATGCGGTGTAAAACAACCAAAAATTGAAGAACCACAAGTTATTGTTGAAGAAGAACCAGTAGCACAAGCAGAAACAGCTGAAACTGCAGAAGTTACAGAAGTTTCAAATGTTGAAGAAGAAAAAAAGGATTAGTATAGAAATATGTAGCATTTTTGCTACATATTTTTTATATTTTTAAAGAAATAAAACTTGTATTTTTTAGGGTTTCAGTATATAATTAGTAAATATATGAGAGGAGAGATGAAAATGGCTATAAGTAAAGAAGAAGTAGAACATATTGCAAAACTTGCAAGTTTAAATTTGACAGAAGAAGAAAAAGAACGTTATGCAAACGATATGACAGAAATTTTAGAGTTTGCCAATATGATTAATTCAGTTAATACTGATGAAGTAAACGAAACAATTGGGGCTAATGAAAATTATAATGTATTTAGAAAAGATGAAATAGTTCAAACAGTTGATAAAGAAACTTTATTACAAAATGCTCCAAGTCAAGAAGATGGAATGTTTAGAATACCAAAAGTAATAAATTAGGAGTTTTTATGGTAATAGGATTAGATATAGATGACACAATAACAGATACATTCGGAGTTATGTTTGCGTATGCTGAAAAATTTATGATTGAAGATTTAAAAAGAGAAATAAATATAAAACCATCAGTAGATATTGCAGATACTGGATATGTACAAGCTTTACACAATTGGAATAGAGAAGACGAATTAAAATTTTTTAATAAATATTATAGAAATTTAATTGAAGAAACTATACCTTATCATTTTGCAGTAGAAACTATCAATAAATTAAAAGAGGAAGGCAATACAATTATTTTAATTACAGCAAGATTTGATACAGAAAATGTACAAGTAGAAGAGATTACAAAAGCTTGGCTAAAAAAATATGGCATAAAATATGATAAGCTTATAATTGATGCTCAAAATAAAGGAGATATTGCTAAGGAAAATAATATTGATGTGTTTGTTGATGATAGTATAATAAATTGCATTAGTGTTGCAAAAAAAGGCATAAAATCATATATAATGGAAAACAGATGCAATATAGAATGTAATCATCCTGATGTGAAAAGGGTATATTCTTGGCCACATTTAGAGCAAGAAATAAGAAAGGAGATTAAATAATGGAACTTTACGAACTTACAGTCCATGAATTAGTGGAAAAATTAGAAAAAGGTGAAGTTACTTCAGAAGAAATAACAAAAAGTTATTTTGATAGAATAAAAGAAAAAGATAGCGCAGTTAAAGCTTATGTTTCAACAATGGAAGAAACAGCTTTAGAAAAAGCAAGAAGTGTAGATGAAGCTAGAAAAGCAGGAAAAACAGTTGGTAAATATGCTGGTATACCAATAGGTATTAAAGATAATTTATGTATTACAGGTACTAAAACAACATGTAGTTCAAAAATGTTAGAAAATTTTGTTGCTCCATATAATGCGACAGTTATAGAAAAATTAAATAAAGAAGATTTAGTATACCTTGGAAAAACAAACTTAGATGAATTTGCTATGGGTAGTTCAACAGAAAACTCAGCATTTTTTGATACAAAAAATCCATGGGATTTAGATAGAGTACCAGGTGGTTCATCAGGTGGTTCTGCAGCAGCAGTTGCAGCAGATATTGCTCCTTGGGCTTTAGGAAGTGATACTGGTGGTTCAATTAGACAACCATCTTCACTTTGTGGTGTTGTTGGATTTAAACCTACATATGGTTTAGTTTCAAGATACGGTTTGGTAGCTTTTGCTTCATCACTTGACCAAATAGGACCTATAACAAAAGATGTTACTGATTCAGCTATACTTTTAAACTTAATTGCTGGACATGATTCTAAAGATTCTACATCTGTTGATGTAGGCGAAAAAGACTACACACAAGCATTAAAAAATGATGTTAAAGGAATGAAAATTGGTCTTCCAAAAGAATATTTTGGAGAAGGTATAAATCCAGAAGTAAAAGAAGCTGTTTTAGCAGTTGCAAAAAAATATGAAGAATTAGGTGCAACTGTTGAAGAATGTTCTTTTGATGTTGGTCAATATGCTACTTCTGTTTATTATGTTATTGCTGATGCTGAAGCTAGTTCAAACTTAGGTAGATTTGATGGAATTCGTTACGGATTTAGAAGTGAAAAATTTGAAAACTTAAAAGATATTTATAAAAATTCAAGAAGTGAAGGATTTGGACCAGAAGTAAAAAGAAGAATTATGATTGGTACTTATGTTCTTTCTTCTGGATATTATGATGCATATTATAAAAAAGCACAAAAAGTTAGAACAGTTATAAAAAATTCATATAATGAATTATTTGAAAAATATGATTTGTTATTAACACCAGTTTCTCCAACTACTGCATTTAAAATTGGAGAAAAATGTGATAATCCACTTGAAATGTATATAGCAGATATTTGTACTGTTCCAGTAAATATTGGTGGTCTACCAGGTATGAGTATTCCTTGTGCTTTAGATAGCAATGGTTTACCTATAGGTTTCCAATTAATAGGTAAAGCTTTTGATGAGGAAACAATTTTAAGAGCAGCATATACTTATGAGCAAAATTCAAACTTTAGAGAAAACAGACCAACATTTAAAGGAGGTAACAAATAATGGCTAGAGAAGATTATGAAATTGTTATGGGACTTGAAGTTCACTGCGAATTATCAACAAAAACAAAAATATTCTGTTCATGTCCTACAGAGTTTGGTGGAGAACCAAATACTCATTGTTGCCCAATTTGTATGGCTATGCCTGGTACATTACCAGTTTTAAATGAAAAAGTTGTAGAATATGCTGTAAAAGCTGGTTTAGCAACAAATTGTAAAATTGCTAGAAATAGTAAAAATGATAGAAAAAATTATTTTTATCCGGATTTACCAAAAGCTTATCAAATTTCACAATTTGATTTACCTCTTTGCTATGAAGGACATGTTAATATAGAAACTCCTGATGGAGAAAAAACAATTAGAATTACACGTATTCATATAGAAGAAGACGCTGGAAAATTAAATCATGATGAATATGGTAGAGGAAGCTTTGTGGACTTAAATAGAGCTGGAGTTCCTTTAATAGAGGTTGTTTCAGAACCTGATTTAAGAAGTAAAGAAGAGGTAGAAGCATACCTTAGAAAATTAAAATCTATTTTTGAATATATTGAAGTTTCAGATTGTAAAATGCAAGAAGGTTCTCTAAGAGCAGATGTTAACGTTTCTGTAAGAAAGAAAGGTGCTACTGAATTCGGAACAAGAACAGAAATGAAAAACATGAATTCATTTAGAAGTATAGTAAGAGCTATTGAATATGAAGCAAATAGACAAATAGATGTAATTGAAAATGGCGGAGAAATAACACAAGAAACTTTAAGATGGGATGATGTATCTGGAAAAACATTCCCAATGAGAGATAAAGAAGATGCACAAGATTATAGATATTTCCCAGATCCAGATTTAGTTGCTATCAGACTTTCAGAAGAATATATTGAAAACATAAAAAATGCTTTGCCTGAATTACCAGAAAGTAGAAAGAAAAGATATTTAGAAGAAATGGGATTAACAGAAAAAGCAGCTAATTTTGTTACAGCTTCAAAATATTATTCAAATATGTTTGAAGAAGCAAGTAAAGTATGTGGAAATCCAAAATCAGTTAGCAACTGGATAATGTCAGATATAGCTAGAATTTTGAATGAAAGAGAAGAAGAACCAGAAGAATTAAAATTCTCTGGAAAAGAACTTGGAGAATTAGTTTCTTTAATAGATAAAGGTACAATTAGTTCAGCAATAGCTAAAAAAGTTTTAGAAGAAATGTTTGAAAATCCAGAAATGCCAAGCAAAATAATTGAAGCAAAAGGTTGGGTACAAATTTCTGATGAAGGTGCTATTAAAGAAGTGGTTGCTAAAGTATTAGAAGCGAATCCACAATCTGTTGCAGATTACAAAGCAGGAAAAGATAAAGCATTAGGCTTCTTAGTAGGACAAGCTATGAAAGAAACAAAAGGAAAAGCAAATCCTCAAATGCTTAACAAACTTTTCTTAGAAGAATTAAAAAAATAAAATCAAAAAACACCTTAAATAAAAAATAAGGTGTTTTTTATTTTATGTATTATAATAATTTATTATAAATGAAGACATTATTCCACTAATACCAATCAATAATCCAGTTCTAAAAACAATAATTGAAATTTTAAATAAATCAAAAGAAATACAATATTTAAAAAATAAGTCCATAAGTAAAATACCTAATAAGCATATAGCAAAAGAAAAAGTTAATGTTTTATGTAGTAAATTCAAAATTTTTTTATCTTTTATAATAAATGAATCTAATATATCAGTTTTCATAAAGTAACCTCCAAATAACATCTATAAATAGATATTAACAGAATATTAGATGAAATTCAAAGGTAATATTTGGCAAAAAAATAATCTCACTATTAGTGAGATATATTTTTCTATTTGATTGTATTGAATTTTTTAGCTAAATTTGATTTTTTTCTTGATGCAGTATTAGCTTTTATAACACCTTTTGTGCAAGCTTGATCTACTTTTTTTACTGCTTCTTTAAATGCAACTTCAGCTTTTTCTTTATTTCCTTCTTCTACAGCTGCTTCAAATGTTTTAATAGCTGTTTTGTATGCTGATTTAATCATATTATTTTGTAATGTTTTTTTATCGATAACACTTACTCTTTTTATTGCTGATTTAATATTTGGCATGTCTTTTGCACCTCCCTTTAGTATAAAGTAAATTTACTTCAACCATTATAACATGATGTACCTTAAAAAATCAAGTGCTTTATCAAAAAAAGTTCAATATTTTAGTAAAATTTAGAAATTTCACAGAAAATTCACAAAACTTGTTTATAATGTATATTGTATAAATATACTTTCTATGATATATTTTAGAAAAAAATAGGAGGTGCTATTATGATAGCAATAGCTTGTGATCATGGTGGATATGCATTAAAAGAAGAAATAAAAAAATATCTAGATGAAAAAGAAATAGAGTATAAAGATTTTGGATGTTATTCAGACGAAAGAACAGATTATCCACTTTATGCAGTACCAGCAATGGAGGCTGTTCAAAGAAAAGAATGCGATAAAGCCATTTTAGTTTGTGGGACTGGCTTCGGCATGACAATAGTTGCAAATAAATTTAAAGGAATTAGATGTGCGTCTTGTTGGAATGAAGAAGTTGCAAAATTATTAAGAGCACATAATGATGCTAATGTAATAGCATTACCAGGAAGATTTATAAATATTTCTCAAGCAGTTGTTATTTTACGTGCTTGGCTTGCTACAGAATTTATGGGCGGTAGACATACGGACAGATTAGATATGATAAAAGAAATTGAAGATAAAAATATGAAATAGAGAGGTTTGTTAATCTATGTGGGGAGATATAGCAATAGCGTTTACTATAGCTTTTGTTACAGCATTCATGGCAACACCATACACTATTCGATTTGCAAAAAAAGTTGGTGCAGTAGACTTGCCACAAGATCCTAGAAGAATAAACAAAATTACTATGCCGAGACTTCGGAGGTTTGGCTGTAATATTAGGATTTTTTGTATCTGTAATTTATTTATTAGTGGTAATGAGTATTGAAAAAAATATAGATATTTTTCAAGATGATTTACACATAAAATTAGTTGGATTTGTAATTGGTGCTTTAATAATTGGTATTACTTGTTTTTATGATGATGTAAAAGGTGCTAAAGCATTAGTAAAATTAGCAGCACAAATTGCTGCAGGAATTGTATTAGTTAATTGTGGTATAAGAATAGATTATTTTTCACTACCATTTTTTGATATACCAGCAACAAATACTTTGTTTTATGATATATTTTCTATATTATGGGTTGTAGGAATTACGAATGCCATGAATTTAATTGATGGGCTAGATGGTTTATCAACGGGTATATCAATTATTTCATGCCTATCATTACTAATTATATTTGCGCTTAATGATTCACCACTTATATCAATAATTTTAATAACAGCGTTATGTGGTTCTTTAGTAGGATTTTTACCATATAATTTTAATCCAGCAAAAACTTTTATAGGAGATACAGGTTCCAATTTTTTAGGATATTGTTTAGCAACTATTTCAATTATAGGTATAGCCAAAACATATACAGCCATTGTTATTGTTGCTCCACTTATAGTACTTGCTCTTCCGTTATTTGATACAATATTATCTATTATAAGAAGATTAATAAAAGGTAAAAATTTGAAAGCTGTTATTCAACCAGATGCTGGTCATTTGCATCATAAAATGCTACAAAAAGGTTTTACTCAAAAACAAGCAGTTTTAATTATGTATGCAATAAGTGCAGTTTTTGGAATGTTCGCAATAATTTTACTAGATAGTGGAATTTGGAAGGCTTTATCTTTTGCAATTATTATAGCTTTAATTATTGCTTTAGGTTATAAAGAATTTTTTAAAACAAAACTGCTATCTTCAGAAGACAATGAAGAAGTAGAGAATACTTCACAAAAAATATGTGAAGATATTGAAAATAAAAAATAGAAATTTTAAAGTTATGTTTGTTATTCAAGCATAACTTTTTTCATGATAAAAAACTATTTAACAAGTAAGAATGAGATTAAAAGAGAAAAAATACAAAAAATGGTAATATATTCAAATAAACAAAATGCTATTGCATTTTTTGACAAAATATTGTATAATTTATTAAGATTTAAAGAAAGGGGTAAATATCATGATAATTAAAAAAATGAAAACAGTAAGAAGTAATAAAATTTTATATAGTAATAATGATAGAAGTGATATTATACCCGCCAATACCGCTTATTTAAGCTTGCGCAAAATTTTATAAGTGGGTTAAATTTGGAACAGTAATTTTTTTATGTGAAATATTTATATAAATAACACCAATTTAATCTTTTATTTAATTTGGTGTTATTTTTTTGTGCAATTTGTTTAGAAGGGAATGTTAGATTTGAAAAAAGTAGGGATAATTACAATTTATGATGAAAATAATTATGGAAATAGGTTACAAAACTATGCTGTGCAAGAAGTAATTAAATCTTTAGGATTTGAAGCTGAAACTATAAAAAATACTAATATTGTAAATGGTGAAAATTATCTTGAAAGAGTAGAAAAAATTGATTTTAGAAGAAGAGAAAAATTTTTGAAATTCAATGAAGATTATATGTCTAATACTGATGAAGTAATATTTCATAATGAGGTAAGCAAAGATTTTCATGAAAAATATGATTATTTTGTAATAGGCAGTGATCAGATTTGGAATTATAATTTTGAAGACAGATTTAGTGAATTTGCTTTTGCAAAATTTGCACCACAGTATAAGAGAATAGCATTGTCAGCAAGCTTTGGTATTAGTGAAGTTCCAAAAGAAGATCATGTAGCATATAAAGGTTTAGAAGAAATGAAAGCAATTTCTGTAAGAGAGTTTGCAGGAGCAAAATTAGTAAAAGAAATTACAGGTAGAGATGATGCTCTTGTAGTATTAGATCCTACAATGATGCTTCCTGTTGAAAAATGGATTTCAATTATGAAAAAACCAAAACAATTAAAAAATGATAAGTATATTTTGAAATATTTCTTAGGTAATGTTTCTGATGAAAAAGAAAAAGAGATAGAAAAATTTGCTAAAGAACATGGTTGTGACATTGTAGATGTTTTAGATGAAGATAGTTTTTATGCTACGGGACCAAGTGAATTTCTATATTTAGTAAAAAACGCTTTTTTAGTACTTACAGATTCATTTCATTCATGTGTATTCTCAATTTTATTTGAAAAACCATTTTTGATTTTCGAAAGAGATCAAGAAAGAATGAGCAATATGTATTCAAGAATAGATACTTTATTACAAATTTTCCAATTAGAAGGAAGAAAGTTTGAAGGAAAAATAAAAGAGCAACAAATGAGTATTGATTATTCAAACATTAAAGACATTTTAAAGACAGAAAGAGAAAAGGAAATAACATTTTTAAAAGAGGCATTAGAAATAAAAGAGTAGGTGAGTTTTATGCAAAAAATATGCAATAAAAATGACTGCTGTGGTTGCTTAGCTTGTAAAAATATATGTCCTAAAAATGCAATTTACATAAAAGAAGATGAGCAAGGTTTTGAATATCCAAAAATAAATTCACAAATTTGTATTAATTGTGGATTATGTAAAAATGTTTGTCCGATTTTAAATGGTAAAGAAGAAAAAAATACACCTAATGCTTTTGCAATATATAACAAAAATACTGAAATAAGAATGGAAAGCTCTTCAGGTGGAATCTTTACTGAAATAGCAAAACAAATTATCAATGATGAAGGTATAGTATTTGGTGCTATATTTGATGATAAATTTAATGTGCTCCATAAAGGAATTGATAATATAGAAAATTTGTGGAAAATAAGAGGCTCAAAGTACCTGCAAAGTAAAATAGGAGATACATATAAGCAAGCCAAGAAAGAATTAGAAAATGGCAGAAAAGTACTTTTTACAGGTACACCTTGTCAAATTGAAGGGTTATATACATATCTTGGAAAAGATTATGAAAACCTATATACGCAAGATTTAATTTGTCATGGAGTACCATCGGCAAAAGTATGGAGAAAATATATAGAATATAGAGAAAAACAAGATAGTGGTAAAATTCAAAAAATAAGTTTTAGAAACAAATATAATAAAGGCTGGAATAATTATCAAACTTGTTTTGAATATGAAGATAAGCAAATAAGTATTGATCATCACGAAGATTTATATATGAGGCTGTTTTTAAGTGATATGGTACTTAGACCATCTTGTTATAGTTGCAAATTTAAGAAAAAACATAGAAGGTCAGATATTACGTTAGCTGATTTTTGGGGAATTGATGAAATTCTTCCTAAGATGAATGATGAAAAAGGAACATCTCTTGTTATTGTAAACTCGAAAAAAGGACAAGAATTGTTGAAATATATAAATGAAAATGTTTATATGGAAAAAGTGGATTTTGAAGAAGCAATTTTTCATAATAAGAGTATGTATCAAAGTCCTAGTATAGAAAAACAAAATTTAGAAATATATCATGATATAGAAAGACTTGATATGGATGGGATAGTCAAAAATTTTTTAGAAAATAATGATAAATAAAACTGAAACAAGGAGGAAAGAAAATTGTATGAATTAGTAGAATATAACAAAAAATATGAGGAACAACTTATTAAATTATGGGTAGATGTTTGCGTCGAGGAATTTGGCTTTGAAGAATGGCGTGACGGTATGAGTAAAGTTGAAGAAGAATTATATGAAAAAATATGGATTGCTGTTATTGATAATAAAGTAGTAGGTAGTATTGCTTACATAGATAAAGGAGATAGTATAGCAGAAATCAAGAGAGTATATGTTTATGCCGAACATAGAGGGACAGGAATTTCTCAACAATTTATGGATGTGTTAATAGATGAATTAGAAGAAAAGGGTTATGAAAAAGTTGTATTAGAAACATGGAGTAAATTTAATAGAGGAATAAATTTTTATACTAAAAACAAATTTCAATTGATAGAACAAGATGGGGAATGTTACAAATATGAGAGAGATTTATCTGTTGCACAGATAATAGAAGCAATATAATCTAAAAATGAAGTTAAATAATGCTTATCACTAACTCACCTGTGATTAAAGCGTGAAATTACTGAAAAATAGGTAAAAATTAAGAATTTCTTAAACACTCAAAATTTGACAAAATACTAATAAAATGCTATAATGATACATACGAGGAATTTTATTATGTATTATAATTGGGAAGAAAATACTAGTACAGAAGAATTAAAAGTAATATGTAATTTAATAAAAAATGGTGAATTAATTATATTTCCAACAGAAACTGTATATGGAATAGGTGCAAATGCCTTAGATGCAGAAGCAGTTGGAAAGATTTTTATTGCAAAAGGCAGACCCTCAGATAATCCGTTGATAGTTCATGTAGCGAGTAAAGAAGAAATATATAATATAGCTACAGATATTACGGAGGTTGAAGAAAAACTTATTGAGAGTTTTATGCCTGGACCATTTACTATTATTTTAAAAAAGAAGGAAAATGTTTTACCAGACATTGTTACTGCAGGGTTAGATACTGTTGCAGTGAGAATGCCTAATAATTTAATTGCTCAAGCTATAATAACATTTTCTGGAGTTCCTATTGCAGCTCCAAGTGCCAATATATCTGGCAAACCAAGCGGTACAAATATCTCAGATATTAGAAATGAGTTAGAAAGTAAAGTATCAGCTATTATAGATGGTGGAGACAGTAGCATAGGTTTAGAATCTACTGTAGTTAAAGTAATAAATGAAATTCCAGTTATATTAAGACCGGGAAAAATTACTCCAGAAGAAATAAGAGAAGTAGCCGGCAATGTAGAAATAGACAAAAAAGTATTCGAACAGGTTGGCAAAGATGAAAAAGTAGAAAGTCCTGGTATGAAGCATAGACATTATGCTCCCAATACAAAATGTCAATTAATATATGCTAAGGATGAAAAAAATCAAATCTTTGAAATAAATAAGCGAGTTAGAAAATACAAAGGTGATGTTGTTGTAATAGGTTTTACAGAACATAAAAAAGATATTGTTGTATCAGAAGGAAGATACATAGACATTGGAAGCAAACACGATTTAGAAGCTTTTGCTAAAAATATTTATAGTGAGCTTAGAAATGCAGATAAAATAAAACCTGAAATTATTTTAATTGAGGGAGTTCCTAAAGAAGGTTTAGGAATTGCAATAATGAATAGATTGCTTAGAACTTGCGAATATGATTATTTTGAATATAAAGAATAAAAATATTATACAATGAAAGTGAGGTTGAGTACCTTAGGGTACGATATTTTATGAATAAAGAAATTAATTTCGGAATAGGCTTTATTACAGGTAGACCTAATGTGTGTAGAATAATAAACAGCTATTACGAATTTTTATTAGAGCAAGTACAATCATTAGACGTAAAAGTAAATTTTACAATATTTGTATTATTTGATTTAGGTTATCAATATACAACAAGAACAGACTTTTATGGAATAATACCTAGTGTGTATAAAAATATTAATATAAAATATATAACTCCTGAGGCAATAGATGAAGACAAGAAAAAATTAATGTCAAAATTTGACTTGTCACAGGAAGATGTTGACCTATTGATAGGTAAAGGATATGGCAAAGCTAGAAATACCATAATGTATTATGCTTTAAAGAGAGATATAGATTATTTGCTATTTTGGGATGATGATGAATATCCATTAGCAAATGTTAAAACTGGAAAAGAAATAGAATGGATAAAACAATGTAATATTTTGGAGCATATTAAAAATATTGAGAATGCAGATATTACATATGGTTATAGATGTGGTATGATGAATCCTGTACCATATATAGAATATAATGATGAAGTAAAAGAAGAAGATTATAAAGCTTTTATAGACGGACTGGAAAATGAAGTTATTTCATGGGATGTTATTCAAAAATATAGAAAAGAAGATACTTGTATATCTTATGCAGATATGGATATTGCTTTAGCAAAGAAGCCAGCTGAAGAGGTTAAAGATGTAGGAACTAAGAATTTTGTTTTAGGTTCTGGAATTTGTTTGAATTTAAGACATCTAGAAAATATACCAGCATTCTATAATCCACCAAAAGCAAGAGGTGAGGATACTTTCTTTTCTTGTGCATTAAAAGAAAAAGGTGCCAAAGTTTTAAGAATACCAACTTATCATTTTCATGATAGTTTCTTGAAATACACAGGATTGATGAAGGAAAAATTTCCAAAAGTTCTTAGAAGAATTGCATTAGATGATAGTGGTATTGAGCAAAGATTCTTAAAAACTACAATAGGATGGACAAAATATAAACCATTATATCATTATATAATAGAACGAGATAATTATAAGAAAATCATAAACGAGGCTAAAAATAATTTGAAAAATAGTATTCCAAAAATGAATACAGCGTTTGAAACATGTGACTTTTCGTGCTTATTAAAAGAATTAGAAGAATATGATAAAAACGTAAAAAAACATTATAATGAATACGTTAGAGCAACAGAAATTTGGGACAAGCTAAAAATAGATGTAAGAGATGCGGGGGAAAAATAAATGAATAATATAAAAAAAGCATATATAACATCTTTATCTACAGAAAATTATTTGATTGGTGTATTAGCTCTTAAAGAATGTTTAAATAGAGTAAATGCCAAATATCCATTAGTTACTTTAGTTAATGATACTATTTCAAATGAAGCAATAGAAAAATTAAAAGCTATGGATATTATTATCATAAAAAAAGACAGAATTAAAATTCCAGATGAAGTAAAAAAGAGAAATGATGAAAAATTATTAAGCAGATGGTCTAATACATTTGATAAATTATTAGTATTTGGATTAACTGAATTTGATAAATTAGTTTATATAGATAGTGATATGTATATAAGAAAAAATATAGATGAACTATTTGAGAAGCCTCATATGTCAGCTACAGTTGATAGAAAGAATTGCTGTATAGATTTTGAATGGATGAAAATGACTTCTGGTTTAATTGTTATAGAACCAAAGAAAAATTTGGATTTAGAATTAACAGAAACAATGAAAAAAGTTCAAGAAAAATATAGAGAATTTGGTGACCAAGATGTTATACAATGGCATTATCCAGAATGGGAGAAACATCCAGAGTTACATTTACCTTTAAAATATAATATGTTTGTTTTACATTTAGACTATTATGTAAAACATCCAGATAGTGAAAAATTTGATGGTAGAGATTATGAAATGTATGATTTGGATGATATAGCCGTATATCATTTTATAACTAGAAACAAACCTTGGCAATATACTCCTGCAACTATTCAAGAGTATGCTGATTTTCAAGATGAAATAAGAAAAATAGATTATGATATATGTACTGATGAGGAACAAAGAAAAATGTTTGAAGCAGCGTTTAAATTAGGCAGAGATATAACTAAAAAGATAACTTTAGAGTATATGGAAATTTTAGATAAAGTTAAATAAAATTATAAATAAAGTCTTATTAATAAACTATTAATAAGACTTTTATTATATTTACTTGTAATTAGGACAAAAATGCAATATAATATATATGTAAATTTTTAAGATAAGAGGATTAAAATGTATTTAATTATAGGACTTGGAAATCCTGAATCAGATTATGCTAATACAAGGCATAATATGGGGTTTAATGTTATAAATAAATTATCAGAAAAATATAATATAGAAGTTAAGAAAGACAAGTTTAAAGCCTTGTTTGGAAGTGGAATTATAGAAGGGGAAAAAGTAATTTTAGTGAAACCTCAAACCTTTATGAATCTAAGCGGAGAAGCTGTTCAAGAGTTTGTTAATTTTTATAAAATTCCACTTGAAAATGTTTTGGTAATTTATGATGATGTTGATATTGAGCCAGGAAAAATTAGAATTAGAAAAAATGGTTCAGCAGGTGGACATAATGGAATGAAATCTATTGTATCACATTTAAGTAGTGAAAAATTTCCACGTGTTAGAGTAGGAATTGGAAAGCCACATGGACAAAAAGATATGATTGCACATGTTATTGGCGGAATAGATGATGAAGATAAGGAACTTTTAGACAGAGGTGTTAATTTAGCTGCTGAAGCAGTTATAGAAACTTTAAAAAATAATATTGATAGCGCTATGAATAAATACAACATAAATATAGGAGCATAAATGAGAGAACTATTAATAAACAACCAAAATGATAAGAATTTAATATTTTTAATAGAAGACAAAAAAATAGTTGAATATTATGAAGATAGCGAGGAGCACAAAAATTTAGACGGAAACATATATATAGGTAAAGTGCAAAATATAGTTCCGGGCTTAGAAGCGGCTTTTATAAATTTAGGTGAAGATAAAAATGCTTTTATACATAAGAAAGATATTTTACCTAAACAAGATGAAACAAAAGAAAAGTTTCAAAATTCGACACCTATAACTAAGCTGATTAAACCAGGAGATCCTTTGCTAGTAGAAGTAAAAAAAGATAAAATGCAAACCAAGGGTGCTAGAGTTTCAACACATATAGGTTTGAGAGGTCGAATGATAGTGCTTATGCCTAATTCGCCTTATGTTACGCTTTCTAGTAAAATACAAGATGAAGAAAAAAGAAAAAGTTTAAAAGAGATGGTATCTGCTATTTTACCAGAAGGTATGGGCGCAATTATACGAACAACTGCTGAAAAAGCAAGCAAAGAAGAAATAATAGAAGATGTTATATACCAAATAGAAAAATGGAAAAAAATTCAAAATACAGAATTTGAAAATTATCCGGTTAAAATTTATGATAGTGGTGGAATTTTAAAGAAAACTATTATAGATTTAATAGATTTTGATTTAGATAGAATTGTTGTAAATACAAAAGAAAATTTAGAAAAAGTTCAAGCAATAATAGAAGAGATTGGCGGGAAAACCAAAATAAATTTAGAAGAAAGAGATTTGTCAAAATTATATGATATTGAAAAACAAATTTCTAAGATAAATTCTAATAAAATTTGGCTAAAATCTGGAGGCTTTATCACAATAGATAGAACAGAAGCTCTTACAGCAATAGATGTAAATACAGGTAAATTTATAGGAGATACAAATTTAGAAGAAACTATTTATAAAGTAAATGAAGAAGCTGCAAAAGAAATTGCTAAACAACTTAGATTAAGAGATATTGGTGGAATAATTGTTATTGATTTTATAGATATGCATAAAAAAGAAAATATTGAAAAAATCATAAAAGCTCTTCAAGAGTTTTGCTTAGAAGATAGAAGTAGAGTTCAAATAGAAGAATTTACAAAATTAAATTTATTAGAACTCACTAGAAAACAAATAAGTAGAAAATAATATAAGGAGGAAAATTATGGGAATTATATCATTTATTATATCAATAGCAGTGCTTATTTTAGTATTAAAAATTATAGCATTGCCATTTAAAATTATTATAAAGTTTATTATCAACTCTGTTGTAGCAGGTATTATATTAGCTGTACTTGCTTATTTTGGAGTAATTGTAACTTTAAATATTGGTACAATAATTTTAGTTGGTTTATTAGGTATACCAGGTTTAATTATTGGATTAATAATAACAATGTTAATATAAGGGGAATAAAATGAAAGTAGGTTTTGTATCACTTCGGTTGTAGTAAAAATTTGGTTGATACTGAAATGTGTATTGGTATGTTCAAAAAAGAAAAATTTGAGATTGTAACAGACCCAAAAGATGCAGAAATAATTGTTATCAATACATGTGGATTTATTCAAAGCGCAAAAGAAGAAGCAATAAATACAATTTTAGAAATGGCAGAATATAAGAAAAATGGAAATTGTAAATATTTAATTGCTATGGGATGTTTGGTTCAAAGATATAAAAAAGACCTAGAAAAATCAATGCCAGAAGTAGATTTATTTTTATCTATTGATGATTATGATACTATGTGGGAACAGATTTCTAAGTTAGTCAAAGTACAAGAATCTGTAAATACACTTGATTATATGAATAGAATTGTATCTACTGGTAATACAACTGCATATTTAAAAATTGCGGAAGGTTGCTCAAATAGATGTACATATTGTGCAATTCCATACATAAGAGGTCCATATATAAGCAGAAAAATGGAAGATGTTTTGCAAGAGGCAGAAAAACTTGCAAAAGCTGGAATTAAAGAATTAATCGTTATAGCACAAGATACTACAAAATATGGAATTGATTTGTATGGAGAAAGTAAGCTTGCAGAACTTTTAGAAAAACTTTGTAAAATAGAAGGTTTTAAGTGGATTAGATTTCTATATGCTTACCCTGAAAGCATTACTGATGAACTTATTGATGTGGTTAAGAAAAACGACAAAATTTGTAAATATTTTGACATACCACTTCAACATTTTGCAAACCCTGTTTTAAAAAGAATGAATAGACACAGCAATAGCGAAAGTATTGAAAAATTGATAAATAAAATTAGAAAAGAAATACCAAATGTTATTTTAAGAACTACAATGATGGTAGGTTTTCCAGGAGAAACAGAAGAGGATTTCTTTGAACTATATGAATTTGTAAATAGAGCTAAATTTGAAAAAATGGGTGCTTTTAAATATTCAAAAGAGGATGGAACACCAGCTTTTAAAATAAAAGAGCAAGTTCATCCTAAAACAAAAGAAGCAAGACTAAACAAACTTATGAAATTAGAGCAAAAAATTGCTGAAATAAAATTAGAAGAAAAGATTGGAAATACTTATAATAGTTTAGTTGAAGGTTGTACTCCAGATGGAAAATATTATATAGCAAGAAGTTATATGGACATACCAGATGAAGATGGAGTTATATTTATAGAAAATACGAAAAAAATAGATATAGGCAGTTTTGTAGATTGCATTATAACCGGAGTTAAAGAATACGATTTAATAGCAAAATTAAAATAAGAAAGGCGGACAAGCCTTATGGGAAAACAAATTTTTAAAATTATTTTTCTAATGATTATTGCTTTAGGAGTTGCTTCTGGTATATACGTTGAAGTTTCTAGAAACAATGCAAAAAAGCAAGAAGTAAAACAAGTTGAAGATTTATTTTTGTCGCTTCAACATAAAGAAGCTCAAATTGCTAAATTTTATACTTATGGTGATTCCTTTAATATTGAAGGAAGCTTAGATGGTATTAGTAAAGAAAATTTAGAAAATGTTAAATTGGTAGTAACAGATGGAAAAAATGAATTTGCTTACGATGTTGAAACAAAACTTGATAATAAGTTGCTTATGTTTGAAACTGCACAAATAAATAAGGCAGTAGAGTTAGATAAGCTAAATGCTGGTAATTATTATGTTTTTCTAAGAGTAAAAATGAATAACAATGTTAATGCTAGATACTATACTTTTGAAAATATTTCAGTATATCCTAATATTGAATATTATACGGTTACTAGAAATAATGCTAATAATAAAATAGAAATTGGCTTTTTTAAGAAAGAGCTAAAAGATAGCGAATGTAATTATTTATCTTTGAAAATTACTCCGGCAAATGAAGTCGAGTGTTATGATTTTGTTATAGATAGTGGTCATGGTGGCACTGATAAAGGAGAAACTTTAAATGGTTATAGTGAAGCTAATATAACTTTAGATTATGCAAAAGATTTGAAAATTAAGCTTGAAGAATTAGGATTAAAAGTTAAACTTACAAGAGATGATGAAAACACTGATAGCTTTAATTCAACAAATATGTATAATGATAATGGAAGAATAACAATTGCTTGTGAAAGCAAAGCAAAATATATGTTATCTTTTCATGTAAATAATGGTGCAAATGGTTTGTCAGGCTTAGAGATATATGCTCCAACAAAAAGCAATTTAGATTTTGCTAAACTTATGGCAAATAAAATTGTAGAAACTGGTGCAAATTCTTATTCTAATAATTCTGGATATAGAAAAGCAGATGGAGTGTTTGTATGGAATTTTACGAATCAAGTAATTAAACAATTCGAAAACACAGCTTTTAAAAAAGGATATGAGCCATACAATATAACGACAGATACACCTTATCAATACACAATTAGAGAAGTAGGTGGAATTGCTACAAATGCTTATGCAGATGGAAGAAATGCATCTTTTGGTGCAAATAGATATTATAATTCAAATCTGGGAATTGAGTGTTATCAAATAGAACTCGGATACATAAAAACAGATTTAGAAAAAATGTTATATAATCGAGAAGCCTATATAACAGGATTAACAGAAAGTATAAAAGAATATTTGAATTTATAATATTGATTTTTAATAAAAAATGTTGTATTATAATGTAAAAATATGAAGAAGAATGGAGAATAAAAATGGGAAAAACACTTATTTTTGGACACAAAAATCCAGATACAGATTCAATAACATCAAGCTTAGTAATGGCTAATTTAGAAAAAAAATTAGGAAATGATGTAGAAGCTTGTAGACTAGGAAACATTAATAAAGAAACAGAATATGTTTTAAATTATTTAGGAGTTGAAGCACCTAAATTTATAGAGGATGCAGAGGATAAAACAGAAGTTATTCTTGTAGATACTGCAAATCCAGATGAACTTATACCAAATATTGAAAATGTAGTAATTAAAAAAATTGTAGATCATCATAAATTATCAATGAAAACATCTTATCCTTTATATTATAGAGCAGAACCAGTAGGTTGTACAGAAACTATAATGTACAAGTTATATAAAGAAAATGGTGTTGAAATTGATAAAACTATTGCAGGTCTTATGTTGTCTGCTATTATTTCTGATACATTATTATTCAAATCACCAACATGTACAGAAGAAGATGTAAAAGTTGCAACAGAACTTGCAAAAATAGCAGAAATTGATGTTGATACTTATGGTATGGACATGTTAAAAGCAGGAACAGATTTAAGTTCTTTTACAATTGAAGAAATTTTAAATATAGATGCTAAAAAAATAGATTTAAAAGATAAAAAATCAATAATTGCACAAGTAAATACAGCTTCAATTGATGAAGTATTAACAATGAAAGCAGATTTAGAAGCAGCAATGGAAAAATCTATTGAAGAAAACGGATTAGACTTATTTATGTTTGTAATTACAGATATAGTTGAAAGTACTTCAAAAGCAATAGTTTTAGGAAATGCAGCACATATTGCTGAAAAAGCATATAATGAAAAAATTGTCGATAATATAATTGAATTAAAAGGCGTTGTTTCAAGAAAGAAACAAATAGTTCCTATAATGACAGAAAATGCTTAAAGTTTGTATAAAATTGCCCTAGTGTCAAAAACTAGGGCTTTTTTGTTGAAAAAAACAAAAAAATGTGCTATAATTAAAGTGTATATTTATGGGAAGTTCCCACTTTATTAAAAGTAACTCGTTAACAACATTTATAAAAGCCACGAAGGGAGGTCAGCTTATGTTTATTAAAATGTTTGAGTTCTTTAGGCGCCGAAAATTAGCAAAAAAGGAGAAACGTGAGGGCTCTAGTCCCATTCGCAAGCAAGCGATCAGTAAACTAAGAAAACTGCACGGTAAGATGAAGGAGGGAACGAAACGAATATTGTAGTACATATAAAGATCTTCATTTATTATTTTTTGCTATGGCGTCAACGAAGCAGGCACTGGAAGTTTAACACCAGTGTCTGTTTTCATTTTTTGTAAAATGATTTAAAATAATTGTATATTTTTGTAGAAAGATATGATATAATTTAGATAAATTTGTAGCAAGAGGTGATTTGTAATGAATCAAAAAAAGATAATAATAGCAGTAGTTGTTGTATTGGCTTTGATAATAGCATTTTTTGTAGTGCAATCTAATCTTACAGAAGAAGTTTTTGTTCAAAAAACTGTGAAAGTTCCTTATGAATATTTTGTATTATATGCAAAAAATGATAAAGTTGGAGTCGTAGATAAAACAGGTAAAATTTTAATTGAACCAAAATATACAGATATATATATTCCAAATCAATCAAAAGACGTTTTTATTTGTGTTCAAGATGGAGAGTCTACGGTTTTAAATAAAGAAGGTGAAAAAATATATACAGAATATGAAGAAGTAAGCTACTTGGAAACCTCAGATGCTACAGAACTAGTTTTAGAAAGTGAAGTTTTAAGATATAAAAAAGATGGCTTTTTTGGAGTGCTTAGTATTGACGGAGAAGTGTTAACAGAGCCTATTTATGAAGTTGTTGCAAGTTTAAAAAATAAACCAGGTGCACTTTTAGTAAAAAAAGATGGATTATATGGTGTTGTTGATTTGTCTGGAAAAGAAATTATACCAACTAAGTATGACAGTATCACAGGAGATGAGTATTGTTTACAAGATTATGGGTATGCTTTAGCAGGATACATTGTTTCAACAAAAACTGATACAGGTGTTATGTATGGTTATATAGATTATTCTGGAAAGTCAGTTTTAGGTTTACAATATGAAACCATTTCACGTGTATTAGAATATGATCACCCAGATGATATATATTTAGTTGTCAGAAATAGAGGAAAAAGAGGAGTTTTTAAAAACGGAAAACAAATAATAGATTTTAATTACCAGTCAATAAATTATTCAGATAAGTCAGATGTATTTATTGTTGAAAAATCTGGCAAATATGGATTTTTTACAAATACTGGAAAGAAAATACTAGATACAAAATATACAAAATATGGAATTGCTGGTCAATATATTTCTGTTCAAGAAGGCGAAAACAATATGCTTTATGATTTAAACGGAAATTTAATAAATAAAGATACATATTTATCAATGATAGAGGTCGAAAATTCTTCATATTTTATAGCAGTAAATGAAGAAGGCTATTATAATATTATTAGTAAAGATACTCAAATAAATGAAAAATATACTTATATTGCTTATGCTTTTGGAGATTATTTTATTTTTACTAATGAAGAAAACAATGTTGGCGTACTTAATGTTTGGACAGGTACTGTTATTGAGCCAGAATATAGTTCTATAGTAAATGTAGAAGGAACTGAAATTTTAGAGGCTAGAAATGACGCAGGTGAAGTTACATTGTTTGACTCAAAGCTTGAAAAAGTATGCACAATAAGTAATGCAGTTGTGGAAAAAATAGATGAAAATTATATAAGAGCGTATTCAGATAGTCAAATTGAATATTTTGATAAAACGGGAAAATCTGTAAAAAATACTGAAGTGTTTAAAGATAATAAATTGTATGCATATTCACAAGATGGCAAATGGGGATTTCGTGATAAGGATGGAAAAGTAGTCGTAGAGGCAAACTATGATATAGTTGCAGCTTTTAATGAATATGGATTTGCTGGAGTAAAAAAGGATGGTAAATGGGGAGTAATAGATGAAACAGGTAAAACGGTAGTTGAGCCTAGCTATGAATTAGAAACCTATTATTTTCCAAATTTTATAGGAAAATACCAATTAGAACTTGTTGATACTTTACATTGTGTAGAAGTTGGTGATTAGAGGTTAAGATGAAAGTTATAGTTATAGGTGGCGGAGCGGCACGGAATGTTAGCTGCAATATCTGCTGCAAGGCAAAAAAATTCTGTTACACTTATTGAAAAAAATAGCATATTAGGTAAAAAGATGTTAATTACTGGAAAAGGAAGATGTAATATCACTAGTTCAGTAGATATGGAAGATTTCATTAAAAATATTCCTGGTAATGGAAGATTTTTATATAGTTCTTTTCAAAATTTTACAAATCAAGACATTATAGATTTGCTAGAGAAAAATGGTTTGAAAGTAAAAGAAGAAAGAGGAAATAGAATTTTTCCAGTTACAGATAAAGCACAAAGTGTAGTAGATGCTTTAATAAAAGAAATAAAAAAATATAATATAGATGTAAAACTTAATAAAAAAGTCTCAGAAGTGCTTACAAAATCAGGAGAAGTTTGTGGAGTAAAATTAGAAAATGGTGAGATAGTAAATGCTAGTAAAGTTATTTTAGCTACAGGTGGAAAAAGTTATCCAGCCACAGGTTCTAATGGTGATGGGTATGATCTAGCAGAAAAGTTAGGGCATACAATAGTTAGTCCAAAAGGTTCTTTGGTTCCACTTACAGCAGATGTAGAGCTTTGCCAAAGTTTGCAAGGTTTGTCATTAAGAAATGTAAAAATTTTGATAAAAGACGTGGAAAATAATAAAAAAATATATGAAGATTTTGGCGAAATGTTATTTACACATTTTGGATTAAGTGGTCCTACAATTTTATCAGCATCTGCACATCTTCTAAGATATAAAAATTTTGGAAAAAATAATATAAAATTATTTATAGATTTAAAGCCAGCATTAGATGAAGAAAGTTTGGATTTAAGAATAAGAAGAGATTTTGATGAATTTAAAAATAAAGAGTTCAAAAATAGCTTAGAAAAATTGTTACCACAAAAAATGATACCAGTTATTATAGAGCTTTCAAAAATTAAACCAGAGAAAAAGGTAAATGAAATTACTAGAGAAGAAAGACTTGCTTTGGTACAGCTTATGAAAAAATTTGAAGTAACTATTACAGGCTTTAGACCAGTAGAAGAGGCAATAGTTACTGCAGGTGGTATATCTATAAAAGAAATAAATCCAAAAACAATGGAATCAAAAATAGTTTCTGGTTTATATTTTGCAGGTGAAATAATAGATGTAGATGCTTATACAGGGGGATTTAATTTACAAATAGCATATTCAACTGGATTTACAGCTGGAATGGAGGAAAATTATGAATAAGATTAAAAAATTATTTTCAGGAATGATTAATGCAGTTAAAGAAACTTTGGAAAGATTTCCAATAACAACAATTATTGTTTTTATACTTACTTTAATTATTACATTTCTCGTTATTGATACAGATTTTTCAAAAGAGATTGATGAACTAATTGGGCATATTGTATTTATAGGTTCATATACAGCAATTGGTGCATGGTTTGTTGAAGCATTTTTTGAAAATAAAAAAGATGTAAGAAGAGTTATAGGCTATGTAGCTAGCTTTGTTATAGCTTTTGTAATTGATAGAATTATAAAAAGTGATTTTATTAGCGAAGAAATATTAGCTCGTTGGGTTGGCGAATATGCTATACTTTGCTTTTTAGGAACAGTATATACTTTGGTAAGAAGAAGCAAATTAAAATTTGAAAAATATATTTTAAATTTAATTTTAAATTTAAAAAGAGTATCTATAATTTTTGGAATTATTTCAATAGGCTTTTTAATACTTTATGGAATATTTACAGTTTTAATTTTAGATTCATTAAGTTTTAGTATAGTTACAAAAATACTTTGTTTGTTTGCTGGTTTTTATTATGTGCCAGTTGTAATAAATTCTTTTACAGATAAAGAGGCAGAAGATACAAAATTTAATAAAGCAGTATTTTCAAGAGTATTACTTCCATTAATCGGTTTAGCAATGGCAATTGTTTATATTTATATTATAAAAATATTGTTCATTACTGAAGTTCCAAAAAATGAATTGTTTAGTATTTTGTCTATGATATTTGTATGTGCTTTTCCAGTATATGTTATTAATAAAAATTATGGAGAAAAAGATACATTTTTATATAAAGTAAATAAGTTAATACCATATTTATATATTCCATTTATATTTTTACAAATTTATGCAATGGGAATTAGAATTAATAGTTACGGATTAACCGATTCTAGATATATGGGTGTAGTTCTTATAGTATATGAAATTATAGCAATTGCTTTAGCTATTACAAAAAATAGTGTACATTTAAGGGAAATTATACCAGCCACTATTGTTATAAGTGTTATAGTAACAATAACACCATTTAATTTTGATACACTTCCAAAATTAAGTCAAAAAAGTATTGTAGATAAATATGTTGCAAATGGTGTAGAATTTGATAATTTAAGTGAAACAGATAAGAAAAAATTTGCTGGAGCATATCAATATATTGAAGATGATGAAAAATATATCAATTCTTCTTTAACACAAATTGAAAAAGAAAAATTGTCATCATATAACACTTATAGATATTCTTATAATACTACAGAGGATAATGAAGAGCAAAAAGAAATATATGTTAATGTAGATAAAAAATTAGATAATTTTGATATATCAAAATATAGTAGAATATATGAACTTCCTTATAGCTATAATAATGACACTATAATAGATAGTGATGATACAGAACTTGAATTTTCTGTGGATATAGAAGAATATGTAATACAAATGATAGAAGCTAAAAAAATTAGTGATGCAACATTAGATAGAGTATTTGAAGAAAATCCTGTTATTAAAATTAATGATAACTTAGATTTGTATTTAACAGAATTGTCAACAAGATATGAAGTTTCAACAGATTCAATAGAATATGTTAGAATAGAAGGATATTTACTTCAAAAATAAAGTCAGGGAGTATGTATGTTTAAAACAATATCAGAAAATATAAGTAGTGAAATAGTAGAAAAAAAGTCAAAATTCATAGCTAATATATTTTATGTTGAAAGTGTAGAAGAGGCAGAAGAAAAAATTAAAGAAATCAAGAAAAAATATTATGATGCTAGACATAATTGTTTTGCTTTTAGTGTATATACTGAAGACGGAAATATTGATAGATTTAGTGATGATGGAGAGCCGTCTGGAACAGCTGGTTCTCCAATGCTTGCAATTTTAAAAGCACAAAATTTATCAAATATATTAGTAGTAGTTACTAGATATTTTGGCGGAATTTTGCTTGGAACAGGTGGACTAGTTAGAGCATATAGTGAAGCTACAAAAAAAGCTTTGGAAATAGCTAAAATAGTAGAAAAAGATTATGGGATTAATGCAAAATATACAGTAGCTTATGATGAATTAGAAAAAATAAAATATTATTTTAAACAAGAAAATATAAAAATAGTAGATTTTGTTTATGCAGAAAATGTTGAAATAAACGTAGAAATATCGAAAGAAAAATATCAAAAAATAGAAGATAATATCAAAAATTTGAGTTTTAAAATAATAAATGCTGAAATTATAAAAAAAGCATTTATCGAAATGTCGAATTTTGTCAAATAATAAAGCACGAAAGTTATCCAAAATGTAGTTTATATCTTGCATTTTGGATTTTAAAATATTATAATCGTTCCTGTGTTAAAAATATAAAAACGAAGGAGGAAGTATTTTGAAAGAGAAACTTAAAATTTTTATCGCTGACGACAATCAAGATTTTGTAACAACATTAATTGACTATTTAGCTAGAGAGGAGGACTTTGAAGTTGTAGGAAATGCAAAAGATGGATTAGAAGCTGTAGAAAAAATAAGAGAATTAAAACCTGATGTATTATTATTGGATATAATAATGCTAAATTTGGATGGAATTGGCGTATTAGAAAAATTGAAGGAAGAGAATATTCAAGTACCATTGTGTATAATGGTTTCAGCTGTCGGTCAAGATAAAATAACAACACGTGCACTAAGCTTAGGAGCACAGTATTACATAGTGAAACCTTTCGAAATGAAGATGTTGGTAAAGAGAATTAGAGAACTAACAGAAGAAATTTTACCCAAAAACAATTGCTTTTCAAACAAATTAAATTATATAAACACAAATCAAAACGTAAAACCAAATTTAGAAGCTATGGTAACAAACATTATTCATGAAGTTGGAGTTCCAGCACATATCAAAGGTTATCAATATTTAAGAGATGGAATAATAATGGTAGTAGAAAATATAGATGTTATAAATCAGATAACAAAACAATTATATCCTGATTTAGCAAAAAAATATAAAACAACAGCATCAAGAGTAGAAAGAGCTATAAGACACGCAATCGAAGTTGCATGGAATAGAGGACAATTAGATGTTGTAGAAAGCATCTTTGGCTATACTGTAAATGCTAATAAAGGAAAGCCTACAAATAGCGAATTTATCGCCATGATTGCTGATAAGTTAAGATTAGAACTTAAAACAACTGCATAGACTAGTAAAGACATATCTTTAATAATTTTGAAGATATGTCTTTTTCATCTTTTCCGCATTGACATAGAGGGGTAAAAAATGTATAATAAAGTTGATTTTTTAGGAGGAAAATATGGCTAAAATGAATAATAAAGTAAAAACAATAATAATATGTGTGCTACTTTTTGTAATATGGGCAGGTTTGTCTTTATATAGAACCTTAGGTAGAAATATGGATTGGTTTGAACCAATAACAGTAGTAGAAGAAGAGAGTGCGAGAGAAGAAATTAAAACAACAGATAAAGGCGAATTCACATATGCACTTGCATGGAGTAAATATGGCGATAATTGGGTATGCGTAAATATAGATGGTTATGCAGAAATTGTATTAGATAAGGGATATACAGAAGTTACAGATTTTTGTAATTCTATATATGCAATGGTAAAAGATGAAAATGGAATAAAATCTATAATAGATAGAGCAGGAAATTTGAAACTTTGCGAGTATAGCTATGTGTGTGATGAAATTTTAACAAACGATTTTCACGCAAATTTAGTAGTAGCAACACAAAAAGTTACAGAAAATGGTGAAGAAAAAGTAGGATATGGATTAATTGATTCTTCTTTAGGATGGTGTAAAGCTCCAAGCTCAGAAAATAAGTATTTAACAGAATTTACAAAAGGAATTGATGGCGGAGTTTTAACAAATGAAAAAGGAGATAAATTGTACTTTTCTAGAATAGACGTTGTAGTAGAGAATGTTGATGAATTTTTATTCTATGATGACCAAATTGCAATGTATAGAAAAGGAACAGATATATATTTAATAGATAAGAGCGGTGAGCATGAAAGAGTTTCTATGAAAAATATTGCAAAGGCTGGAGAATGGACAGAAGGAACAATTTATTGTGAACTTACAGACGGAAGAAAAGTTTTTAACGATATAAATGGTAAAGAAATTTTAGATGTTACTAGTTTAAATGTAGTAAATAGTCCTAGATTTATTGATGGATATGCTGGAATTGTAATGCAAACAGAAGAAGGTTTAAAATATACAGTTATTGATACAAAAGGAAAAATAATGTTTGAACCAAGATTTGGAGCCGTTTGTGATACACTTACTGGTAAGACATATAGAGTAGAAGTATTATCCGAAAGCTCAATTTCACCAACTAAAATTGAAGTTATAAACGAAAAAGGTGAAAAGCTTTTTGAAGCAAACTCATCTATTACATATTTTACAAATGGTTATGCAATAAAAGATAACGAAATTTATGTAAGAACAGATGGAACAGAGTTAGTAATAACTAAAGATGTTAGTAAATAGGAGGAAAGATTATGGCACTTCATAACGAAGCAAAAGAAGGCGAGATTGCAAAAGTGGTTTTAATGCCAGGAGATCCACTTCGTGCTAAATACATTGCAGAAAATTTTTTAGAAGACTATAAATTGGTAAGCAGTGTAAGAAATATATACGCATATACTGGTAAATATAAAGAAAAAGAAATTACTGTTATGGCTTCTGGAATGGGTATGCCAAGTATGGGAATCTATTGCTATGAATTATATAAATTTTATGGCGTAGAAACAATTATTAGAATTGGCTCATGCGGAGCATATAAACCAGATTTAGATTTGTTAGATGTAGTTTTAATAGAAAGAAGCTATACAGAAGGCAATTTTGCAAAAGCAATGACAGGAACAGAATGTCATGCAGTAAATGCAAGTAAAGATATTAATGATTTAATTGCAGATACAGCAAAAGAAAATAATTTAAAATGCATTAGAGCTAATATAGCATGTACAGAATATTTTGATCCATATTTAGATAACCCTCAAGCAGTAATTGAAAGATTACCAGAAGAAGAAAAAGTTTTAGGTTCTGAAATGGAAGCGTTTGCCTTGTTCTTTACTGCAAAACAATTAAACAAAAAAGCTGCTTGTTTAGTTACTGTTGCTGATTCAAATTATAAACAAGCTTCAATTACAGTAGAACAAAGACAAGAAGCTTTAAATGATATGATTAAATTAGCTTTAGAAAGTGCAATAAAAATATAAGTGTATAAGACCGTCTAAAAAACGACAAACCCAAAAAGAAGAGAGCTTTTTGGATAAGTTTTAAATTTTAGATGGTCTTACTTTTTGTCAAGAAATAAAAGTGTACAATATACGCAACCACTTCGTTATATGTATAATTTTACTTTGATAATATAATAAATGGTAAGAAATTTTATATTATTTAGGAGAAATAAATGAAGAAGGTAAGCAGTATTAAAATTGGTAAGAATATACAAAAGATTAGAAAAAGTTTTGGATATACTCAAGAAAGATTGGCAGAAGAAATAGATTGCTCAACTAGATATATTAGCGATATTGAACAAAATCGTTCAAATCCTTCGTATGAGGTACTAATCAATATTTGTAATTTGTTTAATATTGGCATGGATGAAATTTTTGCTGAATACTTAGATATAAAAATAAATGATTCTGTAAATTATGAAATTACAGGATTTCAAAGCTTAAAAAGTGAAGATAAAAGAACAATAGAGCATTTAATTTCATTCTTTAATTCGTAAAATAAAATTAATAAAATATATACTAAAAGACATACTATTTTTCATAGAAAAAGGGTATGTCTTTTATATATTTTAAAAAGAAATATTTTACTACTTTGTATTGACTTATTTCAATCGTATTGGTAAAATAAAAACAGAAATATTTGCGTACCAAGTACGTAAAATGTAAAAATGTGTAATATTTTATTTTGTTATGCATATATACATATTAGGAAAAATATATGATAATCAGAGGTGGTTTTCCTTCTGATTATAAAAAAGTGTATAAACACTTTTAAATTTTGTGTACGGAAGGGAATATTTTATATAGTTCATTCATTGGGAAAAATTATTTTGCTATATAAAAATTCCCTTCAAAAAAAATAATGGGAGGGAAAACAAAAGATATGAAGAAACATAAGAAAAAACTAGACAACAAGATATTAAATCAATCAAAGCGGAATAACCTTAATAGCTTTAGTTATTTCGATAATAGTAATGCTTATTTTAGCTGGTGTTTCTATTAATGCAATAGTTGGTGATAATGGAATATTAAGTAAAGCAACAGATGCAGTATATTTAAATTCATGTGCATATCTAGAAGAATATTTTAATCAATTATATGCAACATGTGCTATTGATGGAAACATTGATGGAGAAACGCCATTAGAAACAATTATGAAAAATGGATATCAAAATTACTTCTTTTCGACATCAGAAGGATATTGCTTAAAGAAGAACTATACTAATAGCGAAACAGGAGAAACACAAACTTTAGTATTATATTTAGTAAAGAAAGAAGAATTACCAGAAGAAATAAGAAATCAAATTAAAGGTGCAGATAATTTAGAAAGTAGAGATTATAGGAAACTAACAGGAGTATATGGTATAACTTCAGATTTAAAAGCTTATTATTGTCAAAGTGGAATAGATTCTATGCTAGGGTTAACTACATCAGATTTAAATGCAGATAGTCCTGATATAGTATATGCAGATGAAAATTCGACATTAGCGCAAATAATAAATGGAGGTACTGCGCCAATAACAAATCAAGGCTTAAAAAGTATAAAAACTTTAACAATAGATACTACAGAAAAACTTGTATTACTTCAAGATTTTAAAAAATTTCCTAATATAACTAGTGTTGTTTTTAAAAATATATCTATTCCAAATCTTATTGGAATAGAAGGAGCGTTAGAAAGTTTGATTGATATTAGATTTATTAATTGCAGTGTTCAAGATTATTCTGCTTTAAATAGTTTATCTAATTTAAAAAAATTATATTTAATAACTCCAACAGATAAGAATGCAGATATAGCAAGATTAGGAAGTACTGACAAAGGTATTGCTAATGCAGAATTTAGCAAATTACAATATTTTGGAATTGTTGGACATGCATCATATTTAGAAACAACAACTACTTCATATGCTACGAATAGGTATGATATAACTGATATAAGCTCATTAGCTAATTTTAGTAAAACAACAAAAGAGGCTATTAAATTTTTGTATTTACAAAATTTACAGTTAACAAGTATAGAAGCTTTATCTGATTTTATAAATGTATATACAATTAGGCTAGAAGAAAATGCTTTAACAACTTTAAACGGAATACAAAATATGTGGAATTTACATTATTTGATAGCACCATCAATTTATTCTAATACGAGTAAATCTTATAGTTTGGGTAAAAATGAAATTGATACTATAAGTGCAACAGATGCGTTAAGTTATATTTATAAAGATGATGAAGGAAAAAATACCAATTTAATCTATGTAGATTTACGTTCTAATCAAAAATTAAAACAAATAGAATATTTGAGTAGTTGTATAGGAATAAAAACTTTGTATTTAGATGGTATAACTAGTTTAGTTAATATTGAAAGTATAAGCCAAATAATTGCACAATGTGGAACTAATTATTCTATTTCAGGAAATTATGGATTAAGTATTATTTCTAATACGAGTAAATGTTTAAAATTATCAGGAACTATAAAAATAAGTGATTTTGAGAAACTTAAAAATAATACAAATTTAACTCATTTATCATTATATTCTTTAAACATAACAACAGATGATGGAGTAAAATTAACAACGACTACATCACCAACATTTAATGAAGAAGTGAATAGTGTATTAAATACTTGTACAAGTTTACAGTATTTACAATTATATAATTTAAGTAATTTAACAACAATCGATTTTGTTGGACAAAACAAAGTAACCAAACTTATAGAGTTAGATTTGAGGGGAACAAAAGTAACAGATTTAACGAGTTTAAATACTTATGCTACTGCAATTAAAACTTTGGTATTAAATAATGAAAATACAAATATTGAAGCAATTCAGCCAACAATGAATAGATGCAGAACAGGTGTAAAATATTGGAGTGGAAAATATTCTGGTATTATATTAGCTAATTGGAATTTATTAAAAAAATTAGAAAATTGTACTAGTGCTGATTTTAAAAATTTTTATAATTATTATGGTTTTGCTTCGATAACAGAAGGAACGACAAAAGTTTTGGATTTAAGTAATACAAAAATAGAATATGTGAATATTTTTGGTTATTTGTGCAATATGGTATATCCAAATACATTAAAGGCAATTCATCAAGATCAAAGTGCTTTACCGACTTTTTCTGAGAATTCATTGTCAACAACTAAAATAGAAATTGTTTGGAATTGTGCAAGACACACTAATGAACAGTGGAAGGAATGTTTACAAAGTATGTCTCAATTAACAAATTTGAGAGAATTATATATACATTTTGACCAAGCTTTTAGATTTGCAGATTTAAGTTATTTAAGTAATTTAGAAAATTTAACAACTTTTAGATACACTGCGGATAATCTTAATAATGAGTATACTGATATAAGTGAAAAAAGGGACATAACTGGTATAGGAAATTTATCTCATTTAACTACTATTAAGCTAAATAACTTAAATGAATTATATGATATTTCAGATTTATATAGATGTCAAAATTTGGTTACTTTAGAATTAGTTAATTCAAAAGTTTCAGATTTATCTGCATTAGCAAATTTGACAAATTTGAAAACTTTGAAGTTAAATAATAATGCTATTACCGATATATATCCATTGAGAAATTTAAGTAAGTTAGAAAGTCTTAATCTAGAAAATAATTTGTTAACAGATATTTCATATTATAAAAATGAGAATGGACAATCTATTGGTTATGAAGTTATGGATATTTTATATGATTTAAATCAAATAAAGAAAGGCAAGTTAAAAGAATTATATATTTCTGGTAATAGTTTTGATGATACTGAAATATTATTAGATTTAACTTGGAGTAAAAAATCAGGATTTTAGGAGAATATGATGGAAAATAAGAATTTAATTATATTTATAACTGTTATTTTGATACTAATATGTATCGTGTTTGCTATCATACCAAAAAACAAAAATGATGATTTTAATAGAAATAATGAAGAAAATGGTTTTTCTGTAAGTTATAAAGAAGAAACAGATGAAAAAACAGGAGAAAAATATTATCAAGTGTATAATGACAATAATGGTGAAGTTATAGCAAATGTAACGGAAGAATGGCAAACACAGATATATATTGATAATCCAGGATATGTTGAAAATCAATTATCAACAGAAGAGTATGAAAATACAATAACGGGAAGTACATGGATTGAAGAAACATCAGAATAGTAAAGTTGAAGAGTTATTCTTTTCATATTTATAAGCTACATTACTTTGTAATGTAGCTTTATGTTTTTTTTGTTTTGAAATAATGGCTGGATTTTGGCGATTGTATGTTTTAGGAGTTTCTACAAATAAGGCGCGGAGTTCTCGTTGTTGAGAGCTTCGCGCTTTGTTTTTAATAAAATTTTCATATATATACTATATTAACGAAAAGTATAAAATACGTGTAATCTCAGAGATGCTTAATGTATATGGTTTGATTGCATTAAAAATATCATTCAAAAATTGTTACAAATTTTTAATTATGAAAACCTTGACATCTTAGAGAATTATATGTATCATAGATTTAGATTGAATCGTTAATATAGTATTTTAACGAAAAAATATGTCAAGTAAAATGGTAATCAGAGGTGGTTTTCCTTCTGATTATATAACGAAAGTGAAGTAGCACAAATTCAAAAATTTGCTATATTATTCACTTTTGTATTTTGTGTACGGAAGGAAATTTTTAATATAGGTCATTCATTGGGAAAATTATTTTGCTATATTAAAGTTTCCTTCAAAAAAATAATAGGAGGGAAACAAAAGATATGAAAAAACATAAGAAAAAACTAGACAACAAGATATTAAAGCAATCAAAGCGGAATAACCTTAATAGCATTAGTTATTTCAATAATTGTCATGCTTATCTTAGCAGGTGTTTCTATTAACGCAGTAGTTGGTGATAATGGAATATTAAGTAAAGCAACAGATGCAGTATATTTAAATTCATGTGCATATCTAGAAGAATATTTTAATCAATTATATGCAACATGTGCTATTGATGGAAACATTGATGGAGAAACGCCATTAGATACTATTATAAAAAATGGTTATCAAAATTATTTCTTTTCAACTTCGGAAGGATATGGTTATAAAAAAAGTATAAAAAATGAAGAAACTGGAGTATATGATAACTTAGTTTTTTATTTGATAAAAAAAGAACAATTACCTGAAGATATACAAAAACAATTAACTGCTGGAAATGCAAATAAAACTATGGATTTTAGAAAATTAAATGATGTATATGGAATTACATCTGATTTAAAAGTGTATTATATTTCTTCAGGAATTGATACAATTCTTGGACTAACTAAGTCTGATTTGAATGCAGATAGTCCAGATATAGTGGCTTTCGAACAAACTTCTACATTAGCACAAATGCTTAATGGTGGAAGCGAAGCTATAACAAATCAAGGATTAAAATCAATAAAAACGTTATGGATTGATAGTCAAGAGGAAATTTCTGTTATTCAGGAATTTTCAAAATTTTCAAATTTAACTACAGTTAATTTTCAAGATATAACAATTCAAAACTTAAAAGGTATTGAAGGGGCGAAAAATAGCTTAAATTATTTAAAATTTAAAAATTGTGAAGTTATGGACTATTCAGCTTTGAACGAATTGAGTAATCTAACATATTTATATTTAATAAAGCCAGTCGGAAAAAATGCTGAAGTGCAGAGGCTAACAAGTGCCGATAAAGGAATAAAAGAAGCTGAATTCACAAAATTAAATTATTTGGGTATTGTAGGAAATGAAACTTATTTGCAAAATAATTCAAAAGACTACAGTAGCGAGAGATATGATATTACCGATATAAGTGGTTTAGGAGGGTTAAACTCTGTAACTAAAAAAGCAGTAAAATATTTATATTTACAAAACATGCAAATACAAGATATTTCATGTTTGGCGGATTTTTCTAATGTTATTACTTTAAGAGTAGAAGGAAATGCATTAAAAACTCTTAATGGTATACAGAAAATGGCAAATTTAACGTATTTAATTGCTAGCACACAATATTCAAATTCATTAAAGGCATATACTTTAGGTAGTGATGAAACGACAACAGCTGCATCAACTGATGCATTAGCATATATATATAAAAATTCTTCAAGTACTAATACAAAGTTAAGATTAGTACAGTTACAAACTAATTCTAAATTAAAACATGTCGAATATTTAAGTTCTTGTACTGCAATTACTAATCTATATTTGAGTGGCTGTAGTTCTTTACTAAATGTAGATAAAATTGCAGCTGTTTTAGGAAAATGTGGAACAAATTATAGTTTAAATGCAGCTTATGGTAATAATATGTTGACAAGCACAGCGTCAGTGTTAAGTTTAGGAGGTACTATAAAACAAAGTGACTTTGAAAAATTAATGAATGATACTAATTTGGTACGTTTATCTTTAAATGGGTTAACTTTAACAACAGATACTGGAACTAAACTTACGACATCAACTAGTCCTACTTTTAATGAAGAAGTATATAAAGTTTTATCAACTTGTAAAAATTTAAAATATTTACAATTATATAATTTAGCATATTTGACAAGTATTGATTTTATTGGAAATAATAAAGTTACTCAATTAATTGAATTAGATTTAAGAAGATGTGCAAATGTAACAAATTTGACCACATTAAATACTTATGCACAGAATTTAAAAACTTTGGGTATTGATAATAATTCAATAGACTTAACTACAATACAACCAACAATTAATAGATTAGATGGTAGAGTAGCTAATGCTAGCTATTATTTAGGTGGAAATGGTTATGGAGGTTTTTGGGCTACAACATGGGAATTATGGAAACAACTTGAAAATTGTACAGAATTAACACGTTTATGTAATCATAAAGGTACAAGTATGTCTGGAGAAAATGCTGATGGAACCAAAAGAGTATTAGACTTAAGTAGAACAAAAATTACGTATTATAACAATAGATGGTTTTTTGTTGATGTAAAATTTCCAAATACTTTAGAATATTATAATACTATAAAAACAAATCTTCCAGAATTTGCATCTGATAGCGATAAACTAACATTTGTGCATATTGACGCACAAAGAGATCTTTCAACAGAAGAACAATGGGAAAATTTCATGAAAATGTTAGGTAATAATGCAAAAAATTTAGAATCTTTTAGTGGATGCGTAAATTTGTATTTTAATTTTGAACATTTAAAATATTTGAGTGGATTAGAAAAACTAGTTAATTTTGGATACTGGGGTTCAACATCTGAACCAGTTAATGATGATGGAAAAACTACTATAAAGGGAATTGGATATTTGACACATTTAAAGACTTTTAAATTATATAATACTAAAAATATATGGGATATTTCCGATTTATCAAAATGTACAGATTTAGAAGAAATAACAATATATGGTACAAATGTATCTAATATTTCTTGTGTAAGTAGTATGCCAAAATTACATAAATTAATTGCATATAGTAATTCTATTAAAGATATATATCCTATTTTAAATTGTAAAGAATTAGAAGAAGTTGATTTTAGAACTAATTTATTAACTGATTCTGGATATCATAATTCTGGAAATGGTTCAATAGGATATGATACTTTAGATATATTTTATTCATTAAATCAAAATGTTGAGGCAAATGAAACTTTAGATGGAATTCCAGGAAAATTAAAAAATGTGAAATTAAAAGGAAATAATTTTACAGATACAGAATTAATAAAATCTGTTGAATGGGAAACACCATTAGATATTTAAGGAGGAAAAATTTTTGGAAAGAAAAAATATAATAATTATTATATTAGCTTTGATAATTGTAATTTGTATATTGATTCCAGTTTTTAATAAAAATAATGAAAGAAACAATGATACTGTAGAGAAAGAAACTATTGCAGATTATAGAGAAATATTTGATGAAAATACTGGAAAAGTATATTATCAAGTATATAATAAAAATACAGGTGATATTATTGCAAATGTTCCAGATGAATATTTGGTTGATGCCTATTTAGATAATCCGGATTATGCAGGAGATGAATATAATTATGAAGATGATATGATTGATGTTCCTGAAACGATTGAAATAGAATCTGAACAATAAATGATATTATAAAGAAAGAAACTGATAATTTTTTATTTATTATCAGTTTCTTTGTTATATATTATAGAAGTTATGCAAATAAGAAATATATTATATCAGATTGTGAAGCTTTTGTAAAAAAACTTGAATTTTGATTTTCTTATTGTATATAATATAAATATAAAATGAAAGGAGAATTTTTATATGGAAAGAAAAATTAAAGCAGTTCAATATGGTGTAGGCAAAATGTCAGTATATACAATGAGATATATGCTAGAAAAAGGAATTGAAATAGTAGGTGCAATTGATGCTAATCCAGCAGTTGTTGGCAAAGATATTGGCGAAGTTATGGGACAAGCTAATATGGGTGTAGTAGTTACTGCAGTAGAAAACGCTAAAGAAATGTTAGAAAACGTAAAACCAGATATCTGTGTAGTTACAACAAGAAGTTTAATTGCAGAAGTTGATGATGCATTTACATTATGTGCAAGTCTTGGAATAAACGCTATTTCTACATGTGAAGAAGCTTTCTATCCAATAAATTCTAACCCAACAGTAACTAAAAAAATAGATAGTTTAGCAAAAGCAAATAATTGTACAATTACAGGTAGTGGTTATCAAGATATTTATTGGGGACAACTTGTAACTTCAATTGCAGGTTCAACTCAAAAAATTACAAAAATAAAAGGAAGTTCAAGCTATAACGTAGAAGAATATGGTATTGCCTTAGCAGAAGCTCATGGAGCTGGTTTAACACTTGAAGAATTTGATAAACAAGTGGCTTCAGTAGATAGAGTATCTGATGAACAAAGACAAGCTACAATCGAAGCTGGAGAATATTTACCATCATATATGTGGAACGTAAATGGATGGTTATGTTCAAAACTTGGATTAACAGTAAAAAGACAAACTCAAAAATGCGTACCTCAAACTCATTCAGAAGATATTTTCTCTTCAACTTTAAATATGACTGTAAAAGCAGGAGATGCAACAGGAATGAGTGCTGTTGTTACTACTGAAACAGAAGAAGGAATCACAATCGAAACTGAATGTATAGGAAAAGTATATGCGCCAGATGAATTTGATAAAAACATTTGGACAGTTGAAGGTGAACCTACAACTACAATTACAGTTGAAAGACCAGCAACAGTAGAATTAACATGTGCTACAATAGTAAACAGAATACCAGATGTTATAAATGCTGAACCAGGTTATGTTACAACAGAAAAAATAGGAGAATTAAATCACAAAATAAAACCACTAAATGAATATGTAAAATAGTAATATTAAATAAAGAGCGAAAGCTCTTTATTTTTTTGCCAAATTTGTAGAAAGTGTCATAAAAGTATAGTCAAAAAGAAAGTTTTACTATATAATGTAAAATATAAAATGGAGGAGAAAATTATGAAAAATATCAAGAATATTTTTATATTTTGCTTGTTTGCTCTATTCACATTAATGTTAGTAAATACTTCTTATGCTGGTGAACAAGCATGGAATGCACTTGATTACAATGTTATTTTAAATACAGATGGAAGTGCAGATATAGTTGAAACTTGGGATGTTGATATTAGTGAAACTAATACAATGTTTAAAGATTTCGATTTAAGCTCAGATAGTTCATATTTTATTGATGATGTAAAAGTAACTAGGGTTGAGCAAGGTCAAGAAGTACCTTTAGAGCAAATATATGAAGAGCAATATCATGTTGATCCTAATTGTTATTATGGTTTAATGATAAATAGCGACACTTTTGAAATTGCTTGGAATGTTGGTTTGGATAACTCTTCAGATACAAGAACTTATAAAATTTACTATACAGTAGAAAATGCAGTTAAAATTTATTCAGATTGTACAGAATTTTACTGGCAATTTTTAAGTGATGAAAATTCAATGTCTGGAAGAAATGTTACTGGTACTGTAACTTTACCAAGAGGTATTACAGACATAGAGAAATTACGTGTTTGGGGGCATGGAGATTTTAGTGGTAACATAGAAAAAGTAAGTACAGAGCAAGTGCAATTTAATATGAAAACTTTGTATGCTAATTCTATGCTAGAAATAAGAATCGTTACAGAAGATAATATTTTTGAAGAAAGTATTAATAATTATAATACTCCAAAATTATCTTCAATATTAGAAGAAGAACAGAGATGGGCAGATGAAGCAAATGCTCAAAGAGCTAGAGCTAAAACTATGTTTATAGCAGTTGGTCTAGTAATATTAATCATTTTCTGCATATATTTAAGAAAAATTATAAAATACATAAATGCTGGAAAAGAGTTAAAGTTACAGGAATATCCAAAAAATGAGTTACAATATTTTAGAGATATTCCAAATGAGAAAAATGCAACACCAGCTAGAGCTGCATATTTATATTATTTTAGAAATGTAAATTCATCTTTTGAAAATTATACTTCTAAAATATTTTCAGCAACTTTGTTACAACTTACATTGAAAAAATATATAACTTTAGAGCCAGAGGGAAAGAAAAATGTTAGAATAAATATACTATCTAAAACTAATGAATTAGTACCTTTGGAAAAAGATGAACAAATTATATATGATTTAATTATAAAGGCATCAAAAACAAATAATTCAATAACAACAGAAGAATTTGAAAAATATGCAAAAAGAAATTATGATGATTTTTATGACTATATGAAAAGAGTTTGCAAAGAGGCAAAAGAATACGAAATTAATTCTGGAGCAATAGATGAACAAAGAAAAAAATTATCTACTAAATGGTCTGGAAAAGGTGGAGCGTATATAGTTGGTATATTCTTATTCTTTATGTTTGCGCCTTTGATAGTTATACTATTTCCAATTTTGATAGAATTCATTATTTGTGCTGTTCTTTGCTTTAAAAATGCTGGAAAAATATCAGCTTTATCAGAAAAAGGTTATGAAGAATCTTGTCAATGGAAAGCACTAAAAAAATATATGGAAGATTTTTCTTTATTAAAAGAAAAGGAAGTTCCAGATTTAATACTTTGGGAAAAATTTTTGGTATATGCTACTACTTTTGGAATTTCAAAAAAAGTGTTAGACCAATTAGTAGAAGTATATCCACAAATGACTTCAGAAGATTATTACAGAAATGGTCATTATACTTATTTGTATATGGCATCACATAATTCTGGTTTAGATAGCTTAGACAATTTAGATAGAGCATTTTCAGATATTGCTAAAACTGCTAGTTCAGCTTATTCAGCTGCACATTCATCATCTTCATCAGGAAGTGGCGGTGGAGGTGGCTTCTCTGGTGGTGGCGGAGGCCGGAGGCGGCGGTGGTAGCTGCGGCGGCAGATAAAAGATAATAGTAAATTTTATAGTTAAAAACTTATAAAAAATATAGGTTTTTAACTATATTTTTTTGCTCAAAAGCAGGAAAAATAAATAAAAAAGCTGATTGTTAACCTTGACAAACATTCTGAAAAATAGTATAATGTTAACCGTGATTAACATTTTTGAAAGGAAATGAAAAATGATATCAAAATCGTTAGAAGAATATTTAAAAACAATGTATGTTTTAAAAAAACAAAATGGAAATGTTCGTGTTACAGACATTGCTGAAAAAATGAATTGCACAAAACCTAGTGTAAACAAGGCTTTGAATAATTTAAAAACAGCCAAGCTTGTAAATTATGAATCTTATGGAACAATTGAGCTTACGCCAGAAGGCGAAAATTTAGCAAAAAAAATTCTAGAAGCTTATGATATAGTATATATTTTTTTGAAAGATGTTCTTAATCTAGAAGAAAAAGAAGCAGAATTAGAAGCAGAAAAAATAAAATCTGCAATAAATGACAATACTATAAACAGCTTAGCAAAATATGTTCATAAAGTTTTAGATTTAACAGATTTAAACTGTGGTTATGATATCAATAAAGAAAAATGTAGATGCTGTAAACGAAGAACAGCAAAAATAAATAGTGAGGAAAGTTATGGAAAATAATTTATTAGAAATAAAAAATTTATATGTAAATGCAGAAGATAAAGAAATTTTAAAGGGTATCAATTTAAATATAAAAAAAGGCGAAATTCATGTTATTATGGGACCTAACGGTTCTGGAAAAACAACTACTGCTAATGCAATATTAAACAATCCAGCATATAGAAAAGTATCTGGCGAAATTCTTTTAGAGGGCGAAAATATAAATAATTTAAAAACAGATGAAATCGCAAGAAAAGGCGTATTTATGTCATTTCAATTGCCAGAAGAAATTCCAGGAGTATCAGTTACAAACTTTTTAAAATATGCAAAAAATAAAGTAACAGGTGAACCAGTAAAAATTTTTAAATTCAAAGAAGAATTAAAAAAATACATGGAGCAACTAAACATGAATCCAAAATACATGGAAAGAAGCTTAAACGTTGGTTTTTCTGGTGGAGAGAAAAAGAAAAATGAAATTCTACAGATGCTAGTATTAAATCCAAAACTTGCTATTTTAGATGAAACAGATTCAGGACTTGATGTTGATGCTATAAAAACTGTATCAAAAGGAATTGAAATGTTCAAAAATGAGAATAATGCAGTTTTAATTATTACTCATAACACAAAAATTCTAAATAGCTTAAAAGTAGATTATGTTCATGTTTTAGTTAATGGACAAATTGTAACTACTGGAACTCAAGAATTAGCAAGCAAAATAGAAGAAAATGGATATAGTGAATTTAAACAGTAATTGAAAGGAAAGTTATCAATAATGAAGACAAAAGTAGAAGAAATAAATAGAAATATTTATGACATAAAAAACAAAGATGACTATGATTTTAAAATAAAAAAAGGTTTAACTAGAGAAATTATAGAAGAAATTTCTGCTCAAAAAGGTGATCCAGATTGGATGAGAGAAATACGTTTAAATGCTTTAGAAGTTTACAATAGCTTAGAACTTCCAACATGGGGACCGGATTTATCAGAGTTAGATATGAATGAAATAGCTACTTATGTTAGACCAAAATCTAAATTAAATTCATCTTGGGATGATGTTCCAGAAGATATAAAAAATACCTTTGATAAGCTGGGAATTCCAGATGCTGAAAAAAATTCTCTTGCAGGTGTTGGCGCTCAATACGATTCAGAAGTTGTATATCATAGCATAAAAGAAGATTTAATCAAGCAAGGTGTAATTTATACAGATATGGAAACTGCTGTTAGAGAATATCCAGAAATTGTAAAGAGTCATTTTATGAAGTGTGTGCCAGTAAATGACCACAAGTTTGTTGCACTTCATGCAGCAGTATGGTCTGGCGGTTCTTTTGTATATGTACCCAAGGGTGTAAAAGTGGACATACCACTTCAATCATATTTTAGATTAAATTCGCCAGAATCTGGACAGTTTGAACATACATTAATTATTGTTGATGAAGGAGCAAGTTTACATTTTATAGAGGGTTGTAGTGCTCCAAAATACAATAAAGTAAATCTTCATGCTGGTTGTGTTGAATTATATGTAAAAGACAATGCGTATTTAAGATATTCTACAATCGAAAACTGGTCAAAAAATATGCTTAACTTAAATACAAAAAAAGCAATAGTTGGCAAAAATGCTGGAATGGATTGGGTTTCAGGTTCATTTGGCTCAAAGATTTCAATGCTTTATCCAATGAGTATTTTAAATGGAGAAGGTGCAAAAACAGAATTTACAGGAATATCTTTTGCAGGTGCTGGTCAAAATTTAGATAATGGTTTTAAAGTAGTTCATAATGCTAAAAATACTTCAAGTGTAGTAAATGCGAAATCTATTTCAAAAAATGGAGGCAAATGCACATATCGTTCATTAGTTAGAATAAATGAAAATGCTAAAAATTCAAAGTGTTCTGTATCTTGTGAATCTCTTATGCTGGATGATATTTCAATTTCAGATACAATACCAACAGCAGATGTTAGAACGGATGAAGTTGAATTTTCACATGAAGCAAAAATCGGAAAAATTAGTGACCAAGCTATTTTTTATTTAATGAGTAGAGGATTATCAGAAGAAGATGCAAAAGCAATGATTGTTAGAGGATTTGCATATCCTATTTCAAAAGAATTTCCAGTTGAATATGCAGTAGAAATGAACAATTTAATCAATTTAGAATTAGAAGGAGCAATTGGATAATGATAAAATTAAATGAAACTCCTGTGAGAACGGCGAGAAATTTTAATATAAACAATATAAAGCTTGAAAATATTGAAATTCCAGAAAAGTTTGAGTTTTTTCAAAATGCTAATATATTTATTGAAAGTCCAAAAGATGAAGTTAGTTTATGTCAAAACGATACAAATTTAACTTATGGCTTAGGAGAATTTTTTACAAATCAAGTTAAAGAAAAAGCAAATCATTTTCTTACAGTCAATGTAAATAGCAAAATGAAAAAATTAATAATGATAGATTTTGAGTTTGACAAAAATAATCTTAATTTAGTTGAAAATATTTTGATAAATGCTAAAGAAGGCACAAAATCAACTATTGTTATTAAATACAAAGCAGAAGAAAATTTGAAATGTTTTCACAATGGAATTATAAAAGTAAAAGCTGAAAAAAATTCAGAAATTAATATTGTTTTTGCTAATCTTTTAAATATTGAATCAAATAATTTTATATCAATCGAAAACGAACTTTTAGATAACGCAAAAGTACAGTGGACGATTATAGATTTAGGTGGAAAAAATAGTATTTCAAATTATTATTCAAATGTTCTAGGTAAAAGTGCGAATAATGAATTAAATGCTATTTATCTTGGAAAAGAAAATCAAATATTTGATTTGAATTATATTGGAGAACTAAGAGGAGAAAAATCAAATGTTAATTTTGAAGTACAAGGAGCTTTAAAAGACAGTAGTAGGAAGCATTTTAAAGGTACTATTGATTTTAAACGTGGAAGCAAAAAATCAAAAGGTAATGAAAATGAAGCTTGTATGCTTTTGTCTAATAAAGCACGTTCATTATCACTTCCAATGTTATTATGTTCAGAAGAAGATGTTGAAGGTAATCATTCCACAAGTAGCGGTAAAGTTGGGGATAAAGAGCTATTCTATATTATGAGTAGAGGTTTTGATGAAAAAGCTGCTATGAAACTTATGGTAAGAGCTAAGTTTAATAAGATTTTAGAAACAATACAAATTCCAGAACTAAAAAATGAAATTTTATATGAAATTGATAAGAGGTTAGATTAATGAATTATAAAGAAGATTTTCCACTATTAAAAAATAGTGATATAGTATATTTAGATAGTGGTGCAACTACTCAAAAACCACAAAAAGTGATTGATGCAATTGATGAATTTTATGCTAAATGTAATGCCAACCCACATAGAGGAGCTTATATGCTTAGCATGGAAGCTACTGAAGTATATGAAAATACAAGAACAAAAATTGCAAAGTTTATAAATAGTAGATATAGAGAAGAAATTATTTTCTCAAAAAATGCAACAGAAAGCTTAAATTTAATTGCATATTCTTATGGTTTAGATAACATTAATGAAAATGATGAAATTGTTATTTCAATAATGGAGCATCATTCTAATTTAGTGCCTTGGCAAAAAGTTGCCAAAGCTAAAAAAGCAAAATTAAATTATATGTATATAAACGATAATTTTGAAATTTCAGACGAAGAAATAGAAGCAAAAATAACTGAAAATACTAAAATTGTCGGTATTACACATGTATCAAATGTACTAGGTACTGTAAACAATGTAAGAAAAATTATAAAATTAGCACATAAAGTAGGTGCGGTAGTAGTTTTAGACTGCTCTCAAAGCATTCCACACATGAAAATTAATGTACAAGAATTAGATGCAGATTTTATTGTATTTTCAGGACACAAAATGCTTTCACCACTTGGAATTGGTGTATTATATGGAAAAAGAGAATTATTAAATAAAATGTCCCCTTTCTTAATGGGTGGAGATATGATAGAATATGTTTATGAGCAAGAAACAACTTTTGCTACTCTTCCAAATAAATTTGAAGCAGGAACTCAAAATGTTGAAGGTGTAGTTGGTTTAGGAGCTGCTATTGATTATATTAATGAAATAGGATACGAAAATATTGCAAAAATTGAAAAAGAAGTAGTAGATTATGCAATCGAAAGACTAAGAAAATTAGATTATTTGGATTTATATCTAACACCAAATAAGGAAAATCATCAGGGTGTAATTTCATTTAATATAAAAGGTGTACATCCTCATGATGTCGCAAGTATTTTAGATTCAAATAATGTATGTGTAAGAAGTGGAAATCATTGTGCTCAACCTTTATTAAGATCACTTGGAATCGATTCTACATGTAGAGCATCATTCTATTTTTACAATACTAAAGAAGATGTTGATGCTTTAATAGAAGGCTTAGAAAAGGCTTATAAAATGTTTGAAAAATATTTGAATAAATAGGAGAGTATCATGGACGAATTAAATGATGTTTATAATGATTTAATTATGGAACATAGCATGAATTCATACAATAAAAAAAAATTGAGTCAAGTGGATTATAGCGAATTAGGTCATAATCCAAATTGCGGAGATGAAATAACTTTAGAAGTAAAATTAAATGGAAACATTATTGAAGATATGGCTTTTTCAGGTCATGGTTGTGCAATTTCTCAAGCTTCAACCTCTGTTATGATAGATACAATAAAAGGTAAAACTGTAGAAGAGGCTAAAGAAATAATAGATACATTTATTGGAATGATAAAAAGAGAAATAACAGATGAAGAAACTTTAAATAAGTTAGAAGAGGCAATAGCTTTTCAAAATGTTTCCAATATGCCAGCTAGAGTTAAATGCGCTCTACTTGCTTGGCATACAATGGAAGATATAATAAATAAAAGAAATACAGATGGCAAAGCAAGTATAAATTGTTGCCATTAAAAAGGAAAAGTAAATGGAAAAAAATAATAAAGTTTTATTAGGAATGAGTGGCGGAGTTGATAGCTCTGTTTCTGCATTATTATTGAAAAATAGTGGTTATGACGTTATTGGCTCTACTATGGAACTATATGCCGGAAGTAGTTGTTGTAATACAAATACATACTTAGATGCAAAAATGATATGTAAACAAATAGGAATTCCACATTTTATATTTAATTATAAAAATGAATTTAAAGAATATGTAATAAATGATTTTATAGCTTGCTATTCAAATTGCAAAACTCCAAATCCATGTATTGAATGTAATAAACACATGAAGTTTGGGTTGATGTGGCAAAAAGCGCAAGAAATGGGTTGTTATTACATAGCAACTGGACATTATGCAAAAACAGAATATAGTGAAAAATATAAAAGGTGGGTTTTAAAAAAATCAAATGCTGGAAAAAAAGATCAAAGTTATGTTTTATGGAATATACCAAAAGAGTTAATAGAACATGTTATTTTTCCACTTTCAGATTTTGCAGATAAAGAACAAATTAGACAAATAGCAAGAGATAACGAATTAAAAGTAGCAAATAAACCAGATAGCGAAGATATTTGCTTTATACCAGATGGCAATTACAAAAAATTTTTAGAAAATAATTCTAATATTAAACCAAAAGAGGGAAATATTGTAAATTCACAAGGAAAAATACTAGGCAAACATACTGGTTTATATAATTACACAATAGGACAAAGAAAAGGCCTTGGAATTTCAAATCCAGTTCCACTTTTTGTTTTAGGTTTTAACAGTGTAAGAAATGAAGTTATTGTTGGTGAAGAATCAGAACTATACAAAAAAGAAATTTTAGTAAATAATATTAATTTGCTATTATTTGATAGTATTGATACTATGTTAGAGGTAGAAGTAAAAACAAGATATTCAAGTAAAGCAGCAAAAGCTAAAATTATTCAAGAAAAAGACTTAATAAAAGTTGTATTTGATGAGCCTCAAAGAGCTTTAACACCAGGTCAGTCAGCAGTATTTTATATAGGTGATATTGTTGTCGGCGGTGGAAAAATAATGTAGGAGATAGTATGATAGATATAATAAATGCAAAAAAAGAATTTAAAAAATATGTATCAAATTATAACCCAGAACATCCAAGGGTAGCACTTAAAATTGCACATATTGGTAGAGTTACTGAAAATTGTAAATTGATAGCAGAAAATTTAGGTTTGCCAGAAGAAGAAGTAAAACTTGCAGAGTTAATAGGAATTTTTCATGATTTAGGTAGATTTGAACAAGTTAGAATTGCAGATACATTTAGCGATAGAGATAGTGGAATTAATCATGGAGAATATAGTGTAAAAGTTCTTTTTGAAGATGGACTTATTAGAAATTTTATAAAAGAAGATTGTTATGATGAATTAATAAAAAAAGCTGTATATAATCATAACAGAGCTAGCATAGAGCCAAATCTTACTGAAAAAGAAGAACTATTTTGTAAAATTATTAGAGATGCAGATAAACTTGACATTTTTTATGTTACAACTTTTGCAGAATTTTTACCACTTTTTTGGTATAAAGAATTTAATCAAGAAGAAATTGCACAGTCTGTAATCGAAGACATTGAAAATAGAAGATTGGTTAATTATGCAAATGTTAAAAATAATGCAGACCAGATAACAATTTTTTATGGTTATATTTTCGATTTGTATTTTGATATTACACTTAAAAAAATTGCAGAAAATAAGTATTTAGAACAATATACTGAAAAAGTAAAAGAAAATTTCAAATCAGAAAAAATACATAGACAAGCAGATAATTTATTAAAAATATGTAATGAATTTATAAATGAAAAAATAAAAGGAAATAACTAATGAAAAGTTTTTTGAGAATTATTTGTGTTATAATAATTTGCGTTGCAATTTTTGTATTTTCAGGTATGAGAATAAAAGATATTGATATTATTACAAATGAAAATACATTCTTTAATGTTGCAAATAATGAAAACATTAGCAAAGAAGCAATAGATAATATAAACAATAATATTGTAGAAGGAAATTCTATAATTCTTTTAAATGTCGAAAATCCTATAAAAACTAATCAACAAATAAATGATTGGAGATTAGTTTTAGTAAATTTGGAAAATCCAATTCCAGAAAATTTTCAAATTGAACTTGCTAATATTGATAGTTCAAGACAATTTGATGCAAGAGCTATAGATGAATTAAATGCACTTTTGAAAGCTGCTAAAGCTGCTAAAGTAGGTGATTTGTGGGCACAATCTACTTATAGAAGTGCAGAAAAGCAAGAAGAAATATTTAATAATAAGATTAACGAATATATGAAAATGGGTAAAACGAGAGAGGAGGCAGAAGAATTAACCCGAAAATATATTAATGAATCTAATACTAGTGAACACAATTTAGGTTTAGCTGTTGATTTTAATTATATAAATAGAGATTTTGAAAAAAGTAAAGCTTTTACTTGGCTTAATGAAAATGCTGAAAAATATGGATTTATATTAAGATATAGAAAAGATAAAGTGGATATAACCAAAGTTAACTATGAACCATGGCATTGGAGATATGTAGGAGTAGAACATGCACAAAAAATAAATGAGTTAGATATGTGCTTAGAAGAATATGTAGAATTTTTAGAAAATAATAACAGTTAAATTATACGGGAGGAAAAATGGAAAAAGAAGAAAATATTTTAGGAACAGAAAAAATAGGAAAATTAATGATAAAATTTGCTATTCCTTGTGTTATATCAATGCTTGTAAATGCTTTATATAACATTGTTGACCAAATTTTTATTGGACAAGGAGTAGGATATTTAGGAAATGGTGCAACAAACGTAGTATTTCCACTTACAATGATATGTTTAGCATTTGCTTTAATGATTGGTGACGGTTCATCAGCATTTTTAAGCTTAAAATTAGGTGAAAAGAAAAAAGAAGAGGCTGAAAAAGGTGTTGCAAATGGTATTATTGCGATAGTTATTATTGCAATTTTATTTTGCGTTGGTACTTTATGCTTTTTACCTCAATTATTAAATATTTTTGGATGTACAGATAACTTAAGACAATATGCCTTAGATTATGGTTACATAATTTCTTTAGGCTTGCCTTTTACTATGATAGGTGTTGCGTTAAACTCAATTATTAGAGCAGATGGAAATCCAAGATATTCAATGACTTCAATGGTAGCTGGAGCAATTTTAAATACAATCTTAGATCCAATATTCATATTTATATTTAATATGGGAGTTAAGGGTGCAGCAATAGCTACAGTTATTAGTCAATTTTTAACTTTTATTTTAAACTTTATTTATATAAGAAAATTTGAAACAATAACTATATCAAAAGACAATTTAAAAATTGATTTTTCAATTATGAAAAAAATCTTTATGCTAGGTGTTAGTAGTTTTATAACACAAATGAGCTTTGTTTTTGTTGTTGCAGTAGAAAATAATTTACTTAAAAAATATGGAACATCAAGCAAATTTGGTGCAGACATTCCAATAACAGTTCTTGGAATTGTTATGAAAATAAATCAAATTTTAACAAGTATTATCTTAGGAATTTGTGTAGGTAGTCAACCAATTGTGGGTTACAATTATGGGGCTGAAAAATATGATAGGGTAAAAAGCACTTTAAAAAGAATTTTGTTAATTTGTGTGGCAGTAAGTACATTTGCTTTTATACTATTCCAAACAGTACCTGAAAAATTAATTGCAATATTTGGTAGTAGTAATGATTCAGTATATGTTGAATTTGCTTGTTTATCATTTAGAATTTATTTGGCATTATGTATTTTAAATGGTGTTCAAATTCCATCTGGAATCTTTTTCCAAGCAATTGGTAAGAGCGTAAAGAGTGCGATATTATCATTATCTAGACAAATAGTATTATTAATACCAGCAATGATTATTTTAAGTAGTATTTTTGGAATAGAAGGTGTGTTGTATTCTGGACCTTGTGCAGATGGAATTGCTTTTATAATTTCTTTAATTCTTTTAATTATAGAAATAAAAGCTTTAGGTAAAAATAAACAAGAAAGTAATGCTTTAATAGATGATACAAGTACAGATAATAAATTAAATAAAAAAATTATTATTACAATAGCAAGACAATATGGTTCTGGTGGTAGATACATAGGCAGACTTGTTGCAGACAAGCTAGGAATTAAATTTTATGATAAAGATTTTATTTTGAAACTTGCAGAAGAAACAGGTCTTTCAGCTGAATATATTGAAAATAATGAACAAAAAAGAGATACTTTAGCAACACTTAATAATGGTTATTATAATGGCTTGAATAATAGTGATGAATTATTTGTAAAAGAAGCAGAATTAATTAAAGAAGTTGCTAGTAAAGAATCTTGTGTAATTATTGGAAGATGCTCAGATTTTATTTTAAAAGATAATGAGAATGTTATAAAAGTATTTGTATATAGCACTATGGAAAATAAAGTAAAAAGGGCAACTGAAATTTATGGAATAAACAAATCAAAGGCAGAAAAAGAAATTAAAAGAATTGATAAATTAAGAGCAAATCATTATAAGTTTTATACTAATAGAGATTGGGATGATTACTCAAACTATGATATTGCTATAAATAGTGATTATTTAGGTGTAGAAAAATCAGCTGATTTAATTTGTGAATTAGTTAGAGAAAAAGAAAAAAGTTTAAAATAGAGGTAATATGGAAGATAAAGAATTTCAAGAATTTTTAAAAACAAAAACTTGTAGAGGTTGTTTTAATCATTGTCCTTTAAACAATCCTAATTGCAATAGAAGTAAAATTTTTATAAAAGATGCTTTGGAAGAATTTAATAATAAGAAGAAAAATGATAATCAAATTATGTTTTAATGGAGATAAAAAATGAAACAGAAGATATGTAAAAAAGAAGTAATAATGCTTGCTATTGTTATCCTTATACAAACTGCTGTATTTATTGTTGCAGGTATGAATAAATCGTATATGCACATGGATGAAGCATTTTCTTTGGGACTTGCAAATTATGATACAATCAAAATCCAAAACAATGAAGACTTTTATAATACTTGGCATAATGGAGAATATTATAAAGATTATTTGGTAGTAAATGAAGATGAAAAATGGGACTTCTCACCCGTATATATTAATCAAAAAAATGATGTTCATCCACCTTTATATTATTTGTTACTAAGAATTGCAATGAATTTTCATATAGATAAATTTTCAATATGGTCAGGTGTAGTAGTAAATATTATTATATATGTATTTATAACAATATTTACATATTTGATTATGAGAAAATTATTAGAGGGTAAAAATAAATATAAAGAAAAATCAGCAGTTTTTGCATTAGTATCAAGTTTGTTAGTATCTTCAATAAATAGTGCAATCTATATAAGAATGTATGCGTTATCTACTTTGAATGTGTTGATTACAACATACTTACATTTTAAATTACTAGATAGTAAAGAAAGTGACAAAAAGTTACTTTTTTGTATAGGACTTTCAGCGTTAATAGGTTCCTTAACTCATTATTATTATTTATTCTATTTGGCAATGTTATTTATAATGTTTACTTTTAGATATTTGAAAAACAAGGAATATAAAGAATGGGCTAAATACTTTGGAACTTTTGCTATTGCAGGCGTTTTATCAATTTTGATATTCCCATATTCAATCAAGCACATGTTTTTTGAATATAGAGGAAAAGGTGCAATAGATAATATATCTCATATAGCGAGATTTGTAAGATGCATAGGACATTATATAATAAAAATAAATTGGTATACTTTTCATAATTTGTTATTTGCTATAATTTTAGCTATTCTAGCAATTTACATTTATAAAAAGTGCCAAAAAATAAAAGTAGTAGAAGAAAAAAGCAAGTACATAAAATATTTGATATTTCCGTCATTATTTTATTTCTTACTAGTGGCAATATCATCTCCATGGATAGAGCTAAGATATATTACTCCAATATGTGGAATCGTTTTCATGGTAGTAATGTTTTATTTAGAGGAAGTATTAAATAATATTTTAACTGAAAAAGCTTTAAATGTTGTTTTTACTATTGTTTTTATAGTAATGTTAATTATGCCATTTGCATTACATATAAAAGTTCAAGAAATGTATATTGATAAAAAAGAAATTGTTCAAAAATTTGAAAGTGAATTCAATGTACCAACTTTATATATGGCAAGGTCAAAAGGTGTTAGATTTTTAGATGATATTTTGTTATTTTCTAAGATAGATGAATCTTATGTTGCAGAAGGCATTGACTGTACAGAAGAAAATATACAAAGTATAATGAAAGGAAAAGATCTTTCAAAAGGAATGATAGTTTTTATAAATTATAAAGAAAAAAATAGCGAAATGGTTGAAATTATAAGAAAAGCGTTAAATTTAGAACAAGCAACACATATAAAACAAATGAATGCATGTAATATTTATTATTTAAAATAATTTTAAAAAACTATACCAAAATAAAAAAATATAGTGTATAATGTTGCTATAAAAGAAACGGAGGTGTTAGTGTATGAAATATAAATGCACAATTTGTGGTCATATTTATGATGAAGAAGTAGAAGGAACAAAATTTGAAGATTTACCAGAAGATTGGGTTTGTCCAATGTGTGGTGTCGGAAAAAATTTATTTGAAAAAGTAGAAGACTAATCTTTAAAGAATAGCGATAAGCTATTCTTTTTATATTGATTTTTTATGAAAAATAGAATATGATATATGAAAATGAATTTTAAGGAGAACAAAATGATTACAGAACTTTTATTGCTAATTATTTTAATTGCTTTAAATGCTTTTTTTGCTGCTACTGAAATTGCTTTTATTTCTTTAAACGATACTAAAATTGAAATGGAAGCAAAAGAAGGTAACAAAAAAGCAAAGATTATAAAAAATATGCTTACAAATCCAAGCAAATTTTTAGCTACAATTCAAATAGGTATTACACTTGCTGGATTCTTATCAAGTGCGTTTGCATCAGAAGCTTTTGCAAGTGAGCTTGCACCATTGCTTCATAATTTAGTACCAGATATTAGTTTAAATTCATGGAATAATATTGCGATTATAATTATTACATTAATTTTATCATACTTTACTTTGGTATTTGGAGAATTGGTACCAAAAAGAGTTGCAATGAAATATTCAGAAAAACTAGCTTATGCTAGTGTAGGAATTATTAGAACTATTGCAGTTCTTACTGCACCTTTTGTTAAATTATTAACATTTTCTACTAATTTAATTTCAAAACTTCTTGGAGTAGGTGAAACAGATGAAGAAACAGTTACTGAAGAAGAAATTAGAATGATGGTAGATGTTGGAGAGGAAAAAGGCACAATCGATACAGAAGAAAAAGAAATGATAAATAATATTTTTGAGTTTAATGATAAAGCAGTTTCAGAAATTATGATACCAAGAAAAGATGTATTTGCTCTTGACATGAATTTATCTATTTCAAAAGTTATAGAAGAATTAACAGAAGATTTTAGATATAGTAGAATACCAGTTTATGATGAAACTATTGATAACATTAAAGGTATTGTGTATGTAAAAGATATTTTACTATCAACTAAAAACAAAAATGTTAGAGTAAAGAATTTGATTAAAGATGCATATTTTGTTCCAGAAACTAAGCTTGTAAATGAGTTGTTTGACGAACTTAGAAAGAATAGAAAACAAATAGCTATTATAGTTGATGAATATGGTGGAACTTCTGGAATTGTTACAATGGAAGATATTTTAGAAGAAATTGTTGGCGAAATATATGATGAATATGATGAAGTTGAAAAGAAATTTGAAAAAATAGATGAAAATACATATATGATTTCAGGTAGTATGCCAATTTATGAGGTTGAAAAGATACTAGATATTGAGATTTCAGAAGGTGATTATGATACTTTGTCTGGATATTTATTAGAACAGCTTGGTAGAATACCAGCAGAAAAAGAGAAACCAACAATTGAAACAGAAGAATTTGTTTTTAAAATAGAAAAAGTATCTGATAAGAGAATAATAAAAGTTAAAGCGTGCAAAATCAGCAAAGAAGAGGAATAGAAGATGATAAAAACGACTTAAATACTAAGTCGTTTTTAAAATTTTTTTGAAAAAATTTTAAAAAAGTATTTACAAAATAAAAATACCGTGCTATAATTCAAACCAAGTTAAATGATTTTTAACAAATTTAATTCAAAATTTTTAATCGAAATAGTTTTCTTTGTTCTTAAAGAAAATTAAATTTTCCAAAAAACTAAAAATTAAATAAGTAAAGAATATTTTTTGTATGCCCTTTTATAATTTTATTTTTTATAATGCCCCTAAGTTATAATTATAGAATTCAAAATGATTTGTGTAAAAATCATTTAACTGTTTTAAAATAAAAGGAGGTGATACATTGAAAAAAAGCAAGAAAATTTTTGCAATAATTGCTCTAATTGCTTTAATTGTTTTAGTTGCAACAGGAGTTACTTTTTCAAGATTTTATCAATCTGTAAAAGGTAATGCTAGTGTAAAACTTACTACTTGGATTTTTAATGCAACAACTAATGGTGGCAAGCCACTTTCTCAAATATCTTTAGAAGGTGCAAATGGAGAAACAATACATCCTGGAAGTTCAGGAAGTTTTGAAATAAAAATAGATTCTACAGGGTCTGGAGTAAATATTGCATATCACGGAGTAGTTACTAATGAAAACTTACCAGAAAGCATGTTTTTTTATATGCAAGGAGTCCCTGAAGTTAGATATCAAGATCTAACAGATTTAGTAATAGACTCAATAAATGGTACTTTAACAGCAGATGCCCCAACTGCAACATATACTATTTGCTGGGAATGGCCTATTAATGGTCAAGATGTAATTGATAATTCTTCTAGTAATAGCTATGGCTTTGATATCGAAGTTATAGGTGAACAACAATAAAAATCGTAAAAAGTAAAAAAGTAAAAACCAACCAATCTAAGAGAGCATATAGCTCTCTGCTAAGCACATAAATATCTATGTACTTAGTAGAAAGCTATATGAAAAAGGAGGATAAAATAAAATTTTTAAAAAATTTAATAATTGTTATTTTAATTATTATTCTTTGCTTTGTTATTTTTTCTAAATTTTATTATCAAAGAACTGTAGTTAAATTAGGTGGAATAGGTGCTATGATAGTCCTTTCTGGTAGTATGGAACCTACAATAAAATTAAATGAAATGATTATAATAAAAGAACAAAGTGAATATAAAAAAGGTGATATTGTTACTTATAAAGATTCATGTAATAATTTAATAACTCACAGAATTTTAGAAGTAGATGGAGAGAGAATTATAACTCGAGGTGACAATAATACTAATGTTGATAGCTCCATAAAAAAATCGAATGTTCAAGGTAAAGTTATATTTCATTCTTCAATTTTAGGATTTGTATATCTAAAACTACTAAAGCCACTAATAATTTTGATTTTATTAGGATATGTATTGAGCTTTTTAAAATATATTGTTATTGTAAAAATATTATTAAAAATTAGTAGGTATTGTTAAAAATAACTTTAAGTGATATAATATACAAATATAAAAGTGAGGTATATTATGTTTGAACATAAAATGAAAACTTATGCGTTTGTTGGACCATCTGGCACTGGAAAAAGTTACAGAGCTCAAATGGTAGCAAACGAAAACGGAATTAAGTATATAATTGATGATGGACTTCTTATTAGTGAAAATGAAGTTTTAGCTGGTATTTCAGCCAAAAAGGCTCCTACTAAAATTGAAACAGTTAGAAATGCTTTATTTTCAACAGAAGAACAAAAAAAAGAAATAAAAAAAGTTATAAAAAAACTTAAACCTGAAAGCATTTTAATTTTAGGAACTTCTGATGAAATGGTTAAAAGAATAGCAGCAAATTTAGATTTTCCAGAAATTTCAAAAACAATTTATATTACAGATGTTGCAACAGAAGAAGAAATGGAAATGGCAAGAAAAATTAGAGTAACTCAAGGAAAACATGTTATCCCAGTTCCTACTTTTGCAATAAAAAAAGATTTTTCTGGCTATTTATTGGACCCACTTCAAATTTTTAAATCAACAGGAAAAGGTAAAGCACCATATATTTCAGAAAAGTCTATTATAAGACCAACCTTTAGCTATTTAGGTAATTTTGAAATTTCAGATATAGTATTTAAACAAATTATTGAATGTGTTGCTACAAAAGTTGAAGGAATATACAAAATACCAAGAATTATCGTAAAGAAACACGAAGGATATAATGATGGAATGTATATTTATATAGAAGCAATTATTGAATTCGGTTTTAATATCAATGAAACAATGTCAAGATTAAAAAGTTTAATAATAAAAGAAATAGAAAATTTAACTGCTATGAATGTTTTAAATATGGAAATAACAGTAAAAGGTGTTCATTATGAAAAGAAATAGGAGGTAGCTTATGTCTTTAGTGGTAGCTATTGATGGACCAGCTGGTTCTGGAAAAGGTACAGTTACTAAAATTATTGCTAATAAGAAAAATTTGCAATATATAGATACTGGTGCAATGTATAGATGTATTGCTTTAAAAATGCTAGAAGAAAATGTTGGCTTAGAAGATACAGAAAAAATAAGAAATATTTTAAATGATATTGAAATAGATTTAGAAGGCTCCAATGTATTTTTAAATAATAGAGATGTTACTAAACAAATAAGGACTGTAGAGGTTTCTAATTTTACTTCGCCAGTGTCTGCAATTGGTTTTGTAAGAGAAAAAATGGTAGAATTACAAAGAGCATTAGCAAAAGGGAAAGATGTTATCATGGAAGGTAGAGATATAGGTACAATAGTATTTCCAAATGCTGATGTTAAAATATATTTAGATGCTAAGCCAGAAGAAAGAGCTAGACGTAGAGTTGAACAAAATGAAAAGAATGGAATAGCTTCAAATTATGAACAAATTTTAAAAGACATTATTGAGAGAGATACTAGAGATATGACTAGAGAAAATTCACCTTTGAAAAAAGCTGATGATGCAATATTAGTAGATACAACTAGTTTAACAATAGATGAAGTTATTGATAAAATAATAAATATCATAGAAAATAAAATGAAAGAGTGATAGTTATGAAAGATAATATTTTTAGAAAAATAGGAAAATGTATGATAAGTAGTGTTATATATGCTTATTGTAAAGTTGTATATAGAGTAAAAATTATTGGAAAAGAAAATATTCCAAAGGACGGTCCACTTATTTTTTGTGGAAATCATAGAACTTATCTAGATCCACCACTAATAGTAGTTACAGCAGGTAGAGATATGAGATTTTTTGCTAAAGAAGAACTTAGAAAAAATCCTTTATTTGCTTTTCTAGGTTTTTTATATAGAGGAATTTATGTAAAAAGAGATAGTAAAGATATAGGACCTTTAAAAGATGGATTAAGAGAGCTAAAAGATGGGGGTTGTGTTGGATTATTTCCAGAAGGAACACGAAATGGAATGGAAAAAAATGAAGGTGGAAAACTAAAAAATGGTGCAGCATATATGGCAATGAAAACTGGAGCTAAAATTGTACCAATAGGAATAGTTGGACCAGCTAAACTATTTACAAAAAATGCAATTATTTATGGAAAACCAATAGATTTGGCAGAGCATAATTTATTAGAAAAAGGTTCAGAAGAAAAAGCGAGTGAACTTTTAAAAACAGAAATTGTAAAACTTTCTCAAACTAATATATAAAATAAAGCTACTGATTTTGATATCAGTAGCTTTTTGAGTATTTAATAATTTTTTAGAATTACGAAAATGAACCTCTATAAATAATTGACAAAATAGTGTAATTAGTATATAATATTTAGGTTAAATCTATATTTACATAATATCGATTTATATTTAAATTCGTTTATTAAATATTTATATATAAAAGGGGTAATAAAATGAGAAACGAAAAAATAAGAAACGTAGCAATTATAGCACACGTTGACCACGGAAAAACGACATTAGTAGACGCAATGCTTAGACAAAGTGGTATTTTCAGATCAAATGAACAAGTAGAAGAAAGAGTTATGGATTCAAATGATCTAGAAAAAGAAAGAGGAATAACAATTCTTTCTAAAAATACATCTGTACAATATGGAGATATCAAAATAAATATAGTAGATACTCCAGGACACGCTGATTTTGGTGGAGAAGTTGAGCGTGTACTTAAAATGGTAGATGGTGTTGTATTATTAGTAGATTCTTTTGAAGGAGCAATGCCACAAACAAGAGAAGTTCTTAAAAAATCTTTAGCACTTAACTTAAAACCAATTGTTGTTATCAATAAAATTGATAGACCAGGTGCTAGACCAACTCAAGTTGTTGATGATGTTATTGGATTATTCATTGAGCTTGATGCAACAGATGAACAATTAGATTTCCCAGTTGTATATGCTTCTGGAAAACAAGGTATTGCATCATTAGATTTAAATACACCAGGTGAAAATTTAAAACCATTATTTGATACAATTATTAATACAATTGAAGCTCCAAAATGTGATTTAGATGGAACAGCTCAAATGTTAGTTTCAAATATTGATTATGATGATTACATTGGTAGAATTTCAATAGGAAGAATTGAAAGAGGTCATATAGAACTTGGAATGCCTGTTGCTATATGCAAGAGCGGAGATAGAATTGAAAATGCTAGAGTAACAAAACTATATACTTATGATGGTTTAAAAAGAGTTGAAGTTGAAAAAGCAGATGCAGGTGATATTGTTGCATTAGCAGGTATAGCAGATATAAACATTGGAGATACAATTTGTGATTATAACAATCCTGAAAAAATACCATTTGTTGATATTGATGAGCCTACTGTTTCAATGACTTTTAGCGTTAATAATGGGCCTTTTGCTGGAAGAGAAGGTGAGTTTGTTACATCAAGACATATTAGAGATAGATTATTTAAAGAGTTAGATAGAAACGTATCTTTGAGAGTAAAAGAAACAGAATCACCAGATAGTTTTGAGGTTTCTGGTAGAGGTGAGTTACACTTATCAGTTCTTATTGAAACAATGAGAAGAGAAGGCTTTGAATTATTAGTTTCAAGACCTAAAGTTATTATCAAAGAAATAGATGGCGTTAAATGTGAACCAATCGAAAGATTAGTTGTTAATGTTCCAGATGATTCAGTAGGTACAGTTATAGAAAAATTAGGTAGAAGAAAAGCTGAAATGGTTAATATGGAGCCAGCCGAAGAAGGACATACAAAAATAGAATTTAGAATTCCAGCAAGAGGAATTATTGGTTATAGAACAGAATTCCTTACAGATACAAAAGGTGAAGGAACTATGAACCATATTTTTGATAGCTATGAACCATTTAAAGGTGAAATTCAATCAAGAACTAGAGGTACAATTGTTGCTTTCGAAGCTGGAAAATCTATTACTTATGGTTTGTATAATGCACAAGATAAAGGTGAATTATTTATCGGACCAGGTGTTGAAGTATATGAAGGTATGATAGTTGGATTGAATTCAAGAGGAGAAGATTTAGCTATTAACGTATGCAAAGAAAAACATTTAACAAATACAAGAGCTTCTGGATCAGATGATGCTTTAAGATTAGTTCCACCACTTCAAATGAGCTTAGAAAAAGCGATTGAATTTATTGCAGATGATGAACTTGTTGAAATTACTCCAAAAAATATACGTTTAAGAAAGAAAATCTTAAATAACAAAGATAGAGAAAGAGCTGCTAGAAATTCAGCAAAATAGGAGATAAAAATGTTTAATGAAGAAGCACTAACTATTGTAAAAGAAAAAGCTTTAGAAGACCACATTCCTATTATTATGGATGATACTTTAGATGTAATAAAAAACATTTTAGAAAAAGAAAATCCAAAAAGAATATTAGAAATAGGTACTGCTGTGGGGTATTCAGCAAGTATGTTTGCAAAATATGCTCCAAATGCAATAATAGATACCATTGAGTTAAACGAAGAAAGATATAATGAAGCTAAGATAAATGTTCAAAAAATTGGTGTTGAGGATAGAATAAATCTATATTTAGGAAACGCAGTAGAAATACTTCCGACACTTAATTTTGAATATGATATAGTTTTCATAGATGCTAACAAAGGCAAATATCCAGTATTTTTACAAGAAGGAATTAGACTTATAAAATCAGAAGGAATTATAATTGCAGATAATGTACTTTACAAAGGTTATGTTATGAGTGATTATAACAAACACAAACAACGTACAGCAGTAAGACATTTAAGAGAATATATAAAAGAAGCAATGGAAAATCCAATTTTAGAAAGTGAAATTTTAGAAGTTGGAGATGGAATTGCAATTACAAAAGTTCATAAATAAAAATGAAACGACCAGCACAATGTGAAATCTGTGCTGGTCATTCTCTTTTACGTACCTGTGCCCGGTCAAGTATATGTATGGCATAGGTGGGGATTGATAGTTTCATCGTCGGCCTCATCATATGTATGCTCCGTCGTAGGGGAAATAAACATAGAATGTTGCCTTACGATCCTCGCAATTGAAATCAATTGCTAAAAATAACTCATTGTTTACAACTTCTTTTGCAGAGTCATCAAAGTCGAATGGCTCACCGTACTGATTTAAAAAGAAAAAATCATCACGGTGTTCCTCGAAGAATGATTTGGTTCTACTCAGTTCACTACCATTATTTACGACAAAGTCAAAATCTTGATAGTGGCATAACTCGCCTAATTTTTGAATTAGCGGTTGCGGAATTGAACTTCCTCTAATACTCCGAACTCTTACAGCCATCTTCATGAGCTCTTGCGCCTGATTGGTTTGGTTGTTATAAAGTGTTAACATGGTTGTATCCCCCTTTCGGTTTTTTGTTGTCTTTTCATTATACCATATAATACGCTAAAAGTCAATTGATTATGCGTGCTTAAAGGAATTTTGCTGTAATATATTGACTAAATGAAAAATTTGTAATAAAATGCCCAAAGATAAAGGTTAATAATAAACATAAAATAGAAAAGTTTGAATAGATATAAATTAACAATCGATAGAAAGGACTACAATATGGAGTTTAATGATTATGAAGAATATGTTATTACAGTAATTATGGCTGCAGGAAAAGGTACAAGGATGAACTCTGCCAAATCAAAATTAGTTCATAAAATATATGGAAAAGAACTTGTAAAAAGAGTTGTTGAACTTGCACAAAAAATAGGTTCAGATGAAATAGTTGCTGTTGTAGGACATTTAAGAGAACAAGTTCAAGAAGTTTTGGGAGATTCTGTAAAATATGCTTACCAAGATGAACTTCTAGGAACAGGTCATGCAGTTATGCAGGCAAAAAAATATTTGCAAGGCAAAAAAGGTAAAGTTGTAATTCTATATGGAGATGTTCCAATTATTAGACCAGAAACTTTAAAGAATTTAATAAATAAAAGTATAAAAAATAAAGAATATGCAACACTTTTAACAGCAAAATACGAAAATCCAACAGGTTATGGTAGAATTATTCGTGACGAAGGTGGAAATATTAAAGCTATTGTTGAAGAAAAAGATGCAGATCCACTTCAAAAGAAAATAAAAGAAATCAATTCTGGTATTTATTGCTTTGATATAGAAGAATTGCTTAATGCTTTAGAGAAAGTAAATAATAATAATGCACAAGGTGAATATTATCTTACAGATGTTATAAAAATCATGAATGATGAAGGTTTAAAAACAGGTGCTGTTATTGTAGAAGACAATACAGAAATTCTTGGGGTAAATGACCGTTCACAGTTAGAACTTTTAACTAGAGTTTTAAGAATGAGAATTAATTCAGAGCATATGAAAAATGGCGTTACTATTGAAGACTCAAATTCAACATATATTTATGATGATGTTGAAATTGGAATGGACACTGTTATTCATCCAAACACAATTATAAAAAATAATGTTGTAATTGGTTCAAATTGTGAAATAGGTCCAAACTCATATATTAGAGAAAATTGCAACATAGCTGATAAAGTAAAAATTGGAAGCTTTGTTGAAATTAAAAAAGTTACAGTTGGAGAAGGTACAAAAATACCACATCTTTCATATTTGGGAGATTGCGAAATTGGTAAAAATGGAAATGTTGGTTGTGGTACAATTACTTGCAATTATGATGGAAAAAATAAACATAAAACTATAATAGGTGATAATGCTTTTATAGGTTCAAATGTTAATTTAGTAGCTCCAGTAACTTTGGGAGATGATGTATTAATTGCCGCAGGTTCAACAATTACAGATGATGTAGAATCAGGAAAAATGGGAATTGCAAGAGAGCGTCAAACAAATAAAGATAGAAAGAAAAAATAAAAAGCGGTCAACAAGAGTTGTAATCTTGTTGACCTTTTTTGTTACCAATGCGATTTTCTCAATTGCTAATTAGGCATTGGCGGGGAATAATTCAATGCAACCTGTCATGCGGAAAATACATGAATACGTGTGCTTCTTCTGAATTGCGTAAATAATTAATCGCCATAAAAATCTCGTTATGAGTAAATTCTTTCCTATAACTTTGATATTCAAATTCTTCACCGTGCTTGTTATAAAATACTAAATCATAATGCTTAGTGCGAAAAAATTGCATACCTTTGCTGAGTGAATTGGCTGAGCCAATAATGAAATAATACTCACTTTTTTCCTTAGATAACTCTACGAGTTTGGTAATTAATGCTTCGGGTATTGGTGTACCTAATACACTTCGAGCCCGAGTTGCTTGTTCCAATATATTGCTATTTTTAGCTAACATAGGGAACCCCCTTTCAAAATTTATAGTCAATATATTATATCATATTTTAAAAATATGTTCAATACAAAACAATTACATAAAGACAAAAATAAAAAGTATTGTTAAATTTTTGCGTTTGTGCTATAATGAAAACAGTTGTTAATTAAAGGAGATAAGGATATGCCTAAAATTTCAATCATAGTATCTTGTTATAATGAAGAAAAAGCAATACCTTTATTTTATCAAGAAGTTGAAAAAAATATTAAAGATTTTGAAAATACTGAATTTGAATATATTTTTGTAAATGATGGTTCATCTGATAACACACTTTCTGTTATCAAAGATTTAAAAAGTAAAGATAATAAAGTTAAATATGTATCTTTTTCTAGAAATTTTGGTAAAGAAGCAGCAATTTATGCTGGTTTAGAGCATGCTACTGGTGATTATATTACACTTATGGATGCAGATTTACAAGACCCACCACATCTATTAAAAGATATGTACAAAGCTATTACAGAAGAAGGTTATGATGCAGTTGGAACTCGTCGTGTTTCTAGAAAAGGCGAGCCTGTAATTAGAAGTTTTTTTGCTAGAATGTTTTATAAGATAATAAATAAAATGTCTAAAATAGAAATGGTTGATGGCGCAAGAGATTACGTTTTAATGACAAGACAAGTTGCTAACGCTATTCTTTCTTTAAAAGAATACAACAGATATACAAAAGGCTTATTTAGTTTTGTTGGTTTCAAAGTTAAATGGTTAGAATACGAAAATGTACAAAGAGTTGCTGGCGAAACAAAATGGTCTTTCTGGAAATTATTTATATATGCTCTTGAAGGAATTACAGCATTTTCAACAAAGCCACTTATTTTTTCTTCATTCATTGGATTATTGTTTTGCTTAATTGCATTTTTATTAATATTATTAATTATAATAAAAACTTTATTGCTAGGAGATCCTACAAGTGGTTGGCCATCACTAGTTTGTATAATTTTTATGGTTAGTGGAGTTCAACTTTTCTCAATAGGAATTATAGGACAATATTTGTCAAAAACTTATTTAGAAGTAAAACACAGACCAATTTATATTGTAAAAGAAGAAAATATGGATTAAAAAAAGTACCTCAAACTTATCTTAAGTTTGAGGTGTTTTTTTAAAACACATTATTTAATTTTAGCTTTAATTTATCTTTTATATGTTCTAATAAATATTTTGTTTCTATGCTATCTTCAAGTGCTAACTTATATTCATTATTTTTAGAATTTTCAGCTATTATTGCAACTTTTGAACTAACTTTTTCCAGTTCGTCATGTTCAATAAAATATGAAAATTTGTCTTCACAATAATCCCATTTGTCACTTAATTCTTCGCTTTTCTTTTTACATTCATCATAATTTTTTTCTGCTAATGCACTTTTTAAAGCTTCTAATTTCTCTTCAGTCTCATATATTAATTTATCTGTAGTTTTTCCTAAAAATATATCTAAAAAACATATACTTAATATAAATACTACCGCAAGAGTTATTTTTACAGCATTACTCATTTTTTATTCTCCTTTTTTTGACAAAATATGCTTTGATCTCCATTTTGTATTACTATTAAAGCTTCTTCTGGTTTCATATTAAATTTACCAACTTCCTTTTTTAGCCAAGTATAATTTTTTCCAATCTTTTTTAAATTTTCATACATAACTTTACCATCTAAAACTAAATCATAAGCAATGCCTTCATACTCTGCGTTTATGTTTAAATCTTCTGTTCTAACAGCTCTTTTTTCTGGCTTTTCAATTACACTAAGTTGTCCATTGGTTTCTAAAATTGCATATTCAACATCTCCTATGTTTGTAATTCCATACGTTCTTAATCTTTCTTCTAATTCATTTAATGACATACTTTCTTTTCTTAGTGCTTCTTCTACGATTTTGCCTCTATGAATTATTATTCTGGGTACTCCGACATATTAATCCTCTAAAACGTATACTTTTTAAATTAGCGATAGATAATACAATATGAGCAATTAATAATGCAAAAATCGGAATTATCCCAAATAACAAAGGAATTCCAACTTCACTCATAGGAATTGTTGCTAAATTTGCAATCATCATTGAAATAACAAATTCAAATGGTTGTAACTGACTAATTTCACGTTTCCCCATTATTCTCATTACAATTAATACAATAATATACAAAATAATACTTCTGCAAAAAATTAACAACATATAAAAACCTTTCTAAATCTTTTTATGTATATTTTTTGCAAAAATCATTAAAATATACTTATAAGATTTATTTTTATAAATCGTTTTTAATTTTAAGGAGGTTACAAAATGGAAGGTAATAACTCAAATGCTCATAGCTCCGGAATGGGTGCTTTTGGACAAATGGTTGGAAGATTTATCGTAGCCGCTATCATACTTGGTATAACTGCATTTTTTACACCAGGATTTTCTATAAATAATATCTGGTCACTAGGAATTGCAGCTATCGTTTTAACTGTTATGGATTATTTGATAGTAAAATTTACAGGTCTACAAGCAATGGCTTTTGGTAAAGGATTTGTAGGTTTTGTTTTAGCAGTAGTAATTTTATATGCTACACAATTTTTCGTTAGCGGTTATTCTATATCTTGGTTTGCTGCTATTATAGGTGCACTAATTTATGGTGTAATAGATTATATAATGCCTGGCGAACAAGGTATGTAGTTAAAAGAAAATTTGATAAACTTATAATGCATTTAAAAGCACTATAAGTTGCATTGCTAACAAGGAATGTTTTCTAAAATAAACAGGAAACATTCCTTTTAGTTTGACTTAACTTTTTTAATGAAACTACTTGAAAAAAAGAAAAATATATTATAGAATGGAAAAGGTCAAAAAGACTAAAAATTTTTTTAAGATACTTATTTCTTTAAATACAGTATCAGAAGTGGAGGATTTTACAATGGCAGTAAAAGTAGCAATTAATGGTTTTGGACGTATTGGACGTCTAGCTTTTAGACAAATGTTTGGAGCAGAAGGATATGAGGTAGTTGCTATCAACGACTTAACAAGTCCTAAAATGTTAGCACATTTATTAAAATATGATTCAGCTCAAGGAAGATATGCAAAAGCTGAAACAGTTACAGCAGGAGAAGATTCAATTACTGTAGATGGAAAAGAAATTAAAATATATGCAAAAGCAAACGCAGAAGAATTACCATGGGGAGAATTAGGAGTAGATGTTGTTTTAGAATGTACAGGTTTCTATACATCTAAAGAAAAATCAGAAGCTCATATTAGAGCAGGCGCTAGAAAAGTTGTTATTTCAGCACCAGCTGGAAATGATTTACCTACAATAGTTTACAATGTAAATCATACAGTATTAAAACCAGAAGATACAATCATTTCAGCAGCTTCTTGTACAACAAACTGCTTAGCACCTATGGCTAAAGCATTAAATGATTATGCACCAATTCAATCAGGTATTATGACAACAGTTCATGCTTACACAGGAGACCAAATGATATTAGATGGTCCACAAAGAAAAGGTGATTTAAGAAGAAGCCGTGCTGGAGCTATCAATATTGTTCCAAATAGCACAGGAGCTGCAAAAGCAATTGGATTAGTTATTCCAGAATTAAATGGAAAATTAATCGGTTCTGCACAAAGAGTTCCAACACCAACTGGTTCAACAACTATATTAGTTGCAGTTGTTAAAGGTGAAGTTACAGTTGATGGTATCAATGCAGCTATGAAAGCTGTTGCTAATGAATCTTATGGATACAATGAAGATTTAATCGTTTCAAGTGATGTTATCGGTATGACTTATGGTTCTTTATTTGATAGCACACAAACAATGGTTACACCAATTGGAGATGGAAATACACAAGTACAAGTTGTTTCTTGGTATGATAATGAAAATTCTTATGTAAGCCAAATGGTTAGAACAATCAAATATTTTGCTGAATTAGGCTAGAATTTAATAAAATTTGTTTAGGAGGTGGCTGGGAAAGGCTATCTCCTACTTTTTTTAAGGAAAGGATTATTAAAAATGAGTAAAAAAACAGTTAGAGACATTGATTTACAAGGAAAAAAAGTTTTAGTTAGATGTGATTTTAATGTTCCAATGGATGAAAATAAAAATATCACAGATAACAGAAGAATTGTGGCTGCTTTAGACACAATCAAATATTTATTAGAAAATAATTGCAAAGTTATTCTTTGTTCACATTTAGGTAGACCAAAGGGAGAAGTTAATCCTAAATATTCTTTAGAACCAGTTGCTAAAGAACTTTCTAAATTATTAGATAAAGAAGTAAAACTTGCAAAAGATGTTGTTGGAGAAGATGCAATTGCTTTAACAAGTAATATGCAAGAAGGCGAAATTGTTCTATTAGAAAATGTTAGATTTGAAGCTGGCGAAGAAAAAAATGATGAAGAATTATCTAAAAAATTTGCTTCTTTAGCAGAAGTTTATGTTAATGATGCCTTTGGAACAGCTCATAGAGCACATAGCTCAACAACAGGTGTAGCAAGTTATTTACCAGCAGTATCAGGATTTTTAATTGAAAAAGAATTAAAATTCTTAGGTTCAGCACTAGAAAATCCAGAAAGACCTTTTGTTGCTATTTTAGGTGGTGCAAAAGTTTCAGATAAAATAGGAGTAATAGATAGCTTACTTGAAAAAGTAGATACATTAATAATTGGTGGTGGAATGGCTTATACATTCTTTAAATCAATGGGATATGAAGTAGGAAATTCACTTTGTGAATTAGATAAATTAGATTTAGCAAAAAGTCTAATGGAAAAAGCTGAAAGCAAAGGTGTTAAATTAATGCTTCCAGTTGATAATAAAGTTGGAAAAGAATTTAAAGAAGATACAGAAAGCAAAATTGTTGCTTCAACTGAAATTCCAGCAGATTGGGAAGGCTTTGATATAGGACCAAAAACAATTGAAATGTATGCTGAAGAATTAAAGAAAGCAAAAACAGTAGTATGGAATGGACCTTTAGGATTATTTGAATTTGAACAATTTGCAGTAGGAACAAACAGCATAGCAAAAATATTATCAGAAGTTGAAGCTACAACAATAGTTGGTGGTGGAGATTCTGCAGCTGCAGTTGAAAAAGCAGGTTTAGCACCTAAATTTACACATATTTCAACAGGTGGTGGAGCTTCACTTGAATTCTTAGAAGGTAAAAAATTACCTGGAATTGAAGCTTTACAAGATAAATAATTTTAGGAGGAATTAGTTATGCGTAGAAAAGTAATTGCTGGAAACTGGAAAATGAATATGCTTCCAAATGAAGCTATTGAATATATACAAGCATTTGAGCCAATGGTTAAAGATGCTGAAGCTGAAGTTATTCTTTGCGTACCTTATGTAGATTTATTCTACTGTTTAATGAATGCACAAGGAACAAATATTAAAATAGGTGCACAAAATATGCACTTTGCTGAAAACGGAGCTTATACAGGAGAAGTTTCACCAAAAATGTTAAAATCAATAGGAGTTGAATATGTAATTATAGGTCACTCTGAGAGAAGAGCATATTATGGAGAAACAGACGAAACTGTTAATAAAAAAATTAAAGCAGCTTTTGAAAATGAATTAAAACCAATAGTATGTGTTGGTGAATCATTAGAAGAAAGAGAAGCTGGAAAAACAGAAGAAATCATCACAAATCAAACTCGTTTAGCATTAGATGGATTAACTAAAGAGCAAGTAAAAGGTACAATAATTGCTTATGAACCAATCTGGGCAATAGGTACAGGTAAAACAGCTACTTCAGAAGATGCCAATAATAGCATTAAAGCTATTCGTAGTGAAATTGCAAAAATCTACGGAGAAGATGTTAGTGAAGAAGTTATTATTCAATATGGCGGAAGTGTAAAATCTTCAAATGCTAAAGAATTATTTGAAACATCTGATATAGATGGTGGATTAGTTGGTGGTGCAAGTCTTAAACCAGAAGAATTTAGTAAAATAGTAAAATATAATGGATAAAGAGGTAAACATTTATGAGTAAAAAAGTAACTATGCTTATGATTCTTGATGGATTTGGAATCAATGAGAAAGAAGAAGGAAATACAGTAAAATTAGCAAATATTCCATATTTAAGAAATTTATTACAAGAAAATCCAAATACAATAGTATATACAAGTGGATTAAATGTTGGACTTCCAGAAGGTCAAATGGGAAATTCAGAAGTTGGACATACAAATATTGGTGCTGGAAGAATAATATACCAAGATTTAGCTAAAATAACTAAAGAAATAGAAGATGGAGATTTTTTCAGCAAACCAGAATTAGTTGCTGCAATTGAAAATTGTAAGAAAAATGGTACAAAATTACATATAATGGGATTAGTATCTGATGGTGGAGTTCATAGTCATAATAGACATTTATATGCATTATTAGAACTTGCTAAAAGAAAAGATTTTGAAGATGTATATGTACACTGCTTTATGGATGGTAGAGATACACCACCAGCATCTGGCGAAGGTTACTTAACAGAGCTAGAAGAAAAAATGACTGAAAAAGGTGTTGGAAAAATTGCAACAATCTCAGGAAGATTTTATGCAATGGATAGAGATAAAAGATGGGAAAGAGTTAGCAAAGCTTATGACGCAGTAGTTAAAGGCGAAGGCAAAAAAGCAATTTCTGCTATTGAAGCAATTGAAGAATCATATAGACAAGAAGTTTTTGATGAATTTGTTGTTCCAACAGTAATTACTAATAAAAACGGAGAACCAATTGCAAAAATAGAAGAAAACGATTCTGTTATATTCTTTAACTTTAGACCAGATAGAGCTAGAGAAATTACTAGATCAATTGTAGACCCTGAATTTGATGGCTTTGAAACAGAATATAAACCAACATATTTTGTATGCATGACACCTTATGATGCTACACTTCCAAATGTAAACATTGCATATCCAAAAGAAGAAATTCACAATACTTTTGGAGAATATATTAGCAAAAAAGGTCTAACACAACTTCGTATTGCTGAAACAGAAAAATATGCACACGTTACTTTCTTCTTTAATGGTGGAGAAGAAAAACAATATCCAGGAGAGAGCAGAATTTTAGTTCCATCTCCAAAAGTTGAAACTTATGATTTGAAACCAGAAATGAGTGCTTATGAAGTTACAGAAAAAGTAGTAGAAGCAATAAATTCAGAAGAATTCGATTCTATTATATTAAACTACGCAAATCCAGATATGGTAGGACATACAGGAAGCATAGAAGCTGCAACAAAAGCATTAGAAGCAATTGATGAATGTGTACAAAAAGTAGTAAAAGCTATAAATGAACACAATGGAGTGCTATTAATTACAGCAGATCATGGAAACTGTGAGCAAATGATAGATTACACAACAGGTGAGCCACAAACAGCTCATACAACAAATCCAGTTCCTCTTGCAATAATAGGATTACCACAATCTAAAAAATTAAAAGAAGGACGTTTGGCAGATCTTGCTCCAACAATGTTAGATATTATGGGACTTGAAAAACCAGAAGAAATGACTGGAGAAAGTTTAATAATAGACTAGGAGTATTATATGATAAGCTTACCAGAAGAAAAAGTATTGTATTCAGAGATACAGAAAAAGTTATTTTATATAATTCCAGAAAAATGGGAAAGTATATATATGTATACTTCTATTATTGATGTGCCTGGTGGAAAACCAAAAGGAGAATTGTTCTTTTATTATATACCAAAGGGAATTATAAAAAAGAAACCAGTTAATTGCTATGAAATACCAAATTTATTTGATATAGATGAGGAAGAATACTCAGAATTTATTACAGATTTATATAAAATAATGAAAGCTTTAAGAGTAGCTTATGGCAAAAGAAAAGGTAGATTATGGTCTAATGCCAGTATTTCAATGGAAAATTTTCAATTTAAAGTGGAATATGGCTTTGAAGATTTAAACCATTCTGAATATGATTCGTATGAAAGACACGTTATATGGAGATATAAATATTTAAAAATAGATTTAGATGCATCTTCTAAAAAAGATAAAAATATAATTCAAAGGTATTTGCAAGATGTGCATTTACATGGAGAATTAAAAAAAGATTTATATATCGAAGGAATTTACAAAGTTGCAATGAAAAACATTGTGGATTTTGAAAAAACTCTTACTGTAGATGAAGCTATTGCACAATCAAAACCAGAGGTTCAAAAGAAGCCTAGAAACTTACTTAAAAAGAAACAGCTAGTTGAAGAAGAGGAAGATGAACATATAAATAATCAAATATTAAATTTTGGAAATAAGCCTATAAAGAGAGATTAATTTTTAATCTCTCTTTTTGCTTGAAAAAAATAAACGTATATTGTAAAATAAAATGTATAAAAATAAATAAAAAGGAGCTTTTTATGGAAAATTTGGGGATAATATTAATTGCTATTCTTACTGTTTTTTGTATTGCAGTTATAATAATATTTAATAATTGTATAAAATTAAGAAATAAGGTAAGACAAGCAAAATCTACAATAGATGTTTATTTAACACAAAGATTTGATTTAATTCCTAATTTAGTAGAGTGTGTAAAAGGTTATAGAGATTATGAAAAATCAACATTAGTAGCGATAACAGAGTTAAGAGAAACTTATAATTCTAATAAAAGTATAGAAAATGCTAATTCATTAGCGAATAGTATGAATGCTCTTATGGCACGAGCAGAAGAAATGGCAGAATTAAAAGCAAATGAACAATTTCTTATGTTACAAAAGAATTTATCAAAAATAGAAAGTCAACTTCAAGCTGCTAGAAGAATATATAATGGAGATGTAACTTTGTACAATACAGCTATTCAGAGTTTTCCAAATAACATTATTGCTAATATATTGAAATTTGAACCAGCTGAATTATTTACAATAGAAGAATATAAAGCACAAAATATAGAGGTAAAAATATAATGAATAGAAAATTTAATGAGATATACCAAGAAATATATAAAAATGGAATTAGTGAATTAACTAAACTAAAAAATAATAGAGATATTAGTGTTACAGCATTTATAATATTGGTTATAATTGTTTTTATTCTGTTTGTAAAAAGTAAATTATCGTTTGAATTAATGGCTATATTTGGTGCATTATTACTAATTTCTTTTTATTTATATGTAAGAACTAGTTCTACTTATAGAAAAGCTTTTAAAGAATTAGTTATTCAAAGAATTATATATTTATATGATCCAGAATTAGAATTTGATGCAAAAAAAGGTGTTTCAAAAATGGAATATATTGAATCTTTTTTTGATGGGCACTTTGATAGATTTCATTCAGAAGATTTTATACAAGGAAAAATTTTAGATAAATATAATTTTAAAATGTCGCAAGTAAAGACAGAAGTAGAAGAAGTAGAAACAGATTCAGATGGAAATACTCATATTGAAACGCATACTTTGTTTTCAGGTTTGTTTGGTATAGTTGAAATAAAAGATAGTATGATTATGAAAATGGATATTACTTCAAATAATTTTTTAAATAAATATCATCAAAATAGAATAGAAGTTGATTCTAGTGAATTTGAAAAAAATTATGATATGTTTTCAACCGACAAAGTTCGTTCTATGGAAATTTTTACTTCTGATATCATAGAAGAATTCAATAAGTTTGAAGAAGACACAGGTTATGTTATGCAAATAAAAGTAGTTCCTAATAGATTATATTTTAGAATAGCATGTGGAGATGCTTTTGAAGCTCCAGCTTTAAAAGGAGCTTTATCTTATGATTACTTATATAAAAATTTTAGAATGATAGATTTTCCAATACATATTATTTCTAGAATAATAGAAAATGCTTTAGATACAAGAAGATAAATTATAAAATCTTTTAAAATCTTCAAAAATCTCTTTTATTCTCTTTAAATCTATGATATAATACTAAATGCTAAATATTAGCAAAGAGGAGAAAATTTTGAGAAAGTTTTTTGTAGAGCCAAATCAAATTAAAGATAATAAAATAGAAATTATTGGCGAAGATATTAATCATATAAAAAATGTTTTAAGATTAGAAATTGGCGAAGAAATAAAAATTGGAGATAAGCTTTCTGGTGAAAATTATATTACTCAAATAGAAAGTATTTCTAAAGAAAATATAATTTGTAAAGTGCTAGAAAAAATAGGAAAATCTACTGAAGGAAATGTCGAACTTACAGTTTTTCAGGGACTTCCTAAAGCAGATAAAATGGAGCTTATTATTCAAAAAGGTACAGAGCTTGGTGTTACAACAATTGTGCCAGTTCAATTTAAAAGAAGTATTGTAAAATTATCTCGGAAAAGATGAAGCCAAAAAGATTGAAAGATGGCAAAAAATTGCAGAAATGGCTTCTAAACAATCTGGAAGAGATATAATACCTAAAATAGAAAACATACAAAATATAAAAATATTGTGTGAAAACATACAGAACTATGATTTAGTTCTTCTTGCTTATGAAAATGAGAAAGAAAATAGTTTTAAAGAAGAACTACAAAAAATAAAAAATACAAAAGAAAAGATTAGTATTGCAATAATTATTGGACCAGAAGGCGGAATTGATGAAGAAGAAGTGCTTAAATTAGAAAATGCCGGAGCAAAGGTAATTAGTCTAGGAAAAAGAATTTTAAGAACTGAAACAGTGGCTTTAGCTATGGCATCAATAATTATGTATGAATTAGAAACATAGGAGGAATTGTTGTGGATAAAGCAGATAAAGCAACACAAATAATAGATGAAAAAAGAAAATTGCCAGAAGATTTAAAAGGTAAATTGGATAACTATACTTTTATCAATCTAATGATATCAATAGCATTAATGATATATATGTTAGCGATAAATGTTTTATATTTAAACGAGACTATTCAGTTTTTTTCAACTAGTATAAAAGTATTTGCTATGTTACTTATTATCATAGATGTAGCAATTTTTGAAATAGGTTACAGAAAAGATAGTATTAAAATATGGATACATGGTTTTGAATTATTAATCTGTAGTGTTTTAGTATTAAGTCTACAATACGTTTATTTATATGCTAATAGTATTGCAAAAAATATTTTTATGTTACTTCCTGTTTTTTATTCAATATATTATGTTGCAAAAATAATCGTTGAACATATTATAGAAACAAAAAAATATCGTAATAATTTAAGTGATGTAAAAGAATTAGTAAAAGATGAAGAAGATGGCTATTTAGATGATATTTCTAATAGTAATTTAGTAGAAGAAGTAAATAGCATTGAGAATATGAAAAAAGAAGAACAAAAGCTGATAAAACAAGCTAAAAAGGAACAGAAAAAAGCAGGGGGAAACAAAAATGATTAGAAGTATGACAGGCTTCGGTAGAAGTGTATATGAGATTGATGGAAGAACATACACAGTTGAAATAAAATCTGTTAATCATAAATATAATGATATAAACATTAGATTACCTAAGTTTTTAAATCCGCTTGAAGATGAAATTAGAAAACAAATTCAAAATGGTATATCTCGTGGAAAAGTAGATGTTTTTATCACTTTTGAAAATTATAGTGATAAAGGTATAAATATAAAAATAAATAAACCACTTGCAAAAGAGTATTTACAAGAATTAAAAAGCTTAGCAGATGAAACAGGAATACCTTATGAATTAAGCATAATAGATGTTTCTAAATTGCCAGATATTCTTAAAATGGAAGAAAATGGAGATGAAGAACTTATCTCAGAAGAGTTAAAAATAGCTTTAACAGATGCAATAAATAATTTCGTAGATATGAGAACCAAAGAAGGCGAAAAACTTGCAGAAGACATGAAAAAAAGAATAGATTGGATAGAAGTAAAAGTAAAAGAAATTGCCCAATATTCATCTACTTTGGTTGAAGAGTATATTGAAAAATTAGAAGCTAGAGTTAAAGAGATTATGAAAACAGATGTAGTGGATGAAACACGTTTAGCACAAGAAATTGTTATATATTCAGATAAATGTTCAATAGAAGAAGAACTTACTAGATTAAATAGTCACATATCACAATTTAATGAACTTTTAAAAACATCATCACCAATTGGAAAGAAATTTGATTTTCTAGTTCAAGAAATGAACAGAGAAGTAAATACAATTGGTTCAAAAGCAAATTGTTTAGAAATAACTAATAGAGTTATTGATATAAAAACAGAAATTGAAAACATAAGAGAACAAATTCAAAATATAGAGTAAAGGGAAGGTGATAAATATGCAACTTATAAATATAGGATTTGGAAACATTGTTTCAGCAGAAAGAATTATTTCAATAGTTAGCCCAGAATCTGCACCGATTAAAAGAATAGTACAAGAAGCAAAAGATTCTAAAATGGCTATTGATGCAACTTATGGAAGAAGAACAAGAAGTGTTCTTATAATGGATTCAGGACATGTTATACTATCAGCTGTACAACCTGAAACAGTAGCAGGTAGGGTAGATAGTGATACAAATGAAGATGAAGAATAAAAGTTTTGTATAGGAGGAATTAAAATGATAGTAGAACCATCAGTAACAGATTTATTAAAATTAGTTGACGATAGATATGAATTAGTTATCGTTACATCAAAAAGAGCAAGACAAATTGCAGAAGGAGCACCTGTATTAACAGATACAAAAGAAAAATCAGTGGTAACAATTGCCGCAACAGAAATTGCAGAAGGTAAGGTAAAAAAAGTATGTTAGTTATTTTAGCAGGTGTAGCAGGCGCTGGAAAAGATACAATTGCAAAAGCTATTATTAAAAGAATGGAAAATGTAATTAGCATTCCATCTTTCACAAGTCGTGCACCTAGAGCAGATGATGTTCCAGGTGTAAGCTATAACTTCGTTTCAAAAGAAGAATTTGAAAGAATGATAGCAGATGGCGAATTGTATGAATATGATGTACATCATGAAAATTATTATGGAACTTCTCGTAAATTATTAAATGAGAGAATACAAAGTGGAAAAATCATAATAAAAGATATAGATGTAAATGGAACAGAAGCTTTAGTTGATTTACTAAAAGAAGATACTAAGGTTGTAACCATTTTTTTAAGAGTGCCAAAAGAAGAATTAAAACGTAGATTAGAAAATAGAATTGACCATTTAAGTCCAAAAGAAATTCAATTAAGACTAAATAGATTTGATTATGAAGAGTCTAAAATTGGCATTTATGACTATGTTCTTAAAAATGACAATTTAGAAAAAACACTTTCAATAATACAAACAATTATTGAAAAAGAATATGAATTATATAAAGCAAAATAGGCGATAAATTTTATCGTCTATTTTAGATACAAGAGGAAAAATGATAGCTGAAATTATAATAAATAGTAATGCGAAAGCTTTAAATAGAATATTTGATTATATAGTTCCAAAAGAAATGGAAAATGATATTTTTGTTGGGGCTAGAATTTATGTGCCTTTTGGTAGAGGTAGTAAATTAGAAGATGGATTTGTTATAGGTTTAAAAAAAGAATCTGAATTTGCTAACAAAGAAATTGCAAAAATAATTTATGAAATGAGTATTCCAGAAGAAAAAATGGAGCTTGCAAAACTTATGGCTAGAAAATATTTTTGCAATATTTCAGATTGTATAAAACTTATGCTACCACCAGGTACCAGTGGAAAAGAAGCTACAAATTGGGCAAAGGAAAAAACAGGAAAATTTGTATGCTTGGCAAAAGAAGAAATTGAAATAGAAGAAGCAATAGCTAGTGGAGACATAAAAAGCGATAAGCACAAAAAGGTTTTGGAGTTTTTACTTGATAATGATGAAGTATATTTACCAGATTTAGAAAAAATTTTGGAAGTGACATCTTCAGTGTTTAAAACTTTAGAAAAAAACGGATATGTTGAAATTGTAGAAAAGCAAATTGAAAGAAATCCATTTATAAATAAAAATGTAGAAAAAGATGAACCTAAAATTTTAAATGAAGAACAGCAAAGGGCTTATGATGCGATAAGTTTTTGCATAGAAAATAATGAACCAACAAAATCTTTAATTTATGGAGTTACAGGTTCAGGAAAAACAGAAATATATATGCAGTTAATAGGCAAAGCAATAAGCTTAGGAAAAACAGCGATAATGTTAGTTCCAGAAATTTCTCTAACACCACAAATGGTAGATAGATTTTTAGCTAGATTTGGAGATAATATTGCAATTTTACATAGTAAATTGTCAATAGGTGAAAGATATGATGAGTGGCAAAAAATAGCTGAAGGAAAAGCTAAAATTGTAATTGGGGCAAGGTCTGCAATTTTTGCACCAGTCAAAAATTTGGGAATTATAATTATAGATGAAGAACATGATATGTCATATAAATCTGATATGGCACCTAGATATCATGCAAAAGATTTAGCAAAATATATAACAGAAAAGGCAAGTTGCCCTTTGGTATTAGGAAGTGCAACACCTGATATTTCTACATATAAGCAAGCCTTAGATAATGAAATAGCTATTTTCAAATTAACTAAAAGAGCAAATGAATCTTCTTTACCAGAAGTTGAGCTTGTTGATTTAAGATATGAACTTTCACAAGGCAATAAATCTATGTTAAGTTTAAAATTGCAAAAAGAAATAAAAGAAAACCTAAAAAATAAAAAGCAAACAATTTTGTTTTTAAATAGAAGGGGATATTCAACTTTTGTACTTTGTAGAGAGTGTGGAGAGCCAGTGAAATGCCCAAATTGCAACATTAGCTTAACATATCACAAATTTGAAAATGCTTTAAAATGTCATTATTGCGGTTTTCAAATGCCAGTTGTGAAAAAATGTCCAAATTGTCAAAGCGATAAAGTAAAATATTTTGGAACTGGAACTCAAAAATTAGAAGATGAAATACATAAAATTTTCCCAGAAGCAAGCACTATTAGAATGGATATTGATACGGTTTCAAAAAAGAATTCACATGAGGAAATTTTAAATAAATTTAAGAATGAAAATATAGATATTTTAATAGGAACACAAATGGTAGTAAAGGGACACCATTTTCCAAATGTAACTTTGGTAGGCGTAATTGCAGCTGATGGTGCTCTTAATATTGAAGACTATAATGCTTCTCAAAAAACTTTTCAAACCTTAGTACAGGTGGCAGGTAGAGCTGGTCGTGAAAGTGAAAAAGGAAGAGTAATAATTCAGACTTATAATCCAGATCATTATGCAATTAGTTATGCTACAAAACAAGATTATGAACTTTTCTATAATGCAGAAATAGCTTTAAGAAAAATGTTGAAATATCCGCCTTTTTGCGATATAATAATGATTAGATTTGTTGGAAAAAATATAAATGATATTGAGAGTTTGTCAAATGCAGTATATAGCAATTTACAAAATTTGATAGATACAAGTAATACTTTTGTATATAAACCTTTTCCATCTCCAGTAGACAAAATAAAAAATAAATATAGATGGAGAATTATTTTAAAGGGAAAAGTAAATAACAAAATGTTAAATACCATATATAAAGCATTAGAAGTAAAACATATTGAAGGTGTTTCAATTAGTGTAGATATAAATCCAAATAATATGATGTAGGGGGGCAAAAAATGGCAATACGTAATTTAAGATATGAAGGTGATGAAATTTTATCAAAAAGAGCAAGAGAAATTGAAGTAATAGATGATAAAATTAAAGAACTTGCAAAAGACATGTTTGATACAATGCACAAATATGAAGGAGTAGGCTTAGCAGGACCTCAAGTTGGAATTTTAAAAAGAATAATTGTTATAGATTTATATGAAGATGGACAGCAATATGCTCTTATAAATCCAAAAATAATTTCACAAAAAGGTGAGCAAATTGTGGATGAAGGTTGCTTAAGTTTTCCAAATCAATTTGCTAAAGTAAGACGTGCAAAAGAGGTTGTTGTTGAAGCATTAAATTTAGATGGTAAAAAAGTAAAAATAAAAGGAAAAGATTTGTTAGCACAAGCTTTACAACATGAAATAGACCATTTAAACGGAGAAGTTTTTGTTAATAAATGTGAAGCAGGTACTTTAGAGACTCTTACAGCTGATGAAAGACAAGAGAAAAGAAGAAAGTAGGAAACAAATATGAAAATTGTTTTTTTTGGAACGCCTGATATTGCAAGAGATTGTTTAAAAGCAATATATGAGGCAGGACATGAAATTGTTTTAGTCGTAACAGTTCCAGATAAACCAAATAGCAGAGGTAAAAAAATTGTTTATTCAGAAGTAAAAGAATTTGCAATTGAGCATAATTTGAATTTAGTTCAACCAGAAAAATTAGCCAATAATGAAGAACTAAAAGCAGAAATTGGAGCTTTAAATCCAGATATTTTTTGTGTAGTAGCTTATGGAAAATATTTACCAAAATCTTATATAAATATGTGTAAATATGAACCTGTAAATATTCATCCATCACTACTTCCAAAGTATAGAGGTTCTGCACCAATTCAATGGGCTGTTTTAAATGGAGATAAAGAAACTGGTGTTACATCAATGTACATTTCAGAAAAAATGGATGCTGGAGATATAATTCTTCAAGAAAAGGTTCAAATTGGCGAATATGAAACTACTGGTGAACTTTGGGATAGATTGTCAAAAATTGGTGGAAATCTTTTAGTAAAAACTCTTGAACAAATTGAAAACGGTACTGCTCCTAGAATTCCACAGGGAGAAGAGTATTCAGAAGTTACAATGATTTCAAAAGACATGGCTAAAATAGATTTTGAAAAAACTGCAGAAGAAATAAAAAATTTAGTACGTGGATTAAATCCTTTTTTAGGTGCGTATGGATTTTTAGAAGGAAAGAAAATAAAAATTTGGAGAGCCGAAGTCAAAGAACTTGCTCAAGAATATAAAGATAAACAAAATGGAGAAATAGTTATAGCAGATGATAAAAAAGGCTTATATATAAAGTTAAAAGATGGACTTCTTTCAGTTTTGGAAATTCAAGGGGAAAATGCTAAAAGGATGAATACATTAGATTATTTACGTGGAAATAAAATAGACGTAGGTAATAAATTTGAATAATTACTTGTAAAATAAAGGTAATATTGATATACTTGATTTGTAAAAATTTTGTTTAAGGAGGATTGCTTAAATGGAAGAGAAAGAAGAAGGAGAGATTATAACTCAAGAAAACGGTGAAATTGTAGAAACTAGTGTTGATGGGTTAAAAATTTCTAATGATGCTGTTGCTACTTATGCAGGCATTGCAATTTCAGAAGTTCAAGGCGTATATGGTATGTCAGGTGGTTTTGCTGGAATTACAGAAGCAATTAGCGGAAAGAAAAATTTTTCAAAAGGAATTAAAGTAGATGTTACAGAAAAAACTGCCAAAATAGATGTAAGTATAGTTGTAGAATATGGAGCTAGAATTCCAGATGTTGCATTTGAAATTCAAAGTATAGTAAAAAAATCTGTTGAATCAATGACAGGACTTAAAGTTTCAGAAGTTAATGTACATGTAAATGGAGTTCACATGGCAAATACTGATGATAAAGAAGAAAACGAAGAAAATATAGAAGAATAAAATGGAGGAAAAGATATGAAATTTTTAGAAAGATTTGCTTTAACAATATTTTCAATAATAATTTTAATATTATCAGTAGCAGTTCTTGGTATAATGTTTAATTTAGTAGAGGCTACAATATTAACAAAACCAATATATTTTGTAATGGAAAATATATATGCGTTTAGAACTACATTAGTAGTAATTGCAATTTTAATATTACTTGCAATTAAAGGAATTTTCTTTAAAAGTAAAAGAGAAAATTTAGGTAAAGATGGAATAGTTTTAGAAAATGCTAGCGGAAAACTTGTTATTTCAAGAGAAAGTTTAGAAAATTTAGTTGCTAGTGTTGCTAAAGAAATTCCAGGAGCTGAAGCTGTATCTAGTAGAACTATTTTAGACAAAGATAGAAATTTAAAAGTATATGTTACAACTACAGTTGCTAGAGATATGATGCTTAAAGAGGTTTCAACAACTCTTCAAGATAAAATCAAAGAAGCAATGAAAGAAACAGCAGATTTAGATGTAAAAGAAGTTAATATTAGAATTAAAAATATTAGTTCAAAAAGAGTAAAATCAAAAGCTAAAAAAGAAGTACCAGCTAAAATTGAAGCAGAAGAAACAAAAGAAGAAGTTGTTAACACTGAAGTTAATGAAGAGGAGAAAACAGAGGGAGAGGAGTAATTTATTATGAATGAAAATGATCCAAAAAATTTTGCTTGGTATGTAAAAGAATTTAAAGGTGCAATAATAGGAGGATTAATTGCTTTACTATTTATAGCAACAGGATTATCTAAATTAGTAATTGGTTTAGCTGTTATCGCTCTTGGTGTATTTTTAGGGTACTATGTGCAAAACAATAAAGAAAAAGTAAAAGAAGTATTAAGAAATTTTATTGATAAATTTTAGGAGGAAATGATGCAAAGAACTGCAATGAGAGAATTAGCTTTCAAGCTAATTTATGAAATTGAAGTACAAAAAGGTGAGAGCGAAGAACACATTAAAATATTTGTAGAAAATAACGAAATTACAGATGAAAAAGTTGCTCAATATTTAACAAATGTAGTAAAAGGATTAAAAGCTAATGAAGCAGAAATTGATGAGCTAATTTCTAAAAATTTGAAAGAGAATTGGAGCTTAAATAGAATTTCTAAAATTACTCTAAGTTTATTAAAACTTGCTATTTATGAAATGGTATATACAGAAGTACCATACAAAGTTGCAATAAATGAAGCAGTTGAGCTTGCTAAAAAATATGCAGATGAAGCTGCACCAACATTTGTTAATGGTATTTTAGCAAGTGTTGTAAAAGAAAAAAACTTAAATAAAGAGGATTAGATGGAGCTAAAACCTATTACCGTAACTGAACTTAATAAATATATGAAAGATAAGGTAGCTACAGATGAATTTCTTAATAATGTGTTTATAAAGGGTGAAATATCTAATTTTAAACATCATTATACAGGTCACATGTATTTTACTTTAAAGGATGAAAATTCTTTAATAAAATGTATTATGTTTAAATCTTCTACAGCTACTTTGAAATTTGTGCCAAAAGATGGAACAAAAGTTGTAGCTTATGGTACAGTTTCTGTTTATGAAAAAGATGGAGTATATCAACTATATTGTAAATCTATGAAAGAAGATGGTATAGGCGATTTATATACAGCTTATGAAGAATTAAAACGAAAGCTATCATTAGAAGGCTTGTTTGATGAAAAACATAAAAAGAAAATACCATTTATGCCGAAAATAATTGGTGTACTTACTTCCAATACTGGTGCTGTAATTAGAGATATAATAAACGTATCAACAAGAAGAAATCCTAATGTATATATAAGGCTTTTACCAGTACCTGTTCAAGGAGAAGGAGCAGGAGAAAAAATTGCAGAAGCAATAGAATTTATGAATGAGCAAAAACTGGCTGATGTCTTAATTGTTGGAAGAGGTGGAGGTTCTCTAGAAGACTTATGGCCATTTAATGAAGAGGTAGTTGCAAGAGCAATTTATGCTTCAGAAATTCCAATAATCTCAGCAGTTGGACATGAGACAGATTTTACTATTGCAGACTTTGTTGCAGATTTAAGAGCACCTACGCCATCTGCTGCAGCAGAACTTGCAGTTACTAATATTGAAGATTTAGAAAATACTATTGATTTATACAAAAACAGATTAAAAATGGCACTTCGTAAGAAAACAGAAGTAATGAGATTACGTTATGAAAAATGTATGAATTCGGTTGCATTTAAAAATCCATATCAAAGACTGAACGATTATTATATTAATATAGATAGAGCTATAAAAAGCATAGAAAACTCTAGCTTACAAAAGCTTAAAGATAGTAAAATTCAAGCTACAAAGGCTATAACTAAATTAGATACCTTAAGTCCGTTAAAAACTTTAACTAGAGGTTATTCAATGGCAGAATTAGATGGGAAAGTTATAAGTAGTAGTAAGGCTTTAAAAACTGGAGATGTTATAAAATTACATTTTGCTGATGGCAGTACAAAAGCAAAAATAGAATAATGGAGGCGTTTTTATGAGAAGAAGTAAAAAAAGTAATATTGGAAAAAAACTTATATTACCAATTATATGTATAGTTATTGTAGTAATAACTTTTGTATTATTATTTGATATGAAGAAAAAAGCAGGAAATAATAAAGATAGTAATAATATAAATACAGAAAATGTTGTAGAAAATACTAATACAAACATAGTAGAAGAAAATATCATAGAAGAAAATACTGTTGTAAACGAAACAGAAACAAATACTGTAGTAGATGAAGTTGAAAATGAAAATACAGCAACAAGTGAAGTGGTTTCAAACAAAGATGACAATCTTTCTGCAGATAAACAATCTAAAGCTTTAAAATTAGTTAAAGAGCATTGGGGAGCAGATGATTCAATTTACTTAACCAACGAAAGTGTTGCATCAAAAAACGAATACATTGTAGCAGTTAGAGATAAATCAACAACAGAAGTAAAACAATATTTTAGAGTAAATATAGAAACTGGTAAAGTAAAAGTAGAATATTAGAAAGGTAATATGAAAATGGCTAAAAGTGAGAAAAATTTCGAAGAATTAATGGGTAAATTGGAAGAAATTACAAGTAAGCTAGAAACAGATAAATTAAGTCTAGATGAATCTGTTAAATTGTTTGAAGAAGGAATGAAAATTTCAAAAGAATGTAATGAAAAATTAGAAGATGCAGAAAAAAGAATAACAATATTATTAAAAACAAATGATGAGATAAAGGAGGAAAACTTCGTACCAGAAGGATAGTAATATGAGTATATTTAATGAAATTATAAATAACAAATGTATAGTAGTTCCTTTTTGTTTATGGATTATAATACAAGTATATAAATTTCTATATGAATTAGTTGTAAATAAAAAAATTAACTTTAAAAGATTATTTGGAGCAGGTGGAATGCCAAGTTCACATTCCGCAGTAGTATGTTCAGAGGCTGTTTTGATAGGTAGAGCAATGGGCTTTGATAGTACAATGTTTGCTTTAGCACTTACTTTTGCTGGGGTAGTTATGTATGATGCTGCAGGTGTTAGAAGAGCAGCAGGAAAACAAGCTAGAATTTTAAATAAACTTATATCTACACCAGGTTTAACAAAAGAGGAAGTAAATGAAAAACTAACAGAAGCATTAGGACATACACCATTTCAAGTATTTGTTGGTGCTTTAATTGGAGTGTTAGTAGGAGCAATAATATAGAAAGGAAATAGATATAATGAATGATATTGAAATTGCAAAAAGCATTAAGCTAGAAAAAATTGGTGAGGTAGCTAAAAAATTTGGAATTGATGAAGAGTATATTGACCAATATGGTAAATATAAAGCAAAAGTTTCAAATAAATTAACAAAAGATTTAAAAGATAAAGAAAATGGAAAACTAATTTTAGTTACTTCAATAAATCCAACACCACTAGGTGAAGGAAAAACAACAATAGCAATAGGATTATCAGAAGCTATTAATAGATTAGGAAAGAAATCTGTATTAACTTTAAGAGAACCGTCACTTGGACCAGTTTTTGGAATAAAAGGTGGTGCAACAGGTGGAGGTTATTCTCAAGTAGCTCCTATGGAGGAAATAAACTTACATTTTACAGGAGATATTCATGCAATAACAACTGCAAATAATTTAATTGCAGCAGTTATTGATAATCATATTTTCCATGGAAACGAATTAAAATTTAAAGAAGTAATTTGGAAAAGATGCATGGATTTAAACGATAGAGCTTTAAGAAAAGTTGAAATAGGTCTATCAAAAGAAAAGAAAATGGTGCCTCGTGAAGATGGATTTGATATAACAGTTGCATCTGAAATAATGGCAGTATTTTGTTTAGCAGAAAGTTTAGAAGATCTACAAGTAAAGCTATCTCAAATTGTTGTGGGATATAACGAAGATGGAGAGCCTATTACAGTTAAAGATTTAAAAATAGAAGGAGCATTAACAGTACTTTTAAAAGATGCTTTTAATCCCAATATTGTTCAAACTTTAGAACATAATATGGCAATTATACATGGTGGACCATTTGCTAATATTGCACATGGTTGTAACAGTGTAGTAGCTACAAGAATGGGATTAAAATTAGGAGATTATGTAGTTACAGAGGCAGGTTTTGGTGCTGATTTAGGAGCAGAAAAATTTGTTGATATTAAATGTAGAAAAACTGGTTTAAATCCAGCTTGTGCAGTATGTGTTGCAACATTAAAAGCTTTAAAATATCATGGCGGAGCTTCAATTGAAGAATGTAAGGAAGAAAATCCAGAAGCATTAGAAGTTGGTATTGAAAACTTATTAAAACATGTAAGTAATATAAAAAATGTATTAGGAATGAATGTTGTTGTTGCAATTAATAAATTCCAAAATGATACAGATAAAGAAATTGAAATTTTATCAAATAGATTAAAAGAAGTAGGCGTTGAATTAAGTTTAGCAGAAGTTTGGGCAAAAGGTGGAGAAGGTGCTTTAGATTTAGCTCAAAAAGTTATGAATTTAGCAGAACAAGAAAAAACAGCAACACCAACATATAGTTTAGATGAAAGTATAAAAGAAAAAATTGAAGCTGTTGCTAAAAAAATATATGGTGCAGAAGGTGTAGAATATTCAGAAGAAGCTGAAAAAGAAATAGAAAGAATAGAAAAATTAGGATATAAACATTTCCCAGTTTGTATCGCAAAAACACAATATTCTTTCTCAGATGATGCTAAAAATTTACTTTGCCAAGAGCCATTTACAATACATGTAAAAGAAGTAGTTTTAAAAACTGGTGCAGAGTTTGTTGTAGTAAAAGCAGGTAAAATTATGACAATGCCAGGTCTTCCAAAAGTTCCATCAGCAGAAAGTATATATTTAGATGATAACGGTGAAGTAGTAGGAATTTTCTAATTATGATTATTAAGGTCAGTATTTAATATAAAAATACTGACTTTTTTTGTGTTTAGTGATATAATGATAAAGTTAAAAAGGAGAAGTTGTTAAAGATATTATTGGAGTGTAAATAATGGAAAGATATGAAGAAATAGAAAAAACTATTGTAAAAACATATAGAAAAGAAATTTGGAAGCGTTTTATAAAAGGTATAACAGAATATGAAATGGTACAAGAAGGAGATAAAATTGCTGTTTGTATATCTGGTGGAAAAGATTCTATGTTACTTGCAAAATGTTTTCAAGAACTAAAGAAGCATAGAAAAATGAATTTTGAAGTTTGTTTTATTGTTATGAATCCAGGATACAATGAGAAAAATAAAGAAAAGATTATAGAAAATGCAAAAATTTTAAATATTCCAATAGATATGTTTGAAACAGATATATTTAGTCGAGTGGTAAATATTGAGGACAGTCCTTGCTATTTGTGTGCAAGAATGAGAAGAGGGTATCTGTATGAAAAAGCAAAGGCCCTTGGTTGCAATAAGATTGCCCTAGGACACCATTTTAATGATGTTATCGAAACAATACTTATGGGAATGTTTTATGGGGCTCAAATGCAAACTATGATGCCAAAGGTAAAAAGCACATCTCATCCTGGGATGGAGCTTATTAGACCACTATATTTTGTTAAAGAAGAAGATATAATTAGATGGAGAGATAAGAACAATTTAGAATTTATTGAATGTGCTTGTAAATTTACAGAGGATTATGCAAATAATAAAAAAGAATCAAAAAGAGAAGAAATGAAAGCTCTTATAAAAAAACTTTGTGAAGGCTATGAAAATGTTGATGTAAATATATTTAATAGTGTGCAAAATGTTAATTTAGATACAATTATTTCGTATCATAAAAATGGAGAAACACATCACTTTTTAGATGAATATTAAAAGGGGCAAATAATGGGGAAAATAGTTTTATTAGACGATTTAAGTATTAACCAAATAGCAGCTGGAGAAGTTATTGAAAGACCAGCAAATGTAGTAAAAGAATTAGTTGAAAACTCAGTTGATGCAGGTGCAACCAAAATTACTATTGAAGTGAAAAAAGGCGGAAAATCTTTTATAAAAATTATAGATAACGGAAAAGGTATTGACAAAGAAGATATGCCACTTTCATTAGAAAGACACGCAACTAGTAAAATAAGAAACGTAGAAGATTTAGAGCATACATATACAATGGGCTTTCGTGGAGAAGCTTTGGCAAGTATTGCTTCAATTTCTAATTTTACTATGATTTCTAAAACAGATAGCGAAGAAGTTGGAATCAAAATTGTAGCAGATGGTGGTGATATTGTTTCAGCAGAAGAGGTATCAGCTAATACTGGTACAACAATAATTGTAGAAAATTTATTTTTTAATACCCCAGTAAGATATAAATTTTTGAAAAATGATAGTACAGAATTTAGATATATAAAAGAATGGCTACAAAAATTTGCAATGGCTAATTTAGAAGTTTCTATTAAGCTTATAAATGATGGGAAAATAGCTTTTACCACAAATGGTAGTGGCAATATTGAAGACTTAGTTTATTTACTATATGGAAAAGATGTTAAAGAAAACATTATAAAAGTAAATTATGAAGATGATGGTATTAAAGTTAGTGGAGTAATAGGAACTACTTTAATTGCAAGAGACACTAGAAAAGACCAAATTGTATTTTTAAATAAGAGAAATATAAAAAGTAATATATTAACAGCTAGTAGTGATCAAGCTTTTAAAGGTGGTGGAACTGGTATTGGAAAATTCGGCTTTTATATTTTAAATTTAGATATGCCAGCAAATTATTATGATATAAATGTGCATCCAACTAAGATGGAAGTTAGATTTAAAGATGAGGAAAAGATTTTTAAAGTTTTCTATAATGCTATAAAAAGTGCTATGCTTTCTAAGGAATTTCTTGGAAACGATGAAGTTGAAGAAAAGAAAGCAGATTATATTGAAAAAGAATATAATTTTATGACAAATCACTTTATAAAGCCAGCTAGTATTGTGCCAACTAAGCAAATTACAGAAGTGAAAGAAGAAAAATCAATTATAGAGCGTGAAACAAAAAGAAAGGTCGAATATAAATTTATTGGAATTTTGTTTAGAACATATATTGTAATAGAGGTAGATGGTGAAATTTATTTAGTAGACCAACACGCTGCACATGAACGATTATTATATGAACAAATAAGAGAAAATTATAAAAATAATTTAAAAAATAATACTCAAATGACTTTAATTTCAGATGTTATAAATTTAACACATAAAGAATTTGAATTTGTGAAAGAAAATATTGAATTATTTAAAAAGGCTGGATTTGATTTAGAAGAATTTGGCGAAAATTCAGTAAAAATAAATGGTATTCCAGATATAGAATATAGGTCAAAAACTACAAGCAAAGATTTATTTATGGATACTTTGGATGAAATGCTAACAAATGAAAGAAGTCAAGGAAAAGATATAGAGGAAAGATTTATTGCAACTGTTGCTTGTAAGGCAGCTGTAAAAGCTAATATGGATTTAACAAAAGAAGAAGTAGATAAGTTAATTGATAATTTGCTAGTTTTGAAAAATCCATATACTTGTCCACACGGAAGACCTACAACAGTTAAATTTAATAAAGATGAATTTACTTTGGAGAATATCTAGTAATTATGTGTCAGAAATAATTACATATTAATAAGAAAAGCATATACAAAATCCTATAAAAAATAATCAGTACAACAAAGTACTGATTATTTTTTTACCACTCTTTATAACTTCCGATTACTTTTCCAATAATCCTAAAATTTTGATTTTTAAGATTTACAATAATTGGTTCAAATTCTGGATTTGAACTATCTGGTTCTAACATAACGAATTGCTTATCAATAATTTTATAACGCTTCAAAGTGGCTTCATCATCATTGTTAACTAATGCAACAACAATATCTCCGTTTTCTGCATATTCTTGCTTTTTTATTAAAACATAAGAACCATTGTCAACAATGTTGTTCATACTTTCTCCATCAACTTTTAAAAAGAATAATTCTTGATCATCTTTTATAGAAAACATATCTGGAGAAATTGGAAGATATTTAATAATATTTTCCACAGCTAAAACTGGTACACCAGCAGGTACTTTTCCAAGCACAGGTATGTGTAACAAATTGTTTAAATCCGCACCATTTGATACACGTGTATTACTTATACCTAATAAGTAGTCTGTGGTAACACCAAAAAAGTTAGCTAATTTGATAAGCTTGTCAGTGGACAAATCTCTTACTCCACGTTCGTATTGACCAGCTGCAGCAGATGTTATATTTAGAAAGTTTGCAACATCTGCTTGATTTAAATTTTTTTCTTCTCTTAAAATCTTTAATCTATTCATATCTCACCTCGGAAACATTATAAAACAAAATGTTTAATTTGTAAATAGAATTTTTAAAATTTATATAAAAAATTTTCAAACCTCGAAACAAAATGTTTCAAAATTTGAATTAAAATTATTGACAACAAACTTTACGTTTGATAATATTTATATAGCAAAACAAAACGTTTCAAAAAGAGGAGGTGGACAACGCCTTGAAAACAATACAACAGTTAAGGGAAAGTAGAAAATTAACACAGAAAGAAACGGCTAAATTGCTTGATATAACTAAGGAGTATCTGTCAATGATAGAATGTGGAAAAAGAAATCCAAGTGATGCACTAAAGGAAAGATTGGCAAAACTGTACAATGTAGCTATATCAGATATTTTTTTAAGTTTAAAAGAAACAAAACGTTTCAAAGATTAAATTTTGCAAATAATCAGAGGTGGTTTTCCTTCTGATTATATATATACAAAAGTGTGTAAACACTTTTCTATTTTGTGTACAGGAGAAAACAGTAATTTTACTGTTTTCTCCATAAAAAAATAAGGAGGAAAACAAAAGATATGGGGAAACAGAAGAAAAAACTAAGCAAGAAAATATTAAAACAAACAAAACGGAATAACCTTAATAGCATTAGTTATTTCAATAATTGTAATGCTTATATTAGCTGGTGTTTCTATTAGTGCTATTGTTGGGGAAGATGGAATACTTACAAAAGCAAAAAACGCAAGCATAGCTAGTAGAAAAGCAAGTATATTAGAAGAACTTAATTTAGAACTTGCATCATATAATATTGATACAATATTAAAAAGTCCAGAAGAAACTAAAACCATGTTAGGAAATTTGATAAGTAAAGGCTTGATAGATACAATATTGTCATCATCATCAGATTATGTTGCTAATGCAGATAACCCAATGGCAATACCACAATTTGATAAAGCCAATAATTATACTGGATATATTGATTATGCAGTAATGAAAGACGATTATAAAATATTAATAAGTATAGACGATAGTGGAATATATAAAGCAGAATATGGAGAGGTAAATATATCATCAGGAGGAAGCGTAGCAAGTGGAACAACACTTGTAACAGATAAGGCTTTTAATAGTGGAGAAGGAGCATCAGCAGAAGAACAAGGAAAATTCGTAATAGATAATGATGCATCAGTAATGTTCGTAGACCAAATTACTGGAGAATTATCAATACAAGTAAAAAGTGGAAAACATGCAAAAGTATATATTTTTAAAAATATGACACTAACAAATTCAGGAATAAAAAGAAGTGCTATAGATATAGAGCCAGGTGGAACATTAGATTTATATGTTGCAGAAGGGGCTAAATTAACTGTTGACTCAGGATATAGTTCTCAAGGTGCAACAGGAAATATGGGAATGATGAAACAAAATGAAGGTGGAAAAGGTGGTTATGCTGGAATACATGTGCCAAAAGGGTCAACGTTAAACCTGAACGGCGCTGGAACAGTTGTAGCTTTTGGTGGTAATGCTTCTGCTGGTGGTGCTGGAACTAGTTCCATTATGGATATGAGTCAAGCTGGTAATGGAGGTGGACGGTGGCGGAGGAGCTGGAGCTGGAATAGGTGGAAATGGTGGAAATGGTGGAGAGTCAAATTCAACATGTGGAGCAAGAGATGAGTATAATTTATGGGGACATTCATATACAGATGGTGGACATGATGGATATGCTGGAGAAGATTGCGGATATGTAAATATATATAATACTTTAAAAGTGTATGCTTATGGTGGAGCAGGTTCTAATACAGTCCCATCTTTAAATTATGGAACTAATTCAGGCGGAAGTGGATATCCTGCTGCTGGAATTGGTGGCGGAGGAGCAGGTGGAGCAGGAGGAGACTGGGCAAATGGAGCAGGTGGTTATGTAGGTACTTGGGGAGACACTGGAGATTGTTATAGAACAAATGGAAATAATGGTATTTCACTCCTAAGAAGTGATTTTTCAGATATAGGAGTTAGTGGTGTAAGTGATGGTTCATATAGAGGATCTGGAGATGACGCTGCATCATATTTTACTTATGGTGTTCAAAACATTATTCAATATCAATCAGGAACTAATATAAAAATTACTAAACCTTATGTTGGTGGTCAAGGTGGTGTTTTTTATACAGGTAATGGCTATTTTCCGTCAGGTTCAGGTGGAAAAGCCGGAAATGGTGGAAATATAAAAGTTAGTTCACAAGCACAAGTATATGCGTATAATGGAGATAGAATAACGAATGCTGATTATACTACTCCAATATATGACTATGATAAAGATGGAAATAAATTATCAACTACTTGTTATGTATTAACAAAGTACAATACTACACAAAAAACAAGTCCTTTAAAAATTTTTGCACAAAGTGGTATATTGAGAAACGTTTATTATAATAATTTGGACTGGGGAAGAAAACCAACAACTGGATGGGATTACTTTTATGAAATTTTTGGAAATCAACTAGAAGAGTCAGTAAAAGATATTATAAGACCAACTAATTATAATGAAGTAGAAAATCATTTAATAAGAAGAGAAAGAACGATAGAACTTACTGGTTATACAAACCCGGAAACACACGATTGTTATGGCATAGGTTCAGGTGCAGGATATATGGAAGTATCAAACGGCACGTATAAAGTAGAGGCGAGTATGAATTAAAAAGTCTAGTAGTGGTTTTCCTACTAGAATAGAATTAATGTAGAGTTGAGTATGTTTTTAAATGAATCCAAAGGATTGGACATTTTTAAGCATGCTCATTTTTTATATAAAAATTGTAAAAGATATATTAAAGCAAATTTCTAGCACTTTTTTGTATATATAATATAAAATCCTTACTTCTTAAAAGTAAGGATTTTAGCGTTATTGTAGCTGTTTAATTTCTTCTTCTGTAAGGTCTGTAAATTCCATAATTTCTTCAATAGACTTGTTTTTATTTAGCATCTTTTTAGCGATTTCTTTGTTTCTCTCGTTTTTACCTTCTTTTAAGCCTATTTCTTTGCCTTCTTTTAATCCTTTTGTTTTACCTTCCTTTAAGCCTTCTTCTTTGCCTTCTTGATATCCATCATTTTTTGCTGCTGCCATTTCCATTAATGCTAAGTGTCTTTTTACGGCTAAACGTCTTGTTTCATCATCTGCTATCATTTCTTGGTATTTTTCATTAGCTTCTTTTATTTCTTTATTTGCATCCATTTCTTCCTCCTTCAATGCTTGTGGAGTTAGCAGAAACTTTGTCCATATTGCTATTTTCTCTTTGTCGCTTATCTCGCCACTAGCAATCTTTTTCTTTATTTTTTCTAATGAAATTATACATAATTCTATTTTGTCAGTCAATATTAAATCATGATATTTTTTCTCTCGTAGTTGCCATGTTAGCATATAATCTTTATATTTAGCATATTTTGAATAGTCGCCTTTTAATATAAGTATTCCTAGTGTCTTATTTGCTTGCGTATATATTCCACCTTTTTTAAATTGCTCAGTAAACAATTCTAATCCATAAAATGCAAATCTTTCTTCTACACCAGTATAGTTATCGACTTGCATTTCTATATCAATTTTTGTTCCGTTTTTCTCAGTTGCAAGAACATCTAAAACACCTGCTTTTGTGTCTACACTAGTAATATCTAATGGTTCACTATCTTCGAGTTTTTCAATTGTCACCTCCAATCCTAAAAAAGCTTTAATAAACGCCTCTGTTATTTGTTCACTACCTTCTTTGCCATAAATACGTTTAAATAGCAAATCATTTGTTGGGCGCAAAGCTTCATTTTCTACTGCTTTTTCTTCTTTTGACATATTTTGTCCTCCTACTTATATATATTTAAGCAAGAAAATTGCGTAACAAATAAATATCAATTTAATAAAAATTAACTAAAATATTTGGATATATACTTTATTTGAAAAATTTTAAGATAACCATTTAGAATTGGTTTTATCTTGATAATTTTGATTTTTGCTTTTTAGAATAAAGCAAAATGATTGCAATTTCTTGCTTATGCATTGTATCTTAACACGGATTTTTTGTATTGTCAATAAAAAATGAACCAAAATTATTAAACTTTTAGTCTAATAATTTGGTTCACTTTATTCTGAACTTCTTTTTTATGTATTAGTTATACATATTTCCTTCATCTGATTAATAGATTTATTCATAATTTAATTTTCTCTACATACAATCTAATATATCTAATTTAGAAGGAGAAAATTTATGAATTGTATTGTAATATCTTTAAAGAAAAATTTCTTTACCATCTTATTTTTACTTTTTACAACAAGCTTAATTCTATTTTCTTCTTCTAATTTAGAAGCTGCAAAATCTGGTCTTATTCTTTGGTCAAGCTCTGTACTACCTAGCCTTTTTCCTTTTTTTATAGCTACCGAACTTTTATACAGAACAAATTTTGTAAATATTTTAGGAAAGTTTCTTACAAAATTTATGCGCCCTATTTTTAATGTACCTGGTGAAAGTGCCATTTGCCTAATCTTAGGAACTTTAAGCGGTTATCCAATGGGAGCAAAACTTGCTTGCAATTTAAAAGAAAGTCAAGTATGTTCAAAATATGAAGCTGAAAGACTTTTAGCTTTTACAAATAATTCTGGTCCACTTTTTATATTAGGAACCGTTGGAGCATCAATGTTTTATAGCAAAGAAATTGGATTTCTTCTTCTAAGCACACATCTTCTTGCTGCTTTAACAGTAGGATTTTTATTTAGAAATTGGAAAAAAAACAAAGATGATATATCTAAAAGATTTTTAGAATATTCTAGAAAAAGTGAAAACATAACATTTTCAAATTTGGGAGAAATTTTAGGAGAAAGTATAAAATCATCAATAAATTTAATTATGACTATCGGTGGTTTTATTGTGCTTTTTTCAGTTATTATATCAATTTGCAACCACCTAAATATTTTTGAAAATTTATCAAATGTCTTTTGTTATTTAGGCATTCCAAAAGATATTTTAACACCAATATTTTCTGGCATATTAGAAATAACTAATGGATTAAAACTTTCATCTTCATTGCAAGTTAAAAATTTATCTATAAATATAATCGTTTCTGCAATCATTTTAGGTTTTGGAGGAATTTCAGTAATGCTTCAAGTATATAGTGTTATTGCAAAACATGGTCTTTCAATAAAACCTTATATATATGGAAAATGCTTGCAAGCTATCATTGCTGGCTTTTACACCTTCATAGCATTACAAGCATTTCCTATATTCACTTATGCTTTATAGAAAGCTTCATATCCTTTATATGCAGCATATACATCATATTTGCTAGTTATTTCATAAGGTGAGTGCATTCCAACAACTGGAACACCTGAGTCTACGACTTCCATTCCTCTATTTGCAAGAGTAAGGGCAATTGTTCCTCCACCACCTTTATCTACTTTTCCAAGTTCACAAGCTTGATATCTAACACCAGCGTTTTCGTAAATTTTTCTTAGCTCTGCAACTAACTCACAAGGAGCTTCTGAAGCACCAGATTTTCCTCTAGCACCAGTATATTTTACAACAGTTAAACCTTTACCCATAAAAGATGTATTATTTTTCTCAAAAGCTGATGGATAATTTGGATCATATCCAGCATCAACATCTGCTGAAATCGCCTTAGATTTACTAAATACTTTTTGTAAAGCACTTGGGCTATTTTCACCTTTTTTATCTAATAATTCATGTATAAAAGTTTCAAAAATCATTGTGCACATTCCTGTAACACCATTAAAGCCAACTTCTTCTTTATCTGTTAATATGCATACTGCTGTTTTTCTTGGGTGTTCTACATTTAAAATTCCTCTTAAAGCTGTATAACAACATACTTTATCATCTTGACCATAAGCACCAACCATACTATAGTCTAATCCCAAACTTTTAGCTTTAAATGCTGGCACAAATTCGATTTCTGAGCTTACAAAATCTACTTCTGTAATTCCATATTTTTCATTTAATAAATTAAGTACATTTAATTTAACTCTTTCAGATACTGTATCATCTTCATAAGGAATACTTCCCATTAAAATATTAAGTTCTTCGCCTTGCACACCATCTTTTAATTTTCTTTCCATTTGTTCACCAGCTAAATGTGGTAACAAATCAGAAATTGTAAACACTGGATCTTCTTCTCTTTCACCAATAGAAATTTCTACTTTTTCTCCATTTGGTTTTACTACTGTTCCATGCATTGCAAGTGGAATATTAGTCCATTGATATTTCTTAATTCCACCATAATAGTGTGTTTTAAGCATTGCAAGTTCTCCATCTTCATAGAATGGATTTTGTTTTAAATCTATTCTTGGAGAATCTCCGTGTGCTGCAACAACTCTCATACCATTTGTAAGAGGTTCTTCACCAATTACAGCTACATACAAGCTTCTTCCATGATTTACATAGAATACTTTATCACCTGGTTGTAAATTTTCTTTTTCTTCTACATCTACAAATCCATTTTTTAATAGTATTTCTTTTGAATTTTGTACAATTTCCTTTTCAGTTTTTGATGAATTTAGATAATACATATATTCATCTGCAAATTTAAAAATTTCACTTAATTCTTCATCTGATAATTTTTCCCAACCACTTTTCTTTAAGTTAAATAATTTTTCTTTTAGGGCCTTTCCCTCGTTTGACATTTACCTTCCTCCTTTTATTATAATATTTCTAGTATAACACTAGGTTTTTTCACTTTTTTATCTACAATAGTATATGCATTTTTTACTTTCAACACAGCTTCTTCTGCTTTTTCAGGACTATTTGCATGAACATAAGCAATAGCCTCTTCTTTTTCCACTTTATCTCCAGTTTTTTTGCATACTATTATTCCAACTCTTGGATCTATTTCATCTTCTTTTCTTTGTCTGCCTGCGCCTAATTCAACACTAGCTCTTCCTACAAGTTCTGCACTTAAATCAGCAACATATCCAGCTTTCGGACTAAGCACTGGCATTATATATGGTGCTTTTTCAAATTTATCTAAGTTTTCTATATATGATATATCTCCACCTTGCTTTTTAACAACTTCTACAAATTTATCATAAGCTTTGCCACTTTCAATTTCTTTCATTATTCTAGCTTTGTTTTCTTCTATATTATCTCCTAAGCCAGCCATTTTTAGCATATATGAACCAAATGTTAAAATTATTTCTTTTACATCCTCTGACATATCTCCTTTTAAAGCTTTTACAGCTTCTACAACTTCCAAAGAATTACCAACACTATAACCCACTGGTTCATTCATATTAGTAAGTATGCACATAACATTTCTGTCAGAATTTTTACCTATATATTTCATCAATTTTGAAAGAACTCTTGCATCTTTCTTTGTTTCCATAAAAGCACCTTTACCACAAGTAACATCTAAAATAATGTTTTTTGCGCCAGATGCAATTTTTTTACTCATAATACTAGATGCAATAAGTGGAATACTATCAACACAAGCTGTTGCATCTCTTAAAGCATATATTTTCTTATCAGCAGGAGCTAAATCCATACTTTGACTAATTAAAGAAATACCTATTTCTTTTACATTTTGTTTGAATTCTTTAATATCTATATCAGTTACATATCCTGGAATAGATTGTAATTTGTCAACAGTTCCACCTGTAATACCAAGCCCTCTTCCTGACATTTTAGCAACTGGCACACCAATAGATGCTATAATAGGCATTAAAATTAAAGTAATTTTATCTCCTACTCCACCTGTACTATGTTTATCAACTATGTTTGGTGCTATGTCACTTAAATCTAACACTTCACCAGAATATGCCATAGCCATAGTTAAATCTGAAATTTCTCTTATAACCATACCATTTAAGCAAATTGCCATAATCAAAGCTGAAGCTTGATAATCTGTAATTTCTCCTTTAGTATAACCATTTACAAAGAATTCTATCTCTTCTTTTGTAAGCTCATTTCCTCTTTTTTTATTTTCAATAATATCTTTTATATTCATCATAAACTCCTAAATAATATCTAATACTTTTGACTTAACAATAACTTTTTTAGTTGTAAGTTTAAAAGCATCTTTTAAATTTTGCGTTGCTCCCATTACTTTTGTATCATCATCAGTATGAATATACGCTAAAATATCTCCTGTTTTTACTTCATCGCCAATTTTTTTCTTAAGTTCTATTCCCGCTGTTCTATTAATTTCACTATCTTTATTCATTCTACCTGCGCCTAAATATCTTGCTATACTTCCTACAATATCAGCATCTATTCTTTCAACAAATCCGTCTTCAGTAGAATATACAGGTATTACATTTTTTGCAACTGGGAATTTTTCAACATTATCTATGTATTCCAAACTTCCATATTGACTAGCAACCATTTCTTTAAATTTATCATACGCTCTTCCACTTTTTATTGCTTCAATAATTGTTCTTTCATTTTGTACTTTATCTTTTACATTTGTAGAAAGCTCTAATATAACTCTACCAAGGGAAACAACAACATCTCCTACATCTTGCGACATTCTACCTTGCAAACATTCCAAAGTTTCTTTTATCTCTAAAATATGTCCTACTGAATAGCCTAATGGCTCATCCATTGATGTAATTACAGAACCCACATCTTTACCTAGTAATACACCTAATCTTTTTAATAATCTAGCCAGACGTTTTGCCTCTTCTCTTGTTTTAATATATGTTCCATTTCCACAAGTAATATCAAATACAATCTTATTACTTCCAGAAGCTACTTTTAAGCTCATTAGACTAGCTGCAATTATTGGAAGGCTATCTCCACAACCTATTTCATTTCTTAATTTATATATTTTACTTTCTGCTGGTGCTAAATTAAAACTTTGATGAATAATGCTTACACCAACTTTTTCTACATTTTGCTTGAATTCTTCTAAAGATATTTCTGAATCATAACCTGGAATTGACTCTAATTTATCAATAGTTCCGCCAGAAATTCCAAAACCACGACTTGAAATTTTTGCAACTGGAAGTCCTAATGAAGCAATTATTGGCATTAATATAAGTGTTGCTTTATCTCCTACTCCACCTGTACTATGCTTATCTACAATATTATCTGAAATTTGACTTAAATCTATCATATCTCCAGAGCTAGCCATTTCAAGAGTAAAATCTACAATTTCTCTTTCTGTTAGTCCATTGGTATAAATGTAACTTAAAAGAGCTGCGGCTTGTGCATCTGAAATTTCACCTTTTGTGTATTTTCCAACAAATACTTTTATTTCATCTTTTGTAAGTTCTTTTCTATTACGTTTCTTAGCAATAATGCTTTTTATATCCATTGTATTTCTCCTATCTTTAGTATTTTATATAAAATTTTTTATAAAACTTTTTCTATGTAACATACATGGTCCATATTCTTTTATAGCAGCAATATGAGCTGCTGTTCCATACCCCTTATGCTTTTCAAAACCATATACTGGATAAATTTCATCCCACTCTCTCATTATTCTGTCCCTTGTAACTTTTGCGATAATGGAAGCTGCTGCAATTGAATAATGTTTTGCATCACCTTTTACTACTGGCTTATATGGAATACCAAAAGTTTCTATATTATTCAAAGCATCAGTTAATATAAAATCTGGCTTTGTTTTCATTTGTTCTATTGCTAATTTTAGTCCTAATTTTGTAGCATTTAATATATTTATTTCATCTATTGTTTTTTGATCTACAATTCCTACACCATAGCTAATTGCTTCTGAAATAATTTGCTCATATATTTTTTCTCTCTTTTTTTCAGAAATCTTTTTAGAATCGTTAACCCCTTCAATAAATGAATCTTTTGGAAGAATAACTGCACCAACTACAACAGGTCCTGCTAAAGGTCCTCTTCCTGCTTCATCTATTCCACAGATATACTGAATTTTATCACTATATATTGACATTTCTTCTTGTTTTAATAAATTTAGTCGTTCAATTTCTTTTTCTTTCACAATTTTAAGTCTCCTACTCTGTAAGCTTTGATAAAGTATATTTTACATTTCCGTCATCATCTTTTAACCCTTTAGTATAAATAACTTCTCCAGTGGCATAATTTACAATGAAATCGCCTCCACTTGAAAGCATATTTTCATCAAAACCTAACTGAGTTATTGTAATTTTATCCCATATATACCATTTATCTTCTGAACCAGCAGATTCACCATAAGAAGTAACATCAGTTGTAGGAGTACCTACATAAGTAGTTGTCCCATTAAACTGATATTCCTCATACAAGGCTTCTGCTTTTGCTTGAATTAAATACATATTTGTTACCATATTTTTAACTTTTGTGTTTTTTATAAGAGAATCTGAAGAAGATATAGTAACTCCAGCTAAAATTATAATAACAATGATAGTAACTACTAACACAGTTAAAGTAACGCCTTTATTATTTTTTAACATATTTTTTCCTCATTTAAGTTTATTTTAATTATTTATATGTATTATATCTATATAAGATATTTTTTTCAATAAAAAACAGAAAAAAATTATCTTGAATATACATAATTTTAGAGTTATTATGTATTTAATACAAATTAAAATTTAGGAGGCTTTTATGAATAACGAAAATGAATTTAATTATAGCGTGGATCAACAATTTAAGCAAGCTACTCCACCTAAAAAATCAGGTTTTGGTAAAACAGTATTTGTACCTTTTTTATCAGGTATAGTTGGTGCTAGTTTAGTTATTGGAATTTGTTTTGGTGTTCCTTCTGTAAAATCAACTTTAATTGGAGAATCCTCAAAAACTCCAACTACAAGTTATTCTACACCACAAAATTCAAATAATACAACTTTAAAAAACGTTTCACATTCTTCTGATGTAGCCGTTGAAGTTGCAAGTTCTGTATTGCCTAGTATTGTAGGTATTGAAGTAACATACAATGTTAATTCTTGGTTTGGAAATAGTCAAGCTTCTGCCACTGGTTCAGGAGTAATCATTAGTGAAGATGGATACATTATTACAAACAATCACGTTGTTTCAACTGGTGGCTCTTCTTCATATTATGCAATTACAGAAGCTACTGGCTTAAAAGTTAAGCTTTATGGAGATGATACAGAATATGAAGCTAAAATAATAGGTACAGATGCTTATACAGACTTAGCTGTTATAAAAATTGAGAAAAATGGACTTACTCCTGCTGTTTTAGGTGATTCAGATAAACTTCAAGTAGGAGAATTTGTAATGGCATTAGGAAATCCTCTTGGAATGGACTTCTCTGTTACTGCAGGAATTGTTAGTGCAGTTAATCGTGAAGTTTCAGGAAGTGATGGCACAACATATCTTGCAATACAAACAGATGCTGCCATAAACTCTGGAAACAGTGGTGGTGCTTTAGTTAATAGTAATGGTGAAGTTATTGGTATAAATAATTTAAAATTATCAGGAACTGGTATTGAAGGAATTGGATTTGCTATTCCTATAAATTCTACTACAGATGTTGTTTCTCAACTTATTGAATATAAAACTGTTAAACGTCCATATATTGGTATAGCAGGTCAAGCAATAGACGAAAGTATAACAGAAATTTATGGTTTACCAGCAGGAATATCTGTTCAAACTGTTGAAGAAAATTCACCTGCTCAAAAAGCTGGAATTCAAAAAGGTGATATCATTACAAAAATTGAAGGTCAAGAAGTAAAAACTGTTTCAGAATTAAATAAAATCAAATATACTTACAAAATCGGTGATACTGTTACATTAACAATTCTAAGAAATGGTCAAGAACAAGAAATTAAAATTACTCTTGGTGAAGAACCTGTAGAAGAAAACAAAGAGTCTTCTAATACTTCTAATCAAGACAAACCAAACGAAACGCCATCTCAACCACAAAACAATACACCAAGCATTTGGGATTTGTTTAGATAAAATTTTAAAAGACTGAAAAAATTCATTCAAATTTTTCAGTCTTTTTTATTTTTAATTGTTTACAAAAAAATATATTATTGGTATGATATATCTAAATTTAGGAGGTATCTACTTTGAAAGCAGTTTTTCCATGTAAAGGTGTTGTTGTTGTAACTAAACAAAATGTTGATGTATTATCTAACTTCTATGAAGGGCAACTAATAAATTCAAAATTATTTTCAGCATATACACAAAACAATTTTGCAGTTCAAGTCGGAAAATTAAATTATTTACCACAAAATTCAACTATTATATTAAATCAAGATGCAAATTTACTTACAATACAAAAATTAAATCAAGTATTAGTTGAAACTTCTAAAAAAGAAGAACAAACAGTTACTAACACAAATGATGATGAACCAATTGAGGATAACTTCATTTTAAATCATCCATTTTTTGAAACTTTAAAACCATTAGACTAAGGAGTTATTATGAAAAAGATTTCAATTGTAAATTATAAAGGAATACCAAAAAAAGCAGATTTAGTTTTGGCTTTCACTTGCGAAAACGGCAAGAGCTATGTTGCATTAAATAACGGAGATATCGTTTTTAGTCAAAACAGTGCATATAATAATTTAGATATATTAGAAGTTGTAAAAGAAGAGAAAAACGAATACTATGTTTCAAATGTATTAGATGAAGACTGGGAAGCAGTTCAAAATACAATGATAAACGAATTTTTTTCAAAAATAAAATCTGATTTTTAACATATAAAAAGCTTGAGTTTGGCTCAAGCTTTTATTTTTTATATAGTTCCTACTATTCCATTTTCTTTTAAAATTTCATAAATTCTTTGAATTGGAAGTCCTAATGCACTTGTATAATTTCCTTCTATTCTGTCAATAAATATTGAGAAAGAATCTTGTATCCCATAGCTACCTGCTTTATCATAAGGCATTTCTGTTGCAATATATTCTGCTATTTCTAAATCATTCATAGGTCTTACATATACAGCTGTTTTATGCAATTCTTTATATTCTTTTTCTTTTCCTTTATTTTCAATAAGTACAGCTATACTTGTATAAATATAGTGTTTCTTTCCTTGTAATTCTCTTAACATTCTTATTGCATCATCTCTATCTACTGGTTTGCCAAAAACATTGTCGCCTTGAACAACTAAAGTATCAGCAGCAATAATTGTTCTATCACCTTGTGTATTATCATAAATTATTTTCGCCTTTTGATATGCTAAATCTTTTGATTGTTCTTCAATAGATAAAGTAGTATTTCTCATTTCTTCAAAATCACTAACTAAAACTTCATATTCAAATCTTCCTAAATCCATAAGTGCCTTTCTTCTTGGTGAAGAAGATGCTAAAATAACTTTCATTTTTTCGCCTCTTTTTTCTAAAAATTTTTATATTAAAATTATATATTTTAATAAGCGACGTGTCAATCAAAATTCATAAAAATAACACATATAATCTATTGTGTTTTTCGTTTTTATATGATAGAATTTTTCCAAATGGATATAATAAAATAAGTAACAAAAAAGGAGGATTTTATGAAATTTGATGCATGGAATGATTTTGTTTCAGGCGACTGGACTAAAGAAATTAATGTAAGAGATTTCATTCAAAAAAACTACACACCTTATTTAGGAGATTCTAGTTTTTTAGCTGGTGCAACTGAAAAGACAACAGCTTTATGGAATGAAGTTCTTGAACTTTATAAAAAAGAAAGAGAAAATGGCGGAGTTTTAGACATATCTGATGATATTGCTTCAACTATTACAAGCCATGATGCAGGATATATAAATAAAGATTTAGAAGATATTGTTGGTCTTCAAACTGATGCTCCACTTAAAAGAGCTATAATGCCAAATGGTGGTATTAGAATAGTTGAAAAATCTTGTGAAGCATACAATAGAAAAGTATCTGATAAAATAGAAGATATTTTCCATAATTATAGAAAAACTCATAATGATGGTGTTTTTGATGCTTACACACCAGAAATTAGAGCTGCTAGAAGTTCACACTTAATCACAGGTTTACCTGATGGATATGGTCGTGGAAGAATAATTGGAGATTACAGAAGAGTTGCACTTTATGGTGTAGACGCTTTAATCGAAGATAAAAAAGAACAATTTGCTAATGCTCGTTCAAATTGGATGTCAGAAGAAATTATTAGAGAAAGAGAAGAAATTGCTGAACAAATTAAAGCTTTAAATGCTTTAAAAGAAATGGCTGCAAAATACGGCTTTGATATTTCTAAACCAGCTACAAACGCTAAAGAAGCTATTCAATGGTTATACTTTGGTTACTTAGCAGCTGTTAAAGATCAAAACGGTGCTGCTATGAGTATTGGTAGAACTTCTACTTTCTTAGATATCTACATTGAAAGAGATTTAAGAAAAGGCTTAATTACAGAATCAGAAGCTCAAGAATATATGGATCATTTCGTTATGAAATTAAGATTAATTCGTTTCTTAAGAACACCTGAATATGATCAATTATTCAGTGGTGATCCAGTTTGGGTTACTGAAAGTATTGGTGGTATGGGAATAGATGGTAGAACAATGGTTACTAAAAACTCATTTAGAGTTTTACACACATTAAACACATTAGGTCCTTCACCAGAGCCAAACTTAACTGTATTATGGTCTACTAGATTTCCAGAAGGATTTAAAAAATTCTGTGCTGAAATGTCAATAAAGACAAGCTCTATTCAATATGAAAATGATGACCTTATGAGAGAATATTGGGGTGATGATTATGGAATAGCTTGTTGCGTTTCTGCTATGAGAATTGGTAAACAAATGCAATTCTTTGGAGCTAGAGCAAACCTTGCAAAAACTTTAACTTATGCTATCAATGGTGGTAGAGATGAAGTTTCTGGAAAACAAATTACACCAAAATTTGCACCTGTTACTTCAGAATATTTAGATTATGATGAAGTTTGGGAAAAATTTGACAATATGATGGATTATGTTGCACAAATTTATGTTGATGCTCTAAACATTATTCATTATATGCATGATAAATATGCTTATGAAGCAATTGAAATGGCTCTTCATGACAAAGATATTTTAAGAACAATGGCTTGTGGTATTGCAGGTTTATCAATAGTTGCAGACTCTTTCTCAGCTATGAAATATGCAAAAGTAAAAGTTATCAGAGATGAAACAGGTTTAGCAGTTGATTATCAAATAGAAGGAAATTTCCCAAAATACGGAAATGATGATGACAGAGTTGATGAAATCGCTGTTAAAATTCAAAAAGTATTTATGGACAAACTTAGAAAACAAAAAACTTATAGAAATTCTAAACCAACAATGAGTATTTTAACAATTACTTCTAACGTTGTTTATGGTAAAGCTACTGGAAATACTCCAGATGGTAGACGTGCTGGTGCTCCATTCGGACCTGGTGCAAACCCTATCCACGGAAGAGATACAAATGGTGCTGTTTCAGTACTAAATACTCTTGCAAAATTACCATACAAACATTCTGAAGATGGAATTTCTTATACTTTTGCTATTGTACCAGCAGCTTTAGGTAAAGATGAAGAATCTAGAACTAATAACTTAGTATCTTTATTAGATGGTTACTTTGCTCAATTAAGTCACCATGTAAATGTTAACGTATTTGATAGAGCACTTTTAGAAGATGCTATGGAACATCCAGAAAAATATCCTCAACTTACAATTAGAGTTTCAGGATATGCTGTTAACTTCATTAAATTAACTAGAGAACAACAATTAGATGTTATAAATAGAACAATTCATGAGAGAATATAGAAAATGGAAAATTTAATTGGAAAAATACATTCATTTGAATCATTAGGCACTGTAGACGGCCCAGGAATACGATTTGTCGTATTCCTTCAGGGCTGTCCTTTAAAGTGTAAATATTGTCACAACAGAGATACTTGGGATATACATTCTCGGAACAGAATACACTGTTTCAGAAGTATTTAATAAAATACTTCGTAACAAAACCTACATAGATAGCTCTAATGGTGGAGTTACTATATCGGGTGGAGAACCACTACTTCAAGTACCATTTTTGATTCAATTATTTAAAAGATTAAAAGAAAACGGAATTCATACTTGTTTAGATACTTCTGGAAGTGTAAAAATCACACCAGATATTAAAGAACTTTTATCATATACAGATCTAGTTCTTTTAGATATTAAACACATAGACAATGATAAATGTATTGAATTAACTGGTGTTCCAAACCATAATACTTTAAATTTTGCAAAATATTTAAGTGAGCATAATATACCAATATGGATTAGACAAGTTTTAGTTCCTGGTATCACAAACGATGAAGAAGATTTGCACAAATTGAAAGATTTTATAGACACATTAAATTCCGTTCAAAAAATAGAACTTCTCCCTTATCACGATATGGGAAAATTCAAATGGAAAGAATATGGAGATAAGTATCCATTAGAAAACGTTCCAATACCTACACAAGAAGAAATAAATAAAGCAAAAAAAATATTAGGATTATAAAAGGAGTATTTTATGGACACACAAGCAAGAATTCATGAAATGAAAAAAGTAGTGCTTCATTTACATTTAGATGGTTCATTAAGACCAGAAACTGTTCAAGAATGGCTACACGAAGATGGAAAAGATATTGATTTAGACTTAGTTAAAGCAAAACTTATGGTAGCTAAGGATTGTAAAGATTTAAATCAGTATTTAGAAAAATTTGATTTACCACTTCTATTTCTTCAAAGCGAAGAACATATCAAAAGAGCTACTTACGAATTATATGAAGATTTAGCTAAGCAAAATGTCGTTTACAGTGAAGTAAGATTTGCACCAAGCCTACATTTGCAAAAAGGTCTATCTTATGAGCAAATTGTAGAAGCTGCAATTGCTGGTATGGATGAAGCAAAAGAAAAATATGGAATTGATGGCGGTTTAATTTTATGTTGTATGAGAGGCGATAATAATGAGCAAGCTAATCTTGATACAATTGAATTAGCAAAAAAATATCTAGGGAAAGGTGTATGTGCAGCTGATTTAGCTGGTGCAGAAGCTTTATTTGCTACTAAAAATTTTGAAGAAGTTTTTGCAAAAGCAAAAGAATTAGGAGTTCCATTTACTATTCATGCTGGAGAAGCTGATGGACCAGAAAGCATTAAAAGTGCTTTACAATTTGGAGCTCAAAGAATTGGACATGGTGTTAGATGTATTGAAGATAAAGAAGTTATGCAAGAATTAAAAGATAAAAAAGTTTTATTAGAAATTTGTCCTACAAGTAATTTTCAAACACAAGCTGTAACTGGAAAAACAGACGGAAGCTATCCTATTGAAAAAATATTTAAATTTGGCATTCCAGTTGGACTTAATACAGACAATGACACCGTTTCTAATACAGATATTGAACAAGAATATGCTTGGGTTTTAAGTGAAACTGGTTTAACTACATCAAATTTAATACAAATGAATTTAGATTCTATAAAGTCTGCTTTTACTACTCCTGAAAAGAAATTAGCTATTGCTAATCAAATTGTAGCAGAAGCTAAAAACATACCTAATAATACAGCTCCTTCAAAAGATGTTAATTCAACTCATGAAGATAGATAATTATTAATATAAAAAGAAGAATATGCTTTTTAACATATTCTTCTTTTTTAGTTTATTTTTTTGCTTCTTCAATTTCAAAATAGAACTCTACCCCATCTATTTTATTGCTAACACCATATTTATTGTTATATCTATTCATAATCGCTTTTACCAATGATAACCCTATACCTGTACCTCCATTAGAACGATTTCTAGAACTATCTACTTTATAAAAACGATTCCAAATTCGAGATAAATCTTCATCAGAAATATTTTTTCCAGTATTAAAGACTGATACTCTTAACTTGCCAGGAGTTTTTCCCTTTTTTACATTTATCTTAATTAAATTTTTCCCTTTTACCTCTTCAACATTTTTTATGGCATTTGTAAAATAATTAGTAATGACTTGCTCAATGTAAAAATCGTCTGCATAAACCTCAACTGGTCCTGTTACTTTAAATTCAACATTGGTATTTTTTTCTTCTAACATAACCTTAGAATTCTTTATAACTTCATTTATCACCTCTGTTATATCAAATACCTTATCATTAAATTTTCTTTCCTCATATTCCAATTTCATAAGTTCTAGAAGCCTTTTAACTAATTTATCCATCTTGTTGGCTTCATCTAATATAACTTCACTATAAAACTTCTTACTTTCTTCATCTGTTATAACATTCTCGACTAAACCTTCTGCATACCCTTGAATTAAAGCTATTGGTGTTTTTAATTCATGAGAAACATCTGAAATAAATTGTTTTCTCATTTCATCTATTTTAGAATGCTGTTCAATATCTTTTTCAAGCTCCATATTATTTAATTTTAATTGATGAATAGTATCTTCAAGTTTGTCTGATAATGTATTTATGCTTCTACCTAGTTCATTTATTTCATCTTCATTATCTTGTATTCTGTATTTTTTGCTAAAATCTAAATTAGCCATTCCATTTGCAATGTCATTTAATTCTTCAATTGGCTTAGTAAATCTTTCAGTAATTACTAATATGGCAATACCACCAATAATCATTGTTGCAAAACCTAATACAAACAATGATTGATTAGATATTTTTACGCTATCTTGAATAGGTGAAATAGGCATTCTTATATATGCTTTTACATTTTCTCTAATGTTTCCAGAAAGCACTATAAAACTAAAACCATATTGTCTATCTTGCTCTCTTGAAATTGTTATATCTTTAGTTGAATATAATATATCGCCTTTTGAGAAAATGCTATAACCCACATCATAATTAACTTCTTTGATGTTGCTAAAATTTTTCAAAAAGTTATCTTCTGTTGAAAAAACAGCCTCTTCTCCATTCATTATTAAAATATCAAAATTGTTACTAAGTGAAAATTTTTCTAATTCTTTTTTTAATTCATCACTAATTTCTTCCGAATAATTTGCTTTAATATATTCAAAGGTTTCAAGAGAACTTTCTTTTTTTGAATACACATATAAAGTCTCTAAAAAAACACTATTTACAATAACTAAAAATCCTATTATCATTACAATAACAATGCAAAGCGTACAAAATAACTTTGCTCTAATGGAATTAAAAATTTTTTTCATACTTTCCTCTATTTAATTTCAAATTTATAACCTATACCTCTAATAGTTTGTATATGTTTTCCTTTTTTGCCAAGTTTATGTCTTATCTTTTTAATATGACTATCAATTGTTCTAGAATCTCCATAATAATCATAATTCCATACAGTATTTAATATTTTATCTCTTGAAAGAGCAATATTTTCATTATCTAACAAATATTTTAATAGCTCATATTCTCTAAAGCTTAATTCAATCGGTTTTCCATCAACGGTAACAGTTCTTCCTTCGTTATCTATAACTATTCCATCATAATCCTTTGTTTCTTTTTCTTTTGGTGCTGTTCTTTTAAGTATTGCTTCAACCCTAGCTACTAAAATCTTAGGACTAAATGGTTTTGCAATATATTCATCTACACCTAATTCAAAACCAAACAATTCATCTTGTTCTTCTGTTCTAGCTGTAAGCATTACAATTGGAAGTGTTTTATTTTCTTGACGAATTTGTCTTAAAACAGACCAACCATCTAATTTAGGCATCATAACATCTAGTAATATTAAATTTATTTTATTTTTGTTTTCATTATATATTTTTAAAGCCTTTTCTCCATCTTCTGCTTCTAAAATATTAAAATCCTTTTGTGCCAAGAAATCTTTTATAAGTTTTCTCATTCTTGCTTCATCATCTACTACTAAAACTGTTAAATCTTTCATACGATACCTCCATTATTACTACTTCCAACATAATACTACTTTATTATGTTTTTTGTGTGAAAAATTAGTCATTTATTAATTTATTTAATTCTTCTAAATTTTTTCTAAAATAATTAAATGCAATTTCGTAAGTATCTTCTTTTTCTAAGTCTACATCTACCATTCTTAAAAGGTCTAAAGAACCTTTTGATCCCCCTAAACTTAACATTTTGATATATTTGTCTACATATCCTGGTTCTTTGTTTAAAATTTTATTTGCAATTACTATTGCAGAAGTAATTCCTGTTGCATATTTATATACATAGAAACATCTATAAAAATGAGGTACTCTAGCCCACTCATATTTTATATCTTCATCAATAATAACATTTTCTCCAAAATATTTTTTTACAAGTTTATAATAAATATCGTTTAAGTTTTCTGATGTCAAGCTTTCATTCGCTTCTACTTTTGAATGAACCTCTTTCTCAAACTCTGCAAACATACTTTGACGTATTAGTGTTGCTCTTATCATGTCAAGTTGTTCATTTATTAAAGCTGCTTTTTTTACTTTATCAGTTTCTTTATTTATAAGGTAATTTGCAAGTATAATTTCATTTACTGTTGATGCAACTTCTGCTACCGTTATTGTATAATTCGCATTTATAATATTTTGATTTTTACTTGCATAAAAGCTGTGCATTGTATGTCCTAATTCATGTGCCAATGTTGAAACATCTCTTGAAGTATTTATATAGTTAAGTAAAATGTATGGATGAACTGAATGAACTCCCATGCTATAACCGCCAGACATTTTATTCTTTTTTTCAAACACATCTATCCAATTATTGTTAAATGCATGTTTTAACATGCTAGTATATTCATCTCCCATAACCTCAAGTGCATTCAACACTGTTTTTTGAGCTTCTTCATATTGTATATTTTGCTCTTCTTTTTCCAAAGCATTAACATATACATCATACACATGTATTTTGTCAAGATTTAGTAGTTTTCTCTTTACTTCCATATACTCATAATTTAAGTTTAGATTCTTATTTACTTCTTTTAATAAAGTTTCATACACTTGAACAGTTGAGTCATCATTGCTAGTTGCTGCATCTAATGAAGATGCATATTTTCTAAGTTTACTGCTAATTACTCTTGTTTTTACTCTTGTCAAATATAGTTCTGTAATAGTATTAATATGTTTTTTATATAAGCTATACATAGCTTCAAAAGCTTGCTTTCTTATTTCCGGATTCTTATCTGCTAAATACTTTTGATATAGTGCAGATGTAACTTCTAATTCTTCCCCATTTTCACCTTTAATTGACGGATACTCAAATTCAGTATTAGTAAAAATGTCATAAGTGTTTTCAGTTGATGCAAATATCTCAGAATAATTTGCCAAAACTTCTTCAACATCTGCTGACAAAATGTGTTTCTTTTCTTTAATAATATCTTGAATAGATTTGTTAAATTCTTTTCTTAATTCTTCATTTTCATTTAAAAATTGCTCTAATTTACCATCTTCTAAACTGCTTAATTCTGGTGATATAAAACTTGTAGAAGTAGATACATCTGTACCTATTTTCTCCACTCTTTTATATAACTTGATAGCTTCTACATTAGACATATCTTGATGATATTTAAGCATTGCATAAGCATAAATCTTCTCCTCTAATTCTAATAAAACTGTCAAGTTTCTGTGACACTCTAAAACATTATTTGAGCTATCACCTAAAATTCCTTTATATTTTTTTACATTATCTATTTCTTTATATAATCTATTTATTGCTTCTTCTATTTCTTCATCATCTTTAAAAATTTCTTTTAAATTCCAGTCATATTCGTTCACAAAACATTCCTCCTTTACGCTCATTATTCTATCATAAAAAAACTTTAATATCAATATTTTAAAGGCACCCATCGGCGCCTTTAAATTTAATTATATCAATTATTGTCAATTATAGACTTAGGAACTTTTTTAATGAACCTCCTTTTCTATTAAATTTAACTTAAAATTCATTCTTAAAAATATGCCAAAGAAACAGTGTAGATTACACCTGAATTAAAATTTGTACAATAATAAAACTGTTTGTATTTTATAAATACAATTGCTTGCCCAATTGTAATATAACAACAAATAATTTTATTCTAATTGTATTTACTTGTTCTTTAAAAAATATTGAAAATTTTTTTGATTTAAAACGATATATTTTAAGATTTTTTGAATTATAAGTTATAACTATATTATAAAAGGTTTTATCTTTTTATCAATAATTTATCTCATTTTGTGATAAAATATCTCAATTTGTGATATTTTAGAAAAAAAGAGCTTTAGCCTAGTGTAAACCATAATAAAGATTACACCTTAACTAAAGCTTTTTTCTTATACTCTTATTTTTCTTCTTTTTTTACATCTATTGGAGTTGTTTCAATAATTTCATCATTGTTCTTTTCTTTATTACTTATTTTTATAGAATCTAAAATACTTATAAATTTAATTTCATCTCTTGAAGTATCACTTGCAAAATTTTGATAATCATTTGATAAAATTTCCATTCTTTTTACTCTGCTTTCTACTTTTCTTAAGTCACCATTTACTAAATTACAAATTTTTTGAATACCTTCATTTTTATATTTTTGAACACCTTCTACTAAAGAATTTCCTCCGTTTAATAATTCATTTGTACCATTTGCTAATGAATTTGTTCCATTTACTAGTTCACTTGCTCCACTTACTAATCTACTAGCACCATTTACAAGTTCACCAGTTCCATTTGTCAAAGTTCCTACTCCATCTACTAAAGTTTTAGAACCATCTACTAATTTTCCTACTCCTGCATCTAAGCTTATAGCACCATCTGCTAAAAATACTGCACCTTGAGAAATTGTATTTGCAGCAGAATTTAAACTATTATTAGCAACACTTAATTGTGCTGTTGAAGAACTTAAAGTAGATATACCACTCTTTACTTGATCTGAACCTGCACTTATTGCACTTACTCCTGTACCTAATGCGTTTGCACCAGCTTCTAATTGAGTAGCTACTGGTATTACTTGTGTTTCTAAAGCTGTAGCTAAACCAGCATATCCATCTACAATACTTTGTACTTGTGAATTATTTGTAACTGTAGGATTTGCATTAGATAAAGCACTTTGAGCGTTTACTAAACTATTTTCTATTGGTTCTAAATCAACTGTTGCAGTAGCTGTTACATTTACAGAAGCTAAACTTGACTTACTTGCTTCTAATATAGCTATTGAATTATTTATGTTATCAATCGCTGATTGTACCTCTGGTACTGTTTCTAATAATGCTTCTAAATTTGCTTTTGATGCATTTAAACCATCTATTTGTCCTTGTATCTCTGATTGCTTTTGAGCAATCTCTGATGTATCTGCAGTAGAAGTTACTGTTGCATTAGTTGAATGTACAGCATCAATAGCACTATTTACAGATTGTAAAGCTAAGCTATTTGTAGTATTTGAAGATGTTGGCATAGTTCCAGTAACAGATGATAAACCAGCATTTAAAGTTTTCATTGTACTTAAAATATTATCTGTTAATGCTGTTTTTAATCCTGAGGCACCTGCTACTAAATTTGGTACTTGTGTTTCTATTTCTTTAATACCTCCATCTATTTGTTCATAGCTTGAATTAAGTTCATTTGCTCCAGCTGAAATTTGTTTCATATTTTCATTTATTAAATTTGAATTAGCAACATATTCTGCAGTACCTGCTTTCAATGAATTTGCCCCATCACTTAACTGACCACTTCCTGTTTTTAAAGTATCAATTCCTGTTTTTAATTCTTTAGCACCACTATTTAAACTTTGTGCTCCATTATTTAAACTTTGAACACCATTGTTTAAAGTTTGTGCTCCACTATTTAGACTCTGTACTCCATTATTCAAGGTTTGAGCACCATTATTTAAAGTGATTATTCCATCTCTTAATGTTATTGTTCCATCTTCTAATTCTCCAGTTGCATCTTCTAAATCATTTACTTGAGAATATATTTCGTCTAATTTATCATAAACTTCATCTAAACTACCCTCTTCTAAAATTCTAGGTGTAGCAAAATTCATAATATTTCCAATTTCAAAGTTTTTTGATTCCATTTTTATTTCTATTTTATTTGGAATATCAATATCATCAAGCATTTCTAAGTTTTCTTGCATTCCAGGAAGAGCAAAACCAATAGCAATAGTTTTATCTCCATTATTAACTACTTTTCCATTGCTGATTTCTATATTTTTATTATTTGCATTATTTATAACTACGCCAGAAATAACTAAAAATGGAGTATATATACCATCTGTGCTTTTTACTTTATTTTCATATTCTATTGTAATATTTACTTTTCCACTCTTTCCTGCCATATCACTTGCTTTCATTTCCTTACCATCTAAAGTATATGTTACTTTACATTCTACTGGTAATTCTTTATCTAAGCTCATATCTTCTTGTATGTTTTCTGTTCCATTTTCATCTTCAACAGTTGTACTTACTATATTTTTGTATACTTCTCCTGAAGAATTTAATTTTGAATAAATCGTTTCTTCGTTTGTATATGCCAAGATAGGCATTGTATATGTTAGCATTGTACATAAAGCCATTCCTGAAACAACTTTTTTAATAATTTTATTCATATTTTTCCTCCTTATCTATTTAACTTCTTTCATACCAATTGTAGTTTTTATAATTAATTTATCAAATACTATCAAAAATGCTGGTAAAACACACAAAACTGTAATCATACTTACTATGGCTCCTCTTGCCATTAAAGTACATAAAGAACCAATCATTTCTATTTTTGAACATGCTCCCACTCCAAAAGTGGCTCCAAAAAAGCACAATCCGCTAACTATAATTGAACCAATTGAAGTTTCAAGAGCATTACCTATCGCTTCTTTTTTAGATAAACTTTCTTTTCTATGGTTAATATACTTTGTCGTTATTAATATAGCATAGTCTATTGTAGCACCTAATTGAATTGTTCCAATAACTATAGATGCTATAAATGGTATTTCTGTATTAGTGTAACATGGTATACCCATATTTATAAAAATAGCAAATTCTATTACTATTATTAAAATTACTGGCAATGAAATAGATTTTAATACAAAAATCATAATAATAAATATAATACCTATAGAAACACTATTAACACTATTAAAATCATGATCACTAATCTCTACCAAATCTTTCATTAGTGGGCCTTCACCAGCTAAAATAGCATTTTCATCATATTCTTTAATAATATTGTTAACCAAATTTACCTGTGAATTTAGTTCGTCAGTTGCCATTTCATATATTGAATTTACGATAATTAATTGATATTTTTCATTTTGTATTTTATTTAAAATCTCATCTGGTATTATGTCTTTTGGAACTCCAAAATCTGATAATTTTGCTAATCCCATTGTCCATTCGATTCCATCTAATTGTTCAATTTTATCTAGCATCTCATTAATCTTACTATCTGGAATATTTTTATCTATTAGTATGATTTCTGTTGAAACCATATTAAATTTTTCTTTCAATTCTGAATTTGCAGTTATACTTTGCAAAGTTTTTGGCAAGCTTTTGTCTAAATTATAGTATATATCTGTATGTGTGTAACCATAATAAGCTATTGGTAAAATTACTATAAAAGCAATTATGGCAAATATATAATGTTTTATTGCAAATTCTTTTATTTTCGTAAACTTAGGCATTATTGGTTTATGTTTTGTTTTTTCAATAATTCTATTAAAAGCAAGTATCATTGTTGGTAATACTACAATTACACAAATTACACCAAACATAACACCTTTTGCCATAACAATTCCAATATCTTTTCCAAGTGTTAAATTCATACTGCATAAAGCTAAAAAGCCTGCAATTGTTGTAAATGAACTTCCCACAACTGAAGTCATAGTTTTTGAAATTGCTGTAGCCATAGCTTTCTCCATGTTACTTTCTTTTTTCTTTTCTTGCATATAACTATGATATAAGAAAATAGCAAAATCCATTGTAACACCTAATTGCAACACCGAACTTATTGCCTTAGTAATATATGATATCTCTCCTAAAAATACATTAGTTCCCATATTATATAAAATTGCAATTCCTATATTCATTAGTAATAAAAATGGAACTACGTATGAATCTAAAGCAATTTCAAGAACTACCAAACATAATATTACAGCTATTATTACATATATTGATATTTCTGAATTTGATAAATCTCTAGTATCTAATACAACAGCTGTCATTCCACTTATCTTACATCTTTCATCTGTTATGTTTCTAAGTATTTCAATAGTTTCTATCGTTTTATCATCAGAAATTCCTTCTTTAAAGGTTGCCATCATAATTGTTGCATCATCTTTATATATTTTATCTTTTATATCCTCTGGAAGCATATCAACTGGTATACTTGTTCCTAACACATCGGCCGCCGAAATTACCATTTCTACATTATCTAACTGCTTTATTTTTTCTTCCAATTTTAGAATTTCTTTTGTAGGCATATTATCTAATATGATAATAGAAAAAGCTCCCATATCAAATTCACTAGATAAGATCTTTTCGCCTTGTATGGTTTCTATATTATCTGGTAAATATACTAATATATCATAATTGATTCTAGTCATACTAATTCCAATTAAAGATGGAATTAATAATATAAGTGAAATTAGTAAAATTATTTTTCTATGCTTACATATAAAATTGCCTAACTTTTCCATATAATAACCTCCTTTTTAAATTATGACCATTGGTCACTTTATATATTATAGCGCCTTACTGACCATTAGTCAATACTTTTCAAAAAAATATTGACTGATAGTCAGATTTATGTAATAATATATTTATAAGGAGCACCGATTATGAAAAATGTAGAAAATGGAAATAAAGAAAATAGACTATTAGATACTGCTTTTAAACTATTTACAGAAAAAGGAATTAAAAATACATCCATTCAAGAAATTGTTGATAATGCTGATGTTGGAAAAGGTACTTTCTACTTATATTTCAAAGATAAATATGAAATAAGAGATATACTAATCGAGAAAAAATCTCAAAAACTTTTCTATGATGCATTGACAGATTTAAGAAAAACTAATATTACTGACTTAACAGAACAAGTAATATTTATAGTTGATCATGTCATAGAAGAACTTAAGAAAAAACCTTTACTTTTAAGTTTCATATCTAAAAATCTTTCTTGGGGAATTTATACAAAAACCGTAAAAAAAATACATGATAATTATGAAGACGAAGAAGATGGTATATATAAATTATTTCAAAAAGGCATTAAAGATAATAATATAAAATTAAAAAATCCAGATGTTACTTTATATATGATAATAGAATTAGTAAGCTCTACATGTTTTAGTTCTATTTCATACCAAGAACCTCTGCCTATTGATGAATATAAAGAATACTTATTTGATACAATACGAAAATTAATAAATGGATAAAAAAATCCCGATTTTAACAATCGGGATTTTATTTTTTTAAATTATATATAAAACTAGAGCTGTTACAAATTTAATTCCTGCAAATTTGAATAAGAAGCTTTCTTTTTCTTCTCCAAATAAAGTTCTCATTCCAAAGAAAGTAAGTACAATTGTCATTACTGATAATGCAGATGAAATTGGACTTGAAATTAATAAAATTCTTGGAAGTATAACTTCTATTATATCAATTACTTCTGCTAGAATTGATGGTATTTCTGCAACTACTAAAGTTGCTATAATTGTTGTTAAAGGTTTTTTATTTGATTTATTCATTATAAGAATAATTATTGCTGGTACTAAAATAGCAAGTATAGGTGAAATTCCTGCGGTAATTAAATCCCATAATTTGCTTCCTAAGCTACCATAGCTGTATTTAAAAGCACTAATTAATGCAGCTACTAGTACTGCAACAATATTTACAATTAATAATACAATTGCTTTTTTGAAGGCATCTTCTTCACCTTTTGCAATTTTTTCAATTTTTTCAAATGGTGCTACAAGCATTTCTTTGATAAAACCTTTTGTTTCTTTTGCTTCTTTGTTGATATCAACATTCTTTAGTGTGTCTTTTACTTGGTTAACTGTTTCTTTTGTTTCGTTTTTTAGATTTTCTTTGTCAATCTCCATTTTTACATCCTCCCCAAAAAATTAAGCGAATATATTACATATATATTCGCTAGTAATTAAATAATTCTTAAACTCTATCTTCTTCAATATATAAACCTTTGCAGTCTGTAAATGTTTTTGTAGCAATTCTTAGAAAATCATTAACTACAAATCCACCAACAACAACAAAAGCTATTAAGCCTAAATAGAATTCTGTTGCTAAAATACATGCTGCAACTGCTGTTCCATAAGCCATTAAGAATCCGCTTCCTAATTTACCAGCATATAAACGATGTACTCCTAAAAATCCAAGGAACCAACATAATATTAATGTTGTAAGCCAATTTTTTTTGCTTCCGTTTACTTGCTCTATTTTTTCATTATTTTCTACATTATTTTCGATTTCAGCCATCTTTTGTCCACTCCTTTTATATATAACTATAATTTTCACTTATAATTTACATTATAGGTCTTAAAAAGTCAATATTTTTGCTAAATGTTACAAAAATGACATAAAAGGAATGCTTTTTACAGCATTCCTTAAATTTTTAGAATTTTATTGGATTTCCATAATAGCTATCTGTTAAAATTTGTTTGATTTCTGTAACTAATGGAACTCTTGGGTTTACACCTGTACATTGGTCTTCAAACGCTCTATCAGAAAGCATATCAATTTTTGCAAAGAATTCTTCTTCTGGTACACCACAATCTTTAATGCTTGTTGGTTCATTTATTTTGGCCATTAATTCTTGAATAGCTTTAACTAATGAATTTACACCTTCTTCTGGTGTGCTAGCTGGCAATCCTAATTTTCTAGCAATTTCTGCATATTTTTGATCTGCTATATAGCTTTCATATTTTGGCCAAGAAACCATTTTTGTTGGTTTTGAACCATTATATTTAACTACATAAGGTAATATAACTGCATTTGCTCTACCATGTGGAATGTGATATTCTCCTCCAAGTTTATGAGCGATTGAGTGGTTTACTCCTAAGAATGCATTTGTAAATGCCATACCAGCTATACAGCTTGCATTGTGCATTTTTTCTCTTGCTTCTCTATTTGAACCATCACTATAAGCTATTGGTAAATATTTAAATACAAGCTCAATAGCTTTTTCTGCTAAACCATCTGTATAATCTGATGCCATTACTGATACATAAGCTTCTAAAGCATGTGTTAAAACGTCCATACCTGTATCTGCTGTAAGTGATTTTGGTAATGTCATAACAAGATCTGGATCTATAATTGCAACATCTGGTGTTAACTCATAATCAGCTAAAGGATATTTGATATTTTTTACTTTATCTGAAATAACTGCAAATGATGTTACTTCTGAACCTGTACCTGAAGTTGTTGGTATAGCAACCATTTTTGCTTTTTCTCCAAGTTTAGGGAATTTATATGTTCTTTTTCTAATATCCATGAATTTTAATTTTAAGCCTTCAACATCTGCATCTGGATGTTCATAGAATAACCACATACCTTTTGCAGCATCCATAGCACTACCACCACCAAGAGCGATAATAACATCTGGCTCAAATGTGTTCATTTCTGCAACACCTCTTTTGATTGTGTCAAAAGATGGATCTGGTTCAACATCAGAGAAAATTTTTGAATGTACATAAGTTGCTCTTTTTCTTAAATGATATAAGATTTTATCTACATATCCAAATTGTACCATTGATTTATCTGTAACGATAAATGCTTTTGTAATATCAGGCATTTTTTCTAAGTATGAAATAGAACCTGCTTCAAAATATATTTTTTCTGGGACTTTAAACCATTGCATATTTACCCTCCTCTTTGCAACTCTCTTAACATTTATTAAGTTTACTGAAGATACATTTGATGTTGTTGAATTTCCTCCAAAAGTACCACAACCTAATGTAAGTGATGGTAAATTTGTATTATATATATCACCAATTGCTCCATGAGTTGATGGAGAGTTTACTATAATTCTACCTGTTTTTACAGTGTTTGCAAATTTTTCAATTGTTTCTTTGTCTTCAGAATGTATAACAGCTGAATGTCCCATTCCTCCAAATTTGATAAGACTATCTGCTAAAGCAATTCCTTCATCAGCATTTTTTACTTTATAGTATGATAAAACTGGACTTAATTTTTCTTGAGAGAATGGGTGATCAGTTCCAACACCATCTTCTCTAACAACTATAACTTTTGTGCTTTCTGGAATTTTAATTCCTGCCCAACTAGCTATTGTATATGGACTTTGACCAGCTATTTTACCATTTAATTTATTTCCAGCAGAGCTATCAAACATAACTGCTTGTAATCTTGCTTTTTCACTTTCTGTTGCAAAATAACAATCTGCTTCTTTCATTAATTTTTCAAATTCTTTTGAAATTTCTGTATCTACAATAACTGCTTGCTCTGAAGCACAAATCATACCATTATCAAAAGATTTTGACATTACTAAATCGTTTACAGATGTTTTTAATTTTGCTGTTTTATCTATATAACAAGGAACGTTTCCTGGTCCAACACCTAGTGATGGTTTTCCACTAGAATAAGCTGCTTTAACCATTCCAGGACCACCTGTTGCAAGTATTAAATCAACTCCAGGATGATTCATAAGTAAACTTGTAGCAAGAACTGATGGTTTATCTATCCAAAGAATGCAGTCCTCTGGTGCTCCTTCTGAAACAGCTGCATTTCTTACTATTTCTGCTGCCTCTCTACTTGAATTTTGTGCAAATGGATGGAAACCAAAAATAATTACATTTCTAGTTTTTGCTGCAATCATTGATTTAAACATAACTGTTGATGTTGGATTTGTAACTGGTGTAACACCTGCTATAACTCCAATAGGCTCTGCTATTAAAGAATAACCTTCTTCATCATTTTCATCTATAACGCCAACTGTTTTATCATATTTTATACTATGATAAACATATTCAGTTGCGAACATATTCTTTGTTATTTTATCTTCGTAGATTCCCCTTCCTGTTTCTTCTACTGCCATTTTTGCAAGTTTCATGTGATTATCTAAACCTGCCATTGACATTTTCTTGACAATTCTATCTACGGTTTCTTGATCTAGTTTTTTATATTCTTCAGAAGCTTTTCTTGCTCTGGCAACTAAATCATTAATCATAGTTTCAATTTCTTGTCTTTCTTGTTCAGTTACATCAGCCATATTGTGACCTCCTTTAATTTTTTCAAAAAACTCTTACTTTTAGATTATATAGAATAATCTTTTTATTTGCAATATCATTTCATAATTTTTTCCTTGACAATTTTCTTATTATTTAATTATGAATATTTTGATAATATTATGCTGAAAATAAGTATTTTGAAGAACAAAAAAACACACTAATTTAGAATATTTCTAAACTAATGTGCTTTATTTTAATATAAATATTGTTGTGGATTTACTGGAGTACCATTTACTCTTATTTCTAAGTGTAAATGAGGTCCTGTTGAATTTCCTGTACTACCTACTGCTGCAATAGTTGTTCCTGCATCAACATTTGCTCCAACTCCTACATATAACTCATTACAGTGTGCATAATATGATTCTATACCATTTCCATGATTTATGATAATTAAATTACCATAAGAACCTTTATATCCTGCATAAGTTACTGTACCACCAGCGATAGGTCTAATTCCTGTTCCTAAAGATGTAGAAATGTCTAAACCTGTATGAATACTTGATCTTGAAGCACTTCTACTTCCAAATCTAGAACTGATACTACCATTTACTGGTATTGATAATTGTAATCCTGAGATTACACCTGACGCAGCTACTTGTGTAGTAGAAGCAATAGCTTTTTTCTGTGCAGCAATTCTAGCCGCTTTTGCTTCTTCTGCTTTTTTAGTTTCATAAGCTGCTATTTTTTGTGTTTTTATTTCATTTAATGATGCTAAAGCTTGATCTTTTGAAATAACTGTGAAATCATTTGTATATTCTGTAACAATACCCAATTTCATTTCTATTTCTTCATTTGCTCCAGCTTTTATTTCTTCAATAATTTGCATTGCATCTTCTTCAGAAGATACTTCAGCTTTCTTTTCACCATCTAATGTAATAGCATAAATTTCATAAGTTGTTGTTATATTATCTTCAACTGCCATTAACACTTGTTTTTCATCTGTTTCTTGTGCTCTTGAAACAAACACTAGATTATAATCTGGCATAGCATTTGCAATTCTAAATGCTATATTTCCTTCTTTATCATTAATATAATTATTTACTTTTTTTTCAGTTTTTTCTTTGTCTGCTACATATCCTATTGTTTTACCTGATAATGTGACTGCATATACAGGTTTGTATTTGATAACTGCTGCTATTGTTATTACCGAACAACCAATTAGGACAATTTTAAGGGTTTTGCAAACTTCTTTTGTATAATATTTCACCCAATTTCCTAGAATAAAATTCACTCTCCTTTTGTATGTTTTTTAAACGTCACATAAATAATATTTTACCACAATCTGAGACTGATTGCAATAAAATAATTTTACCATATTTGTATTTTAATCAATTTTATTCTAAATTATTCTATTTAAGTTTAGCCATTTTTTACCATATTGAAAGTATACTACTTTTTACTCGTTTTTTCTCGCTTTTTCTATATGTTCGATTTTTAATCTTTTTCAATTTTTGCTTTTTATATTATTATATGCACACTTTTAAAAAATGTATAAATTATTATTTTTTAAGCCATTACTTGACATAAATTTACTATGGTGTTATTATATTTACAATTTCATGAAATTATTTTATTCAATTTATCATTTGTTTATTCAAACAAATAATAATCACAATTCTCAATTAAATAAGAAAGGAGGTCTAAAATCTATACAAAAGATTAAACTATATGTATATATACTAGTATCAATTCAATAATTATAGTTAAAATTTTTAGATATTTTTGATTTTTATATGAAATTTGAAATAAAGACTTTAAAATTTAAAAAGGCCTTTATCTAATGATAAAAGCCTTTTTAGTTATTTATTATTTTACTTCTGCTGACCATAAACCATGTTTGTTACAGTATGCATAAAGCATAGCTCCTGGAACATATTTGAATCTACATTCAGCATTTTGTTCTGGATATAATGTTACTGTACATTCTTGTGTATCTGTAACCATTGCAATCCATTCAATAAAGTGTTCTTTTTCCATAACGTGGTTTACTTTTACGAAAATTTCATCTTCTACTCTTTCATAAGTAGGTACATGCTTTTCAACTGCTGCATCTGTTGTGTTTGGTTTTAAAACTACCATTTGCTCTCCACAACATTTAATTCCACAGTCTTCACAGTTGCAATCTTCTATAACTTTTACAACTGCTCCACATTTCATACATTTTTTTATAATTAATTCTTTTTTCATATTATTCCTCCTTTGATTTGCATTTGGCTGTATTTTATCATAAAAGAATTAAATTTACTATAATTTTTATTAATTTATTTTCTACTTTTGCAAAATACGTAAAAATAGATTAATATTGTTGCTAAAATGCTTAATATTATAACTATTACACTTACTAGCGGTTTAAATAAGATGCTTGCTATACATAAGAATCCACTAATTATTAGCATATATCCTGTTATTCTTGAAGCTTTATTTACTAATTTTTCATCTCTATTTTTTACCCAAAAAGCTTTCATATTCATAAAATAATCTGCTCTTAACTTTGGCATGTAGTTACCTGAAACAATGAATACAATTCCAAGTATTATCATAACTATTTTTCGTATATCTAAATTGCTTCCTAGTGCAATCATGACAGTAACAATATATAAAATAACTGTTAGAATAGGAATAATCCATTTATATACTGTAACAGCTTTTTTATTGGCTTCTGGATTTTTATCTGATATATCACTAACAACACAGCAAAATATTTGTAATGCAAGCATCATAATTGGCATTCCAAATACAAATGCTGGTTTTGAAAAATAACCATTAGGGTTATTGTCTATGCCCCAGTGAATAGCAACTTGCTCTGGTAATTCATTATACACCAACATTCCTAAAATTATTGGCAATAAACATACTATTGAAGTTATTATTAGAGTTTTCATATTAATTTTTTTCATTTAAATCCCCTCCTAATTCTTTTATCCATATTAGAACTTCTTCAAATACTGAAATATTTAGTTCATAATATATGAATTGCTTGTATTTAGTTTCGACAATCAAACCTGCTTTTCTTAATGTTGCTAAATGATGTGAAACTGTTGCTCCTGTTAAATTAAACTGTTCTACTATTTCACCAGCCGTTTTCTTGCCATCTTTTAGTAAATTTAAAATTTCTCTTCTTACTGGATCTGAAATAGCTTTTAGCGTTTCCGACATTCCCATATTATCACCTACCTTAGTATTTAGATATTTATCTAAATATAGTATATTACTTTGATTTTTGTTTGTCAATATTTATTTAGATAATTATCTAAATAACTACAAAAATTAAAGATGCTTAATTTGCTTTTAAGCCTCAAAAGTAATTTTGTGGTTAATGCAATAATTAGCATCTTTTAATCTCTATTTGTTTTCTAAAATATCTAATAACGATTTTATTACTTCGGTAACAATAGCTTCCTTCTTCTCTTTTTTGGTAAGATTCTCATTGCAGTGCATTTTGTATTTATTAGATATATTAAGCTTTTTATTAGCAATACAATAATATGCAGTGTTTGCTTCAGCACCTGGATTTTCTGGGTCTAATCTACCAATTTGCCCTGTAATTCCAATACCCCAGTCAGAATCCGCTATATCAATTATTTGGTTAGCCATTTCTTCTGCAACTTCTTGACTATAAACAGAATATTTATCTATTGTTTCAGCTTTTACACCGTTTTTTATTTTGAATTCATTAGCATAAGTAACAAGCCCATAGCGAAAAACTTCTGAGCTTCCAGACTTATTATTAGTAATTTCACTTGCTAAAAGCCCTCCTGTACAAGACTCCATTGTAGAAATTATCTCATTTCTATCTTGTAAAATTGATATTAACTTTTTTATGTTTTCTTCTGTTCTAATTTCCATGGTTTATTCCTTTCGATTTCATTGGTTTTTATAATTTATATATTAATTTTGTACATTTTACCATATAACTATTCAATATTTCTATCTTTCTGTGTGCTCAACATTTTTTATTAAAACTGTTTTCATGTTGTTTCTTCTGCCACCATATATATCTGTCAACAAATCATTTCCAACAACCAATACTTTCTCTGGGCTTATATCCATTTTTTCGCAAGCTTTCAAAAAATTTTTCTTTAATGGTTTATGTGCAAAACCTATATAGTCTATTCCATTTTCTCTAAAGTATTGCTCTATTTGTTGATCTTTTCCGTTACTTAGAATTATAACCTTAAGTTGGCCTTTCAAGCTTTCTATCCATTCTTTATTACATTTTGGAATATCTTTCATTTCTTTTCTTAATGTTTCATCAACGTCTAAAATTATTCCTTCTATACCATATCGTTCTTTCAATATGTCAATAACTGTTGCATCTAATTGCTTTACTTTTTCTAATGTAATATCGGGTTTTATAAACTTTGATAAAGCATATTGCACTAAATCCATCAATTTATCTGCCACTAATTCATCTATTGTTTTCATAATTTTCCCTTTCATCTTTCCACAATTATACCATAGATTGGGGATTGTGGGAAGATGGGAAAATACCTTCGGGTTATGAGAATTCAATTAGCCATTTTTGAAGTTTATTGAAATGTTTAGTTTTTATTGAAATATAAGTGTTTATAGCACTTTTCTTTTACTGAACTCTTGTGCGATTTTAGGTCATTTTTGTGGACTTTTGTCCCCTTTCTGTCCCCAAGATTTTGAAAGTCTTGTCGCACAAGACGTTCAAATATACATTTGCAAATTGGGGACATTTTGATTTTTATATATTTTGGAGGTTTATTTATGAATAATTTTAGAGAAGTGAATGATGATATTATAAAGGAATGGTTAGAATTTAGGGAGGAAACTGCATTTTGCAATATGACTCCTCAAGATAAAAAATATTGTATATATTTTGATGAATTGGCTGAAAAGATTTTGAATAATGTGCCAAAACAAAATAAGAAATATGTTCAGAAACAATTAGATCAACTTGATAAAAACTTTATGGACTATCTTTGCTACTGGAATGAGAAATATTATAGAAACGGCTTTGTAGATGGTTCTCAGTTAGTTATGGGATGCTTTGAGTAAAAAACGAAAAGGAAATAGTTTTTCTATTTCCTTTTTATTTTTTGAATAGCTCTATTAAAATATTAAATATTTCTATATTTTCTACAACAATTATTTCTAATGTCTCAATTACTCTAGTTAAAGCCTGATATAACATATTTTTAGGCGAATATACATTATTATACATTTGCATAGCTCTTAATTTATTATTCTCATCATAATAAAAATGCTTATCTATAATTACTCCTACATTTTCAAATTCTTGTCCAATTACTTTGTGGGGATTTCCAACCGTATTTTTGTTTTCGCAAGTTATTTCAAATCCAACTAAACCATTTTCTGGATACAAAGTAGGCGTATATGATATAAAACTATAACTATTTTTGGAAGAAATATATCTATTTGCTTCTAAATAATTATTACAATATACTATATTTATATTATCCGTATTCAGATTGAATTCTTGTTTTTTATTTAAATCTAAAACTACCTTTATAAAATTAGCCAGTTCCTTATTAGTTCGTATTTTTTTTGATAATGTATATTTGTTCAAAGTTTGGCTTTCTAGCTTCTCTAATATACCTCCTTCCGTTGCTTTTAAAATTTGTTTTTTATCTCCACTGCAAATTACTATATTTTTATTTTTCCTAATATATTCCATTATTTCTTCAAATTGGTCCATTTTTATTCTTTGTATTTCATCTATAAATATGACATCAAATGTATTATTCGTTACAATATAATAATCTCTTATCGAAAATATATGCCAATTATATATAGCCTTTAATTTTTCATGTCCTTGATTAAGCTGTCCACAATGTATAATAGCAACTTGCTTATCATTTTCAAGTAATTGTTTTGCCAAATCATATATTAATAATGTTTTCCCTGTTCCAGCATCTCCTTGAATCAAAAAAGTTTTTTCTCCTAGATGCATATCTTCAATCATTTTATTTTTTATTTCTTCTTGTTGCTTTGTTAAAAAATACTGACCATTCATAAATTCATTGGTTTTATTAAATGGCGAAATTAAATAATTTGATGCTTTAAATAAAGTATTAAGATTTATATCTTCACAAGTTAAGCAATCATTCAAAATTTCTAATAACTTTATATATGATATTTCCTCTAATTCTTCATTCTTTAATAGAAATAATTTGTCCATATCTTGTATATATCCTATTAAAATACTGTTTCTATTTAAAAAACTTAGATAGTACTTATTTCTTATTAATTGTTTTTTTATTTTTTCTAAATCTTTAATTTCTCTTTTATACTCAATATTTAATATGTTTTGTTCATCAAATCTTAATAAATCAAATTCTTTACCAATCTGTGGAATTTGATACCCTATATAAAAATGATTATATTTATTCATATTTCCTTGAATATCAATTTTCTCTATATTTTCTACAAGTTGCACAAGTGGTTCTATTTCATTCTTCTTTATTGATAAACTATAGTCATCTCCTATAAATTGTTGATATTCTTTAGGAATTTCCCTGTTATTTGCTAAATATATATTTACTAATGCCTTAAGATTAATAGATTTCATTTTTACCTCCTTTCATATTTTACAATATTTTTTTCAAGAAATTTGTCGAAATTTGTATAAAAAAAGCAAAATAATGTAGGAAATGTCTGTTTCCAAACCTATTTTGCTTTTGTTTCAATTTAGTTTTCTAATTCTTCTTCATTTTCAAACTCTACGTCATTATCATGTTTTTCTCTATTACAATGTCTATGAAGCAATTGTGCATTTTCTTTAATTGTCTCTCCTCCAGATACAAATGCCTCTATATGATCAACTTCTGCATCATCCATACTTAATATTTCATTTCCGCAATATGAACAAATATAGCCTTCATGCCATAGGTCTTCCTTTGTTTCTTTGGAAAATGTTCTTTCTACTCCATAATCACCTTTTTTACCAATAATTTGAGAAAGTAATTCATATACTTTCATAATTCTTCCAATAACTCTAACTTTTGAACCTGTTGCAGCATATGTATAATCTTGATATTCTGGATCATTCATTTTCATTTCTTTTATTCTTTGTCTTATTTCATCTGAATGCACCATGATATCATGATTGTTAAACATAGAAAATCCAATAATAATTGAATCGTATGTAGAGCCACTAAACTTATTCATCATTTTTCCTTTTGTTCTATCATATCCAAAAAATGCATCTTCTCCAAGCACTTGTTTAATAATATCTATATTTGAATTAAATTCTTTCTTAAATTGATCAATATCTTCTTTTGAGTCATTTTGATGTTTTTCCATATACAAGTTTAATGTTTTAGATATTGAACTGCTATATTCTTGAAAATTCTTTAATGCAAAATATCTTAATATTGTTTCCTGATAGTTTTTTCTCTTATTTTCAGTTCCTATAAGAAAAGCTAGTGTCTTATTGCTTTCTGAAATATCTTCTAGCATATTATTAAAGCTACCTCTATATATACAATTTCTTAATTCTTGTGGCTTTAAACTTGTAGAACCTTGATTTAATCTTGCAAATATTTCATATTTTAGTTCTTGTGATTCTTTTTTTATAACTATTGAATGAATACTTGTATTTTTTATTGTTCTTTGAACTGCCTTATCTAAATCTGCAAATCTTTTTCCATTAAAATCGGTATATTCTTCTAAGTTTTTTAAAGCAAATTCATTTTTTAGAAATTTCACAAATGAAGTTAGTCTTTGTTGTCCATCTATTATAGATAGTGTACCATCACTTTCTTCACAAAGATAAACCGTAGGAATTGGTATTTGTAATAAAACAGATTCAATTAATTTTGATGCTTTTTTCTCATCCATAATATAATCTCTTTGATAATCTGGTTGTGGGATTATATCTCCGTCATCAAACATTTCTTTAATTATGCTTAATGGATAATCTTTTGTATCTGTAAATACTTTCTTTGTATCTAATTCTTCCATATATTCCTCCTATAATACTTTACATATAAATAATATTTCTTTTAGATTTGTATTCTTTTCTGTCCATGCATTAGTTTTAAATCTTCTATAAGATGTATTATACATCTTTGTCTTACCTTTTCTTTTTAACACTTCCATTATAAAATTTGAATCTAATATTCCCTCTGTACTATAACTCATCACAATATAATCTGATTTAATATTGTTAATAAGCTTTTCAAATTCCTCTTTTACATCTTTTTTTATTGAAAATTTAGATTTTTGTTTCTCATAATTTCTTAATCCCGTTTTTCCATTTAAAACTTGATTATCATTTACAACAATGCTTTCAAGAACACTAAAATATGCAGGATATTGTCTTGTATTATATGGTGGATCAAGATATACAATATCTGCTTTGTTTTGTTCTTTTACAAAATCAATAACATCACTGATATACATCTTGATTTCTCCACTATTAATAAACTCTGGTTTTTCAAGTTTTAATTCTTTTAGCGCCATACTTCTCCATATTTTTAAATATGCACCATATGTACCAGCAGTATTTGAAACAAAATCTGCTGAATTCATTAAAATACCAACTAAAAAAATATATTTTTCATAAGGCAATATATCTTTCCATTCGTCTATTTTATTTCTTATAGCATCTATTTTTTTTGCATTTGAGCTACTAAAAAATCTTCTTTTATATTTTCCTTCTTCACAGAAATTTTCAAAAAAATATCCTTCATTTCCTTCTAAACTATTCAAATACTTTAATATATCATCTAATTTTTCATATCCAATTATATTTTTCAATTCATTAAATATAGGCTCTTTTCTAAAATATAGTCTTCTATATTGTTCTGCTATAGCATAATTCATATTATCGCATGATAACACTTTACAATCATTTTTCAAAAAAAATTCACTAACACTTCCTGTTCCTGAAAACAAGTCATAAACCTTACAATTATTATAATTAATATTAAAATCTTTTAAGCACTCTTCAATGAATCCAATTAACCTAGATTTATTACCTATATATTTCATATTATACCTCTAATATAATCATCCTAATATTATATTCTATATTCTCATTGTCTTCTTCAATAACCACAACATAATCCACATGTTTTTTCTTACCTTCACGTACTTCATTTACTATTTCTATTCCCACTTCTGCAATTCCTTTAAATAATATAAATGATTTATATTTTAAATCTATACCTATTTCTTTGTCTATAATTTCAATTAATCTATTAATTCTCTCTATTTCAAAATTGAATTTTTCATCATTTTTAAATGATGAATAGTTTGCTTTACTTTCTCCTACATAATATATGCCATCATTAAAGTATAGTTGTTGATTTTTAGGAATATAATATGCAATATCTGGCCTATCATCATCTCTTTTTAAATAGAAAAATTTATTTATAGGATATAATTTAAAATCAGACCAAGAACCACATGGTGGATTTATAAATGAAGGCTTTATGTTTTCCATTTTGAGTATTGTTTCAAAAAAACATGTAACATTATCTTCTGTTATTTCTTCTTCATATTTTTTTCTAGAGTCCTTTACTGCTTTATCGCAATTTTTATCAAGTACATTTAAATCTCTATCTAGAAAAATTGTAGCATAATCATTAATCGACTTATATATTTTCATATTTTTTGCATAAGCTGGATCATATTCATTTTCGCTTGAATGATCCATTAAATATATAATACAATTAATTTCTCCAAAAGATTGTTTATAAAGCTCATAAAAAGCTGGAATTCTACCATTGTATGGATCTGGTAATGCTAATTTTCCTTTTTTAGTAAGCTTTAATAATATAATTATAGTTGGAATATCTAATCTTAAAGAATCTTCCCAAAAATAATCACCTGTATTTTTTATTTCATTTAATCTAGTAACCAATTTATTTGTGTCAAAAGTAATTCCAACTGGACATTTAGGTGATAATTGATAAAAATCAATATCATATAATTGATTTTTTATATATTCACCTATTCCAACTTTTTCATTATTTATTTTAAATTCTTTTGCTGATACTGGGTTCCATGGAGATATATCTTTAAAGAACAATGGATAATTTTTATCTTTCTTTATGATTTTTTCTACGATTTCATCTTCAAAATTATCTTTTCTCAATAATTCTAATGTTTTTAAAGGTAATTCATTATTCTTAACTCTTTTTATTTCTTCTTTATAATAATATTTCATATCGTAAAAACATTTTTTTAATTTTTCTTGTGTTTCATCTGCGTCCTGTCCATGCAGCATCAAGCTTAATATATAGCTCAAAGATTCTTTTCTTGTATCAATCATTTTTGAGCCATCATCATTTATTATATTTTGTGTTATATCTTCGTGATCATATAATGATAATATTGCAGGTGTTGAATATTCGATAGATAATGAAAAAAATGATAAAACTAGTAATGGGCTTGGTTTTCTGATTGTATCTTGTGAAATATCTTTTTTAGAATAATAAGCAAAAAATACAAAAGGAAAATCATTACCTAAAAAATTCATTATTCTTCCATGTCTTTGCCATGTCGCATTTCCAACAAATCCAGTCTCTGTATTTTCAATTCCACATACTATTTTATCCTCATCTTGTGAATATATTACTACATCAGGTTTATCTATTTTATATATTATTTGTCTAACTAATCGTGGCAATTCACCATTATGATAAAAAGAGCAAATTATAATTGTATATTTTTCTCCATTTATATCATAAATAGATATATAATTAGATATACCATTATACCCTCTTTTTATTAATTTCATCTCTTTATTATACTCTTCTAGCCAAAACAAAATATGCATTCCTTCTTGTAAGTTATCACAATAAAAATAAAATACCTTACCATTTTCATATTCTTCTTTTTCTAAATTTTTAAATTTATATTCATTCTTAGGTAATAAACTACTCATATTTTATTCCTCTCTTCTAAAAACTAATATATTTTGATGTATCATCGATGGTACATATGCTCTAGGATATCCAAAAACATGTAATGATTTGCTGTTGTCTACCCAAATAATATTGGATTTCATCTTCAAATCTTCTGCCTCATTTATTTTCATAGCTAGTTCAGCAGATAAAAAATGATATTCTTTATCTCTATACATATCTCCTATAAATATAGCCATGTATTTTCCAATTTTTAATTTTCTAGATGCTTTATATATTATATCATACATTTGCTGTAGCCATTCTTCTTTTGTCTGATTTTGCGTATCATTGTCAAAATTATTAAGTTTAGATTGCTTTATTTTCTTGTTCCTTGTTTGCTTTAATGTATCGATATTCCAATATGGTACATCTGTTAGTATAAAATCTACTGAATCATTTTCTATTTTATCTAATTTTTTTAGAGAATCACCTAGTATTGTTTTTTGTTCCTTTAAATTTTCTAATTTACTAACTTCTTTATAAATATCTATCCATCTTTTCGTTATATCTATTCCTATAGCATTTCTATCTGTAAGACTTGCGCCAAGTAGTGTACCACCCACTCCCATAAAAGGATCTAAAATTAAATTTCCCTTTTTAGTAAAAATTTTTATGATATCAGCACATAATTCTGGTGGTTTTTGACCTCCATGTTCCGATCTTAACTTATGTTGCATATTTATAGGATAAGCCTTATTAATAACTGTTTTTGTGCTGAATTTCCATTCTGAACCTGTAAGGTCATTTACTGTATTTCTTTCATCATATATATTTGTTCCCATATTATACCTCTTCTCTTTTTAGTTAATTATTTTCAATATATTTAGATATTAATTCACATGTTTTAACTGAAATATTGCTTCCTTCTTGTTCAACCTTCTTTTGGAATTTTTCTTTCAAATCACTTGATATCATCACATGTAATCTTTCATCTTTTTTTATACCTTTTGGTCTTCCCTTTTTATTTACTTTCATACTTTTGTACCTCTCTTTTTGTATTATATAAATAAAATGATTTCATGTCAACATTTTTATACGTATTTAATATATATATTATGCATTTTTTATGCGTATGTAAAATAGGCACATTTCTGTGCCTATTTTACAATTCATAACTCTTTGTTTTTCTCTTTTGTTTTTGCTCCTTTTCCAGTTCCTTATCTTCCACCTCTTTAATTTGCTGTTTCATTTCTGGAGCATTATTATAAATTACATCACATAGTTTTATTTCCTTCTTTACTTTCTTCAGCATATCTGTAACAAGAATAATATCTTTAGTAATAGAATCCTTATCTTCCTCATTATTGCACTTATTTCTGTGATAATATAATTTGTTTCTTTTATTTAGTATTATTTGTTTTTCTCTAAGTTTCTTAGTTTTTAGCTCATCTACTGCATCTGTTGTTTCCAACTTATATTTACACATAAATCTAATCTGTTCTGAATAGAATTCCATTTTCTTTACTTCTTTTTGCATTTCTGGTGTTAGCTTATATTCTATATTGTTCTTTTTATGAAAGCCTAATAAAAACTTATAATAGTAATATAATGCAATTATTCCTTTAGGCTTATATTTTCTCTTTATGCTATTCTTAGATGAATAAAACTTTGCTTTTGTAATTCTATAAGGGACTATATCTGGTCTTCAAACATAATCATTTTGAAGAATTCTTTTTGTAATATTATCAACAGAATATTCTTCTCCAAAAGCTCTTTCAACTCTTATATTTCTTTTATATGGTTCTCTCCTTACAGATAGTTTTCCTGCGCTATAATAATAGTTATATCCCATTGATTCTAATATTCTGTGAAAATCTTTTGTAGTATAAGAATTTTTAATTGCATAATCTAAATCCTCTTTAACTTCTTTATGATAATCACTTTCTTGTATATGTTTTTTATAAAAGTTCTCAAAATTAATTCCAGATTTACATTTCTTTTCTTCTAATACACTTAAGCCATATTCTTCACAAAGTTCATCTGATGTTTTCCTTAATAATGCTGTATTTTCAAAATTACTATAATACTTATATCCATCTTTAAAGGAAACTGAATTAATTACAAAATGATTATGAAGATGTTTCGTATTTAAGTGGGTAGATACTACTACTTGAAATCTATCTCCCCACATTTCTTCTGCAAGTCTTACTCCAATTTCATGAGCAATTTCTGGTGTTACTTCATTTTCTTTAAACGATTGCTCTGCATGAAATGCTAATATGCCATCTGTTTTGTGCCAGAAATCTTTTGCATTTCTCATTTCTTCTACTGCAGAATCCACATCACAATTTATACCTGTTGTATAAAACTGTTTTTCTGTTTTATCTGCATTAGTTGCATACATCATTACTTGTCTTATGCTATCGTAATCATCTACTCCATTTTCTAAATATTCATTTTTTGTTTTTTCTTCATTAGTTGTATAATCCATCACATGATCTAATCTTTTTTCTACTTTCCATATTTTTGTTGTAGCCATAATTTTCTCCTTTCTAAAAATAAAAAGGGGCTTGGGGAATTTCCCCATTTTGAATTTCGAGCTACAGAAATTCATTGCTTGCTGATACATAACTTATAACTAAAATATGGAAGGAAATGCCCAAATTTGTTTCAAAAATTCAGGCATTATTCCTTAAGTTTAATCATCATAAATGCATTCTTTTAGTACAATTTCATCTACACAATTGCTTATATTATTCATTAGTCCAACCCACTTCATTTGGTCTTTTTGTTTTAATTCTTCAGTAATATTTTCTCTCTTTTTGAACTCTTCCATAAGCTGATTGTATCTTTTATTAGCTAACTCTTGTACTTCTTTTAAATGATCTATTAAAGTATCTTCACACTTCATAATTTCATATTGTATATGCTTATTTTCCTTTAAATAATTAAGTCTTAACCTTCCATATTTATCTAATCTAAAATCCTTATATTTTTTTGGTAATTCCAATTCAGGATAATAATAATCTCCTACTTTTTTATAAGTTATATCCATAACTTTCCTCCTTTTTATTTACTTTTCTAAAATTTTATATTAAAATATATTTATAAACATTTGGGTTAGTATTTAGTTTTGCGGCTTATACTAACTCTTTTCTTTTGTCTTTTCCAAAGATGATTATTCCTCTACACATTTCATAAAGTCTTGATATTATAGAATCTACTATTTCTTCATTGCTATTACATAAAAGTCTTTTTCTTAACTTTTCCTTGTTATAATTTGTTGTAATTATTATTGGTAAATTGTTTTCGTATCTATTATTTATTATTGTAAATAGCTTTTCTAATGTCCATTCACTAGGTCTTTCTTTACCCAAATCATCAATTATTAACAATGGAATCTTTGAATATTTTTCAATAACATCACTCTCACAATCGCCATCAATTTTGTAAGTGTCCTTTATATCATTTAGTAAAGTTATTAGTGTTCCAAATATAACTGGTATTTCATTTTCTATTAAGTAATTTGCAATACTAGCTGCTAAATGTGTTTTACCTGTTCCAACTCCTCCAGTTATAAATAAGCTTCCTTTATTATCACCTTTTACAAAATTCTCTGCATACCTTTTTGACTTTTCATAAGCCATTCTATTGTCATTATTAGTCATATAATTTTCAAAATTATATTCCATTAATCTTTTGTTCATTTTGCTATTTAAGTAATATCTCTTTCTTAGCATCATCTTTCTGTTATACTCCCTTTTATATTCTATTGCAGCTCTTCTATCATCAACCTTTTTCCAATATATCTTTGCTTTCATGCAGTCACATCTTACAGGTTCTCCTGATAGAACGAACTCTCTATCTCCTACTATAAAACTCATTGTCTTTTGTTCTAATTCCTTTCCACAGAATTTACATTTTTCTCTTTTAATTGTTCTTGTACTTATCATATAAATTTCTCCTTTCATAATTAAAAATTGCTTTTTTAGTCTTTAAAACCACTATCATTTTCTATTCTAATCTTTTCTTCTCTATTCTTATCTTCTGCGTTATCTAACGTTACAGTAACGTTATTTATCATTTGTTTATCTCTAAATCTTTGCTGTCTTTTCCTGTTGTCTTCCTTGATTTTTTCGAGCTTATCAAGATTTTGGTAAACATCCCAATTTTTAATATAGATTGTTCCATCTTCTACGAATATCATGTGAAGATTCACTAGTTGTTGCATGATCGTTGCAAGCTTGTTTACTGTCTTGTTCATAATTCTTGCAAGATCATCTATTGTTATTGGAATATTCTCACCAAGTAGAACTGCTCCATGTGCATTACACTTTGCAGCTAATGCTAATAGTTGAAACCATACTCTACAATAGGTGTCCCCATCCCTACTATTAAGTAGTTTTTTAATTTTTTCATTGTCAAATATATCTGCCTGTATCTTAAACCAATGAACTTCAACCATTTTTCTTCCTCCTTTGCTATCTTACTGAAGCTCGTTCTTTTTCACATAGATATTCATCCAGTGCTTTTACTCTAAACAAGAACTTGCCGCCTACTTTTGAATATGGTATTTGTTTTTTCTTAACCAATTGATTAATTAACCAATATGATATTCCTAAATAGTCTGCTGCTTCTCTCATTGTTAGAGTTATTCTTTTGACTTCCTGAAATTCCATATACATTCCTCCTTTCTTTTGAAATTTTATCTTCTTTGTTGACAACTTATCTTTTGTGTGGTAAGCTATTATTGTAAGTAATCAATTACTTGTTTTATGCTGTAATTTTACTTAAAAGTCAGGTCTTGACTGGTTTTTACTTCTGTAATTGATTTTGTGTAATAATCACTTACTCTGGTTAAAATATATCAGTAATCTATTATGTTTGTCAAGGGCTTACTGTAAATTTTTTATAATTTTTTAGGAGGTATTCGTATGAGCCTTAATTTTAGTGCATTTGAAGGAAAAAATATTTTTAAATTTGCTAAATATGAAATTAAAGAAATAAGCAAAACTAAATATATAGTTTCAGATAGTATAAATAAAAAGCACTCTAGTGGTGCTCCATTAATTGATATAGAAAAAGATTTTGAAGAATCTATTTTAATAGATTTATTAAATATTGGTAAATTAGCTTTTTATAACGAAAATGATATAGAAAAAAGTGTTTTAGACTTTGTAAATAAATATTCTACATTAGGATTAATAAACGATTTACCTTTAAATAAATACTTTTTCTTAGATAATAAAATAGTTTTAAAAGATTATAACTATATTGGAAATTCTGATTTAACAACAGTAGTAGATAGAAAGAAATATTTTAAATTGTTCTTCCCTACTTGTGATGATAGTCAGATTAAGGAATTAATAAATGCCGCAATTAAATTAGCTGAAACTCCTGCCATGGAAAAATATATGTTATATGATGTAAATAAATTATTAGCAGGATCTAATTTATATTGTGAACCTCTAGATATGTTTATTCAATATGCTAAATACTTATATAGTTTATTAAATAATATTTCTAATGAAGATAATTACAATATAGATGAATTATTAAAACAATTTGAAATTAACAATATTAAAATGAGTTTATCTAGAAAAGAAACTTTAGTTGTTGAATTTCAAATCACCTGTTTAAAACAATATATCGATTATTACTTTGCTAAAACAGTAGCACAAGATATTAATCTATTAAAGATATGTAAATTCTGTAATAAAGCTTTTCTTGCTGTTAATCCTAAAGCAGAATATCATACTCCTCAATGTAAGAATAAAGCAAATGTTTATAAAAATAGAGCAAAAAATAAGTAGAATCCAAATGGACTCTACTTATTTTTAATTATTGTATCTTTTATTTCTTGCCTTTGTTAATAATCCTTTATGAGATGTTTTCCATAATTTCTCCCAAACAATATTATACATTTCAGAACTTTCTATAAACTTTATATACCTATCTTCACAAATCAATCTTTGAAATTTTTCACTATCTTCTTCTGTATCTAAATGCCAACTGCATTTTAAATATTCATATATGTCTGTTTCTTCTAAAGTTTCAAAAACATGTTTTACAAATGTTATAGGCTGTCTTAATCTATAGAAAGGTTCTAATTTTTTCTTTGTCTTAAATTCTTTATAATTCTCATTATCCATCATTAACTGTATAAATTCATCATTACTAGCCATTATATCATGTGCTTTTTCTGTTTTATTATATGCCTCTGCATATAGGTTTAATGATTCCTTGGCCAACTTAACATTAATACTATTTTCAAAAAGAACTCTTCCTATTATACTTTCTGTATAATATCCTTTGCTCCATAAATAATTCGTTATATTAATATTAAGTTTATATTCGCTATTAAAGTTTATTATATTGGTTATAGTTTGTTCTGTTGGTATATCCAATTGATTTACTAATTCCATATACTGTTCATAACAATTTATATCATTTTTAGCCTTTATATATAATTCATTATCTATTTCAGTTATAATATAACCTATTTTATGTGAAAATTTTATTTCATAGTTATAGTCAGTCAGTCTTAAATTGTTCTTTAAAACATTATATATATAACTTCTCTGATCTTCTGTTAGCATTTTTACTAGGTCTTTATTCCATTCAAATATATCAAAAAATTTATTTGTTATATTTATATCTGAAATACTATTTTCTTTCTTATCAAATACACCTATAATTTCTATTAATTCTTCTCCTGTTGAATATAGATTATTAATTTTATTAACAATACCATTTAAATTATTAATATCAACTTTATTAAAATTCGTTAAATTAATAATACCTCCAATAGTATCTAACATTCCCAATTCTTCAGGTGTAATTATAGGATAATCATCAAAAAACAGTTCTTTATATTCATTTGATAAATTTTTACTTATTAATTCTTTTCTTAGATTTATTATACTATCATCTAATACATCAGATATTTCTGAAATAATTTTTAAATTTTCTTCATAATTTTCACTTAAGTCTACTTCATTACATCTATCTTGTATAATTAAATTTATCCATAATGTATGTTTTAATCCATTTTCCTTTAACTTATTTAGTATATCTTCTGACAATTCTTCAGTTATCTTCAATAAATCAATATTATTTAGATATTCTTCTGTAATATCATTAATATCTAATAAATTTAAATACTTAACTATCTCTATTTCTTCTATTTCTGAATCAGTACTCAAATAATTGTTTACAACATTTTTGAATAATAGATCATCAGTTTTATTATTTATCATTAGAAAATCTAATAAACTATGAGCAATGCTTTCCAATTCTACGGTTTCATCCATAGAATAATATATTTCTTTTGCACATATAAAATTCTCATCTGATAATTTATTAGCATTTAGTATATTTATTATATATTCTGCATTTTTTTCATCTATTGCATCTGTATTTACCAATTGCATTACAATGCCAATATCTTCTATTAAATCTATTTCTTCTTTCGATATTAAACTAATATCATCATTTATAAATATAGACTTAAAACATGTAATATACTCATTGGAATTTTTTATTATCTCTGCCCTTGCACCTATTAACTCTTTTTCAGACAGTTGCTTAAATTCTTTAGTTAAAAACTTTGAATATTCTTCAAAAAGATTCTTTGAATCCACATTATATTTAGATATTTTATTTAAAACTCTTCCTGATTCATTTCTATATTCAGATTTCCATTTTATATCTTTTTGTAATAATTCCTGTACTTTATCATAGAAGAATTTTATTGCTATTGAATACAAAGTCTCACTTTCAAATATTGTTCTATCAAACAATAAATTTTCTTTTCTTCTTCTATCCAAACATTTGTAAACTATGTTGCTATCTTCCTTTAGCGCTTTTTTAATTTTCTCTTCATCTACTTCTTCATTTTTGCTTGGATATAATAGTAATCGTTCTACATATTCTTCTTCACTGCTTTTTATTTTCTGACCTTTAGGGTAATTATAAAAATACAGTCTGAAATCATCATTAATTAGATCATTTGCTATTAAATTAGCTACTTCATCCTTAAAATCATCATCTATTTTTATATCTATTAGTTTTTTTATTCTATCTTTTTTATCTGTTAATGACACATTTGGCATTTGCTTAATGACATATGAATTATTTAGAAGATTTTTGAAGTATTCTTCTTCAGTTACAAACTTTCTAATACTTTGTGGATATTTGCTTTCTAAATAAGCTACAATTGTACATTTTCTAAAATCAATAATTGCACCCGTCTTTTTCCCTTTCTCATCTAGATTTTCATATATTTCGAAACTTCTATTTAATCTATCTTTCAAATCTCTAATTGTTAAATTTGTTCCCTTGACAATATACGCAAATTCTTCAGGTAGTGTATTCCCTAGTTTTATGCCTAATTGTTTATTTATCCTTTCTTCTTGATTCTTAAGCAAATCCAAAACTATTTCATCGCAATCCATATTATGAATTGGATTTAATAATACTTTAAAATAAAAAACTTTTTTAAATAATTTGTCTATATTCACTTCTTCTATTTGGTTTTCTATAATACTCATAGCCTCTTCTGATTTAACTTCAATCACATACACTAGTTTATTTTTTAAGTTTTCAGGCAATACATTATTAAATCTATAGATTTCCTTTATAAATTCTTTTATTTTTTCTATATCATTAATTCTATCCAAATCTTCAATTATGACAATTCTTTTATTTTTACCTTTTAATATTCTTTGAGCAACTTCTAGATATATATCATATATATCAGTTGCATCTGGACATCTTTTCCCTTGAGAATCCCATAAAGAAAAAACTATTGTTGTTTTTAGAATTGCTTTTATTGCAAAGAACAAAGCTACTAAAGCAAATATTATATAAAAATTAGCTACAAATCCATACAAAACATATATTATATTTTGCCATAATCCGTCTGGAAAAAAGTTTGCACCATATGCATTATTAAGTGATTTGTATGCAGCTGTATCATATATACTATTTGGAAATGTTTCTCCAATTTTATATATTATCCAAAAAACAATTGCAGGTATAAAATTACGCCAAAATTTTTCTCCAGATTTAATTATAGATAAAATCCCATAATTTTTACTTAATTTTTTATTTACATATTGAGCAAATTTTGTATCTTCACCTATAGCCATTTGAAATAAAAAATTTCTTGTAAGACCATTTATTCCATCATCTTCATTACTATTTGCATTAGAATAGTTCCACATATTTATCATAATAGGTTTTTCATACTTATTTTTTAATAATTCTATTAGGCTTGATTTACCTGTACCATAATCTCCTATTATTCCTATAACATTTGCACCTTTATCTATTGCTTTGTCGATTCTATTTAAGTGTGTATTTATTCCTAGCACATCATTATTTATTTCATTTATAGGTTTATTTATATAAACAACAGAGTTGTTATTTCCCTCTATTTTGTTATTTTGTTTTCTTTTCTTAAAACTTATCTCCATAAGTGCAATTCTTTTTATTTTCAATAATAACTTTTTCATTTTCATCTCCTATAAGCAAAAAGAGAAAGTAGGTAATTTTCTACTTTCTCTTTTGTGATACAGAAATTATAACATATTTTTCCTTTTTTATCCATATATGAGTAAACATTTGTAATATCTTTTTTCTGATATAATTCGACTTTTTACGACATTTTAATCTAATATTACATTTTATCTAGTTTTTTATTGTTTTATATAAGTTCTTTTATGAATTATACTGTAATCTTTGTAATACTTGAAAAATAAGCAAAATCCACTAGTAATCATCAATATTTTGATATATAATAATCACAATTAAATATGAAACTCTCACCCATGGTTATGCCTGAAAGGAGGTGAAAAAGGCAATGGCTGGGAGTATTGAAAAAAGAGGTGAAAATACTTATAGGTTAGTAGTATCTACTGGTAAAAATCTTGATGGATCTAGAGCTAGAAGAACAAAAACTATTCACGGAACTCGTAAAGACGCTGAGATTGCACTTGCAGAGTTTGTTACAGAAGCTAATCGTGGATTAGTACCTGAAGGAAAACCAGTAACTTTTGAAGAATTCTATCATATATGGCAAGTAAACTATGGCACAAAAGATTTAGCACCATCTACTTATAACAGATATGTTGGAATGTTAGAGAGCAGAATTCTTCCTTACTTAGGTTCTTTTACTTTAGAAAAAATCAAACCTACAAATCTTATGAAATTATATGATATGCTAGAACAAGATACACAAATAAAAAGACTTGCTAAAAACAATGGTGAACGTACTTTAAAACCATTATCAAAAAAGACTATTCTAGAACATCATAGATTAATAAGTGCAATGCTACACAAAGCTGTATATTGGCAACTTATACCTTATAATCCCGCTGAAAGAGTTCAACCACCAAGAGCACCAAAAGCTCAACGTAGATTCTATGATGATGAACAATGCAAAGTTCTTCTAAAAGGATTAAATGAGCTTGCAGAGAATGAGATGAAGTATAAGGTTGCTATTATTCTTACAGTATTTACTGGAGTTAGATTAGGTGAATTAATGGGACTTGACTGGGAAAATATTGATTTCAAGAATAAAGAAATAACTGTAAACAAATCAAGTCAATATTTAGCAAGTACAGGAGTTTATACAAAACCACCTAAAACACCTAGTTCTTTTAGACATATTTCTATACCTGATTCTGTCATCGAAATACTAGAGGAATATAAAATATGGTATGATAGTCAAAAAGATCTTTGTGGTGAATTCTGGGAAGAATCTAATAGATTATTTATACAAGATAATGGCAAACCTATGCATCCTGATACAGTAAGTAAATGGTTTGTTAAATTTGTTCAAAAGATAGGACTACCTTATTTGAATTTTCATGGTATCAGACATACAAATGCTACTCTACTTATTTCACAAAATGTTGATGTAGCAGTTGTAGCTGCAAGATTAGGACATGCTCAAATTAGCACAACATTTAATTTCTATGTCCATCCACTTGCTTCTCATAATAGAAGTGCAGGTATAGTCTTGCAAAATTTATTAGTAGATAAAAACTAACATACTTATCAGCTAAAACTCTTGATTTCAATAAGTTCAAAAATTGCTTTTTTTAATATTATAAATGAGGATTTATGCTATTTTATGAGCTTTATAAAAGCTTGTGTCCCCAAGCTGTCCCCATTTACGTCAAAATTACGTCAAGGTCAAAAAAATAAGAGTCTGCAATCTCTTGCGACTCTAGTTAATTTCTTGGTTGCGGGGGTAAGACTCGAACTTACGACCTTCGGGTTATGAGCTAACCTACTATTTTCATTTCAATATTACTCTATCTCTTTTCTCTCCTCACCGCCACAAACGTTGAAACAATAGCAATTGTATTTGATACAATACCTGCAATAGAGAAAACAAATATATTGTATACAAGCCATAAAAAGTAGCATGCAAAAGCAGCTTTTTTGACTGTAATTTCATCTCCATTCCAAACAGCAATCATATAAATAATTGCAGCTAAAACAGGGAGAATTGACCAAAAGCCATTGTATGTAAATATTCCTACCAAAACATACAGCATTATAAATATTGCCAAAATCAAAACAGATTGTAAAAATTTTATTTTTTCTTTAATAACAATTACAATATTTCTAATTAAAGCCATTACTTTAGTAGCGCAGCCACTGTACGCAGACAATAATAAATAATGTACTATGTCTAAAATATTAGCTATAATCATACTTTTAAAAATCTTTTCTTTGGTATCCCTATGATATGCAATTAAAGATATTATAAATCCAATAAATCCCACAATTTGTGAACATATATATAACATATTTTACCTTAATACTTTCCACATTTCTTCTTTAAATCCAGCAAAAATACCTTTGTCAGATATTAATAATGGTCTCTTTATAAGCATTCCATCACTTGCTAGTAACTTAATTTTTTCATCATCGCTCATTACTAATAGTTTTTCTTTCAAGTTTAGTTCTTTATATTTTAACCCACTAGTATTAAACCATTTTTTAATATCTAACCCACTTTTAGCTATCCATTCTATTAGCTCCTTTTCTGTCGGTGTTTCAGTAACAATATTTCTATCTACAAACTCGATATTATTATCTTCAAGCCATTTTTTAGCCTTTTTACAAGTAGTACATTTTGGATATTCAACAAATAAATTCATATAATTTTCCTCCATATTTTCTTTGACTTTATTACTATATCATAAAACATTTTATTTTTCTATATTCCCCCTAACAAATGTCTATTTAGTCATAAAACTTATTCATTTTCATACACTATAAGATAGGTGATATTATGTATGTTTTAAGAAAAAAGCAAATTATATTTATGTGTTTAGCAATAGTTTTCAGTATTTCATATTTTTCATTTAGAACTCCCGCTACGCTTCCCACCTCTTCTACACCCGTAACAGACCACACAGTTGTATTAGATGCTGGGCATGGACTACCAGATGGTGGAGCTGTAAGCGAAGATGGAATTTCTGAACAAGAAATAAATTTAAACATTATCTTTAAACTGCAAGAGCTATTAGAAGCATCCAACTGCAACGTAATCCTTACTCGTTCAGATGAAAACGGTATTTATGATGCGGATGCTAAAAGCAAAAAATATTCTGATTTATCTAAACGTGTTGAACTAGCAAATAATTCAATTTCAGAAATTTTAGTATCTGTACATCTTAATAAAATTAATGGCAAGCAATACTATGGCTGGCAAACCTTTTACCAAAAAGAAAATGAGAAAAGTAAAAAACTTGCAAGTTTTGTTCAAAACAATTTAAACTATGCAATTGACCGTCCGAATAAAAGGACTATTCTGCCATTATCAAATATATATTTGATGGATAATAGCAAAATTCCTGCAATTACTGTTGAATGTGGCTTTCTTTCTAATTATGAAGACACCAAACTCCTTCAAACGGATGAATATCAAAATAATATTGCTTGGGGAATTTATGCTGGAATTATGGACTATTTTAAAGAATTATGATATAATTTTTAAGTAACAAAAAAGGAAGGAGTTATTTTATGGAAGCAAATTCAAGATATTTAGACTTAGTAACACTTAAAATTGAATATGATACCATTCTTTCAAAAGTATCTCCTGAAAATGTTCAAGAGGTCAAAGAATTGCTAGACAAAAAGCACGAAATCATGAAAGCAAACGGTTTTCTAGCTGGTATAAAAATTAATTCAATAAACAAAAAAATTGATAAATTTATAAAATCCAACTCTACACAAAAAGAAAAACAGGAATGAAAAAATTCATTCCTGTTTATTTATACAAAATTATTTTTTGCTATCTACTAAAATATCCTTTAAAAGTGCCATTCTAATATACATACCATTCTCTGCTTGTTCAAAATACATAGCTCTTGGATCATCATCAATATCTGTTGAAATTTCTTCATTTCTTGGTAATGGATGAAGCACCATAGCTTTATCTGAGAAAGTATCTAAGACAGCTTTATTTATTATATATTCTTCTTTTCCAAAATCTCCTTCAAATCTTTCAGATTGAATACGAGTATGGTATAAAACGTCAATATCTTTTGGTAAATCTTCAAAACTATTACATACTGTATATTTTATTCCTTTTGAAGTTAAGAAATCTATATATTCTTGTGGTAGCATAAATTCTTTTTTGCTTAATCCAAAAACCTCTATATCGTCAAATAACGAAATTAATTGAAGTAATGAGTGAGTTGTTCTTCCATACTTTAAATCGCCTAAAATCGCCAATTTTGTTCCATCTACGCTACCTCTTTTATTCATTATTGTAAATACATCTAAAAGTGCTTGCGTAGGATGTTCTGATTTACCACTACCTGCATTTATAATTGGTACTCTTGAAACACTATCTGCAACAATTGCTGCATCATCTCTTGAATGGCGCATAACAATTGCATCAGTATATTTATCTAAAACTCTAATTGTATCTTCCAAAGATTCACCTTTTCTAGCTGAAGAATTTTCTCTTCCATTTTCTGTTACTATCATTTTTCCACCTAATCTTTGAATAGCTGCTTCAAATGACATTCTTGTTCTTGTACTTGGTTCAAAAAACATTACTGCTATAACTTTATTTTTTAGCTCCTCAGTATAGTTTTCTGGATGAGCTTTAATCTTTGAAGCAAGTTCAAATAACTCCATTAAACTTTCTTTTGTAAATTTTTTGCAATCCAATAATTTGTCCATTTTTACCTCCATTTTTTAATTTATATACATAAAGAAAGTTTTAGGGAAAATTCCTAAAACTTTCTTTGATTTATAACATATGTACTACCTAAAATAGTTTTTGCTTTATGTTTAACTTGTGCTCCAACTTCTCCTATTTCAAGTGTTGTTTTGAATCTATTTTTATCAACTTCAACAATAGCAATAGAAATAGAAACTAAAGGGAATTGTTCAATTACTCCCCTTCTGTTAGCAACTTCAACATAACCTCTTTCTACATCATCTGGTACATAAAAAGAAGTTACTTCTCTATCAAATTGGTCTATTATATCTTGGCAAACTTTTGCATAGTCTGTTTTACCTGTAATAGCAACAAAATCATCTCCACCAATATGTCCAACAAAATTGTCACTATTTTCTATTTTATGAATATGTTCTGATAATACTTTTGAAGTAAATTTTATAATTTCATCTCCAGCAGCAAAACCATAAACATCATTATATGCTTTAAAGTTATCTAAATCTGCATAAACAATAGCAAATTCTTCTTTGTTCATTAAACGTTTTTTCATTTCGGCTTGAATTTGAACATTTCCAGGAAGTCCTGTAAGTGGACTTACTCTTCTGTTTATATACATAAGTGAAGTAATATTTTTAATAGTGTAATATATATAATCATCATCAATTGGTTTTTTTATAAAATACTCAATAGATGTTTTTAGTACTTCTATTCTATGTTCTCTATCAACATTTGAAGACACAACTGCTATAGGAGTTATACTATTATTTTCATCTTGTCTAATAGTTTTGCATAGTTCTGTTATATTCATTTCAATACTATCTTCATCAATAATAATCATTGCAGGAATATTTCTAAGAGCTATACCTAAATCTGCTGTATTAACAGATTTAAAGGTATAGTCTTTATCTTTTTTGGTATTAAATATATTAGTTAACTTTCCGATTAACTCCTCTTTATTATCAATAATATATATTTCTTGTATCATACAAATCCCTCATATTATTCTTCAGTTTGTTCTTCTTCTACAACTTCTTCTGATTCTTCTCCACCCTCTTCTGGTGCTGGTTCTTCCTCAACTTGAGGTGCATAATCACATTCTCCATCAAATACTGTTTCAGTATCATCAACACTTGTTACTGTTAATATAAGTCTATTATATCCTTCATTTAATGGTTGTGTAAATTCAATTTCTTGTTGTATATCATCACCTTCAAAAGTTGCTTCATAAGGTGTATCATTTAATGTATAATATATTTTCTTAATACCATTTTCATGTGTAGTTTTTATAATAAGTGTACTTCCATCACCTGATAATGTAACTACTATTTCTGGTTTTGTAAGACCTGTATAGCTCTTTGTTTCTGTTGTAGTGTTGTTTTCACTATCAACTGCAACTATTGTAATATCGTTTGTTCCTCTCATAATTGGAATTTCTGTAACAATTTCTTTATCGTTGTCTTCTGAAGCTTCAACTTTAACTTCTTCTTCATCATTCCATCTATATGTTAAGAAATCTATCTTAGTTTCATCTGTCGCAGTAATTTGAAGCATTTTTTCTTCTTCTCCATTTACAATTTTTAGAGAAATTACTGGGTTCATAATATCTAAACCGCTTTCTGCAACAAATTTTTGTTCAAATGAAGTTTCTACTTTGTTTATATCTATAACTTTAATATGTAGAGTATTTTCTCCAGCTGGCACGTCTAATGTTTTTTCAAGTGTTTTTTGACCATCACCTTTAACAGAACGTTCAGCATCTGAATTCCAGCTATATACCATTGATTCAATTACTTTATCATGTGTAACTGTAATAATAGCTTGTTCACCTTCTTGAACTGCTTTTATAGTAGCATAAGTTGGTTTAACTTCTGCTTGTTTTTCTGTTTCTTTATTTTGGAATATACTGTACAAACCACTACCTAATAAGCATAATGAAAAAATCACTAATAAAACAGCGAAAACTCTTACCACTGTATCTGAAGAATTAGAAGATTTTTTTTGGTTGCCATTTGGTGCATAATCTAAAATTTGGTTCATCTTATCACCTCTACATTTTATTTCAAAAAAGATTATATCATATAGAAAATTTGTTGTAAACACAAAATTTTGGTAATTTCAAAAAAATAAGGAGGCTTTTGCCTCCTTACTTATATTAGATTAAAACATATTTTTTAATTAAGAATATTCCTGTTGCAAGTATTGTCATTACTGTTGTAGATAATACAATATATACTGGCTCCTCACCTGTTGAAATTGATAATATAACTGGTGCGTCATCTTGATCATCTTCTTCACTCTTGAAGTTATCTGGTGTTGAATCTATATCAGATGAACCTTTATCATTGTAATCTTTGCTAATTTCAGCAATATTTACTTTTTGTCCTAAATTGTTTTCTCCATTTACCCATTGTAAAGTAATAGCTACACTTGCTGATTTTCCAGGTTCTAATAATGTATTTGCTAAAGCTTCTGTTTTAACAACATCATCAGAAATTTGTGTCCAATTACTGTTATCTTCTTTAACAAATTTTAATCCAGCTGGAATATGGTCTTTAATTTCTTTTGCATATCCTGCAATTTCACCTTCGTTTGTAACTGTTATATCATAAACAAATTTTACTGTTGTGCTATTAATATATTTTCTATTAATTTCAACTTTTAATAAATCTGTTTTATTTTTTGCTACAATTTCTCTAGTTTTACCGTTTTCTGTAATGATGATTTTTGTTAAAGATTTTTCTAATGCTAAGTCAAAGTATTTAACTATAACTCTTTCTTTATCGATATCATCTTCACCTTCTTTATTATTTGCAGGTGTTGAATCTTTATCTTCTACATCTTTTCCATCTTTATCTTCATCATCTGTAATTTCAGCTGTATTTATAATTGTTCTTTCTGTTTTATTTGGTAAAGCTGTTTCAACTACTTGGAAGACAACTTTTACATCTCTGTAAGCTGGTACTTGCATTGATTCGCTATCATAAGCAACTAATATATTTTGACGACCATCTTTTTCGTTATCTTTTGATAAATATGTAGTTCTTACTGATGCTGCTTGATTTACATCACTTGTTTCTTTACCACTCTTATCATACATTTTCCAGCCATATTCTTTGTTTGTTGCATTGTCTGGTAAATATTTTAATCCAGTAGGAATATCATCCATAATTTCTTTAGCATATCCATCAATGTCGCCTTCATTATATACTCTAATTGTATATGTTACTAAATCTGTATTAGCAACTTTTAAAGGTTCTGTTGTATGGCTATATCTAAATGTTCCATCATTATTTTTTGTAATAGTAGGTTCTCTACCATCTACTTTTTCTCCATTTAATGCTGTAATGAATTTTTGTAAACTTAAATCGAATTTTTTATCTTTTACTGTTACTAAGTTTTCATAATCATTATCATCTTGATTTTTGTCATCTCCTGGATAGTTATCTGGAACAACTGTATCTGGTGTTGAATCTCTATCAGTAACTTCTTCTTTGTTTTCATCTAAATCTTTTGCAATTTCTGCAATATTTTTTAAATTGTTGTTTGTAACTTCGTCTACTAAAACTACACAAGTTACTTCAACTTCTTTATAATCTAATTTTGTTCCATTTTCTTTATCAAATGGTTTAATTAAATTATTTGTATTTTTTGAAGATAATGCTGTAGTTACAAATTTTCCTCCACCTATAACTACTAATTCATCTTCTAATTTTAAATCACTTGTGAAATCATCTTTTTTAAGATTGCTTGTTGCATTTTCAATTTCACTTAATTTCATAGTTTTTGCATCTGTTGGAATTTGCCATTTATTTTCAATGTTAGCATTGTAATTCATTAAATAGCCAAGTCCAGCTGGTATATAATCTGCAATTTCTTCAGCATAACCTGCAATATCGCCTTCATTATATACTCTAATTTTGTATGTTACTATATCACCTTTTTCAACTGATAAAGCTGTTTTAGGATGTGTATATGTAGCATCTGTTGCTGTTCCAGCTTTTAATTTTGAAACATCAACTTTTGGCTCTCTACTTGTTTCAGGAGCTTTTCCATTTATTTTTGTAATGAATTTTCTTAAAGCTAAATCAAATATATCTCTATTTGGTTCAACAACTAATTTTTCAAAATCATCATCATCTTCTAAACCTTTATAATAATATGTAGAATCTGATAAATCTTCTTTATTATCTCTGTGTCCTGAGAAAGTTTTTGTATCTATTGTGCTTACATCAATAGATGGTGCAGAATCTGAATCGTTTCTGCTATATCCTGTAATCTCAGCTACGTTTGTAAGAATTGTATTTTCAGTAATTTCTTCTGCTAAAGTATCAGATACTTTACATTCAATTTGAACATATAAGCTATCTAATTCACCTGTTCCAGAATATGCTTCTATATTAGAACCATCTAAATATGTTGTTTTTGCAATTCTTCCATCTTCTGAAACTGTCCAACCATAAGTTGTATTAATTGAACTACCTTCTGCAAGTGTTAAACCTGCTGGTAAGTAATCTGTAATTTCTGTTGCTGTTCCATCAAGTGTACCTTCGTTATATACTCTAATTTCATATACAACTGTATCTCCTGATTGTACTGTAACAGCATTTTTTCTATGTTTGTATTCAGCTGTACCAGTAGAAGTAATTGTTTCTGTATTTACATCTGGTATTCTGTTTGTTACAGCTGTATCTCCTACTTTAATAATATATTTTCTTAAGGCTAGGTCAAAATTTTTAAATTCAATTCCTTTTTCACGAGCATCTGAATAATTTTTTGCTCCTCTTGTAATTAATGCAACTGGTTGATATGTGCTATCTGATGTAACACTCCATAAAGATGCTTCTGTTTCATAAGTTGAATAATCAATTGTCATTTTAAGTTTTGTGACAGTATTATTCTCCATTGGTAAATATATGTAATAGTTTTTATCAAAGATTTGATTTACATTTAAATTTGTAAAGTTTTCTTCTCCTTCAACTTTTATTTGATATTTACTTCTATCTATTTCAGCATCTTCACTATCTACTAATTTTATAGTAGCAGTTCCAGTACCACTATTTACTTTAAATGGTCCTACTTTGTAGTTATCTCCTTCTACTGCACAAGTTAAATCTGAATTTTGCATTGCAAAACTTGGATATGTAACTGGTGCTTCTGAAGCTGCAACTTTTGCATTGTCTACAAAATATGCATATAGTTTATTTAAAAGCTCTTGTCTTGCTCCGTTACCTGTTAAATCAGATAATGTCATATAATTTCCACCTGTTGTTAATCCACTTACATAAACTGTACCAAAAGTAGAATATTTTGCATTGTAGTATCTTTCATAATCTGGTGAAACACCATCTTTATTACCATTTGTGAAATACCAAATTGCCCATTGTTGAACAACTTCTATATCATCATCTGTAATAACTGATGCGATATATTCAGCTGTAACTGGTGGTATTGTTGTTCTACCATCTTCTATTTCTTGGGCAAAAGCTTTTTCAATAAAATCTAATTTTTCAGCTGGTTGTTGTTTTCTTAGATACATATTGTTTATAATCCAAACTAAAGCTTTATAGTTTTTTGCACCTATAGAATTTATTAAACCTGCTGTAGCTGTTTCTGTTTCTTTCTTTAAATCTCCAATATTCTTGTATTCTTTTGCTCCAGCACTTGGGAATGATTTTTCAGCATTTAAACAATAAAGCGCATCTTCAAAGTCTACATCACCTTCTTTGATGATTTTAAATACTGTTGTTCTTCCTTCTGCTCCAGAATTTGCAATTTGATAAGCATAAGGTGCTTGATCATAATTTGCAATATGTTCTTCTGGTATTAGACCACTATCTTCTCCACCTTCATGTACAATTGAAGTTTCTAGCATAGCTGTTGTATCTTGGTGTGTTAACTGTACTGCTAAAATTTCTGTTGAGTATGGTAAAATAATAGCGACAATTAAAAGCATTGCTAAAATTTTCTTTACAATTTTACTTTCTCTCATAGACCTTACCTTCCTTATAAGCTATATAATGCTTATATTTTACTATATTTTTTAAATAAGTCAATTTACATTTACTTATCATTTTATAATGTTTATTAGGGCAGTAAACAAAATCGCCCTACATTATAATTATATTACATTTTAGTCAAAAAATCAATATTATTTGCTAATTTTTATGTAAATTTCAAGCTTTTCCAGGATTTTTTTAAACATATTTTCGAATTATTGCCATATAATTTTTTAGGTGATATATTTGAAAGCAAAAATTTTATTAAATTTAATAATCGTATTTATATTGATTTTTAGCCAAATTCCCGTGCTAGCCTATGAAGAAGAAAACAGCAATGATGAAGAAGCTTTATCTATTATAGAAAGTCTTGAAGCTAGTTCTACCGTAAGCAATGAGCCTGATGTAAATTCTACTCACATAGTAGCTATTGATAGAAATACTGAGAGAATTTTGTATGAAAAATCTGCTTTTGATAAAACCCCAATGGCTTCTACTACCAAAATATTAACCGCAATCATTGCCATAGAAAGCTGCAAGATGGATGATTTAGTTCACATTTCTAGCAAAGCAGCACACACTTCTGGCTCTACTCTTAGTATAACTACTGATGACAAAATGAAAATGGAAGATTTGCTTTATGGGCTTATGTTGCGCTCTGGAAATGACTGTGCCGTTGCAATTGCTGAACATATAGGTGGAAGTGTCGATAATTTTTCGAATATTATGAATAATAAAATTAAAGAGCTAGGACTTAATTCTTCAAACTTCATAACTCCGCATGGTTTAGACCATCCAGATCACTACACCACAGCTTATGAATTAGCACTTATTACAAATTATGCTTTAAAAAATGAAACTTTCTTAAAAATAGTTAGCACAAAAGAAACTACTATTTGTAATCGGAACAAGACCAATTTCTAACACCAATGAACTTCTTGGTAACTATCAAGGTGTATATGGTGTTAAGACTGGTTTTACCTTTGGAGCTGGAAGGTGCTTAGTAAGTGCTTGTAAAAAAGATAATTTAGATGTTATTGTTGTAGTTTTAGGTGCTACTACTAAAAAAATGAGAACAACTGATAGTGTTAAAATATTGAACTATGTTTTTAACAATTATTCTAGTACAAATATAGAAAGTATTATAATAAGTAGTTTTTCTGACTTACAAACTCACTTCTCAAATAATATAACGATTAAGAAGTCTACGGATAAGGCAACTTTGGAGTTAGAAGATTTAGGCAACACTCTTTTCCCACTTTCTACTAACGAATTTTCAAAATTACAAGTAGAAACTTATTTTTTAAATAATTTAGAAGCACCTATTCCAGCTAGCAGAAAAATTGGCTTTTTGACTATAAAATTAGATGATGAAATTTTGAAAAAGCTTGATATTTATGTAAAAAATAATATTGAAAAAAAGAATTTTAAAATTTATTATCAAGAATTGCTAAAAAAAGCATTTAACTTTTTATAATTATTTTGTATACTCCTAAAACTTTTGGGTAATATTTATTTATCAAAATTTTAGGAGGTTTTTTATGAAAATATTTGATTATATTAAAAAGAACAAAACTTTTATTATAATTCTTTCCATTCTAGTATTTGCTATCTTTAGTATTTTTTCTAATAGTTTTGGAATGGAAGAAATGGAAAATCTAGATTTTTCCGTAGGTCAAGTTACTGCTAACAAACTGAATATACGTAGAGGACCTGGCATAACTTATGAAAATGTTGGAATCTTATCAAAAGATAATTACATACGAGTCTTTGCTAAAATAGGAAACTGGTATGTAGTTCAAACAGAAAATAATATAATTGGTGCTGTAAATTGTGATTATATAAAACCATGTTATGATAAAACCTTAGACATAGCACCTACAACTACTGAACCCGCAGATTCCGAAGCTTCTACCACACTATTATCTGAAGATGAAACAGCTTTCTTAAAAGCTATAAATGATATTCGAGTCAAAAATAATTTAGCTGAACTTAAAATTGATGATAACGCACAAAATGTTGCTAGGTTAAAAGCTCAAGATTTAGTTGATAATAACTATTTCTCGCATACCTCACCAACTTATGGTACACCTTTTGAAATGCTCTCAAGCAACAATGTAACTTATAAAACAGCAAGCGAAAACATTGCTGGTAATTCTACTTTAGAAGGGGCAATAAATTCTTGGATGAATTCTGATTCTCACAAAAACAACATTTTAAGCAATACCTTTAATTATACGGGTGTCGCAATTGTTAATAGTCCTCAATACCGGCAAAGTTCTAGTTCAGATGTTTATAGGAAAATAAAAGATGGTATAAATACCATCTTTTTATTTTCTATTTAAGTAGTTCTTTTACAACTTCATTTATTGTCTTGCCATCTGCAGATGCTCCAATTTCTTCTTTAGCACCTTTCATAACAACTCCCATTTCTTTAATAGATGTTGCACCAACTTTGCTAATGACTTTTTTTACTACTTCTGCAATTTCTTCTTTACTTAATTGTTTTGGTAAATATGTTGCTAATATTTGAAGTTCTTGGTTATTTTTATCAATTAAATCTTGTCTTCCACTTTTTTCAAAGTCTAAAGCAGCATCTTTTCTCTTTTTGCTTTCTTTTGCAATAATATCAATAATTTGATTATCTTCAAGCTCTACTGCTTTGTCTTTTTCTACTTGTAATATTGCTGCTCTTACCATTTGAATAGTATTTTTTTTGATTTCATCCTTCTCTTTCATCGCTTCTTTTAAGTTATTTAATAATTGTTCTTTTAACATAATTAGCCTCCTCTTATTCTATAAGATTGGAAAAGTTTTTTAAACCTTCCTAAATAATAACAAAAGAGCGATCTAGAATCGCTCCTTGAATTATCTTAGAATTTTCTTTTTCTAGCTGCCTCTGATTTTTTCTTTCTCTTAACGCTAGGTTTTTCATAATGTTCTCTTTTTCTTACTTCTTGAAGAACACCATTTCTTGCGCATTGTCTTTTAAATCTTTTTAGCGCATCTTCTATATTTCCATTATTAACTTTAACCTCTGACATTGTTTCCCCTCCTTCCGAAGCACAAAACATCTTGTGGGATTTATGTATAATCCTTTAGACTTTCCTTTAACGTTTATTATTATACATTACAAAATCCTTATTTGTCAATAGTTTTATTCAAATAATTCGCCTACAGAAGTCGCTTCATTGATTTTCTTAATAGCCTCTGCAAATAATTCTGACATTGATACAACTGAAATTTTATCAATTTGTTTCTCTGGTGGTAAAGGAATTGTATTTGTCATAACTAATTCTTTTATTGAAGAATTTTTAATTCTTTCAATTGCTGGTCCTGAAAGTACACCATGTGTACATCCAACATATATATCTTTAGCACCGAATTTTTTAATAACTTCTGCTGTTTCTATAATAGAACCTGCTGTATCAACTTCATCATCAAATACTAATGCATTTTTTCCTTGAACATTACCGATGACACTAGTTGCAATAGCTCTATCATCATTTCCATCTCTTCTTTTATCTACCAATGCAATAGGACAACCAAAATGTTCTGCATATTTATATGCTTTTTTTGAACTTCCGGCATCTGTTGCAACTATTACTTTATCTTCAATATTCTTTAAATCAAAATATTTTTCAAGTAAGAATCTACCTGTAAGCACATCACAATTTATATTAAAATATGCTTGAATAGCTGGGTTATGTAAGTCACATGTAAGAACTCTATCAGCACCTGCTGCTTCAATTAATTGTGCAAATAATTTTGCAGTAACTGGAATTCTTGGTTGATCTTTTTTATCTGATCTTGAATAAATGTAGTATGGTAATACTACTGTTATTCTTCTACAAGATGCTCTTTTAGCAGCATCAATTGTAATTAATAATTCCATAATTCTTTCATTTACTGGTGGTTCTGTTGTTTGAATTAAGAATACATCTTTATCTCTAACTGTTTCTAAAATTTGAACAAAGTTGTTATCGTTTTTAAATTTTAAACGTTCAATTTGTCCCATGTCGATTTTTAAATAATCACATATCTCTTTTGTAAATTTGTCTGCTGACTTGCTACAAGAAAAAACTTTAATGTTTTCCATGGATATTTCCCCCTATTTTTTATTCCATTTTATATTTTAACATACAAGAAGGGTTTTTCAAACCCCTTTTTGCAATTTATTTTAACTTTTTGTCGATATTTGATGCTGCTACTTGCTCTTGAACAGGATGAATAATGATTTCTTCTACAGCTTGGTCTATATTCTCAATTGGTATTTCTACGAAACTTGGAAATTCTATAATCTCAGTTTGAGTATCTTTATTTCCCACGAAAATCTTTTTAGGCTCTTTTTTATTCTCATATTTATACTCATCACCAAACTTTAAACAAACAGCCTTATTTTGCTTTATACTTGCTTGTACATCTATTTTTCTTTGGTTATATGAACCTCTTTGTTTTAAATCTACTATTTTTTTCTCTATTACAAATTGACCATCAACAACAATATCTATTTTATCAATCAATTTTTTTGTAAAATCATATTTTTGATACATATCAAATAAAACATCTTTATCAAATTGATAACCTGTATAAAGCCAAATGCTTTTATCAGGAAAGGTTTCTTTTACTCTATCTACAAGTGGAATCAATCCCTTTTGATTAACTATTTCTAATGGTTCTCCACCTAAAATTGAAAGTCCAGAAATATAATCATTATCCATTTTTTCAATTATATAATCAATTTCTGCTTCTGTAAATTCTTTACCATAATTAAAATCCCATGCTTCTTTATTATGGCATTCTTTACAATGAAAATGGCAACCACTAACATATATTCCTACTCTTACTCCATCTCCATCTTGTATATCTACATCTTTTATTCCTGCATAATTCATAATTTAATCTCCTTAAGGTTATTGCTGTATTTATTAATTTAGGATTAGGAAAAATTTCCTAATCCTAATGGGTAGTTAATTATTATCTTTTGTATCTTAAAATTTTATAAGTGAAGTACTCTAGATTTAATTTCTTTTGTTTTTCCAACATTCCAGAAGTTTTCTCCTAAGTATCCACATGTTCTACGAGTTACATTCATTTTGCTGTGGTCTTTATTACCGCATTGTGGACATTCCCATTCATAGTCTTCATTAATTGTAATTTCTCCATCATATCCACAAATGTGACAGTAATCTGATTTTGTGTTAAATTCTGCATATTGTATATTGTCATATATGAATTTTACCAAAGACTCTAAAGCTGGTAAATTATTTCTCATGTTTGGAATTTCTACATAAGAAATTGCTCCACCTGAAGAAATTGGTTGATATTTGCTTTCAAATTTTAATTTATCAAATGCATTTATTTTTTCTCTAACATCAACATGATATGAATTTGTATAGTAACCTTTATCTGTAATATCTGGTATATCTCCAAATCTTTCTCTATCAACTCTAGCAAATCTGTAGCATAAACTTTCTGCTGGAGTTCCATATAATGCAAATCCAAGACCTGTTTCTGCTTTCCATCTATCTACTGTTTCTCTCATGTGTTTCATAACTCTTAATGAAAATTCTTCTCCAACAGGATCTGTATGGCTAACACCTTTCATTAATTTTGTTACTTCGTATAATCCTATATATCCTAATGATACTGTAGAGAATGGTGTATCTAATAATTTATCTATTGTTTCGCTACTTTTTAATCTTGATATAGCACCATATTGCCAGTGAATTGGTGATGCATTTGATAAAGTTCCTTTTAATGCATTATGTCTGCACATTAAAGCATCTTTGCAAAGTTCTAATCTTTCATCAAATAGTTTCCAGAATTTTTCTTCATCTCCGTTAGCAATAATACCGATTTGTGGTAAGTTTATACTAACAACACCTTGATTAAATCTAGATTCAAATACATATTCTCCTTTTTCGTTTTTCCAAGGAGATAAGAAACTTCTACAACCCATTGGGCTAAATACATTTCCTTCATAATTTTCTCTCATTATTTTAGCTGAGATATAATCTGGATATAATCTCTTTGAAGAACATTCAACTGCAAGTTTTGTTATATAATCATATTTTCCACCTTTTAAGCAGTTATTTTCATCTAAAACATAAATTAGTTTTGGGAATGCTGGTGTAACATATACACCTACTTCATTTTTAATTCCTTGTAATCTTTGTTTTAAAATTTCTTCAATAATCATTGCAATTTCTTCAATGTATTCATTTGTTTCATCTAAATACATGAATATTGTAACGAATGGACTTTGACCATTTGTAGTCATTAAAGTATTTATTTGATATTGAATAGTTTGTACACCTGCTGATAAATCTTCTTGTCTTCTTTCTATTGCATCTTCTCTAGCTCTTTCATCAGCTTCTTCATGTGATATACCTTTTTCAATATAACCTAAATATCTCTTTTTATAAACTTTATCATAAGTTTTTCTTAAATATTTTCCTAAATGTCTTATATCAACTGATTGTCCACCATATTGACTACTTGCAACAGCTGCAATAATTTGAGTCATAACTGTACAAGCAACTTGGAAACTTTTTGGACTTTCAATCATTTTTCCATTCATAACTGTTCCATTATCTAACATATCTTTAATGTTAACTAAACAACAGTTATGCATTGGTTGAACAAAGTAATCTTTATCGTGAAAATGTAAAACTCCATCATAATGTGCTTTAACAATTCTTTCTGGTAACATTACTCTGTCTGCTAAATCTTTTGAACATTCTCCAGCAATTAAATCTCTTTGTGTTGAAACAAGTACTGCATTTTTATTACTGTTTTCTTCCATAGTTTCTTTATTAGCATTTCTAACTAAACTTAAAATGCTTTCATCAGTAGAGTTTGCTTTACGAATTAAGTCATGTTTTTCTCTATATAATATATATTTTTTTGCTAATGTAAATTTTCCAAATTCCATTAATTTACGTTCTATAATATCTTGTATGTCTTCAACTGTCATGGTAGCTTTTCCCAAGCTCTCTATGTATTTTGTAATAAATTCTATATTTGCTCTTGATATTTTATCTTTACCGCCAACTTCCTTATTTGCTTGGCTAATTGCAATAACTATTTTGTCGCTGTCATATTCTACTTTTCGACCATCTCTCTTAATAACCTTCATTTTTACTACCCCCAATTTTATTATAGAACTTCGCTGTTCATTTGTTATGGTTACATTCTACCATGTAAAAAAGTAATGTCAAATTCATACTTTTTATGTTTCCAAAAACTTGTAACTGATATATTTCAACACTTATACGCTTTAGTAAAATCCATTTTTTAGAAATGATACAAAAAGAATAAAACCACTAACTCACATTATTCTAAGCGTTAAGGTTTTTATTTTACAATTATGTTACATTTTGAAAACTTTTTTAACTTTATTAAAATTCATATACCTAAAACATACCCTTTTCGAGAATATTAGGAATTATTCCTATTTTATTTTTTCACTTTTATTCCCGAATTTTGAGGTGTTATAGAGTTATTATTGTCTATTTGAACAAAAAAGAAGTTATTATAAAATATAATAACTTCTTTTATATAAGATTTATGCTAACTATCTAATTACTTCATTACCACTTTTGTATTTTGACATTGTAGCAGCTACTGCTTTTGGGTGGTCTAAATATTCTCTGGCGATATCCATTTTACGATTATCATCTTTTGCTATCAATTTGGCTCTTGCACTCATTTCATCAACTAATTTTGCTGGTCCACCAACTTCATTAATTGTCTTATCATCAATAAATCCAATTGTTCTTGCTTTTGCCAAGCTAATAATTGCTGAAATATCTACATCTTCAATGGCTGGATTTTCTCCACCAACTTGGATTGGAGCTTCACTCTTTTTACTAGCATAATTTATCAAATCCTCATTAGTTAAATCATTAAATTTTCCTAATTCCATTGCAGAATTATATAATTGATTTAAAAGTGGAACTCTATTCTTATGGTTAATTCTAAATGAATCTTGATATTCTTGCATTGTTTTTTGTTCAATCATCTGCAGTGTAGTATTAGCACCACTTGGAATAAATCTATGTGCCTCACTTTGAACATATTGATTAATTTTTGCCTCTTCTTCTGCTTGACTCACCATTTCTTGTATAACTGCTGTATTTCCTCCAACATATTGTATTTGTTCAGAGGTTATTTGATTATTTCTTAAGTCGCAACCTAATTGAGTTGCAGCTTGTATTTCTGTCTGAGTTAATTCATGAAATTGAATTTCTGCTATATTATAACCTTTTTTAGCATATTCAATTACTTTATCAATTTCAATATCTTTGCTAGTCTTTCCGTCTTGAAAAGTGCTAGGATCAACTGAATATTGATTCATTGAATTTTCTGGCATTACAAAATTATTCGGTTCTGCTTCTTTTGGGATTAATTTTATACCTTTTATTCGCATCCATATATCTCGAAAAATTCCCATACATTACTCCTTAATCTCTATCCATAATTTCTGAAAATTCATCTCCATCAATTTTTTCTTTTTCTAATAATACTCCAGCAACAGCATGTAATTTTGACATATTTGCATTTAATAATTCTTCTGCTCTTCTATAACCTGCATCTATTATTTTCTTAACTTCAACATCTATTAAAGTAGCAGTTTCATCACTATAATCTTTACTTTGAGCTAAATCTCTTCCTAAGAAAACTTCTTCGTTTCCTGAACCAAAAGATATTGTTCCAAGAACACTACTCATACCATATTTTGTAACCATTGCTCTAGCAATCTTTGTTGCTCTTTCAATATCGTTACTTGCTCCAGTAGAAATATCTCCTAAAACTAAAGCTTCTGCAACTCTACCACCTAATAGTGATACTATATTTTCTTCCATTTCTGTCTTACTCATAAAAGATTTATCTTCTGATGGTCTATACATTGTATAACCACCAGCCATACCTCTTGGTACAATAGAAATTTGATGAACATTATCTTGTGTTTCCAAAAATCTACTAACAACTGCGTGACCAGCTTCATGGAAAGCAACTAGTTTTTTCTCTTTTTCACTAATTACTTTAGATTTTTTCTCTGGTCCCATTGTTACTTTAACCATTGCTTCTTCAATTTCTTGCATTCCAATTTCTGTTTTGTTTCTTCTAGCTGTTAAAAGTGCTGCTTCATTTAAAACATTCTCTAAATCTGCACCAGCAAATCCTGATGTATTTGTAGCAACTGTTTTTAAATCAACATCATCAGCTAATTTTTTCTTTCTTGCATGAACTTCTAGTATTTGCTCTCTCGCTTTAACGTCTGGAGCTGAAACTACGATTTGTCTATCAAATCTTCCTGCTCTTAATAAAGCTTTATCTAATACATCTGGTCTATTTGTTGCAGCAAGGACGATAACACCTTCATTTGGTGCGAAACCATCCATTTCAACTAATAATTGGTTTAATGTTTGTTCTCTTTCATCATGTCCTCCACCAAGTCCGGCACCTCTTTGACGACCAACAGCATCAATTTCATCTATAAATATAATACATGGAGCATTTTTCTTAGCTTGTTCAAATAAATCTCTTACTCTTGATGCACCAACACCAACAAACATTTCAACAAAGTCAGAACCACTTATAATAAAGAATGGTACTCCTGCTTCTCCTGCAACAGCTTTTGCAAGTAATGTTTTACCAGTACCTGGCTGACCAACTAATAAAACTCCTTTTGGAATTCTAGCTCCCATATCTGTGAATTTTTTAGGTGATTTTAAGAATTCTACTATCTCTTCTAATTCTTCTTTCTCCTCATCTACACCCGCTACATCTTTAAATGTAACTTTATTTTTGTCACCAGCATTTACCATTCTAGCTTTGCTTTTTCCAAAAGATATTGATTTGTTTCCATTTTGATTTGGATTCATAAGCAATACCCAGAATAATAAGAAAACAATTAAAATAACAAATGGTGAGAATAAGCTAAGTACTGTAACAAGCATTGATTCTTCTTCTTGTGATACTTCTACTGTACCATTTGTAATCTCTGTTTCAATTTGTGACATAAAATTATCTAAACTTGGAATAGCTACTTCTTTTACATTAGATACTTTTGTATCTGAACTAGATTTTAACATAACTTCTGCTGTTTGTTTATCTGCAGAAATTACGATTTCAGTAACTTCACCTTCTTTAATTTTTCCAATCAATTCTGAATAATTCATTTTGGTATCTGGATTATTAAATGCAGCAGATAACAAAACAAAAAATATTATCCCCAAAATTAACCATGTGGCTAAAGTTTTTATTCCGTTTTTCAAAATTTGTTCCTCCCTTATCTTACTTTTCTTCAAATATAGCATAGCTATTTTTAAATATCAATACCTTTTTTAAAAAAGAAATATCCCTGTAATATAGTGTTTTTAGGCTTTCCTACGGATTAACATTTTACAGGGATTATAAAAATTTGTTTATTTTTTATTACAATTTTTGTATTCTTATTCGGTGTGAGATATTTATTACCAATATTATTACTACAAAGCTTGATAATATCCTCTATATGTATTTTTTCAATTCCTTTTGTACTGCCAAATAACTTACTTATAGAATATAAAATTATTCGCTTTCTTATAACTAATTCTTCACTGTTAAATTTCTTTAAATCTAGTATAATTTGTTCATTTTCTTCTATAAGCATTTCATTATATGCTTCTTTTGTTTTTAATTCTAAATATTTTCCCTCTTCTTTTGAAATCATAGATAGCCTTGTTATTGTATCCAAAATGTTAGGATTAAATTCACGTTTTATATAGGGAATAACAATGTTTCTGATTTTATTTCTAGTAAATTCATTTTCATCATTGCTTTCATCATGTCTTGGATGAAAGTCTTTTGTGTATTCTTCTATATCTTCTCTTTTTATTTCAATAAGCGGTCTAATATATTTTTCATTTTTAGGCTCTATTCCTTTAAGCCCTGAGGTTCCTGAACCACGCATAATATTCATAATAATAGTTTCTACATTATCATTACTATTATGTGCAATTGCTATTTTATTTGCATTTTCTTTTTTTAATATTTCTTCAAAGAAATTATATCTAATAATTCTACCTGTTTCTTCCAAGCCACGTTTTAATTTTTCTGCCTCTTCTTTTACCTTTGCATGACACACAAAGCATTTAACGCCTAAGCTTTCCGTTAATTTTAAAACATATTCTTCATCTAACTTAGCATTTTCTCTTAAACCATGATTAATATGTGCAACTACCATATCAAAATTTAGCTTAGTTTTTAGTTTGTTTAGACAAATAAGCATGCAAACAGAATCTGGACCACCAGATACTCCCAAAACTATCTTGTCGCCAGATTCTATTAAATTATATTTATTTATGGTTTCTAAAATTCTGTCTTCCAATTACATATCTCCATCATCTATATCTTTTGCTAAGTCCGCAAATTTTGTATAATTTCCCATCCATGCAAGTTCTACTGTACCAGTTTCACCACTTCTTTGTTTTGCAATAATAACCTCTGCAATATTTCTTTTTTCGCTTTCTTTGTTATAATAATCATCTCTATAAAGAAATACAACTATATCAGCATCTTGCTCAATAGATCCAGACTCTCTTAAATCTGAAAGCATAGGTCTTTTATCTGTTCTTTGGTCAGAAGCACGAGAAAGTTGTGAAAGTGCAATAATAGGAACTTCTAATTCTTTTGCTAAAACTTTAAGTGACCTACTAATTTGCGCAATTTCTTGCTCACGGCTATTAGTCTTTCCAGCTGCTTGAATAAGTTGTAAGTAATCTATTACAATAAGACCTATATTCTTCTCAATTTTCAATTTTCTACATCTTGTTCTTATGTCTGTAATACTCATACCAGGAGTATCATCTATGTAAATAGGAGCTTCTGATAATGTTCCTAAAGTTGTTGCAAGCTTTACCCAATCTTCATCTTCCATTTGACCAGTTCTAACTTTATTACTATCTACCATAGCTTCACTACATAAAATTCTTTTACCTACTTGCTCTGCTGACATCTCCAAGTTAAATATTGCTACTGGTACATGCTCTTTTACTGCAGCGTGTGTTGCTATATTAATAGCAAATGCAGATTTTCCCATCGCTGGTCTTGCTGCTAAAATAATTAGCTCTGATCCGTGAAGTCCCGCAGTTTTTCTATCGAAGTCAATAAATCCAGTAGGAACACCTGTTATAAAACCTTTTTGATTATATAATTTTTCTAATTCATCAAAAGATTTAATAAGTACATCTTTTAAAGGTGCGTATCCTTTTGAATTTTGTTTTTGACTTAAATCAAAAACTTTTTTTTCAGCCATTTCCAAAATTTTATCTGTTTCCTCTGTTTCATTATAGCTTAAAGCTAACATATCATTAGAGGTTTGAATTAAACTACGAAGTGTGGCCTTTTCTTCAACTATTTTTATATATTTTTCTACATTAGATGTTGTAGGAACTCTTTCAGGAAGACTAGCTAAATATTCTAAGCCACCAACTCTTTCAAAATTTCCTTGCTCAACTAATTCTGCTTTTACTGTAATAATGTCAACTGGCTCATTTTTAACATATAAACTATGAATAGCTGCAAAAATTGCTTTATTATCTTCTCTATAAAAACTATCTTCTCTTAATACTTCAAGAGCACTCATTACAGCATCTTTATCTGTAAGCATACTTCCTAAAATCGCTTGCTCTGCCTCCACATCATGTGGTGGAACTTTTCCTATATCCATTTTTATTCCCCCTAATTTGGAATTATTTGTACATTAACTGATGCTACAACTCCCTCATAAAGTTTTATATCAACTTTGGTAACTCCTGCTACTTTTATAGTTTCTTTAAGCATTACTTTCTTTTTGTCTATTTCTATATTAAAATCTTTCTTTAATGCTTCTGCAATTTCTTTTGAAGTTACACCTCCAAATAATTTACCATTCTCTCCTGCTTTTATTGTAAGTTTAATAGTAATCTTTTTTAATTTTTCAGCTATTTCTTTAGCTTCTTTTAACTCTTCACCTTTTCTAAATGCATTAGAATCTTTTTTTGCTTGTAAATTATTCATATTTCCTGCATCAGCTGGAACAGCTAAATTTTTAGGAAATAAAAAATTACGAGCATATCCATCTGCTGCATTTATAATTTGATCTTTTTTTCCTACACCTTTTATATCTTGTTTTAAAATAACTTTCATACAAACCTCCTATATTAAATTTAAAATATCTATAATTTTCTTCATATATATTAATTACATTTATTATAATTATTTATAAGTATTCAAATTATATAACATTTTTTCCAATTTTGCAATCATTATATACATTAGAATAAAATAAAAGCTCTAATATTCATTAGAGCCTTTATATTCTACATTATTTCTGTTAAATATTCATTAATCCTAATTATAAGCTCATCATGAGCCTCTTCTAATGTTAATCCTTCTAATTGTGCTCCTGCAAGAGTAATATGACCTCCACCACCCATCTTCTCTAAAATGATTTGAACATTTACATCACCTATTGAACGACCAGAAATACATATTTTATCTCCCAAGTTTCCAATTACAAATGATGCTGTAATATCACTAATAGTAAGAAGTTCATCTGCTGCTTTGGCACAAGTTAAATTTACATTTTCATAATCTTTGCTATCACATACAGATACTGCTATTGTATCTGTAACTTTTTCTGCTTTTTTTACTATATCAGCTATTATATTATAACTTTCTAAATCTGCTTGGAACCATTTTTTTACTTTTATAATATCTACACCATATTTTCTTAAATGTGCTGCAGCTTCAAAAGTTCTAACACCTGTTTTAAAAGTAAAATCTTTAGTATCTATCATAATACCACCATATAAAGCTTCTGCTTCAATAAGGTTCAAATTAATATCATCTGATGCATATTGTAAAATTTCAGTAACAAGTTCTGATGCAGAAGATGCATATACCTCGTGGAAAGTCATTATTGCATTTTCAATATAATCTGTACTTTTTCTGTGATGATCTATTATAATTTTCTTTTCAATTTTATCTACTAAAGATGGAAATTCTACATAACTATATTTGTGTGTATCTACTATAACTAATAAAGTATTTTTGCCAATTACGCTTTCAACATCTTCTTCTGGTTTTATAATACCTTTATACTCATCACTTTCTTTTAGTACTTCATAGAATTTTTCAACAGATTTACTAAGTTCTGTAGCAATATAGCATGGTTTATTTAAAGCTGTAGCTAATCTATATATACCTAAAGCTGAACCTAACGCATCTATATCTATATTTTTATGTCCCATTACAATAACATTTTCAGCTTCTTCGATTAATCTTACCATAGTGTGTGCTGTTGTTCTGGCTTTAACTTTATTTCTCTTTTCTACCTCTAGACTGTTTCCACCATAGAATTTAAATTTGCCATCTCTTTTTACAATAGCTTGATCTCCACCACGTCCTAATATAACATCCATTACTGCTAAGGCTGATTTATATTTTTCAAAATTTGTTTTTCCTTCATTAGATACCGCTATACTTAAAGTAACTTGAACTTTATATTCTGTATCTAGAGCTTTAACTTTATCTAATATTGAAAACTTATTTTTCTCTATATCTGATAAATATTGTTGTTCAAAGATATACACAAAAGAATCTCTTTCAGTTTTTATAATTAGTCCACCAGTTTCTTTTGCCCAATCTAAAATTAATTTTTCTATTTTTGCAAACAATTCAATCTTTTCTTCTGGAAGAGCTGTTTGAGCAATTTCTTCATAATTATCAATCATAGCTATACCAATACAAGTTTTTGATTTGGTATAAGTATCAAACAATTCATTATATTTTGTATCATCAATAAAATATAATGTTAATATATAATCATTTGATTTTCTTCTATCTCTTTTGTTGTTTTTAGCAACTCCACCACGAATCTTATATATTTTATTTCCTATTGTAATCTGTTTAGTAAAATCTTTAATTGTACTATCTTTTTCAAGGTCTAGCTTAATTTCCTTTACCATAGGGTTTAAGTAATTATTCATATCTGTATTTTGGAATTCATCAATAAAAGTTCTACTTCTCCAAATTATATGTCCATCTGTTTCAACTAATACTAAAGGTATTGGTGAGTTTACTAAATTATTTTTACTTGTACTATTAACATCTGAAGCTATTGCTTCTATATGGTCTACGATTTGACTTTTCTTTTTGCTTTGAGTAACTATTGTATAAAATAAAAGAGCTACAAAAAGTAATATTGAAGGAAAAATCCATCTTAAGTCATAAGTACATAATATTATAAGCAATACTGCTATAACTGTTAAATGTAAACCACTTTTTATTGTAAGTTTATCTAAAATTTTACCATTTGAATTTGGCATAAAATCTCCTATTCTAATAAAATATCAACTTATATTATACTACTTATTATAATTTATGTCAAACTTAGCAAAATAATGCATTATGCAAAACAAAATCCACAGTTTACAAACAAACTGTGGATTCTTTTTACTTTTTATAAACAAAATGAAAATGTTGCATATAATAATGCACCTGTTGTGCATACTCCCATAATTAATAATGGAATAGCCCATAATTTAACTAATGATATGTATTTATTAAACACTGTAAATTTGGTTGCATCTCTTTCTAAGATATTTTTTATAGTACTATCAATTACTAATATACCTAATACAGATAATACAGTAAAAGCATAATATCTAGGTCCTATGCCTATTGCATAAATCATAATAAAAATTATTTGAAATGGTAGAGCATAACTTAGTAAATCATACCATATAAATAATTGCTTCACCTCTTTTGCAGTTACTCCTTCATTAGCCATAGCAACACTATCATAGAATTCTTGTGATGATTTTTCATTTTTCATAATTCATACCACTTATCTTTCGTTTTATATTCTATTTATATTGTAACTTATGAAAAATTATTTGGCAATAGTTTTTTATCTATATTATTGAATTGTTAAAAATTACAAAAATAATCCCCAATTTGTTTGCAAATTGGGGATTATTACTATCTGATTGTTAGATTTACGCTCTTTTCTTCACCAGTATATGTATCTAAAAGTGTTATTGTAACTTTTCCTTTTTGAACTCCTCTTACAATACCATTTTTGTTTACAGTAGCTATTTCATCATTACTTGAAGAATAAACTAATGTATCAATACTTGCATCTGATGGTGTTACTTGAAGTTTAAGTTGTAAATCATTACCAACTTTTATACTGCTACTTGTAGATGTAAATTTTATAGTTTTTATAGGAACTATACATTTTATAGTAACTTCATCTTCTACGCCATTACATTTTGCTGTGATTTTTGCATCACCAGCTCCTACAGCTGTTACAACTCCGTCTTTAACTGTTGCAACTGTTTCATCAGAAGATGTATATTCTACACCTTCTTTTGTTTCAGTTCCATCTACTACAACACTAAGAGTTGCTTCTTCTTTATCTTTAAAAGATATAAAATCTTTATCTGTTGAAAGTTCTATTGTATGTGTAGTATTTTTACTTGTAGCACTTTCTGTAGTTGCAACTAATGATTTTCCAAAAACTTTTCCTTTATTTAACACTAAACATAGAGCAATTATTGCAACAATTACAAAAATTACTATTGATATAATCAAAGCTTTATCTTGTTTTTTCATAATACTTCTCCTTAATTTTCTTCAGTTTCTTGAACATCCTCTTCAGTTTCTACTGAAACTTTTAGTTCTCCAGGTACTTCAACCTCTTCTTCTGCTTCAGGTTTTTCTAATTTTGTGTTTATTTTCATATTTTGATAGTATTTTAAACCTGTACCAGTTGGTATTAATTTACCAATAATAACGTTTTCTTTTAATCCTGTTAATGAATCTTCTTTACCTTTTATAGCTGCTTCTGTTAATACTTTAGTTGTCTCTTGGAATGAAGCTGCTGATAAGAAACTTTCTGTTGCAAGAGAAGCTTTTGTAATACCTAAAAGAACACGTTTTCCAGTTGCAGGGCGTTTTCCTTCAGCTATCATCTCGGCATTCTTTTCTTCAAAATCAAGTAATTCAACAAGTGATGCTGTATACATACCTGTATCACCTGGATCTTCGATTCTAACTTTTTTAAGCATTTGTCTTGCTATAACTTCAATGTGTTTATCGTTGATATCAACACCTTGGTTTCTATAAACTTTTTGAACTTCAGCAATAATATATCTATAAACACCTTCTGGTCCTTTGATAAGTAATAAATCGTTTGGATTGATTGAACCTTCTGTTAATGCTTCTCCGGCTTCAACTTCATCTCCATCTTTTACTCTTAATTTTGAACCAAAGCTAATAACATAAGTTTTGCTGTTATCTTTATTTGTAACAATAACTTCTTTTCTCTTCTTTTCTTCGTTGATTTTAACTTTACCAGAAATTTCAGTAATTACGGCTAATCCTTTAGGATTTCTAGCTTCAAATAATTCCTCAACCCTAGGAAGACCTTGAGTAATATCTCCACCAGCAACACCACCAGTGTGGAATGTTCTCATTGTAAGCTGTGTACCAGGCTCACCAATTGATTGAGCAGCTATAATACCAACTGATTCTCCTTTATTTACTAATTCTCTAGTAGCTAATCCCATACCATAGCATTTTCTACAAGCACCAAGTTTACATTTACATCCTAAAATAGAACGTACATAAACTTTAGTATAACCGCTATCAACGATTTCTTTAGCTTCTTTTTCTTTAATCATTGTATTTGAATCAACAATAACTTTTCCAGTTTTTGGATCTTTTATGTCTTCAATTACAAATCTACCAACTAATCTTTCTTCAAGTTTTTCAATTACTTGATTTCCAGATTTGATATCATCTAACATGATTCCTTCTGTAGAACCACAGTCATCTTCTCTAATAATAATATCTTGAGATACGTCAACTAATCTTCTTGTTAAGTAACCTGAATCCGCTGTTCTTAAAGCTGTATCTGTTAAACCTTTTCTAGCACCGTGTGAAGAAATGAAGTATTCTAATGCATCAAGTCCTTCACGGAAACAAGATTTAACTGGAATTTCAACGGCTTTACCTTGTGTGTTAGCCATAAGTCCACGCATACCTGCGATTTGTCTTAATTGGTTCATGTTACCACGGGCACCAGATTGAGCCATCATGTATATTGGATTTAAGTCATCAAAGTTATTTTTCATAGCTTCAGTTACATCGTTTGTAGCTTTTTCCCAAACTTTGATTACTTCATCATATCTTTCATTATCTGTAATAGCACCACGTTTATATTGTCTTAATATGTTTTTAACTTGCTCATCTGCAGCAGCTAAAATTTCTTTCTTAGCAGGTGGTACAGCAACGTCTGCAACAGACACTGTAATAGCACCTTTTGTAGAATATTTATAACCAATTGATTTAATATAGTCTAAAACTTCTGCTGAAACTGAAAGACCATTTACAGCAATACATTTTGCAACTATTGTTCCTAAGTTTTTCTTGATAACTGGGAAATCAATTTCAAGATTAAATTCATTTTCTGGATTACTTCTATCAACAAAACCTAAGTTTTGTGGTATTCCTTCATTGAATATTAATCTACCAACTGTTGTTTCGATAGTTTTATGTTTTTCTACACCATCAACTTCTTTAAACATTCTAACTTTAACTTTACCATGTAATCCAACATCACCATTTTGGTATGCCATTAAAGCTTCATCTTTATCTTTAAAGTACATACCTTCACCTTTTTCACCATCAATTTGAACTGTTAGATAGTAAGCACCTAATATCATATCTTGTGATGGTACAGTAACTGGTTTACCATCTTGTGGTTTTAATAAGTTATTTACAGAAAGCATTAAGAATCTAGCTTCTGCAATAGCTTCTGGTGTAAGTGGAACGTGTACAGCCATTTGGTCACCATCGAAGTCAGCATTGAACGCTGTACAAACTAATGGGTGAAGTTTAATAGCTCTACCTTCAACTAATATTGGTTGGAATGCTTGAATACCTAATCTATGTAATGTAGGAGCACGGTTTAACATAACTGGGTGATCTTTGATAACTTCTTCTAAGATATCCCATACTTCTGGTCTTAATTTTTCAACCATTCTCTTAGCATTTTTAATATTATGAGCTAAACCTCTTCCAACTAATTCTTTCATAACGAAAGGTTTAAATAACTCAACTGCCATTTCTTTTGGTAAACCGCATTGATAAATTTTAAGTTCTGGACCAACAACGATAACAGAACGTCCAGAGTAGTCAACCCTCTTACCAAGTAAGTTTTGACGGAATCTACCTTGTTTACCTTTAAGCATATCTGATAATGATTTTAAAGGTCTATTTCCAGCACCTGTAACTGGTCTTCCTCTTCTTCCATTATCTATTAAAGCATCAACAGATTCTTGTAACATTCTCTTTTCATTTCTAACAATAATCTCTGGTGCACCTAATTCTAATAATCTCTTTAATCTGTTATTTCTGTTTATAACTCTTCTATATAAATCGTTTAAATCAGAAGTAGCAAATCTACCACCATCTAATTGAACCATTGGTCTTAATTCTGGTGGGATAACTGGAATAACATTCATAACCATCCATTCTGGTTTATTTCCAGACATTCTGAATGATTCAACAGTATCTAATCTTTTTACTATTTTAGCTTTTCTTTGTTCGCTAGCTTTTTCTAGTTCTTTCTTTAATTTTGCAGATAATTTTTCAAGATCTATTTCAGCTAATAATTTTCTAATAGCTTCTGCTCCCATTTCTGCTTTGAAAGAACCTCTTCCATATTTTTCTTCTGCTTCATGATATTCTTTTTCATTTAAAATTTGGCATTTTAAAAGTCCAGAAGTACCTTTATCTGTAACTATGTATGAAGCAAAATATATAACTTTTTCTAAGCTTCTTGGTGAAATATCTAACATTAAAGCTACTCTACTTGGAATTCCTTTGAAATACCAAATATGAGCGATTGGAGCTGCAAGTTCAATATGTCCCATTCTTTCTCTTCTTACTTTTGCAGTTGTAACTTCAACACCACATCTATCACACACAATACCTTTATATCTAACTCTTTTGTATTTACCACAGTGACATTCCCAGTCTTTTGTAGGACCAAATATTTTTTCACAGAAAAGTCCATCTTTTTCTGGTTTTAATGTTCTGTAATTGATAGTTTCTGGTTTCTTTACCTCTCCATGAGACCAACCTCTAATTTTTTCATCAGAAGCTAAACCAATTTTTATTTTATTAAAAACCTCTAATTCTTCCACTTTATTAAGTAGCCTCCTAAAAATATTTTGCCGTTTTGCTCCAAATAGCCATTTATACACCGCTGAGCATTTCCTTGAGAGAAATGGCTATTCTCACAAAACTATATTCAATTATTATTCTTCTAAATTGTCTAACTCTCCAAATATTTTATCATCTGGAATATCATCTTCATCTAGTATATTAGTAAAGAAGTCATCTCCATCTTCATCATATTCATCTAATTCATCTTCACTAATTTCATTTAGGTTGTCTTCTTCAAGCTCACTTTCATCAATTCTTTCTTCGATTCCATCAAGAGCTTCTTCAACATGTTCTTTGATTTCAAGTTCTTCATTATCATTATATAGTTTAATATCTAATCCTAATGATTGAAGTTCTTTGATAAGTACTTTAAATGATTCTGGAACACCTGGTTCAGGAATATTTTCGCCTTTAACTATTGCTTCATAAGTTTTTACTCTTCCGATAACATCATCAGATTTAACTGTTAATATTTCTTGAAGTGTATATGCAGCACCATAAGCTTCTAGTGCCCAAACCTCCATCTCTCCAAATCTTTGACCACCAAATTGAGCTTTACCTCCAAGTGGTTGTTGAGTAACTAATGAGTATGGTCCAGTTGAACGAGCATGTATCTTATCATCAACTAAGTGGTGAAGTTTTAACATGTACATTACACCAACTGTGATTGGTTTATCAAATGGTTCACCAGTTCTACCATCATATAGAATTGTTTTACCATTTGTTTCTAATCCTGCCATATCTAGCATAGATTCAATATCTTCTTCAAATGCACCATCAAATACTGGTGTTGCAACTTTCCATCCTAAAATTCTTGCAGCAGCACCTAAGTGAACTTCAAGAACTTGACCTAAGTTCATACGAGAAGGTACACCTAATGGGTTAAGTACAACATCTACTGGTGTTCCATCTTCTAAGAATGGCATATCTTCAACTGGAAGTATTCTTGAAATAACACCTTTGTTACCATGACGTCCAGCCATTTTATCTCCGACAGATATTTTTCTCTTTTGAGCAATATATACTCTAATTATTTGATTTACACCAGGTCCTAATTCATCTGAATTTTCTCTAGTATAAACTTTAACATCAACTACTGTTCCTGCTTCTCCATGAGGTACACGAAGTGAAGTATCTCTAACTTCTCTTGCTTTTTCACCGAAGATAGCTCTTAATAATCTTTCTTCAGCTGTAAGCTCTGTTTCTCCTTTTGGAGTAACTTTACCTACTAATATATCTCCTGGTCTAACTTCAGCACCGATTCTAATAATACCATTGTCATCTAAGTCTTTAAGAGAATCTTCACCAACATTTGGTATATCTCTTGTAATTTCTTCTGGTCCTAATTTTGTATCACGACATTCGCAATCATAATCTTCAATATGAAGTGATGTATAAACATCTTCTTTAACTAATCTTTCTGATAACAAAATAGCATCCTCGTAGTTATAACCTTCCCAAGTTGTGAAAGCTATAAGTACGTTTTTACCAAGAGCCATTTCACCTTTATCAGTAGCAGGTCCATCAGCTATAACGTCTCCACGTTTAACTTCTTCACCTTCTTTAACGATTGGTCTTTGATTTATACAAGTACCACCATTTGTTCTCTTGAATTTTCTAAGTTTATATGTTTTTCTGCCCATTTTATTTTTGATGATAATCTCATCACCTGTAACAGTTTCAACTAAACCATCTTCTTCAGCTAAAATCATAACTCCTGAATCTTTAGCTGCTTTATATTCAATACCTGTTCCTACTATTGGTGAATCTGTAATCATTAGAGGAACCGCTTGACGTTGCATGTTTGCACCCATTAAGGCACGGTTAGCATCATCATGCTCTAAGAAAGGTATCATTGCTGCACCTACAGAAACTAATTGTTTTGGAGAAATATCCATAAAATCGATTTTTTCTTTATCAATTTCTTTAATTTCTGCACGTTCTCTAACTCTAATTCTATCGTTTAATAATCTACCTTCTTCGTCTAATGGCTCTGATGCTTGGCAGATAATATAGTTATCTTCTTCATCAGCTGTCATGTAAACTACTTCATCAGTAACTTTTCCTGTTTCTTTATCAATTTTTCTATATGGTGTTTCAATAAATCCATATTCATTGATAATAGCAAATGTTGAAAGTGCTGATATAAGACCAATGTTTGGTCCTTCTGGAGATTCTATTGGGCAAAGTCTACCATAGTGAGTATAGTGAATATCACGTACTTCAAATCCAGCTCTTTCTCTAGATAAACCACCAGGTCCTAATGCTGAAATTCTTCTTTTATGTGTAAGCTCAGAAAGTGGATTACATTGATCCATGAATTGTGATAATTGTGAGCTTCCGAAGAATTCTCTAATTGATGAGGTAATTGGTTTTGTATTGATTAAAGTTTGTGGAGTAACTGAGTCTAAGTCTTGAATTGTCATTCTCTCACGAACTCCTCTTTCTAATCTTGTTAAACCAATTCTAAATTGATTTTGTAAAAGTTCACCAACACATCTAATTCTTCTGTTTCCTAAATGGTCGATATCATCAATTTCACCTAATCTTGGTTTTCTTGGATCTGAAATATATGTATTATATTCAAGATTTAATAAATAGTTTACTGAAGCTAAAATATCTTCTGTTACAATATGTTTTGGAATTAAGTCATCCATTCTTTCTTCAATAACACGTTTTAAATCTTTAGTGTCTGTTGTTTCTAAGATATTTTTTAACTCTTCATAATTTACATCAATTTTAATTTTTAATTCATCAGCAATTTTTTCATCTACAAAGTTTCTAATATCAACTGTTCCGTTACCAATTACTCTAGCAACTTTATCTTCGATTTGAACATTAACAACATTGATACCAGAATTTTGAATTTCTCTTGCAACTTCTTTTGAAATTACTTCTCCTTTTTCAACTAAAACTTCTCCAGTTTCTGGATTAATTATTGTTTCAGCAGAAATGTGATTTGTAATTCTTGAAGCTAATCCTAATTTTTTGTTGTATTTGTATCTACCAACTTTTGATAAATCATATCTTCTATTGTCGAAGAATAATCCCATGAATAAGTTTCTTGCAGCATCTACAGTTGGAAGTTCTCCTGGTCTTAATTTTTTGTAAATTTCAACTAAAGCTTCATCTGCATTTTTTACTGGGTCTTTAGCTATTGTAGCTAAGATTTTTTCATCTTCACCAAAGAAATCAATAATTTTTTCGTCTGTGTCTAAGCCTACTGCTCTTAAAAGTGATGTAACAGGTAATTTTCTTGTTCTATCAATTCTAACGTAGAACACATCATTACTATCTGTTTCATACTCTAACCATGCACCACGAATAGGCATTACTGTTGCAGTGTATAGTTTTTTACCAACTTTGTCATAAGTAGAATCATAGTAACAACCTGGTGAACGAACTAATTGGCTTACTACAACCCTCTCTGCACCGTTAATAACGAAAGTACCACTATCTGTCATAACAGGAATATCTCCTAAGAAAATTCCTTGTTCTTTAACATCAATGATTGCACCATTTTCATCACGGTTAATTAATCTAACCTTTACATGCAATCTTGTTGAATAAGTAGTATCTCTTTCTTTTGCTTCTTCTAGAGAATATTTTGTCTCTTTCTCTAATTCATAATCAAAGAATTCTAATGTTAGGTTACCTGAATAATCTTCTATAGGTGAAATATCTCTTAATACTTCTCCAAGACCTTCGTTTATAAACCAGTCATAAGAATCTTTTTGAACTTTAATAAGATTAGGGATATCAATATAATCTCCTATTCTTGAAAAAGTTTTACGTACACTTTTCTCATGTACAACATCTTTTACTTTTACCAAAACGAACCACCCTTTTTCATAAAATTAGCAGGCTTTTATATCAAATTTCAAATAAAGTCCTTCTTGGCTTAAAAGGTTGTTACAGAACTTATTGGTCCCCTGCCTTTAAAAACCTCATTTCCGTAGTGCCTCTTTTAATCAATTCCTCTTTATTCAAACTTAAAATATCAAATTTAATAATAAAGGCTATTAAAATTTGGTCTAAAAAAACAAATATAAAGGTACGCTATGAAATTTTATTCTTGCTTACCTTTATATTTGAATATCTCTTTTTACTTTATTTCTAAACCTTTTATAACAATCACCCTTTATTATTTAATATACTTATTTATGTATAAATAATATATTTGCTATAATACTATATCATATTTAAAGCGAACAAGTCAAGCTTTTTTTGATATTTTTCTTAGGGAAATTAGTATTTTACGAATTTTTCTAAAACCTCTGTTGTTAAATTTGTATATATAGTTAAATCATCTAATGGAAAATCTATATCAAAAACATAGATACCATCATCTAACTCAAGTAAAACTACTTGTATATAAAATGCTTTTCTTAAATTTTCATCTAAATAATGAAAGCTATAAGTATATGCTGAATTTCCATTTACATTAAGCTCTTTCAAATCTGACAAATTTGAATATGCATTATATTCTTCTAGGTATGAAAGTTTGTCTGCTCTAGCAATTGAAGATAATGGTCTATTTTCAATTTTTTCCATCTTTGATATATATACATCCATATTTTCATCTGATGAAAGTTTTATCAAATATTCACTATTATGCACTTGTTTTAATTGATATTTCTTAGGAAGTTCGATACTTACACTTTTATCTACACTATAAAAAACTTCAGTTTTTGCTTCAATATTTTCAGTTTTCAACACAGTATTTTCTGTATTTTCATGTTTCATAGTTCTTGAAATAATAAATACAGTAATACTAACTACTAGTAATATTAATATTAGAACTACAATTATTACTTTTTTTATATTTAATTGTCTGTAGTTTGAAAACTCTCCTATCATTTTATTCCTCTTCTAATACCTCTATTTCTTTCACTTCATTTTTCTCTTTTATATAATCTAAAACAAAAATCTTAATTAAAGCTGCAACAGGAACACCCAAAAACATTCCTGGAACTCCAAAATAAGCTCCACCAACTGTTGTTGCAAAAATTACTAAAATCGGACTAACATTTAAAGAATTACCTAATATTCTTGGATTTATAATATTAGAATCAATTTGTTGTACTATGATAACTACTAAAGTCATCCATAATGCTGTAGTAAATCCGCCTGTAAATATTGTAATAATTGAAGCTATGATTACTGCAACTATTGCACCAAAATATGGAATGATATTAAATAATCCTATCATGATTCCAAGTAAAGTTGCATATTTAATTCCCATTATATTCATAACTATAGCTGTAAGTAAGCCAACAATAATTCCGTCTAAAAATTGGCTTGAAATATATTTATAAAAAATATTATTTGTTCTTTCATAGAAATTCAAACATTTTTTATAAGTTTCTTTTTCACAAATAGCTGTCATTAAGTTTTTAACAAAATTCTTAATATCTCTTCTTTCTAGTAATATATATATTGAAACAACAATTACAACAAATAGGTCAAAAACAATATTTACTGCTCCTACAATACCTTTTACGTAATTTCCAATATTTTCTAAGCTTACCCAATCCATAATTACTTCAGAAATATTGAACTCTTCAATTGATTTAACTATTTCAGTAATATTTATTTGAGACCAAAAAGTATCTTCTGGTAAGGTTTTTAAAAATTCTATTGCACTATTATAATAATTTGGTAAATTGTTAGCTAGTTCAAGCACATTTTGTGTAATAGTTGGTTTAATAAAATTAACAATTATAAAAATTATAATAGCTATAATAAAATATACTGTAAGTACACTAAAACCTCTTCTATGCTTTTTCAAAAATTTCAATTTATCAATATTATATGCTTCTTCTATTGATTTACATGGTGTATGTAGTAAATAAGCAACAATTCCAGCAACTATAAACGGTACTAAAACTTTTATAAATGAGCCTATTATCTCAAACACACCTGATAATTTATCTATCATTTTGTAAGCTATAATAGAAGCTAACAATAATGTGAAATAAAATAACCATCTTCTAAAAATTTCTGTCTTTTTTCCCATAAACTACTCCTTTTAAAGTTCTATTTCTAATTCGACTGGGCAATGATCACTTCCAAATACTTCAGGATGAATTTTTGCCTCTTTAATTTTATCTTTAATTTTTTCAGACACTATAAAATAATCTATTCTCCAGCCAATATTTTTTTCACGTGCTCTTCCCATATATGACCACCAAGAATAACTATCTGTCTTATCTGGATATAAGAATCTGAAACTATCTACAAAACCTGAATTCAAAAGATTTGTCATTTCTCTTCTTTCTTCATCAGTAAAGCCAGCATTTCCTCTATTAGTTTTTGGATTTTTTAAATCTATCTCTTCATGTGCAACATTCAAATCTCCACATAAAATTACTGGTTTTATTTTATCCAATTTTTTCAAATAATTTCTAAAATCTGTCTCCCACTCTACTCTATACTCTAATCTTGTAAGTTCTCTTTGAGAATTTGGAGTATAACAATTTACTAGATAAAAATTTTCAAATTCTAAGCATAGAACTCTACCTTCTAAATCGTGCTTTTCTATTCCTATGCCTTTTGAAACTGAAAGTGGTTTTGTTTTTGTAAATACTGCAGTTCCAGAATAACCTTTTTTAATAGCACTATTCATATATATATTATATCCATTAAAATTTAATTCTAGTTGTCCTTCTTGCATTTTTGTTTCTTGAACACAAAAAATATCACTATCAAATTCTTCAAATATTTCTTTAAAACCCTTGTTAAATACGGCTCTTAATCCATTTACATTCCAAGATACTAATTTCATTTTATTTCCTCACATTAAAATACAATGATATTATACCTTTTTTTACAAAAATTGGCAATACTTATTATAAATACTTGAATATCTTAAGAAAATATATTTTTTATTTGATTTATACTTATCTCACTTCCATTAACAACCACTTCTAGAACATCAAATCTCACAAAGGTATTTATTAAATTATTTTTATACAAATAATATTCTGCAACATTCCATATATGTTTTTGCTTATTTGCATCTACAGCTTCAGATGGGCTACCAAATTTTGTATTACTTCTTGTTTTCACTTCGCAAAAAATTATTTCATTATTTTTACTTGCTATAATATCAATTTCACCTTGAGCACATTTAAAGTTTCTCGCTAAAATATTGTAATCTCTATTTTCCAAATATTGTACTGCAATATTTTCTCCATAATTTCCAATTTTATAAAAATCACTCATATTTTTCTTCTATATCCTTTCCCAATTTCTTGCTCAACTATTTCTTCTAATTCCATTAAAGTTAATTTTGTAATTACTTCACGCGTAGGCATTCCAGTTTTTTTAATTATTTCTTCCAAACTTAAATATTTATCAGAAAAAATATTAAAAAATATTTTTTTATATTCTTCTTTTATATTTTGACTAGCTTCCGTTTTCAACTTTCTATTATCAAATTGTGGATAACTTTTTACGATATCCACAGCTGATGTAATTAAATTTGCACCATTTTTTATTAAATTATTTGTACCAACCGAGTACTTGCTATCTAGACTTCCAGGAAGCGCAAACACTTTCTTCCCTTGGCTTTTAGCAATTCTAGCAGTAACGCTAGTACCACTTATTTTTAAAGCTTCTATTACTACTAAAGCAATACCTAAGCCTGCTACAATTCTATTTCTCTCTAAAAATTTGTTACTGTCTGCTACGGTTTCAGGAGAATATTCACTAACTAACAATCCACCTTTTTCGACAATTTCTTTAGCAAGCTTTTCGTTTTTTTGTGGAAAAATATTTTCAAAACCAGAGGGCAAAACTGCAATCGTTTTTCCACCATATCTTAAAGCAGTCTCATGTGCCAAAGTATCAGTTCCGATAGCTAGTCCGCTGACTATTGGAATATCTCTTAGCACTAAATCTTTGCAGATTTCTTTTCCATATCTTTTTCCATAATCACTTATACGCCTTGTTCCAACAACAGAAATATTTTCATCTTTTAAAAGATTTATATTTCCCATAGCATAAATTTTTTTAGGAGCATTTTCAATCATTCGCAGACTTTCTGGATATTCAATATCTTCAAAATTAATTACTTTATAGTTCATTCTTTTCTATCTAAGCTCCTATAACCTATGGCTTCAATAATATGAGTGCTTTGAATATCTTTTTGACCATCTAAATCTGCTATTGTCCTTGCTACTTTTAGTATTCTTGAATACGCTCTTGCGCTTAACTTTAATTTTTCAAATGATTTTTTTAATATTATCTTAGAAGGCTCGCTTAATTTGCATACAATATCAATCATTTTAGGTGTTAAATCTGCATTAGAATATATATTTAGTCCTTTATACCTATTAAGTTGTATCTCTCTTGCTTTATTCACTCTTTCTTTAATTATATTTGAACTTTCTCCCGCTTTTCCCTCTAGTTTTTCATATTTCACATTGGGTACTTCAACTTGAATATCTATTCTATCTAATATTGGTCCACTAATTCTTCCTCTGTATAAGCTTCTTTGCCTTTCCGTACATGTGCATTCTTTATCTGGACTTCCATAAAATCCGCAAGGACATGGGTTCATACTAGCTACCAACATAAAATTACAAGGATATGAATAAGTAGCATTTGCTCTACTTATTGTAACTTCTCTATCTTCCAAAGGACCTCTTAAAACCTCTATTGTCTTTTTATTAAATTCAGGAAGTTCATCTAAAAATAATACCCCAAAATGAGAAAGACTTATTTCACCTGGTTTTGGAAAACTGCCACCACCAATTAAACCAGTTGTAGATATTGTGTGATGAGGACTTCTAAATGGTCTTTTATTTATTAGCGTATCATTACCTATTTTTCCTGCTACACTATGTATTTTGCTTATTTCCAAAGCTTCTTCAAAACTTAAATCTGGTAATATACTCGTTATTCTACGTGCCATCATAGTTTTGCCACTACCAGGATTTCCGTATTAAAAGGCAATTATGCCCGACCAGCAGCTGCAATTTCTAAAGCCCTTTTTATACTTTCTTGTCCTTTTACTTCTGAAAAATCAAAACTATCCTCACTATTTTTGGCAAATAATCCATTTATATCTACTCGTGTAGGTTCTATATGTATATCACCATTTAAATACTTGATTACTTCTTCAAGAGTATTAACGCCAATAACCTCTATACCATCTACAACACTTGCTTCCTTAGCATTTTCAGCAGGTAACACTATTCTTTTTATTCCATATTTTTTTGCTTCTAAAGCTATTGGAAGAATTCCATTTATTTTTTTAATTTTTGCATCTAAAGATAACTCACCTAGAAAAATAACATCTTTTGTATTAAAATCTTTTATTTTTTCAATACTTATAAGTGTAGCAACAGCAATTGCTAAATCTAAACCAGCACCTTCTTTTCTAATATCCGCTGGTGATAAATTAACAATATATTTTCTACTTAATAATTCAACATTACAATTTTTAATAGCTGTTCTTATTCTTTCTTTCGACTCCTTTATAGCTGTATCTGGCAAGCCTACAACATTCCAAGCTGGCATACCTCCTGAAACATCTACCTCTACATTTACAAGAACACCTTCTAACCCTTGCAAAGTCATAGATTTTACTACTGAAACCAGTTTTACATCACTTTCCTTTCTTATGAAATTTTTAAAAATTTTGATTTTTTGGCGAATCGCCTGAACTTTGAAATAAATTATAATTATTAAACAACACTTTTTTTCTTTTGTCAATAAAAAAAGAGAATTTTTTAAAAATTCTCTTTAATTATATATATAACACTCTAAGTTTCTTCTACCAAATTGTCTACATTCTCCAATAGTATCAAAGTAGATATCTATTCTGTTATTAGAAATTGCTCCACCTCTATCTTGAACTACAAACCATCCACCATTTGGTGCACTTGCAAAATATGGAATATATACAACTGTTCCAATTGGATAAGCTCCACCAGCTGCAACTGTATAATAAGATCTTGCCGCAGCACCTGAAGATGTAATTCCATAACCTGGACTTCCTACTGCTTTTCCACAAGTAGATGCTGTATATGCTGATGCATTAAGTGTAACTGCTCTACCTTGCATTCCTTCTACACTTGCTGCAATTGCAGAAGGTGCAATAGAATTATTTCTTATCGCTGACCTAGAAGAAATTTTTGTAGAAATTTGAATGATTTTGTTAACTGGTTCTTTTATTACAGTTTCTGATATAACTGTTCTTTCTATTTCAACTTCATCTTGGAATTTTGCTCTATATTTTATTTCTTTTAAACCGTTTTTCCCATTTTGTAATACTCTATCTGTTGTCTCTGTGCCCTCTCTAGAAACATCTTTTGTAATTGTTTCAAAAGGAATTTCAACTTGTTCTATGATAATTTTTTCAGTAATTGTTACATATTTTCCAAGTATTTCTTCTGTTGAAACACTTTGAACATCTTCAGCAACAACAACTTTTTCTTCTTTTGCTTTACTAATTACTATTTTTTTAGCAATATCAATATTAGATTCTAAATTTGGTTCTACTACTTCATCTGGAAGTAATAAAATATGATTTTCATCTAATATATCAGAAACTTTTACATTTGATGTCATAACTGATATTTCTGTATCATCTGAAAAAACAATTGTTACATCTGTTAAATCAGATTTCCCAGCTAAAACACCAACTGTAAATAAACAAATTAGAATAATACATACAAAAACAATCTTACGAATTATCTTTACAGATAATTTTTTGTCTGTTTTCATAAAAATGTACCTCCTTAAAGTTACGAGCATATTATACTATTATTATTAATTTTTGTCAATTATGACTTTTATCTTAAATTTTCTAATGCTGTAACTCTTTCAGCTACTGATGGATGTGTTGAAAATAGACTACTTACTTCTTTTCTCTTCTTTTTGAAAGGATTTTCAATATACATAAATGCATTACTTTGACTTGCTACATCTAATTCAGAATCATCCTCTGATATTTTCTTAAGTGCTGAAATTAAGCCATCTGGATTTCTCGTAAAAGATACAGCTGTAGCATCAGCTAAATACTCTCTTCTTCTTGAAACTGCTAATTGAATTAAATTTGAAATTATCGGAGATAAAATTAACAATATTAATCCTACTAACATTAAAATAATTTCAAGAGAATTATGACTATCATTATCATCATTTCTCCTACCTCTAAATCTAGAACGGAAAAGTATATCTGAGAGCATCACAACAAAACCAGCCATTACACTAATTACAGCTGAAAGTCTAATATCATAATTTTTAATGTGTGAAAGCTCGTGAGCAACAACTGCTTCTAATTCTCTATAATTAAGTTTTTCTATTAAACCTGTTGTTACACATATAACGGCATTTTGTGGATTTCTACCTGTTGCAAAAGCATTTGGTTGATTTGAATCTACTACATATAATCTTGGTTTAGCTTCTAAACCAGATGCTACCATTAAGCCATCTAATATATTTGTAAGTTGTAAATCTTCTTCTCTTGTTGCAGGTCTTGCCTTAACTGAGGCTAACACTATCTTATCACAATTATAATATGTTGCAATTGCAGAAATGATAGAAAATATTGCTGCAAAAACAATTGTATACTCACCCAATCCAAGAAATTCACATACTGCATATATTATTACTGCTATCATAAGTGTAAATAAAAATACTATAACACCTGTTTTTATTTTATTCTTTTTAATATCTTCGTACATAATCTACTCCTAAAAAAAACAAGGCGAATAATAATTTATTCGCCCCAAATTAATTATTTGTTAAAATCTACTTTAACATTTTGTCTTGCTTCATCTGAAGCTGCCTCAAATAATTCTTCTTGTTTAAAATTAAACATAGAAGCTATAATATTTGTAGGTATTGTTTCTAATTTTGTGTTATAAATTGTAACAGTATCATTATAAAATTGTCTAGCATAAGCAATTTTATCCTCTGTACTTCTTAGTTCTTCTTGTAATTCTGTAAAGTTTTTACTAGATTTTAAATCTGGATAATTTTCTGAAACTGCCATAATTGTTTTTAAAGCTCCAGATAATTCAGAATCTAATTCAGCTTTTTTTGAAACTGTTGAAGCATTAGCCCATGAAGTTCTAAGTTCTGTAACTTTTGTTAAAACTGATTCTTCATGATCCATATAGCCTTTTACTGTTTCTACTAAATTAGGAATTAAATCAAATCTTCTTTGTAATTGTACATCTATTTGGCTCCAAGCATTTTTAACTCTATTTCTTGAAGAAATTAAGCCATTGTACATAAGTGCAACTACAACTAATATAACAATTATTATTATAATTAGCATCATCATAATTACATTTCCTCCATATTAAATTTGATAATATTATATCATATTCAAAAAAATAAGCAAGTATTTTGAAAAAATAAAAAGAAGCTCTTTTAAAAAGCTTCTTTCTAAACATTATTTTCTAAATACCTCTGTATTTAATATATTTATTGTAACTAATGTATGCTAATACTGCAAAAATAATAATTGGAACAATTATAAATCCTGCACCTGCTGCTGGTATATTACTTCCGGCAACTGTATTATCTTTATTTGTGTTAGTGTTATTTACTGTATTATTTACGTTATTTGCTGAATTTGTATTATTTGTGTTTTTGTTTGTATTTTGATTAGCATTTGTATTAGTATTTTTATTTGTATTTGTATTTTGGTTAGTGTTTGTATTTGTATTTTTATTTGTATTTTCTGTATCATTTACTGTATTGTTTACAGTATTATTTTCTTCAGCTGGTTCATTTGCTTTTACAACATTGATATCTAAAGTTGCAGACATTTCTCCTGTTCTTTCTTCAGCAGAAGTAGCAACTACTTTCTCTATTTTTATTGCATCTTCAACTTTTTTAACTGTTGCATTATCTTTAACTGTAAATTTGAATTGTAAAATATCTGCACTGTTTTCTATAGCTTGAGATAAATCCATAACCAAGAAACAATCATTGTTTTCAATAGTTTCCTTTTTGGTATTAAAAACAACATCATAATCAGCATTTGTTGAAGTTGGATCAAAAGCATAACTTAATTTATTTAAAACTGTACTTCCAGATGTTACTTCAATTTTGTTATCTTTTATAACAAGCGCATCTTTTATTGTTTCTTTAAATACATCTTCATCAATATTTATATATCCTTCTACTGATGAAACTGGATTTGAAATATTTTTCAAATTAACTGTAACAACCACTTCTTCACCTGGTTTTACAGATGTTTTATCTGCTGTAAGTCCCACATTCATTGTAACTACAGCATATACATTTGTACATAATAGTACAAATGCTACAAATACATACACTAATAATAATTTCTTTTTCATGACATTTTCTCCTATAATCGTTATATATACATATTAAGAATATCACTAAATATTATCAAATGCAATACCTTTTTTTGACAAATTCTCATAGGAAAACTTCCTATGAGAATTCGTCTGGGATTTTATTTAATTATAGAATATATCCATCAATTTTTGCTCTGTGATATAATAGTAATCTTACATCTATTATATCAACATAGCCGTCATTGTTGATATCTGCTGCTTGTAAGTATGCTCCAGATAAAGTTTCTAATTTTGCTCTATGAGCTTTTATTAAAGAACTATCTAAGGCATCTGCTACACCATCTCCATTTACATCACCTTTAACAACTAATTCATAACTTCCTACTAGTTCTCCATCTTTAGTGATAACTACTATATCACTTGTTGCTACATAGTTAGTATCAGAAACAGTATTTCCTTCTCTTTTTACTTCAACTGTATAGCTTGGATCACTTACTAATTTTGATTTGAAGTCTGTTGCTTTTGTATTTGGAGAGATTCCTAAAACTTCAGTACCATCACTTGAAACTGTATATCCATAATTTGGTTCTTCTGGATTTGTTGGTGTTTCTGGTTCTGTTGTTGAAACTTTTATATCTTTACTTGCTGTTACTGCTGGATTTGCAACTGATGTTGCTGTTACTGTAATTGTTGTTCCTTCTGGTTCATTTGTTCCAGTTGTTAGAACACCTTCTTCGCTAATTGTTGTTCTTGTACTCTTATGTCCAGCTATATTCCATGTAACTGCTTGAGCATCTTCTGTTAAATTTACACCTTCAACAGTTGCTGATAAGTTTACTGTCATTCCTGGTTTAACTGTTGTTTTGTCTGCTTCAATTTTTATACCTGTAATTGCACTTGCACCTTCTGCTATAACTGCTAAGTCTAATCTTACACTCTTACTATCATTTGCTCTTGAAGTAGCTGTAATAGTAATTTTTTCAGAAGTTTCATCTGCTGCAATTACTAATTCTCCATTTTCAGATATTGTTGTTCCTGTACTATTGTTTCCAGATAGTGACCATGAAACTCTTCTATCTGCAATGTTTTCGCCTTCAACTGTTGCTGTAAAATTATATGTTTGTCCTTTTTCAACTGCTGTAACATTTTCATTAATTACTACTTCTGTTACATTAGCTTTTCTTACTGCATAATTGATTGTACAAATTGTATTTATACCAACAGATGTTGTTACTTCTTCTGGGTAACCATTTGCTGCTATAACTTTTACTGTTGCTTCATAATCTCCAGCCTCATGTACTGGTATATATGCAACTCCACCTCTTGCTTGGATAGAACCTTTAGAACTTGTTGTTCCAAAAGCTGTTCTTGGTGCATCAATATATTCTAATTGTGCAAATATAGGTGGTAATTCTATTTCTTTAACATTTGCATTTGCATCATAAGGAATTGGATCCTCAATGTTAATTTCTAATTCTTGTCTACTTAAGTCTAAGTTTAATGTATCTTCTCTAGCAAAATAATTTGTAAAGTCTCCTCCAGATATCATTTCATAATCATTTAATATTTGACTAATATCTGTGTATTGGTTTCCTGCTAATTTTAAATCATGTAATTTTTCCATTTTTCTTACAGATATATTAAATGGACCAGCTAATAAGTTATCTGATACATCTAAGTATCTTAAGTTCTTTAGAACTTCTAATGGTTTAATATCACGTATAAAGTTATATGATAAGTCTAATTTCTTTAATGATGTTAATGTTGTCCAATCTACACAAGCAATATCTCCTGATACGAAGTTATGTCCTGCATATAATTCTTTTAAGTTTTTCAATGTTGCTAAAGTTTCTGTTGTTGTTTGTTCATTTCCTTCTTTATCAACTACAGTAACTTCTGTTGGACCTAATGTTTCGATTTCATTATTTCTAACATCTATTCTCTTTAATGCTGGTAAATTTACATATAAAGATGTTTCATCAATAGCTGTAAATTTATTTACTAAATTCATTAATTGGTCAAAGAATAATGTTCCTGATGAGCTTGTTTTATTAACGACACTGATTGTTTCAGTAAAGTTTACTGCACTTGGGTAATTTCCTATTGAAGCAACTCCACTACTTCTTTCAGTAACGTTTACATTTAATTTACTTACTTTATAATATTGTCCTTTGCATGCTGGTAAAGTAACTCCTTCGTAAGTTAATTCTTGTGCTATATAAGTTGTAAATATTTGATTTAAATAATAATCATATTTTGAAGAAGTTGTTCCGTATTTTACTTTTTCATAAATTGCTTGTACTAAATCTGTATCAATATCTTCATAGCTATAGTTTTGTAATACTGAAGCTAAGTAATCTTCTACATAGCAAGCTGCTACTGCAGTATCATTGTTCATTCTTTCAAGTAAGCAATAATTTGCTGCTGATGAGTAAATTCCTATTTCAATAAACTCTGCATTCATACTTACCCAAGTACTTCTTCCTGCACTTACTTCTTCATAGTTTTTAACTAATTCATTTAAGGCATAAGAAACTGGGAATTCTTGTTCATCTGATAATGATAAACCAAATGCTTTAACAATTAATGCTTTTTCTAATATAGATAATGCTCCAGCTTTTTCTAAAGTATTAATTCTTGCTACTTCAGCTTTTGCCATCTCTTTAGCACCAGCTAAAGTTTTGTTTGTTTCTTTATATGTTTCCCATTCTTCTTCAGTTTGGTAATTCATTTCTGGTATTAAAATACTTGTTAATTTGTATTCTTTATTGTATACTTTGTACATTTTTGCAAGTCTATTATACATTTCTGCTAAATTAGCTTGTATTCCGTCTTGTGGATCTGTGAAAGCTTTTTTAATAGTTCCAATTAATCCTGGATTTTCATCTGTACCATCACCATTTATTGTTTTAATGCTTGCTTCAATTGCTTTTACTGTGTTTGTATATTCTGATGATGATGTATCTGTAATTTCAGATAATTTATTTAAGTTTTCTTCAATTTTCTTAATTTCAGCTTCTATAGCTTTTTTAGCATCTGTTGCACTTTTATATGCAGATGTTACTTTATCTTTCTTAGATGCCATAGCAGCTTTTTTCTCACTAAATAATTCTTGTAATGAGCTGTTTCTTCCTTCTTTTTCTTTTTGTAATAAGTAAATAGTTGCCATTGTGTCTATATAGTTATAAGAAACATTTAAATTTGATTCTAATCCTATAAATCCTTCTAATCCTGATAAATCATATATTCTCTTATCATTTAAAATCAAAGAAGTGATTTTATTTACTAAATCTAAATCTGTTATTACAAAAGCTTGTGGTTCATCCCATGCATCAACATATAAATCTCTACAATCTGTATTGATGTGTGGAACTTTTATTTTACGTTTTGTTGTAACTGAACCATATTCATCTACTTCTGTTACATCAACAGCTTCGTATTTTACTGGTTCTGTTGTAGACACATAGCTTCCTGATGCATTTTTAACTCTAATGATAGATTCTCCACCATTTAAGCTAAAGTTACTTATTTTATATATATCTGTTCCGCCTACTGATAATGTTCCTTCTTTTGTTGAAGTATTATAATAGTAATCACATACATCATAGTAAACTTCTCCGTCTGCTGTTGTTCCATATTTATAGCTTATTAAATCTGGATTGATTTCTTGATTTTTTGTTAATTGTTCTTTTATTGCTCTATATAAATTTCTATCTTTTATTATAACAGCATCTGTATCATCTACATGAACTACAAAGAATATTGTAAATACACTATCTTTTAATAAGTTTTTTGATGCTGGATTTAATGTATATCCATCTGAACTTATATCTTTAATAGTAATAGATAATTTTACTAAACCTTCTAATGGTAAATAATTTCCTACTGAATCTTCTATACCAACTTGAATATCAAAAGAATCATCTTCTGATGTAACTGGGTTTGGTATACTACTTGATACAATATAAGGTTTAATTGATGAATAAGAATTTCTATTAGAAGCATAATCTGTTTCAACAAACCAATCAGCTTTTAAATATCCTTTATTATTTATTTTACCATCTTTAGCAATACCTGCCATTTGTAATATTTGAGGTAATGTAAAAGATCTTGTTAAAGTTTGTTCTTCTTGATCAATTTCAATATCATAAACAGCTTTTGCAGTTTGGCTGCTTATATTAATAGCATTTGTATCTATTGCTATTAATTTCATTATAAGTGGTTCAATTTCACTTAAATCTTTAATATTATTAGAAGAAAGATCTAGGTAGTTTAATTTTGATAAGCTATTTAATACACCTAAATTGCTTTTTTCTGATAAATTGTTTGCAGATAAAATTAAGCTTTTTACATTAGTAAAGTTTTCGATACCAGCAATATTGCTTAATCCTTTCTCTTTTAAAGAAATTTCTTCAACTCCATTTAATACTTCGTTTGACATTGTAATAGTATGCTCAACATCATTGTATATTGCATCAATGTTTTTTCCTTGGAAATATTCTTTTAAACCTTTATATAGGTCTGAATTGAAGGTCATTTCTGTTACTGTTGCGTCTTCTGCAGCATAAACCTCCACTAGAGGAAGAAAGCTGCTTAATAACATTACTGCAATTAATGCTATTACGATTAGTGTTTTCCTTCTCATAAATAAAATCCTCCCTGAAAATAATTCATTAGCTATATAATAGCATTTTTGATTTTTTTTGCAATAGGCGATTTTTGGCGGTTTTGGAAAACACTTCCTAATCATTTACGGAAGTACATTTGATAGGTTTTAATTAAAAATTATTAAGTTTTAGTTACATTTTTTGTGATTTTTTCCACTTTTCTTACGAAAATAGTGGATTGAAGGCAAAATAAAAGTAGAAATTTTTTTAAAAATTTCTACTTTTTTATATATTTTTTTGTATTATTTTATATTTTAAATATAGTATTTGCATTTTGATATGTAATTTTTGCCACTTCTTCTAATGAAATACCCTTTATATCAGCTACTTTTTGTGCAACTAATTTTACCTTTGAAGAGTCATTTCTAGTTCCTCTAAATGGTTCAGGAGTAAGATACGGGCTATCTGTTTCTATTAATAATCTATCTAATGGAACCAAAGAAACTGCTGGCTCAGATTTAGCATTTTTAAAAGTAATATTGCCACTGAAAGATACATAAAAACCTAATCTTAAAGCATTTTTTATTAATTCTTGATTTAACGGGCAACAGTGGAAAATACCTTTGTTTTTTACTGGATGTTCTTCAAGAATTTTGATAGTATCTACTGCTGCATCTCTAGTATGTATAACTATTGGCAAATCTAAACAATTAGCTATTTCTATTTGTTTTATAAAAAGTTCTTTTTGAAGTTCTTTGTTCTCTTTGTTCCAATAATAATCTAAACCTATCTCTCCTATTGCAACACATTTTGGGTCTTTTCCAATATTTTCTATTTCTTTTAAGTTTATTTCTGTAAAATCTTCTATATCATTAGGTGAAATACCTGCTGTTGCAAATAAAAAGCTATTTTCTTGGGCAAGTTTTAAAGCAAATTTACTTTCTTTAATATTGTATCCTACACAAGTAATTCTAGTAATCTGCTCTTCATTATATAGCTTGTCTAAAATAGCTTTTCTATCTATATCAAATTTTTCATCATTATAATGTGCATGTGAATCAAAAAATTCCATTTAATTCTCCTTATAAATTGCTATTACATTCGCAACTGCATAAGTTTTGCAATGTGAAATACTAATATCTATATCTTCTAAATTTAAGATTTCCGTAGCTAAAAAAACTTTTGGCTTTCCATTTTCATCATTAAGCACTTCAAAATCTTTCCAATCATATTTTCCACCAATTCTTGTACTTAATGCTTTAAAAATTGCCTCTTTTGCTGCAAATCTTGCAGCATAATGTTGATATTTTTGCGTTTTTCTACTTTCACAATATTCAATTTCTTTTTCAGTATATATAGTATTTAAGAATTTTTCGCCAATATTATCAATACATGATTTTACTCTATCAATTTCAATAATATCAGTTCCACAAGAAATTTTCATTTTTTAGCCTTTCTATCCTAATAAATACATTAAAAACAAGATATTTACCGTATTAAATATTAAAGAAAATATTAACAATATAATAATAATTGAATAATATGAATTATTTTTTTCAATATTTAAATCTTTGTAAATAATTTCATATTTTGTTTTTATTTCATCATATAATTCGTCTAATTCTAATGTCTTTTTTATTGTTTTATAATATAAACTACCTGTATCATCTAAAGTTACTTCTTTTTCCCAAATTTGCTTTGTAAAGTTTATAAAATTTGTACGCATTTTTGAAATTTTTTCATATTCTTTAAAATCTGAATTAAGCTTTTTCAAAAACATTTTTTGATATAAAGTTAATATATATGTATAGAAATACTCATTTTCATATTGATAAGGAAGCTTAGTATAATTAAAAGTATCTATACCAGAACATAAAATATTTACTGAACTATTGGTTAATGCAATTTTTGAATATTTAAATTTTTCAATAATATGTAAATTTTGTTCTATATTTGTTTTATTAAAATCTGATAAATACTGACTTGGAAGAGAATTTGCATATTTATAAAATTCATTTTCAATATGCAAAAATTCATTTTTTTCATTCCATTTGTCACTTTCTATACAAGCATAAGCATAAACAAAAAAGTTAGAATTTGAAAGTTCATCTTTAGTTTTTGATATTTTTCTCTCATATACACCTGTGATTTGTGTTATAAGTTCAGATATATCCTTTACATCATTGAACATATCTGTTTGTATTTTTATATTTTCATAATCTTTTAGTGATGAAAATTCTGAATTTATACTCTTAAATCTATAATTAAAATCTAATAAATCCGCAAAATTTTCAGTACCTTCAATATGAGTTTTAATTGCTAAAAAACATATACCTGTGCTAAAACAAATAATCTGAATTTTAGCTATACTGAAAAATATTCCATTTTCTTCACCCATTTTACCTTGAATATCTTCTGATAATTTGTAATCAAAGCAAGCAACATTTTGCTTTGATACAATTTTACTTTTTACTTCTTTTGAGAAGCTATTAAAATTCTTTAATTTGTCTCCTCTAAACTCAAAAGTAGGAAACATATAATCTCTAACATGTGGTAAGAAATAATTATAAATATCTAAATCTTTTTCTTTTTGAAATATCTTGAAACTACATTTTTTATCTTTAAAAAGTTTCAAGATATATTTATCGTATCTAGTTTCATCCACCATATATGGATGTATAAAATATGTATATTGATATTTTGTCTTTAGTTCCAAGATAAATTCCTTCCTTTTTTCTTTAGTTATTTTGTATATATATTCATATTTGAATTTTCATCTATATGCCATGTATCTATAAAATCGATATATAAATTGTTATCTAAGTTTACGTTTGGCTCTAAACAAACTGTACCATCTGATTTAAGACTTCCCCAAATACCACCTTTTTTTACTGCCACATAACCGTATTCATTTTGCTCAGTCGCATCATCATAAATGCAATCTACAACTCTTTCTCCCGAAATATTTTCATAACCATATTTTCCATTTTCTTTAACAAGGAATAACGTGTGTGTTGGCATTACTTCTTGTGATTTTTTCTCTTCAAATTGGAAATTATAGTATTTGTAATTATCATCTACTCTAACTCTAATATAGCCTTTTTCTGTATTTATATCTGAAATAATAACTTCAGATAGTACTACATTTAAATTTTTATCTATAATATCTGTTTTAAAATCTGCTAAATCAGCTTCAATAAAGTTGGCTTCTTTTCTATATGACATATTTTCATATTTAAAATCAATTAAAACTTCATTTCCTATTTTTACTAAACCATATTTATTATCTTTTTTAGCAATATAAGTCTTATCAAAAGCTTTTAATAAAACATCATACTCACAAGGAATTTGAGAATTTCCTGAAGTATCTATTACACCATATTTATCATTATTTTTTATAACTAAATATTCTCCATCTATAGAAGTTACTTCTGAAAAACCACTAGTTAATACATCTTCACCAGATTTGTTAATTACTTTATTGGCTCCACTTTCAGTTACAACAAACATTTCGTTATTTGATACATTGTATATTTTATCATATTTGCAAGGTAATATTTCTTTTTTATCAGTAGTAATAACACCATAATATGAATCCGTACTCTTTACAATATATCCATTTTCATAAGTTTTGCCTAGACTCTCAATTTCTGCATATTTAACATCTATTATAACTTCACCTAAACTATTATTTACTAAACCACGAAGTCCATCTTTTTCAATAATAATGCTTTTTTCTATTCCTGGCATTGCATAAGCTTTGTCATACTCTGCTGGTACAATTTCTTTTCCAGAAAAATCTATTAATCCAACTTTTCCATCTTTTTTATATCTTAGAATTTCTTTTTCATACCAAACATTGTTATCATCATAATTTTCAATAGCTTCAACTGATTGATAATTTTTAAGAATCTCTTTACCTTCTTTATTTAATACTTTTGTTTTATATTCTCCAGTTTCATAATTTACAGCATAAGTGCATATAAACAAATCTTTTGTGCTATCTGGTATAACAATCATTTCATCATAAGAAGTTTCTAAAATTGTTTTACCATTATTATCAATAACACCCCATTTATTATTATCATAAACAGTAAAATAAGTAGTAACCGTAGATACTTCTTTCTTTACTTCTGGATTTGATAATAAGTTTTTAAGAGAAATTATAAACATTATAAATACTGCTATTGCAATAATTGTAGCAATTACTTTTTTTATATTTAACTTAGGCTTTTCATCGTATCTTTTTCCTCTAGCTCTACTCATTCAAAAACCCTCCAAATTTCTTATTTAAATTAATTTTATACGCTTTTACTATATCATATTTTCCTAGTAAAATACAATAGCATTATACAAAAAAGACAAAAAATGAAGTGAACTTTTTATAGTTCACTTCAGCTTAAATTTATTTATTTTTTCTTTAATATTTTTGCAACTATAACAGTTATATCATCTGCTGCCACTCCGTAATTATTATCTATAGCTTCGGCCAAAATCATATCAGATATTTTCTGTACATTATTTGTGCTAATATTCTTTAAAAACTCTTCTACCCAATCCTTTTTTAAATCTTCTTTAGAATCTACTAAACCATCACTACAAATAACAATTATATCTCCATCTGAAACTGGCAATATTTTTTCTTTTAAATTTACTTCAAGTCCAGTTCCTATTGGCATCTCTTCTGATTTTATAATAGATATATTTTTCTTATTCTTAATATATGTATTACATGCTCCATTTTTTACAAAACTTAGATTTCCATCATATAAATCTAATACACACATATCTAATGTAGCAAATTCATCTTCTTTTGTTTTTAGGCTTAAAGCACTATTTATAAGATTGATAGATTGTTCTTTTTCAAATCCGCCTTGTAAAAGTTTTTTTAGTCTTGTAATAACTAATTTGCTATTTTCCCTAGCTTTAGCACCTGTTCCCATACCATCACTAATTGCTAAAATGTATTTTCCATCATCTAATCTCATTTGCAAATTACAATCGCCTGAAGCTTCACTATCTTCTTTTGATATCTTAGAACTTCCTACTTGCATTACAAACTTATCTTCAGTAGAATATGTTTGAGTATATTCGCCTGTATCTAAATTTCTTCTATCTTTTTGGAATGACATTTTGCTTCCAATTGTTTTAGAAATTAAATCAGATATGTTTGCAATTCTGCTTTTATCTCTTAAAGTAGTATCTTTTATATCTAATTTGATTTCCACAATATATTTTCCATTTTTTACTAATCTGATATTTGCATTTTCGATTGGAATATTTTTTCCAGATAGTATTTTTTGTATCTCTTTTTCCTTTTTGACAAGTTTTTCATCTTTATTTTGCGCTACTTTTTCAATACAAGTATCTACCGCTTTTGCTACTTCCTTAGCGACTTTAGCAATTTTTTTATTTGCTTTTTTATTTTCATTTATTTTTATATTTTCTATTTGTATAATTTTATATGCCCTATTTGCAATCTTAATTACTGCTCTTAAATCTTCTTTAATCTTTTGATCTTGGACTAAAATGTAATTATTGTTTCTTTTAAAAATATCTACAAGATCATCTTCTAAAATAATATCGTTTTTTTCTAATATATTGAATACATCTCTTATAATGTCGTTTTCCGCAAGGATTAGCTCATCATAAAAAATATTATCTTGTATTTCTTCTAAATTTTCAAAAAATGCTTCTTCGTATCTTTCATATTTTTGATTTTCTAATTGTTCTTCATTTTCTTCAGCAAAATTTTCTTCTATTGTTTCTTTAAGTCCTTCTAATTCTGAAACAATTTCTTTGTTTTCAGTAAGTCTAGTTTCGCCTACATTATCTAACATTTTTGTTCTACCAAAAATTTTTTGCAAATCCATTTTTTTGAAAGTACTTAAGAAACCAACTACAACAGCAGGAACTACAAATACTATAATATTGCTTAAATCAAAAGCTTGTACAAAAGCTAGCATAATTCCTGAAAGCAAAGCTGTTGAAATTCCTGCAAGCATACCTTTTTGCCAGCCTAGTATAATTATTAAAAACATTCCTACTATACTAGATATTGTTAATTTGTCTATTACGTTATTATTAAAGAAAGATAAAGCAAGTACTACTATAGCTATACCTGATGCTGTTTCTTCTATGGTAAATACTTTTTTTATTTTAAAATCTTTAATAATAATAATTCCATTTACGAATATTTTATAAAATACATATAGTATTCCTCCAGTAATACCTGCTGAAAATAAATCTGATACCCAGATATCACTTCCCCAATTTCTAACAATACTACAAAGTATATATGCCCAAAATAATCTACTACCAGTTTTATATATTTCATTTCTTTCTTCTATGCATACTTTAGGTTTAAATAGCGTAATTAATAAGAAATATACTATTGAAAGCCAGAATACATTTGCAAACTCACTCGAACCTAATGATATAGCTGTACCTACTAAGCTAGATATATATACTAGAAAAATTGGTACTGTACTTCCTAAACAAGCTGCAACCATTGCTATCCCTAAAGGAATATATACATCTTTAACTGTAATCATTGATATAAAAAATGTTAAAACATATATTATTATATTATTTAATTTAAAAAGCTCTTTTAAGATTCTAATAATCTTTGAATCAGCTTCAGTATTTTCGTTTACATTTTGCACTGTCTCTTCTGCAATATTTTGAAACATCCTTAACCACCTCTTACTTTCTTAAAATAATATACCGCTTATAAATAAATTTTTTTGTCAATTTTAGTACATTATTTTTAAAAGTTTTCTACAATTTGTGATAATTTTTAATAACACTGACATTTTATTACACTTTTTTCCAAAAGACAAGAGCAAAAGAAAAACTTCTAGAAAATTTCTAGAAGTTTTCCTATTTATATCAGTCTATTTTTTCAAAACTGTTTTTTTGATAACTACTATACCAACTGCTAATATTACTAGTGCTACAACTGATACAATTAACATTTGGATTGTAAGAGCTGTTTTTGTATTTAAACCTGTTGGAGGTGTAAATGTGATAAGCTCTGTTGCACTCGCATCTCTTTCTACAAGTGATACTGCGAATTCTCCTTGTTTTGGATCAGCATTACCTGCAATAGTTTCAATATCTCTCTTACCAACTGTGTTTTCAAATTTAACAATTTCAGCGATATTATCATAAGTTAAATCGTCTTCATCAATTTCACTATCAATTGATCTTGTCATTGTCAAGTTCATCATTGTTTCACAGTTTGCAACTCTTAGTGCCTCATCTAAATCTTCATTTTGTTTAGATGCACTAAATGGTACTAATTTAACTATAAATCCTGGATTTGCAAGTTTATCACCATTTACTGAATCAACACTTAATATTAAGTTGCTTCTTTCAGTTGTTGAGTATGCTACACCTTTATCATCAACAATGTTTTTAATTCCATCATACTCTCCAATGATATTACTATCTATTGCTTTTGTTTCTAATAATTCATCAGCTGTTGTAGATTTCCAGCTTCCGTTTAAATCAGTATTGTCTGCTGATTTAAATACTGCATCATTGTCTACATAGTCAATCAATTGTCTTATTGTTGTTGTAACAACTATATCAGATTGTGTGTAAGCTTCATTTTTACCGATGTAATAAATGCTTCCTACAAATTCTCCGACTTTTGGATGTTTTACGCTAGTTAATTTTCCATCAACTTTAACGTAAGTTTGGTCTTTGATTTCTTCTGCTTTAGCTAGAAGTTCTTCTGGTGTAGAATTTTCAACAAATGAATTTGCTCTATCTACTTCACCAACATCTAATGCTGTAAATCTATATTTAACTTCTAGATTTAAAGATTGTGCAATTGTATCATCATAATAGATATATCTAAAGTTTTGAAGTCCTGCTTCCTCATCTTTGTTTTGAGCAAGTAAGTGTTCTGTTCCATAAGATTTATCTTCGTCTAATTTAACATTTGCTTTGTATGTTGATTTTCCAGTTTCTTCATCTAAAGTATAATCATAACTAATATCGTAAACTGCTTTTAATATTGGCTCTGAACCAGTATTTGGAGTAAGAGTAATTGATTCAATTTCTTTATCAAGTACTATTTCTGTATTTGAACGTTCTTCTAAACCTATATCAATTGCTTCAACTACATAATTGTAGTTAATTATTCCTACAGTTCCTTTATTTCCGTTAACATCTGTTTTACCGTAAACATAGTTTACTTTAATACCATCTTTAACTTCAGATCCACCAGCTTTAGTATCACCTTCTAGAGTTTGTTTTTCTAAGTTATGCATATTTTCAATGTTTAAATTAATTTTAGCTGTATCTGCAAACATATTTGTTTGTTTGTATAACTCTGTATGATCTGCTGAGTAATCGTTAGCTGTTGCCAATATAGATGTTATTGTATGATCTAGAACTCTTGAGTAAGCAATAACTTCAAGTCTTCTTGCTTCATTATCTATTGCATCTGAGTTATGTGTAATAACATTTCCTTCATCATCATACTTACATGTTTCAAAATCATACCATTCATTATCTATATAACCTTCTGCATTTGAAACATTAGCTGTTTTTCCATCTTCTCCAACAACGTCAGATTGATATTTTGTTGTTTTAAAGTCTTGACCATTATAAACTGCTGGATGTCTATCTGGTTCATAATTTGCTGTTTTAGCTTCATCATGATGTTCTAACATTACTAAGTTGCCATCTACATCCATGTCATCATAAGGGAAGTTACCATAGTTAAATCTTACTACGTAATTTCCTGCTGGTATGTTTTCAAAATAATACATACCTGTATCTTCTGCTCTATTACTTGTTAATGTAACACTATCAAATCCTGTAACTTCTTTTAATGATTTACCATTTAAGAAATCAAAAGTTTTTGATGTTGGCCATACGAAATCATATTCTTTATATGTTTCTTCAGCTCCTGTTTGTTTTACTCTAACTTTTTCTACCATTTGAGTAGTTAAGTTACCAATTGGTTCTTCACCATCTTCTGCTTTATAGATACCATCGCCTATTCTTTGGTTATAATCGATTGTTTCTGTTTCTTTATCTTCCCAAGCCATACCATTTACATCTCTTGTTTCTGTGTATAGGTCTAATGTTATGATTGGTGCTGAATCAGCGTCATCTTCATACCAAGATTTATCGTTTTTATTTTCAATACCAACATTGTTTGGTGCTGAATCTTTATCAACTTTACCAGCGATTTTTTGTGTATCTGCATAATATGTTGTATATGCTGCTATTTCTGCAACATTAGATTTTGTACCTAATCTTACATAAGATTTAACTGCTTCTGCTAAGCCTTCTCCGTTTCCGAAAGTTGCTGGAGTTTCATCAGTTCTAACTTTAAATGTTAAGTAAACTTCAAGTTTTTCTCCTACAGCTAATCTGAAATCTGAATCACTTAAATCTATTGTTGCTTTATAATATTTTTTACCTTCTTCTGCTCTAACATTTTCTGTTACTTGCATTCCTTCATCGCCAGAGCTTGGAGTAATTGAACTATTTACTTTTGTTCCATAATCTGTAGTAATTTTTCCTTCAATTGATTTTGTCAATTGTTCTGCCCACATGCTATCGCCTGATGGACCTTTCTTAATTACATAAGCAGGTGAAGCAACTTCTGTTTCACTGTCAACACTTACTCCATTTGCTTCTTGAATATATCTTGAAACTTTTGTATCAACTAATTCTAAATCTTCATCAAAGTAATCTGTTAATTTCTTAACTTCTGCTAAGTATGAATCTGAATTGTTGTATACTCCAATCTTATAAGTTAAGAATACATCTAAGTCTAACTCATCTGAAATATTTTCTTTACCTAAAGATCTGTAGAATTCTTGTAGAGCTCCGTGTACTTCACTGCCTTCATATACTTTTGCTCTATAATAGTAATCACTTTCATATAAATCTAGTTTATATGAGATATTTGCATCTGCAACTTTTAGTTGTAAATTCAAATAATCTTGATATTTTTCATTTTCAAAATCTATATATTCATTATATTTGTAATTCATTAATTTTTGATTTACTACTACATTTGCTGAATATACATCTTTTGTAACTGCAAGTTCAGCTTCATCTCTTTTTACTAAACCTAAATTAATGTTTAGTAAATAAGGATATGTTGCAGAATAATGATATCTAATTACTATTCCGCTTTCAATTTTATTTAAGTATTTTTCAACATATTCTAAATGATATTTACTATCGAATGGCCATGTCAAACCTCCTGTTGAAGTTCTTGCTGGCATTCTATATTGTTCTCTAACAAATCCTTCATTTAATGTTTGAAGTTCAGATATCTTTCTTGTGTTTCCGTCTAATGATGGGATTGAATCTGTAGAGTAATATAAAAGGTCTGTTCTTTCGCCATTTGTTCCTTCTGCATAACCATTTGTTGAACCATCATCTTGTATTGGTGTATCACCAGTTATTGTTGCAAATTTGTTATCAAATGCTTCTCTTTCAGCTGGATCTTCAATTGCCATAGAATCTCTATTATATTCGTTTCTTCTAGCATTGTTTCCACGTCTAAAGTCTGATGCAGAACCACTTGCTAAGAAGTCTGTTGGTTTATATGTTTGACCATCATAATAGAATTCTACATCATAGTCTGCTCTAGTTGCTCCAGAAGCAATTTCTTCTTCTGTTAAACCAGGAACTGACATTCTTGGAGCTTTCCATATACCATCTGCTGATGTATATATTGGGAAAGTCATTGGTGTATCAGAATTTTCTTCATAAGCTGTTGCTAATTTTCTAGATAATTCTGTTTGACCATTATATAATACTTTCCAAATAAATACTTCTACATTTTGTATACCTTGCTCGCTATCATCATATTTTCCGTTTGGTTTAGAATCCTCAGTATTTTTGTCTTCTTCATTTAGTGGAGCATCCTCCCAAACTAAACCTGACATTGCCATTGTTAAATCGTATTCTGTAACAATCTTGTACTCGTTTACACAAGTAACCTTCATTGTTTTGCCTTCTTCCATTGTGCCTTTCGCATTAGATATACTTAATTGTTTCCAGCCTTCTGGAAGTTTAACTTCACTTACAGAATATGTAGGTGCATCACCTTTCCATGTAACTTCTGGTGATGTCCATGTTTCATTTGGTTTTAATGTTGATGTTATAACTTTTGTTCCATTTACAATGCTTTCTCCTTCACATTCAAATGTTCCAGAAATTCTTGTTGTAAATTCAAACTCAAGATTATTATCTACACCAATTTTATCATCTGTTTCTATTTCTTTTGTTATAGAAACATATCCTGATTTTGGTTTATCATCAGTTTTATTTTTTACTTTTACTTCAATTTTCTTATCTTTTTGAAGTTGACCTTCTGGATTTGTTATTTCTAATAACTCCCATCCTTCTGGTAAATTAACTTCTCTTACTTTATATGTTGGTGGTGTTGTTCCTCTATCCCAAACAAATCTATCTGACCAAGTTTGGTTTGCTCCTAACTCTTTCTTGTAAACCTTTCCACCTACTTCTATTTCAATTGTAAATTTTTCAGTAGTTGATACATTTCCATCAATTATTTTTTGTACTGATAGTTCACCAGACTCCCAATCATCATTATATGCATCTACTATAACATTGGCTCCTAAAACGCCTTCTTTATTTGTAATTTTATATAATGTTGATCCTTCTGGTATATTAACCTCTTCTACTCTATATTTTGGAGCAGTTCCTGTATATTTAATATCTCCAGATGTCCAAGGAACACCAGGTTTTATTGTAATTATACCAGCATCTGAGGTTTTTCCTGGAATAATTTGTAATACATTATCAATGTATAATTTGAATTGATATTCCCAATCAGCATGTGATGGATCAGCATGTTTTATAAGTGTAATATCACCATGTTGTGGAATTGGTATGTTTGTAGCATCAAATACAAAAGTTGTTTTATTTCCATCTTCATTTGTTGTTTTAGTAATATCTACAGTATACTCATTTTCATCAATTTTTTCTTTAATTTCAATGTTTGGATAATCTTCACCATCTTTTAATTTGTATGTAGCACTTTTAAATGGTACATTAGCTGCAACTTTTACTTGATCAAAATGTTCTCCATTTTTATAAACATCAAACACGAATTTATCTGAAGTTGAAACTGGATTTCCATTTTCATCAACAACTTTTTTATTAATTGTGTAATTCCATTCTTTATCTTCTTCATCTTCATTGAATGGTAAGTCTAATTCAGTATATAAATACCATCTAGCACCTTTAACACCATAAGCTAATAATTGTGATGTTTGCTCATTCATGCCTGTTAAATCTAACCAATAGTTCCATTTAATAGCATGTCTTGAAGAATAACCATGTGAACATTTTCCATCACATGTACTGTTTGCATCATGTGAACTATGACCACATGAACCAGAACAATATTCTGCAACTTCAGAATTTGGTGTCCATGTTTGTTCATAATATGTTCCTTCTAGTTTTTCATATTGACCACCTGCATTCATGTATTTGAAATCGAAATGTAGGTTCATTAATAATGTAGCACCTTCAATATAATCAATTTCTACATAGAATACTTCGTTTGCATGTGGGAATTTATAATTATCTGTAACTTCTCTTTGATCTTTTAAGAAGTTAAATCTCCATTTTGCGCCTTCTACTTCAGTAGCTGGATTTGCAATACCTTCTTTATCTTCTTCTATTGCAAATGGAACTTCAAATTGCTCTCCATCTTTTTGAAGATATAATTGTGCTTTTGTAATTCCAGCAAATTGAACTGGATCTCTTTCATCTTGAGGTGTTTCTGGATTTTCTTTTTCGTAGCTTTCTTCAACATAATTGATTGAGAAAGGTCCTACTGTCCATGTATTTGTGTCAGTATCAAAAGTTACTGTAACTTTATCTTTTCCTGTTGCATTTCCATTTTCATCTACTTCTTCTATACCATCTTGGTTAGCATCTTTATTGTATTCTGGATTATAGTTAAGTTTTGGTGCTGGAACTGTTCCTTCGTGCAATACTCCATCATCATCTGTAAAGCTATAATCTGTTGGTTGGAAAGTATTTACATCAATACTTTCTGCAATCAATTTAATATATGCATAGAATGCTTCTGCCTCTTCATATAATGCATTTATTGTGCTATGGTTTGTACCTTTATTATCATCAGTTACCCACCAAGCATATTGTACTGTAGAGTATCCATCTTCATAGAATACTTTTAATCTATCATCTGGATCTACTTCAGAAATCATTTCTGCTAAAATATATGAGTTATCAGGACTAGTTGTAACTTTTTCTGTAACTTCATACCATGCCCAACTTTCTGCATAATATGATTCATCTGTGTATGGTGTTTGTGGATCTGTAGAAGTTATTGTTAATGCTGTTTGATTTCCTTCATCTGCTTTAACTAACTTTCCAATTTCTTTACCACTATCTGTTACTGTAGTAGAGTTTCCTCCAGCAGTTAATGTTGCTGCACCATAGCTTCCTAAATGTGAATCATTACCACCATGATAACAACATATTATATCATATTTTTCAAGTAAATCTTCAAATGCTAAATATTGATCTTCAAAGTTTATTACATCTAATGATGTACCATAACTTCCATCTGAATCCATTTCAGTAGTTACTTTTGTTGCATAAGCAACGACAACGGTGCTTAATAATGCAATAATTATTAATAATGAAATTAGAAATCTTTTATCTATATCTTTAAATAACTTTTTCATATTAAACACCTGCCTTTCTTCTTTTTACTATAATTTGGTTATAAGCTATAAATATAACTATTGAACCTAAAATTATGCTTGTTATAATTACTGAAATGTAAATAAATACTTCACCAGTTTTTACTGTTATGATTGCATCTGCAACACCCATATCGTTTTCACCTTGTGCTTTATTCATTGGTGTAGAGTTTGTATCTGATACACCATAAATATTGTAATCTTCTGCAATTTCAGTAATGTTATTTACTAAACCAGTATTTTCTTCTGTCATTTGTTTTGTTAATACTAATTTGATTTCTCTTGTTTCTCCTGGTTTTAATTCAACATCTGCTAATTGTGTTGTATATAGGTTTCCATCTGTACCTGTGTACCAGTCTGGGTTTAATGTTGAACTAAATGTCATTCCTGCTGGAATGTAATCAACTATTTTCTTAGCATTACCTGCTATTTCTCCAACATTTGAAACTTTTATATTATATTCAATGTATGTTGTTGAACTTGATAAATGTTTTGCTGCAATTGGCATTTGTGCTAATGTTGTGTGATCAAATTCAATACTATTTGTTCCTGCTTTATTTTGAACTGTCATTTTAGTAATTGTTGTTTCTAAGCTTAAATCAAAAGTATCTGCATAAACAAAACCTATATCTATATTAGAAACACTTGAATCTGCAACCACTATTCTATCTGTTACAGCTGCATTTCTTTGTCTACCATCTTGTTCTACTTTTGTTGTAATTGCATCAGAGTTAACATTTGCTTCAACCCCTGCTTTTTGATATGTTGTAACTGTATATTTTACAGTATCATAATCAAATATTACTAAATAATTTCCATTGGCTACTCCAGCGAAAGTATATGAACCTTTGCTATCTGTAGTAATTGATTTTACTATTGTTCCTGTATCAGCATTTACAAGTCTTGCTGTAACATCTGTCATTTTTTGTTCATCTTCACTTCTCATACCATCTTTATTTTCATCAAGCCAAGCATAACCTACAATTTTATATGTTTTTGTAATGTTTGAACTGCTTGATGAAGAACTGTTTGCTGTTGCTCCTGTATTTTCAACAACATCTTCAACAACTTGATTTGCATATTCTGGATCTGCTTCAATGATATGTGTTATTTCATTTGAAAGTACTGGACTTTCCATTGTTTTAGATTGAATACTACCTTTATTTGTAACAGTAGCTTCTGCAGCACCATCTAAGTTTTTAGCTATTGCCTTAACTGTAGCTTTTAGTTCTGCACCTGCTGGAATACTAACTGTAATTGTTGGAGAATTTGCTCCTGAAACTCTTTTTGTAGATTCTCTACCATCAATTCCATAAGTAATTGATTTTGCAAGTAATCCATCTGGAACATAATCTATTAAGCTAACATCTTGTGCTTCAAATGAACCTTCGTTTTTTACAGTAAATACATATTCTATTGTTTTACCTTCTTTTACATAAGTGTCTGTTGTATTAGTTGTTTGTGTAAATACTAAACTTGCTTTACCTACTCCTAAATTTATAACATTTGATGAAACTGGATCTATTCCATCTGCTCTTGTTGTTACTTCTGCACTTATAACTTTATAAGTTGAACCTGCATCTAATTGTTTTGTAACAACTGTTATTTTAGCTTGAGCTGTTGTTTTTGATTTTATTGTTCCTACATTTACTGTAACTGTTCTTGTACTATCATCATAGCTTACTAAACTATAATTTTTACCAGTTACTGGAGTTGTTGAAGCTTCAACAACATAACCTTCTTTATATGCTACTTCATCTGGAAGTTTAAATTCAATTATACCATTTTGTAAATCTTCTTTTGAAAGATTTGTTGCTGATATATCATATCTAACTTCTTGATTTTCATTTACTATTGTATTTTCATCTGTAAAGTTATGAGCTAATTTAACTTTAAGTACAGTTTCTTCAATTTTAAATTCAATTGAATTTGAATTAACTGCTTCTTCTAAGTCATCTGCTATTGCAGTTGCCATTATTGTTATATCTTTTAATTCGCCTCCTGCTCTTGCAGAAAGTTTAAATGTTAATTCTTTAACTTCATCAATTCCTAATGTAGGAATTACAAATTCTATTTTTCCTTGTTCTGCAACTGTTGTAATACCTTCTTCATTTAAAGCATCTTTAATTACTAAGCTACTATCTACTGGAATTGTTACTACAACATTTTGTGCAGAAGTTTTTCCTGTATTTTTTACTTCTACTTTATAAGACATTTCTTCATATTCTTTAACAGAATTTTCAACATCTGAAGAAAGTGCAATTTGAAGTTCTGGACCTTCACCTGTGCTTAATCCAATTTTATCAGCTTGACTTTTTTCATCTACTGTTGCTACATCTGTATGATTTTTATAATATGCTAAGAATGTACCATAAATACTTTCGTTTAATTTTAAGTTTGCTGGAATTTTATATTCATAAGTAAATCTTATAACTTCAGCTACTTGCATTTCATAATTTTCATCTACTGGAACTATTAAGTAAGATTTAATGTTATCAAAGTTTTCTACTTCTTCTTTCCAAGCATTTGAACTATCGCTTAAATCTTTTGTAGCTTCACCATTTTCTGAATAATATACTTTAAATTGTGTATTATTTTTCTCATCAGCTACTAATCCATTTACTAAAGTTGTATCTACTGTTGTTCCTAAATCTTCTCCAGTTTCTATATCTTTAACACCTTCAAAAGGTATTCTACCTAAAATACTTAAATTAGAAACTATATTACTGTTATTGTTCATAACTATAATTTCCATGCTTGCGATTTTTTCGCTATCGCCTTTAGCAATTTCTGCTTCTTTTTCACCTTGTCTAATAGATGTTAAAACTGAACCTATGCTATCAAAATTACTTGTACTATTTACAGCAACTAATCCTGTTGGTGCAGAATAGTAAATTGGTAATATTGAAACTCCTCCATCTGCATAATTTGTTGCAGAATCATTTGTATATTTTAATACAAATTGACTTTCTGTTGCTGGAGCATATAAATCTACTGTAATATTAGTATTTAATACTATATTAGTACCATTATTAAGTACACCAGAGCTTATAGCATTTTGCATACCATCAACTGTAACTCTAAGATATTTTTCTCCATCTACATCATATACTTCTATATTAGATATTTCTAATCCTTCACCATACATAATGCTACTATCTGTAACAGTTACATTTGTTACGTAATTTGGCATTTTTATTTCAAATACTGAATGTCCATATACATCAGATTTGTCTGTATTGTTATTTAATTCTAATCTTAATTCTACATTATCGTTAGTTGCAAGTGTTGATAAACTATCTCTATCAATTACTAATGTAGCTTTTGTTGTTACATTATTTAAAGCAACTGTATTTTCTGTGTTTCCAATTATTGCTAAATCTTCTACATAAGTATATTTAGCTTTTCCTATTGTTTTTGAAACTAATTCTTTAAAAGCTTTGTATTGTTCTTTAGTATACATACTATTTGAACTTGCCATAACTTTTGAAATAATTAAATTTCCTTCTGTAACTGCTTTTGATGTTTCAAAAACTACTTTTGAAATTCTTGAACCAAAATCAAATACATAATCGCCATTTTCATTTGCTTCATAATCTTTATCAAATTTTACTATTTCATTTCCTGATAAATCTTTAACTGTAACACTTCCGTCTTCTCCTAATAGATTTACCATATTTTCTTTGCTTATTGATATTTGTTTGTAATAAATATCATCTGCTGCATAAATACTGTTATCTTCTGCAACATAATAATTATCTACATCTTCTAAAACAATACCTTCAACTATTTCTGAATATGAAACGTTTACTGTTGCTTTAGAATTATATGTTACTTCGTATTTATCACTTGAATTATAATTTACGTAAGTATAAGCCTTGCTCACACTTTCTGTTTCATTATTTATATTATAAGATACTATGTCACCAGTTTCTCCGCTTAGTTTAAACTCGTAGTTTTCTTCGTTTGTCATTTTATTAATATATTCAGCGCTTTCTACACCACTAAAAGTAGTAAGCTCTGCATTTACTTTTGTATTCACACTAATTTCTGCTGTTTTATCTAGACCTTCGTAAGTATATGTAATAACATAAGAATCTACTCCTGATTTTGAGTAATATCTTTCTTCTTCTACAATTTCAGCCTCACCGTCTATAATATTATCATTTTCACCGGCTTCTGATACTTCAACTAATTCTTTTTCATTTGTTACTGAAATTGTTAAGATATTTGTTTCTGCATCATATCCCCAATTTCCTGTACCAAATTCTACTTTCTCATCTGTTTTACCATTTGTTCCAGCTGTTGAAGTAGCTAATACTTGTACACTTGAAGGTTTTATTTCATTTAATGTTGGAGCTTCGATTTTAACAATTGAAGTTTTTACTGGTAAAGAATTTCCTTCTACTGTGCTATCTACGTTAACTACAGTTTGAAGAATAACTCCTGCCTTATCTCCATCTCCATATTTAATGTATTTTGTTACTTCACTAGAAGTTTTTACTGCTCTATCATCTTTCCAGAAAACATTTAGGTTTACTTCTTTTGAAAGCTCTGTTTCTCCACCTTTATTATCAACATAAATTCCTGAAAAAACAACTTTACTATCTCTTGTAAGTTTTGATTCATTAATGTATTCTTCGTTTTGATATTCGATTGGAATATTTAATACTATTTCTGAATCATAATCAACTTGTTTTAGAGAAATAATATTATCTTCAAAATTTTGCACACTTTCAGTTTCTTCAAAATCCCCTTTTATCTTGAAGTTTAATTTTTCTCCTTCTTCTTTAGGTTCGATAGCAATTTTTGCATCTTTTAAATAACCGCTATCCTTTACGTTCAAATCTAAAGTAATAGCAAGTTTTTCTGCATTTACATCACTAATAGCCGAATAAGATTTATCTTCTTCGGCTCCAAAATATGCATCAAATTCAACGTTTTCATGGCCTGTTGTAACTTCTTCACCAAACCATGTATCGAAAATAGATGTTGCTAATGCTTCTGTGGTAAAAGCAAAATTAGCAAAAGTTAATGTGAATACAAGAATTCCTGCTAAAACCTTTTGTGACATTTTGTTTTTTAGCATAAATTCAATCCTCCTAACAAACTTTTTGACATAGTACGACTCTATTATCATATATACTATATTTTACTACACTAAAAGCTTAAGTCAATAGCTCAAACCTCTGTGTTGCATAACTTTAACAAACTTTCGTCTAAACCATTTACGGAAACATACTTCATAAAAATTATATGTTAAAATATAAAATTTTTATTACATTTTTTTAGCTCCAAAATAGCTAGTTGGCAAAAGCCTGCTCAATATCTATTATACCAATTTATGTAAAGTTTTTCAACCTTTTTTGCTTTATTTTTTTAAAAAATTTGCCTATTTTTAGGACTTTCAAAGATTTTATTGTCACTTTGAACATTTTTTGTGTTTTTTAGACAAAAAACGACCCACAAATTTTACAATTTGTGAGTCATTTTTATTAATGCTTATTTAATACGTCTTTTATGATATAAAGTAATTCCAACTGTAATTCCTACGCATACAAGACCTACAACAATTATTACTAATACTGTGTAACTTGCACCTTGAACTACTTCTCTTACCACTTGATTCATACTGCTTAAACCTGTTGGTGGTGTTAATGTTACTCTTTCTACTGAAGCCGTATCACTTTCAGTTCTACCTTCGTAGAACTCTGGACTTTCAGTTTTCTTTCTATGAACATCTTCTATCTTAGCATTACCTATTGTAGTTGCTAAGTTTGTAATTCTACCAGTTACTGATGTATATTGTATAATTTCTGCAATATTTTCATAAGTCATGTCGTCTGTCTTATCTTCTGGAGAAAGTACCTTTGAAGCTGATAATGAAATTGTACCAAAGCTTTCTAAGCTCTTAGAATATCTTGGTAATAAGAATTTACTAAACTCTTTATTTACAGTTATATCTTCTTCGCCTTCTGTATAGTCATCTCTTACCCTATCATCTAATGACAATGCTAAGTTGCTTCTTTCATCTGTATCATAAGCTCTACCATCTGCATCAAGTAATTTATAATTATCTGTAGTTGTATTGCCTGATACCTCTTTTCCATTAGCATCAAAGTATGTGTAATTGAATACATTTAACAATCCATCACTATGAAGTTCTTTTGAAGTTGTTGTTTTCCATAAGTTATTTTCTGCTCTGTTATCATCATTGTTAAATACTAAATCATTATCAATATAATCTAATACTTTATCTAACTTAATCTCTGCTACAACCTCTTCTGGACTTATTTTACCAGTATAATATGTAGAACCTAAATATCTACCATAATATCCTGTCATTCCACTATGAGGATTATTTCCTTCTGGATTTTTCTTAATATCTTGTATTGCAATTGTCTTATTACTATCACTAGCAACAAAGTCCTTTGCTTTTACTTGATATACTATTTTTTCTCCATTTTTGTATTTCTTAATTTGGTCTGTTTCATTTGCATCAAGCTCATATCTAAAGTATTCACTAAATAATGCATTTCTTGCAGTTCTAGCCGCAGAATAATGTTGATCAATAAAGCTTGGCTTTTCATTAATTGAATTTACTTGGTAAGTATATTCATCATAATATTGATTTTGTGTTCCGCCTGTTTTTGTATATTTTTCAACTTCTCGATTTTCTTTAAATCTTAAGTCTGAAAGATTTGATGCAATTCTGTCAATTTCACTAATATTCGTTCCAGTAAATAAATACTTAACTTTTATTATTGAACCTTGTAGAAGATTATCATCAACTACTATGTATGCAAAACCTTGTGTTGATTTTACTAAATATTTACCATCTTTTTCTTCTATTACTTGGTTGCCATCATTATCTTTAATGTATTCATTTGGTAAATATTGAACATTTTGTAATCCTATTGATGAGTTTTCATTTAACTTAGTTCCTGCAACCGCAATTACATAAGTTCCATCATTATTTTTCTGAGCTAAACCTTTTTTGTTACCTAATTTGTTTTCAATATTTTCAACTGTATCATTAGCTTGTACTTCAATAACATTTCCTTCATCATCTGTTACAAAATCTGTTGCACCTGTTATATAATCTGTATTTTTTACTACACCATAATATGCATCAAAGTATGCATCTACTAATGGTTCTGTAGAATTTGTGCCATTAGTGTCTGAAGTTGTAACTGTAATGTTTGAAATATATTTATTTAAAGTCAATTGTAATTCAGGTCTATATTGTAAACCGAAATCGATATTTTCAATTTTAAATCTTGCATATCTAGTTGTTTCTGTAATTATTTTATTATGTTCTGCAAATTTTAAAACTGTTACTTTTTCATATTTCTTTTCTGGTCTTACTAAAAAGTCTATTGTGTCAGCAAACATAGATGTATTATTGATTAATTCTGTTTTATTTGAACTATCTTTTCCTTTTAGTATTTCGTTTTTATTGTTATTCATTGTTTCAGAATATCCAATTACTTCAAGACGTCTAATTTCATCGTCTTTAGCATCTGATGTATTAGCTTTCTCTAAGATTTGTAATCTAACATCTTTTGCTGTCATATTATTAGCTGAATTTTCTGTTGCATTTTCTGCATATACAGCTTCTCCACCTTGATATGTTGTAGACTTATAATCTTGGCCATTAAATATTAGCATATTGTCTTTTGATGCATCATCACCATAGCCAAATCTTACAATATATTCACCAGGAATATATCCACTAAATTTGTATTTACCATTTGCATCTGTTCTAGCTGTCATTACTGAAGCATTATCACCAGTTTCACCATTTACGTAAATTGTGTCTTCGTAAATTCTTTCTTTAGTTGGATCATCTGGATCTGGCATTCTAATAATTTCAATTAATTCTGTCTTAACATCTTGTACTGTAATATCATTGATTTCTTTATTAGAAACGGCTTCATTTCTTCTTGCAGCATCGTTTGCTTTATCTGCTGAATGTCCTTCTGTATATATACCATTTCCTATATATTGTGTACCATTATCATCTTTGGCTTCTTCACTTCTTGCATCATCCCAAACAAATCCTGTTAATGTTCTTTGAATGAAATCTCTTTCTCTATTTTCGGTTTCATTACCATCGGTTGGAATAGTTAATGTAATTCCTGTTTTAAAAGTATCATCTTCAAAATATTTAATATATTCTTTATCATCTACATTTGTTACTCCACCATAAACTTCACCAAAGTTTCCTGGGTTAGAGTTTTTATCAACTAAACTTGCTGGTTTATAGCTGTTCTCTCCTGTTTTATAGTATGTTGAATATGCACTTATTTCAGCAACATTTTCTTTAGTACCTAAAATTGTCATAATCTCTTTTGCTTCAGCAGCACTTACTTCTCTTGTATCTGCTGTTTTTTCAACTGTAAATGTTACTAAAACATCCATACTATCACCTTCGCCTAATATAAAGTTACCTGCTTTAATTAGTTGGCCTGTGCTTGAATTTGGAATTGTTTCTAATACATTGTCTGAAACTTTTGGTCTTATATATAGTGTATCATAAAGTTTGTTTTCTCCATTTTTCAAAGTTCTTTCAGTGTTATATTCAGATTTTGCACTTAAAATAACATCTCCAATTTCTTTTTCAACACCATCTGTTGTTACTATTGCTTTTGCTGATGACACTTTAAGTGTGTAGTCCTCTAAGTAATCATTTGTGCCTTTTTTCTTAATTCTTAAAGTATTTATTGTATCATTATCATCTGCAAATACATTTACGAAATCTGTATCATAATATTCTACAATTTCATTAATTCCTGTATAAACTGCAATATCTTTATTTGTTTGATATGGTTCATCATTTTCTATTTTTTCATTTGTAACTTTAATTCTAAATTGAATTTGAGTATTTAACTCACTTTCTCTACCAGTTTGGTTCGCCACTAAAATACTATCTCCTGCAGTATTTACTTTATCTGTATCATAATTTCTATTTGCTGAACCTTTATAATATCTTACAGTATCTGCATGATATTGAGAAATTCTATAATTGTAATCCTCTAAGTAGTATTCAAATTTATAAAGTATTTTATTTTCATCTACTGAACCTGTATCATTTTTGTAACCTGTGATGAAATGTTCAGTATTAAATGATTTTGAATAATCTGATTCTGCTCCATTAGCTTGTTCTTGTTCTTTATCAATTGCTCTCTTATTAGCATCAGTTAAACTTAAAACATTAGCTGGAAGCACTTCATCTTTTCTTAATGTATAGTTATTTTGGTTATATTCATAATTCATTTGCTCTCCATTAATATATGTAGTTAAGTCATAAACATCTTGAGTTAACTTAATATTAACATCTTCTCTTTCTTCTAAACCTAAATTTATGTATTTTAAATATTCTGTTTCTGGTTTATAATCTGATGATTGTTTATATAACCATAAGAATTTTGTATTATTTGCATCTGTTGAATTTGAACCTTCTGTTATAAAGCTTCTTGCAGTAATATATCTTGTGTTATCTTCTAGTAAGTATGAGTTATGATTTTGTTTATCATACTCTAATTGTTGTGGTTCTGAACCATCTCCTCTAGTACCTTTATTAAATGATATAATTTCATATTTTTGATTATATGCATCTCTTACATCTTTAAATTCTAAGGCATTTGAATCAATTTTATATTTGTCTGCAATTTCACCATTTGCACTAATGTTTTTGTTGTCTGAATAAATTTCTGTACTCTTATACATTAATCCATCATATTGATATTCAATATAGTAATTAATTAATGTACTATTAGCACTATAGTTTTTATTATTATCTTTTGGTTCAGCCTTTGGAACTCTTTGTTCGCTCTCTGTTACTCCACTACCTGATGCTGTATATGCTCCAGCATAATATGTTGAACCATCTTCTTGTCTAGAGAATGTAAACATACCATTGCTATCTGTTTTAGTTGTTCTAAATAATTCAGAACTTCCGTCTGCATTTACTTTATAAAGTTTAACTGTAATACCTTGCATTGCATATTCTTTACCAGTTGTATCAGGAATATTTGAACTTGGTGGTGGTGTACTTTCTACATTAATTGCATTTCCGCCTACTTCTAGAGCACCATTACCATTTTTACCCATATATCCATCTTTATCTCTGTCTAACCAAACTCTACCAGCAATTACTAAATCTTTTAGTTTTACATATTCTTTAGATACTTGTTGAGCTGCAATATTTTCATTGTAACTATTATTTTTAACTTCTCTTGAAGATTGGTCATGGTTGATATCAGTTAAAATTAATATTGAACCTGTATTTTCTAGACTGTATAAATACATATTTGTTTTTGTAACTTTTACTGTTATTTCATAAATAATATAATCTGTTGGATCTAATATTAAGTAATTATTTCCAAATTTGTTACCGATTTCAAATGTATGTGTATTATTTCCAATATCTGTATGAGTTACAGGAATATTTGCGAATTTAACACTACCATCTGCTTTATATACATTAGCAACTACACTTTGATATTCTAATCCTGCATCCATTTTATCTTGTATTTTTGTAGGTCTTACTTGTGTTGCTTTCTTTTTACCTTGTGCTACTGCATCATTTGTTAATCTTATTGAATATACAATTGTTTCATCTTTCTCTGCTTGCATTGGTGCATTTTTCTTTTCTTCTTCTGTCATTGCATATCTATCGGCAAGTGTATTTGTTTCATTTGTAAATTTATTAGTATTATTGAAATCTGTCAATTCGTGTTTATAATTACTAATATATTTGTCAAGTGTTAAATTATAATCATTAATTTTATACCAATCTGATGTTGTTGTTTTTGCACTATGATTTGTAATACCTTTATTATTTACATTTCTAACTTCTGTATTTGGTGTTATTTTTACATTGTTTTCTTCTAATGTTGCTTTTGTATGTTCTTCAACAACTAATGTAACCGTAACAGTTGTTATTCCATTATATGGAACTTTAATATTATTAATCTTGAAGCCACTATTGTTAGTTGTTATCGTTCCAGTATTATTACTTACTACAACACTTAATTTACTATATTTTTTAGGTAATGTATCTGTTATATCTACATAAGCTATATCTGGATCCCAGAAAGGTGCATCCTTTCTATTTTTATTTCCAGCATTTAAATATGGACTCTTTGTATTATAAATATCAATCTTATATGTTACAACATCTCCATATTCTGCATATACTGGGTCATTTTTCTTATTGTTTTCTGCATCAATTTGCTTTCTTTCTGTACCGCTATATGTTACTACATTATTTGTTTCGTGTTTAACTTCTGTAATATATTTATCTAAAGTTAAATCATATTCTTTAATTGTATAGAAATCACTATCTGTTAATCTTGATTCATCTATATTAACTATGTTTGTCGTATTATTTCCATTATTATAACCACGAGGTCCGTGTGTAGCATTATCTCCCCAATGAACAAACCTCATATGTATACTACCACTATTAGTTGTAATAAACTCTACTTTGTTCTCAAATGTACCACTATATTGTAATGGATCAAGTTTAACAGTCATAGTCACTGTATTGTTTGCTGGTACTTCTATCCAACCCGCTGGATTTGTAGCACCTGATAAACTTGTATATTTAATTTTTTGTGCATTTGCATCTACAAAAGTAAGATTTTCAAATCTATATCCTCTTGAGCAAGCTGATGGTAAAACATCTTTTACCTTAACTGCTGTAGCAAATCTTGAAGTATTCTTTAACTCAATCTTATATGTAACAGTATCTCCTCTTTCAAGTTTTACACTATTTGCATTTTTCCAAGCTACTGTTTTATCTCCACTTCTATCGTCTACTGATATATTTCTTCCGCCTGTACCATTATGTTTTACTTCACTAATATATTTGTAGATTTTCATATTTGTTTTAAGTGGAACTGACACTGTTATTGTATATGTCTTTATTTCATTTACTAATACTCCTGAACCTGCGAAACCATCTTGCGCAGCTTCACCACAATCGCTGTATTCCCATTTAAATTCTTTACAGTCTTTATGACCATGTGGACATAAATATGTTACAGTATGAGTTGTTTCGTGATATGTGCCATGATGATGAACTGGGTGAGTTCCAGGACATTCACATCCTGAACAAGTATAACTATGACTAGAAGTACAATTTTCAGGGCAACTATCACTACAACTTCCTGTATGACCAGGACATCTACAACCACTACAACTTCCATCATAAGTAGTCCAACAACCAGAATACCATTTATGTGTACAAGTGCCTGTATATGGGTCTGATGTAGTTCCAGGGCTTGTACTTGCTGAACATCCAGAAGCCGGGCTTGGGCAGCTATATGAACAACTACTTTTTTTGCTACTGCCTACCACTTCTTTAAAAATGATTTTCCATTGTTTACCAATGTATTTAGTGCCATTACCAGATGCATGAATTCTTTGATATGTAAATTCTATTTTTGTTAATTCATCATATCCATCAATATCACTAGCATTTAAAGTGATATTAAAAGTTGCATTAGGTTCTGGTATTTGATTTTTTATATTTATTTTCTTTTCTGATGAACCGTTTGATACATATACATTCATATCAATAATAGTACCTTGAACATCAGCACCTGTTCCAAACACTTCTTGCAATGTTGCTGGGACTTCTGAATTTAATCCTTTAACTTTTGGACAACTATAATCTTGTGCTCTTACATAATTGCTCATTTTAAAAGGTCCAACTGTGTATGTTGTTCCCGAAATAGTCGTACCAACATTATCATCTGGTGTAACATCTACATTAGGATTTGCAGAATCAGAATGATATTTCATATATGCATTTCCTTGTTCTTCCAAGAAATTCTTTTCACCTGAATATCCTGGTTTATTTAATTGTCCAAAATAATCCCATACTGCGCTTTGTAAAGGGTCATTACCATAATATCCACGTGTAAATGTATTATTTGTACTTTCTGACATATAACATGCAAGTAGAAAAGCCAATTTACCATTTGCATCCCCACTTTCACAATCAAAATTCATATCGTATGAAGTATACCACCAGTTAGTATATGCAGAATCTTCTGGACTTTCTGTTGATTCTTTATATCCAATATATGTACAAGTATCTGGCTTTATAAAATTACCACTAGCATCTATATAATAATCTGCTGTAGTATCAACATCTGCTGTCATACTAGTTGCATAAGTTGATAGAACACCAAGTGTATAATCCCATTTGTGTTTAGTTGCTGTATTATTTACATGATATCCATCACCTATATTGGTATCTTTTAATTGACCAGCATGACTATTGCCTACAAAGTACTTACCACCATATTCAACATGATGCTCTGCACAGAAAAAGTTCTTCTGACTATTAAACACATACTCGTCTATAGGAAATCTACCTATTCTAGTATATGAACTGCTTTGAAAACTATATGCTTTTTTAGTAGCAACAGCTATTGGAGTTGCTCCACCTACTAAGTCAACATCTTCAACAGCCATTGATATTATTCCATAAAGGGAAGCAATAGTTAGAATACTAGCTAATAATATATATGATATAATTTTTTTCATAACTTCACTCCTCCTTTACTTATAAAACTTCTTAAAACTAATTTTTTTATCTTTTGACTTGTACACTTTGTTAAAATGTATATCAATAGGTATTTTATTGTATCCAATACCAACGAGTATTGCTATTATGAATATAAATATAATTATTGTTTGTAATGTTCTACCAGTTGATATTGTTATAATTGTATTTTGAACACTACTATTATTTTCTGCGTTTTCAACTACTCCAGAATTACAGAAAGTTTTTAAAAGTTCTACTTTATTTGATAATGTACCTGTATTTTCTCCTGTCATAGTTTTAGTTAAAATTAATTTATACTCTTTCTTCTCTCCTGGATTTAATGTATTTTGATTTATATTCTTAATATAAACATATCCATCATTTCCTCTATACCAATCTTTATTTTTATTTTCATCAAATTCTATATCTGATCCTAAATAATCTACTAATTGTTCTGCATTACCAGCTATGCTTCCTTTGTTTTCTAAAACAATCGCATATTCTAGCTCTACTTTAGCTCCTTTAATATATTTTGAACGAATATCTACTTTAGCAAGTTCTTTATTATCATAACTATATGTTTTTTCGTCTTTGCTAGTTGTAACTTTTATTTTTGAAATATATTTATTTATTTGTAAATCAAAAATATCTTTATTTTGTAAGCCTATATCTATATTGCTTATATCACTATCTGCAACTGTAAATTCATTTGTAATCGCATTTATATCTTCAGATTTACTTGCTATTGCATCAGAATTTCTATCTTCTTCTACTCCTGATTTTTTGTATGTAGTAATATCATATAAATTTTTATCGTAAGAAAATGCTACAATGTATTTTCCATTTTCTATTTTGTCAAAGTTATATATACCTTCACTATTTGTTGTTGTAGATTTTACCATACGATTACCAGCAGTTAACAAATATACTTTCACAGAAGATATTCCTTTTTCATTATCTTCTCTAGAGCCATTTTTATTTTCATCATACCAAGCTCTACCTGTTATGTTATAAGTTGCTTTTTCTTCAACAACTGGTGTATTATTTTCTTCTGTTTTGTTATTTTCTTCTTTTGGCATTTCATTTGGTGTATTATTTTCTGCGTTGTTTTCTGGCTCATTAGTGTTTTCATTTTCTCCATTATTAGGTGGAGTTACTGGATTCTCTATAGGAGTTTCAGTATTTTCTTCTTGTTGATTTTCATTTTTGTTCTCGTTGTTTTCTTGCTCTTTGTTATATTCTTCTTCTATTTTTTCGAATTCTTCTCTTTCTTCTTCAAAGATTTCTTCTTCTGTTTTTTCTGTATTTAAAATAGTAAATTCTATTGGTCCTATTTTAATATCTTCTTGATTTTCATTTTTTATTATTCTTGTTAATATAACTTTTGATGGATCCGTACCAGCCAAATTTTTAGCTTTTAAAGTTATATCAACTGTTATACTTTCTTTTGCAGAAATATAAGGTAAAACATCAGAAATTTTTCCTGTTCCTGCACCTGTTCCTAAATCTCTTTTTCCAGTAGTTGTAACTTTAACTACTTCAACACTGTTTGGTATCTCACATTCAAATGTTGCCTTAGTTACATCACATCCACCAATATTTTCAATTTTTGTTGATATAATTACTTCTTCACCTTCTTTAATAGAAGTTGGTAATTGATATGTAATATCTTCAGCTTCTAACAATCCTCTTGTTATCACTTGAGGTACTAGTGTACCTTTTTCATAATTATCCATTTCTGATGATTTAGCACCAAAATAACAATCATATGTTTTTTCTACTTCATCAATAACTTTAGCTTTTACTTTTAATTTTAGTTCTACTCGTTCTCCACTATTCATATCTCCTACTGGAAAATATATTTTTCCAGACTCTGAATCAAATCTTACGTTATCTGTAATTACTTTTTCATTACGATCTAATACTTGTCCTGAAACTAATTCATATATTGTTCCTGCATCAAACACTACTTCAACATTTTTTTGCTTTTCATTAGAAATATTTAATAAAATTAATCTAAAATTACTTTCCATTCCTGCATTTAATACTTTATCAAAATCTAATTTAGTAGTCATTTCAAAATTAGCATATTCTAATTCATTTTTTACTGTATTACTTTCAATTTTATTAGCAAGCGTTGAGCTTTCTACAGTTACTTTATTTTCTATATATATTTTTGGAACTTCTGTTATATATTTTTTATTGGCATCTGCATCATATATGTAATATCCATTTTCATCTTTTATTGCATATTGATCTAATTGTGGTTTTCTAGCTGTTTTTACAGTATATTCAAATGTTTTTGTTTCTCCAGGATTTATAGTTCCAATTGTGTTAACTAATTCTGTTTGAGTAGCATCAACTGAATATCCCATATCTCCTTGGTCTGGATTACCTTCCAAAACAAAATATGATGTATATGTTGGTATAGGTGCTTTTAAAATAACATCTGAAACTGGTAAACTTCCAGAGTTAACAACTGTTATTGTATAATTTAATCTTTTTCCTGATAGTACTTTCGCACCATCTCCAATATCTACATTTAAAGAAACGTCTAATTTTGGTCCTGCATCTGTAACTAAACCTACTAAGTCTGCTTTAGTACTTTCATATACAACTGCAAGATCTGTATGATTATTATAATATGCACCAAAATTTCCATACATTTCTACGTCATAAGGTAAATTTGCAGGCAATTGAACATTATAACTATATTTAAATGCTATTCCAGCTTCTACTGCACTAGTTGGAATAATTAAGAAAGATTTTACTTGACTTAAATCTTCTGGTGTTTTTGTCCAAGCATTTGATGGGTTGTTCAATGCTCTATCAGCATCAGCTTTTGTTGAATAATATATATCACAACCAACTGGATTACTATCTGCTTGAATTATTTCTCCTACTAATGTTGTATCTCTATTTGTTCCTAGTTTTGCACCTGTTATAACATCTGTTGCTTCTGTATTAGGTATTCTACCTAACATAACAACATCTGTACATTTATTTCCTGTATTATTTAATGCAGCAAGTGTCATAGTAACTACTCTTGGAGTCTCACCCATTTCTGCTTTAGCAGTAATTTCGCCTTGTTTAATAGTTTCTATTACACTTCCTAAGCCATCGTAATTTTCAATACCATTAGCTGTTACAAATCCTGATGGAGCTTGGAACTCAAATACTTCAACATCAAAACCATTTGTTGTTTTAATTATTCCATCAGGAATTGGTGTTGAAATTTTCCATTCTGTTTGTGATTGATAATTTGTTACACCTTGGTTGAAATAGTACATTTTTAATTGGTCTTCTTTTCTTGGTGTATAATCATCAACAACAATTTTAGTATTAACTATAATATTTGTACCATTTGTTATATCACTTGTACTAAAGTTTCTTTGTACACCTTCTAATTGAATTTTCATTCTCTGAACATTATTGCTATCTTTAAAAAGTCCAATATTTTTTACTGTTAATCCTTCTTCATATAAAAGGTTTACTGATTTTACTTCTACATTTTGTACATAACTTGGAAATACTACTTCAAACTCTGGATTTATGTATAAATCACTGTTTTCAGTATTATTATTTAATTCTATTTTTATTTCTACATTATCATTGTCTAAAATTGTAGATAATGCATCCTTATTCATTGAAATTTCAGCTCTTGTATAACTTTTCTCAAAATATTTTTCAGTTTTTAGTGGTGTTAGTTCAATTGTTTCATCAGAAGTACCATATTTAACTTCTGCTTTTATTCTACTTTCAATTCTATCAAAATTATTAAATACTGCTTTTTCATAAGCACATTTTCCAATAGATTTAACAAAATCTATTGTTATTGTTCCATTTGCTTTAATATCTTTTACAGAGATTTCTACTCCACGAACATCTCCGTTTAATACCATTTCACAATCATCTTGTGATTTAATAAGTTCCTTATTTAATGTATATAAAAGCTCTCCTGTACTTGCTTTTATTTCAATTGTTCCGCCTTGATTTAATAGTTCTACTATCTCTGCATACTTAAATTTAATAGATTTGTATTTTACATCTGTTGCTTCAAACTCTATGTTTGATTTATCTACATAAAAATCTTTTATATCTTTTAAAGTAAATTCTCTTAAAACATCATTTGTAAGAATGTTTATACCAACTGTTGAAGTATATTCTGTTTCATATACAGCTTCAACAGAATTATAATTAGCATTTATTTTTGCTTTGTTTATTAAATCTTCTGTTGTTCCTATTGAATATGTAATAAGTTCTCCAATATTTACTATTGTATTTTTCTCATCTGAAAATTTTTTTACTATTTTGTTGTTTTCTTTTCCGCTATATTCTTCCGCTGTAAATTTTCCTTTTATATTAACTGTAATTTCTTCACTTTCAACATATTCATCATATCTGTAAGTAATTACATATATATCTTCGCCACTTGTTAAAACAGCATTTGGATTTTCTACTTTTATAGTTATGGTATTGTTATTTGTATCATAATTCCAATTATCACTTGAGAAAGTAATTTCATTTATTTCTTCACCTGTTGTTGCTTTTAATTTTACAGCACTCACATCTAAAGCTTTTGGAAATTTTCCATTTATTTGTGGAGCTTCCAATTCAATAACTGTCTCTTTTAAAGGTAAATAGTTTTCTTCAGTACAATCTCTATTTACAACTATTCTACTTTCTACTAAAGTTCCTTTAGTTCCTTCAACTTCGAAAGGTGAAACTTTTGTAATTTCACTTGAAACTAATATGTCTTTAGAATAAGTCCATTCTGTTGTAATCTTATCTGAACCATTAACTGCTATTTCCTCTAAGTCTTCGTTGATATAAGTTCCTGATAATTCTAAACTAGCTTCTTTATATAAATCTGATACCTTCAAAGTTTCTCCAGATTTATAAGCTAATTTTACGTATATTTTTGTAGGCTCAACAATATTTGAAATTGCAATTTCATTTGCACTATTAATTTTAGCACTACTTGGTGAAATTACTGCTCCTTCGTTTTCTTTTACTTCTTCTTGATAAACTATATCTTCATCAACTAAAACATCTTCTGGCATAGAAGTTTCTGGTATAGAACTTTCTGGTGTAACTGTATTTTGTTCTTCTGTAGTTGCTGGTTCTTTTGAAACTTCGTTTTGAACAGTATTAGTTGTAGAATCAGTACCAGTAGTATTAGACACAGTATTTTCTCCAGTAACATTTTCTACTTTTTCTGAAACCACGTTATTTTCTACAGAACTATTTTCTACAACGTTATTTGCATCTGCTACTGTATTTGAATTATTTGCTGGTACACCTAATTCAACTTCTGGTAATTCTGCATTTACAACTTGCTCAGTCTTTAAAAGTGTTTCTTGTAGTTGAACTGTTTGCTCTAAGCTTTCTCCTTCTTTTTCTTCATTTTCTGCTGATAAATTCAAAATTTCTTTGAATTCAAAATTTGCTTCTCCTTCTTCAGTAACAGCTCGTATAGTTCCATCTCTCAAATATCCAACTTCTTTTGGTTCAAGCTCTAGAACTAATGTCATTTCGCTATTTACATCAGCACTCATCTCATCTTTTTCTTTTCCATTTTCGTCCAAGAAATATGCTTTATAGCTTACTCTGTCTTTTCCAAAAAGTGAAAATCCAAATACTGAAATGCCTTCACTAGTAGCTAAAGCTTGCAAAGTAAGTCCACAATTTGAGAATGTGATAACAAATACGATTGCCATTACTAAAAATTTCTTTAGTACTTTGTTTTCCATAACTTTTTTCCCTTTCTGCCATTTTGGCGCAATACTGCTTAAATTTTTATATATATAATATTACTCTTTTAAGATTTTTTTGTACATAGGGAAAAATTCCCATTTTTCAATTGTTACAGAGATTTTCAAGGTAAAAAAATTACGGAAATACAAGCTTTCAACCACCAAAAACGGTTTATTAAGTTTTTATTACATTTTCTTTAAAATAAGCATCCGGAACAAAATAAAAAGAAGAATATAATCAACATTCTTCTCTTTAAATAATATAAATATAAGGCAAATAATTATTAGGGAATCAGCGTTTTCCTCCAAACAAACCACCTCCGATTTTCGTTTAAAATTTCTAAAATTGTGATTATATTTGCCAATTTCATATATTCTTCTAGTTTTTCTTGCTTTTCTTTATGCAAAAAAGGTTTTAACGCATTTAAGAGTTGCATTCTAGGTGAATTTTTCTCTTTTGCACTTCCTATCATATTTTTAATTTTAAGAATGGTTGCAATATCTATATCAAATCCATCAGATTTTTCAGAAGAATTGCTAGAATTACCTACATTACCTACAATACTTGGCATATCTATGTTCTTTTCTTCTAATATGTTTTTAAATTTTGAAATTACTTCTGAAAAATCCTCGTTCATACTTTCTCCTTCAAATTAAAGTTTATCTTTAAAATCTGTGTTCTTTAAAATTTCCTGTGCCTTATTTAAGTTCTTTTCAAGTTCCTCCTTATCCATTTTAGCTATCATATCTAATAATTTATTTATATCCATGTTTTGCATAGGTTACCCTCCTTTTTTATATTTATATGCAGTCTTTTATTATTAGTGAACAAATTTATATAAAAAAAGAACTAATACATAAATTATGCATTAGCTCTTTGCCTTTATTTTATTACTCTAGCTTATTATAATTTCATTTCCAGATACTTTACAAATAGGGTTTTTCTCGATTTTTTCTTCTATCTCTTTTACTAAATTACCAATTCTTATTTGAGTTACATCTATCGAATTAGCTGATATCATGGCAAGCATATTACCATTTGCTCCTGCATGTGCAACTCCTCTTAAAGCACCTACTACAATAACATTTCCACCTGCTACAACTTCTCCACCAGCATTAACATCTCCACAAATTACTAAGCTCCCTGGATATTCTTCAATTTGTCCTGAACGAATTGAATTAACAATATATTTAGTTTCAGATATTTCTGTATTAACTTGAAAAGTCTTTTTAATAGCATGTAACCCTAACAAATCAGACACATCATCAAATTTTATATCAACATTTATTTCTTCTTGAATTAAATTTTTTAGAGTTTCTATCTCAGTTTCTGAAAATAACTTTCCAGTAATTCTCATAGGCAAAGTAGAAGTTTTATAAAATTCTTTTAATTTTGGAAGTTTTACTTCTAACTCTTCAATAATTTCATTTAATTCTGCTATTATATTAACATTTAAAACTATTTCATCTGCTCTTTGACTAATTTTAATATTGTTCAACATCTTTTTCCATCCTTTTATCTAAAACTTTCTATTTCAGAACTTACATTCATTGCTTCTTTAACTTCTTGAACATTCATTCCAAAATATTCTGCAATTATTTCTCTTACGACTTCTGCTGTATAATAACCATGTCCACCATTTTCTACCATAACAACAACTGCTATTTCTGGATTATCAAATGGTGCAAAACCTACAAACCAAGCATGAACTTTACTTCCTGCTTCTGCTGACCCAGTCTTTCCACCTACTTGTATGTTAAAATCTTGGAAAACCTGATATGCTGTACCACCAGCATCATCTGTAACAGACAACATTCCCTGTAATACTGCTCTTGTAGTTTCTTCACTTATTTCAAAGTTCTCACTAGTGTCTTCTGGTATATTTAATTTTTTATTAACAAACTCTTCTATTTCTGAACGCGATACATAAGTTCCATTTGATAGTATAACATCTTTTACAATCGTAGTATTAACTTTTTTTCCACCATTTGCTATCATAGAAATATATCTTGCCATTTGAAGTGGTGTAACATTGTTTCTACCTTGACCAATAGCAGCACTTACTGTATGTCCTTGCGACCAAATTTCTCCAGTAGATTCTTTCAAATCCTCTCTACATGCTACAATTCCAGCCCTTTCGCTTGAAAGTTCAACACCAGTTTTACTTCCTAAGCCATAAAATCTAGCATATTTTTCTAATACATCTATTCCCATTCTGCTAGCCACTTCATAAAAGAAATAGTTACAAGATTTCTCTAGTGCTCCTACTACATTTAATGGACCATGACCATGACCATAACTATTATAAATCCAACATGCTGGCAGTTTATTATAATCTGTTATTCCTTCTACTGGATATCTTCCATTATCATTAATTTTTTCGGTAGTCGTTGTAGCTCCTGATTCTAATGCAGCTACTGCTGTTATCATTTTAAAAGTTGAACCAGGTGCATAAGCACTTGAAATTGCTCTAAAATGCATATTGTTTCCAGCATTATATTCATCTAATTGTGCCTGTGTTATACCTTGATAATAATACTCTGGTGTATAATCTGGATAACTTGCCATAGCAAGTATTTCACCTGTATTTACATTCATTACTACTGCACTACCGCCTTCAGCATTATATACTGTTCCAAATCCGCCATTTCTAATTTTTTCAATATTTGCTGCTAAGGCTCTTTCTGTGATTCCTTGTAAGTTTGCATCTATTGTAAGTACAATATTAGCTCCTCCAATTGCCTCTTCTGCTGTATATTCACCAGTAATCGTTCCATCAACAGACATATCTATCTGTTTAATACCATCTTGACCTCTTAAATATTCTTCAAAAACATATTCTATACCTGTTTGTCCAACTTTATCGTCTGGTTCGTATTCGTAATTATCTCCTCTTGCCTTAAATTCTTCTACATTTTTATCTCTTATTCTTTGAACATATCCTATAATATGTGATGCTAAGTTTCCTGTATAATACTTCCTAACTGGCTCTTGAACAACTCTTACACCAGTTAAACTTTGACTCATTTCTTGAAGCTGGATTGCACTTTCCGCTGTAATAGCAGGAGATATTTGCAAAGTTCTTGTAGTAGAATATCCTTCTGTTGTAATTGCATATCTTATTGCTAAAATTTGTGCAATTTCTTCTGGATTATCATTTTGTATATTATATTTATCTCTAAACAAATAGAAAGCTTCTTCTGCCGATGCTGCATCAGGAATTTTGTATGTGTTACGCCAATTTGCGAGTTCCTCTTCTGTATTAAACAAGAACTCATAAGGATTTATTGAAATTGGAAATGGATTGATATAAGTATCTCCATTTTGTTTAAGAATATTTGTCATAAGTAATATTGAATTATTAAGTGTTTCATCATCAACATTTGTCTTGTACATTTCCACAGATGCTCCCAAATCTGTGGAAACTAAAGTAGTTCCTGTTCTATCAGAAATAGAACCTCTTGCTGCTTCTATCTTTCCTTCTCTCGAAAGCCTTGTATTTGAGGTTTCTCTATATTCAGCCCCGTTTACAATTTGTATATTAAACAGCTGAATAAGAATGACAATACCTACAAAATATGCACAAGTAGTTAAAATGTTATATCTGAAATTTGATTTTTCAAGATCACTTTTATGTCTCAGTTTATTCACCTTCTATCTATAAATTTTTAGAAATATCTTGTAAGTATATTGTTTCTTTTAAAAGCTCTATCAACCTTATATCCCAAGTTTTGAATAATTGGGTATAATAAAATAGTAATTAAAACATTATAAATAACTTCATAAATAAGTATTTTCATAAATCTTAGCCATTCAAAATCATAACCTAAAATTAATCCATTTAAAGCATAATAGCCAACTTCATAAATAATTGTTGCACCTATTACCATAAGAACTATTTTGAATTTGCTCTCTTTTGAAAAATTTTTATCAAAATATGCTCCTAAATAGCCTATAACGCAAAGCATTATTGCTGTAATACCAATTACCCTTCCATATATTAAATCAAGTATAAGCCCCATTATAATTCCAAATATGACTGCTTCAAAAGTACTTGCAAAAAGTCCTATCCATAGAATTAATATAACAAATAAATTAGGCATTACTCCTGCTATTTTTAAGCTTGGAAATATATTTGCTTGCAATAAATATATAATTATAAATGTTATAAAAAACAATACTGATATTCCAAATTTTTTCATATTTTTCCTTTACTCTGCAATAATTAAAACATTGTTTACTGTGCTAAAATCAACGGCTGGTTCAACAATTGCATATCTATCTATAACATTACTTGTTGTAACTATTTCTTTTATTGTACCTATACGTATGCCTTTTCTATAAATACCACCTATACCTGAAGTTGAAACAGTATCGCCTTGAATTAACTCTGCTCCAGTTGGTATAAAACTTGCTCTTAAAGTTTGGTCATTATCAAGAGTTCCTTTACAAATAATACTTTGCTCAGTAGTGCTTATTAAACAACTTACTGTACTTGCAGGGTCAATAATAACTTGAACTTTAGAAGTATGCTTTGATACAGAAATAATATGACCTACCAAACCTTGATCTGCAATTACTGTCATATTCTCAGCAACCCCATCTTCTGTTCCAGCATTTATTATAAGAGTACTACTTAAATTACTAACATCTTTATTTATTACGTAAGCTGGAATTGTTTCATATTCAGCATATTTTTGTGTTAAATTCATATATTCTTGCATAGTTTCATTATCTGCTTTTACAATTTCAAGTTCACGAACTTGCTCTTCTAAACTACGATTCTTTTCTTTTAACTCTTCGTTTTCAGCAATTAATAATTCCATATCTGAAAAGTATTTGCTATTACCAGTTGCCTTATTTTTTAAACTAATAAATAAGTTTTGAATAGGAGAAAAAACAGAACTAGCAACGCCTTCAAAAAAAGACAACTTACTGGTTTGCACATTTGATAAAAATATAAGTAACACTAAAATTATTAAAGTTATAATACCACCTAATGTTTCTGTTTGCTTATTTCTATTCATCTATTCTCTCCTTAAAATTTTTTAGCAACTTTTCTTAAAGTATCCATATCTTCTAGCATTTTTTTAGTACCATTTACAACACAATCCAAAGGCTCTTCTGCAATTGTAACTGGTATTTCTAATTTTTCTTGTAATACAACATCTATATTTTTTATTAAAGCTCCTCCGCCTGCAACCACTAATCCTTTAATAGCAATATCAGAAATTAATTCTGGTGGAGTTTGCTCTAAAGCTACTTTTACTGATTCAACAATTTTATTAATTGAACTTTTTAATGCATTTTCTACTTCTATGGATGATATATCTTTAACTACTGGCAACCCAGTATAAACATCTCTTCCTCTAATCTCCCTATACTCTTCTGTAAGTAATGGACTTGCACAACCAATTTCTTTTTTTATTCTTTCAGCAGTGTTTTCTCCAATTATTATATCTAATTTCTTTTTGGCATAATTTATAATATCTTCTGTTAGTTCATCTCCTGCTATTTTAATAGAATTGCTAACAACAATCCCTCCAAGTGAAATAACAGCTACTTCTGTTGTACCTCCTCCAATATCTGCAATAATACTTCCAGAAGGTTCTGCAACTCTTACATCTGCTCCTATAGCTGCTGCCATTGGTTCATCTACTAGAAAAACTTCTCTAGCTCCACTTGATATAATTGCTTCTTCGACAGCACGTTCTTCAACTTCTGTAATTCCTGATGGAACACCTACTATAACTTGCGGTTTATATATTCTATTTTTTTTACAAACTTTTTCCATTACCTCGCGAAGCATCAATTTTGTAGCAGTAAAATCTGCGATAACTCCATCTTTAAGTGGTCTAATTGCGATAATATTTGGTGGAGTTTTTCCAAGCATTTCCTTAGCTTCTTCCCCAACTGCTATTATTTCTTTTGTTTCTTTATTATAAGCTACCACTGACGGCTCTCTATATATAATTCCTTTATCTCTAAGAGTAACCAATATGTTAGCTGTTCCTAAATCTATGCCTAAATCTCTGTTTGCAAAATTTAATATGTTCATTAAGTTCTCCTAAGTATTTTTTATGCTTTTCTATATAGCCATATTGATATTCCTATACCTATAATACTTGCTATATTTATCTTGAAAACTACACTAAATGTTAACTTGATAACATGTAAATCTATTGATAATGGTGTAGTAATTCCAAATTCTTGACCATAAGCTAACCACCAAAGCCAATCTATATTTGAAGCAAGCTCTCCTAATAACCCGCCTATAACAATTCCTGATAAAATGAATATCATTAATAACCATATATTTTTATCTTTTGTAGCCATATAATACCTCCATTTTTTCTTACGGTTTTTTAGTTTATACGTTTTTTTATCTTTGTATATTATATATTGATACATGAGTTTTTTCAAGTTTTTTAATCAAACTTTTTATATTAATTAAATATACTATTATAAGACTTTCCAAAAACTTACATTTACTTATGTTTTATATCGTATTATAATCTAGTTATATTCATTAATAGGGGGCTATTTGCATGAAATCTGAAAAAATAAATAATGATAAAAAAGTAATTTCAAAAAGAAAAATCGATTTACTCTATAATAACAGTTCAATTTATTACTTTAACAATTTAGAAAATTATTATGAATTTGAAGAATTTATTAAATTACATAAGGCACCTTTACTTACAAAATTGAAAAACGCAAGTAATTTATACTTGCTATCACGGAACATATTTTTTAATTATCCAAAATTTTGAATTACAAAATGATGAACACGCTTTTTTTTGTTCATGTATTACCGAGTTTGCCAAATTTATAAACAATTCTAAAGCACTTATATCTAAAATTTTAGAAAATGCAACTCCTATCGATACTAAATAAAAAACTCGCTATATAAGCGAGTTTACTAGTTATATAAATAATTTTGTGGATTTTTTGCTACACCATTTACTCTAACTTCTAAATGTAAGTGTGGACCAGTTGAATTTCCGGTGCTTCCGACTGCTGCAATGACAGTTCCTTGTGATACACTATCTCCAGCACTGACATATAATCTGCTACAATGAGCATAATATGTTTCAACTCCATTGCCGTGTGAAACTACAACTAAATATCCATAAGAGCCTTTATATCCTGCATAAGTAACAACTCCTGTTGCTGCTGCTTTTATTGGTGTACCTGTTGAATTGGCAATGTCTAAACCTGTATGTAAGCCTCTACTTCTTGAACCAAATCTTGAAGTAATTGTACCATTTATTGGTTTTATAAGAGCTATTCCTAAAGGTGTATTTTTATAATCAACTGTTTTCTTTGTATTTATGCTAGTATTTTTTGTAACTTTTGGTGTTTCTACATACAAGCTTGCAACTGCTTCGTCTGTACCAGTAAAAGTTTTAAGCTCAGTTTCATATTTTAATAAATATGAAATATTATCTTTGTTCATACTATTTTTATCTTTAAGCTCTGTCATAATTTTTTCAGCTTCTTCATAAGTTTGTACGTAATACTTTTCTTCTGTACCATTTAAAATAGCATAATATTTGTAGTAAGGAATTCCAGTATCTATAACTGTTTTAAATATTTCATCATCATTACTTTCTATTCCTTTTTGTAGCAAACATAATTTATATTCTGGTAAAGTTTCAATATCAACAAATGCTATTGTTTTATTATCTCCACTTTTTTGGTACTCATCTATTTTTTTCTGCATATCTTTTTTATCTTCTGTATAGCCTATAAATTCGCCATTTAAAGTTACGCTATACATTGGATTATATACAAAAAATATTATAAAGCATATTATTGCAATCGCAATTAATAGCAAGGTAATAAGTTTTGTCCATGTTCTCAAAAATATTATTAACTTTTTAAACATTTTCTTACGCTTACACCTCCTTACTATTTTACTTATTATATTTTATATATTTTACCTTTTTTTAGCAATTTTTAAATTTTCTATTTTTTAGTCTACTTGGTCAGTTTTTCTCTTCTTTTCTCTTTCTTTTTTTCATATTCTCATTTTTTGCTTTTTTACATTTCCGTAAGCAAAATATAACAAAGGTCTTCACAAATTGTGAAGACCTTTGTTACTGACAATCATTATAAACTTTTGCAATTTCATCTGGTTTGGCAGGACTAGCTGGTATATAATATCCTTTACATTCTGCAAGTTTAAATAACTCATATTGAAAATTTTCAGATGAATTTCTAACATTTTGAACTGTTTGCCTTAACTCCATATTAGCACATTCTAATATAGCACCTTCATAGTCTTTTATTCCTGACTTTAAGTTTTCTAAAATATCATTTACCATATATTTTTCTTCCATGATATCTTCTCCTCTCTTAATTTTCTAAAAATGACATTAGTTTTTGTTTAGTATTTAAGCAATCTTGTGCTGCTTTATTAAACACTTGCTTAATTTGAGGATCTACTGCATATTCAGCATAATTTTGTAATTTTTGATACGATGTGTCTTGGCTACCTATCAAATGTCTTAAATGTTGTAGCTCAGCTTGATTTAAATTTGGCATAATTTTACCTTCTTTCTTTAAATTGATATCATTATTATTTACAAAATTATTTTTTTTATACAAAAAAAGTATTTCGCTTTTGCGAAATACTTTTTCATATTTAATATTTATTCTTCCTTAGTTTTCTTTCTCTTTGTTTTAGTCTTATCTTCTAAATCTTTATAATAATTATCTATAAATTTCTTTATTTTTTCATTATTATCTTGTTGTGAAGCAACTAAGTCTTCTGTAAATTCTCTAATTGTTTCGACCTCTTCTTGAAGCTTTTTAATACTTTCGTTATGTCTCATATCATTGATATTATCTTTTAAATTTCTAATATCATTTCTTATAAGCTCTATATCTTTAGAATTAATTTGATTTGTATTTAAAGCTACTTGCATAACCATATTTTTTAATATTGCAATTTCACTGTCTATTTTTTCCATTTTGTATTCTAACATTGAAGAATTAGATGAACCGCTTTGTATATCTATAACATTCTTGTTTATTGAATTACTCTTTAAAGAAGTTGAAAATCCACTAAATGCAGGATTTATTGTACTATTTGTATTGCCTTGCAAATTGTTATTATTCATAGAATCTAAATATCTAAATGAATGTATATTAATATTAGCTTCTCTTAAAAAATCTTCAACGGTTCTAATTTCTGTACGTTCATTTTTTTCTTCATTTTTTTCTTCTGTGTTACTATCACTGTAATAATATGAAGAATTATATCCTTCTTTAGTAAGCTTATATTTATTAAGAACTGCACCACTTATTTTAACTCCAACTTGCTCAAAATTCTTAACTAATCTTCTAATATCTTCTAGCTTGGTTGTTTTTTGTGCAGTAACTAACATTGTATAATCAACAAATTTAGAAATTACAACGCTATCAGCAATAATGCTTGATGGTGTACCATCTATAATAACAAAATCATAAACTTCTGATAAAACATTGAATAAGCCTTTAATTTTCAAAGGGTTTAAAAGTTCAGCTGGATTTGATGGTCTATTTCCTAAAGTTATTAAATGTACGTTTGGAACTTTAGTTGTTTTAATATATGTAGATAATTCATCAATATCTACTTTTACATCATCACAATTTGCTAAATAATTTGATAGCCCTTTTTTATTATCTACGCCAAAAATTTTATTTTGTCTACCTTTTCTCATATCTGCATCAATGATAATAACTTTTTTATCTGTTTTTGCTATTGTAACTGCTAAGTTAGCTGTTACAAAAGATTTTCCTTCTGACATTCTAGAAGATGTAACAAGTATTATTTTAGTGTTTGCATTAAAAGTAACATTTGTACGAAGTGCTCTAAAAGATTCGGCTACTGGTGATTTTGCATTATCTAAAATTACTAGTTCTGTCATTTCTTTCTTGCCAGACTCTTTTTTATTTTTACTTTCTGATTTATTTTCTAATTTCTTATCAAAAACTGGTATTGAGCCTAACACTGGCAATCCAATTTCATTTTCAATATCTTCCTCTTCTTTAACTGTTGTATCAGAAATGTAGAATATAAATACCAAAACACTTGATAAAAATACACCAAACATGGCAAACAATACTAAATCTTTAAGATGATTTATATTGTATGGCTCGCTTGCAACTTCTGCTGTATCAATAATATTAACGTTTGCTATATTAAAAATTTCTTTAGCTTGTTCTACAAACACATTTGTAACTTCAGTTGCTATTTTTTCAGCTAGCTCTGCGTCTTCATTTGATATAGTTATTGAAAGCATAGCAGAATTTTCTTCGGCAACTGTAAGCATTTTTCCTAGTTCTTCTTCTGTCATATCTAAACTAAGATTATTTATTACTTCTTTTAAAACCTTATTGCTTTCAATAAGAGAAATATACGGTTGTAACAATGTACTTGTCATTGAAAAATCCGCAATATCTGATTGTTTAACTGTATTCTCATTCAATTCATCACTAATTTTTGCAAGTAGTAAAGTAGTTTTTGATTGGTACTCTGGTACAACATACTTATATGAATAAAAATAACCTGCAACCATTGATATAATCATTATTAAGACTATATAAATCTTTTTTGCCCATGCTAATTTGGCAACTCTTTTTAAATTTATTTCTTCCATTAACTTTCACCCACATCATTATATTTATAATATTTATTTTTTTCAATATAATTTAAACATTTTTTAATATATCTTTTTGGCAATCTTGCGTAACATATTCATAATAGTCTTTTTTAGCATAATGTTTTAATTTTTTTAAAATTTTATTCATTTTTGTATAAGTGGAATTTTCTCTATGTGTATCTGTTGCAAGTAAATCAATCTTTTTTTCTTTAAGCAATTTCTTAATAGTCTTTTCAGCTTCCTTACCATATTTTCCTATTAAAGATTCATAGTTTCCTTGCAAATACGCACCCATTTCAATAAAATTATCTAGGTATTTTATGTTTTTTTGAACATATACGTATCTTTCTGGATGAGCTAAAATAACTTTATACCCTGCAAAAATTAAACTTTCTATAGTTTCTTCTGCATTTAATAATTTTTGTGTTATAGGCAATTCCACTAATATATATTTTGTATCTGCAATAGTTGAAACACTTCCATTTTTAACTAATTCATCTATGTTATCAGTAACATAAATTTCATTTCCTAAACAAAGTTTTATATCTATCTTTTCTTCTTTTAACTTTTCTTCTATTAAATTTAATTTTTCTTTATTTTCTAATTTAGTTTTTATATGTTGAGGCGCAACGTAATGAGGCGTACAACAAATTTCAGTAAAACCTGCATCATACGCCTCTTTCAAAATATTTATACTATTTTCTATTTTTCTTGCTCCATCATCTGTATCAAAAAGTATATGGCAATGTAAATCTATCATATTTTTCTCCTACAATATGTTCATTAAATTTTCCTTAGTGTCATCTCCGAACATTATGCTTGGTAAATTTTCATAATCATAATCATTTGTATTATTATAATATTGTAAAAATTCACTATATGGCATATTTACTCCTCCTTCTCTATTTGTGTATTATAGTTACAACACACAAGTTGTATTATATCACATTTTTCCTGTTTTGTAAATATCTGCACTTTATAGTTCATTTTTTCCAAATTTGCTTGACTTTATAAGCTGTTCATATTATAATTATTTTTGTCAATTTAATATTTGGGTTATTAGCTCAGTTGGTAGAGCAGCAGACTCTTAATCTGACGGTCCGGGGTTCGACTCCCCGATGACCCACCAAATAAAAAACGCATAACGCAAGTTATGTGTTTTTTATTTCTTAATATAATTTTATGGTCCAACCCTTATAATTGCCTTCATTGGTTGATATGTATCTGTTGAAATAATTTCTCTTGATACTAACTTGCCATCTAATTTCGTTTCTTTATATGTTGTAACTTTGCAACCACTACCACCTGCTTGCACTAATACTTGTTGTCCTGGCATTAAAGTAGGATCTGGAATATATTGTGTTGAATAAGGTATTGATGCGGTAACTACTGGTGCTAAATCAACAGTATATTCTACTTCTTCTTTTATACCATGAATATTAAATTCAGCAATACCACTATTTACACTTCCTTCAATTTTTATTGGATATGTTCTTGTATTTTTAAATTTAAAATCGATAACACCATATACAACTGTAGCATCTCTTCCTGCTTTTACATAAGAAGTTGTAAAAGAATGATTTCTTCTTTCTACAATCTCTAAATTTGCTTGAACTACTGCATTATATAATGTTGAAGATATTTGACATATACCACCTGCTAATCCATCTACAACTTTACCATCTTGATAGATTTTCGCATCTTTATATCCTTCTTCTATTGTTCTTTTTCCAACAACTTGATTAAAAGAAAATTCCTCACCAGGCATTAAAACAGTACCATTTATCTTTGATGTTGCAATTGCTAAATTCTGACTTCTATTAACATTACTTGCATCATATCTAGTTGTAAAAGAACTAATTAAGTATGGAAATGCTTCTGTTCCGATATCGTTTATTGTTTTATTTGCAGGAGTAATTTTAAGTGGTATTCTATATTCTTCTTTATTTTCGGCAATTATTCCTTTTGCTTCATCCATAGAAATTGCAAAATCTACACCTTCTACTTCTGCATATATTTTAAACGGATTTTCTTCATAATACGCATCTTTTGGTTCTGTATAAATATCTTTATGAATTTGTTCTATATCAATAGCATCTGCCTTAGTTTGTTCTATTGGTATTTCTAAGGAAATAGGTTGATTTTTTTGCAAAATTTCAACTGCATTTTCATTAACAATAGTATTTATTATTTCTTCTTTCAATTTATCCTTATTGACCTTTATTCCATCTGTACCTGGTGTTATAATAAGTGTTTCTCCCTCTCTATAATATGTTGCTTGAGAAACTAATCCTGGAATTTTGCTTTCTATACTATCTACAATATAATTTAAAGTATCTTTATTATATGTATATTCTGGCATTATATCTTTGCATAGAAAAGCAGCTTTCAAAATTTCATAATTGTTTTGAATGATATTTCCATTTCTTCCTACTGAATATGCATCTTCTACAGCTTTAGATATATTATATTCAAATTCAATTTGACTAGTATTTAGAGTTGTTTCATATTCGTTAGCTGAAAGTTTTATAGAATTATTTAATTCTATGTTTAATGCTTCCTCAATTTTGTTTTTAGCTTCAATCATACTTAAATTAGAAACATCTATACCTTTTATAGAAACGCCATTGACAATGACTGATTTAGTTACATTCATTAAAGCAAATATTATTGAAAAAATACCAATAAGAAATACCAGTATTGCTATGTTTATAAAAATAAATATATTCTTTTTTTGCTTTCGCTCTATTTCTTGTTCTAGAGTGGGTTTTTCAGGTTCTTCAACTTTTATTAAATCTTTCTTTTCTTCTTTAGTTTCTTCAACTTTTTGTTTTTTCTTTGACATCCTTATTCCCCTTTGTTTTAAAGTTACTAAGCATAAATAATATTATCATACTTAAGTATATTCCGCAACTAAAAAATTATTTTATAATTATTTACTAGACAACAAATTTATTTATATATATAATTAATTAAAATATATTTAAGAGAGGTAAACGAAACAAATGATAGGAAATATGCTTTCTAAAATACGAAAAGAAAAAAGAATTACAAAAACAAAATTAGCTGAACTAACAGATATCAATATTGGACACCTTACACATATTGAAAAAGGTGAAAGAAATCCAAGCCATAAAGCATTAAAAAGCATCTGTAACGCTTTAGAAATTCCTTATCAAGAATTACTTTATACTTACGATAAAGAACTTTCAAACGAGCAATTAGAATATGACTATATTAATTACATTCCATATAATAAAATACCTGCTTTTTCTAATTTAGATGATTTTGTAGAATGTCCTGCAAAATTTGCTAATGCTTCTTTTGCATACAAAGTACCAGATTCTACAATGGAACCAATTATAAAAGAAAACTCTTACGTATATGTTGAACAAAATGCTTTAATTGCTAATAAAGAAGTAGGATTATTCTTTTACAATGGTCAATTTCTTATTAGACATTTATTATATAAAAAAGATAAATTTATTTTGAAAGCTAGAGATAATAATGTCAAGGATATACAAATTTCTAAAGACGATAATTTCTATGTAATTGGAAAAATTTACCTATAATTATTACATTTTAATAACATTCAAAAAGCATATTGAATATATTTTGCATTAAGATTATAATAATTATAGTTAATTTAAGGAGTAAAATTTTAATGGAGTTAGTTAAGAATATTTTCTTTAATACAGATAAATTAACGCCAAATAACAAAATTAAAATCTCATATACAGGTAAATTTTTTCAAGATAATTCAACAAAAGTTTTCATTAGATATGGTTTTGGTGAAAATTGGGAAAATATTGTTGAAGCAGAAATGACAAAAAGTGAATTAGGCTTTCAATTAGAATTAGTATTGGAAGATAATACTACTTTTAATTTTTGCTTTAAAAATGAAAAAGATGAATGGGATAACAATGGCGGAGAAAACTATATATTTACAATAGAACATCCAGATACAGCTATAATTCTTTCAGCTAGCGACGAGTTTGCTTTAATCAAACCTAGAAGGCTTAGAAAGTCTTATATCTATTCTAAAAAGATTAGACTTGCAATATATAAAATGCTTATTATTTTACCAAAGCTTATCTCAGGAAATTACAAAAAGAAAAAGAATATTTTAGATGATTTAAATAATTAAAAGATACTTAAAACTAAATTTAAGTATCTTTTTATTTTACATATACCAACCACCATTTACTGCTATTACTTGGCCTGTAATATAATCACATTCTATTAACATTTTTACAGTTTTAGCTATTTCTTCTGTCTTTCCAATTCGTTTAAGTGGAATTTCAAGCTCCACATTTTTTATATCTTCTTCTGACAAATCATTATTCATTTCCGTATCTATTAAACCTGGTGCAATTGAGTTTACTCTTATATTTGATAAAGAAAGCTCTTTTGCCAATGATTTTGTAAGTCCATCAATGCCTGCTTTGGATACAGCATATATACTTTCACAAGATGCACCAATTTGACCAAATATTGATGAAATATTTATGATTAAACCACTTTTAGCATTTATCATGTGCTTTGATACCGCTTGTGACACACAGAAAACAGAATACAAATTGTTATTTATAACATAATTCCAATCATCATCTGTTACTTCTGTAAATAACTTTACTAAATCTATTCCTGCATTATTAACAAGTACATCTATTTTTTTATACTTTTGAATAATATAATCAATCATATTTTCTACTTCTGTACGTTTAGACACATCTGCCTTATATAAATCTATTTCAATGTTTTCTCTTTGTAATTCATTTTTTAATTCTTGCGCTTTTTCTGTAGATTTATTATAGTTTGCAATAACAATATTACCTTCTAACGCTAATTCTTTTGCAATAGCTCGTCCTATACCACGACTTGCTCCTGTTACTAAAATTACTTTATTTTCCATAAATTTTAAACTCCTTTACTTATACTATACAGTAAATTATTTAAAAGTCAATAAAAAAAGAATTAGATTTCTCTAATTCTTCTTTGGAGCCACTTGTCCGAATCGAACGGACGACCTACTGATTACAAGTCAGTTGCTCTACCAGCTGAGCTAAAGTGGCATTGATTGGTGACCCCTACGGGAATCGAACCCATGTCTCCGCCGTGAAAGGGCGATGTCTTAACCGCTTGACCAAGGGGCCATAATAAATGAATATCTTGCGATATTCATTTGGTGAGCTATCCGCGATTCGAACGCGGGACAACTTGATTAAAAGTCAAGTGCTCTACCAACTGAGCTAATAGCCCATAAAAATTATGGAACGGTTTAACTGCAACCGCTTGTATATAATACAATATTTTTTGAGTAATGTCAACACTTTTTTTGAAATTTTTTTAAAATTTTTGATTTTTTTAAAAAATTGGGTACTATATAACTATAGTACCCAAAATATTTTAATTTTATTAATTCTATTTTTCAGATAATGCTTGCATATCTTTCTTTAAAAGCTCAAGTTTTTTCTCACTATCTTCTAAAGATTTTCCTTTAACACCCATATAGAATTTAACTTTTGGTTCTGTTCCTGATGGACGTACACAAGCCCAGCAATTATCTTCTAAATCATAATATAGAACATTTGAAGTTGGTAAACCAGTTTCTGTTTCTTTGCCTGTTTTTGTATCTACAATTATACCTGTCTTATAATCTCTTACTCTTGTTACTTTATAACCTCCAAGTGTTTTTGGTGGGTTACTTCTAATGTTATTCATTAATTCTTGAATTTTTTCTGCACCATCCGCACCTTTTAGTGTAATTGTAGTAATTCCTTCTTTATAATATCCATATTTTTTGTAAATTTCTATCATTTGATCCCATAAGCTTAAGCCTTTTGTTTTATAGTAAGCTGCAGCTTCGCAAAGCATCATAACTGCTGTTATAGCATCTTTATCTCTTGCATGTGTTCCTACTAAGCAACCATAGCTTTCTTCAAAACCAAATAAATATTCATGACTTCCTGTTGCTTCAAAATTTCTTATTTGTTCACCAATATACTTAAATCCTGTTAATACTTCTATAAAATCAATTTTATAGTTTTCTGCTATCGCAATAGCTAAGTTTGAAGAAACTATTGTTGATACTAAAGCACCGTTTTTTGGTAACATTTTCTTTTCTTTCTTTTGAGAAAGAACATATTCTGCAATAAGCAATCCTGACATATTTCCTGTAAATGATTTGTATTCACCAGTTTTTGAATCTTTTGCAAAAACACCTAATCTATCAGCATCAGGGTCTGTTGCTAAAATAACATCTGCATCTACTTTTTTAGCAAGTTTTAGTGCAAGATCAAAAGCTCTAACATCTTCTGGATTTGGATAATCAACTGTTGGAAAATATCCATTTGGTAATTCTTGTTCTGGAACTACATATACATTTTCAAAGCCAAGTTCTGCTAAAACTGTTTGAACTGGTACATTTCCTGTTCCATGAAGTGGTGTATAAACTATTTTTATATCTTTTTGTACTTTTTTAATAATATCTGGATTTAATATTTGTTTTTTAATTGCTGTTAAGTATAGTTTATCCATTGCTTTACCAATAACATTATACAATCTTTGTTTCTTAGCTTCTTCTAATGAAATTGATCTAATTAAAGAATAATCTTTTACTTTATTAACTTCTGCAATTATTTCTTTATCATGTGGAGCTACGATTTGTGCACCATCATCCCAATATACTTTATATCCATTATATTCTGGTGGATTATGGCTAGCTGTAATCATTACACCGGCTGTACATCCTAATTCTCTAACTGCAAAAGACAATTGTGGAACTGCTCTTAAACTATCATATATATATGTTTTTATTCCGTTTGCATTAAAACATAAAGCTGTTGCCTGAGCAAATTCAGGTGACATATTTCTTGAATCATAAGCTATTGCTACACCTTTATTTTCTAAACCTTGTCTTAAAATATAGTTAGACAAACCTTGAGTAGCTTTTGTAACAGTATAAATATTCATTCTATTTGTACCATTACCTATAACGCCTCTCATTCCAGCTGTTCCAAATTCTAAATCTTTATAAAATCTATCTTTAATTTCTTCTTCATCACCAGCAATTAATAATAGTTCTTTTCTAGTTTCTTCATCAAATACACTACTTGTAGACCATTCTTGATATTTTTTCATGTATTCAACTTTATTCATATAATCTCTATATAATTTTCTTGCTGTTTCAGGGCTATCTTGACCTTCTGCATTTTTTATTGGAGCAAACTCTTCTTCTCTTTTTACTCTTAAAACAACAACATCATCAAACATTTCATAAGAATCAAATATGAACATTTCAAATTTGTATGCGTTTGGTTTATCTCCAACAACTTTGTTTCCATTTTCATCTAAATAACTAGCTTTTTTTACTGCTGTATGATATGGAAGACTAAGTTCGCTAACTTTTTCTAATCCTTTTATATTGTATAAGTGGAATATAGCATTTGCATCTCCATATACCAAAGAGCCATAGTCATCTCTTAAATGAGCCATTTCATCAGAAATTTCAGTATATTCGATAACTCCTACTTTTTTATTTTTTCTGCAAAATACACCTACTTTTTCTTTTGGATCTGTTTTTTCAATAGCTTTAACAGCTCCTAAAACTTTATTATGAATTGACATACCCATAAGTAATGGATCAACTGGTTTAACTAAAACATTATCAACACCATTTATAAATACCCATTCAATACCATTCTTTTTCATTTCTTCAATAACTTTGCATTTATCCATAGATTGTAAAGTTCCACCATGTCCATTAGCAGCTTCTTTAACTAAACCATTTTCTTCCATAAGAATTTTTCCGTTTAATGCTACCATTGGTAATTGACCTTGTTTGAAAAATTTAACAGCTTCTTTTGGGTAACCAAAATAATTATGTTCTTCAAAGAATTGTATTGTTGCCGCATTATTTTCTTTACTTGTCATTAAATACCATGGAATAACAGTATCATATTTTTTTACAGCATCTTTTAATGTATCACACAATGCTTCAAATATTGATTTATTGTGTTCTGGATCAAATATAAATGTTCCTTTTGGACCACTATGTCCAAGTCTTGTTCCTTGACCACCAGCCATAGTAACCACAGCAAGTTTGTTGTATTTGATAGCTTCAACACCTTTTTTCTCGTACATCTCACGTTCACTAGCTGTTAATTTAGATTTGTCAACATGTTCAATTGGTTCAACTGTAACTTCACCTAAATCTACTGGTTTTTGAGCTTTTTCATATAATTCTTGCATTAAATCAAAATCAATATTTTCAATTTGCTCTAATAATTCTTCTTGTAATTGTGGCTCCATTTCATCATATTTTTGAAGTAAATGTTCTTGCCCATATTTTTTTAGTTTTTTCTTAATTTTTTCAAGTTTTTCGTCCATACTTTTCTATGGTCTCCTTTCTTTTATAAACCTTTTATATATTATAACATTTTAAAAATGAAGTCAATATATCTTTACGGTTTTACAAATCTTGACAATTTTACTTATTACAATAGAATACTTTTATACTATTTTATTATTGTGTCCTTTGTGTAACCTTTTGTTGTCATTAATGTAAAATTTATATGCATATTTTTTTAAAATTTGTAAAAACTTACTATTATTAGGAGGTATTTGAAAATTATGAAATTCAAACATTTATTAGCAATATTTTTATTATTAGTTATTTTTTTAATTTTTAATATTTTTTCTTATTCTAATAAAGTATTTGCAGGTCTTCAAAATAATATTTTTAGACTTCATATTCTTGCAAATAGCGATTCCGAAGCAGATCAAACTTTGAAACTTGCTGTACGTGATAGTGTTATAGAATATATGAAAACAATAAATAATACTTCTTTTACCAAAGAAGAAACTATTCAAAATGTTAATTCTCATTTAGAAGATTTGCAAAAAATTGCAGAAGATAAAATACATGAACTTGGCTATGATTATGCTGTTTCACTTGAAGTTGGAAATTTTTATTTCCCTACAAAATACTATGGAAATATTTCTTTACCCGCCGGAAATTATGATGCTTTAAAAATAAACATTGGCGAAGCACAAGGTCAAAACTGGTGGTGTAGTTTATTTCCACCTCTTTGCTTCATAGATATATCTAGTGGTTATTTAGAAGATGAAGATAAAGAAATTTTAGAAACAAACTTAACAGAAGAAGAATTTGCACTAGTTTCAAGCTCTTCGCCAGATGTAAAATTAAAATTTAAAATCATAGAATTACTTAATTCAAAATAGATATTGTAAAACCATTTATTTTGTGATATATTTCAATTGATATTGTGAGAAATTATGATTATTTTTGAAATATATTGGGGGTATTATATTGGAAAAACTTGTTATCACAGGAAAAACACCGCTTAAAGGCGAGGTCGAAATTAGTGGTGCTAAAAATGCAGCTGTTGCAATTATCCCTGCAACTCTACTAATAAATGGAATTTGTACAATTGAAAATTTACCAAATATAAGTGACGTAAAATTATATTGTGATATATTGCAAGAACTTGGAGCAGTAATAACTTGGAAAACTCCACATGAAATTGTAATAGACACAAGAAATATTAATTCTCATCAAGCACCTATTGAAACAACTGGAAAATTTAGAGCTTCATATTATTTACTTGGTGCTCTTTTAGGACGTCTAAAAAAAGCTACAATCGGACTTCCAGGTGGTTGTAATTTAGGCCCTAGACCTATGGATCAACACATCAAAGGTTTTGAAGCTTTAGGTGCAACTGTTGAAACATCACAAGGAAAAATTTCAGCTTCTGCAAAAAAACTTAAAGGTGCTTCTGTTTATATGGACGTTGCATCTGTTGGTGCTACTATCAATACTATTTTAGCTGCCGTTCTTGCTGAAGGTACAACAATAATAGACAATGCTGCAAAAGAACCTCATATAGTTGATGTTGCTAACTTTTTAAATACTATGGGAGCAGATATAAGAGGTGCTGGAACTGATATAATTAAGATAAATGGTGTTAAAGAGCTTACTGGAAACGCTACATATTCAGTAGTTCCAGATCAAATAGAAGCAGGTACATTTATACTTGCAGCTGTAGCTTCAAAAGGTGATATTGTTATTAAAAATTGTATAACAAAACACTTAGAGCCTATTATAGCAAAAGTTACAGAAATGGGTGCTAATGTTGACGCTAATGGAGACCATTTAAGAGTTTGGTGTAAAAAAAGACCTTCAAAGGCTTCAATAAAAACACTTCCTTATCCTGGATTCCCTACTGATTTACAATCTCAGATGGGTGTAGTTTTTTCAATAGCTGATGGTACTAGTATTATAAATGAAACTATTTGGGAATCAAGATTTCAATATGCTGTTGAATTAAATAAAATGGGTGCACATATTATAACGCAAGGAAAAACTGCCTTTTTTGAAGGTGTTCCCGAACTTAAAGGTGCTCCAGTATATGCCACAGATTTAAGAGCTGGCGCAGCACTTATTATTGCTGGTATTATAGCAAATGGAACAACTGAAATTTATAACTTAAATCATATTGACCGTGGTTATGAAAATATAGAAGAAAAATTTAGAAAACTTGGTGCAAAAATCAAAAGAGTAGAAGAATAAGTAGCAAAGGATGAAAAAACGGATGTTAAAATTTTGCAGTTTATACAGTGGAAGCTCAGGTAATAGCTTATTTGTTCAATCAAATAACACAAAAATTCTTGTAGATTGTGGAACGAGTGCAAAAAAGATTGAAACTGCCCTTGATAGTATTAATATAGATATTTCAGATATAGATGCTATTTTAGTTACACATGAACATTCTGACCATGTTCAGGGAATAGGTACAGTTTCTAAAAAATATGATATACCTGTCTTTGCAAATTTTGAAACTTGGGATGCCATGAAAACCCAAAAAGAAAAAATTGCAAACAATAATATAAAAATTTTTGAAAACGATACTGAATTTATTATTGGCAATTTACAAATTATGCCATTTAGCACACCTCATGATGCTGCAAATCCTTGCGGTTTTTCAATTTGTAACGGAACAAAAAAAATCAGTATTGCAACTGATTTAGGACATATTACACAAAATATTCTTTCTAATATTAAAGATAGTAAATTTATGCTTTTAGAAGCTAATTATGAACCTGAAATTCTAAAAGTTTCTAAATATCCTTATGCTTTAAAACAAAGAATTGCAGGTCCTTACGGGCATATTTCAAATATTGAAGCAGGTAAAACTATTTCACATCTTTTTGGAAACGAATTAAAAGAAGTAATGTTAGGACATTTAAGCAAAGAAAACAATTTTCCTGAACTGGCTTATAAAACAGTAACAGAAGAATTAATACATAATAATATTGATACAAATGATATTAGGCTTAGTGTTGCAAGTCGATTTGAACCAAGTAAAATAATATCTATATAATTCCTATTTTTAAAGCAACTATACAAGAAATAATACAAATAAAATCTGCCAAAAGTCCAATAAACATGGCAGGTTTTATATTTTTATTTTTTAATTTAGAACCATATACAGCTATTACATATATTGTAGTTTCGCTTGCCCCCATAATACATGCAGCCACCTTACCTATTTCTGAATCTACTCCTACCTTTTTCATGATTTCTATTCCAATAGCCATTGCTGTACTACCCGAAATTGGTCGTAATACTGCAAGTGGAACTATTTCTTTAAAAACTATAATATTTTTAAAAATTAAATAAATTTTTTCACTTACAAAATCTATAATTCCAGAACTATTTAACATTCCGTACCGCAACAAACAAACCAATTAATGTTGGGAAAAGTTCTAATATCAATTTTTCTCCAGATTTTACTCCTTCTATAAATAGTGCAAAAACATTTTTCTTTTCTAATATACCAAATATTACAATTGTACCTATAATGATTATAGCTGAGGAATTACCTATAAAGTTTATTATTTTCAAATTTTAAACTCTCCTTAATTTTAAGTAAATTTTTGTAACCACTATAATTGATATAAATGCAATTATACTAGAAAACCATACACCTAGAATAATACTTCCTGGAGAAGTCGAACCTAAACTACTTCTTATGGTTATTATGCTTGTTGGCATAATTTCCAAAGATGCAGTATTTATAGCTATAAACATTATTTCTTCATCAGATAATTTGTCAGGACTTTTATTAATTTTTTCTAATTCTTCCACCGCTTTTAAGCCAAGCGGTGTCGCAGCATTGCCTAATCCTAACATATTTGTTGCCATATTCATAGTAATATTTTCATAGGCTAATGAATTTTTATCTAATTTAGAAAAAATAAAATTATTTAATGGCCTTATAAGTTTTTTTAACTTTTCTTCTAATGAAGTATGTTTTGCAATTTCCATAATTCCACTCCAAAAGCACATTCCTCCCATCATTTTTATAATCAAAGTCATTGTGCTTTCTATACTGGTAAAAACAGAATTATTAACTGCTTCAATGTTTCCGCTACCTATCCCAAAAGCAATTGATATTAGAATAAAAAAACACCATATTTTATTTAGCATTACTTTCCCCTCGCTAAATAATATGATGTTTCAAATTTATTTATTCAAAAAATATTGATATATTTCATTCTTATTAGTATTTCTATCTTTTGCTATTTTTTTAATAATTTCTTTTTTATCAAAACCTTGATTTTCATAAAACTTATAATGGTCTTCTAAACTTTTTTCGTTCAAATTATCTAATTCTACATCTTTTTTTGAAATAGAATTTCCTTCAACAATAATTACAAATTCACCTTTGATATCCACAATTTGTTCTAATATTGTGGATATGTTACCTCTTATAAATTCTTCATGTATTTTTGTAAGCTCTCTTGCTAATACTATTTTTCTATCTCCTAAAACTTCTAACATACTTTCTAATGTAGTTTTCAATTTATGTGGTGCTTCATAAAAAATTAACGTTTTGGTTTCAAATTTTACTTCCTCTAGTTTATCTTTTCGTTCCTTTTTATTTGCAGATAAAAATCCTATAAATTCAAATTCCTTAGAACTCATTCCTGAAGCAATTAATGCATTTACAAAAGCACATGCTCCTGGTATTGGTACTATTTCTATATTATTTTCAATTGCAACTTTAACAATTTCTTCTCCCGGATCTGATATTCCAGGCGTTCCAGCATCTGAAACCACTGCAATATTTTGTCCTGCATTTAACTTTTCAATTAATATCTCACTTTTTACTTTTTCATTTTGTTTATAATAACTTATAAGTGGCTTAGAAATTTCAAAGTGATTTAATAAACCCAAAGTATGTCTAGTATCTTCGGCTGCAATTAAATCAACCTCTTTCAAAACTTTTAATGCTCTTAATGTAATATCTTCTAAATTTCCTATTGGAGTTGCTACTAAATATAATTTTCCTGACATATTTGCTCCTTATTTTTTATTATATATTTCTAAAATTTCTTCTGTATATTCGCCTTTTTCATTATATACTACTAATGGCTTATCTATTGTTAAAGAGTTTCCAGCATCTTTAACACATTTGATTAAAACTAAATTCGGTTCTTTTTCTGCTTTAGAATGCACAAACCTTATATTTTTAGGCTCTAGTTTATATTTGCGTAAATTATATAAAATATCTACAATGCGTTCTGCTCTATGCACCATATAAAATTCACCTTTACTTTTTAAAAGTTTATAACTAATTTGTATTACATCTTCTAAGGTACATTCTACCTCACACCTTGAAATAAGCTTCTTTTTTTCAAGATTTTTAGCACCAGTATTTTCTCTCATATATGGCGGATTTGTAACAATTGCATCTATTGCATTAGGTTTAATTTCACTAAAAACATCTTTTATATTTATATTTTTTATGCAAAATCTATCTTCAAGATTATTTAATTTTATACTTCTTTCAGCCATTTGTGCTACTTCTGCTTGAATTTCAATTCCTGTAATATGTGTATTTTCTGTTTTGCCCGTTAATAAAATACCTATAATTCCTGTACCAGTTCCAATATCAACAATTTCTGAACCAGATTTAATGTTTTTGGCATAATCAGACAGTAATACACTATCTATGCCAAAACAAAATCCTGTACTATCTTGAATTATTTTTAATCCTTTAAATTCTAAATCATCAATTCTTTCATTTTCTTTTAATTCCATATAAAATCCTTCTAATTCTATATTTTTCTAGCTGTTATTATAACACATTTATTTAGTTCTTACAAATACATTATCAAATTTAATGCCATCTGCTTCAAAACCTTTACTTGCTTCGCCTTCAATTAATAAATTAACTGAAGAAACTTCTTTTAATTCTGTCACTGTATTTACTATTGAATATATTGCATTAGTTTTTGCTATTACATCTCCTGTTTGGTTTTCAATAAATTCCTTAGACAAATTAATCATTAAACAGTCATTTTCTAAAAGTGTACCAATAAGCTTAGTTTCCTTTGGAATTGTGCTTTCTAATGTTTCTAAGCTCGTTCCTTCTAGTAATAAATTTATTAATTTATTATAAGGATTATCTAATAATTCTTTGCTATCAATTAATCTTGTCTCTATTTGTAATTCTTTAGTTTGCTTATTTTGAAAGTATAAACTAACTACGGTATTTCTACATTCTTGTTCATCAATTTCTGTTTCTGGTGTATATTCTGTTTCTATCCCCACATTAAAATAAATAAAAACTCCTAAGGCTATTGCTAATAAAATTATTACTGCAATTATAATCTTTTTGCGCATAAAATCCACCTCCTTGTACCATAATATTCCTTGAATAGTACATTATTACAACATTCATCTAGTTTTTATAACTAGATTACGTGTTTTCGTTGACATTTTCAAAAAAATATTATATTATATCTACATATTTTATTTAGAAAGGTTTTTTATTATGGCAAAATTACGTGATCCTTTAAACGGACTTACTCATTGCATCGCTGCTGGACTTTCAGTAGTTCGGCCTTGTAATTTTAATTGTATTCGCTTCTATTTGGGGCAATGCATATCACATTGTTTCTTATTCAATCTTTGGTTCTGCATTAGTACTTTTATATTTATTTAGTACACTTTACCATTGGTTAAATATTAATGAACGTGGTGTTTCAGTATTTAGAAAATTTGATCATATTATGATATATATTTTTATTGCAGCAAGTTACACTCCTGTTTGTTTAGTACCTCTACGTGGCCCTTGGGGTTGGAATATTTTTGGTATTATATGGGGATTTGCTATTTTAGGTACAATTCTAAGCGCAATTTGGATAAAAGCACCTAGAGCAATTACTACAGCTATATATCTTTTTATGGGTTGGACTGTAATTATTGCAATTTACCCACTTTTAATGGCTTTTAGAAATGCGGATTTACTTTATTCTTTATGGTGGCTAGTAATTGGAGGCATTTTCTATACTATTGGTGGAATTTTATATGCTTTTAAAATTCCTAAAAATAAATTTAAAGGTTGGGGCTTTCATGAATTATTTCATGTATTTGTAATGCTTGGAAGTATTTGCCATTATTGGTTTATATTACATTATATTTTAATGTTTAATTAACTACAAATTAGTTGACTAATTTTAAAAAATGTTATAATATTAAGAGGGGAAAAGCTTTATTTGTTTAAAGCTTTTTTATATCACTGCCCATATTAAAGGAAGGTTTATATGAAAAAAATATTACATGTTGGTTTAGATGTTGGATCAACTACAGTAAAAATCGTAGTATTAGATGAAAATGAACAATTAGTTTTTTCAAATTACACTAGACATTTCTCAGATACCAAAAAAACACTATTTGATATATTAAATAAACTTTTAAAAGATTTTCCAAATTATAGTTTCACAGTTGCTTTAACTGGTTCAGGAGCTATTGATATTGCAAAATATTTGGAAATTCCTTTTATCCAAGAAGTAATAGCTTGTAAAAATTCAGTTGAAAAATATATACCTCAAACTGATGTTGTTATTGAGCTTGGCGGAGAAGATGCCAAAATTATTTATTTTGATAAATTCATAGAACAAAGAATGAATGGAACTTGCGCAGGAGGCACTGGTGCATTTTTAGACCAAATGGCATCTTTACTTAGCACAGATACTGCTGGAATGAATGAACTTGCTAAAACACATACTACTATATATCCTATTGCCTCTCGCTGTGGTGTTTTTGCTAAAACAGACATACAGCCTTTATTAAATGAAGGTGCAAAAAAAGAAGATATATCTGCTTCAATTTTTCAAGCAGTTGTTAATCAAACAATTAGTGGTTTGGCTTGCGGTAGACCAATAAAAGGCAATGTAGCTTTTTTGGGTGGACCACTAAATTACTTGCCAGAACTTAGAAATAGATTTATAGAAACTTTAAAATTAAAAGATGAACAAATTATAGTACCTGAAAATGCACATTTATTTGTTGCTACAGGTGCTGCGTTAGAATCATTTGAAAGTAATGTTCTTTCTAATGAAGATTTAAAAGAAAAACTTAAAAATTTTAAAAAGTCTAATTATACAGATAGTAATCATTTACCTGCACTTTTTGAAACTGAACAAGATTATGTACAATTTAAAGAAAGACATGCAAAAGATGCTGTTCCAACCAAAGAATTAAAAGACTTTTCAGGTGACTGCTTTTTAGGTATAGACGCAGGTTCTACTACAACAAAATTAGTTTTAATAGATAATGAAGGTACTATCCTTTATTCTTTATATAATAACAATGGCGGAAATCCTTTAAAAAGTGTTATTTCTATGCTAAAAAAATTATATAAAGTTTTACCAAAAACTGCTAAACTTCGTTTTAGTGGTGTAACTGGCTATGGTGAAAAACTTATTCAAACTGCATTAAATGTTGACTTAAATGAAATTGAAACTATTGCACATTATACTGCTGCAAAACAATTTCAGCCAAATGTAACTAGCATTATAGACATTGGCGGTCAAGATATGAAATACATAAAATTAAAAAATGATACTATCGATAATATCATGCTTAACGAAGCTTGTTCTTCTGGTTGCGGTTCTTTCTTAGAAACTTTTGCTAAAAGTTTAGGTCTACCAATTGAAGAATTTGTTAAGGAAGCTATTGTCGCTAAAAAGCCCGTAGATTTAGGTTCTAGATGTACAGTATTTATGAACTCTAAAATAAAACAAGCTCAAAAAGAAGGTTTTTCAGTAGGTGATATTTCTGCTGGACTTTCATATTCAATTATAAAAAATGCAATACAAAAAGTTATGAAAATTCGTGATGTAAAATCACTTGGAAAAAACATTGTAGTTCAAGGTGGAACTTTCTACAATGATGCTGTTTTAAGAGCTTTTGAACTCATCGTTGGAAGAAATGTTGTTAGACCTAATATTTCTGGTCTTATGGGAGCTTATGGTGTAGCTTTACTTTCAAAAGAACAATACAATGCTAACTTAGATATGGAATATTATTCTACTATTTTAAAAGAAAACGAGCTTGATAAATTAGATATAAAAATTACTCATGTACGTTGCCAAGGTTGTGAAAATCACTGCTTACTTACTATAAATAGCTTTGCTAATGGCAAAAAATTCATATCAGGTAATCGATGTGAAAAAGGTGCAGGTAATTCTAACGAAAACAAAGACTTACCTAACATGTACAAATATAAATATGAAAGATTATTTAACTATGAACCTCTTTCTGAAAAAGAAGCAAAACGTGGAACTATTGGAATTCCTAGAGTTTTAAATATGTATGAAGATTATCCGTTTTGGTTTACTTTCTTCACAAAATTAGGTTTTAGAGTTATTTTATCCGAAAAAAGTAACAGAAAAACTTATGAAAAAGGTATTGAATCAATGCCTTCTGAGTCTGTTTGTTACCCTGCGAAACTTGCACATGGTCATATAATTAGTTTAATAAAACAAGGCGTTAAAAATATTTTTTATCCTTGTATACCATATTCAAGAAAAGAAAATTTAGGTTCTGACAATCATTATAATTGTCCTATTGTAATTTCTTACTCAGAAGTTTTAAGAAATAATGTTGAAGAATTGGGTGCAAAAGATATTAACTTTATGAATCCATTCTTACCAATAGATGATACTAAAAACTTAGTAAAGTCTATTTATACAGCTGATTGTTTTAAACAATTCAATTTTACAAAAACTGAATTACAAGAAGCTGCATTAGCTGCAGAAACAGAATATCAAAAAACGAAACAAGATATTAGAGATAAGGGTCAAGAAATATTAAAATATATGAGTGATAATAATCTTCGTGGTATTGTTCTTGCTGGTAGACCTTATCACATTGATCCAGAAATAAACCATGGTATAGATACTTTAATTACTAGTCTTGGATTATGTGTTTTATCAGAAGATAGCATTTACCATTTAGGAGAAATAAAAAGACCTATTCGTGTTGTAGATCAATGGGTATTTCATTCAAGACTTTATGCAGCTGCTGATTTTGTTGGAAAAACAGATGCACTTGAAATGATACAACTTACTTCTTTTGGTTGTGGAGTTGATGCTGTTACTACAGACCAAGTTGAAGAAATTTTAAAGAGTTATGATAATATGTACACTCTTATAAAAATAGATGAGATAAATAATTTAGGCGCTATTCGTATTCGTATCCGTTCTTTACTTGCAAGCATGAATAAACGTATAAAATTAAAGAAAGAATTAGCACCTAAAGATATTAAAAATCTTGGAAATTATAGTATTACAAAAATTCCTTTTACAAAAGAAATGAAAAAAGATTATACTATTTTATGTCCTCAAATGGCTCCAATACATTTTGAACTACTTACTTCCGCTTTGCAGTCTTTAGGATATAATGTCCAATTATTACGTGAGTGTAGCGAGAAAACCGTTGAAACAGGATTAAAATATGTAAATAATGATGCTTGCTATCCTTCTATTTTAACTACAGGACAAATGATAGAAGCACTAGAATCTGGAAAATATGATGTAAACAAAACTGCTTTAGTAATGTCACAAACTGGTGGTGGTTGTAGAGCTACAAACTATATTGGTTTTATTAGAAAAGCATTAAAAGATGCTGGATTTCCACAAGTACCTGTTATATCTTTTAACTTTGTGGGGCTTGAGAAATCTAGTGGTTTTAAAATCACTCCAAAAATGATTGAAAAACTTTTAAAAGCTATTATATATGGTGATTTACTACAAAAATTATTATATAAAAATAGGGCTAATGAAATACATAAAGGAGAAACAAAAGCATTATTTGATAAATGGCTTGAAAAATGTAAAAAATTAACTAAAAAATCTAATGTCTACGAGTTTAAGCAAAGCATTTATGAGATGGTTAGAGATTTTGAAAAAATTCCTTTAGACACTACTACTGTTAAACCAAAAGTTGGAATTGTTGGCGAAATTCTTATCAAATATCACCCATTTGGAAATAATTTTGTTGTAGATGTACTTGAACAAGAGGGTGCTGAAGTTATTGCTCCAGACTTTATGGGATTTATTAAATACGTTGCTATGAATAAAGTAACTAATAGTCAGTTGCTTCACCAAGATACTAACAAAGCTGGTATTTATAAAATAGTAATTGATTTAATTGAAATTTTAGAAAAAGATAGCAAAATAGCATTATCAAATTCTAAAAAAGAATATTTACTTCCTTCTGATATTAAACACTTAGAACATTCTGTTAATTCAATTTTATCAAGTGGTAATCAAACTGGTGAAGGCTGGTTTTTAACTGCTGAAATGATTGAATATATAGAAAATGATATTCCTAACATAGTATGTGTTCAACCATTTGCCTGCCTTCCTAACCACGTTGTTGGTAAAGGTGTTATAAAATCAATTAGAGAAAAATACCCATTTGCAAATATTTCTCCTATTGATTATGATCCAGGAGCAAGTGAAACAAATCAAACAAATAGAATTAAATTATTAACTACAGTTGCTAAAGATAATTTAAAAAGAAAAAATAATTCTAAAAAAGCAATTGAAATTGAAAATTTAGTTAATGAAAATAATTTAACTAAAATTAAAAAATAAAATGAAAGTCTATTTAATTGAAAAATTAAATAGGCTTTTAAATTTGTATTATTTATTATTTTATTTTCTATTTTTACATATTTTTATTTTAAAAATTTCTTTTAATTTTTTTATTTATAATGAATAAATAAAAAAATGTTTCACGAAAAACAATCTTATTATATTGCTTTTTTGCCAAAAATGTTTTTTTACAAATTTCTAATTTTTCACATCTCATTCTGCTTCATCAACGGTGAAATTTATTAAAACACCAAATTTTGCATATAATTTGCTTTGTTATGTTTTTATGTTAATCTTTTGCGTTTTTTTCTAAATTTCTCCAAACCTTGATATTCCGCTTGTTTTTCTTGTTTATTATTATGAAAAAAGTGCCATCTTTTAGAAAAGTTCTTTTTCCAATTTTTATTTCAAAATTTGCCATCTAACCTCCCGAAAAAACTTTTTTAAATTTGGATGCTAAAATTTGTTGTAACATTTATCTCAAAAAATTTCAAAAATTTTTATAGATTTTTATTTTTAATTATTTTTTTATCTCTTATCTAGTCAATTTTATTTATAATTATTTTTATCTTTCTATTTTATCTTAATTCATATTTTAAAACATATTTATATAATAAATATATTTTATATTTTAATAAATTTATCATTTTTAATTTATTTTAAAATGTTTTTCTGTAAATTATTTTTTTATTCTTCTCTATTTATAAAATAATTTTTCTAATCTGTATATTAAATTAAAGAAATATATAATTTATTTGTTTTTTTATTTACTTATTATTTTAATTTTTTATTTATTATTTATTAATTAATTTAAATATATATTTTTCAATTAAATTAATTTTTGAATATTTAATCAATAATCTTTTTATAATTTATTTTTATTATAATATTTATATTTTTTTATAACATTTTTTATTAATATATTTTATTGTCGTTTTTACTTTTTTATATAAAAATTTTTATTAGTAATTTTTAATTTTAGTTTTTATTTTTATTCAAAATTCATTGTATAAATTTGTTATAAAAAGCTTGTCTTTTTAACTAAAATGAAATTTTACAATTTTTATTTTTTGACTGCTCTATTGCGATACTATTTCATGTTCATCTGCTAAAAATTAAAATCTTCTCAATAATTCAATTTGTTATGTTATTATGTTAATGAATATAACTTTTTATAAAATTTCTCTAAACCTTGATATTCCGCTTATTTTTTTATTTTACTCTTGCTAAAAAAGTACCATTTTTTGGAAAAGTCATTTTCTAGATTTTTTACTTTCTTTTTGGATATTTTTTCTTGACAAATTTCTTTTTAGATTTTATCTTCAAAATCTAATGTAACATTTATACAGGATTTTTTTCAAAAAAATCCTCATTTTTATTTTTTAATAATTTTTCTGTCATCTTTTTATTCTATTTTTATTGAAATTATTATATTGCTTATTTTAATTTTTAAACTCTTTCTTTCAAAAAAATTCTGTACATCTTTTTCATATATTTATCTTCTGCTATATTTTTTATGATACTTTTTTATATTCTTTTTCTCTTTTGCTCTTATTTTAGTTCTCTTTATATTTAAAATTTTTTAATTGATCATATTTTTATGAATATAAATTCTTTAAATATAAATTTATATTATTTATTTAAATTATTTTTTTATTTATATTCATATTTATATTTTATATATTTAATTATTTTAATTTTATTTTTTTATTACTATTTAATTTTCAATTTATTTTTTTAATTTTTTTCTTTTTTACTTATATTTTTTCTTGCTATTTTTAATAAGTATTTTTTCAGTTGATAAATTCTTTTATTAATTTTTTCTTCATTATTTTTTTGCATCAAATGAAGTTATAAATCCAAAAAGCATTTCTTGTCATTTTAGCTAAATTTAAATTTTACAAAATCCATTTTTCTTATTGCTTCTTATAAGCCTTTTCTTATTTCGTCTTCTAAAAATTTTATTTTCTTTCATAATTTAATTCGTTTTGTTATTATGTTAATCAATATGCGCTTTTACAAAATTTCTCTAAAGCTTGATATTCCGCTTATTTTTCAGATATACCTTTTCTAAAAAAGTTCCGTTTTTTTCTGAAAGTTCTTTTCATCATTTTTTATTCAAAAACAACTACTTCTTCAAATAAAAAATTTTTTCACTAAATAACAAAAAAATTTTTTGTAACATTCTTCCTAAAAATTTTTCAAAAAAATACTATTTTTTTATTTTCATTATTTTTTTCTATTAGTTTTTATAATTTATTTATAATTTCTATTTAACTTTATTATTTAAAAAAAATTATTATTAACAACCTTTATAAATAATAAAAAATATACCTTAAAATATTCTTTTAAAGTATATTTATATTCTTTTTTTTATTTATCTAAAATTATTTTTGAATATTCATATATTCTATTATCTTCTGTTGGAGTTAATGTATTTTTTTCCATATTATATATATATGACTTTATATTTTCACCATATCCTTCTTCATCTTCTGGCTCATTTCTTTCTAGAAGTATTTCATTATTAGGAAGTATTGTAAGAGCATGAAAATCTTTTTCTTCTGTTAAAACTTTTTCTTTTCCATTATCTTCTATTTCTATTAATTGTAATTCTTTATTAAAAGTAAAATACTTAGAATTAAATCTTACTATTCTATCTTCTCCCATGATTCCACCATAATAATTTTCTATAATTTCTTTTTCTTTTTTACTATTTAAATCATATTCATAATAAAAAACTCCCATTTGATCATCTGTTATAGAAACACTTTTCCCAAAAACTAATTTATCTTCTGATATATTTTCTATATTACAGTCAAAATCAATAATTTCTTTTTCATTATTTTGTAAATTCATTGTGATTAAAGCTTCTCTTTCATCAATAAAAAAGATATTATCACCTTTGATTCTAAATTCTACATTTTTTAATTCACTTATTAGTTCTATAGTATTATCTTTTAAATTTAGACTACTTAACCAACCACTTGACCCATAAGTTAAACAATAATAAATTTTATTATTATAAAATTCTAAATGATCTACGATACTATATCGTTTATCAAAAGAATATATCTCTTTTTCTTCCATATTATTAGTTAAATCAATTTCATAAATAGTATGTGTTGTATTGTTGTCTGTACAGCATACATATACTTTATTATTTCCATAAGTATATGCTCCATATCTATTTGTAATTTTGCACTCTTTTCCACTGTTTTTATCGATATATATTAGTGTATATGTATATTCTTGAGTATTAGGATTTAAAACCTTTTTATATGTAAATTCAAATACATCATCAATACTATTATATATTGGTATTTCATAAGCATTCTCTGCTATATTATTTTCATAATCTACATTAATATCGTTTCTTTTTATATTCATATAAAATACTATACCTGTGAATAAAGAAATAATAATAAATATAATAATTATATACAAATATTTTTTCTTCATATTTAGTCCCCCTTTTTTATCTATAATATCATAACACTTTTCTTTTAATCAATATTTTTATATATTAAAAAACGACTAACTATAAAAGTTAGTCGTTTGGCGGAACAGAGAGGATTTGAACCTCCGCGGCCCTTGCGAACCCTAGCAGTTTAGCAAACTGCCCCCTTCAACCACTTGGGTACTGCTCCATATATAATATGCTAGATATCACTATCTAGCACAATTGGCGGAGAGGGTGGGATTCGAACCCACGGTAGGCTACAAACCTACGCCAATTTTCAAGACTGGTGCCATAAACCAACTCGACCACCTCTCCATTGTATTGCTTTATTAGCAACACATATATATTAGCATATTTTTTAGCTAATTGTCAATATTTTTTTCGCTTTTTTTAGAATTTATTTTCTTTATGTTTTGTTTTAAAACTTTTGTCCTGGCTAGCAATTTTTATTGCTTCTTCTTCTTCCTCAGATAATTTATAGCTTGATGTTCCATTTTTTACTGGTTTTGCATAAATATTAGAACTATCTGCACCATATAAGCCATTTAAAACAACACCATTATTTTCTCTATCTAATAAAGCTAAAGCAAAACTTAAATCACTTCCTACATTCTGAAAAGCATTATAACGCACTAATCCAATCTTTTGAATACTTGATCCTATATCATAATCTAGTTTCGTATAATATGCTTTTATTTCGCTATTATCTTGTTTTATCGCTGCAACATCTTTTAAATATTCTTTTAACATACTATCTAAATTTTCGCCTTTACCGAGTTTTTTCATAAAACTTAAGTACTTTTTATTACTACTTATAACAACTGCTGTTAATATTAAAACTACTAAAATTAAAATAATATTTATAATTGCAGACCATAAAATAAAATTATCTGTTTTTATGACTTCTAAAAATGCTTCCATTTAAACACATCCTTTATTTTAATAATTCTAAAATACGCTCTAAATCATCATTTGAATTGTATTGAATAATTATTTTTCCTTTTTTACTTCCAGCGTCTAATTTTACTTTTGTTCCAAAGAAACCTTGGAAAGTATTTTCTATATCTCTATATATAGCTTCATATTTCTCATCTTTCTTCTTTGCTGTTTTACGAGCTTTCATTTTCTTTTCAGCCTCTCTAACAGTACCACCTGATTCGATTAAGTATAAAGCCATATCATATTGTTTATCGCCATCTGTAATAGCCATTAAAGCTTTACAATGTCCTTCTGTAAGTTTACCCTCAATTGCTAAATTTATAACTCTTTCATCTAAATTTAAAATTCTAACAGTATTAGCAACACTACTTCTGCTTTTTCCTATAATTTCAGCTACTTTAGCTTGAGTAAGTTCATATTCATCCATAAGAAGTTTTATACCTCTAGCTTTTTCTATTGGATTTAAATCTTCTCTTTGAATATTTTCTATTAAAGATATTTCTTTATTTCTTCTTTCATCATCTTCTTTAACTATTGCTGGTATTTCAGTAAGTCCTGCTTTTTTTGAAGCTCTCCATCTTCTTTCTCCAGCAACTATTTCATAATATTTATCTTTTTTAGCTACTATAATTGGTTGAATTACTCCATATTCTTTAATAGAACTAGCAAGTTCTTCTAAAGCTTCGTCATCAAATTGTTTTCTAGCTTGTTCCTTGTTTGGTTCTATTTCATTTATTTTTAGCATTTTTGCTATTTCTTCTGTATTTTTTTCTTCCTCTATAATAGGTGTGCTAAATAAAGCATCTAACCCTTTTCCTAATCCTGTTTTTTTAGTCATTTTTAGCACCTCCATCTAATCTTTCTTTTCATTTGCTTTGATAATTTCTCTTGCTAATTTTTCATAGCATCTTGCACCTTTGGAATTAGCATCATACAAAGTAATTGGCATTCCATAACTTGGAGCTTCACTAAGCTTGATATTTCTTGGTATAACAGTTTTATATACTTTATCATCAAAATATCTTTTTACTTCTCTTACTACTTGATTTGAAAGGTTTGTCCTCATATCATACATAGTAAGTACAGCTCCCTCTATTTCCAAGTTTTTATTTAAATGCTTTTTAACAAGATTTACAGTATTTATAAGTTGTCCTAATCCTTCTAGCGCATAATATTCGCATTGTACTGGTATAAGGACTGAATCTGCAGCAGTAAAAGCATTTAATGTAATTAATCCTAATGAAGGAGGACAATCTATAATGATATAATCATATTCATCTCTAATTTCGTCCACTTTCTCTTTTAGTCTTTGCTCTCTTGACATTAGATTAACTAACTCTACCTCTGCTCCTGCCAAGTTTACATTAGAAGGGCATACCTTTAATGTTTTTACACAAGTATCTTGTAGCGTTTGAATTATGTCAACTTCATTAACTAAAACATCATATAATGAGTTTTCTACATTTTTATCAATTCCTAGTCCACTTGTAGCATTACCTTGTGGGTCTCCATCTATTAATATTACTTTTCTTCCTTTTTTAGCTAATATAGTGCTTATATTAACTGCAGTTGTAGTCTTTCCTACTCCACCTTTTTGATTTGCTATTGCTATTACTTTACCCAAAGTAACCCCTCCTTTTTTATACCTTACTATCATATAAAAATTTTGTGGATATGTCAATAAAATTTGAACATTTTTTTGCAAAAAAGTAAGTATTTTTAAAACTTCAAAAAAATGCTAGAAATGAAGCTTTCTAGCATTTTATTTTTACTATTTTATTGGTTCTCTCAATGGTTTTCCTTGACCTCTAGGATATTTATTTGGTGTACTTTTGATTTTAGAAATTATTATAATATTTCTTTCTATTTCACCGCTTATTAATAAATTTTCTATTCTCTCTATCTTACCACCTAATATATTTATCGCTTTTTCTGCTTCTTTTAATTCTTCTTCATAATTTGGCCCTTTCATGCATATTGCTTTTCCACCTATTTTCAAAAATGGTATCATGTATTCAGATATTGTACTTAAATTTGATACTGCTCTTGTAGTTACATAATCATACTGCTCTCTATATTTAGGATTATTTGCCAAATCTTCTGCTCTTGAATGTATTATCTCTAATTTATCTAGTTTTATATTATTAGATACTTCTCTTATAACATTTAATTTTTTATTAACACTATCTATTAAAGTAACTTGCATATTAGGATAAGCAATTTTTAAAGGAATACCAGGAAAACCAGCACCTGTTCCTATGTCAATCAATCTTTTTCCATCTTCTACAAACCTACTTATTGTAAGAGAATCTATAAAATGTTTCACAAGGAACTCTTTTTTATCTGTAATTGCTGTAACATTTATTTTATCGTTCCAATCTATGATACCTAACATATAGTTGTAAAATTTTTCTATATCTACACTTTCTATATTTATATTATTTCTCTCACACTCTTCTATAAACAATCTTTCAAACTCTTTTAAATCCATTTTATTTTCTTTTTAACCCTTCTAAATATATTAAAAGTACTGATATATCAGCTGGTGAAACACCTGATATTCTTGAAGCTTGACCTAATGAATATGGTCTAAACTTATTAAGTTTTTGCCTTGCTTCAAGTCTTATTCCTTTTACATCATCATAATTTATATCTTCTGGTAAAATTTTCTTTTCTAACTTTTTGAAACCTTCTACTTGTCTTTTTTGCATTTCAATATATCCAGCATATTTAACCATTATTTCAACTTCTTCTTTTACTTGTCTATCTAATTCAGGTCTTTTTGTATCTATTTCAGCAAGTTTTTCATAATTTAATTCTGTTCTTTTTAATAATTCTGAAAGCTTTACTCCGGCAGTTAATTCAGAAGCTCCATATTTTCTTAAAAAGCTATTTGTTACTTCATTTGGCTTAACATTTTTTGTTTGTAATCTTTCTATTTCTTCTTCTATTTCACTTTTTTTCTTTAAGAATTTTTGATATCTTTCTTCTGAAATAAGTCCTACTTCGTGTCCATATTCTGTTAATCTTAAATCTGCATTATCTTGTCTTAATAAAAGTCTATATTCTGCTCTAGAAGTCATCATTCTGTAAGGCTCTGCCGTACTTTTAGTAACAATATCATCAATTAAAACACCTATATATGCTTCTGATCTATCTAATATTAAAGGTGCTTTTCCTTTTAATTTTTGAGCTGCGTTAATTCCTGCAATTATACCTTGTGCTGCTGCTTCTTCATAACCAGAAGTACCATTTATTTGACCTGCAAAAAACATTCCAGAAATTGATTTTAATTCTAATGAACTTTTTAACTGAGAAGGTTCAATAGCGTCATATTCAATAGCATACGCAGGTCTAGTAAATTCAGCATTTTCAAGACCTGGAAGTGTTCTATACATAGCTATTTGAACATCTTCTGGAAGCGAAGAACTCATTCCTTGAATATACATTTCATCTGTATCTAACCCGATAGGTTCAACAAAAATTTGATGTCTTTCTTTATCTGCAAATCTTACTACTTTATCTTCAATAGATGGACAATATCTTGGTCCTGTCCCCTCTATCATACCTGCATATAATGGTGATCTATGTAAATTTTTTCTAATTATTTCATGCGTTCTTTCGTTAGTGTAAGTAAGCCAACAAGGTACTTGTTCCATATGTGACACTTCATCATCAAATGAAAATGGAACAATATCTTCATCTCCTTCTTGAATTTCCATCTTAGAAAAATCTATACTTTTTTTATTAATTCTTGCTGGTGTGCCAGTTTTAAATCTTTGAATTTCAATGCCTAATTCTTTTAAACGTTCAGATAATTTATTAGCTGGAAACACGCCATCTGGTCCACTTTCAAAAGAATTCTCTCCTATAAATATTTTTCCTTTTAAATATGTACCAGTTGCTAGAATTACACTATCTACTTCATAAATCGCTCCTAAATGTGTAGTAACACTTTTTATCTTTCCATCTTCTACACCTATATCAACTATTTCTGCTTGTTTTAAAAATAGATTTTCTTGTTTTTCTAAAGTATGCTTCATCTCCATTTGATATCTTTTTCTATCAGCTTGTGCTCTTAATGAATGTACTGCTGGACCTTTTGAAGTATTTAACATTCTCAATTGAATCATAGTTTTATCTATGTTTTTTCCCATCTCTCCACCTAAGCTATCTATCTCACGAACTAAATGTCCTTTAGATGATCCTCCTATATGTGGATTACATGGCATATTAGCTACAGCTTCTAAACTTATTGAAAACATTAAAGTTTTCATACCTAATCTTGCTGCTGCAAGTGCCGCTTCACAGCCTGCATGTCCAGCACCTATAACTGCTATATCATATTTACCTGCATTATAACTCATTTTGATTTCTCCTTTTTGGTTCTTTGTGGAACAAGATATTTTGTTTGCAAAAAAACATTTGTTTCTTATTCTTTTTATTTTGCTTTATTTTAATTTTAAAATGTGTTTTAAAGTAATTTATCGTTTCAGTTGTAAAAACGTCTTATTTTTCATTTTCATGCTTTATTTTAAAACTATTTTTCTACTTATTTTTTACTTTATAAAATATTTACCTTTTTCATTCTTTTTTTTAGTTTTCTATTTTTTATAAATATAATATTTTATTTTTACAAATTAATTTTTTAATAAATATTTTTTGTTTTTTATAAATTATTTTTTAAAATAAATTTAATTTTATTTTTAATAAATAAATAATTAATAATATTTTTCATTTAATTTTTATTTTCAAAAAATATTATTTTCCCAAGCAGAACTTTGAGAATATTTCATTAATAACATCTTCTGTAACTGTCTCGCCTGTAATTTTTCCAAGTTCTTCAATTATTTCTTTTAAGTTTCCTGAAATTATGTCTATTGGCATTTTGTCAACAATAGTCTGCTTTGCCATCTCTAAATTTGCTTTTGCATTTCTTATTAATTTCTTATGTCTATTGTTACTAACAATTAATTCTCCATCATTAGCTATCTCTTTTAATTGATATATTTCTGAAATTTTATTATATAATTCATCAATTCCTTCTTTAGTTTTTGTTGATATTTTTACTATAGGTTTATTTGTTTTATTTATTTTTTCTATATTTTTTTCATCATTTAAATCTATTTTATTTAAAACAATAATTGCATTTTTTTCTTCTACAAGTTTTAATATTTCCTCATCTTCATCATTTAAATCTCTAGTAATATCAAATATTGCTATTACTATATCGCTATCTTTAGCTATTTCAATAGCTTTTTTTACACCTATTTTTTCGACTTCATCCCTTGCATTTCTAATTCCTGCTGTATCTATTATTTTCAAAGGAATTCCATCAATTTGTATATATTCTTCAATAGTATCTCTAGTTGTTCCCTCAATGTCTGTAACTATCGCTCTTTCTTCTTTTAAAATAACATTTAAAAGTGAAGATTTTCCTGCGTTTGGTCTTCCTATAATAGCTGTTTTAATACCATCTCTAATTATTTTACCATTTTCAAAGCTTTCTTCCATTTTATTTAATTTATTTTCAACAGCTTTTAAAGCTTCTAATATTCTATTATTAGTAACTTCTTCTACATCATATTCTGGATAATCAATAGTAACTTCAATGTCTGCCAGTAATGATATTATTTCTTGTCTTATTTCACTAATTTCTGTAGATAAATTACCTTTTAATTGTTTTAAAGAAACCTTTGCTTCTTTATCTGTTTTAGCATTTATAACATCAATTACTGCTTCTGCTTGAGATAAGTCTATTCTACCATTTAAAAAAGCTTTTTTAGTGAATTCTCCAGCTTCTGCAAGCTCTGCACCATTTGCTAAACATAGTTCTAATATTTGATTCATTATAACCATTCCACCATGTGAATTTATTTCACACATGTTTTCTGTAGTATAACTTTTTGGTGCTTTAAAATAAGATACTAAAACCTCGTCTATTACCTCTTCCCTAGCATTTACAATATTTCCGTATTTAATTGTATAACCTTTTATTTCCTCAGTTTTTTGTTTTGTTTTTGGTCTAAAAATTTTATTTAGAATTTCAAAACAATTTTCTCCACTCATTCTAATTATTCCAATTCCTCCAACTCCTGGAGCTGTTGAAATAGCAACTATTGTACTCATTTTATTACCTCTTTTATAAAAATCTTATATATTATATCATATTTACATAAAATTGTAAAATGTATATTCTTCATAATAAAAAGAAGTCAAAATGAGTATGTTTTATTAAAACAAATCCTCACTTTGACTTCAGATTTTTTATATTTTATTATTTATTTAAAGCTACAACAAGCTTTCTATATGGCTCTTCACCAACACTATATGTTGTTACTTTTTCATTGCTTTGTAGTTTAGTATGAATAACTTTTCTCTCATAAGCTGTCATAGGTTCTAATGTTATTGATTTACCTGTTTTTACAACACTTGCAGCAATTTTCATTGCTAAATTTTCTAAATCTTTTTCTCTTTTTTCTCTATATCCACCTATGTTTAGCATTACTTTTACTTTATCTTTATTTCCTTTATTAGCAATATTTGTAAGAATATTTTGGATACTATTTAACACTTCTCCCCTATATCCTATCAAATATCCTGTATCTCCGCCATTCATATCTACCATTAAGTTATTGCCTTCTGTTTCAATTGTGTAAGTTACATCTTTTGTTGGCAATTTTGAAATAAAATCCTTTACAAATACTTCTACATTAGCTTTAACTGTAGTCATATCTATTGGCTTTCTTTCTATATTATCTTTTTTTATTTCTTTTATTATACTAGCTGAAATATTTTCTTTAGCATTCTCTTTTATAGTCATTTCAACTTTTACAACTCTTGGAGCTAAAATACTAAAGAAACTTCTTTTATCTTCTTGTTCTAACACTTTTATATCTACTTTACTTTTAGGAAGTTTTAATTCTTTCAAACCCTTTTCAATAGCTTCATTTGTAGTTTTTCCTTCGAATATATATGTTTTGTTTTCCATATTCTTCCTCCTTTTATGCATCATTGCATACTTTGTTGATAATTAGTCTTTCAATTATCATAAGTACATTACTTACCAGCCAATATAAAGCAAGTCCAAGTGGAGCTATTAGCGCAATACTTACAGACATTATAGGCATCATATAATTCATTGTTTTATTCATCTCTAGCATTGCATCTTCTGTCTCATCTTTACTTTTTTCTTCTTTTTTCTCTTCTTGTTTAGCTTTTTGCATACTAGTTGTTATCCTCATTGAAATAATTGATGTACATACATATAAAACTGGTATTACAAACACTTTCCAATTTGAGAAGTTATTTGAAGGAACATCGCTCAAGTCTAAACCTAAGAAATCCATATTTATTCTAACTCTTTCATCTTCTGCCCCTTTTGCTTTAATAACAGCTATTTCTTGATAACTTGCTTTTCCTTCTGATTCTTGTTTAATTTCGGTAACATAATCATTTATAACTTTTTCATCTACATGAAGCATAAATGTTAGTGGTCTGCTTACTAAGAAAAATATTGAAAGTATTACAATCATTTGTAATATTGAACTTAAACATCCGCTAAATGGACTCATATTTTCATTTTTATATAAATCCATCATTTCTTGATTTAATCTAACTGGATCATTGCTATATTTTTCTTGTAAAACTTTAACTTCTGCTTGAAGTTTTGTACTTTTTTTCATTGTTTTTTGTTGTTTTATACTAAGTGGTAACATTACTAATTTAAGCAAAATTGTAAAAATTATTATTGCTAAGCCATAATTTCCAACAAAATTGTATATAAAATTTAAAACATAACCAAATATGTTTGCAAAAAAATCAAACATTATTTCCTCCTTCTACTTTAGTGGATCAAATCCTCCCTTAGAAAAAGGATTACACCTTAATATTCTTTTCATTCCTAAAAATGTACCTTTTATTGCGCCATATTTTTCTATTGCTTGTTTAGTATATTCTGAGCATGTTGGTTCATATTTACAGTGAATTCCCAAATGTTCTAAGTAAGGTGAAATGAATTTCTTATAGAGATTTATAAGGTTTATTAATAGTTTTTTCATTTATTTAAGCACTCCTGCTTTAGATAATATTTTTTCAAAATCTTTTTGAATATCATAATAGCCAATTTCTTGTGAATTTTTATTTTTATTAACTATTATAATTATATTATTTCCTATCCCTATTTTTTCCTCATAATTCTTATAATTTTCTCTAATAAGTCTTTTTAATCTATTTCTCTCTACTGCTTTTCCTTGTTTTTTTGAAATAGCAATTCCTAATTTATTTATAGAACTTTTATTTTTATGGATATACATATGTATATTTTCTCCATAAAAAAATTTTCCTTTAGAGAAAAAATTTTTAAATTCATAATTTTTTTTAATCATTATTGTATTTTTCATACATTTTCCCCATTTCTTTTATTATAGGAAAATTTCTAAAAAAGGACGCATAGCGTCCCTTTTTTAAATTAAGCACTGATTACTTTTCTACCTTTATTTCTTCTTGCTTTTAAAACTTTTCTTCCTGCTCTAGATTGCATTCTTTTTCTGAAACCATGTACTTTACTTCTTTGTCTTTTTTTTGGTTGATAAGTTCTCTTCATTTTAGCACCTCCCTAATCTATATTAAAATTATTATAAACTCTATAAACATAAGAATTATACTACAAAACCATGGCAAAAGTCAAGCTATTACAAATATTTCGTATTTTTTTATTTCTAATAATATGTAAAATTTTGTTAAATTTTCTTTTTTACTTGATATTTAAAATTATTTTTGATATGATATGAACACAACTAAAATATTACGGATATATGAGTTTTCCACATTTTTAGGTTTAATAATTTTACTAGATTTTTAGGTGCTTTTTGCACAATATTGTGGATAAAATTGTGGATAATTCATTTATTTTGAAAGGATGGAAAACGGATGTATACTGATAATGAATTACTACTAAATAAAGCAAAAGATCTTTTAAAGAGTAAAATGCCTTCGATTTCATACAGTACATGGATAAAAGGCTTAAAAATAGCATCTGTTTCAGATAATAAAATTGTATTAGTTACTCAAACTGAAATGCAAAAAGATGCACTTATTGCAAGACATTCAGAACTTCTTGAAACTACTTTCAATTTTATTACAAATAAACAATGTGAAATTACAGTTATTACAAATGAAGAAAAAGAGCAACAAGATAAAAGCTTTGAAAATATTGAAAATACTGAAGATAATAATTTTTCTAAAAGCCAAAATTATAATAGTAGCTTTTTAAAACCAGAGTATACATTTGATACTTTTGTTATTGGAAATAATAATAAATTCGCTCATGCAGCAGCTTATGCAGTTTCTCAAGAACCAGCATCTAATTATAATCCATTATACATTTATGGTGGTGTAGGTCTTGGAAAAACTCACTTAATGCATGCTATAGGAAATGAAATTATTAGAAAAGATCCTTCAAAAAAAGTTTTATATGTAACTTCAGAAACATTTATTAATGATTTGGTAAATTCTATTAAAGATCCTAATTTTAAAAATGAATTATTTAGAGATAAATATAGAAAAGTAGATATACTTTTAGTTGATGATATTCAATTTATTGCTAATAAAAGATTAGGACAAGAAGAATTTTTCCATACATTTAATGCACTTAAAGATGCTGAAAAACAAATTATTATTTCTAGTGATAAAGCTCCTAGAGATATTCAAGGATTACAAGAAAGATTAAAATCAAGATTTGAAGGTGGAATATTAGCAGATGTTTCTGTACCAGATTATGAAACACGTTTAGCTATTTTAAGAAGAAAAGTACAATTAAAAAATATTATTTTTGATGATTATTTATTATCATTAATTGCTACTCGTATTGATTCTAACATTCGTGAACTAGAAGGATGTTTAGAAAAAATTATAGCTTTTACTAATTTAACACATAGTCCAATAACAATAGATATTGTGGAAAAAACATTAAATGAATATATACATCAAAAAGAAAAAATTATTTCAGCTGATTATATTCAAGAAGTAGTAGCAAAATATTTCAATATACCAAAAGAAGATTTAATTTCTTCTAAAAAATCAAATGATATAGCTTATCCAAGACAAATAGCTATGTATTTATGTAGAAATATTGCTTCAATGACTTTTCCAAAAATTGGAGCTGCTTTTGGTGGTAGAGACCATACAACAGTTATGCATGCTTATAATAAAATTGAAAAAGAGATAAAAGAAAATAAAGAAAATTCAAATACAAAAGATATTGTGGAAAGTGTGAAAAACATCATTAGAGAATCAAATTAGTTTATATATAAATAAAAATTAAACTTTTTTGAAAAAAGTGTTTTCCAAACAAAAAAATTACGAACAGAACCTCAATCAAAGTCTACGGAAGTGGGAAAGAGGTTATCAACAAAACACCTGTGGACAGCTTGTTAATAAAACGTTATTCACAGTGTTTTGTGAATATGGTGGAAAACTAGTTGTGAATTCCACAACTTTATACACAGGATTTTTGTTAGGGAAATAGCCACTTTCAAAAGATTTCCACATAATTCACTATACCTACTACTACTACTACTAAAAATATTATATATAAAGGAGAAGGAAAATATGAAAGTTCTTTGTGAAAAAGAAAAAATTCTTAAAGGTATTAATTCCGTAATAAATGGTGTTGCTTCAAAAACAACAATGCCTATATTAGAAGGAATACTTATTCAAACAAATGATAACGAACTAAAATTAACTTCTTATGATTTAGAAATAGGAATCGAATATATTTTAGAAGCAGAAATACAAGAACAAGGAAGTACAGTTGTAAATGCTATAATGTTTAGTGAAATAATTAGAAAACTTCCTAATAAAGTAATTAAAATTACTATAAATGAAAATAACTTATTAGAAATAGAATGTGAAGGTTCATTATATAAGTTAGCAACAATGAATCCAGATGAATTTCCAGAATTACCTAGAATAAATGTAGACAATTCTATTGAAATAGAACAAACAACTTTAAAAAATATGATAAGAAAAACTATATTTGCTGTAAGTACAGAAGAAAATAGACCTATATTTACAGGTTGTTTATTTGAAGTTTTAGAAAATAAATTAAATGTAGTAGCAGTAGATGGATATAGATTAGCTATTAAAAGTAATATAATAAATGAAAAAGTGAATTCTTTTAGTAGTGTTATCCCAGGAAAAACTTTAAATGAAGTTAATAAAATAATTTCTGATTCTTTTGAACCAGTAAAAATAGGAATATCAAGAAATCAAGCTTTATTTGAAATGGAAAATTGTAAAATAGTTACAAGATTATTAGATGGTGAATTTTTAAAATATTCAAACACAATTCCGCAAAACTGGGAAACTAGAATAAAAGTAAATAAGAATAATATTCAAGAATGTTTTGAAAGAATTAAACTTATTTCAGCATCAGCAATAGAAAAAGAAAAGAAATATCCTGTAAAAATAAGTGTAGAAGTAGGAAAAGTTACAATATCTTGTGCAAATCAAACAGGAGATGCTAAAGAAGAAATTTACGTTGAAACAGAAGGTAAAGAATTAGAAATAGGATTTAATCCAATGTTCTTCTTAGATGCATTAAAAGCAATAGATGATGAAGAAGTTTATATAGAATTTGGAACAAATCGTTCACCATGTATAATAAAACCAATAGATAATGGTGATTACATATATATGATATTACCAATCAAAATAAAAGAATAGTTATACACAAAAAGATAACTAAATGTGGATAAAGTAAGGGGAAAAATGGAAGATTTATTCAAAAAAATTTATGATAAAATAATAGATATAATATTTGCTATAAATAAAAAATTTGAAAAAGTATCTGACAAGATTTTTGAGCAAGCAGGTATAAAAGTAAATATAGGTGCGATTGTTATGTCAGCTTTAGGAGTTATAATTTTAATACTTGTTGTAAAATCTATTTTAGGTTGGCTTTGGGGTATGTTATAATAGGAAAAAGATATGTTTATAAAAAAAGTTGTATTAGAGAATTTTAGAAATTATAAAAATCAAGAAATAGAACTAAAAGATGGAATAAATATAATTTATGGTAATAATGCACAAGGAAAAACAAACATAATAGAAGCAATATTTCTATGTAGTTTAGGAAAATCTTTTAGAACTAATAAAGATAAAGAAATGATAAAATTTGAAGAAAAAGAAGCAAATGTTATTGTAGAATATGAAAGAACAGATAGAACAGGTACTATAAAAGCTAATATATCTGAAAAAAAGAATTTCTTTATAAATGGTGTAAAACAAAATAAAATTAGTAATATAATAGGAAAAATAAACACAATCATTTTTATTCCAGATAATATTGAGATTATCAAAGATGGACCTCAAATGAGAAGAAAATTTTTAGATATAATGATTAGCTCTTTAAAACCAAATTATATACATTTGCTTAATACATACAATAAAGCGATTGAACAAAGAAATAACTATTTAAGACAAATAAAAACAGAAGGAAAGCCAAAAGAAATGTTAGAAATTTGGGATGAACAATTATCTGAAATTTCAGCTAACATTTATGAATATAGAAAAAAATATATTGAAAAGTTTTCAGAAAAGATAGAAGATATCCACAAAAAGATAACTAAAAGTGGAAAACTTGAAGAAAAATTAGAAATAAGATATATTAGTAATGGAAAAGATAAAGAAACTTATTTATCTGCTTTGAAAAAATCTAGAGAAATAGATATAAAAAGAGGTTTTACAGCAACAGGCTCTCATAGAGATGACTTTCTAATATATATAAACAAAAGACCAATTTCTAAATATGGTTCTCAAGGACAACAACGTACAGCAATTCTTACTTTAAAACTGACAGAACTAGAAATAGTAAAAGAAGAAATAGGAGAGAGTCCAATACTTCTTTTAGATGATTTTATGTCTGAATTAGATGAAGAAAGAAGAAAATCTTTTTTAGACAGTATAAATGGAAATCAAGTTATAATTACTTGTACAGATGACATAAAAAATATAGAAAAACCTGTAAACAGAATTTATGTAGAAAGTGGAAATTGTCTTGTAAACTAAGGAAAGGAACAGATAAAAATGTATATACATATTGGAAAAGACTTAGTTATGAAAGAAGAAGATATAATTGGAATTTTTAATCTAGATTATATTGGTAATACAAAAGAATATAGAAATTTTAAAAGTAATTTAGAAGAACAAAAATTGTTAAAAACAATTACTCCAAATTTAGGAAAAACTTTTATTTTAACGGAATGTAAAGGAAAAACAAAAGCATATATTACTAACATTGGAGCTAGCACAATAGGTAAAAGAAAAAAAGAATTAGGAGGAAAAAATGGAAAAATTTGAACATGAGTATAATGCAGATCAAATTCAAGTACTAGAAGGATTGGAAGCTGTTAGAAAAAGACCAGGTATGTATATAGGTAGTGTTTCAGTAAGAGGACTTCATCATTTAGTTTATGAAATTGTTGATAATGCTGTTGATGAAGCTTTAGCAGGATATTGTACAGAAATTAATGTTACAATAGAAAAAGGAAATATTATTTGTGTAGAAGATAATGGTAGAGGAATCCCAGTTGATATTCACCCAAAAACAAAATTATCTGCTGCAGAAACTGTTTATACAGTTTTACATGCAGGTGGTAAATTCGGTGGAGATAGCGGATATAAGGTTTCTGGTGGTCTTCATGGAGTTGGTTCATCTGTTGTAAATGCATTATCAGAATGGACAGAAGTTACTATTCAAAGAGATGGTGGCTTATATCAAATGAAATTCCAAAGAGGTAAAACAGTAAGTACTCTTACTAAAATAGGTGATTCTAAAAAAACTGGAACAAAAGTTAGATTTTTAGCAGATGATACTATTTTTGAAACCTTAGAATATGAATATGAAGTTTTAGAAAATAGATTTAGAGAAATGGCTTTCTTAACAAAAGGATTAAAAATCACAATAACAGATGAAAGAGAAGAAACACCAAGAAAAAATGAATTTTGTTTTGAAGGTGGATTAAATTCTTTTGTTGAATACTTAAATAATAACAAAGAGAAATTACATCCAACACCAATATACATAGAAAAAGATGGAGAATATCCAGTTGAAATTGCTATTCAATATACAAGTGCATATTCTGAAAACATATATACTTTCGTAAATAACATTAATACTATTGAAGGTGGAACTCATCTTGAAGGTTTTAAAAGAGCTTTAACAAAAACTTTTAATGATTATGCAAAATCTAAAAACATATTAAAAGAAAAAGATGGTAATTTACAAGGTGACGATATAAGAGAAGGCATAACAGCTGTTATATCAGTAAAAGTTAAAGAACCTCAATTTGAAGGACAAACTAAAACAAAATTAGGAAATAGTGAAGTTGCTGGTATTGTACAAGCAATGGTAAATGAAAAATTATCTACATTTTTAGAAGAAAATCCGAATGTTGCAAAAGCAATACTTGAAAAATGTGTAAGTGCAGCAAGAGCTAGAGAAGCAGCTAGAAAAGCTAGAGAATTAGTAAGAAGAAAATCTGCTTTAGAATCAACAACACTTCCAGGAAAACTTGCAGATTGCAGTAGCAAAAATGCAGAAGAATGCGAAGTTTATATCGTTGAGGGTGACTCAGCTGGTGGAAGTGCAAAACAAGGTAGAGATAGAAGATTTCAAGCAATACTTCCTTTATGGGGAAAAATGCTTAATGTTGAAAAAGCAAGAGCAGATAAAATATATGGAAATGATAAATTAAATCCAGTTATATTAGCTGTTGGTGCTGGTATAGGAGCAGATTTTGATATTACAAAAATTAGATATGGAAAAGTTATCATAATGGCAGATGCCGATGTTGATGGTGCACATATTAGAACATTATTATTAACATTTTTCTTTAGATATATGAGACCACTTATTGAAAACGGAAATGTTTTTCTTGCTCAACCACCTCTTTTCAAATTATTTAAAAAGGGAATGGAAGATATCTATTGGTATGAAGATGATTTAACAGGTGCTTTTGAAATTTTGAAAGAAAGAGGAATTGAAAGAGACCAAGTTAGTATACAAAGATATAAAGGTTTAGGAGAAATGAACCCAGAGCAATTATGGGAAACTACTATGGATCCAGCTAGAAGAATATTAGTAAAAGTTACAATGGATGATGCTATCGAGGCTGATAAAACATTTAGCTTACTTATGGGAGATGATGTAAATCCTAGAAGAGAATTTATTGAAAAGAATGCAAAATATGTTAAAAACTTAGATATTTAATTTTAATAAAAGTTATCCACAAGTTGAAAACAACTTGTGGATTTTTTATTTGTGGATAATTTTTTTGAAAAATAAAAAATATTGTTTAAAAGTTTTGTTTTTAAGACAATTATTTTAATGTATTGACATTTCAAAAAAAGTGTTGTATTATAATGAAAAATAAAAAAGAAAGGAGTAGAAAAAATAAAAAAGGAAAGAACGACAAAAGATTGGTTGCCGTTTGAAAAAATTTTAGAAAATGGAATTATAAAAAATAAAAATAATTATATAAAAATTATAAAAATAATTCCTATTAATTACGATTTAAAATCAAACCTAGAAAAAGAGGCAATTCTAAATGCCTATAAGTTGTTTCTCAAAACTTGTGATTTCAATATTCAAATTTTAGTTCAAAGTAAAAAAGAAGATCTTTCAAAACATATTTCAAATATTCATCAAATTATGTCTAATGAAAAAAATTCCAAAATTAGAAAATTATCAGAAAATTATATAAATTATATTCAAGAAAAAAATGAAGAAAATAAATCATCATCAAAAAATTTCTATATTATCTTAAAAAATGAAATTCCAGAATATCAAAAAGAAAATAATCCAAATTATGAAAAAATAGTTGTGAATAATTTAACAGAAATGTTTTTTAAAGTAAAAGAGAGCTTATCGAGATGTGGAAATCTTATTCAAGATATAAATTCTAAAAAAGAAATAATAGAAGTTTTAGCATCTTTTTATAATCCTAGAATAGCTGAAAAATAAAGGAAAAGTGAGGTGGTAGAAATAAACAATTTTATAGAAGGGGCTGTGGATAACAAAGACAAGATTGCTCCAGCGTATGTGGATAACCAAAATCCACGTTATTTTGAAATAGATAATATGTATTTTATAGGTTTAATTGTTACAGATTATTATAGAGAGTATTCAGATATTATTTTTAAAAATTTAATGAATGCAAATATTAACATGAATTTAACTTGTTTTTATGAAAAACAAGATTCGTATAAAACTATAAAAGATTTGACTTATTATATTGGAAATGTTGGAGTAGATTTAAAAGAAGGAAATTCTAATCGAGAAGATATAGAAATTGCAGCTTATAGTTATAATGATGCAAAATACATAAGAAAAGAAATGCAAGTAAATAATGAAGATTTATATTATATATACACATATTTGACTGTATATGGAGAAGACAAAAAAGAGGTTGAATATTTAGCTAATAAAGTAGAAGGCATTTTACAATCAAATGGAATGACAACAAGACGTGGAAATTTTAGACAAGAACCAATATTTATGGCTTGTTCTCCAATGATGCTTAATAGTAAAGAAATTAAAGAGGCAGCAAAAAGAAATATTTTAAGTAGTAGTTTAGTTGCTACATATCCATTTATATCTTCAAGTTTGTGTGATGAAGAAGGAGTTTTTATAGGGACAAATATATATAATAATTCAATGATACTTGTGGATAGATTTAACAAAGAAAAATATAAAAATGCAAATATGTGTATATTTGGAACAAGTGGTGCAGGAAAATCTTTTTATATTAAAAGTTTAATTTTGAGATACAGATTATTAGGTGTTTCACAATTTATTATAGACCCGGAAAGAGAATACAATAATTTATGTAAAAATTTAGATGGCAGTTTGATTAAACTTCGGTCCAACATCAAGTAATTGTATCAATGTTTTAGATATTAGAGAAGAAAGTATAGAAGAAGAGCAAGGCTATTTAGCAACAAAGATAGGTAAGCTCAAAGGATTTTTTTCATTAGTATTTGGAGATTTAGATGAAGAAAAATTAGGTGTTTTAGAAGAAAAACTTATTGAAACATATAGAAGAAAAGGTATAACTTTTGATGATAATACTTTATATAAAAATGAAAGTTCAAAAATAAATATAAAACCAATTTTTAAAGAAAGTAAGGATATGCCAATATTAGAAGATTTTTATAATGTAATATGTGAAGATGAAAATCTAACTTATTTGCGAAACAAAATGTATCCTTTTATAAAAGGCTCATTAAAATTTTTAAATAATTATACTAATATCGAATTAGATAACAAACTTATTGTAGCAGACATTCATGAACTTGGAGAAGACAATATTAAGTTTGGTATGTATTTGTTTATAGATATTTTTTGGGACAAGATAAAAAAGAATAGGTCAGAAAAGAAAGCAATATATATGGATGAAATATGGCAACTTATAGGAGTAACATCTAATGGCTTTGTTGCGAGTTTTATATATAAAATTTTTAAAACTATTAGAAAATATGGTGGAAGTAGTGTAGCAATAACTCAAGATATTTCAGATTTATTTAGTTTAGAAGATGGTATATATGGAAAAAGCATTTTGAATAATTCAAGCATAAAAACATTTTTCAAATTAGAGGAAGAGAGCATTAAAATTTTGTCAGAAAATGTGAGTTTAACAGAAAAAGAAAAAATAGAAATTGCTTCATTAAAAAGGGGTGAAAGTTTAATGTTTATAGGAGATAATCATGTTTTAGCAAAAGTAGAAGTATCAGATATTGAAAAGAAAATTATGGAGGAGGTAATAGATGAAGAAAATAATAACAGCAATTGGTAATAATAAACTTGCAGAAGAACTAAAGAAAAAAGAAATATTTGAAATTGTAACAAGAGATATTCCATATAAAGAAGGAGTAATAGAAGTATTAATCGAAAACAAAAATATAGATACTTTGATAGTTAGTGAAATTTTAGATGGTGAAATAAGTTTTAAAGAAATGATAGAACAGATTTTAAGAATAAATGAAAAGATTGAAATAATTGTTTTTGTAGAAGAGAAAAATGCAGATATCCAAAACTTTTTATTTACAAATGGAATATATAAGATTTATCAAAATAACGAAGTGGATTTAGAAACATTTATAAATAGTTTGGCGAATATTAATGTTAATGATTTAGATTCATTAAATATTGAAATGGAAAAAATACATATAAGAAATAAAGAAAAGAATAATTATGACAATTTATATTTAGAAGCAAGAGGAAAAGTTATTGCTTTATCAGGAGCATATAATTCTGGAAAAAGTGTGCTAACATGTATATTAGCAGAAGAATATGCAAAACAGGGAAAGAAAACACTTATAGTCGATTTTGATATTTATAATGCTAGTATAAATACTTTATTGGGAATTTCAAAATACACTAACAAAGATATGATAAATATAGAAAATCAAATTATACATGTTTCTAAAAATTTAGATGCAATATGTGCAATGGATTTGTTATTTAATAATAATAACACTGTGGATTATATAAATTTAGAGCAAATGATAATAAATTTTAAAGTAGATTATGATGTTGTAGTGATAGATACCACTAGTGATTATAAGTATAAATATTTACCAAGAATATTAAATATAGCAGATGGTATTGTATTTTTAATGGTTCCAAGTATTGTGGAATTGAAAAAATCTAACAATTTATTAGAGGTATTATTAGAAGATTTAAAAATAGATAATAAAAAAATTCAAATTGTTTTAAATAAAGTTAATAATTATTCTCTGGATAATATGGTTATAAATAAAATGTTTAGTAATATGAAAATAACAGGAAATGTTAAGTATGATGAAAAAATAGAGAAACAAAAAAGTTTAATGAAAATTACTGAAATGATAGGAGAATAAAATGGGAGAAGAATTAACAATAATTGAAGATAAAAATATAAATGTTCAAAATGAACTAAAATCTATACAAGAACAATTTTTGAAAAGTAGTTTAGGAAACGTTGTAAACAATGCAGTTGATATAGGGTTAAAATCTGTTTTACCAGATTTAATAGAAGATGAAGTAATAAAAGTAAAAGATACGATATTAGAAAATGGATTTAAAGAAGGTTTGAATGAGGCTGTAAATACTGTAATAAATTTTGGAAAGAGTGCTATTGGCATTGTTACTGGTAATTTTGAAAATATGAATCAAGTTGATATAGCAATAAAAAAAGGTGGAATGATAGATACTGTTTCAGATTTATTGGATATGACTATTGAAAAAATAGAAGACAAAAATTTAATAAATAAAACAACTGCTAATTTAATAAAGAAAGGTAAAAATAGTATTTTAGATAGTGTAGCAGACAAAATAGAAGATACATTAGAAAATCAAGTTAAAAATATTGAAAAAATAAAAAATTATTCTGAAAAATGGAAAGAGTCTTTCGATAGTAAAGACTTAGAAAGCATGACTAAAAATTTTAAAAACATAGAAAAATATTTAAAAGAAACAATGCCATTAGAAAACACAATAAAAGAAGCAAGAAAAATAGAAAACTTACAAAATTTAATAAAAAACAATGGTGGAAATTTTGATATAACAACAGAAGAAATGCAATTAGCAGAAAAGTTGACGTATTAGAAATAAATTATAAAAATTTTAGTTTTTGAGGTAATTTTTTTATGCATAAAATTATAAAAAATCACTAGCGAAAAAGCATACTTTTTTACCAATTTTTCTTGATTTTTTAGCAATATTTTTATATAATACAAGAAGAAAATGGATAAGAAAAGAGGAAAGTAAATGGAGAGACAAGAAGAAAAAATCATTGAGCGTAGTATTGAAGCTGAGATGAAAACAGCATACATAGATTATGCTATGAGTGTTATTGTATCAAGAGCTTTACCAGATGCAAGAGATGGTTTAAAACCAGTTCACAGAAGAATCTTATATTCTATGCATGAAGATGGTATATCATCAGACAAGCCATACAGAAAATGCGCTAACACAGTAGGTTCTGTTCTAGGTAGATATCATCCACATGGTGATGCTTCTGTTTATGATGCTATGGTTAGATTAGCACAAGATTTTTCAATGAGATATACATTAATTGATGGACACGGTAACTTTGGATCAATAGATGGAGATCCAGCTGCAGCTATGAGGTACACAGAATCTAGAATGGACAAAATTGCTGAACAAATGCTAGTAGATATAGATAAAAATACAGTTGATTTTATGCCAAACTATGATGACAGACTTCAAGAACCAACAGTTCTTCCAACTAAAATACCAACATTACTTATCAATGGTTCATCAGGTATTGCTGTTGGTATGGCAACAAATATACCACCACACAATTTAACAGAAGTTATAAATGGAATTATAAAAGTTATTGAAGAGCCAGATATTTCAATTGATGATTTAATGAAAATTGTTAAAGGTCCAGATTTTCCTACTGGAGCAATGATTTTAGGTAGAGAAGGTATAAAAGAGGCATATACAACAGGTAGAGGAAAAATCACAATCAGAGGTGAAAGTGAAATAGAAGAAATGTCTGGAAATAGACAAAGAATTGTTGTTCATTCACTTCCATATCAAGTAAATAAAGCTAAACTTATAGAAACAATAGCAAATTTAGCTAAAGACAAAAAAATTGAAGGTATTTCAGATATTAGAGATGAATCTGATAGAGAAGAAAAAGTCAGAATTGTTATTGAACTTAAGAGAGATGCTAGACCTCAAGTTATATTAAATCAATTATATAAACATACACAATTACAAGATACTTTTGGTATTATAACACTTGCATTAGTTAATGGAGAACCAAAAATATTAACATTAAGAGAATGTTTAGATGTATTTATAGACCATAGAAAAGAAGTAATTTTTAGAAGAACAAAATTTGAATTAGAAAAAGCTGAAGCAAGAGCTCATATATTAGAAGGTTTAAAAATAGCAATTGATAATATTGATGAAATAATTAATATTATTCGTTCAGCTTATGATGATGCAAAAGAAAGATTAATAAAAAGATTTGGTTTATCAGATATACAAGCACAAGCTATCTTAGATATGCAACTTAAGAGATTATCAGGTTTACAAAGAGAAAAACTAGAAGAAGAATATAATGAAATTATGAAATTAATTGCATATTATAAAGAAGTTTTAGCTAGTGAAACTTTAGTATATGATATTATAAAAGATGAATTACTTGAAATTAAAGACAAATTTGGTGATGAAAGATTAACTAAAATTTGTGCAGCAGAAGGCGAATTTAATGAAGAAGATTTAATAAAAGAAGAACAAGTTGTTATCACTTTATCACACTTTGGATATATTAAGAGAATGCCAGTAGACACTTATAAGAGTCAAAGACGTGGTGGAAAAGGAATAACAGGTATGGCAACAAGGGAAGAAGATTTTGTTAAAGACATATTTACAGCTTCTTCACATGATACAATTTTATTCTTTAGTAATTTAGGAAAAATGTACAGACTTCGTGGATTTGAAATTCCAGAAGCAGGAAGAACTGCTAAAGGAACAGCAATTGTAAATCTATTAAATCTTGAAGGTGGAGAAAAAATTTCTGCAATTATACCAATTCAAAATTTTGCAGAAGGTAAATATATTTTAATGGCAACAAAGAACGGTTTAATTAAGAAAACACCACTTAAAGAATATGATTCAGCTAGAAAAACAGGTTTACTTGGAATAACATTAAAAGAAGGCGATTCACTTGTAGATGTTAGATTAACAGATGGTGAAGATAATGTAGTATTAGTTACTAAAAAAGGTATGAGTATTACATTTGATGAAAAAGATGTTAGACCAGTAGGAAGAGTTACACAAGGTGTTATCGGAATGAGAATTGACGATGATGACTGTGTAATTGGAATGGAACCAATTATTACTGGCGGAAAAGCTACTTTACTTGCAATTACTGAAAACGGATTTGGTAAGAGAACAGAACTTGATGAATACAGAGTTCAAAATAGAGGCGGAAGAGGAGTTATTACATATAAAGTTACTCCAAAAACTGGTGATATTGTTGGTATTAGAATCGTTAGTGGTAATGAAGATGTAATGTTAATAACAGACACTGGTACAATTATTAGACTTAATGTAGATGAAATAAGCGTTTTAGGTAGAGCAACACAAGGTGTTACATTAATGAGAACAAATGATGGTAAAGTTGTAAGCATTGAAACTGTTGAGCCAGAAGAGGAAGAATAATATAAACAAAAGAAGAGCTTAGAATTTCTAAGCTCTTTTTGCTTCTTAATAAATTCTTAATAATTCCTCTATTTTTTCTTAATAAAGATGTGTTAATATAAAAATATAGAAAAATGATAAGAAAGGATTTTTTATATGTATAATATTTTAGTTTGTGATGATGATAAAGAAATTGTAAAAGCGATTGATATCTATTTAAGCAAAGAAAATTATAAAATATTTAAAGCGTATAATGGGAATGAAGCTTTAAATATTATCAAAAACAATGAAATACATCTTGTAATTTTAGATATCATGATGCCCGAAAAAGATGGTATTGAAACATTAGAGGAAATAAGAAAAGAATATACACTTCCAGTGTTAATGCTTTCTGCAAAGTCAGAAGATAGCGACAAGATAATAGGTTTAGATTTAGGTGCAGATGATTATGTTACAAAACCTTTTAATCCAATGGAGTTAATTGCAAGAGTAAATTCCTGCATAAGAAGATATACAAAACTTGGAGCTATTGAAGTAAAAGAGGGTTCAAAAACTTATAAAAGTGGAGATTTATTAATAGACGATACTTTAAAAAAAGTTATTGTTGAGGGAAAAGAAGTAAAGCTTACACCAACTGAATATAATATTTTATTATTTTTATTAAAGAATAAAGGTACAGTATTTTCAATAAATCAAATATATGAAAATGTATGGAAAGATGAAGCGTATGCAGCAGAAAATATTATTGCAGTACATATAAGACATATTAGGGAAAAAATTGAAATTAATCCCAAAGAACCAAGATATTTAAAAGTAATTTGGGGAATAGGGTATAAAATAGAAAAAATAGATTAAAAGAGAGGGGATTATTATGAAAAATAGTAAAGTACTAAGAGGAATTTGTTATGTGTTAATGCCTATTCTTATTGCTGTTTTTATTTTATCAAGTTGTTATATGTATTTGATAAATGAAGGAAATTATGGTAGTGAGCAAGAATTTTTTAATAGTGATATGTTTAAATCTTCATATATGAATAGAATTAGAGATTATATGCATGAATTAATTTTTGCACAAAGTCATTACATAACAGTTCAAGATGGAGAGAGAACAATATATTATACAGATTGGAATAATATGTATGATATGAAAGATTTTATGGATGTTGTTGTAATTTATGGAAATAAAGTATTAACAAACGTAAAATTTTCAGAAAATACTGATACATTAGAAGAAATAAAGAATGTTGTTTTAGAAGATAAAGGCAATAATTTATGTTATGAAAATAATCAATATTCTTCTAATTTGGAAAATTTTACAGAGGATATAGATGAATATCTTAAATATGATGAAATAACATATTATACAAACGATAACAAGGTTAAAGAAGTTGTAAATATATATTCAGAAGATGATTTGGTTATAGAAGAAACTACTGAAGAAGTAGAGTTGGTTAATGGAGAAGAAGTTTTAGAAAATACTAATAGTATGGCAAATACAGATATGAATAAAGTTGAATATCATACAGCTAAAATTGAAGACTTTACTTTTTATAGCTCTTTTAATAAAAACTTAGACAAATCATCTGAAATTAGTATGGTTATTAATACTATGAATACATTAAAACCATATCATACTTTAATAAGTATAAGTTTTCCAATTTCAGCAATACTTATTTTGATAATGACTATATATTTAATAAATGCAATAGGACATGTTAAAGGAAAAGAAGAAATTGAAATAACAGATTTTGATAAAGTGCCATTAGAGATAATTATTGGTATATTTCTAATAATCTTAATTGGTTCAACATATATCATATTTGAAGGAATTTCTTTTCCAAATTTAAATATGGATATAAGATGTATATTATTAAGTACATTTTATATAGTAAATATGATTTTAGCAGAAGTAACTGGTGTTACAATTATCAAGAGAATAAAAGCAAAGCAATTTTTAGATACTAGCATATGTGGTAAAATATTAAAATGGTCATGGTCTTTATGTAAAAAAAGTATTAAAAGAATTATAGATTTATTTAAAAAATTTAGAAACAAACTAAGAAGCATAAAGAAAGCTTTCAATGAAAATACGAATTTAACTAAAAAATTAATAGTAATAATTTGTGCTTATATTATAGTAGCAGTAATTTTACTAGGAGTATTAGGACCAATCGGAGCTATAATTGATTTAGCAGTATTCTTTTATGCAATATATCAAGTAATTCTTAGATTAAATAGTTTTAAAAAGTTAGAAGCTTCTTTGAAAAAAATTTATGAAGGTGAGAAAGTTGTATTAAATGCAGAAGACTTCACTCAAGAATTTGAAAAAAGCATTACTTATATAAATGATATTTCAAATGGATTTGAAAATGCAGTACAAGAAAGCTTGAAATCTGAAAGACTAAAGACAGAGCTTATTACAAACGTTTCTCATGATATAAAAACACCACTTACATCAATTATTAACTATGTAGATTTAATCAAAAAAGAAAATGTAGAAAATGAAAAAGTAAAAGAATATATAGAAATTTTAGATAACAAATCACAAAGATTGAAGAAACTTACAGAAGACTTAGTTGAAGCATCTAAAGCATCTTCTGGAAATGTAAGTTTAAACTTTGAAAATATTGGAATTATAGAACTTTTAAATCAATTGCTTGGAGAATATAAAGATAAATTTGAAGAAAAGAAATTAGAAGTAATTTCAAACTTACCAAAAGAAGATATAAAAATAAAAGCGGATAGTAGATATTTATATAGAGTAATTGATAATTTATTTGGAAATATTTCAAAATATGCATTAGATAGTTCAAGAGTATACATAGATACGTTTATTAAAGATAATAAAATTAATATAACATTTAAAAATATTTCAAAGGAAAGATTGAATATTACAGAAGAGGAGCTAATGCAACGATTTGTAAGAGGAGATAAATCTAGAACAACAGAAGGAAGTGGACTTGGATTATCTATAGCTAAAAGTTTAACCGAGCTTCAAAAAGGAACATTAAGTTGTAAGATTGATGGAGATTTATTTAAAGTTGAAATTGAATTTAATATAGCATAAGAAAGAGCCTTATGGCTCTTTCTTAATTTTTAATCTTGATTCTTTTTTGATTTTTTCATTCTTAAATCTTCTCCGAAGAAACGTAAAAATCTATAAGACCCAGCCAATCTTGAACCAATACGACTAGTATAAGTTTTAAAAATTTCTTCAGCAGTAAGATTTGTAGATATAATAGTTTTTGTAATATGATGATTTTGGTTTAGAAGTCTAGTATTTATAATAGTAAATAATTCTTCAATTTTATAATTATTTACTGTTTCTGTGCCTAAATCATCTATTATTAATAAATCGACATTTAATATATTTTCTAATAAATCTATATTAGAGTGTTCTCTACCAAATTTAGCATCAATTATTTCACTAAGCATTACAGGAGCTGTTTGGTACAAAACAGTTTTTCCTTGTTTTAAAAGCTCATTAGCAATGCAGTTTGTAAGAAAAGTTTTTCCAAGACCTGTGTTTCCAACAAAAAGCAAATTCTTTTCGTTAGGATCGTCAAAATTATGAATGAAATTTTCGGCTTTTTCTCTAATTAAATTTATATTTTGTCTAGGTGAAATTTCAGATTTGTATAATTCTGGATTTGTCTTGTCTGAAAAATATCTAAGGTCAAATGTATCAAAATTTTCTCTTTCTAAATTTCCCATATTAGATTTGTTATAAGCAACATTGTAAATGTGTTGTTTTAAACAAGTACACATTGTAGATTTGCCATCTCTCATAACATAACCGGTATCTTTGCACATTTTGCACTCAAATTGTGGATTAAGGAACCCAGAATTCTTAGATAGATTTTTTAAAAAAGCGGATTTTTCTTTCATAAGTGCATTAGTTTTCTTTTTTAAGTCTGAAATTAATTTTTCTTTTTCGCTTTCGTTAGATATTAAAATGGCTTTAGCTGTTTGTATAGAAATTTTAGATAATTCATCTTCAATTTCTGCTAAACGAGGATTTACTGCTAAAAGTTCTTGTTTACATTTTTCAGCTTTTATATTAGCTAAAGTTCTTTTTTTATCATATTCATGTAAAATCTGTTTTAGCAGTGATTGTTCCATTTAAACCTCCATTAGTTATCATATAAAGATTCCAGATTGTCAAAAGTGCTTTGAGTGTAACTAAATTCTGGTATCTTTCTCTCGATTTCTTTAATTTTCTTAGTTTGATCTTTTCTAGATTGTTGATATTCTAAAATATCTTCTACTGTATTTAAGCCTTTTTCATGCCAATCAGTAAGAATAGTATCAAAATAATTAAAGTTAACGTTTTTCATAGAAGATGCTTTCTTTAAAGCAAGTTCAATTATAGACATATCATATTTATAATCATTTACCCATTTTACAACAAGGTCTTCATCAAAAGAAGTAAGTTTGTTAGAAAGGCGTAATTTATCAGAAATTTCTTTAATAATAGTATTCAATTTATCTTGTTTTAATTCATAAGCTTCTAAGTCATTAAAATTTTTAATATTGTGTGAAGCCCAAGCTTCGCCAACTTTTTCTATGTATGCATGATGCAAAGCTCTGCGTTCTGAGCAATAGTTGAAAAGTGCAAGCATAACTTCTTCATCAAATCCAAATTTCTTAAACCAAAGATCTATATATTCATACATAGATGGGGGCATAACACCTTGATAAAATAATGAATTTATATTTTCAATTGCTTTATTTCTATATTGATTTTTACTATTTCTCTCAAGATCTTCTGGAGAAGAAGATACTTTTGGAGAATATAGTTTAGTAAGTTCTAATTCTTGGATATTTGTAATAGAATAGCCATCAGGCAATTTTATAATAAGATTTTGCTCTTCTAAATATTTTAGAGCATCAGTAACATCAGGGTATTGAAGCCCTAATCTTTTAGATAAATCAGTTATTTGTACATTATTGTTATGTTTTGAAAGAAAAAGAATATACAAATAAACCTTCAAATAGTTACCATCCATTGAAGGCATGTGTTCTGTAAAAAATACATCTGGAATCTCTGTACAAGAAAATAATAGAGATTTATCACTACGATCTAATTTCATATGCAAAACCCCTTTTATAAAAAATTATTTATCTTTAGTACAGTATCGAAATTATATCATTTTAAATTTATAAATACAATACAAAAAATAAAAATTCTATATACAATAAAAACTTTTTTTGATATTATATTAAGGAAAGAATGGAGAAAATATGAAGAAAAGATATATGTTTTTAAGCGCTATAGCAGTTTTTATAATAATGTTTATTTTATTTTTGATAAATGTAGAATTTTTAAAAATTTATTTAGCTTTATTAATTGTAATGTCTGTATTATTAATTCTACCATTTTTTATTATGGATATTCAAGCAATGGCGCCTATTAGTACTAAGATACAATATAATGTTATAGAAGAAAAATTTAAAAACAGAAAAGTTTTTGTAATAACGTCTAAGAAAAATAGTAATAAGAGTGATAAATACATTTTGTATTTACATGGTGGAGCTTATGTTATGGAGGCAAGTTACAAGCACTGGCAATTTCTTGAAGAAATTGTTGATAGAACTGGTATGATATTAGTGCTTCCAGATTATCCTTTAACACCTAAAAATACATATAAAGAAGTATTTGACATGATAAAGCCTTTATATGAAGATATGATATTAAAATTAGGAAAAGATAAAGTAATTTTAATGGGGGATTCAGCAGGTGGCGGAATTGCCTTAGGCTTATTACAAAAAACAGGTGAAGAAAATGGAATTATGCCATACAAAACCATTTTATTATCACCATGGTTAGATGTTAGAATGACTAATCCAGCTATTGAAGAAAAAGAGAAAGTAGATCCAGTTCTTTTAAAAGAAGCGTTAATTGTATCTGGTAAAAAATATGCTGGTAGTGATGGTATGGAAAGTTACTTAGTAAACCCAATATTAGGACCAGTAGATAAACTTGAAAATATTACTATTTATACAGGTACTTATGATATGCTAAATCCAGATGTACATGAATTTATGAAAAGAGCTAAGGCTGAAGGTGTAAATATTGATTTAAGAGAAAAAGAAAAAGCTATTCATATCTGGATGACACATATTGAAAATAAAAATGTTTCTTATGCAAGAGAAACATTTGAAGATATTGTTAATTTATTAGAAGAGAAAGGCTAAAGATGAGATATCAAAGAAAAGAAGGGCTAGCATGGAGAAGATTAGATAATTATGCAAAATTATTTCCGTTAGCATCAACAAAAAAATATAAAACAGTTTTTAGAATATCAGTAGTTTTAAAAGATAAAATAGAACCAGAAATATTAGAGAAATCTGTAAAAGTAGCTTTAAATAAATTTAAGTTTTTTAAAGTTAGAATGAAAAAAGGTATATTTTGGTATTACTTTGAAAATAATCCTAAAAATCCGATTATTGAAGAAGAAAACGATTATCCATGCAAATTTATAGATTTACCTTTAAATAATGATTATTTATTTAAAGTAACATATTTTGAAAATAAGATAAATCTAGAAATTTTTCATTGTTTAACAGATGGCAGTAGTGCTATACATTTCTTAAAAGAAATTACTTATAATTATATAGAAATGAAATATTTAAATAATGCAAGTACTGCGTTAACTAAAGAAAGAGAAGTAAAATATACAGTAGAAGATATTTACAGCAAAAACTATAACAAAAAAATTAGAACAAAAAGAGATGCTACAAAAGCATATAATTTGAAAGGAAGACTTCTTCCACCAGGTGTGGTTTCTGTTATACATGAGTATATGAATTCAAATAAAGTAAGAGAAGTTGCTAAGGCAAAAGGAGCTACTATTACTCAATTTTTAACTGCAAATTTAATTTATGCAATTCATGAAGCAGGAGTAAAAAAAGATAATAGCAAAAAGTCAATTATAATACAAGTTCCAGTAGATTTAAAGAAGTATTTTCCATCAGCAACTAGTTCAAATTCTTTTTCATACATTGATATAAAAATAGATACAAATAAAATATCTCAATTTGAAGATATTTTAAAAGAAGTAAAAAAACAATTTAAAGAAAAACTTACAGAAGAGGAATTGTTAAAAACAATAGCTGTAAATTTAAGATTGGCAAATAATCCTTTTTTGAAGATTGTTCCGTTGTTTTTGAAAAAGCTAGTGGTTTCTATTGCACATAAAGAAGTTAGAAAATATAATACTACAACATTATCAAATGTAGGAAGAATAGGTATTATGGCAGAATATAAGCCATATATAGATAAATTTTTATTGCTTATTGCACCTGAAAGTGTAGAGAAAATTAAATGTACGATTTGTGCTTATGAAGAGAAAATGGTATTTTCGTTTGCATCTGTAATTGAAGATAAAGATGTAGAATATAAGTTAAAAGAGCTTCTAGAAAATCAAGGGATAGAAGTACAAATTGAAGGAAATGAGGTGTAAAATGCTATACCCTAAAATTGTTAGCGTTAATAAGAGTAGAAAAATAACGACAGTATTTGTTATTTGCTCTATTGTAGTAAGTATAATTTTACTCATAATCAACTATGTTTGTAACTCTAAATTAAACTGGTCTATTGTAGCGATAGCTAGTATTGTTTATATATGGTTTTCTACTATATATGCATTAGATAAAAGTGTAAATTTAGCAGGATATACACTGTATCAAATGATTAGCGATTCTATATTAATATTTATAATAGATTATGTTTTTGGATTTAGAAGATGGTCACTAAGTATAGGAATTCCAATAGTGATTATGATTTCAAATATAACAATGGTTATTATTACTATTATAAAAAATAAAAAGTATGTAAAATATGCTTTTTATGAGATGTTAATTATATTATTTAGTATTATATATGATGTTATTATAAGTATGGCATCTACACATTCACCAATTTTAAATATAATTACTTTATGGATTTGTATAACCAATTTATCTTTTGTGCTTATATTTAATTATGATATATTAAAATTAGAATTAGAGAAAAAATTTCATATTTAATTACAAGAGAGCATCCATTATGATGCTCTCTTGCTTGAGTTGAGAATGAATCGTGGGCTATAAATCTCAGCCCACGTTCTTTTTATATAAGTAGGTTTTTGGTGCTTTCACAAATTTATACATATAGAAAATAACAGAGATGAAATTTTCTCTTCCTAGTCCAAACACACTAAAAAGTACTAGTGGAAAGAATATTACAATAAAAATGTATATTCGTGTAGTTAAAGCCTGTATAAAAATGCTTAGTATAAAATATAAGACAAATCCTATGATGCAATCTAATATTGCAGTTGTATAATCTATAAATCCTAATAACTTATATTTAAAACAATAATTTTTTGGAAAAATAAATTTCATTAATAAACTCCTTTAATTACTTAAATTCTTTAAGTTTGAAATACCAGCGGAGATATCAGTAGAAATTCCGCCAAAAACTTCTTTCATGTAGGCATTGGCTCGCGTTAGAGCATAGATAATACCAATAAACATTAATTTTGAAAAATTAGTATTATCAATAGATAGAGATAATGCCAAGCATAGAATGATACATATTAAAATTTGTACTAAAAGTAGAGATATAAAACTTCTAAGCCAAGCTTTAAAAAACCAGCTAGAATTGTCTGAAATTAAGGATAAAAAGGCAAAAGGACTTAATAAGATAAATACTTGAACCATGACATATCTAAGTGAATAATTAAATAATAGATTGATAAGACCAATAGTACAAAATGATTTTATAATACCATCAAAAGATATTATTGAAAATTCTTCTGTGTTTATATAAATTTTAGTATTTATGGTATTTATTAGATTTGCAAAAGAAATAGTTTGATTAAAATAGTTTTCTCCAATGTCTCTAATAAGATTAGTTATAATAGATATCAAATTAATTATTTCTGTACATATCCATAAAGATGTGTTCATAAGTGCAATGAAAATTATGCATTTAAAAATGAATTGAGAGGGAGAAGCTACTTTTGAATAAGTAAGATGTGAGAACAGAAAATTAGCAGCATAAAATAATATAAATCCAATTACTAAGGCATTGCAAATTAGTAATAGTCCTTCAGCCATATTATTGCCCAGTAATTTATTAATAGCAGAGTTTTTTAAAATATCAGTGTCTATAAAACACAAATTATCTAATAGAGAATAAATACTATTATCAATTGAAGAGAAAAGTTTAGAAAATATGTCATTTAATGATTGAAATATGGCATCTGTTAAATTTAATTTTTCTTCTGACAAAATGACTCCTTATGATAATAATGTTTTTATCAAAGATAGTACTAAGTCAACACAAAGAATAAATCCATAAGAAAATAAACTACCTCTGATTAATTTTTTTGCTGTACGAATTTTTTCTTCATCACCAAAGCTAAATTTTTTCATAAATACACCAGTACCAACAGCAACCGCTGCGGCAGGTGTTGCAAGTTTTAATAAATAACTTTCTAACTTTTCAAAAGCACCATTTAATGTTGTGATTAGTTTTGGATCACTGGCAAAAGCTTGGCAAGAAAAAGAAAAGATAAGAATAAAAATTACAAAAAGTATATATGTTAAGTTGAAAATTTTTTTATTTTTCATTATATTGCACCTCCTTTTTAAAATATGGAAACATATATAGTTTAGTAGGTTTTAGAATATTAAAACCATTAGATAGAAATGCTAAACATTCAAAAGTTTTTAAATTTTGTGAAAAGAAATTTGTTTCATATATGAAATCGTTTTGTGTATATTTGTTATAACTTTCACTTAAACTTGAATCTCTAGAAATAAGTGAATTTGTTATAATATTAAAATTTGTTTCTTTTGCATTTTCAGAAATAGTAGTAGAAATTTTTTCTTTATCTTCTTTACCAATTTGTTTTTGAGCTTCTTCAATTGTAAAAATATCATCTGTTCTAAACCATAATTTATTTATTAAATTTTGCAAAATTACTTTTGTAGTAGTTTCGTCTTTTATAGTATTTAGAATAGAAGAATAGCTTTGTGTAGCAACAATGTTGATACACTTTGCTTCTCGTGATTGGGCAAAGAAATCTGCATCGGTGCTTGTTACATATTCATGATATTCATCACTAATAAAAGCAGATTTTCTTATATCTTTTTTGTTACTTAGTCTTGAAAGTACTTCAGTTTGAAAGTCTAATTTTAAATATGCTGCAATAATTTTAGATAGATTTTTATACTCAGCAATATTCATATTAAGAATTACGATTTTTCCTTTATCAAGAACATCTTCAAAACCGTAAAAATTTATATCTTCTTTATTAGGACAAAAAGTTTTTGAGACAGTATAATCAGATACGAAAATACTTGTAATACGACTAATTTCAGATTTTAAAATAGATAAAGTTCTTTGATCTAAAGAATAGAATTCTTTTTCGAAAAATTCGATACAAGAAAGTAAATCAAAAGCTTGTTGTTTTGATAGTTGACCAGCTTGAAATTTTCTTTTAATTTCTCCGTAATTTTTCTAGATAATAATCTTGAAACATAATGAGTTTATGTATTTCTGTGAAGGTAACATAGTTATTATTATATAATCTACACAGCTTAATGCATTCAGTTAAAATTTGTTCAGCCTTATCTAGCCAGTAAGATTCACTATTGTTGGGGCTAAATAATGTAAGAATTGTTTTTAGTCTATTTGCAAGAACAATAGGCTTCAAATGTGGTTTATCTAATGGGTTATATCTAATATCTCCACTTAAATCAATAAGAATAATATCCTCTGTTCGACTATAATGTGAAGCATATTTTAGAACCTCTTTATAATAATTTCCTTTGACATCCAAAACAAGAAGAGCGAGCTTTTCTTTAAAGTTATTGCAAGAGTATGAAATAAGTTGTTTTGTAAACGGATACATTGCTGAAGAAGTTTTGCCACTTCCAATAGTTCCAGTTATTATAATGTTTTGATATAAGCCGATTCTCATGAATATATTTTATAGACCCATTTTCAGTCTGACCAATTTTTAATGCTAATTTTGAGGTATCTATTATTTCAATTTTTTCTTGAATATTTTTTGTATCTTTTGATTTACGTATATTATTATACAGAGAAATATATACTATTGAATAACACAAAATAAAACTAACAAAGTATAGAATTTTAATTAAATTCCAAATTTTTGGGTATGTTTTACAGATATCGAATGGATTTAAGGCATAAGGAAAAATAAGTGATTTGGCATAAAAAACAGGCGAGAATATAAGAAAAAGAATTAAGCTTAGAATGAAACAGGGAGTAATAAAGCAAATAGCAAAATGAATAAATTTTTTCAAATTTCCTCCTAATGTAATTTTTGTTTTAATTTTAATTTTGAACCTTGCTGATTCTGCGTAAAGAATAATTCGAATAGATAATAGAATGTGAATGAAATAATAAAAATATAAAGTAAAAAAGTAACAAAAAATAGATGTGTTAAAACTAAGATAGTATCACCCTCTTTCTGTGTGGATTATAATACAACATTTTTTTCAGTTTGTCTATACTTTTTTTAAAATTTGTGTTAAAATATTTTAGAAATACTTTTTAGGAGGTGCTAAAAATGATTGATAAGACAATGAAAATAGGAGATTTATTACAAGCTTATCCAGATAAAGCAGATTTATTATTAGAAGCTGGAATGCATTGTTTAGGTTGTCCTGCTTCACAAATGGAAACACTTGAAGAAGCATGTGAAGTACACGGAATAGATGTAGATGAACTAGTTGAAACATTAAATGCAGATATAAAAGAATAAAAGCTAATTTAATTAGCTTTTTATGTGCTCATAGCTCAACTGGATAGAGCAATTGCCTCCTAAGCAGTAGACGGGGGTTCAAGTCCCTCTGGGCACACCATAAAGGAAATTAAATTACTTTATACGAAAGTATAGAGTAATTTTTCTTTTTATGATAATATGAGCGAAAAAGGAGGCTTGCCATGAAAACTTTAATTGTGTCTGGTGGTAATATAGACATTTTATTTTTAGAAGATATTTTAAAAGAGAAATATGATTATATAATAGCAGTAGATAAAGGAATAGAAGCTTTGCATGAATTGAATATAAAGCCGAATTATATAGTTGGTGATTTTGATTCTGTTAATAAAAAAATAATAGATATTTATAGAAATGAAAATATACCAATACAAGAACATAATCCTGAAAAAGATTATACTGATACAGAGTTAGGTATTAAGTTAGCAATATCACAAAAAGCTAGTAAAATAAGTCTTGTAGGTGGAATTGGTACTAGATTAGATCATACATTAGCTAATATTCATATTTTAAAACATTGTTTAGATAATAATATTGCTTGTGAAATTTTGGATACATATAATAAAGTATATTTAATAAATTGTAATGTTCAAATAGAAAAAAGCAAAGCTTTTGGAAAATATATTTCATTAATACCACTAACTACCGAAGTAAGTGGCATAACATTAAGAGGATTTAAATATCCATTAAAAGATTATACATTAACTATTGGAAGAAGTTTGGGTATTAGTAATGAAATAGAAGATGAGTATGCAGATATTGTTTTAAAAGAGGGAATTTTAATAGTTATAGAGAGCAAAGATTAGCAATTTATAAACTTTACATAATTTTGACAATATAAGGCAAATATGCTATAATGAAACCAGTAGATGATGCTTTTTGCATCTATCTTTTATATATATTTGTTGCGGGCTTTCCGCGACTAGACTCAAACGAGTCGTGAATTTTTTTGCAATTGCAAATTACAGAAAGGAGGGACAGCTGTGAAAAAATTCATGTAATTGTTGTACCTTGAAAAAATCCATATTAGGAAGGAGGAATGTGCGACCACATTTCAATTAGTAAGTCGATGCAAAATTCAATCCAACCTTGAAGGGAGAAAAGAACATGAAAAAGTTTTTTACTATGATTTTGGTTTGCCTGCTTTGTGTGGGCATGCTGCCGGTTACTGCTTTTGCAGAGAGTTATGAGCCGTATTCGCACATTTGGACCGATGACAACAATGGTGTGATCAATGTTCAGTATTATGATTATGACGTTCGGTCAAACACCTATCGCATTAGCGACAGAGTGTCTATCATTGGCAATCAGCTTTTCGACATGAAAGGCATTATGATTGTTTCTGATTTGGCAACATTTACTAAGGACAAGCCGTCTGTTGTATTTGACGCTAATGGTGAATTGTATTTTATTTCAAAAGATGGTCAGACGCGCCATATGGAAACATCGCTTGATGAAACTTTTGAAGTAAGTACCTTTGTTTCTAAGTATTTTGGACTTGATTTCGAAGATTTGGGTGCAAAGGTATATGGGAAGACTACCAAAAATTTAGACAATCTGTCTTTTTCAGGTAAGTATTCCAGACATACCAATCCAGTGGTCGAAGACACGTGCTATGTAAAAACTTATGCACATTCTGATTCGGCTGAAACAGTTTGCATGGATGCTTATTTCAATAGCAAGGCTGTTGTAAGTATTTCTTGCCACGAGGGTACAGTGTGGTGCGAGACTGTTAAAAGAATGTTGACAGAAAATGCTAAGGGACCAAAGTTTGTGGGATATCTTTCCAACTATAGCGTACTGTTTTATGACCTTGATAAGAAGCTTATTGAATATCGATATAGCGATGGTTTTGTCAAGGCATATCCGGTTATGCTGGACACTTATGTTTATTGCTTTAACTTTACAGACAATGGTTTCATTAGTAGTGCTAAGACTAGTCAAGGGACGTATAGCTTTTCTACCAAGATAAGCTTCCCTGGTGGCACACCGAACAGTGGTAATAGCAACAATAGTGCTACGGGTGGTACTGTAACTAACGTAAAGAATTTCACTAATAAATCTATGGCATATTCTGGTGATACACATTTGGGTACGCTGTCTGCCAAGAAAGGTGTTCTTAGTTGGAAAGGAACTACACTTGCTAACAGCAAGAAGAGTTCTGAGTTCGGTATTACTGCAAGTTGCACACCGGTATGGATTAATGGAGAAGATGAGTTGTATATGTGGAATGGAAGTTCTACACAGCTTATTGCAACGAATGTTCTTCGTTTGAAGTACAATGATGATACAGGCATTGTGACTAGCTATAAGGCTGCTGATGGAAATTGGTATACGCTGAAATAGCACATAAAGTTGCATTGCAGATTGAGTTCTAAAATAAATAGGGCATGCCGTAATGGCGTGCCCTATTTGTTTTTATAAAGTTGTATTTTTGACATAGAAATATGGGTATGATATAATATAAGTAGTGATATTGCGCTTTTTGCAATCACTTTAACATATTGATTCCGTGGGTTAACCACAGAAAAACTCAAACCAGCCACAAACTATAACTTTGAAATTTTAATTAAAAGCAAAGGGGGCTTTATTATGAAGACATTTATAAGAAAATTTAGTTTGGTTTTGGCTATGTTGATTGTGTTACTAGGTATTACACCAGCAACAGTTGCAGAAGCAGCGACATATATGCCGTATGTTCATCAGTGGGTAGATAGCAACACAGGACTTACTCATGTGCAGTATTATGATTATACCGCAAAGACGAATGAGTATCAGATTGCAGATCGTATAACAATAAAAGGAAATACTCTGTACGATATGTCTGGTTTGCTCATTATGAATGATGTTGCTACATATACAAATAATAAGCCAACAGTAACATTTAGAGCTGATGGAATGTATGTGATATCAACCACAGGTGAAGTAAGACGGATGGAAAATTCGCTGAAGAATACTTATTCAGTTGCACAATTTTCAGGAGCAAGCTATTTTACGCTTGATAATGATGATTTAGGAGATTGTGTAGTTGGAAGTACAACGCAAAAGATTTCCGCATTAAGCTTTTCAGGAAGTTATTCAAGACCAAATGATGTTTCAGTAACAAATGGAAGCTATGTAAAAAAATATGCAGTTGGCGGAAATCCAGAAAAGATAGGCTATCAAGCCTTCTTCAAAAATCAGTTGAAGGTAACTACAACTTGTTACAATTCAAAAGTCTTTGTTGAACAGTTTAACAGAGTATTAACAAATACTTGTAAAGGTGGAAAATTTGTTGGATACACTACAGAATATTCTGAATATGTATACGACTTAGATGGCACCTTATACGAGTATAGGTACGAAGACGGATACAGTACCAAAAAAGCCATAATAAAAGACGAAATAGTATATTACTATGAATTTACTGATGGTGGTTTCATATCAAAAGTTATTACTGATAAAGGAAGTCATGGTGTCAGTACAGTCATTAAAGAGCCTAAAAAAGTTTCTAATAAAGTAACGAAAGTTAAGAACTTTAAAAATAAGGCAATGGCATATAATGGTAAAACACTGATTGGTACTTTAGCTGTGAAAAGTGGTCGTTTGTACTGGAATGACAGTAAATTGGCAAAGAGTATCAGTGCTACAAATTTTGGAATTTCCAAAAAGGGTACACCAATTTGGTTAACAAGTGGCAAGAAAGGTTATTACTTCAATGGAAATAGTACTAAATCGATATCTGGCAAAATTACTTCTTTGAAGTGTGATTCAGAAGGCAGAATCATTAAGTACAAGAGTAACGGTAAGTGGGTGACGTGTAAGCTGTAAAAATAAGTTTTATACCGAAAGTATAGGACAACAGTTTATGAAAATGACCATTAATTGTTTCTGGTAGACAAGCTGGTTTGAGTTTATAAGGGAATAGTAGGGCACATCATAATGATGGTGTCCTGTTTCCTTTTATTATAACAAGTTTGGTTGTTTTTTTTTATTTTATATGATATTATATTGAATATGGAAGATAAAGAAAAATTTATGAAAGAAGCTCTAAAAGAGGCTAATAAAGCATATAATAAAGAAGAAGTGCCAGTTGGAGCTGTAATAGTTAAAGATAATAAAATAATAGCAAGAGCTCACAATTTAAAAGAGACAAGTTTAAATGCAGTTTCACATGCTGAAATTTTGGCAATACAAAAGGCTTGTAAGAAATTGGGTTGTTGGAGATTAACAGATTGTGATATGTATGTTACATTAGAGCCTTGTGCTATGTGCTCAGGGGCTTTAATCAATGCACGTATTAGAAAATTATATATAGGCACAAACGATCCAAAAACTGGTGCTTGTGGTTCAAAATTAAATTTATTAGAAGATGTAACTTTCAATCATAAAATTGAGATAGAAAGAAACGTGCTACAAAAAGAATGTGAAACAATTTTAAAGGATTTTTTTAAGTTTTTACGAGAGAGGAATAAGAATGGAAAAAAAGAAAATATTTAATCTTTTTAAAAGGGTTATATTTATAGCATTAATTGTAATTTTTATTACTGTAGGACTTACTATTATGCTGAAATATGAAGTTGAAGGGGAAAAATCTCTTCCTTATGAAATAGATAAAATACTTATGGTAAGTACAGTGGACGGTGATTTTACTGAAGATGAACAATATATTTGGAATATAAATGTTACCGAAATAAATGATTTATATATTTATATAGATTCTAAAGAAGAAACAGATGAGACTATTAAGCAAATTACTATCGAAAATTTTAATTTAGTTAGAGCACCTCAAAAAGGTAATGTGAAAATTTATAGACCAACAGCAGATTTAGATAATTTATACACATATAGTGAGCAAGATTATTTGAATGATAAAATTGTATATACAGGTGGAAAAATAGATGATATGAAATCTTTAGAAATAGCTAATAATGGTGGTATATTAGGTTTTAGATTAGCTTTAGAAGATTTAGGAAGATATTTATCAAATGAAGATGAAGAAATTATTTATGATGGAAGATTACTTCAAAATCTAGGAGTATCGCTTGAGGAAATAAAACTACAATTAAGTTTTGATATAATTATCGAAACCAATTCAAATATAAAATATAAAGGTTCTCTAAGTATGGAAATGCCAACAGATGAAATAATAGAAAAGGGTTCTTCAAAAATAGAATTAACAGATTTTTCAAATGTAATATTTAAAAGAATTTAAAAAGGTATTGCAAAAAGAAAAATTCCATTATATAATCATTAAAGAATTTAAAATGGCTTTTCTTAGGGAAGGTATGCTTCAATAAAAAGCTATGAATCTCGTCAGGTTCGGAAGAAAGCAGCGATAAGTAGTGCATTTATGTGAGTTTGCATGCCTTCCCCAAGGGAAGCCTTTTAAGTTTAAGGAGGAAAAAATGGCATATACAGCATTATATAGAACATTTAGACCAACAAAATTTGCGGATATGGTTGGACAAGACCATATAACTAAAACATTAAAAAATCAAATTATGGCAGATAGAGTAGGACATGCTTATTTATTTAATGGTGGACGTGGAACAGGAAAAACTACTTCTGCAAAAATACTTGCTAGAGCAGTAAATTGTCTAAACATTCAAGATGGAGAACCATGTAATGAATGTGAAATTTGCAAGGAAATTTTAAATGGTTCATTAACAGATGTTGTTGAAATGGATGCTGCATCAAATAACGGTGTTGAAGATATTAGAACCATTAGAGAAGAAGTAAACTTTTTACCAACCAAGGCTAAATATAGAGTATATATTATAGATGAGGTTCACATGTTATCAGTAGGAGCTTTTAACGCATTACTTAAAACATTAGAAGAACCACCTGAGCATGTTAAATTTATTTTAGCAACTACTGAACCACAAAAATTACCAACAACTATACTTTCAAGATGTCAAAGATTTGATTTTAAAAAAATTTCAGATGAAGATGTTATAAAAAGATTGAAGATAATTTGCTCAGAAGCAAATATAAAAATAAGTGATGAAGCTTTAAAAATTATTGCAGTTTTATCTGAAGGAGCAATGAGAGATGCTATTAGTATTTTAGAAAGATGTAGTCAAGAAAGTACTGATGAAATTACAGCAGATATGGTTAAAAATTTAGTAGGAATACCTAATTTAGCATATATCAACAAAATAACTAAAGCAATTCTTGAAAATAATGAGATAGATGCTCTTTCTACAATAGATGAAGTAATAAATGAAGGAAAAGATTTATATAATTTCTTATGGGAAATTATAAAATATGTAAAAGACATCTTAGTTTATAAAGCAACTTCAAATTTAGAATTATATTCAAATGAAGAGATAAATCAAATAAAAATACTAGCTGAAAAGAGTGATAAAGAAAGATTATTAGATATTATATATGAATTATCTGAATTAGAAACAAATATAAAATGGTCTAATCAAAAAACAATTTTATTTCAAACAGGTATAATAAAAATTTGTATGGTAAAAAATGCAAGTTATGGAAATATTCAAGAGTTACAAAATAGGATTGATAATTTAGAAAATAAAATAAATAATATAAAACCATCAGAAATGATGCAAGCATCACAAAATAACTATGTACCAAGCGCACCTGTTAAGGAACAAAAAGCAAATAATACTGAAAAGAAAGTGGCTTCAACTTTTTCGAAACCAAATCAAAGTGATTTTTGGAGAAAAGTTATTGATAAGCTAAAAAGTAGCAAAAAAATGATGCTATATACAACACTTTTAAATAGTAGAGCTGTACAATTAGATGATTTAAACATTGAAATAGAGTTTCCAAATGGTTTAACACCGTTTAATGAAAAGGTTATCAGCGATCCAAATAATAAACATGATTTATTGAAGGCTATTTTTGAAGTTACTGGAAATCAGATGAACATAAAGATAAAAGATGGTAAAATAAAAGAACCAGAAGTAAAAGAAAAACAAGTACCTATGAAAGATTTAGGTATAGATATTAATATAATTGATTAAGGAGGAAATAGCAATGGCAAAAAGAGGAGGATTCCCAGGAGGAATGGGAGGATTTGGCGGAATGAATATAAATCAACTTATGAAAGAAGCCAAAAAAATGCAAGCAGATATTGAAAATTCTCAAAATGAATTGGTTGCAAAAGAATTTGAAGCAACAGCTGGAGGAGGAGCAGTTTCTGTAAAAGTAAGTGGCGCTAAATTTATAAAAGAAATTAAATTAGATAAAGATGTTGTTGACCCAGACGATATTGAAATGTTGCAAGATTTAATTTTAACAGCTACAAATGAAGCTTTAAGAAAAGTTGATGACGCACAAGCTGCACAACTTGGAAAATATAATATACCAGGATTAATGTAAGATAAAGAGGAAGAAAAATGTCACTGTATGCACCATCAATAGAAAAGTTAATTGAAAGTTTTGAAAAACTTCCAAGTATTGGACATAAAACAGCTCAAAGATTAGCTTTTTATATGTTAGATTTAAGTAATGATGAAGTAAAAGAATTTACAGATTCTATTATAAATGCAAAAAAGAATTTAAAATTTTGTTCAAAATGTTTTAATATCTCAGACACAGAGCCATGTAATATTTGCTCAAATCCTAAAAGAGATGAAAGTACAATTTGTGTTGTAGAAGATGTTAGAGATGTTTTAGCAATGGAAAGAACACATGAATTTAATGGTGTTTACCATGTTTTGCATGGTTCTATATCTCCAATGAATGGAGTAGGACCAGATGATATAAAAATTAAGGAATTGCTTTCTAGAATAATGGGAGGTAATGTTAAAGAAATTATTTTGGCAACTAATCCTAGAGTTGAAGGAGAAGCTACCTCCATGTATATTTCAAAACTTGTAAAACCACTTGGAGTAAAAGTTACAAGAATAGCAAGAGGTATCCCAATAGGTGGAGACTTAGAGTATACAGATGAAGTAACTTTAAGTAAAGCATTAGAAGGAAGAAGTGAAATGTAAAAAAAATAAGCCTTTGGGCTTATTTTTTTATCTAGTCATATTTTTACTAGCTTCTTGTTTTGACATTTGTTTTGAATATGCATTAAGAATAGGAGCATAATTTCCTTTTATATATTGTTGTTCTACTTCTGCAACAGATAGTAAAAATTGTGGTATTTCACCATCCATTTCTGATTTATAGTCTGTTGTTTCAATAAATTTACGAAGAGAATGTTGTTTTGGAATATCTGTTACTTGTCCAGTTGATTGCATTTTGGCTGTTAAATAATCTAAAGCTGCTTGGTGATTTGGTATTTCTGGATGTGCAGATATAAAAGATTTTAATATTATATCTTTTTTTATTCCTTCGGAAGCATATTGTTTAATATTTGCAGATGTAAGTGTGTGTGCCATATAGCCTATAATTTCATTCTGTAATTCTACTTCATTAACTTGACCAATGTTTTGTTGAGAAGAAGGATGTATTTTACTATCTTCAATTATTTTTAAAGATTCTTCAGATTTTTTAAAAGTGTCTTGACACTTTTGAACTTGAAGGTCATATTGTTGTTGTACTTCATCACTAGTAAGGCTAGATTCTTCTAATTCTGAAAGTGTCTGACCTAAATCTAATCCAATAGTGTCTTGATATCTTTGTATATCTTCTTGCATTTTATTTAAAATTCTTTTTTCTTCTAGTTTTAAGTATGCAGAATATAACAAACTATCTTCGTTAGGAACTTCTTCGATGGCTTCAGCACATTCTAAAATTGTATTTCTTTTTATAATATTTTCAGGATTTGTTGTAATATCTTGCTCATCTGGTAGCATAGCAAGAAGTGCATTACTCTTTGATTTTTGTTCTTGATAACGCATAAAATCTAACAAAGAATCCATGTGTAAATAAGCAGTTTCAGGAGAAGTAATTCCTTGCAAAGTTTGAAGTCTAGCACTTAAAATTGCACCATATTGCATAATACTGTCATATCCTAATTCATTAACATCAATCGTTTTTGGAAGATTTTGAAAAGATTGATAATCAAGTTGTGCTTCTGGATTAATAATAAGCTGCGTTTTTACATCAATAGAATCTAATACGGTTTGTATTTCTGGTGTAAGAACAAGTTGTTTTTGCTCTGCTAAAGTATCTAAATTTTTCCTAGAAATATTAGATAATTCTTTTAAAGTTTTAGGATTAAAACCTCCTTGCTTTCTAGGTGTATCTAATTCCATATCAAAACGTTTTACAATGTATTTTAAAGTATCTGTATCTAATCCACCTTTTAAAACAGCTAAATCTACCATATTTCCAGCCATAGTAGCTCTTCGTAATGTTAAAATAAGTTCACCAGTTTTTTGGTCTGTTTCAGAAAATACCATAGTATGAGTATCTGGCTCAAGAATCCAATTTTCAATAGATGTTTGATTTTGTGTTGGTTCTACTGGTGGTTGAATTGGTGTATCTACTATATACTGATCCATGTTATTTGGAATAGTAGCGACCTGAGGTTCTTTTACAGGTTCTGGTGCACTATTAAGCATTTTTGTTTCTTGTTTTGGTTTGCTTTTAAAAAAATCAAATAATCCCATAATTTTCTCCATTGTATAATATTATATTTTTATTATAGTACATCTAAAATGTAAATACAATTATATTTATGTTACAAATATGTTAAAAAACTCTACTAGTTTAGTAGAGTTTTGCATATATTTTCAGTTGAATTAGGTTTTGCTAAATTTTCAGCTGATTTTTTCATATTTATTAACAATTCTGGATTTCTGTATAAACTTTTTAAGTGTCTAGCAATGTTGTCATTTTTCTTAATCCAAATTCCAGCACCGTTTTTTTCAATAAAATTGGCATTTTCTTCTTCTTGACCGGGTATAGGATTAATAATAAGTATTGGTAAATGTGAAGTTAAAGCTTCTGTAATTGTAAGTCCGCCAGGCTTTGTAATAACAAATTTAGAAATTGACATAAGCTCAGGAACTTTATCTGTAAATTCTATAATTTTTATTCTGTTTTGACTTTCAGTAGCTTCAACTAATTTATGAAATTTTTCGTTCATTTTTTGATTTCTACCTGAAATAGCTACCACTTGTAATTTAGAAAATAAACGAATTAGTGCTTTAAGCATAATAATAGTAGTGTTTCTGCCTAAACCAAATTCACCACCTGCAAAGAATAAAACGACATCATTATTAGGATTTAAATCGAACATGTTACATACTTCTTCACGATTATATTCTTTTAAAAATCTATCAGATACAGGTATTCCAGTAACGAAGATTTTATTTTCTTCTATATTTTTATTAATCATATCTAACTTCATATGTTCGTTGGAAACGAAGAAAAAATCTTGATATTCTGCAAATTCTAACCATTGTTCATGTATTTCAAAGTCTGTAAGAATAGTAGCAAGTTTGCAATTTATTTTTTCTTTTTTCTTTAAATATCCACACATTTGAGTACTAAAAGGGTGTGTAGAAATAATTAAGTCTGGTGCAAATTCTTGAATATATAAGTTTAGTTTAAGAGCCATTACCTTATTAGAAGTTGTTGAGATTTTTGCTAAAGCACCGTCTTTAGAATCTTTATAAAGTTGTTTCCATGCCCAAGGAGCTTTTTTGGCAAGTTCTTTGTAAGCACCAGTGGTAACTTTATTTATATATTTAT
>JAGAKS010000016.1 GCA_017625465.1 Clostridia bacterium | reverse complement strand
TGAGTATATGGAAGAGTGGGTAACAAATCAAGGAATAGATAAAAGCACATTTTTTACACCAGAAAAATTAAATGCAAATTTAGGTGGAAAAGGAACAGTAACAGCTGTGTCATATAATGGAGCAGGAGATAGTACACTAACATATGCTTCAAATGATGGAAATTTAGTATATGGTATGGCAGTAAATAATAATGGCCAAGTAAACGTAGTAGGTGAGCCAACTGTATTAGGTGAAACTTTGCTTAGTCAAATAACTCCAGCAAATTATGGAGATTATGTGTCAGGTTATGATATTGATTTAGGAATAGCGACTGCGGGAAATGCTTTTTCAAATGGAAAAACACCAGTAACAGATTGGAGAATATTTTATAAAGATGCAACAAATGTATATTTAATAGCAAGTGATTATTTGCCAACTTCAAAATATCCAGATGGTGTTTTTGGTGGGTACAATTCGCCATATAATGGATATTGGACTCAATCAAGCAGTGATACAACAAAGTTAACAACAAGTGGAACTATAACAACAAATAATAATTTCTTATTTACAAAATTGTCAAATGTAACAAATACTAATAAAAATTATCAAGCAGTAGCAACTTTATTGGATTCAAGCAAGTGGAGTGCACTTGCAAGTACATCTTGGGTTGACAATACAGCAACAGCAGTAATAGGAACTCCAACAGTAGAAATGTGGATGGCGAGTTGGAATCAAAAATATAGTGATACATTAGCTTTTGATGCTAATGCAACTGGATATCAAGTAGGTTTAACAGCTGATAGTCTAAGTAATTATATAACTTCTTCAAATATGCAAGGAAAAGCAGGTTTTACTGATACTTTATATTATCCACATGGTAATACAAGCGGAAATGATTGGGACAGTTGCTACGGTTACTGGTTGGCGTCTCCGTCTGCGGAAAGCGCTACCGACGTGTTTGATGTGTACTGCGTCGGCAGCGTGGGCGGCAGCAGCTATGACGACGACTACTACGATGGCGTTCGTCCCGTAGTTTCTCTATCATCTGGTGTCAAAGGAACTTCAACTACAACAGATGGTGTAACAACATGGACTTTAAGTAACTAATTTTATGAAGTAGAGTAAAATCGAGCATATTGGGCGTGAGTCCGATGCTCGAAAATTCTAAAAAGTGTAAATTGTCAAGCAAAAATTAACAAAAATTCTCATATTAAATTGAGCAATTATTCTCAACTAAAAATTATATATTGAGTACTGGAATTTATCCAGCACTCTTTTTGTTTACAGCTAAATATTTAGTACGATAAGATTCTCCAACAATTTTTACTACATATGCTTGATCTAAAAGCCTATCAAGTATTGCACTAGCTAGAATATTATCATTAAAAACATCACCCCAAGCTCCAAATGGCATATTAGTTGTTATTATTGTGCTTTTCTTTCCATATCGCTTCGAAATTAGCTGAAAGAAAAGATTAGCACCTTGCCTATCAATTGGTAAATACCCTATTTCATCTATAATTAAAATCTTATATTGTGCAAAATGTTGAAGTTGTTTATCTATTCTATTTTCTTTTTGTGCTTTATTCAATTTAGAAATTAGTTGATGACAAGTAGTAAAATACACACTATATTTACATTGAGTAGCCTTAATTCCTAAAGCAACTGCAAGATGAGTTTTACCAACTCCAGGATTACCTAAGAAAAGAATATTTTTATTATCTTCAGCAAATCTTAAAGTTGCTAAATCCATAATATAGTCCTTATCAATACTATCATTAAAAGAAAAATCAAAATCTTCCAAAGTCTTTCTAAATGGAAAAGCTGCTGTTCTAATTAGATTTTCAGAAGCTCGAAACATTTTATCCTTTAATTCTAGGTCAGTTAACTCGTTAAGAGCAGAAATTAAAATAGTAGAATCTTTTTTATTTTTATCTAAAAATTCAGGAAGATAACTTTTAATTTTTACTAAATCTAAAGCTTCTAAATTATTTATTAATTGAGTATATTCAGTCATAAATTGTACTCCTTTCATTCAATCCAAAGATTATCTAAATGTTGTAAATTCTTTTTAATAATTGCATCTAGTTCTTTATCTGTTTTGTTTCCATAGGCACTTTTAGATAGTATTTCTTTGTAATGATTTTCTTTGTAATTAAAAAAACAATCTACTAAAGTATCATATGAACAGATAAAATTTGTGCTATAATATATATAGATAGTGCTATCACCTTCTGTAACAGTAACATATTTACCAATGTATGCAGTAGGTACAGAATACTTTTTACCTTTATATGTAATCATAGATTCATTAGAAACTTTATACTCTTTTTGGCGAATGAAGTAAGGTTTTAAAATATCTATATTTACAGGGTTTAAAGTATTCTTTTCTTTTTTAAATCTATCAATAGGTTTTTGATTAATTCCTTGTACAATTTCATTATTTAAAGAGATATTCATATCATCAACAATTTTTATCAAATCATATTGATTAGAAAATTCTTCATTATATGCTTTGAGTCTGTTCATAATTTTAGCAAGAATTTCTACTTTACCTTTAGTCTCAGGTCTAAAAGCTCTACAAGCTCTAACAATAAATCCTGTATCTTTAGCAAACTGAGCAAACTTTTCATTTATTACCACATTAGAAAAATCTGATTTAGCATGATCAACAACAGTTTTCATATTATCAAAAAGTATTTCATCAGTAACACCACCAAAAAACTCAAAAGCAGAAGTTAAACATTCAAACAAAGTAGGTTGAGTTCTATCAAAAGTTAATTTTACAAATTTCATTCTAGAATAACCTAAGGTCATTAAAAAAATATTGATTGTGTATGGAGCATTACTGCTATCAACAAGCTGAAGTTTTTCTTTCCAATCCACTTGTGATTGGTATCCTGGCGTAGTTTCAAAACGAATTGTAACTTTTACTTTTTGTTCTTGTTTAAAATTGGAAACATATCTAGCAACAGAAGAGTATCCACCAGTATATCCATATTTATCTTTTAACAACAGATAAATAGACATAGCAGAGCAAGCATATTTTTCTACTTTTGTTTCAATTATATCTTTAAAATCGTCTAGTTTAGAAACATAAATTCTTTTACTTTTAGCATTTTTATTATCTATATTTTTTAATTTAGCATTAATAGTCTGCCTAGAACAATTCATTCTTCTAGCAAGTTCAGATTTATTCAACAAATTCACCCCCATTCCATATTTTGATAATTCATTTTCAATGTCTTTTCTCATAATACCACTCCTTTCAAAAGAAAAGATAGGTTAATTATATCTAAAAAAAGATAAAGAAAAAACTAGTCAAATTTGCTCAATTTTACTTGAGAATTTTTGACTAGTTTTATTATACAATTTACAAAAAGGAAAAAGAATATGAATAAATAAGAAAATTTCATATTTAATAATAGATAAAAGAAACAATTATGGAGTTGAGGAAAAAATAGATTTTAAAAATTTAAACAAGCATGACGAAATTTATGAAAAATCTAGAATATATGTTAATTATAAAAATAGAGTAGATAATATTACAAACTATTTGAATGAAAATATTGAAACAAAAGATTGTAGAAAAGTTCTTTCTAAAATTGAGGAAGTTATCGATGAAAGAAGAAAAATTTAAAGTTATACAATTCATTAGAGACCTAATTATTGATATAGACAAAGAAATTGTTATTTCAAGTGGTTGCAAAAAGTAAAGTTATAGATTTTTTATTGAATTTAAGTTACGATAAAAAATTGATAACAGAAAAAAGATATTATAAATTTGGCAGAAGATTAGACGATATTATGAAATATACGTCTGGCTGGCTAAAAAGTATAATGTAGGGCATAGTTGAACTGGTTGGCGTTCTCCGTCTGCGAACAACACTAACAATGTGATGAATGTGAACTACAACGGCAATGTTAACAACAACAACTATAACAACAACAACTATGGCGTGCGTCCCGTAGCTTCTAAAAAACTGTGGTTAGATGTACAATTGTTATCTAAGAGAAGTTTTAGAATAGAAACAAACTTATGTCCTTTAGCAATAAGCTATAAATTAAAAATAGATAAATATATTTGTTAGTAAAGAAATTGAAAAGGAGTATGTTTTAGTACTATTTTTAAGTCAGGCTGTGAACGGTCTGACTTTTGTTTTTTAGTTGAGGTGAGTATGAAAAGATTTAATGATTTATATGATAATATGTGTAAATTAGAAAATATAGAAAAAGTGTTTAAAGAAATATGTAGAAATACAAAAAATAAATCAAAAGTTTATAGGTTTAGGAAATATAAATGTTTAAATATTACTAGAATATATGACGTTTTGAAAGAAAGAAAATATGTGCCTGGACCGTATAATAGATTTTCATATACATTACATAATTTAGTAGGAAATGACTATAAAGAAAATTTTCAAGAGCTCTTTGGAATAAAATTTTGTGAAGATTTATATACTAATCAAACTATTATTGAAGAAGTTAGTCGTATTATTACACAACAATTTTAAAGATTGATGTAATAGAAAATGAATATAAAGATTTTAAGTTTTGAACGAAAAAAGAATCCAAACAATATTAAAAAATATTTAACAAAAATATTACAAAATGCACAAAGTGTTGAAAAATATAAAATTTATATATAAAATAAAATAGAAAAAGCAAAATGGAGATTGTATATTATGAAAAACTGTAATTGTGTCATTGTGTACATTTCAAATATCGATTTCTATTTTGTTAAATAAATAGGAGGAAAGAATTATGTTTAGAAAACAAAAAGGTATAACACTAATAGCATTAGTAATAACAATAATAGTATTACTAATATTAGCAGGTGTAAGTATTAACCTAGTAGTTGGAGAAGGTGGAATACTAGGTAAAGCCCAAAATGCAGTTTCAGCAAGTAGAGCTGGAAGCGCAAAAGAAGAAATAGGCTTAGCATGGTCAGCATGTGAAACAGAGTATATGGAAGAATGGGTAACAAATCAAGGAATAGATAAAAGCACATTTTTTACAGCAGAAAAACTAAATGCAAATTTAGGTGGAAAAGGAATAGTAAAAGATGTAGATTATAAAGGAACAGAAGGTAGTACACTAACTTATGCTTCAGTAGATGGAAACTTAGTATATAAAATGAAAATAAGTTCAGGTGGACAAGTAAGTATAGTAGGAGAACCAACAGTGTCAGAAACACCAGTAACACCGGGAGCGTCAACGTACACAGCATATAGCGTAGGAGATGAAGTAGAACTAAAAAGTGATAGAAATGAACATTTTTATGTAATAAAAGCTAGTGGTGAAGATGAAGAAAAAGTAACATTATTAGCAAAAAAGAATATAGACACAACTTCATTAGCACAAAGTGACAGTGCTGGGACGATCGCTTTTTGTTCAAATAGTACATTCAGCAGTTTAGGGAATGATTTTAGGTCTGTAGAAAGTCTAAATGATGATGGAACAATAATAGCAGATACAACAAGTGCGGTATATTATGCAAGAAAGTATGCTGAACGTATAACAGGAAATGAAGAAGATGGAAGGTTAATGCTTTGGACTGAAGCGTTACCATTAGAAGCTAGTTATGCATCAATAATATATGGATCAACGGTTGGATATTTAAGTTATTGGCTTGGTTCTTCTGATTCCCCTACCGACGTGGATTATATATGTGGCGAAGACAGCGACTTTGGCTACACCCGCTTCGAGTTCGACGACTATGCAGGGGTCAGGCCGGTTATTGAAATCTCTAAGTCTTTAATCAAATAGTGGACGTGGCATGCTGGTTTGACGAAAATTGCCAAGGGGGCTGTCTTCGTCCTGTTAGCGTGTTGTCGGGTGCGACTGATTTTTAGTGTATTTGTGCTCTGTATGGCTCTCCTGTTTAGTCCTGTGGTATGGTATTAATAGGTTATTTTATGTGTTTTAATAAAGGGCAATGCTGGATGTGTCCCGGGTGAGTAGTCTTCTTGTTTTGCTTTGTTAATTGGCTTGGTTCTGCTGCCGGCGCTGGCGACGTGTGGAACGTGAACAACGGCAACTTGAACAACGACAACTTCAACAATGACAACAACTACGGGGTGCGCCCAGCTTTCTATAAAACTAAGGGTTACATTACTGATAGAAATATAGGTGTGTAACGAAAAGATATAGAAAACAGGTATTGTCCTTATTGGAAATATTAGAAATAATATGAAGATAAAATATGGTTATGGATGTTAAACAAGGTTAGTAAGCAATAAGCTGAAGAGTGAGGATAACTAGAACCATAACAAGTGAGGAGTTCTCTACAAAGTTAGAGAGCCATTTTAATATAAGGAGGTTACTATATTATGAGTGATAAACAACTAATTTTAAATACAGTTAATAATATTGAAGATACGAAAACTTATGAAGAAATTTTATATACTTTGATTATGCAACTAGAAATTCAAAAAGGTATCAAAGATATGGAAAATGGTAATATGAAAACAACAGAAGAATTGAAGGAGATTATAAAAAAATGGTAAAATGGACTGATAATGCAATTGCCAATATTACTGATTTTATTGATTCAGCCAGATTTGATACAGAAAATACTGCAAAAAATTATATGAGTAAATTAGTAGATTATATAGATATTTTAAATACTATGCCAGATTTGGGCAAAGTAATTGAAAATAAAGTTTTCAACTATGAAATTAGACAACTAGTATATAAAAGTCATAAAGTGATATATCATAATGATGGGAAAGATATTATTATATTAGCAATATTACATTCAAAAATGGACTTTGAAATAGTTTTAAAAAGATTAAAAAAAGGTTTAAAATAACATATAAGATTATTTAACATTATTCAATTTGCACGGAATGTGCACGAGCTATATTTGAAAAATATTGATATATCAAAGAAATATTAAATTTGAGAGTAGTCAGCCCAGCCAAAAAAAGATGAATTCAAACGAATTCATCTTTTTTTATCGTTATTCAAAAATACTTAAAACCGTTGAAATAAGCACACTTTGAAACTTTTCATTATTCAATCATAATTCAAAAATATTCAAAATTATTTGTCGTTTTTTTCAAATTGCACGGAATCTGCACGGGTAATTTGCACGGATTAAGATTTTGTAAAAATGCTTGTAACTATATATAAATCAATGCTTTTAGGGATTTTCGAAGATTTATTTTGCACGGATAAGAAGAAAAGCCCAAAAGTGCTATAAATATTAAAGTATATATAATTATTTAATAAAATGTATGAAAAATAAAATAAATATGTTATAATATATTATATAAATACAAGGAGTAGATATTACAAATGAATAATATTGATTTAATGAATTTTTGGATAAATGGTTCAGATGAGGATTATGATACAATGATGTATTTGAAAGCAGGTCAAAAAAATACATGGTGTTTATTTATGGGACATCTGGTAATTGAAAAATTATTAAAAGCTTTATATGCTAAGAATAATAAAAATGCACCTCATGCACCTAAAAGTCATGATTTAATTTATTTGGCTGAAAAAAACAGATTAAAACTTACTGAAAGACAGGAAGATTTATTTGATACTTTTACTAGGTTTAATATGAATGGTAGATATGATGATTATAAAAAAACATTTGCTGAAAAATGTACAAATGAATATACATTAGAACAAATAAAAAATATAGAGGAGGTTAGAAAATGGCTGAAAAGTTTATTGAAAATAGAGAAATAATGGAAATTGTACGAAAGTATGTTGAAAAAGTTTGTGAAAACTATCAAATAGAAACTATGATTCTATTTGGTTCTTATGCCAAAGGTACTTGGAATGAAGATAGTGATATTGATATTGCAATTATTACTGATGATATAAAATTAGATATTTTCGAAGAAGAATTGAATTTAATGAGATTAAGAAGAAAAATAGATACTAGAATAGAACCGCATTTAATAAGTATTGAAGATTATAAAAATGTGGAGACACCTTTAATACAAGAAATAATTGATACTGGAATAAAAGTTGCATAATTATATTATAAATTAAATATTAAATGAAGTCTGCGAAGATAAAAGAACTAAATGTTGTAGTTTTCTAAGCTAGATTGCACTAATGAAAAGGAGAGTAAAAGTTATGAAAAAGAAAAAAATTTTAAAAACTATTTTAATAATACTATTAGCTATATTATTGTTAATAGCAATCCACACAATTAGAAATTTTATGATAATAACAAATTTACAAAATAAAATGCAAGATTATGCTAATATTACTAATTATAGTGTAAAAAATATACAAACAACAAATGGAAAAGAAGTATTGATTGTAAAGTATTATCAAAAGGAAAATAAGGCACTTAGAATTTTAGAAAGAATTCAAGGTACATCTTCTGTAACTATTTCAGAATATTATGATAATGGAACAGTAAAAATGTTTATTACTTCACCAGAGAGTAAAACAGTTAGAATAGGAAATGAAATAAGTGCTTTAAAACCTCAAAAAATAAGTAGTAATTTAGAAACAGAAAATATTTTTCAAACAATTATAGCTTGCTTTATAGCAAAAATAAGAAGTGAAGAATACAATGGAAAAGATTGTTATGCTATCAGTGAATTTATATCACCAATGATTTTAAATGATGGAAGTGGTATGACTGATTATTATGAAAAAGATACGGGATTACATATTAAATATGAAGCAGATGGTAGTGAATATGTTAAAGAATATCAGTTCAATAATGTAGATGATAATGTATTTATTGAACCCGATATTAGTGAATATACATTACAAGAAAATAATTAAAAAGTTAGAAAACAATATTAAAAATTATTTGACATTATTCAATTTGCTCGGAATTTGCTCGGGCAAATTGAAATAAATATAGTAGTTGTCAGTGTTTTAGACAAGTTGAGAGTAGTTAGCCGAGCCAAAAAAAGATGAATTCAAACGAATTCATCTTTTTTTATCGTTATTCAAGAATACTTAAAACCGTTGAAATAAGCACATTTTAAAGCTTTTCGTTATTCAATCATAATTCAAAAACATGGAACCACTAAAATTATAGAACCAAAAGTTCAAAAAAGCTTGAAAAAGACTGAAAATCAGAGATTGACAAATATTTTAGATAGATGTATATTGATGTTAATTAAAAATATATCTTTAGAATTTTAATAATAAGCTAGAAGTATATATAATAAGATAATTAAGCAATTTGATATAAATAGGATTGAGAAATAAAGGAGAATTTTATGTCCAAAAAAAACATAATCATTATTTTATTTTTTATATTGATTATTTTGTGTTGTTTATTTATTATAAAATATAAAATAATTACACCAATATATTATATATCTTTTGATAAATTAGAAAAAGTAGTTATCTCTTATAATCCAACTAATTCACTTTTTGAAGAATATCATAGTATTAAAGAATATCCTGGTTTGGAAAATATAACAATCTGTCAATTTGAAACTAAAGAACAGTCATTTATAGAATTACTAGAGAACAATTATAGAAATAAAATAGTGAAAGATTATTATGATACAGATAATATATTATATGTAGAAGGAAATTTTAAAATTATTATAAATGATAGTATAAGTATTTGTAGCAGAAATTATAAAGAATTCTTTTTAATATATAAAGATAAATTCATTCTAATAGAAGAAAATAATGAAATTTTTGATAAAATGGTTGAGCTTATTATAAATCATTCAAAATAGGTGATTTTATTACAAATTCAGCATATACAGTTGTAGTTGATAAAAATGGTAATATAATGGGATTAAAACAAAATATTATAATTATAATATTTTGTTTTTTTATTATAAAATTGCTGTATACGAAAAAAATAATTTATGATATAATTATAAATATTAATGGTATAAGGAGGTATTTTTTGAAATATAATTTAATGGGTGAATTGGAATCCGTAGAATCTTTTTAAGAAATATTAAAAAGATGGAGTAAAAACAATGAATTTAGAAGAATATGGTTTTAAAAATGTAGATAAAGATTTTGGCGATTTATTGCCAGCAAGAATTATAACAACATACAGAGAAAGATATGAATTTGTATGCAATAAAGGTAAAGGATATGCCAAATTAAAAGCTGGAAGTTATTACGACAATCCTAATTCAATTTATCCTACAATAGGAGATTTTGTTTTAATAGATTGGAATGATAGTGGAGATAGTAGAATTGTAGAAACTATAAAAAGAGAAAGTTCTTTTTCAAGGATGGCATCTTCTAATGATAGGAGAAAAGATTTACATGAACAACATGAACAATTAGTAGCAGCTAATTTTGATTATGTTTTTATCATGCAGTCTTTGAATAACGATTTTAACATACATAGACTAGAAAGATATTTGAGCTTAGCATGGGAATCAGGTGGAATTCCAATAATAATTCTTACCAAGAGTGATTTAGTAGAAAACGCAAATGAGTATGTTACTCAAGTAGAAAATATAGCTATAGGTGTGGATGTCTATGCAATAAGTTGTAAAACTGGAGAAGGATTAGATAATTTGAAAAAGTATTTTAAACCTAAAAATACTCTTGTGTTTTTGGGTTCATCTGGTGTGGGAAAATCTACTTTGGTAAATACTCTTATGGGTGCTGAAGTAATGAAAACAAGTGAAATTAGAGAAGACGATTCTAAAGGAAAACATACTACTACAAATAGACAATTACTAATGCTTCCAAATGGTACGATGATTATTGATACCCCAGGTATGAGAGAACTTGGAATGTGGAATTCTGAAGAAGGAATAGACAGAACTTTTCAAGATATAGAACAGTATATTGGTATGTGCAAATATACAGATTGTACGCATACAAACGAACCTGGTTGTAGAATTTTAGAAGCTATCGAAAATGGTGAAATATCACAAGAAAGATTTCACTCATATATAAAGTTAAAAAATGAGTTAAAATATTCCAAAAATACAGAGCAGTATTTAGCTGAAAAAAAGAAGAAATTTAAAGAAATTGCAAAATATAATAAAAATAGAAAATAGGAGAAAATTGTGAAAAAAAATATATCAACAAAACAAATTAATAATATAAAAGAAATACTAGCATTGTTAGTAATTATAGTAGTGCTAGCTGTCATATTTTTTAGTTATAATCTTAATCTTACTTGGGATTCTACTGAATATATTGGATTAGCATCTTTTATAGGAAGTGAAAATATGCAAGAAGATTGGATTGCACATAGAGGTATAGGTTTTCCATGGCTTATAAAATTAAGTCAAAGTTTTGGAAAAACTAATATTGCTGGTTTGCTTAATCTGATGTTTGTTTTCTATTGTATTATGATTTGTTCAATGTATTTGATATACAAAAAGTTGAAAAATTTAGGAATTTTAAAAAACAAGCTGTATAATTTAGCTTTTATTGGGTTTGTAGGTGCTTTTATTGCTTTAAATCCTATGATTTTTGGATATTATCATACAGCTCTTACAGAATTTGTAGGAATAACTAGTGTTGCAGTTATTTGTGCTTTGGGCTGGTGCTGGATGGATTATAAATGGTCAAAAAATAAAGTGCGGCATGATTATTGTTCCTGTTATATTTTCATTAACAACCGTGTTACTTTATCATGTAAAGCAATCCTTAGTAGTGCTTTCACTTATTCCAATTTTAGTAATTGCATTTTTATCAATTATTAATAATTTTAATTATAAAAATATTGTATATAGAATGTTAACTGTATTCTCAGTTGCTTTGTCACTTCTATATAGTATAAAACTATGGAGTGCCTTTATGGCAGGTGCAACTATTGAATTTAAATTTTATATAAAGCTTATATGTTTATGTATTTTTGCGATTGCTTTTATTTTTGCAGGTAGTTTTCTGCTTTATCAATTATTTTCTCACAAAAACAATGCTACAAGAGCAATAAAAATTTCAATGGTAATTTTAATGTTTGTTGTACTAGGAATTGCATATAATCATTTTAGTTTTGATGAAGAATATGAAAAATATGTATATGATGAAGAAAATAAATCGGCTCAGAATGCTACCAATAATAATGTAACAAATACGTCTAATAGTGAGAAAAGTGGAATTGATGTATTAAAAGCTACTGCAGCAACTAGAATAGAAAATAGATTAATAATAGGTGCTTTAGGTGAAAGCGTTGCTGGACCATATAATTTTGAAGAACTTTCTAAAGACGAGAAAAAGCGCATTGTTATAGGTGATGGTTTACAAGTAGAAACTTTACCAGCAACTGTAAATAGAGATAGAATTTCTGTTTCAGACAATCAAAAAATAGATAGAATTATGAATGGAACATTAGAAGATACATATTTTAAAGTATATAAAGATGAAGTTGATGATAAATTTTTTGTATATTTTTACAATGAAAATGATAGTTTTAAAAATCAATTAAAATTTTATCTAACAGTATTATTACATTATCCAAAACAAGTATATAGTTCTTATCACCAAAATTATTGGAATATAATATTTGTAAAAGAAGGAGATTTTTCACCTTATGAAAGGGAAAATTTCAATATCTCATCTAAAATATATACACCAGGAACTAGTAACTTAGTAGATGTGAATGAAAATTATGAACAATTTGTAAAAGAATATAAGTGCGATATAGAGCAAAATAAAATATCAGGTTTATTAAATGGTTATATGAACACGAATATACATAGACTTATAACATTAATGGAGCTTGCTTTATGGCATACACCTTTAATGCTTGTTTGTTCAGTAGTAATGTATATAATTTTCACGATACTACGTGATAAAAAATATATAACTCAGGAAAAAATGAATTTATTACAATTTATAATAATATTGTATGTAACAACTTATGGAGGAGTAATGAGTTATGCTGCTTTAGGAGCAACAGTAGATAGATATGTTATACCAATGACAGTTACGGCTTTTATAGCATATTTCTTATTTGCATTATTAATACTGGATTATATAATAACTTTTACTCGTAAAAATATTTTTAAATCAAATAAAAAAACAATGCACAAAAAGGCAAAACATTCAAAACATGAGTATTTTGCCCAAAACTGATATTTAATGCGAACATACATACTGTACACATAAAAAATAGAAAATTAGATTATATAATTAAGTAACATAAAGTATGTGTACAAAATAATGTCGAAAAACGCCTATATATAAGTTATCCACAAACTTATCCACATTATCCACAGGTTTGCAAAAGTGGATAATGTGGATAAAATAATTAACATAATACAAAAATGATAAAAATACTTGACTTTGAAAAACAATTTTTGTAAAATATATACATATTAAATATGTTGCGTTGAAAAAGAGGGAATATATTAAAAAGATATTTTAAGTGAGTTTAGGATAGTGTGAACTAAACAATGTCTAAATATATTTTGGAACTTTGGAGCAGAATAAATTAAGGTGGGCTATAAGCCAATTAGGGTGGAACCGCGCAAGCATCGCTTACGTCCCTAGCAATATGCTAGAGAAGTAAGCGTTTTTGTTTTCTCTAGTAAATATAATTAAGGGAGGTACCGACTATGGTAGAATCAATGGAAAAAATTGTAAACTTATGCAAAGCTAGAGGATATGTATATCCAGGCTCTGAAATTTACGGAGGATTAGCAAACTCTTGGGATTATGGTCCTTTAGGAGTAGAATTAAAAAACAACATAAAAAAGGCATGGTTTAAAAAATTTGTTCAAGAAACAAAATACAATGTAGGATTAGATGCAGCAATTTTAATGAATCCGCAAACTTGGGTTGCATCAGGACATGTTGGAGGATTTAGTGATCCACTTATAGACTGTAAAGAATGTAAAACACGTCATAGAGCAGATAAACTTATTGAAGAATGGGCTCATGCAAATGGAAAAGATATGATTGCAGATGGAATGTCTGATAGTGAAATGATAAAATTTATGGACGACAACAAAATAGATTGCCCAAACTGTGGAAAACATAATTTCACAGAAATTAGAAAATTCAACTTGATGTTCAAAACATATCAAGGTGTTACAGAAGATGCAAAAGCAGAAATTTATTTAAGACCTGAAACGGCACAAGGTATATTTGTAAACTTTAAAAATGTTTTAAGAACAACAAGAAGAAAAATGCCAATGGGTATTGCTCAAATAGGAAAATCTTTTAGAAATGAAATTACACCAGGAAACTTTACTTTTAGAACTAGAGAGTTTGAACAAATGGAGCTTGAATTTTTCTGCAAGCCAGGAACAGATTTAGAATGGCATGCTTATTGGAAAGATTATTGCAAAAATTGGCTTTTAAATTTAGGAATGAAGCCAGAAAATATCAGATTAAGAGACCACGAGCAAGCAGAACTTTCTCATTATAGCAATGCAACAACAGATATTGAGTTTACCTTCCCATTTGGATGGGGCGAACTTTGGGGAATTGCAGATAGAACAGATTTTGATTTAAAACAACATCAAGAATATTCAAAAGAAGATATGACATATCTAGATCCAGAAACAAATGAAAGATACATTCCTTATTGTATAGAACCATCACTTGGATGCGATAGAGTTGCTTTAGCTTTTCTTTGTAATAGCTATGAAGAAGAAACAGTTGGAGAAGGAGATACAAGAGTTGTTCTTCATTTACATCCAGCATTAGCTCCATATAAAGCAGCTATTTTACCACTTTCAAAGAAATTAAGTGATAAAGCTTCTGATATATATGCAGAACTTTCAAAAAGCTTTATGTGTGACTATGATGAAGCTGGAAGTATAGGAAAAAGATATAGAAGAGAAGATGAAATAGGTACTCCATATTGTATTACAGTAGATTTTGAAACAGAAAATGACGGATGTGTTACTGTAAGAGATAGAGATACAATGGAACAAGTAAGAATAAAAATAGAAGAAGTTCCAGCTTATATATCTTCAAAATTAGAATTCTAATTTTAAATTATAATAAAGTCCGATTGGTTAGTAAAAAAAACTAACAATTTGGACTTTATTTTCTTATATAATGATATCAATTTTCAAAAAATGTAAAAGTTTCAAGTTTTTTGAAAAAATGTCAAAAAACAGTTGACAAGAGGTAGTAGCAAGTAGTATAATATTACTTGCGTAAGATAAAGCGATGAAGCAGAATGTGGCTACATCCGTAAGGGTGGAGGGAACTTCTGTGGAGTATGTCTTGGCTTAGACCGGGCGATAAGTTTGATAAATGCATACTTATCCAAGACCAAAATTATATGATTTTAAATACTAAGGATGGACTTGGATTTTAAAATGTGTATATACGATACACCAGGATGCGTTGATAACTTGCCGTTAGCCATAAGAAAATAATTAAGGAGGGAAATTTAAAATGGCAACATCAAACACAAAAGTAGGAAGCGACAAAATCAGAATTAGATTAAAAGCTTATGATCATGTTGTTTTAGAACAGTCTGCTGAAAAAATAGTAGATACTGCTAAAAGAACAGGAGCTAAAGTTTCAGGTCCAGTTCCACTTCCAACAGAAAAAGAAATCGTAACAATATTACGTTCTCCACACAAACACAAAGATTCAAGAGAACAATTTGAAATGAGAACACACAAAAGAGTTATTGATATTCTTTATCCAACACAAAAAACTGTTGATAGCTTAAGTAAGTTAGATTTACCAGCAGGTGTTGATATCGAAATCAAATTCTAATTTTTATAATATAAACAAACGTTAAATCGTTTGCATGCTGACGCTGTAAAACAAAACACAAACAGCCTCAGAGACCAAGCTGGGAAAAACTCAGCCAATAGTAGGAGGAATTAAAATGAAAGCAATTATAGGAAAGAAAGTTGGAATGACTCAAATATTTGATGAAAATGGAGTAGTTATTCCAGTAACTGTTATAGAAGCTGGTCCATGTACAGTAACTCAAGTAAAAACAGTTGAAACTGATGGATACAATGCTGTTCAATTAGGTTATGGAGAAGTTAAAGAATACAAAGTTAACAAACCATTAAAAGGACATTTTGCAAAAGCAGATGTTAAACCAGCAAAACATTTAAGAGAATTTAGAGCATGCGAAGAATGCATTGGTGAACAAAAAGTTGGTAACGTAGTTACAGCTGATGTATTTGTAGCAGGAGATGCAGTTGATGTACAAGGCATCACAAAAGGTAAAGGTTTCCAAGGTGTTATTAAACGTCACGGACAATCTAGAGGACCAATGGGACATGGTTCTATGTATCACAGAAGACCAGGTTCAATGGGACCAACATCTACACCAGGTAGAGTATTTAAAGGTAAAAACTTACCAGGACACATGGGTGTAGAAAAAGTTACAATTCAAAACTTAGAAGTTGTTAGAGTTGACTTAGATAAAAATGCTATATTAGTTAAAGGTTCAGTACCAGGAAACAAAGGTAGCATATTAAAAATTAGAAAAAGCGTAAAAGCATCTAAATAGAAGGAAGGAGGAAAAGTAAATGGCTAAGATAGATGTATATAATGTAGAAGGAAAGAAAGTTAGCAATATAGAGTTAAACGATGCAGTTTTTGCTGTTGCACCAAACGAAGCTGTTGTACATAGTGTATTAGTTAATTATCTTGCAAATCAAAGACAAGGTACACAAAGCACTAAAACAAGAGCTGAAGTTAGAGGTGGTGGTAGAAAACCATGGAGACAAAAAGGAACTGGTAGAGCAAGACAAGGTTCAATCAGAGCTACACAATGGATTAAAGGTGGTATAGCTTTAGGACCAAAACCACGTTCATATAAATACAGAATAAACAAAAAAGAAAAGAGATTAGCTATCAAATCATTATTAAGTTCAAAAGTATTAGAAGAAAACTTAGTAGTTGTTGATAAATTTGATTTCAAAGAAATCAAAACAAAACAAATGGCTGATGCTATGAAAAACTTAAAAGTTACAGATAAAGCTTTAGTTTTATTAGCAGATAAAGATGAAGTTGTTCAAAAATCAGCTAGAAACCTAGAAGGTGTTAGAACAAGTTCAGTAGCTACAATAAACGTTTATGATTTATTAAAATATAAAAAATTAGTAGTAACAGTAGATACTGTTAAAAAATTAGAGGAGGTGTATGCTTAATCATGGTAGCAGAAGAAATTATAATAGCTCCAGTTGTTACTGAAAAAAGTAGCGCTGATATGCAAGAAGGTAAATACACTTTCAAAGTTGCAAAAAAAGCAACAAAAGTTGATATTAAAAAAGCTGTTGAAAAATTATTTGAAGTAAAAGTATTAAATGTAAATACTATTTCAGTAAAAGGTAAAGAAAAAAGAGTAGGAGTTCACCAAGGTAGAACTTCAGATTGGAAAAAAGCAATCGTTACTATAGATACAACTGCTTCTACAAAATCTTACTTAGGTAAAGGTGGAAAAGAAGTTAAAGTTTCTAAAAAATACAAAGATTCAATTAGCGAATTTATGGGAGCTTAGGTTCCAAAACAAATATCCAGATAATACTGGGACAATAAAAAATAACTGAGAGCACAGGAAAATTGCTCAAATATATTAGAGAAGAGGATTTTAAAAATGGGAATTAGAACATATAGACCTTATACACCATCAAGAAGAAATATGACTTCTTCAACATTCGAAGAAATCACAAAAAAAGATCCTGAAAAATCTTTATTAGTTGCTAAAAAGAAAAATGCAGGTAGAAATTCTTATGGTAGAATTACAGTTAGACACCAAGGTGGTGGAAACAGACAAAAATACAGATTAATAGATTTTAAAAGACAAAAAGATGATATGTATGCAACAGTTATTGGTATCGAATATGATCCAAACAGAAGTGCAAATATCGCTTTAATAGAATATGAAGATGGAACAAAATCTTACATCTTAGCACCAAAAGGATTAACAGATGGAGATAAAGTTATCTCAGGAGCTAAAGTTGATATCAAACCAGGAAATGCAATGCCAATCGAAAGCATTCCAGTTGGTACAATGATCCACAATATCGAGTTAAATCCAGGTCAAGGTGGAAAATTAGTTAGAGGAGCTGGTCAAGAAGCTCAATTAATGGCTAAAGAAGGAGCTTATGCTCACGTAAGACTTCCATCAGGAGAAATGAGATTAGTAGCTGTAAGATGTAGAGCTACAATAGGAACAATCGGAAACAGCGACCACGAAAATATTAAATTAGGTAAAGCTGGTAGAAAAAGACATATGGGTATCAGACCTACTGTTAGAGGATCTGTTATGAACCCTAATGATCACCCACATGGTGGTGGTGAAGGTAGAGCACCAGTTGGACATAGTGGACCTATGACTCCTTGGGGTAAACCAGCATTAGGATATAAGACAAGAAATAAAAAGAAACAATCAAATAAATTTATAGTTAAGAGAAGAAAATAAGGAAGGAGAAAAATAAATGTCAAGATCAAGTAAAAAAGTACCTTTCGTAGCTCCTGAATTATTAAAAAGAATTGAAGCTATGAACGAAACAGGTAAAAAAGAAGTTTTAAAAACATGGTCAAGAGCATCTACAATCTACCCACAAATGGTTGGACACACAATAGCTGTTCATGATGGTAGAAAACATGTACCAGTTTATATTTCAGAAGAAATGATTGGACATAAATTAGGTGAATTCGCTCCAACAAGAACTTTCAAAGGTCATGCAGGAGACAAAACAACAAAGAAATAAAATGAGATTTATATCTTAAAAAATAAAAGGAGGATATAACTGTGGAAGAAAATCAAGCTACAGTAGTAGAAGCAAAAGCTACTTTAAGTTATGCTAGAATTTCAGCAAGAAAAGTTAAAATCGTAGCAGATTTAATCAGAGGTAAAAAAGTTGATGAAGCTTTAACAATAGTAAAATTTGCTCCTAAAGCTTCAGCAGAAATTTTAGAAAAACTATTAAAATCAGCTATAGCTAATGCTGAAAACAATCACTTTATGAATAGAAGTAACCTTTATGTTGCAGAAATTTATGCAAACCAAGGACCTACTTTAAAAAGAATAAGACCAGCTGCAAAAGGATCAGCTGTTAGAATTAGAAAAAGAACAAGTCATATTACAATAGTTTTAAGAGAGAGTAAATAAAAGAAAGGAGGATATTTACGACATGGGACAAAAAGTTCATCCAAATGGAATAAGAGTAGGTGTTATTAGAGATTGGAATTCTAAATGGTATGCAGATTCTAAAAACTTTAGTGACTACTTAGTAGAAGATCACGAAATTCGTAAATATGTAAAGAAAAAACTATTCATTAGCGGAATTTCAAAAATTGAAATAGAGAGAACTGCTAAATGCGTAAAAGTAAACGTATATACAGCTAAACCAGGTTTAGTAATAGGAAAAGGTGGAAACCTTTCAGAAGCTTTAAAAGCTGAATTAGAAAAAATGATTAATAAAGAAGTTAATTTAAATATTGTTGAGGTAAAAAATGTTGATATTGATGCTCAATTAGTAGCAGAAAATATCGCTGGACAATTAGAGAGAAGAATTTCTTTCAGAAGAGCCATGAAACAATGTATGCAAAAAGCTATGAAATCAGGTGCTTTAGGTATTAAAACTGCAGTATCTGGAAGATTAGGTGGAGCTGATATGGCTAGAACAGAATTCTACAAAGATGGAACTATACCTCTACAAACTTTAAGAGCTGATATCGACTATGGATTCGCAGAAGCTGATACAACTTATGGTAAAATAGGTGTAAAAGTTTGGATCTATAAAGGCGAAATTCTTAAAGCTAAACAAACAGCAAAAGGAGGTAATGACTAATGCCAGTAATGCCAAAAAGATCAAAATATAGAAAAATGCAAAAAGGTAGAAACAGAGGAAAAGCAACAAGAGGAAATGTAGTAAACGAAGGTGAATTCGGATTACAAGCTACAACTGCTGGATGGATTAAAGCAAATCAAATCGAAGCAGCCAGAGTTGCAATGACTCGTTACATTAAAAGAGGTGGTAAAGTTTGGATTAAAATATTCCCAGACAAACCAGTTACTAAAAAACCAGCTGAAACTCGTATGGGTAAAGGTAAAGGTGCTCCAGAATATTGGGTAGCAGTAGTAAAACCAGGAAGAGTTATGTTTGAAATCGCAGGTGTTTCTGAAGAAGTTGCTAGAGAAGCTTTAAGATTAGCATCTCACAAATTACCAGTTCAAACAAAATTCGTAAAAAGAGAAATTGAAGTAGGTGGTGATCAAGTTGAAGAATAATAAAATAAAAGAAATGTCTTCACCAGAGCTAGAAAAAGAGCTAAGTGAATTAAAAACTGAACTATTCAAGTTGAGATTTAGCCTAGCTACTAACGGATTAGTTAATCCTATGAAAATAAAAGAAGTTAGAAAAAATATAGCTAGAATTAAAACTGAACTTAGACAAAGAGAATTAAAAGCAAATTAATTTAAGAAAGGAGTAATCCCTAATGGAAGAAAGAAATCTTCGTAAATCAATGGTTGGTACAGTTGTTTCTGATAAAATGGATAAAACAGTAGTTGTTGCTGTTGAAACAAGTGTTGCACACCCAATTTACAAAAAAACAGTAAAAAGAACATACAAATTAAAAGCTCATGACGAAGAAAACAATTGTAAAGTTGGAGATAAAGTTTTAGTTATGGAAACAAGACCTTTATCTAAAGATAAAAGATTTAGAGTTGTTGAAATCGTTGAGAAAGCCGTAATTAAATAATAGTAAAAGGAGGACTTAAGTGTCATGGTACAACAACAAAGTAGATTAAAAGTTGCTGATAACACTGGTGCAAGAGAATTAATGTGCATTAGATGTTTAGGCGGTTCACATAGAAAATATGCTGAAATAGGAGATGTTATAGTTGCTTCTGTTAAATCTGCTACACCAGGTGGTGTTGTAAAAAAAGGTGAAGTTGTAAAAGCTGTAGTTGTAAGAAGTAAAAAAGGCGCTAGACGTGCTGATGGTTCTTATGTAAAATTTGATGAAAATGCAGCAGTTATAATCCGTGAAGACGGAACACCAAAAGGAACTCGTATATTTGGACCAGTAGCTAGAGAATTAAGAGATAAAAATTATTTAAAAATATTATCTTTAGCTCCAGAAGTATTATAATTAAGAGATATAAATTCAAAGCAAAGAGGTGAATAGAGTGAAAATCAAAAAAGGTGATAAAGTTCAAGTTTTATCTGGAAATGATAAAGGTAAAACTGGAGAAGTTATAGAAGTAATGCCAAAAGCAAATAAAATAGTTGTTAAAGGTGTTAATATTAGAAAAAAACATATCAAACCTAGAAAACAAGGTGAAGAAGGTGGAATTATTCCTACAGAATGTGCAATTCCAGTTTCAAAAGTTAATGTTGTATGTCCAAAATGTGGTAAAACAACAAGAGTAGGATATGTACTAGAAAAAGGCGAAAAAGTTCGTGTTTGTAAAAAATGCGGTGCCAAAATAAAATAATAGAAGGAGGACTCGAAAGTAATGGAAATGCTTAGAGAACAATACAAAAATGAAGTAGTTCCAGCAATGATGAAAAAGTTTAACTATAAATCAGTAATGCAAGTTCCAAAACTTGAGAAAATAGTTATAAACATAGGCTTAGGTGAAACAAAAGATAATCCTAAAGCTTTAGACAATGCTATGAACGATTTAAGTATAATTACAGGACAAAAACCTATCGTAACAAAAGCTAAAAAATCAATTGCAGCTTTTAAATTAAGAGAAGGTGCTAAAATAGGATGCAAAGTAACATTAAGATCAGGAAAAATGTATGATTTTGCTTACAAACTATTTAACGTAGCTCTTCCAAGAGTAAGAGATTTTAGAGGTGTTTCTGGAAATTCATTTGATGGTAGAGGAAACTACTCAATGGGTGTTAAAGAACAATTAATATTCCCAGAAATCGAATATGATAAAGTTGATAAGTTAAGAGGAATGGATATTATATTTGTAACAACTGCTAAAAGTGATGAAGAAGCTAAAGAATTACTTACACTTTTAGGTATGCCATTCAAAAACTAAGAAAGGAGTCTATAATGGCTAAAAAATCATTAAAAGTAAAATGTGCTAGACCACAAAAATACAAAACAAGAGAATATAATAGATGTAGAATTTGTGGAAGACCACATTCATATATTAGAAAATATGGTATTTGCCGTGTTTGCTTCAGAGAATTAGCTCATAAAGGAGAGATTCCAGGAGTAAAAAAAGCAAGCTGGTAATTTAAAAAATAATTAAAAAGGAGGGTAAAAAACGTGAATATAACTGACCCAATAGCAGATATGTTGACAAGAATAAGAAATGCAAATAGTGCAAAATTTAAAACAGTAGATGTTCCAGCATCTAAAATGAAAAAAGCTATTGCAGAAACTTTACTTGAAGAAGGATATATAAAAGCTTTTGAAGAAATCGAAGATAATACACAAGGTATTATTAGAATTACTTTAAAATATGATGAGAAAGGTAATAGAGTAATAGATGGATTAAGAAGAATCAGCAAACCTGGTTTAAGAATTTATGCATCTAAAGATGAATTACCAAAAGTTTTAAATGGTTTAGGTATCGCTTTAATTTCAACTTCAAAAGGAATTATGACAGATAAAAAAGCTAGAGAAGAAGGAATTGGTGGAGAAGTTTTAGCTTATATCTGGTAATTTGAAATGAAAATTAAGATATGGCGAAAAGATTTGGAATATCTAAATCACAATTAACCAAATATATAATTAAGAAGGAGGAGACATAAAATGTCTAGAATAGGAAATAAACCTATTACAGTACCAGAAGGTGTTGAAATCAAATTAGATGGACAAAACCTTACTGTAAAAGGACCTAAAGGAACATTAACAAAAGAATTTCATAAAAATATGAAAATTGTTGTTGATGGAAATGTTCTTAAAGTTGAAAGACCAGATGATGAACCAGCAAATAGAAGTTTACATGGTTTAACAAGAACTTTAATAAACAATATGATTGAAGGAACTACAAAAGGTTTCGAAAGAAAATTAGAAGTAAATGGTGTTGGATATAGAGCACAAAAGCAAGGAACAAAATTAGTTTTAACATTAGGATACTCTCATCCAGTTGAAATGGAAGCACCAGAAGGAATTACTTTTGATGTTCCAAATCCTAACGAAATAATCGTTAAAGGAATGGATAAAGAACTTGTTGGTCAAACTGCAGCTGTTATCAGAACAAAGAGACCACCAGAAGTTTATAGAGGAAAAGGTATTAAATACGCTGAAGAAGTAATTAGACGTAAAGAAGGAAAAGCAGGTAAAAAATAGAAACAGGTTAAACTAGTAAACTTTAGGGGTATATTTAATCCCTTAAAGTAAATATACCTAGAGGAATTAGATATGCCCCTAGAGCCAACCTAGAAAGGAGAATAAAAATGATTTCTAAAATAGATAGAAAAGCAGAAAGAGTAAGACGTCATAAAAGAGTTCGTAATAAAGTAAGTGGTACAGCAGATTGCCCAAGACTTGCAGTTTGCAGAACAAACAAAAATATTATAGCTCAAATCATCGATGATGAAAACGGAAAAACACTTGTATATGTTTCAACATTAGATAAAGAAATAAAAACTAAAAAAGCTAATAAAGAAGCTGCAAAAGAAGTTGGAACAGCAGTTGCTAAAAAAGCTTTAGAAGAAAATATCGAAGCAGTAGTTTTCGACAGAGGTGGATTTATTTATCACGGAGTTGTTAAAGAATTAGCTGAAGCAGCTCGTGAAGCAGGTTTAAAATTCTAATTTTAAAGAAGGAGGAAAAAGTTAACTCATGGAGGAAAGAACAGTTGAATTAAAAGAAAAAGTTGTTGCTATAAATAGAGTTGCAAAAGTTGTTAAAGGTGGTAGAACATTTAGATTCAGCGCTGTTGTTGTTGTTGGTGATGAACAAGGACATGTAGGTGTTGGAAATGGTAAAGCTGCTGAAGTTCCAGATGCAATCAAAAAAGCTATCGAAGAAGCTAAGAAAAACTTAGTTAACGTACCAATCGTTGGAACAACTATACCACATGAATTTGTTGGTAGATTTGGTAGTGCTAGCGTTATATTAAAACCAGGTCCAGAAGGTTCTGGAGTTATCGCTGGTGGTAGCGTAAGACCAGTATTAGAACTTGCTGGTTACAAAGATATTAAAACAAAAGTTATTGGAACTAACAACCCAAGAAACGTAGTTTATGCTACAATAGAGGCTTTAAAAAGCATGAAAACTGCTGAAGAAGTTGCTAAAAAAAGAGGTAAAAAAGTTAGCGAAATTTTATAAAAAATATATTGATATAAAGTTTAAGTTAATATATAATAAATTCAATCTAGAGGAGGTGCAAAAATGGAATTAGGAAATTTACATCCAGCTACAAAAAAAGTGACTAAAAAGAGAGTTGGTCGTGGAATAGGATCTGGTTTAGGAAAAACTTCTGGAAGAGGACATAAAGGACAAAAAGCAAGATCAGGTGGTGGTGTAAGAAGAGGCTTCGAAGGAGGTCAAACACCATTATATAGAAGATTACCAAAAAGAGGATTTAATAACATTCATGCTAATACATACACAGAAGTAACTTTAACAATGCTTAATAAATCAGAAGCTACTGAAGTTACAGCTGAAAGCTTATTAGCTGAAGGAATTATTGGAAAAATAAATGATGGAATAGTTGTTTTAGGAACAGGAAGCTTAGAGAAAAAATTAACAGTTAAAGCAACAAGATTTACTAAAGCTGCTGCAGAAAAAATCGAAGCTGCAGGTGGAAAGATTGAGGTGGTTTAATTGTTTAAAACTATTAAAAATGCTCTAAAAACACCAGAGGTTAGAAAAAAAATATTATATACATTACTTCTAATAGTAATATTTAGATTCGGATGTTATTTAACAGTTCCAGGTGTTGATACATTCACTTTAGCTGAGCAAATGAGCTCAGCTACTGGAAGTGTTGCTGGACTTATAAATACAATATCTGGTGGTGCTTTTTCAAGATTGTCAATTTTTGCAATGACAATTACTCCATATATCACAGCATCAATTGTTATTCAATTGTTAGCTATGATTATACCTTCATTAGAAAAAGCTATTAAAGAAGGTGGAGAAGCTGGAAAAGAAAAAGTTAACAAATATACAAAAATACTTAGTTTAGTATTATCAGCTGTTGAAGCGTTAGGTATATACTTATCTTATAGCTCATCAGGAATTTTCATTAATCCAGGATTTTTAACTGGTTTAGTAGTTGTAATGTCTTTAATTACAGGTACAGCAATTCTTATGTGGCTTGGTGAACAAATCACAAATAAAGGAATTGGAAATGGTATATCAATGATTATTTTCATAGGTATTATTTCAGGTTTACCTTCTGGAATAACTACATTATGGAATTTGATTGTAAAAAATGGTACAATAAGTACTGTTGGAATTGTAACTTCACTTGCAGTTATTGTTGGAGCAATACTTTTAATTGCTGGTGTTGTATTTGTACAACAAGCTGAAAGAAGAGTTCCAGTACAATATGCAAAAAAAGTTGTTGGAAGAAAAATGTATGGTGGACAAAATACTCATATTCCACTAAAACTTGCTATGGCAGGAGTTATACCAGTAATTTTTGCAAGCAGTTTTATGACATTCCCAGCAATGATTTTACAAATATTTGCTGCAGATGCTGTAAATAGTGGTACAGGATTTCTAGCAGGATTATATAAATTCTCAATTGCTACATCTTCATCAGCTGTAGGTTGGGGATATAGTTTAGCAAATGCTATAGTTTATTTCTTACTAATCGTAGGATTTACATTTTTCTATACATATGCTACATTTAATCCAGCAGAAGTATCTAACAACATTAAAAAACAAGGTGGATTTATTCCAGGTGTTAGAGCAGGAAAACCTACAACAGATTATTTAAAAAGTATTTTAAATAAATTAACTGTTTTTGGTGCTATATTCTTAAGTATCATAGCAATTTTACCTATGTTATTAAGATTTACTGACTTGAACTTGTCTTTTGGTGGAACATCAATATTAATCGTTGTCGGTGTTGCGTTAGAAACAGTACAACAATTAGAATCTCAATTAATGATGAGACATTATAAAGGATTTTTAGAAAAATAATTTATTTAAAACGAATAATAGTTAAAGTGCCATTTTTGCACTTTGCTACTGTTCGTTTTAATGTGTTTTTTTAAAGCTTTTATTATTGTATATGAATAAGATTTAAAAAAGCACATTAAAATAAATAAATGGAGGAAGTAAAAATGATTATTATTATGTTAGGTGCACCAGCTTCAGGTAAAGGAAGCGTTTCAGAAATTCTTTCAAAAGAATTAAATATTCCAGCAGTTTCTAGTGGAGATATTTTTAGAAAACATATTAGTGAAGGAACTGAAATAGGTAAAAAATTAAACGAATATGTTACTACAGGAAAATTAGTTCCTGATAGCATTGTATTAGAAATGTTAGAAGCAAGACTAAATGAAGAAGATGCTAAAAACGGACTTATTTTAGACGGATTTGTTAGAACAATTCCACAAGCAGAAGCTTTAGATAAAATGTTAGAAGCAAGAAATCAAAAAATAGATGCTGTTGTTAATTTAGAAACTCCAACAGAAGAAATTCTAGAAAGAGTTACAAATAGAAGAATTTGTAGAAAATGTAAAGCAGTATATAATTTAGTTTTAAATCCATCAAAAGTAGAAGGTGTTTGCGATAAATGTGGTGGAGAACTATATCAAAGAGATGATGATACATTAGAAAAAGCTCAAAACAGATTAGAAGTGTATTATAAAGAAACTGCTCCACTTACAGAATATTATAAAAATACAGGAGCTTTATATTCAACAACTCTAAGCGTTGCAATAAACCGAATGAAAGAAGAAGTTGCAGCCGATGTACTTGAATATTTAAGAAATAAATAATTGCAGGATGTGGATATAAAAAGAGGAGATTTTGAAATGATAACTATAAAATCTAAAAAAGAGATTGAGTTAATGCAAGAAGCTGGAAAGCTTACTGCTTTAACTTATGATTATATCGAAAAAATTATAAAACCTGGTATGTCTACTTATGAATTAGATAAATTAGCAGAAAATTTTATTAGAGAACATGGGGGAATTCCAGCAGAAAAAGGTTATCCAAGTGGAATTAGAGGAGTACCAAATTTTTCTGGATCACTATGTATTTCTATAAATGATGTTGTAATTCATGGAGTGCCATCTAAAAATATTATAATAAAAGATGGTGACGTAGTAAGTATAGACACAGTAGTTCAAAAAAATGGTTATATGGGAGATGCAGCTAGAACTTATTTAGTAGGAAATTGTTCTAAAGAAGCTCAAGAATTAGTTGCAGTTACTGAGCAAGCTTTTTATGAAGGTTTAAAAATGGCAAAACCAGGAAATAGAATTGGTGATATATCACATGCCATTGAAACTTATGTTAAAAGTTTTGGATTTAGTTTAGTTAGAGAATTTCAAGGTCATGGAATTGGAAAAGAAATGCATGAAGATCCAGGAGTGCCAAATATAGGAAAACCAGGTAAAGGTCCTAGATTAGAACCAGGCATGACAATATGCATAGAACCTATGGTAATGGTAGGAAAACCAGATATTTGGGAACTTGAAGATGGATGGTCAATTGCTACTCAAGATGGAAGTTTGTCAGCTCATTATGAAAATACAATTTTAATTACAGAAAATGAGCCAAAAATCTTGACAATTGCCTAAAAATAGTATATACTATACTAGCTTATTATAGTGAAAATGTTTTGAATTGCTGATTTTTCAGGTATTACAGCCTGAAATTTGGCAAAAAGTAGGAGGGAACTAACTTGTCTAAAGAAGATGTTATTGAAGTAGAAGGAACTGTTATTGAAACATTACCAAATACTAATTTTAAGGTTGAACTTGAAAATGGACATCAAGTATTAGCTCACATTTCAGGAAAACTTAGAATGAACTATATAAAAATTCTTCCAGGCGATAAAGTAAAACTAGAATTATCACCATACGATTTAACAAAAGGTCGTATTACATGGAGAGCTAAATAGTATTAAATAAGTATTAACCCAAAAAAGATAATAAGAGAAGTTAGAAAGAGGAGGAAGAGAAATGAAAGTAAGACCATCAGTTAAAAAAATGTGTGAAAAATGCAAAGTAATTAAAAGAAAAGGTGTTATCAGAGTAATTTGCGAAAACCCAAAACACAAACAAAGACAAGGTTAATTTTTAACAAAACAATTTAGATATTAACACAAGTATGTGCGGCTGTCAGTATTCATACTGATTTCATATTTGTGTTTATATATATGTTTGGGAAAAGTTTTAAGTACTACCTTTTTGGTACATTTCAAACTTAAATGCTTTAAACCAAAAAATGCTTATAGCAAAAAGAAAGATAAAATTTGGAGGTGCTAAAATTTATGGCTCGTATAGCAGGAGTAGATTTACCTAGAGAAAAAAGAGTAGAAATAGGACTTACATATGTATATGGTATTGGACTATCAAGCTCACAAAAAATTCTTAAAGAAGCTGGAGTTAATCCAGATACTAGAGTAAAAGATTTAACAGACGATGAAGTTGCTAGTATAAGAAAAGCTATGGACGGATACAAAGTTGAAGGTGACTTAAGAAGAGAAGTAGCTTTAAATATTAAAAGACTTACAGAAATAGGATGTTACAGAGGAATCAGACATAGAAGAGGATTACCTGTAAGAGGACAAAGAACAAAAACAAACGCTCGTACAAGAAAAGGCCCAAGAAAATTAGTAAGCAAGAGCAAAGCAGCTAAATAGCATATAGCTAATGGAAAATTATAAGGAGGAAAAACCAAATGGCAAAAGCTAACGTAAAGAAAACAGTTGTTAGAAGAAGAGAGAGAAAAAACATAGATAAAGGTTCAGCTCATATTCATTCTAGCTTTAATAATACAATAGTTTCAATTACAGATACTCAAGGTAATGTTATATCTTGGGCTAGTGCAGGTGGACTTGGATTTAAAGGTTCAAGAAAAAGTACACCTTTCGCAGCTGGTCAAGCTGCTGAAACAGCATCAAAAGCTGCAATGGAACATGGATTAAAAACAGTTGATGTTTATGTTAAAGGACCAGGTGCTGGACGTGAAGCAGCAATCAGAGCTTTACAAACAGCTGGATTAGAAATAACAATGATTAAAGACGTTACTCCAATACCTCACAATGGTTGTAGACCACCAAAAAGAAGAAGAGTATAGGATTAACAAAGAGAGTTATATTTTTATTTATTTAAATTTTAAGAAAGAGGTGTAATAATCACATGGCAAGATATAAAGATGAGCAATGTCGTATATGCCGTAGAGAAGGACAAAAGTTATTCTTAAAAGGTTCAAGATGCTACTCAGATAAATGTAGTGTTACTAGAAGAAATTATGCTCCTGGTCAACATGGACAAAAAAGAACTAAACTTTCTGAATACGGTACTCAATTAAGAGAAAAACAAAAAACAAAATCATTCTATGGAGTAGGAGAAAAACAATTTAGAGGTTACTTTGAAATGGCTTCTAATAAAAAAGGTATCACAGGTACAAACTTACTTCAAATATTAGAATCAAGATTAGATAATGTTGTTTACAGATTAGGTTTTGGTGCTTCAAGAGCACAAGCTAGACAAATGGTAACACATGGTAATTTTGAAGTTAATGGTAAAAAAGTTGATATAGCTTCTTATTTAGTAAAAGCTGGAGATGTAATTTCAGTTAGAGAAATTAGAAAAGACAATCCAGTTATCAAAGCTAACGTTGAAGCTGGTGCTACTAGACCAGTTCCAGAATGGTTAGAACTAAATAGTGAAAAATTAAGTGGTAAAGTTGTTAGATTAGTTAATAGAGAAGAAATTGATTTACCAGTTGAAGAACACTTAATCGTTGAGTTATACTCTAAATAATAGTATAAATACTTAGGAGTACATGCGTAAGAGGTAAAATTTATTGAGGTTATAATAGACCTATTTAGGAGGTAAAAATGATTGAATTTGAAAAACCAAATATTGAATGTGTGGAAACAGACGATAAGAGGAATTATGCAAAATTCATATGTGAACCATTAGAGCGTGGTTATGGTATGACAATAGGAAACTCTTTAAGAAGAATTCTATTATCATCACTACCAGGAGCTGCAATAACAAGTGTTAAAATAAATGGCGTAGTACATGAATTTTCTACAGTACAAGGTGTTGTAGAAGATGTTCCTGAGTTAATTGTTAATTTAAAAAATGTAAGACTTAAAGTATTTGATAATGAAGAAAAAATAATTAGAATAGATTTTAAAGGTGCTGGAGAAGTTACAGCTGGAGATATTACTACTGATGGTACAGTTGAAATATTAAATCCAGAACTACATATTGCAACAACATCTGCAAACTGTGATTTACATATGGAAATGACAGTAAATAGAGCAAGAGGATACAATGTTGCAGAAAAAAATAAAAAAGAAAATAGTCCAATAGACGTATTACCAATAGATTCAATCTTTACACCTGTAAAAAAAGTTAATTATACAGTTGAAAATACAAGGGTTGGTCAAATGGTTGACTATGATAAATTAACAATCGAAGTATGGACAGACGGAAGTTTAAAACCTTTTGAAGCTTTAAGCTTAGCTGCAAAAGTTATGGTAGGTCATTTAGAACTATTTATAGATTTATCTGAAACAGCTAGAAATACACAAGTTATGGTTGAAAAAGAAGAATCTAAGAAAGAAAAAGTTTTAGAAATGCCAATAGAAGAACTTGAACTTTCTGTAAGATCATACAATTGTTTAAAAAGAGCTGGTATAGCTACAGTTGAAGATTTAGCAAATAAATCTCAAGAAGATATGATGAAAGTTAGAAACTTAGGTAAAAAATCATTAGATGAAGTTACAAACAAACTTATTGCTTTAGGTTTAAACTTTACATCTGAAGAAGATTAAGATTAAGGAAGGTGAAATAAAGTGGCAGGAACAAGAAAACTTGGAAAACCAACAGATCAAAGATTAGCAATGCTTAAAACACAAACTACAGATTTATTATTAAATGGTAAAATAGTTACAACTGAAGCAAGAGCTAAAGAAGTAAAAGCTATAGCAGATAGCATTATTGCATTAGCTGTTAAAGAACACAAAAACTTTGAAGAAGTTGATGTTAAAGTTGTAAAAGCAAAATTAGATAAAAACGGAAAAAAAGTTACTGAAAAAGCTACAAGCAAAAACGGTAAAGAATATTTAAAAGTTGTTAAAGAAACAACTACAGAAAAAAGACAAAAAGATATGCCATCAAGATTAAGCGCTAGAAGAAACATTATGAAAAAAGTTAACAAAGTTAAAGATGTTGACTTACTAGACAAATTATTTAACGAATTAGCTCCAAAATATGAAGGTAGACAAGGTGGATACACTAGAATATTAAAAATGGAACCAAGACGTGGAGATAATGCTGAAATGGCAATATTACAATTATTATAATTTATAAAAGTAGAACCCTTTTTAGGGTTTTATTTTTTTGCTTGAAATTTTATGCTTTTATTGATAAAATATTTAAAAGTATTATAAATATATAATGATAGTATTGATTAAATCAAATAATTTTAATGATGATAAAAATTTCTATTATAAAACAGGAGAAAAGTAATGAAATCGCAAAACAAAAGAAAAATGAAGCAGGTTAGAAGAAGAAATGCAAAGTTATACCCAATATACAAAATGTTTTCTTGGGATTTATTATGTTTTTATTCAATAGAATTTTTATTTTTAACAATAACTAAAAAAATAGATGTTGCAGATGTTTTATTTTTAGATGCATTCTATTTATTGTGTAAAATGATAGTTCAAATTCCATCTGTTACAATATGTGATTTTTTAGGTAGAAAAAACAGTATTGTATTAGGTAATGCTTTAGCAGCACTATATATGCTTATATTAATTATTGCACCTAACAAGTATATAATAATGCTTGGAAAGTTTATGTGTGCTTTTGGTTATGGAATAAAAAATTTATCAGAAGGTAATTTGTTATATGATTCAGTAGCCACTAAAGGTGGAGATGGATTATATACGAAAATAGATTCTAAAGGTGGAAGTATGTATTACATTTTAGAAGGTACAGCTTCCTTAATAGCAGGTTATTTATTTGTTATTAATAATTATATACCGGTTATTATTTGCTTTACTTTTTTGGCAATTTCTACAATTATTTCTTGTGGATTTTCAGATGTATACGATTTAAAACAAGAAAGAAAAAATAACGTAATAGCTACTTTCAAATCCTATGGAAAAGATTTAAAAGATACTTGCAAATTTATTTTTAATTCTAATAGAATGAAGGCATTTATTTTATTTAGAGTTGTTTTTTATAGTTTAGTTAGAATAATAGATATTTATAGAAGTGATTTATTACTTGATGTAGGTGTTTCAGAAGAACAGTTTTCAATAATATTTGCGGTATTTACTTTTATTGCAGCAATAGCAGTTAATATGAGAGAAACAATCGAAAAGAAATATAAAAATAGAACTTTAACTTTTATATCTATTTTATATATTTTACCTATAATTTTAATAGGTATGATTACTTGCGATTTTAAAGGTAGAGCTATTATTCCAATAATATTAGTTTTGTTAGTAATTACTAAAATTGCTACATCAATTTGGTATATATTAGAAGGTAAATATTTAAAGAATTTTACCACTGAAAAAGCTAGAACAAAAATTGCATTTACTTATGAATTTATAGGTTGTATGGCTTCTGCAATAGCCACATTTTTGGCTGGAAAACTAGTACAAGTAGTTACAATAGAACAGGCTTTTTTACTTATAGGATTGATAGGTTTTATTGCACTAGTTTTAACATTAGATTATATGAGAACGAGATTTGGACTTAAACCAAAAGAATATTCTAAACAAGATATTGACTTTTAAAAGAACATAATTAGGTAACAAATTTTATAAATCTACATAAAATATAACATATAACAAAATGAGGTGATTGGTATGTTAAATTTTATAGTAGAGGTTGTTATTTGGATTTTATGCGTGTATGGATTATTAAATATAATAAAAGACATAATGGAAGATGTTTCATACAAGAAAATAAAAGACAAAGTAAAACTTGTTTTAACAGTAGAAAATGCAGAAGAACGGAATTGAAAATTACATAAGACAATTAAATTTTTCCAGAAATTTCTATAATAATTTAGTTGTAATTGATTTAGACTCTAAAGATGAAACTTGTGACATTATTAAAAAAATGGAAGAAGAGGGAATGAATATAAAATTATTAGAAAAAAAAGAAGGATTAGAGTATTTAGAAAAAATTATAGCCCCTAAATAATAAGGGGCTATTGTATATTTTATCTTTGTTCACCGTTATCAGTTGGTATATTAAGTGTTTTTTGTTTTGGTGCAAGTTTACTTCTTAAAACTTTAAAAGTATTTTTTATTCTAGTAATTAATTTATCATTAGGTTCACTTAAAGCAAGCATTGCTTCATCAAAATCATCTGGATGTGCTAATTCAAACATTTCCATTGACATACCAGAGAAGAATTTAAAGTCTTTATGATAATATTCTTTAATAGCATCATTTAAACTTAAAGGAGCTAAAGAAATTGGCAGAATAATATCACCTTCATCATTTCTAGCTGGCATAAGTGGAGTACAAACTTTTAGTCTATGAAAATTTTCTTTTTCATAAGGCTTGTAGGTTTGACTGTGACTAGCAGGACCATTTTCTGCAAATTTATGTTGTTCATAAGTTCTAAATTGTTTTTCATATCTTCCAAAAGGAGTTTTTACTATTGTATGTAAAGATTGATAACCAATTTCTTTTGGATATCTCATATAATCTTTAGAACAAGATGCATAGTATTGAATTTTTTTTGCTTGTTCCAAATTTTTAGAGAAGTTTGCTATATCAAGTGTGGTAAATTGTGTAATACTTTTTTCTAAATTTAGTTCTTGATTTATAGCAGCTAATTCAAATTCAGAAGCTAGAGCTTCTTTGGTTATTTTTTCTCCTTTAATTACACTAGCTAATTGATTAATATCAACACCTGTTTTCATAGAATTATCTATTGTAGAAATTATTGAAATATAGTCTTTAAATTCAGGTTTTAAACTTTTCTCATGAATATATATAAAATCTTCTGTTGACATGTTTTTGTAATCTTTATACATTTGTTCATTTGGCATACTATCAAATATTTTTTTCTCTAAGTTGTCTCTGAAATTAATAAGAGAATTTCTTTTAATTTCTTTTCTTAGAGCTTTAACAAGAGGCAAATTATACAACTCTTCTGAAGATATCTCACCTTGAATTTGTTGTAAGTTAGATAACATTGTGGCTTCATCTATATCAGTTGATAGAGATGCTAAAACTCTGTAAATGTGTGGAACTTTTTTTATTTCTAAAGCATAATCTATAAAATCTTTTTGTGGAAGAATTACTTCATCAGATGAAAAAGTATATTTTTTTGGCCTTTTAAATTCATATTGCTTTTCAGGTGTTAAAGGTTCTAATCCATAATCTGGGTTGTTTTGACTTAGATTGTCTATATACTCCATAAATTCTAAAACTGCTCCATAAACACTTTTATAAAAAGCTTGTGGGTCATTTTTGAATTGATAACGTGGATATAAAATATCACGAGTTGCAATAATATCTTTAGCTAATCCTTTTTCGGGAATGGATTTTTTTTGTTCAAGTTTATTAGAGCATTCTAATAAAAGCTTTTCATAAACACTATAAAAAGACTTAATACGTGCAGTAGATTGAATATCCATAACAGGTGTGTTTTTTGAATCCATAAAATTAGCAACATCAGATAAATGAGGTATTGCTAATTCAAATTTTTTACTACCTTGATGAGATATTTCATAATATTCAGTTAAATTTCCAACCATAGCATATGCAATTTGACTTATAATTGGGTCTGGATGTGTTTGAAAAATTCTATAATGTGCTATTGCTTGTTTGCAAACTTCATCCTTAGAGCCCGGAATCTTTGTTATTTCTAATAAAAAATTGCTAGGCAATTCGGTTTTATAAAATTCCATAAAATCTCCTTTTCCACTATTATTAATTATACCATAAAAATCCAGTAAAAGCAATTATTATAGATATTTAAATGAATTACAAAATTTGATAAAATATTGAAGTTCTAATTATTTTTTGATATAATAACTTAGTAATTTGAAAAGGAGATAATTAAATGAAAAAAACAGAATTATTGGCACCAGCAGGCTCTTTTGAAAAAGCAAAAATCGCTTTTATGTATGGAGCAGATGCTGTATATTGTGGAACACCAAAATTGTCATTGCGTTCAAGATCAGAAGTTGATGATAATGATTTAGTTAAAACAGTTGAATATGCGCATAAACTAGGTAAAAAAGTATATGCAGCTATAAATATATATGCTTGGGATGAAACTTATGAAGAAATAAAGAATCAAGCAAAAATATTAAATGACTTAAAAGTTGATGGAATTATTATATCAGATGGTGGAGTTGTAGATGCAGTTAAAGAAGCTGCACCAGATGTTGAAATACACATTAGTACACAAGCTAATACTGTAAGTTGGCATGCTTGTAATTTCTGGTATAAAAATGGTGCAAAAAGAGTAGTTTTAGGTAGAGAATTAAACAAAGAACAATTAAAAGAAATTATGAAAAATAAACCAAAAGATTTGACAATAGAAATGTTTATACATGGAGCTTTATGTTTTGGATATTCTGGTAGATGCTTTTTGAGTGAATTTTTAGCTGGTAGAAGTGGAAATTTAGGAGATTGTGCACAAAGTTGTAGATGGGCATATAATGTATATGTCGAAGAAACAAATAACCCTGGAAATTTAATGCCAGTTGAAACAGATGAAAAAGGTACATATATATTTTCTTCAAAAGATTTGTGCTTAATTGCTGAAATACCTGAAATTATAGATATGGGGATTGATAGTTTAAAAATAGAAGGCAGATTAAAAACAGAGTACTATGTAGCCACAGTAGTAAATGCGTATAGAACAGCTATTGATGATTATATGCGAGATCCAGAACATTACAATCCTGAAAAATATTTAGTAGAATTAGAAAAAACAAAAACAAGAGGATTAACTACTTTTTATTTTAATGATAGAAATAACAAAGATTTTCAAGATTATTCAGGAAGACAGTATAATAGCTTTTATGAATTTGGTGGAAAAGTTCTAGAAACTTTACCAGATGGAAGAGTATTAATAGAAATTAGAAACAAGTTGAGCGTAAGAGATACATTGGAGCTTATTGTTCCAGGTCATATTGAACCAGAAGTATTTACAATTGATAAATTATGGAATGATGAAACAGATGAAGAAATAGATACTGTAAATCCAGGTAAAGCTGAACAAAAAGTTATTTTAAACATTCCACATAGTGTTGAAAAAGGCTGGATTATTAGAAGAAAAAAATAACCGAAAGAGAAAAATATGAAATTTAATGTACATTTTTTTGTAATGTTATTAATAGCAAGTGTAATTTCAGTTGCAGATATTTTAATATATGTTTTTAAATTGGATTATTGGTTAGCAATTGCAATTAGTTTTGCAATTGCTACTTGTATTATTTTTATAAATCGAAAAAAGATAAAGATAAAAACAGATTTTGAAAAATATGATATCATAATGTTTATAATGCTTGTATTGACTTTACTTGCAAAAGTATTTTTGGCTGATGAGGTATGGGATACTAATAATTATCATATATATTTACAAGAAACACCTTTTATAGACAAAATTAATTTCGATTTTTTCCCAGGTAGAACTATTAATAGTTTTTTATTTCCGTTGGGAGATAGAATGCATTATTTTTTTAGATTAATTTTTGGTTATAGATTTGGAACAATTCTATCTTGGTATGCAGTTATAGTTGCTTATTATCAAACTAAAAGTTTAATTCGAACTGTGAGTAAGAGTAATTCAAAATATATACCAATATATGCTAATCTTTGTTATCTTATACATGTGATATATGGATATATTTGTGTTTATCACATAGATTTACTTTCAATGATATTTATTTTAGAACTTGTATATATTGCTTTTGAAAAAGAAAATTTTATAAAAGATAAGCAGACCTTGTATCTATCTTTTTTATATTCTGGTATTGCTACTGGTATAAAAGTTTCAAATATAATTATTATATTTGTCTTATATTTCTTTATTTTAGTGAAAAACATTAAAAATTTGAAAGATATAAAAATACAAGATATTCCGATTTGTATAATATTATTTGTACTACCATTTGGAACGTATGCTTATGATAATTTTATTCAAACTGGAAGTATATTATTTCCGTATTATAATAATATCTTTAAATCAAGATATTTTGCTAATATTTCATGGCACGATATAAATTTTGGATTACCTAATATTCTTTATGCTTTAGTATGGCCAATTTTGATTTCAATAGATCCATTATTAGGTTATGATTATTATGTTTATGATTTCTCATGGTTAATGGGATATGTTGTGACTATTAGCTATATAATTTATGCTTTAATTAAACACAAAAATATAAAAGAAGATAAAGTTTTTCAATTATCGATTTTATCACTAATTATAAGTATAGTATGGGCAAAATTTTTAATGGGATATGCTAGATATGCATGTTATATACCTATTTTGTACATTGTTATTTTTGCTAGTATAGGAATAAAATTAGAAAAAGTTGATATAGATAAGGAAACAAATAAAAAAGTGTATCGGTAATTTGCTAATAATTATTTTAGCTTTCATTATGATGAGTAATATCGTTTTAGAAATATCTAATGAGTTTTCTGTAATACCATACTTGCCAGCAATTATATATAAATATGACCTTTGTGATGATAAACATGTAGAAAAAATTCATATAGATGGTGCATGGCTAGTTTTAGGAAGAGATTCAAAAATTGCATCTTTGGTTAGAGAAAAAGATACACCAATATATAATTTGGAAACTGTTGATTTAACTACTGAAGGAACTTTAAAAATGCAAGAAAAATTACGAGAAGAAAAATTATATTTTTTAATTGATACTATGCATTTTTCACAGAAGCTTCAAGCACTTACTCGATATAATTTTGAAATAGTAGAAGTGGTAAAGGAAGATTTAGAGTTCAACTTTTTATTATTAGAAAATAAAGTATATATGTTTAGAGTGGAGTATAATCCAGACCATGAAGAAGTTGAAAAAACAAATTTGAAATATTATGATGAATATGATATAATATTTAAGAATTTTTTTGAGAAGATGAGGAGTATATTATGGAGAAAAAGACTATATTAAGTGGTATTCAAGCCACAGGAAATTTGACTTTGGGTAATTATTTAGGAGCATTAAATAATTGGATAGAAATGCAAGATAAATATGATTGTTATTATATGATTGCTGATTTACATACATTAACAATAAGAAAAGATCCAGAAGAATTAAGAAAAAATACATTATCTTTAATTGCTTTATATATTGCAGCTGGTCTAGATCCAGATAAAAATACAATATTTATTCAATCACATATACCAGCCCATTCATGCCTTTCTTGGGTTTTAAATTGTTATACATATATGGGTGAACTTAATCGTATGACACAATTTAAAGATAAAGCAGCGAAACATGCAGATAATATAAATAGTGGGTTATTTACATATCCTGTTTTAATGGCAGCTGATATATTAGCATATAATGCAGATTTAGTTCCAGTTGGAGATGACCAAAAACAACATTTGGAAATAACTAGAGATATTGCCGAAAGATTTAATAGCATATATGGCGAAACTTTTAAAATGCCAGAAGCATATATTGGAAAAGTTGGAGCTAGAATTATGGGACTTCAAGATCCAACTGCAAAAATGAGCAAAAGTAGTCCAAATGAATTGGATAAAATATTATTAACAGATACACCAGAAGATATTAGAAAAAAATTTAAAAAAGCTGTTACAGATTCAGAAAATGTTGTTAGATATGATAGAGAAACAAAACCAGGCGTAAGTAATTTAATGGCTATTTATGGAATTATAAAAAATAAAACTATGGAAGAAGTAGAAAAAGAATTTGAAGGTGCTGGATATGGAAACTTTAAATCAGCCGTAGCAGAAGCTGTTGTCCAAAGATTAGAGCCTTTACAAAAAAGATATTATGAGCTTTTAGAAAATCCAGAAAAATTAAAAGCAATTTATGAAAAAGGAGATAAAAAAGCTTCAGAAAAGGCAAATAAAATGTTAAAAGAAGTATATACTAAAATTGGATTAGTAGTAGATTAAAGGAGTTAATATGTTTGTAGATTATGCAAAAATCATAATTAAATCAGGAGATGGTGGAAACGGAGCAGCAACTTTTAGACGTGAAAAATATGTTGCTGCTGGTGGACCAGATGGCGGAGATGGCGGAAAAGGTGGCGACATCTATTTTAAAGTAGATCCAAATGAAAATACATTAATAGATTTTAGATTTACAAAACGTTTCAAAGCTGAAAATGGTCAAAATGGTAGTGGAAACCGTTGCTTTGGTAAAAGTGGAGAAGATTTATATGTAATGGTTCCTAAAGGAACTGTTGTAAAAGATGCTGAAACTGGAAAAGTTATAGCGGATTTGTCTGAAGATGGACAAGAAGAGCTTATTTTAAGAGGTGGAAGAGGCGGAAAAGGAAATGTACATTTTGCTACTTCTACAAGACAAGCTCCACATTTTGCTATTGATGGTGAAAAAGGAAAAGAAAAAGAAATAATTCTAGAATTAAAACTTTTAGCAGATGTAGGTTTAGTAGGTTTTCCAAATGTAGGAAAATCAACACTTATTTCTAAAGTATCTGCAGCAAGGCCTAAAATTGCAGATTATCATTTTACAACAATAGATCCTAATTTAGGAGTTGTAAAAACAAAATCTGGAGATAGTTTTGTTATGGCAGATATTCCAGGAATTATTGAAGGCGCTAGTGAAGGTGTAGGACTTGGAACTCAATTTTTACGTCATATTGAAAGAACTAGACTATTACTTCATGTTATAGATGTTGCTGGAACAGAAGGTAGAAACCCTGCTGATGATTTTGAAAAAGTAAATGCAGAGCTTAAAAAATATAGCGAAAAACTATCTAAAAGAAAACAAATTATTGTTGCTAATAAATGTGATAGTTTGCAAGATGAAGAAGCTTATGCTGAATTAGAGAAAAAAGCCAAAGAAAATAATATAGAAATTTATAAAATTTCTGCTGTTACAGGAGAAGGCGTAAATGAACTTATGGATTATGTTGGTAAACTTGTAAAAGAACTTCCAAAAGAAGAAATAGTGGATATAGAAGACAGAGTTGTATATACTTTGGAAGATGATCAAGATGAATTTACTGTTTACTCACCAGTTGAAGGCGAATTTATAGTTGAAGGCCCAGCAGTAGAAAGATTAATGGGTAGAGTAAATATTGGAGATAATGAATCTTTTGCTTACTTACAAAGAATGATTAAAAAGTTAGGAATAGAAGATGAATTAAAAGCTAAAGGTGTTTGCGAAGGAGATACAGTAAAAATTCTTGAATGGGAATTTGAATGGTACGAATAATAAACGGAGAAGAAAAATGAACGAAAAAGTAAAAGAAAATTTAAAAGTAATTATTATAGCATTAGCAATAGCTATTTTTGCTTGTGTTCCATATTTACAAGAAACAAGCATAGATGGAGATGATATTTCTTATCATATAAGCAGATTTGCAAGTATTGCAGAAGAACTTAAATTAGGAAATTTTCCTATTGCTATACATTCAAGTTTATTAGAGGGACTTGGGTATGCAAATTCAATTTTTTATCCAGAATTGTTTTTGTATATTCCAGCATTGCTATTATTGTGTGGTCTTGAAATATTTAAAACTTATACAGTTTTTATTATAATTATTAATTTTGCTACGGTTTTAATTACTTATTATAGTGCAAAACATATTTTCAAAAGTAAAGAGAAAGCATGGATTACAACTTTGATGTATACTCTTGCAACATATAGATTAGGAGATATATTTGTAAGAGCAGCACTTGGCGAAGTTATTGCATTTACATTTTTGCCACTAATTTTAGCTGGTTTATATGAAATAATTATTGGTGATAATAAAAAATGGTGGCTAGTATGTTTTGGAATTTGGGGAATTGTTAATAGTCATATTATAACTTGTGCTTTAATGCTAGTATGTATTATGCTTATTTGTTTAATGAATATAAACAGAATTTTTGCAGATAAGAATAGACTTAAAAATTTAGTTATAGCAGGTATTGTATCAATTGTATTTGCAATAGGATTTTTATTACCTTACTTAGAGCAAAAGAAGAATGATGATTTTAAAATGGATGTATATAATAATTCTTTTTACCTTTATGATTCTGCTTCAACTTTGCAAGAGTTACTAGGTGATAAATTAGAAGGGATAGGAGATACATTTAGTAAAGGACTATTTATATTATTTATACCATTACTTATTTTTAAATGTAAAAAACTAGACTATAAAAAAGATCCATTTGTTATACAGTGTTTTATATTAGGTGCTATAAGTCTAATATTATCAACTAAATTAATGCCATGGAAGTATATGGAATTTTTACAAATTATACAATTTCCATTTAGATTTAGCACACTTACAATGTTGTTTATGAGCTTTGTAATTGGCTATGTTGTGTCAGAAGTTTTTGAAACTAAAGATGCTAAATATATATTAATGATAATATTTATATTTATGGTAAGTAAACAGTTATATGCTGTAAACCCAAATGTTTCAGGTTTACCAGGAGATCAAATAATAAAACGTTCTCAAATCGGTGCAGAAGAATATTTACCAGTAAATTTTGATTACAAAAAATGGTATGTTTTTAATTTAGAAACACCAAAAGACAAAATAAAATATACTCAAACTGGAAATAGAATAGAATTTGATTATAATGATTCAGAACATGAATTTAAGTTACATGTTCCATTAACTTACTACAAAGGCTATGTAGCAAAAATTGAAACTACTAATGGTGAAACTATAGATTTAAATTTAGAAAAAGATAATGAATACGGACAACTTATAATTTCATATCCAGAAAAAATTTCAGGTAAAGTTGTTGTTGAATATAAAAATACAGGAATTCAAATATTTGCTGTAATATTAAAAATAGTTTCTATAACAGGACTTACAGCTTATGTAATTTATAGTGCTAAAAAGGAAAAAAATACAAATGTTAAATAAAATACAGGAAAAATTATCAAAAATAATAAAATATGCGGTTGCTATAATATGCTTTATCATAGGAGTTTTAGCTTTATTCCTTACTGTTTATTTTAAAGTAAAAATAAATAATGCTACTGAAGCTTGTTATACAAAAATTGATAATATATTTTTTAATTTAATAAATGTATCCATTGGTGTAGGAGCTTTATATGGGTTTTATAAAGTTTCTGATAAGATAAATAGAAAGATATTATTTATTTTAGTTGTAGTTATTTCTATGATATTTGGTTTTGCTTGGATAAATTATATACAATATATATCAGATGATGACCAACTTATGATGGTTTATAGTGCAGATAATCTTCTTAATAAACAAACAGGACTAGTGCTAAATCCGGGAGAATATTTAAATAGAAACCCACATCAATTAGGATATGTTATCTATGTAATGGCGGTATATAAAATATTTAATTTAAGAAGTAATATGATTGTACTACAAAACTTGAATGTTTTATATTCTGCAATAAATGGAATTTTGCTTTATTTTATTTGTAAAGAACTGTTTAATGAAGATAAAATTCGTAAAATGTGCTTGTTGTTAATTGGATTATTTTCAGTATTGTATTGGACATTCTTTGATGTTCATGTGTATGGAAATATTCCTGGACTTATGTTTGCATTAGTTGCAACTTTGTTTACATTAAAATTCTTAAAAAACAAAAAGATATATAATTTACTAATAATAGCAATTACAATTACTATTGCATATATGTTAAAAAGTAATTACGAAATATTTATGCTTGGAATTATCTGCGTTATAATTTTAGATATAATGAAAGGTAATACTAAACTTAAATATGCTTTAGGAATTGTACGGAATTGTTGCAGTAATGTTTACAGCTAAAACTGTAATTTATTCGACAATTGAAAAAAATACAGGATATTCTTTAGATAATGGTGTACCAATGATTTCATACATATATATGGGAATTGCACCAGGTGGAGTTTATCCACCTGGATGGTACACAGGAGATGTAGAAGTTATTTACAATGAAAGTGGATACAACACAGAAAAATCTATAGAAATTACAAAACCAATGCTATCTGAAAGATTAGAATATTTGGTTAAACATCCAATATATACGATAAGTTATTTTGCTGAAAAATTAGAAACTACATGGCTAAATCCAACATTTCAAGTGTTATGGTGTTCAACACCAGGTAAAAAACTTGATCAAATACCAGAATATAAAGAGCATATAGAAGCTAGACCATTTATAGAAAGTATGTTATGTGGAACAGGATTTTATGTGATAGAAAGAGTTTTTGATGCTTTTCAAATTATATTTTTTGTTTCAGCTGGGATTGGAGTTTATAAATTTAGAAAAGAAGAGGATTTGAGATTTTTATTGATACCAATAACAGTATTAGGTGGAATAGCATTTCATTTTATATGGGAAACGAAAGCAATATATGTAATACAATATTATTATATTTTAATTCCATTTGTAGCTTATGGTTTATGCAAAGGTCTTGAATATTTTGAAGAAAATAGAATTGCAGAAAAGATAAAAAACAAATTGAAATTTGCAACAAAAAAATAGTAGAAAAGTAGACTTTAAGAGTCTGCTTTTTTTGTGTGAAAGTTTTGTAAAATAGACAAAAATTATATTGACAAAAAGAAGTAAAGATAATAAATTAGAGATAAATGCAGACTTAGTTTGCATGTAGTTATCAACCAAAAGCACGCTTTATAGTAAAGGAGGTTTTTGATGTGCTAGGTAATAAAAAAATTGTTGTTACGTATGATATGAATGTTAGTATTGATAGCGTTACACGGATCTTTTTAAAAATTGATAACTATTTCGGAATGGCAACAGATGTAAGAGCTTTTTTTAATCGTCACGGAGAAACGCCGGGAGCTGAGACAAATTGTTCATTATCTTATGTGAAAGATTTGTCGAATGCAGAGTTTAGCGTGTTCATGGGAACACTTTCTTTTCAAACCGCAGGTTATAGGACTTTTTATGTAGGGCTTTATCTTAATGGACAGTATAAGCTTATTGAGTATAATCCAATTTGGGATGAGGCAGTTTTAACTGATAATCATTATTTTGCATTTTGGCAAATGTATGTTTATTATGCAAATTTTGAGACACCAGATTGGGTTAAAGGTGGTATTATGTACCAAATTTACGTAGATACGTTTTGTTCGAAGGATTTGCCAGAGCATTTAAAGGCAAAAACAGTGGCATGGAGTACTTTCCCTAAGTGGAAGCCAGATAGCGATGGAGAGTACAGAAATGACCAATTCTATGGTGGCAATTTAAAAGGAATTATTTCAAAGCTAGATTACTTGAAGACGTTAAATGTAACAGTTCTATACCTTACACCAATTTTTAAAAGTCGGTCCTCTAATCGTTATGATATTGATGATTACGAGCAGATTGATGAAATGGTTGGAACATGGGAAGATTTAGATGAGTTACATGAAAAAGCAAATTTGTTAGGCATTAAAGTTGTTATTGATACTGTGCTAAATCATTCGGGTGATGGTAATGCACTTATCAAAAATGACCCTGATATGTATGACTGGATTAAACCATATACTGAGCCAAAGTGCTGGTGGGGGTACAAAAATCTTGTGGAGTTTAATAAAAATTCTAGCAAGTACTTTGAGCACCTATTAAGCTGGCTGAAACTATATCGTGGTCATGTGGATGGAATTCGCTTAGACGTTGCGGATAATTTGCCAGACCATGTGTTAGTTTTTATCAGAGAAAATTTTGGTCTGTATATCTTAGGTGAGGTCTGGAAAAACGCGATTCTTGGTGATGCTAGGGATTTTTTAATCGGCGACAAATTAGATGGAGTTATGAATTATCAGTCGGCCATTGCAATTTACAGATATCTAAGATGGGGAAATTATAAAAACTTTGCTCAAATTATGCAGGAGCTTAGGCTTTATCCATTTCAAGCATTAGATGTTTCGCCTATTTTCCTAAGTTCGCATGATACTCCACGAATTTCTAATATTCTTGTTGGAGATTTTATGAGAGAGGAAGAGAGCGCTGAAACTGTTTGGGCTATGGAGCAAAGCGATTATTGGATTGAAAATGGTAAATTTAATACTTTTAAATTCCGCTCTTGGGAAGCAGAGCATGACCAAGTTCCAGTAGAAAAGCAAAAGCTAGCTAAACAGCTTAAAAAAATGGCAATATTCATGCAATACACTTTGCCAGGTTTGCCTTCAATCTTTGCTGGAGAAGAGGCAGAAGTTCAAGGGTACAAAGATCCTTTTAACAGAAAACCATTCCCATGGGACGATATTGATTCCGAAATGTATAATTTTTATGTAGAAATGGGAAAAATCCGTATGAAGTACCGTGAGATATTTGCAGATGCAAGTAACTTTGAGATTGTTGAAGCAGATAGTAATAAGTTGGTATATAAGCGCGGAGATTTAACATTCATTATCGACAGAGCAACTATGAAAACACAACTAAAGTAAACAATTTTTTAGAACTAAGCAAAGCACGCTGGGAGTTCCCAGCGTGCAATTTTTATTTATTCAACTGTAACAGATTTTGCAAGATTTCTAGGCTTATCAACATCTAAACCTTTTTCTTTTGAAATATAGTATGCAAAAAGTTGCATTGGTATTATAGAAAGTATAGGTGATACATATTCTGAAGCTTCAGGAATACGAATTACTTTGTCAAATTTTTTGTCTCCTAAATCTTGATTTGTAACAATTAAAGTTTTTGCGCCACGAGTAATAACTTCTTGAAGATTGCTAACAGTTTTTTCAACTAGATGAGGTACTGTTAAAATACCAATTACTGTAATACCATTTTCAATTAAAGCAATAGGACCATGCTTTAATTCACCAGCTGCATAAGCATCAGAATGAATGTATGAAATTTCTTTTAATTTTAAAGATGCTTCTAATGAAGAAGAATAGTCAAGTCCACGACCTAAGAAGAAAATATCTTTTTCTTTGTAAACTTTGTTTGCAAATTCTTTAACTTCTGGTGCAAGTGCTAAACATTCTTCAACTTTACTAGGTATTTCTAGAAGTTCTTTTTTTATAATTTCAACTTTATCTAAATTTATTTCTAATGTTTCAGCTAAGTAAAGTGCTAAGATATCTAATAGCATAATTTGTGCTGTGTAGGCTTTTGTAGAAGCAACAGCAATTTCTGGCCCAGCATGTGTATAAATAGTATAATCTGCTTCACGAGAGATTGAACTTCCAATTACATTAGATATAGCTATTGTTTTTGCTCCTTTTTCTCTAGCTAATTTTAAAGCTGCAATAGTATCAGCTGTTTCTCCAGATTGACTAATAAAAATACATAAAGTGTTTTTGTTTATTAAAGGATTTCTGTATCTAAATTCTGAAGCAATATCAACTTCAGTTGAAATTTCACAAATTTGTTCTAAAACAGTTTTGCAAGCTAAACCAGCATGCATAGCAGTACCACAAGCTACTATAAATATTTTGTTAATAGTTTGTAGGTATTCTTTAGATAAATCTAACCCATCTATAATACATTTTCCATCTTTTATGATATGAGAGCCAATAGTTTCTCTAATAGATTTTGGCTGTTCATAAATTTCTTTTAACATAAAATCTTCAAAGCCATCTTTTTCTGCAGCAGCAGCGCTCCATTCAATACTTGTAGCAGTTTTTGAGATTTCTTGTAAAGCACTATCATAAAATTTAATAGAATTACGAGAAAGATAAGCAAATTCTAAATCATTTAAAAGATAAAAATCTTTTGTAAAAGAAAGTATTGCTGGAATATCTGAACTAATATAGTGTTCAGTAGGACTGGTTCCAATAACTAAAGGACTGTCTTTTCTAACAACTATCATTGAATCTGGATAATCAGAAGAAATGATTTCAAGAGCAAAACTTCCTTTTAACATTTTACAAGTTTCATTTACAGCACTTAAAAATTTAAGTTCGCCTTGTAAATTACTCTTGTTATAAAAATAATGAATTAAGTTAGGAATAACTTCTGTATCAGTTTCTGATAAGAAATGGTAACCTTTACTTTCTAAATCTTTTCTAAGTTCTGCATAATTTTCAATTATACCGTTATGAACAACTGCAAAAGTATTTGAATTATCTAAGTGAGGATGAGAATTTTCACTAGATGGTTTGCCGTGAGTGGCCCAACGAGTATGACCAATTCCGATAGTTCCTTTTAAATTTTCAATTCCTTTTACAGAAAGTAAATCGTTTACACGACCTTTGTTTTTAATATTTTTAATTCCGTTATTTTCGATAGTTGCAATTCCCGCTGAATCGTAACCACGATATTCAAGGCGTAAAAGCCCATTAATAAGTATAGGTTCTGCTTTCTGTGTACCTATATAACCAACAATTCCACACATATTTTAATCTCCTTAAAGAAAAATTTATGTAGGTTAAATTCGAGTTACTTCATATTACCTCTGTTATAATATTGCTATTATTTTTTAATAATATGTTAAACGACAGCAACTTGTTGCCGTGAAACCATCCGACGAATCTTTCGATAAGTTTCTCCTCGTCAACACAGTATATCCTGTGTCCAGGCGCTAAAATTTAAAACTCCTTTCAAATAGATTTTTCAAAATTTAACTACATTTATAATATAATATATAACAATTGTGTCTATTGTGTGAAAAAACATATTAAAAGCTTAAAATTAAAGATTACATTTTGGTTACAAATACAAGTGAGGTATTGAAAGAAAAAATATTTATGTATATAATTTTTTTGTACACAAAAACAAAAGTGGAGGAAACATAGAATGAAAAAAGCTTTTAAAACTAAGGTGTTAAAAGTTTTATCTAGTTGCGTTGAAATTAGCAATAATTTGAACGCTATTTGTGATATTTGTAGGGGTGAGGCTAAATAATAGCCTTGCCTTTTTGTGTTTCTTTTCAAAATCACACGTATATATTTGTATTAGGGTTTGAATTTCTAAAAGCTCCCTTTTGTTTGAGTACGCAAAATACACAAAAACAAAAGGAGGAAAAAATGGAGAGGAGAACGAACGCTAAAAGTAGCAAAGGTATAACATTAATTGCACTAGTTATTTCAATAATTATAATGTTAATCTTGGCTGGAGTTTCAATCAATGCAGTCGTAGGTGATAATGGTGTACTAGGAAAAGCAACAGATGCTGTATATTTACAATCAGCAGCAGTGTTAGAAGAATATTTTAATCAGCTATATGCTGAAGGAGCAATAGATGGAAATGAAGAGGGCGAAACACCATTAGATACCATTATGAAAAATGGTTATCAAGATTATTTCTTTAAAACTTCTGAAGGATATTGTTTGAAGAAAAATTATACTAATAGCGATACAGGAGAAACACAGACTTTAGTATTATATCTTGTAAAAAAGGAACAATTGCCAGAAGAAATAAGAAAACAAATAAAAGGTGCAGATAATTTAGAAAGTAGAGATTATAGAAAATTAAATGGCGTGTATGGAATAACTTCAGATTTAAGAGCTTATTATTGTCAAAGTGGAATAGATTCTATACTAGGACTAACTACATCAGATTTAAATGCGGATAGCCCTGATATAGTATATGCAGATGAAAGTTCTACTTTAGCACAAATAATAAATGGTGGAACTGCGCCAATAACAAATCAAGGATTAAAAAGTATTAGAGCATTAACAATAGATAGCACAGAGAAATTAACAATACTTCCAGAATTTTCAAAATTCATAAATTTAACAACAGTATATTTTCAAAATATTACAATAGAGAGTTTGGCTGGAATAGCTGGTGCAAGTAAAATAAATTATTTGAAATTTACTAATTGTAATGTACAAGATTATTCGGCTATAAATGGTCTAACAGAATTAACACAATTATATTTAGTTAGTCCAGTTGGAAAAAATGAAGAAATTGTAAGATTAGGAAGTACAGATAGGGGAATAGCAAGTGGAGAATTTAGTAAATTACAATATTTTGGAATAGTAGGAAGTGACTTATACCTAAACTCTTCAACAACGAGTTACAATGGAACAAGATATGATGTAACAGATATAAGTAGTTTATCAAATTTTAGTGAAACGACAAAAAAAGCTATAAAATATATGAATTTGCAAAACTTACAATTAACTAGTATATCTGCATTAGCAGATTTTACCAATATATATTTAATGAGATTAGAAGAAAATGCACTAACAACATTAGATGGAATACAAAATATGAGTGGATTAAAATATTTAATAGCTCCTTGTCAATACTCTAATGCAACATCTTCATATACTTTAGGTATAAATGAAGGAGATACTGCTAGTGATACAGATGCGTTAAAATATATTTATAAAGATAATAATGCAAATACAATTTTATATTATGTAGATTTAAGAAATAATACAAATTTAAAATATGTAGATAGTTTAGGACAATGTTCAGGAATAAGATATTTATATTTGGCAGGATGTTCAAAATTACAAAATGCTAGTACAATTGGAACGGTTTTAGGAAATTGTGGTTCAAAGTATTCGATAAATGGTTCTTATGGACTAGAAATAATTTCAGATACAACAACAGTACTAAGTTTAGCAGGGAAAACTATGACTATATCTGAATTTGAACAGTTAATGAATAAAAGCGCTTTAACGCATCTAAGTCTAAGTAGTATAGTATTGAAAAAAGATGATGGTACAATATTAAGCACAACAACAAATCCAACTTTTAATGATGAAGTTAATAAAGTATTGAAGACATGTAAAAATTTACAATATTTACAATTATATGGTTTAACGAATTTAACAACATTGGATTTTGCAACATCAGGTAATTGTACAAAATTAAGAGAATTGGATATAAGACAGTGCACATCATTAACAGATTTGACTAATTTGAATACTAACACTCCGCAATTGACATCATTATATATTAATAATAGTAGTATAGATTTAACAACAATCCAACCAACATTAAATAGATGCAACAAATCATATTATTATTGGTGTGGTAATTACAGAGGTTTAGTTATGACAAATTGGGATTTGTGGAAAAAATTAGAAGCTTGTACTAATTTGGAATATTTTAGATACGATGCAGATGTTATAGGAATTACGAATGGTAAAACTTTAGATTTATCAAATACAAAATTAAAAGTTTTTGAAGGTGTTTATGCTTTTTGTACAATAAAATTTCCTAATACTGTTACAAGTCTATATTTCGATTATTGTGCCGTACCACTATTTTCACCAAACACAAATTCCTTAACTACTTTTATTCAAGCAGGTAATAGGAAGTTGTCATCTGAAACAGCTTGGGAAGAATGTATAAAATCACTTGCTAATGTTACAAATTTAACAACTTTAAAAATTGAAAATGCATATAATTTTAAATTTGATTCATTAAAATATATATCTGGATTATCAAAATTAAAATATTTTCATTATGTAGGATGGAATCAAGATGATGCCAGTTATAGACCAATGGAAGAAAAGCATTTAAGTTGTGATGGAATAAGTAATTTGAAACAAGTAACAGAAATAGTTTTAGGGCAAATGTATCTGTTTGAAGATTTATCTGATATTGCTAATTGTTCAAACTTAGAAAGATTTACGTGCTATAAAACAAAAGTTAGAGATATCGGAGCTTTGTCGAGCTTAACTAAATTAAATTATTTAGATTTGAATAATAATGCTATTGTTGATTTATTTCCATTAAGAAATTTAATTAATATTGAAAGCTTATATTTAAATAATAATAATATTTCAGATATATATTACTTAAGCAACATGAAAAAACTGAATTATTTAAACCTTCAAAATAATGCATTAAATGATTTTAGTTATTATAAAGATGAAAATGGAAGAACTGTTGGGTATGAAGTAATGGATGTGTTTTATGATTTAAATTATACGAAAAAAGGTGCTTTAAAAAATTTATATATTTCAGGCAACACATTTGACGATACAGAAATTTTGTTAGATTTACCTTGGGATGAAAAATCAGGTTTTTAAAGGAGAAAAAGATGGAAAGAAAAAATATAATACTTATAATTTCAGCAATTTTAATTATAATTTGCTTTGTGTTTATGCTTAAAGAAAATAAAACTAATAATGCTCAAAAGACAGATGGAACAGTAGATATTGAAGTAAACTATAATGAGGTTGTTGATGAAACAACAGGTGACAAATATTATCAAATATATAACGAAGAAACTGGAGAAAAAATGACAAACGTAACAGATGAAGCAATGTTACAAATGTATATAGACAATCCAGATTTTGTTGGAGTAGAACATGAAGAAAATTCTAATCAGCCAATAGAATATAACGAAGATGGAAGTGTTAAAGAAATTACAGAATAATTAAAAAAGTAAGGAAAATCTAGTAGTGGTTTTCCTACTAGAATTAACGGAAAGTTGAGCATATTTAAAATCTTAATTTTAAATATGCTCATAATTTTTTTATTGACAACACTAAAAATCCGTGTTAAGATACAATGCATAAGCAAGAAATTGCAATAAATTTGCTTTGTTCTAAAAAGCAAATTTTCAAAAAATCTAGATAAAGTCAAATTCTAAAATGACTATCTAACAAATTTCAATATTTAAATTTTAAACAATTTAATAGTATTACAAAATTAATGTGACTTGCTCCCACGTTTTATTTGTGTATTCTTTTTGCAGTTCTTGCAAATAAAAATCAGAAAGGAATAATTTAATGAACGAAACAAGAAAAGAAATATATCCAACAAATGATTGGATGTTCAAAAGAATTTATGGAAGAAAAGGTAATGAAAAAATTACAGAAAAATTTATTGAAGCATTTTTGGGGTTGGAAGTAAAAATAGAAGAGCTAGAAGAACAGAAAAACTTGGAAACAGAAATATTCACAGAAAAAGGTGGAGTAATAGATGTTCTAGTACAAACAAAAGATGGAACGCAAATAAATTTGGAGATGCAGGTAGGAAACTATGATTTTATCGATTTAAGATTAACAAGATACGCATGTAAATTATTTGGAAGCGGGTTAGAAAGAGGAAAGAATTATGATACTACAAAAAGAACAATAGCAGTGATGTTTTTGAAAAATAATTTAGATAACTTAAAAAAGTATTCAAAACATACATTTAGATGGAAGTTTAGAGAAGAAAGTTATGCAGAATTAGTATTGACCGACGAGCTTGAGATTGTTATAATATCGTTAGAGAAAATAAAAGAAATGATTGAAAAAGGAGAGATAAGCGAGAAAGAAAAAATCGCATTATGGACACAGTTTTTGCTTAATCCGAACAATCTGAAGGGAGAAGATATGGAGGAAAATGAAGAAATAAAAGAAGCAACAGATGTTTATAACGAAGTAACAACAAATATGCAAGAAATAAATGCAGCAATACGAAGAGAAGAGTTTTTACATGACATAGCAACATTAAAAAGTAGAGGAATGAAAGAAGGTTTACAACAACGGAATAAAAGAAGGATTAGAAAAACGGTAAAAAAGAGGGAAGCAATCAAAAAGCAAAAGAAATAGCTAAAAATATGTTAAATGAAAAGTGTGATATAGAGTTAATTATCAAAGTAACAGGATTAACAAAAGCAGAAATTGAAGCATTAAATAAGTAGTTTTTTATAATAAATATTCAAATTTTGAAGATATACAGAATTACTGATGAAATAATTAGTAGTTCTGTTATTTTTTGTTAAAAAATAACACGAAAACACAACAAAAAGGCTTGATTTGGGTAAAATCAAGCCTTTCGTTTATATAGTATATTAACGATTTAATCTAAAATTATGATACACATAATTCCGTAAGAAGTCAAGGTTTTAATGATTAAAAATTTATAACATTTTTTGAACAATATTTTTATGTTTGTGAATTTGGTAATACTTTGCACCTCTAAGATTATATTGATTTTAGCTTTTTCGTTAATATACTATATTAACGAAAAAAAATGTCAAGTAAAACGATAATCAGAGGTGGTTTTCCTTCTGATTATATAACGAAAGTGAAGTAGCACAAATTTTAAATTTGCTATATGATTCACTTTTGTATTTTGTGTACGGAAGGAAATTTTTAATATAGGTCATTCATTGGGAAAAATTATTTTGCTATATTAAAATTTCCTTCAAAAAATATAATAGAAGGGAAACGAAAGATATGGAAAAACAGAAGAAAAAACTAAGCAAGAAAATATTGAAGCAAGCAAAACGGAATAACCTTAATAGCATTAGTTATTTCAATAATTGTAATGCTTATCTTAGCTGGTGTTTCTATTAATGCTATTGTGGGCGATAATGGTGTGCTAACAAAAACAACCTACGCATCATTTTTTAGTGAAATGTCAGCAGTAGAAGAAGCAGTGCAGATGTGGAAAGCAGGAGAAATAATAGAAGCACAAGGCGATGAAGTAAAAGCTATACCAGCTAATGGTTTGTGCAATGCAAATGATTTAACAAGTGCAGAAAGATTAGTTGGAGAAGTAGGATATTATAGAGTATGGAGCTTAACTTCAACAATGCCAACTACAGATATATTAAGCTCAGCAGATACGTTTAATAGTAGTTTTGAAAGTGAATTAGTATTTTATCCAGCTGGTGTACAAGATTTATATTACTTAAATAATGAAGCTTTAGAGATAAAAGGAAATAAAACATATTTAATAGATGCAACAACAGGAATGATATTCTCAATGACAGGAATAAGCCTAAAAGGTGTAAGATGCTATAGCTTAAATATGGCAAGAGCAGTAATGAATGAAACAATAGAGCAACCACTATTTGCAGAAGCAGAAGTAAGTGGAACAGGAAGTGGAGAAAAACTTGCTGGAAATGTTCAAAGTGAATACTTAATGGACGAAAACGGAAATTATATATTAGATGAAAGTGGAAACAAAATAAAAAATCCAGATTATAATCAAAATGGGTTTAGAATAATAACAAGTAGAAATTCAAATAATATATATAAACTTTATAATAATGGTGATTTATATGGAAAAGGTACAAAGAGCATATCGTTAGGAAACACTAAAAGTGAAATGGCTTCTTTGGATGTAAACAATTGGACAAATTTTACTATTCCATCAACTGCTGGAAATGTTAAAAAAATTTATTACGGAAGAAATACAGTTTATGTCATAAATTCAAATGATGAATTGTGGGCATATGGAACGAATGATAATAATAAATTAGGGTTAAATGTAGAGCAACAAAAAGAGTTTACGGGAAGAGATTTAATACAAATTTCTATAAAGTCAAATGACAATAAAGAAGAAAAAATTGATAAAGTATTTGAGGCTGGGGATTGTACATGGGTTATTACTAAGGAAAACAAAGTTTATGGAGCAGGATATAACGGAACATATTATTCTTTAGGTGTTGGACAAAAAGATATGACGGTGAATGAATTTTCACTTGTACAAGGATTACCGAATGAAGAAATAAAAATAATTGACGGAAACGGTAATGATAGTGGAAATACATATGTTGGTGTTTTAATGAATAACGGTGATATATATAAGGCTGGTTATGTAAATAAAACATTGACCAAATCTGATTCTTTTGTTAAGGTTATAGATCATAATGATATTAGTACAAATTATAGTAGTAAAATAAAAAAAATAACATTTAAAGGTTCTGTACTATATGCTTTATTAGAAAATGGGACTATAATTTATATAAATAGTGAAAATCAAATGACTAAAATTGATTTATTTAGTAATGTAGTAGATATTGATTCAGGTTGGTCTCCAGCACCAGTAATAATTAGAGATAGTAATAATGATGTTTATTTTTACGGTTCATTAAGTAATGCGAGAGAACAAAAATATTTAGGATTAGATACAGATGCATATTATGAATCAGATGGCAAAATTAAATCATATTTAAAATTAAATGACTATATGCCAGAAGAAATGAAAAAGAATGATTATATAAAATATGTCAAAATGATAGGAAATAGTGCAACAGGGTTTGCTGTTATTTATGTTATGAATAGTGGAAGAGTATGGGGAAGTGGTCAAATTGGAACTTTAGGTTTACCAGTTGAATTTCAAAATGCTATGTCAGATAATGGCTTAGCATTAAGTTGTTTGATTGGGAATGGAAATGTACAAGGTATTTCTAAATTAAAAGATGTAAAAATTAAAGGTTTTTCAAATGACATTTTTACTTTAGCAGATCAAAAATGCTATTCAATAGTTTTGATTGATGAAGATGAAAATTATTATACTAATAATGTATCATCAATTATGTTCGGAGATAATATATTAGAGAAAAGTTGGAAAAAAATATCAAGTAATGTTAAGGATATATTCATAAGGGATTCAAGCACTTTGGCATATATTGATAAAAATAATGATGCATACATAGCTATGTCAGATTTTACAATGTTTGGAGAAGAATCATTAGAAGAAATTTCTAATTCAGATTCATATTTTAGAAAAGTTACAGATATTAATATAGCTGGAAAAATTAAAAAAATTGTTTTTTCAGCTGGTTCTACATTTGTTTTAACTACTGATAACAAATTATATGTAGGAAATAAAGGAAAATATGATTCTAGTTGGGTAAAAAGTTCATATAACGGAATGGGAGGTAACCCCTTAAGTAGACAAACTTTACTAGCGTCGAATACTACTGATATATGTGATTTTTTTGCAAGTTGTATTTATTTTTCAAATAAAAAATCATATTTTACGGGTGCTATATATGGTCAAGGAACAGGACTTTCAGAAACATACTATGATAATGCTACAGAGTTTGTTATAGAAGATTTAGATACGGACAAAGTTGTTAAAATGGAAACGGTTTGGGAAGAAACTATTATGTTGATGGATGATGGTAGTATATTTTTAGGAGGATATAGGTCAAATTATGGAAATATGCCTGGAAAAACTAAATTAAGTCGATTTACATATGAAGATTTAGGATTAGATGGTAAAATTATTGATTATGCTTGGTGTGGAAAATCATATGATTCTTTAATATTACTAACAGAAACAGGCAGTTTATACGGTGTCGGTCCAGAATATTTATTAGGAATCAATTCTCCTTCATCTTCATTAAAAAAAGAGTTTATAAAATTGAATGTTGGAAGTGAAACGAATAATAATAAAGTCGTTTCTATACATGGTATGTTAAATGCTTTTATTGCTGTTAAATCTGATGGGTCAGTATGGGGAACTGGTTTTAATGAATATGGTATTTTAGGTCGTTGGAGTGGCATAGGTAGAGGTACATCAAATTCACGCTACAAAACGGCACTTAACTGGGTAGAATGTCCAGAGCTAGAAATATAGATATAATAAAACGGTTAATTTATTCATAAAATTAACCGTTTTTCATATAATTAAATGACATTCAAATTTTAATCATTTTTTAAATGATATAAATCTTGATCTATACAACTTTGAGCTCTTTTTGCTGTTTTAGGGTCAGCTTTTAAAGCATTTTCTAAGAACTCTGGATGAGCAATTAAAAAGTTTCTCATATAAGTGTAAGGGTCTTGTTTAAATGCATTTAGCATTTCTAATTGTGATTTGTTGATAACACCTAATTCTAAAGCTTTTAAAAATAGAGAATTATCTAATTTTACTAAAGATAGAGATTCTATTCTTAATTCTTTTAAAGTTTCTTCGCCACCTTCTAATCTATCAACAACAACTGCACTCCAATAAATATCTGAGCCTAATTTTTTGATAGCTGGTGCCCAGTAATTAACATAACTAGAAGCTTTTGTAAGTAGGTCAGCAACATGTAAAACTTTTTTACCTTGTAGCTTTTCAACTTCTGTACTTTCTTCAAAATCACAAGTACTAACAACTGCAGATTGATCCTTAAATAAAGTAATATGTGGCAATCCCAAAAGATAAGCAATCATAATTGAAAAATACCAATCTCTTCTTTCACCACCAGAAACATAATCAATTTGTTTTAAATCAATATTTGCAGCAATTAAATTTTTTAAAGAATCGATTGTTGTTTTAAATACTTCATTTCTTTCGTATTGGTCTAAAACTTTTTCAAAAACTAAACCTGGTATATCAGTTTTGCTTTCTGTTTCTAAAGCTTTAGTAATGAAGTCTAATAATTCTACTGAATCTGATTCATTGCCATATAAGAAATGTGTATTTACAAAATATGGTGAAATTAATCCAGAAGTAAGCCAAAATGGTTGGTTTGCTGGACATACTTTAAATGCGTTTGTTTGAAATAAAAATGAAACTAGTTTATTACTCATAATAATACCTCCAAAAATTTTCTAAACCTATAATATAAGAAATAATTTGTAAAGTCAATATAAAACGAATTTTTTAATAGACAAATTGCTCAAAGCGTGGTATAATATATTATTGTAAAGAGAAAAGGAGAGGGTAATTTTGAAATACGAAGAAATTAAATTGTTAGTAGAAAAATATGGAGAAGATTATATCTTAGATGGAGATATAAAAAACATTTTTAATATAATTAAAGATAGTCCAGCTATGCAAGCTCAATTAGAACAAAAAATTAATGCTGAATGGTTAGAACAATTAAAACAAGCTGGAAAAATTTATGTATATACAGATTATAGAAAACCAAGTTTAATGGATGATCCAAGTCAAGTATATCCATTTATAGAATTTACAAAACAAGACGAATACAAACGTGGTAAAAATGGAGCTACAACTTCTGTACCTGTATTAAGATATGTATGCAAAGAAAGTAGACAATATCTATCAACTAATAGAGAAGATATTGCAAAAGAAACTGAACGTAGAATGAAATCTAAAGGTTTAATGCCAGAAGAAAAATAAAGAAAAGAAGGCGTGATAAAAAATCACGCTTTTTGTTGCTTTTTGAAGTTTAAAATAATACTTCCTTTTTTTAGGATTTTATGATATATTATGTTTTGAGATTTTAAAATATAACTTGGAGGATGCCATGAAAGAAACTAGTTATAAAAATATAAGAAAAATAAAAGATTTTAAAGATTTATTAAACCAATCAGTTGAACTATATGGTAATAATAATATTTTTAAATTCAAAAAAAGAATGTACAAAAAAGATGAAAAAGTAGAATTTAACTACATGACATATAAAGAGTTTGCAGAAGAAGTAACTGCTTTTGGAACTAAACTTAATGCAATGGGTTTACTAAACAAAAGAGTTGCTGTTATTTCTAAAAATAGATATGAGTGGATAGCAGTATATTATGCAGGTGTTACAGGAAACAAAGTAGTAGTTCCACTTGATAAATCTTTACCAGATAACGAAATTATATCTTTAGCTGAAAGAAGTGAAGCAGAGGCTATAGTTTTTGAAGATAAATATTTAGAGGTAATGAAAAAAATCAGAGATGAAAAATTATCTTCTATAAAATATTTTATAAATATGGATGCTGAGAAAGAAGAAGATGGTATTTTATCATATAAAATGCTGGTAGAAGAAGGCAAAAAATTAGTTGAAAACGGAGATAGAAGTCAATTAGATGCTGTTATTGATGAAAATGCTATGGCAGTTATGCTATTTACTTCTGGAACAACAGCCATGTCAAAAGCAGTAATGCTTTCTTCAAAAAACTTATGTGAAAATGTTTTAGGAATAACTTCTGTTTTAAAATTTGATGACAAAGATTGTACATTAGCGCTTCTTCCTTTTCATCATGCTCTTCCAGCTTTGGTTATGAATGTTTTAATATATGTTGGAGCAACTTATACTTTCTGTGATGGCTTAAAATACATTGCTCAAAATTTAGCAGAATATGAATGTACTGTATTAATAGCTGTTCCAGCAATAGTTGAGGTTTTATACAAACGTATTAAAAAGCAAATTGAAAAAGAAGGCAAAACAAAACTTGTAAACAATATGGCAAAACTTACAAATGTATTAGACAAATTACACATAAAAGTTAAAGATAAAGTATTTAAGGAAGTACATAATGCTCTTGGCGGACATTTAAGATTATTAGTATCTGCTGCAGCACCAATAGATCCTGAAATATTAAAAGGTTTACAAGACCTAGGTATAAGAGCTATTCAAGGTTATGGCTTAACAGAAACTTCACCAGTTGTATCAATTGAGAGTGATTTTGCTGAAAGAGCAGGTTCAACAGGTCAAGCTATATCAAATGTTGAAATAAAAATAATTGATAAAGATGAAACTGGAATAGGTGAAATATTAGTAAAAGGTCCAAATGTAATGCTTGGTTATTATCAAATGGAGAAAGAAACAAAAGAAGCAATACAAGATGGATGGTATCATACAGGAGATTTAGGATATTTAGATAAAGATGGTTTCCTTTATATTACTGGTAGAAAGAAAAATGTTATAGTTCAAAAAAATGGAAAAAATATTTTCCCAGAAGAACTTGAGACTTTAATAAATCATATTCCTTTTGTTAAAGAAAGTATTGTTTATGGTAGACCAACTTGGGATGATGATTTAGATATATGCGTAAAAATTGTTTATGATAAAGATGAAATAAAAGCGGTTCATGGTTATAAGAGTGAAGAAGATATATTAAAAGACATGAAAGAAGCAATATCAAAAATAAATGAAAATATGCCTCCATATAAGCATATTAGAGATGTTATAGTTACTAGTGAAGAGCTTATCAAAACAACAACAGCAAAGGTTAAAAGACATGAAGAAATCGCAAAAATTTTAGGAGAAAAGAAAACAAATGAGTAATATAATAGGAATAGTAGTTTCAGTTTTATTTATAGGTATTATAATGGTTGCTGGAAAACTTTTCGAAAAAGCTGGAAAAGAGGCTAGTAGAAAGTTTATACATATAATGCTTTCAAACTGGTGGATTATAGCGATAGTATTTTTCGATAATATGTGGTCTGCAGCTTTACTTCCTTTGATATTTGTAGTTATTAATTATATTTCTTTCAAAACTAATTTAATAAAAGTAATGGAAAGAGATGAAGGAACAGAAAACAAAGATAGTTTGGGAACAGTTTATTATGCAATATCTTTGTTAATTCTTGCACTTATTACATTTGGTCCACTTAATAATCCAATTATTGGACTTTGCGGAATTTTAGTAATGGGTTATGGAGATGGATTAGCAGCTGTTATAGGACAAGCTATAAAAAGCAAAACTTTTAAAATAGCTGGTAATACTAAAAGTATTGCAGGTTGTATTACAATGTTTGCAGTGACTGGTATCATATTATCAGGATTTTTATATTATTATTCTGCAGAATATTGGGCAATAAAATCAATTGTTGTTGCAGGAATAATGACTTTAATAGAAGCAGTATCAATAAAAGGTACAGATAATATTACTGTACCATTACTTACTTCGTTATTGGCATTTTTAATGTTATAGGAGAGCTTATGATTTTAGACAAAGTAAATTATCCAGAAGATTTAAAAAAATTAAATTTAGAAGAAAAGCAAATTTTAGCACAAGAAATAAGAGACAAAATTATTAATACAGTTTCAAATACGGGAGGACATTTAGCATCTAATCTAGGTGTAGTAGAACTTACAATGGCTATACATAGTGTGTTTAATTGCCCAAAAGATAAAATTATTTGGGATGTTGGACATCAAACTTATGTACATAAAATTTTAACAGGTAGAAAAGACAAACTAGATACTTTAAGACAGTTAGATGGTATGGCAGGTTTTCCAAAAACTTCTGAAAGTGAATATGATTCTTATGATACAGGGCATAGTAGCACATCTATTTCAGTAGCTTTAGGTATGGCAAGAGCAAGAGATATTAAAGGCGAAAACCATAAAATCATAACTGTAATTGGTGATGGAGCTTTAACTGGAGGAATGGCTCTAGAAGCTTTAAATGATGCTGGAAGTAGTTTGAGTAATATCATAGTTATTTTAAATGACAACGAGATGAGTATTTCAAAAAATGTTGGTGGAATTTCTATGGTGCTTTCAAAACTTAGAACAAAAGGTTTCTATGTTAAAAGTAATTTAAAAGGTAAAAAGATAATAAATAAAGTACCATTCGTGGGAAAAAAAATTATTAAATTAGTACAAAGAGCAAAAAGAGGAATTAAACAACTTGTAATTCCTAAAATGTATTTTGAAGATATAGGATTTAGATATTTAGGTCCAGTTGATGGACATAACATAGAAAAACTAGAAGATATTCTTAAAATTTGCAAAGAGCAAGAAGGTCCTTTATTAGTGCATGTATTAACTAAAAAAGGAAAGGGATACAAGCCAGCAGAAGAAAATCCTGATGTTTTTCATAGTACATCAAAGTTTGAAATAGAAACAGGTAAGAAAATAGGAGCAGGAAAAAAAGATTATTCTAAAACAATGGGAGATAAACTTGTAGAACTTGCTAAAGATAATAAAAAAATAGTTGCTATAACAGCAGCTATGGCAGATGGTACGGGACTTGCAGAATTTGCTAAAAAATTCCCAGATAGATTTTTTGATGTTGGAATTGCAGAACAGCATGCTATTGGTTTAGCTGGTGGATTAGCGAAAGAAGGTTTAGTTCCGGTAGTTCCAATATATTCTTCTTTTTTACAAAGAGCTTATGACCAAATAGTTCACGACATTTGTATTCAAAATTTACCAGTTGTTATAATAGCAGATAGAGCCGGAATTGTTGGAAATGATGGTGAAACTCATCAAGGGTTATTAGATATGTCTTTTGGTAATACAATTCCAAATTTAAATATAATGGCACCAAAAGACTTTAAAGAATTAGAAAATATGCTAGAATTTGCTATAAATCTTGGAAAACCAGTTTTAATAAGATATCCAAGAGGTTCAGAAGAAATGGCTTTTGAACAGCAAGAAAATATCAATTATGGAAAAGCAGAAATATTGAAAGCTGGTAATGAAGTATGTTTAATTGCTATTGGTAAAATGGTATCAAGAGCATATAAAGTTGCAGAAAGATTAGAAGAAAAAGACATTTCTGCCAAAGTAATAAATGTTAGATTTTTAAAACCAATAGATGAAGAATTTTTAAAACAACAAATAAAAGCTTGTAGCATAGTTGCTACTATCGAAGATGGAACTATAAAAGGTGGACTTGCTAGCGAAGTAGAGCGAATCATTACTCAAAATAAAATGAAAAATGTAGAATTTATAGGCTTTGCATATCAAGATGAATTTGTGAAACATGGTAAAACAGAGGAAATTGAGAAAAGACACAATTTAGATGTTGAGGGAATAACCAATACAATTTTAGATAGTAAGAGTTTGAAATTAAGATTAAGTATTAAAGAAATAAAAAATAGAGGTCAAAAATGCTTAAAAATGATAGAAAACAATATCAAAGTGAAAAAATCTCAGATAAAATAGAATTTTGCAGAACTAGAAATAAAATAGTAAATACAGATTTTTTGGATATGGCAAATAGAAGTGAAGCACAAAAAGTTTTGACAGAAGAAAAAGTAAAAAATTACTTTTTTGAAGGCGGAAAAGAAAATGCAGATAGAAGCATCTTGGTTTTGTATCCTGAGAAACTAACTGAGCAAATGGCTAGAAATAATATTTCAAATATTTTAGAAGTAATAAGAATAAAGTTGCCTAAAGAGCTTAAATATGAACATAGAGATTATTTAAGCGGTATTATGAAATTGGGTTTAAAAAGAGAAAAATTTGGAGACATTATAGTAAATGAAACAGGTGCTGATATTGTAGTTTTAAAGGAATCTTCAGAGTACTTGAAAAATGGATTACAAGAACTTACAAGATTTAGAAAATCTGAAATAAGTATTGTAAGTATATTAGAACTTCAAAATATCAAAACTTCTTTTGAAGAGTTTACGATTATAGTGTCATCTTTAAGATTAGATAACTTTGTATCAGAACTTGCAAAATGTTCTAGAACAAGAGCAGAAGAAATAATAATAGAACAAAGAGTGTTTATAAATTCAGTAGTAGCAGATAAGAATTCTAAAAAAATAAATGAAGGAGATATAATTACAATAAGAGGAAAAGGAAAATTTATTTTTAATGGAATTGAAAGAGAAACTAGAAATGATAGATTAGTTTTGAATATAAAAAAATATATTTAAATTATGTACAACAAAAAAAATTAATGATATAATCTAAAATATATAGCACAAAAGTACCCAAAAATGTGAAAAGGAAGGTATATAGATGCGAGGAAAGAAAAAAAGAGATTGGAAAAAAATTATATCAATAGCAATCTTAATGAGTTTTATTGCACCAATAGGATTTTTATGTTATAAGATTGCAACTACTACAAATGAAGTTATTCCAAATAGTGGTGAAATGAGAGTTCGTAGTGATTATGTTCTTATGTTGTTACAATGTTTATTAGGAATTGTTGCTATGGGACTTCCAAGTGTTTTTGAGAAAAAATTCAAATGGGAAATTCCAAATATCGTATATTATTTTTATATATTCTTTTTGTATGCTGCTATATTTTTAGGAGAAGTAAGAAATTTCTATTATAGATTTGAATATTGGGATTTAATTTTGCATACATTTAGTGCTACTATGATGGGATTCTTTGGCTTCTCACTTGTAGAAATGTTAAACAGAGAAAATGAAAATGTTAGTTTGAATGCATTCTTTGTGGCCTTTTTCGCATTTTGTTTTGCTATGACAATAGGTTCTGTTTGGGAAATATATGAATTTGTTAGTGATGGTTTACTAAAAACTAATATGCAAAAATATGCTTTAGAAACTGGAATAGTATTACAAGGTAGAAATGCACTTTCAGACACTATGGAAGATATTATAGTTGATGCAGTAGGTGCTTTAGTTGCAAGTACAATTGGTTATATTTCAATAAAATATAAATTTACTTTTTTAAATGCGTTCAAAATAAAAATTGGCAAAAACAAGCCAGTTCAACAAAAGAGTACAGGTGGAACTGATGAAACAGCCCATCTAAAATAGGAGGAGTTATGATTAATTTAAATGAAGATTTAAAAATGGCTAGAATTGTTAGAAATGAAGCAAGATCTAGATCATATAATGTTGGAGCTGTTTTAAAATGTAAAAACGGCAATAAATATGTAGGTTGCAATATAGAAAATCAAGGTATTCAATCAATATGTGCTGAAAGAGTAGCGTTTGTTAGTGCTATGGCACAAGGTGAAACAGATTTTGAAAGAATTGTTGTAATTGGTGGACCCAAAGATTCAGATGAGTTAGAAAGATGCTTGCCATGCGGTTATTGCAGACAATTTATGAACGAATTTGTTGATAAAGATTTCAAAATTTATACTGCTTATGACAATAAAATTGAAGAATATACTTTAGATGAATTATTACCTTATGCTTTTTCAAAAAAAGACAAATAAATAAAATTTAGCACTTCATACGAAGTGCTTTTTTTTACTTATTTTTACCCATATGAAATCTTTTCTGCGCTAATTTATCTTGTACTCCGTTTAGTGCTTCTCCAAATCTTTGAAAATGGACTATTTCTCTTTCTCTTAAATATCGTAAAACATTAACCACATCTGGGTCATCTTTGCAAAGATTTATCAATTTTTCATAGGTTGCACGAGCTTTTTGTTCGGCTGCTAAATCTTCTGTTAAATCTGCAATAGGATCTCCTTTGACAGCTATAGTAGCTGCATTCCATGGAACACCAGCAGCTGCTTGAGGATAAACTCCAAAACCATGGTCAGTATAATATGCACCTAAACCTGCTTTTTCCATTTCTTGTACAGAAACCCCATCTGTTAGTTGATGAACTAAAGCTCCAACCATTTCAAGATGTGCTAGTTCTTCAGTACCAATATCATTTAATATTGCTTTAGATTTTTTGTCAGGCATTCCAAATCTTTGGGATAAATATCTAAGAGATGCACCAAGTTCTCCATCAGGTCCACCGTATTGAGAAATTATAACTTTTGCAAGTGTAGGGTTTGGTGTTTTTATATTTACTGGATATTGTAAATGTCTATCATAAGTCCACATATTAAACACCCCCTTTTTCCCAAGGCCATGGACTTTCTATCCATTCCCAAGCTTTTTGAGGATAATATATAGAAAGTGGGCCGTATTCTCTTTGATAACGTTGTCTTAAATTGCGTAATTGCTCTGAATATTCATATTGATATCTTAAAGCGTTTGAATCGCATGGGTGAGTATCTAAATACAAAGCCAAATCATTTACAGTAAAAGCTAATGAACGTATTTGATCCATAAGCATTTTTTGATCATTAGTAATCTCTGTGTTCATTTAAACAGCCTCCTTCATTATAATTTCTTAAATATTGATTTTCAGCTACTGATTGTAGTGGTACATAAGGACTAACAAGTTCTGGAAAGATTGTGCCATTTTCTAGTCCTTCTTCTGGTGTAAATATTTTTGTCATTGTTTGAACAGGTGTATAAGCATGACCATACATTGGATTTGCTGTAAAAAATGCATCTTTTTGCATAAAAGTTCCTCCTTATTTTAGTGTTATAATACATATTACGTTAACTCTGATATTTGTGTGAATATTTGGTCAAAAGTATTGCAAAAAAAATACTATTCTTATAAAATAAGGGAAGAATAGAAAAGAGGTAAAAAGAAATGGCAATATTTGTAGAAGTAGATGAAAATAATCCAAGCATCGTAAGAGATGCTTCTAAATGTGTATATTGTGGAATGTGTAAAAAAACTTGCAAAGTTCCAGTTTGTATAAATTGTGGACAATGTGCAAATTTTTGCCCGCCAGAAGCAATAACAGAAAAGAAAGATTTTGATAAAATTAGAGAGATAATCAAAAACACAGATAAGGTAGTTATATTTAATACTGCTCCTGCTGTAAGAGTAGCTTTAGGAGAAGAATTCTCAGGTGAAGATGGAGAATATGTTGAAGGTAAAATGGTAACAGCAATTAGAAAATTGGGTGTAGATTATGTTTTTGATGTTACTTTTGGAGCAGATTTAACGATAGTTGAAGAAGCAGCAGAATTAGTTCACAGAATAAAAAATGGAGGAGTACTTCCTCAATTTACAAGTTGTTGTCCATCTTGGGTAAAATTTGTTGAAATGTATTATCCAGAATTTAGAAAAAATTTATCAACTGCAAAAAGTCCGATATCAATGCAAACTGCAACTATAAAAACATATTTTGCAAATTTAAAAAACATAGATCCACGAAATATTATAACAGTCGCTGTAGCTCCATGTACTGCAAAAAAATATGAAGTACAAAGAGAAGAGTTATCAGATGCTTCAAAATTTAATAAAATGGAGCATTATCAAGATACAGATTATGTAATAACTACTAGAGAGCTTGCAGAATGGATTAAAGAAGAAAATATTGATTTTTATTCATTAGAAGAAAGTAATTTTGATGATGTTATGGGTAAAGGAACAGGAGCTGGTGTTATTTTTGGAAATACTGGTGGAGTTATGGAGGCTGCTTTAAGAACAGCATATTATTACATAACTGGAGAAAACTTACCAAATGATAAATTAGAATTTCATGAAGTTAGAGGTATGGAATCTGTAAAAGAAGCAAGTATAGATATAAATGGATTAGAAGTTAAAGTTGCTATCGCACATGGAATAGATAATGCAAGAGCTTTATTAGAAAAAATAAAAGCTGGAGAAGTTACATATCATTTTGTTGAAGTAATGAATTGTGTTGGTGGTTGTATAAGTGGAGGTGGACAACCTAAAATTACACTATTAAAATTAAAAGAAACAAGATTAAAAAGAATAGCTAGCTTATACTCAGAAGATGAGCGATTAACAAAAAGATTAAGTCATGAAAATCCAGAAATAAAAGAGTTATATGAAAATTTCTATAAAGAACCACTAAGTGAAATTTCAGAGCAATTATTGCATACTGAATATTTTGACAAATCAAATTTATTAGAAGGCAAAGTTTAAAGGAGAAAAGATGTTAGAAGAAATAGAGAAAAAAGCAAATTATTGTTTAAGTTGTAAAATTAAACCATGTCAAGTTGGATGTCCATTACAAAATGATACTACTGGTTTTATTAAATATTTAAAAGAAAATAAAATTCATGAAGCCTATGATTTACTTTCTGAAACTACAGTTTTACAAGCTGTTTGCGGTAGAATATGCCCACATGATAAGCAATGTCAAGGTAGCTGTATAAGAGGAGTATCTCAAAAGCAAGTAAATATAGGAGATATGGAAGCTTATGTTGGCGATATGGCTATTGAGAATGACTGGAAATTAAAAAAAGTAGCTGAAGAAAAAGATAAAAAAATAGCAGTTGTTGGTGGTGGACCAACAGGTCTTACTTGTGCTGCAAATCTTGCTAAAAATGGTTATAAAGTTACAATATATGAAAAACATGGTGTTCTTGGTGGAATAATGAATCATGGAATACCAGCATTTAGATTAGACAAAGAACTTTTACAAAAGGTAATAGATAAAATAATTGATTTAGGCATAGAAGTTAAATTAAATGCAGAATTAGGAAAAGATTATTCTTTAGAAGATTTACAAAAAGAGTATGATGCTGTATATTTAGGCTTTGGTGCTAATATTTCTTCACAAATGGGAATTCCAGGAGAAGATTTAGAAGGTGTATTTGGCGGAAATGAACTTTTAGAAAATAATAGTCATCCAGATTATACAGGAAAAACAGTTGTTGTAAGTGGTGGTGGAAATGTTGCCATGGATACTGCAAGAACTGTAAAAAAACTAGGAGCAGAAAGAGTAATAGTAATATATAGACGTTCTAGAGCTGAGATGCCAGCTGAGAAAAAAGAAATAGATGAGGCAATGGAAGAAGGAGTAGAGTTCGTATTCCAAAACAATATTCTTAGAATATCTGGAGATAAAAAAGTAGAAAAAATTGAATGTGTAAAAACAGAGCTTGTTCAAAAAGAAGGTGAAACGAGAAAATCACCTGTAAATATTGAAGGAAGTAACTATTTTATTGATATAGATTATATTATGATGGCAGTTGGTTCAAAACCAGAAGAAAAATTATTGGAAAAATTAAATTTAGATTTAGATAAAAGAGGAAGAATAGCTGTTGATGCCGACAATATGACATCTAAAAAAGGTGTGTTTGCTGGTGGAGATTTAGCAGGTGCTAAAGGTACTGTTGCGTGGGCTTCACGTTCTGGTAGAGATAGTGCAAATTCAATTATTAAATATTTAGAAAAAAACTAAAAAAGACTAGATTTATGATATATTTTAATATATAATGATAAAAGTTAAAATTTGTAAAATTAAGGATGTTGAAAATGTTATTAGAAAAAGTAATATTTAATTTATTAGCTTTCTCTTTATTTATAATAATTTTTTTCAAAATTATTAGGAGAAATGATACAAATTATATATTTTTATTAGTACTTCAAGCTATAGGAATAACAATTAGTTTTATTGAAATTTCAATTGGTATTGATGCAAATTTACTATTTAAAACAATAAGATATATGCTTTCAATATTACTACCTGTAGCTATAATTATCATGGAATTTAGTGGAATAAATTTTTCTGAATTTGTCAGCATAATACTTGCAAAAATATTATTTGCTTTAGGCGATACTAAAGCAGCAAAAGCTATTTTGGTAAAATTAGTTACAAAATATCCAAATAGCTATTTAGGACATCAAAATTTAGGAAAAATTTATGAATATGAAGGCGGAATGAGAAGGGCAATAGATGAATATGTTGCCGCAGTTGATATAAAAAAGAACGATTATGATTCATATTATAAAATTGCTAATTTACTTAAAGAATTAGGTAAAAAAGATGAAGCAATTGAGATGCTTGAAAATTTAGTTAAAAATAAACCAGATTATTATGAAGGGTCATGTCTGCTTGGAGATTTGCTTTGTGAGCAAGAAAGATTTAAAGAAGCAGCCAATGTATATGAGGCAGCACTTAAGTATAGACCAGCAGATTTTGAATTATATTATAATTTAGGTATTGTTTATACAAGACTTAGTGATTTTCAACTCGCAAAAGAAATGTATGAAAGAGCTGCTGAGATAAACCATAGATTATACGGAGCACATTATAATTTAGGTCAAATAGCATTAATTCAAAAAGATTTAGATACTGCTGCTCAATGTTTCGAAAAGAGCTTATATGGTGATTTAGAGGCTATGTCATATTATCAACTTGCTAAAATATATGCTTTAAAAGGAGAAAAAGATAAAGCTATTAATTTTATAAATAAAGCTATAGAATTGGAACCAAAACTTTTAAAAATTGCAGCAAAAGAAAGAGCTTTTAAAGATATAAGAGAGCATATTACAGTTTCAGTAAATATGGAAGAACAAGAAGAAAAAGAGCAAGTAGAGGACGAGGAAAAAGAAGAAATTCAAGAAGATACAAAATCTCATGTTTTAAAACGTGAAGAAAGAGCTGCACAAATTTTCTTAGAAGAAACTAACAATTTAATAGACGAAATGAACGAAAATACTAAAAAAGAAGAACAAGAAAAGCTTGAAAAACGTGTTAGTAACATTATAGATATGGAAAGATTAAAAAAATTAGAAGAAATAGATAATAGAGAAGAATTAGAAAAAGAAAATGAAAAAGTAGATTCAGAAGAATAATTATAAGCATATTATACGTAAGATAAAATATAATTTTAAAAAGGAGTGATTATTTTGAAAAAATCAATATCAGTTGTAGGTGGAGACCTACGAATCGTTAAATTAATTGGAATGCTTGCTAAAGATGGGTATACAATATATACTTATGGTTTAGAACAATCTGAAGAACTTTTAAATTCAGAAAATGTTGAAATGTGTCCAACAGTCGAAGAAGCAATATCTGCTTCAAAAGTTGTTATAGGACCTATTCCAGTAACAAGTGATAGAAGAAATTTATCAATGCCTTTTAGTAATGTAAAATTACCAGTAGATGAATTTATTTCTAAACTTTCTTGCAAAGCTTTTATAGCTGGTACTGTTTCTGAAGAACAAAAGAAGGTTTTAGAAGAAAAGAATGTAAAATATGTTGATGTATTAAAAAGAGAAGAATTTACAGTTTTAAATACTATAGCTACTGCAGAAGGTACTTTACAAATTGCTATGGAAGAAACACAAAGAACAGTTCATGGTAGCAAAGTACTAGTAATGGGCTTTGGTAGAATTGGAAAAGTATTAGCAAAAATGTTAGATGGTATTGGCGCCAAAGTATCTTGCGAAGCTAGAAAAAATGAAGATATCTCATGGATTAAAGCTTATGGCTATGAGCCAATTCATTTAAACGATTTAAATGAAAATTTAGGAGAATTTGATATAATTGTTAATACAATACCATTTCAAATTTTAGACAGTAAAAGATTAGATTTAGTTAAGAAGGATGTTGTTTTAATAGATGTAGCATCAAATCCAGGAGGTATTGATAGAAAAGCAGCTAAAGAAAAAGATTTAAAAGTTATTTGGGCTTTATCTCTTCCAGCAAGAGTTGCACCACTTACATCAGCAATTTATATAAAAGAAACAATAGATCACGTGTTAAATGAAATTTAGTTAAAATAAGGGAGAAAAATATCAAATGACAGTATTACAAGCAATATTTTTAGGAATTATACAAGGATTGACAGAATTTTTACCAATTTCAAGTTCAGCTCATTTAAATATAATGCCTTGGCTTTTCAATTGGCAAGAAATTCCAGAATCTTTTGATGTAGCTTTACATTTTGGAACTTTACTTGCAATATGTATATATTTCTTTAAAGATTGGATAGATTTAATTATAGGTGGTTATAAGAAAGCCATTAAAAAAGAAGATTCTACAGATGGTAGAATCTTTTGGTACATAGCAATTTCAACAATTCCTACTGGAATTTTGAGTATAATTTTAGAGAAATTTTCAGATAAATATTTACCGGGTATGGCACCAATTGCAGTTGCTTTGATTGTAATGGGTATTTTGTTATACATAATTGATAAAAAATCATCATCAGAAGTAGGCTATGATAAAATAACTTTTAAACAAGGATTTTTAATAGGACTTTCACAAGCAATTGCTGCAGCTTTTCCAGGTGTTTCACGTTCAGGAATCACAATGACAGTATCAAGACTTTTTAAAATTGATAGAGAAAGTGCTGCAAAATATTCTTTCTTGCTATCAACTCCAGTAGTTCTTGCGGCAGTACTTATTAATATAGGAAATTTCGTAATAGATATTCCGTTTATATTAGGACTTTTGGCAAGTTTTATATCAGGATTATTAGTTATAAAATTCTTAATGGAATATTTGAAAAAGAAAAGCTTTAAAGTTTTTGCAATATATAGATTAATATTAGGTTTAATAATTTTAGCAATACTTATCATTAAATAAACGGAGGTACAAATATGAGCGGTGGAAAAAGAATGGCAGAACCAGAAGGGTTTGATTGGTCTCAAATTCCTTTCAAAAAAATAGCTATTATAGCAATTGTAGTAGCTGTTATTTTGTTAATTATTGCTTTTTCTGTTCATATCGTAAATAAAAAATCAGAAGAAACTAATGGAAAAACTGATACTGTATCAGAAGAGAATAATGAAAAAATGCCACAAAAGTATGAAGGCTATGATGTGTTAGGAGAATTAGTTATTGAAAAAATAAATTTAGACAAATACATTGTAGATAGTAAAGAAGATGATGCTATGGCAAAAGCGCCAATAAAATTATATGGAGAAAAATTAAATGATATTGGTAATTTTTGTATAGCAGGGCATAATTATGATGAAGTTTTTGAAAAGCTAAGTGAATTAGAAGTTGGAGATAAATTTTATATCATTGATAGAGAAGATATCATACAAGATTATGAGATAAAAGAAATTTTAGAAGTAGAACCAACAAAATTAGATGTTTTAATGCCAGTTGATGATAAAATTCAAGTTACACTTATTACGTGTATAGAAGGTGCATCAAAACGTTTAGTTATAGTAGCAGAAAGAATAAATATTGAAGGCTAAATGAAATAAGGAGGAATGCTAAAATGATAAAAAGTATAGAAAAGATTTTTATAGTTCTAGTAATAGTAATATTAGCATTTGGAATGGTTGTTACAAATTATTCTTACGCTTCAGAAGCCAGCATTTCTGTAACTACTGCTAAAGTTAATGAAAATTTTATTGTAACAGTGAAAATACCAAGTGATGCAATTTCTTATGAAGGAAAAATTGATGTAATTTTTGAAAATGGTTCAACATTAAGTTCGGGAAATCTAAAAAGTTCTACAGGAAATACTTATCCTGGAAATATGTCTGCTACTTTTAAAGCTACTTGTGCTGGAGTATCAACTATAAAAGTTAAGGATTTAGTTATTAAGGGAAGAGATAATAATAAAATAAATTCAAAATCTGAATTAGAGCAAGTATTTATTGTAGAAGCAAATGGCAATTTTACATCGTCATCAACACCTACTACGCCAACTACACAACAACCAACGCAACAGGCTGCGACTTCTAACAGTGATACTAGTTACACGTCTACAGGGGATACAGTATATGCACTTGAAAAGCTAAATGTTAGAAAAAGTGCATCAACTGATAGTGATAAATTAGGAAGTTTATCAAAAGACGCTTCTACTAAAAGAATTGCTGTTGGAAGCAATGGTTGGGATAAAATAGAATTTAATGGTGGAACAGGTTATGTAATGTCTAAATATTTAACTACTAAAAAACCTGAAGGTGCTACAGAAAATACAACTACTAATAATACTGTACCCGAGCCAAAATGGACAAGCACAGGAGATACTGTATACAGTACAAAAAGCTTGAATGTTCGTGAAGGTTGGGGCACATCTTTTAAATCTATTGGTGGTTTAGTAGTAGGTCAAAAAATTAAAAGAATTGCAACAGGAGATAATGGCTGGGACAAGATAGAATATGAAGGACAAAATGCTTATGTTATGTCTAAGTATTTAACAACTAGTAAAGATGAAGCTGAAAAATTAGTTCAAGAATTAAAAGAAGAAAAAAATGAAGTTTCTAACAATACAATCTCAGAAAATGTTGTTCAAGATACAAATATAGTAGATAATACTAGCACAGAAAATACTTTGTCAAGAGAAGAAATATATAATACAATAGTTGATGAAATTGGTGTAATTCCACAAGTAGGAAAAAGTGTTGTAGATTACATATATACATTTGTGGTTATATTAGGAATAATTCTAGTTAGCTTTGTAGCTTTAAAAATAAAAGATAAAAAAGAGGAGTAATTTATGTCAGCAGAAATTTTAGATGGAAAAGAATTATCAAAAAAAATAAAAGAAAATTTAAAAAATGAAGTCGATAAACTAAAAGAACAAGGAATTAATCCTAAGCTTGCAGTTATCATGGTTGGGGATAATAGTGCATCAGCCGTTTATGTAAAAAATAAATCAAATGCATGTAAAAAAGTAGGAATAGATTTTGAAGAATTCTTATTACCAGAAGAAACTACTGAGGATGAACTAATAGAACTTATAGAAAAACTAAATGTAGATAATACAGTTGATGGTATTTTATTACAAAGTCCAGTTCCAAATCATATAAATATAAACAGAGCTTTTGAAACAATTTCACCAAAAAAAGATGTAGATGGATTTAATGCAGTAAATGTTGGAAACCTTACAATAGGCAGAGATTGCTTTGTATCATGTACACCTTATGGAGTGATGAGAATGTTAGAGGAATACAATATTGATGTTGCTGGAAAAACAGCAGTAGTTATAGGTAGAAGCAATATTGTTGGAAAGCCTATGCTTCAATGCTTACTTTCAAAAGATGCAACAGTTACAATATGCCATTCCAAAACTAAAAATTTAGAAGAAGTTGTAAGTAAAGCAGATATAGTAATTGCAGCAATAGGTAAACCAAATTTTGTTACAGGCAATATGATAAAAGATGGCGCAGTTGTAATAGATGTTGGAATAAACAGACTAGAAGATGGAAAATTATGTGGAGATGTAAATTTTGAAGAAGCATCTCAAAAAGCAAGCTATATTACACCAGTTCCTGGTGGAGTTGGACCAATGACAGTTGCAATGCTTGTAGAAAATGTTGTAAAAGCAGCAAAACAAAAATAAATACAATAACTTAGGGGCATGAGTATTTCTCATGCTCTTTTTTATTGATAAATTAAATAAGGAGATTTTGATTATGAATTTTTATGATATTTGGTTTTCGAGAGTTGAAATTTCAAATAGAATCAAATTAGAATTAATGGAAAAGTTTGAAGTATCACAAATTTGGAACTTAGGTTATACAGATTTAGAAGAATTAGGTTTGAAAGAAACGACTATAAAACAAATTTTAGAAAACACTTATAAAGACAAGTTAGAACAATATGAAAAATATTTGGAAAAGAATAAAATAGAACTAATAACCTTTAAAGATAAAGAATATCCAGATAAATTAAAGAATATTCCAGATATGCCAGCATATATTTTTATAAAAGGTAATAAAGAAATTTTAGATGATGAAAGTGTTGCAATTATCGGTTCAAGAATTTGTACAGAAGGTGGCAAAAAAATTGCTTTTAATACAGCAAAAGAATTAGGAGATAAAAATATAAATGTAATAAGCGGATTAGCTTTGCGGAATAGATACTTTTGCACATAAAGGAAGTCTTAAAAGTAAATATGGTAAAACAGTAGCAGTGCTTGCTAACGGACTAGCTAGTGGTGACATTTATCCAAAAGAAAATTTAAACTTGGTAAATGACATTATTGAAAACGGTGGTGCAATTGTTTCAGAATATATGGTAGGTGTTAAATCAAAGAAATATTATTTTCCTATTAGAAACAGAATTGTGAGTGGATTAGCAGATAAAGTTTTAGTAGTAGAAGCAGGAGAAAAAAGTGGAACTTTAATTACAGTACGGACATGCATTAGAGCAAGGAAAAGATATATTTGCAGTGCCTCGGTTTGCCTATTTATTCAACTTCAAAAAGTACGAATTTACTTATAAAAGAGGGGGCAGAAATTTTCACAAAAACTGAGGATTTATTTTAATATAATATTAATAAAAAATACTGTAAAATACTTTCAATTTTCTTAAAATATGATATAATGTTATGGAATATTGAAAACTACCGTAAGGAGGATACATAAATTTATGAAAAGCAAAGGAAAAAACGAAGAAACAAAGCGAGTAAAAAATGTAAAAACTACTAAAAAGAAAAGCAATTCAAGTAAAAAAATCAAATTCAAAGATAAGCATCCAAAAGCTGCAACAGGCATAAAAATTGGACTTGTCGTATTAATGTTACTTGTTATTATAGGAATGGGTATTTTAGTTGGAACGTTTTTTGGAGTATTTGGTGATGAACTAAAAATTAGCAAAGAAGATTTAGTTATAAAATTTCAAAATTCAACTGTTTATGATAAAGATGGAAATGAAATCGCTACATTGAGCGGTGGAACCAAAAGAAGAATTGTCAGTATGACAGAAATGAACGAATATTTACCAAAAGCATTTGTTGCAATTGAAGATGAGAGATTTTACACACATAGAGGTGTAGATTTAAAAAGAACTCTTGCAGCAACAGCTACTTTTATTACACACGCAGGTAACTCATCATTTGGTGGTAGTACAATTACGCAACAATTAGTTAAAAATATCACAACAGATGATGAAGATACTGGTATTAGTGGTGTATTAAGAAAAGTAAAAGAAATGTCTAAAGCTATACAAGTTGAGCAATATTTATCAAAAGACCAAATATTAGAATTATACTTAAATATCATTTTTGTTGGTGGAGATGATGTTAATGGTGTTGGATTAGGTTCTGTATATTATTTTGATAAAGATGTTAAAGATTTATCAATTGCTGAATGTGCATATTTAGCTGGTATTAACCACTCACCAAATGCATACAATCCATTTAAAGAAGATGCAGATGGAAGTAGAAAAGAAAAAATCAACAAAAGAACTAAAACTGTTCTTGCAAAAATGGAAGAATTAGGCTATATTACTAAAGACCAAGAAGCAGAAGCTGTAAAAGAGGTTGATGAAGGACTTCCATTTAAAAAAGGTGAAGGTGCGAGTGTTACAGTAGATATTTCTTATCATACAGAAGCAGCTATCAATCAAATTATAGACCAATTATTAGAAGAAAATACTGATTGGAACAAAGATATGGCTGAATTATATTTATATAGTAGTGGTCTAAAAATATATACAACACAAGATACAGCAATTCAAGCAGTATTAGAAGAAGAACTTATTAAAAAAGATTATATTAAAGAGAAAAAAATAAAAGATCCAAAAACAAAAGAAGTAGTAGAAATAAGAGATGCTATACCAACAATGGTTATAGTAGATCATAAAACTGGTCAAGTTGTTGCTTGTGCAACTGCAACAGGTGATGAAGAAAATAGAACAACAAGTACAAAAATGGGCTATATGAACTGGCCAACACAATTGAAGAAGCAAACAGGTTCAACAATGAAACCAATTTCTGTAATTGCACCTGGTATAGAAACAGGAAAAATTACAGCAGCAACTTCATATTTAGACTGTGAAACAAAATTTGCTGGTATGGATAAATCAATGAAAAATGATGATGGTTACAGTAATACTGTAATGTCAATACGTACTGGTATTGCACTTTCAAAAAATATTATAAATGCTAAAGCATTTATGGATATAGGTGTAGAAACCTCAATGGCATTTTGTAAAAAAATGGGAATTACTAATTTAAAAGATGAGGGAGTGTCGTTAGCACTTGGTGGTTTAAATGAAGGTATATCACCAACACACATGGCAATGGCTTATGCTACTATTGCAAATGATGGCGAATATATATCACCGACTTTCTATACGAAGGTTACTGATGAAAATGACCAAGTGGTTTTAGAGCCAAAGCAAGAAAAAAATAGAGTATTAAGTGAGCAAAGTGCTTATGTAGAAAAATCTATTTTAACACAACCAGTTCTTTCAGGTACAGCAACATATTGTAAAATACAAGGAATTGAAACTTGTGCTAAAACTGGTACAACAAACGAAAGTTATGATAGATGGCTTTGTGGATTTACACCATATTATACAGCAGCTTGTTGGTATGGTTATGATAAAGCCACAGAGGTTACAGGCTTTGGAAGAAATCCAGCTGGTCAAATTTGGTCAAATGTTATGAAAAAAATTCATACAGATTTGCCAAATGCTAATTTTGAAGAGCCAGATGGAATTGTTAGAGCTTCAATATGTTCTGTTACAGGTAAGTCAGCAGTTCCAGGACAATGTGGTGCAGTATATCAAGAAGTATTTGTAAAGGGTACGGTTCCAGATGCTTGTGACGGACACGTAGCTTTACCAATATGTGTAGAAACAGGTTTAATATCTGGTGGACCATGTCCTACTGAATTAAGAAACTTTATGACATTACCCGAGAGAGAACAAAACCCAAGTAAATGGACTAATATAAATGCTGGTGCGTATACAACTCCACCTACTGAAACTTGTACATTACATGGTGGAAGCGCAGCTACAACACCAGATCCATCTCAACCAGCAACACCACAACCACCACAACAACAGCAAAATACTCAAGCAAGTGAATGTCCAAAAGGTGGAAATCATGAGTGGGACATAAGGCTGGTAAATCCAACATGTAGTGCTCAAGGATATAGAGTAGATTATTGTAAAAAATGTGGGACTGAAAGAGATAAAAAAGATTTTACAAATCCTACTGGAGCACATAGTTACTCAAATGGAAAATGTACTGTCTGCGGAGCTGATCAACCAGGTTATACACCACCAGCACCAACGACACCACAAACACCAGCACAACCAAGCGGTGGTGGTTCAAGCGAAAATTCTGGCGGAACAACTAGTGGAGGTAATTCCGGTGCAAATGGTGGAGGAACAGCTAATCCACCAAGCAATAATAGTGGTACAGCTGCAACACCATAAAATTAAATATTAAAAGGAGATAAATTTTGAAGATATATTTTTATAATACTTTAACTAGGAAAAAAGAAGAATTTAAACCTATAGATGAAAAAGAAGTAAAAATGTATTCTTGTGGACCAACAGTATATTATTTTGCTCATATAGGCAATTTAAGAGCATACTTGTTTATGGATACTTTAAGAAGAACATTAAAGTATAATGGTTATAAATTAAAACACGTAATGAATATTACAGATGTTGGTCATTTAGTTTCAGATGCTGATGAAGGCGAAGATAAAATGATGAAAGCAGCACAAAGGGAAAATAAAAATCCCTTTGAGATTGCTAATTTTTATATGAATGCTTTCTTTGCAGATATCGATAAATTGAATATCGATAAACCTGAAATTATAGCAAGAGCAACAGAACATATTAAAGAAATGGAAGAATATGTTAAACAGATTATAGCAAATGGCTATACTTATGAAACAGAAGATACTATATATTTTGATACTTCAAAACTAGAAAAATATGGAGTACTTTCAAATATAAAAATTGATGAACAAAAAGCAGGCGCTAGAGTTGATTTTGATCAAAGAAAAAAGAATGTTACAGATTTTGCTGTATGGATTAAAGCACCAGAAAACCATTTAATGAAATGGGATACTTTTTGGGGAAAATGCTATCCAGGTTGGCACTTAGAATGCTCAGCTATGGGACATAAATATTTAGGAGAACACTTTGATATTCACACAGGTGGAATAGACCATATTCCAATTCATCATGAAAATGAAATTGCACAAGCAAAAGGTTATTGTGGAAAAAATCCAGCTAATTTCTGGATGCATGTTGATTTCTTACAAGTAAATGGTGGTAAGATGTCAAAAAGTTTAAATAATCTATATACTTTAGATGATTTAAAAGAAAGAGGCTATGAACCACTTGTATATAGGATGTTCAATTTTACATCAACATACAGAGCTCAAATAAACTTTACTTTTGAAGCAATGGATGCTGCAAAAGTTGCACTTGGCAGATTAAGAGAGGGCTATTTAAAACATAAAGAAGGTACAGAAGAAGTACCAGCAGAAGAAATTCAAAACTATAAAGATAGATTCTTAGAAGCAATCAATGATGACTTAAATATGCCGGTAGCAATGAGTGTAGTATGGGAAATTGTAAAACAACCTAAAAAATCTAAGGCATATCAAGAACTATTGTTAGATTTTGACAGAGTGCTTGGTTTTGATTTAGAGCACTATGAAAAAGAAGAAAATACCTTGCCAGAAGATGTTCAAAAATTAGTTGAAGAAAGAAATAATGCAAGAGCTAATAAAAATTGGTCTGAATCTGATAGAATTAGAGATATTTTAATTGGTATGGGGTATACTGTTAAAGATAGTAAAGAAGGCACAATTGTAGAAAAATAGCTGTAGATATTTGGAGGATAAAGCGTGAAATTTTTAGAAGATAGCGATAAAGTAAAATACAAGAAATTTTTAGAAGGTCACGAAAGATGTAATTTTCAACAATCATTAGAATGGGGTAATGTAAAAACAGCTTGGAAGAAAGAAGTTATTTTATCATTAGATAAAGATGAAAATATTGTTGGAAGTCTTTGCGTATGGATTAGAAAAATTCCTATTTTTGGAAATATAATGTATTCTGCAAGAGGACCAGTTTGTGATATTCATAATGAAGAGGTTTTAAAAGATTTAACAGAGGGAGCAAATGAACTTGCAAAAAAATATAAAGCTTTTGTACTTAGAATAGAGCCAGACATAAAAAAGGATGATGAAAAATTTAGAGAAATTGTTACTAAACTTGGGTATAGTATAAAAGATGATAGTAAAAATTTTAAAGATGAAATTCAACCAAGATTTGTTTTTAGACTAGATATTGCTGGAAAAACAGAAGATGAAATTTTTGCTGCTTTTCATCAAAAAACTAGATATAATATTAGACTTGCTACTAAAAAAGGTGTAGTAATAAAAGAAGGTAGTAGAGAAGATTTAAAAGATTTTCATGATATAATGGTGGAAACTGGCAAGAGAGATGATTTTATTATAAGAAGTTTAGAGTATTTCCAAAAAATGTATGATGAGCTTGTTCCATTAGGACACATGAAGCTTTTAATGGCATATTATGAAGACAAGCCAATAGCAGGTATTATACCAATTATCTATGGTAAAAATGTATGGTATCTGTATGGTGCAAGTAGTAATAGTCATAGAAATTTAATGCCAAATTACTTATTGCAATGGACAATGATAAAAGAGGCAATTGCAAGAGACGCTAATATGTATGATTTTAGAGGCGTTTCTGGTGTGGTTGATGAAAATCATCCACAATATGGTTTATATAGATTTAAAAAAGGATTTAATGCAGAATTTACAGAGTTTATAGGAGAAGTATATATTGCATACAAACCTTTAAAATATAAACTATATAAGTTTTCTGAAAAAGCATTTAGAACAATTAGAAAATTAAAGAAAAAAATAATGAGTAAATAAATGAAAAAAATAGAAATTAGTAAAAAAGATTTAAAAAACAATATAAAAATTATAAAAGATATTGTTATAGGTGAAGAAAAAGATGATAATGGTAACAAGACTCAAATTATTGCTGTTGTAAAAGGTAATGGAATGGGCCTTGACCTTATCCAATTTTCTAAATTTTTAATTGAAAATGGTATTAATTTTTTAGCAGTTTCAACAGTAGATGAAGCAATTGCTTTAAGAAAAGCTAAAATAGATTGCAAAATACTAATGCTTTGTCCAGTATCAAATGAAAATGAAATAGAAGCTTTGCTAGATAATAAAATTATTCTTACAATAGGATGTTTAGAAGAACTTCATAAAACTGAAGAAATTTTAGAAAGAAGAAATGAAGAGGCAGAGTGTCATATAAAAATTGATACAGGTCTTGGGAGATATGGCTTTTTATATGATAATACTGAAATAATAGATTGCTATGAAGAAGTAAAAAGATTAAAAATTACAGGGATATTTACTCATTTTTCTAAACCTATTGATGAAAAGTGGACAAGAAAGCAATTTAATAGATTTTTAGATGTTGTTGCAGGAATAAAAGCTTCTGGGTATGAACCAGGAATACTACATGTATCATCAAGTACAGCGGCACTAAAATATCCAGATATGAGATTAAACGCAGTACGAATAGGTTCAGCTTTTCAAGGTAGAACTTTAATTAAAAATATAGGCTTAAAACCTATTGGTGTTTTAAAAACAAATATAGAAGAAATAAAAACAGTTCCAAAAGGTTATAATATAAGTTACAGTAATAGCTATAAAGTAAAAAGAGAAACAAAAATCGCTATAATTCCAATTGGTTATCAAGATGGTTTGTTTATAAAAAAATCTAGAGATAGTTTTTCTTTTAAAGATAATATAATAGCTACACTTATAGAGTTTAAGAAAATTTTTAAAGATAACTCTATAAAAGTAAAAATAAACGATAAATATTATAAAATAATAGGACGAGTTCGGTATGTACCATGCAATTATAGATATTACTGGAGCTGATATTAAAGTTGGTGATGAAGTTTTACTTAATTTGCCACCACTTTATGTAAGTAATAATATAAAAAGGGAGTATAACTAATGAAGAAAAAGGAAAGCAAAGAAATAAAATTCACAGATGCAAATAAATCAAAACAAATTGGATTTTTTATGAGACTAAAAAGATCAATTTTTAATGTTGAAAAATATGGAGAATTTATATTAGAAAAAACCAGTGTTTCAATAAAATATTTTTTAATATTAATTTTATTGATTTCGCTAGTTTTAGCATGTGTTTCTACTTATCATTTTAGTAAAATAGTAAATAAGGCATATAGTTATTTAGTAAGCGAACTTCCAGACTTTACTTATGAAAATGGAAAAGTTAGGTTTGCAAATTATGCGGAAGGTTATGATAAAGACATAGATTTATATAACATAATAAACACAGAAACTGAAATGACAGATGGAGTAAAAGAAAACTATAAAAATAAAGTAAAAGATTATTCTTATGCTATAATTTTCTTACAAGATGAAATAATAGTACAAGAAGCAGGTCAATTTTCAGAAATTTCTTACAGTCAAATCAATGATATGTATGATTTAAACATAAACAATAAAGAAGATTTGGTACAATTGATAGATAATATTGGAGTTTCAGGAATAGACACAACTTATTTTATAGCAGTTGCTTTATCTTTATATTTTGTTAATGTAATAACATATGTTTCTGATATTTTAATGCTAGCTATTTTCGGATATTTAACAACTAGAATTGTGGGAATTCCTTTAAATTTCTTAAAAACATTAGTGCTTTCAATTTATGCAATAACTTTATCAATAATATTAAGTACAGCATATACAGTGGTATTTAGCTTAACTGGTTTTGTAATTGAATACTTTAATATTATGTATTTATTAATTGCCTATATTTATCTTGTTGCAGCAATTTTAATTATTAAATCAGATTTAATAAAACAACAAATGGAACTTCAAAAAATATATAAAGTTGAGGAAGAAGTTAAAAAAGAATTACAAGAGCAAAAAGATAAAGAAGAGGAAGAAGATAGAGAGAACAAAGAAGAAGAAAAGAAGAAAAAGAAAGAAAAAGATAAGGAAGAACAAGACCCAGTTATTAACAGAGAACCAGATGGTTCAGAAATATAAGGAGGAGAAAATGTCAAGCAATAAAAATAACAATAAAAAAGATGACCAAAAACAAGACAAGTTTTTAACAGTGCTTTTAATTATAGTAGCAATTGTGGCATTAGCTATTGCAGTTTTTTTCGGTTACAAGATGTACAGTGAGGGAAAAGAAAAAGAAGTTGCCTATACAGAATTAATTACAGATATAAATGAAGATAAAATAGAAAAAATAAAAATGACAACTGGTAGCAATTCAATAACAGTTACTTATAAAGGTGAAGGCGAAGAAAAAGATAGACAAAAAACTGTTTTAGTTCCAAGTTTACAAGCTTTTACAGAATTTATACAAGAAAAGGTCGATAAAGAAAATGTTAAAGTAGATTTAAAACAAGAGAGTGTAAATCCTATTTTAAAAACTTCTGATACAATTTTTTCAATGTTACCAACTATTTTACTTGTTGTATTGATGATAATGATATTTAAAATGCAAGGTCTTGGTGGTGACAGCAACGGAAAAGTATATGGCGGAGAAGAAAATAAAAAAACAGGAGTAAAATTTGAAGATGTAGCTGGATTAGATGAAGAAAAAAGCGAGCTTATTGAAATTGTAGATTTCTTAAAAAATCCAAAAGCATACTTAGATATGGGTGCTAAAATTCCAAAAGGAATTTTACTATATGGTAAACCAGGTACAGGTAAAACATTAATTGCTAAGGCAATTGCAGGAGAAGCCGGAGTTCCATTTATTTCAATGAGTGGTTCTGAATTTATCGAAATGTTTGCTGGACTTGGAGCTTCTAGGGTAAGAAAATTATTTGAAAAAGCTAAAAAAATGGCACCATGTATTATATTTATAGATGAAATTGATGCAATCGGTTCAAGAAGAACAAGTGGTAGTGGAGCAGAAAGTGAAAACAATCAAACATTGAATCAATTATTAGTTGAAATGGATGGTTTTGCTAGTAATGAAACTATTATAGTACTAGCTGCAACAAATAGACCAGAAATGCTTGATAAAGCTTTATTAAGACCGGGAAGATTTGATAGACAAATTACAATTCCAGCACCAGACTTAAATGGTAGAGAAGAAATATTAAAACTTCATAGCAAAAACAAAAAGATTGCAGATGACGTTAATTTTAGAGAATTTGCTGGAGATACTGCTGGTTTTACAGGAGCAGAACTTGCAAATGTTTTAAATGAAGCTGCAATCATTGCTGCAAGAGAAAAGAATGAAGCAATCACAAAAGCAGATATAGAAAGTGCTGTAAAGAAAATTACAGTTGGTTTAGAAAAACACAACAGAGTAGTTTCAGAAAAAGATAAAAAATTAACAGCTTATCATGAAGCAGGACATGCCGTAGTTAGTAAATTTTTACCTACTCAAACAGATGTAAAAGAGGTTTCAATTATACCAAGAGGCTTAGCTGGCGGTTATACAATGTATAAAACTAACGAAGACAAATTTTATATTTCAAGAACGGAATTGCTAGAAAAAATGGTTGCTTTGATGGGAGGTAGAGCCGCAGAGAAAATATCTTTAAATGAAATTTCAACTGGTGCAAGTAATGATATAGAAGTTGCAACTGGTATTGCTAGAGATATGCTTACTATCTATGGTATGAGCGATAGCTTAGGGCAAATTTCTTTGAAGGTAAATGAACCTTATGAATTACAAATGTATGGTGAAAACATTTTAAATGAGGTTGGTGAACAAATTAAACTTCTTATAGATAATGCTTATATAACAGCTCAAAAAATCTTAATTGAGCATAGAGATATTTTAGATCAAGTTGCTATGGCATTATTAGAAAGAGAAACAATTTCAGAAGAAGAATTTCAAGAATTCTTCAAATAAAAACAAAAAATAATCTTACGAACTAGGTAAGATTATTTTTTTATCTCTATTTCTTTGTCATTCAAATAATTTAATATTCCACTATTAGTTTTGAATTTGAATTTGATTTTGTAGCTAGTTAAATCTTGAGTTTTTAGGCCAAATTTCTTATTTATCTCGTTATTGCCATATTTACCATCACCAATAATCGGATAGCCTATATGAGCCAAATGAGCTCTAATTTGATGTGTTCTGCCAGTATGAAGATTGATATCTAAAGTAGTGGTATTTTCTTCATAATTCCTACTAATAACAGTATATTCTGTAATAATAGGCAAATAGTCTTTTTTAGGTGCATCAGAAATATATACTAAGCTTTTTTTACTATCTTTAAAAAGATAGTCTCTAAGAATTTCATGCTCTTTATGAACAATTCCATATACTCTTGCAATATAATGTTTTTCTATTTCTTTGTTTTTAAATTTATCTAATAAAATTTCAAGTGCTTGCTCATTTTTACTGTATAAAATTATTCCAGTAGTATTTCTATCTAATCGGTGACAAGGTTCTAAATTGTTACCATATTGTTCTTTTACAATTGAAGTAAAAGTAAATGTGAAAGAAGCATCTTCTGTAACAGAAATATTGTCTGGTTTGTAAAAAGCAATAATATTGTTATCTTCATAAAGAACTTTTAATTCAATTTGAGGTTTTTTATAAAGAAGGTCATCAACAATATATACAGTAATTTCATCACCTGTATGAACTACTTGGTTTTCAGAAACTTTTACATTATTAATTCTAATATCTTTTTTACGAAGAGCTTTATATAATACATTAGGGTTTAATGTATTAAAAGTTTCTAAAATAACAGTATTTAATTTTTTATTATTATATTTTTCAGTAACTTTAAATTTTCTCATAAGATTATTATAATTAAAAATTTGAATTTTATCAATATTTTAAGACAATATATTATGAAAATAGTTAATAAATAGTTCTTTTTCTAATATGCAACGAATAGACTTTACAAAGGTGAAAGGTAATAAGATGAGAGGAAAGAGTGTATTATATAACTATCTATTAAGTAATAAAAAGAATTTTTTCATTATTTTAATTGTGTTTTTTGTAGGAATGCTATTAGGAATTTTTGTAATAAATCATACTAACGAAAATGGATTATTAGAAATTAATTCTTACATAAATTCAATAAGAGAAAATTTGCAAAGTGCAGAAAATGTAAATATGTTAGATTGTTTATTAAAAAGCATAAAGCAAAATGTTATATTTGTTTTGATAATATGGTTTTTAGGATGTACAATAATAGGCAGTATTTTTGTGTATTTTTGCATTTTATACAAAGGCTTTTCTTTGGGATATACCATTTCTGCAATTATTATAAGTTTAGGTGCTAAGAGCGGGAGCATATTTGTATTTTCGTCACTTCTGATTCAAAACATTTTATTTATTCCAGCTATTTTTATTTTAGCAGAAAGTGGTATAAAACTTTACATAAGAATTACTAAAAATTTAATTAACGTAAAACAGGAATTACTAAGACATACGGTAATTATGTTAATTTCAATGGCTTTGGTCGTTATATCAAGCATATTAGAAGTATATCTGTCTACAAACATATTGATTTTTTTGAAAAAATTTGTGTAAAAAGCTTTACTTTTTGAAAGTAATTTGATATATATAATATATGTCTTATGTAAATTTAATAAATTTGCATGAGATTTTTAATAAATGTATAGATTGGAGAATTAAGAGCAATGGAAAAACAAATCAAACTATTTTTAGACTTTTTGGAAAACGATAAGAAATTATCTAACAATACTTTACAATCTTACAAAAGAGATATATTGCAATATCAAGAATACATTGAAGAAAATAAAATTAACTATCTAAAAGTAGATAGTGATGATATAGATAAATATTTTGAACATCTAAAAAAACTTAACAAAAAAACTTCAACAATATCTAGAAATTTAGCTACTATTAGATCTTTCTATACATTTCTAGTAAAAACTAAAAAAATAAAAAAAGATCCAACTATTGGAGTTCAATCACCAAAAGTTGAGAAAAAAGTTCCTAGCATATTAACAGCAAAAGAAGTAGAGCTTTTATTAGAACAACCAAGCAATGTAGATTTAAAAGGTATTAGAGATAAGGCAATGTTAGAATTTGCGTATGCTACAGGTATGAGAGTTACTGAAATTATTTCTTTAAATATTTCTGATGTTAATATGAAAGAATCTTTTGTTGTTTGTGATACAGGCTTCAAAAAGAGAAACATTCCATTAGGTTCAATTTCAATGAAAGCATTAACAGAATATATTGAAAAAGCTAGACCAATTTTAATAAAAGATGATAAAACAGAAGCTTTATTTGTTAATGTAAATGGTAAAAGACTTACAAGACAAGGTTTTTGGAAAATTGTTAAATTTTATAAAGAACAAGCACATATTTCAAAAGACATTACACCACACGTTTTAAGACATTCATTTGCAACACATCTTTTACAAAATGGTGCAGAAATAAAAGCTGTTCAATCAATGCTTGGACATTCTGATATTTCTTCAACACAAGTATATATGCAATTTCAAAAAGAAAATTTAAAAGATATATATAATAAAGCTCATCCAAGAGCATAATTAAAAAAGTTAAATAAAATGGATTAGAAAGGCATAAAATGCCATTCTAGTCCGTTTTTGCTTTAAAAACACTTGACAGTTTGAATAAATACATATAAAATAATATCATAGGAAAAAATACAATATAAATTATATAATTAGGAAATGCTTATAAAATAATTTATTTGTACATTGAAAATTTAATAGAAAAGAGGTAAATAATTATGCAAATTTTAATTATTGTTGCCACTATTCTAATCTCAGCTGTAATTTTCATACCAGTTGGTGTTTTTATTAGAAAGAAAATTGCAGAATCAAAAATTCAAAGTGCAGAAAGAGAAGCAAACAGATTAATTGAAAGTGTTAAATTAGAAGCTGAAAACTTAAAAAAAGAAGAGCTTATTAGAGCAAAAGAAGAAGTTCTTCAAATTAGAAATGAATTAGATAAAGAGATTAAAGAAAGAAGAGGCGACATTCAAGTACAAGAAAAGAGATTAATTCAAAAGGAAGAAAATTTAGAAAAAAGAACTCTTATTTTTGAAGGAAAAGAAAAAGAACTAGAAAAGAAATTCGCAGAAACAGAAAGAAAAAAACAAGAACTTGAGCATGCAATTGCAAAAGAGCTTGAAGAATTACAACGTATTTCTGGTTTAACAGAAGAACAAGCAAAAGCACAATTATTAAGCGACTTAGATAGAGAAATTTCAAACGAAAAAGCAAGCTTAATCAAAGACTTAGAAGCTAAAGCAAAAGAAGAAGCAACAAAAAATGCAAGAGAAATTATAAGTTTTGCTATTCAAAAATGTGCAGCTGACCATACTTCTGAAACAACAGTCTCAGTTGTTTCCCTTCCAAATGATGAAATGAAAGGTAGAATAATTGGTAGAGAGGGTAGAAATATAAAAACTCTTGAAACATTAACAGGTATAGATTTAATTATAGATGATACACCTGAAGCAGTTATCATATCTGGATTTGATCCATTAAGAAGAGAAGTAGCTAAACGTACTTTGGAAAAACTTATTGATGATGGAAGAATTCACCCAGCTAAAATTGAAGAAATGGTTGAAAAAGCCAAAGAAGAAATTGAAGCTGAAATCAAATCAGAAGGTGAAAGAGCAGTTATGGAAGCAGGTGTTAACAACTTACATCCAGATTTAATCAAGTTACTAGGAAAATTAAAATACAGAACAAGTTATGGACAAAATGTATTAAACCATTCAATCGAAGTTTCAAATTTAGCTAGAATTATGGCTGATGAAATCGGTTTAAATCCAAAATTAGCAAGACGCGCTGGTTTATTACATGATATAGGAAAAGCATTAGACCATGATATGGAAGGTACTCACGTTGAAATTGGTGTTGATATATTAAAAAAATACAAAGAATCAGATTTAGTTATCAATGCTGTTGGAGCTCATCATGGAGATATCGAACCTCAATCATTAGAAGCAGTACTTGTACAAGCTGCTGATGCAATATCAGCTTCAAGACCAGGTGCAAGAAGAGAAACTTTAGAATCTTATATTAAGAGATTAGAGAAACTAGAAGAAATTGCAGATTCATTTGAAGGTGTTGAAAAATCATTTGCAATTCAAGCAGGTCGTGAAGTAAGACTTATCGTTAAACCTGATAAAGTATCTGATAGTGATATGGTAATAATGGCTAGAGAAGTTGCTAAACGTGTTGAAAATGAAATGGAATATCCAGGACAAATCAAAGTAAACGTTATTAGAGAATCTCGTGTTATTGATTATGCAAAATAATTGTCAAAGAAGACTAGGAATAGTCTTCTTTTTTTTATTAATTTTACGAAACCTATTGACATCAGTGACTTTTCTCAATATAATAGGCATATATTCAGCAGGAGGTAAACTTATGCAAAACAAAGAATTATATTCTTTTGCAAATAAATACGAAAATAATACAGACGAAGAACTTGTTGAAAAAATTAAAACAGGGGATAAGTATGCTCAAGCATGTTTATTTGAAAGATATAAAGACATTGTTAATATGAAAGCAAATAAGTTTTACATTATAGGTGCTGAAAAAGAAGATATGGCACAAGAAGGATTAATTGGCCTTTATAAAGCCATAAAATCTTATGATGGAGAAAAACAAAATTCTTTTAAAACTTTTGCAAATTTATGTATTGAAAGACAATTGATTACAGCAATAAAAAGTTCAAATAGGCAAAAACACATACCGCTTAATTCATCTTTTTCACTTAACTTGTCAGCCTATGAGGAAAATGATGATACAACTGTTATGGATGTTTTAGATACTAAAACAGTAGAAGATCCATTAGATACTATTACTAAAAAAGAATATTTAGAATTTGTAGAAAGTAAAATAGATGAAAGTCTAAGTTCTTTTGAAAAACAAGTTTTAAATAGATATATACAAGGTGAAAGCTATAATGATATCGCATCAAAATTAGATACACCAATAAAATCTGTTGATAATGCAATTCAAAGAATTAGAAAAAAAGCTGTTAAATTTTTAGAAAATGGAGAATTTTTTGAGTAATTGGGGTATGCTCCCATAGCTCAGTAGGTAGAGCACAGCCATGGTAAGGCTGGGGTCGCCAGTTCGATTCTGGCTGAGAGCTCCAACAAAATGAAAAAGTAATGATTATTCATTGCTTTTTTATTTTGTTTTAAAACTATTCATGAGAATTATCATTTAGCATAACAAATATATGTAGATTTAAAAGAAAGATAAAAAAGGTACTTATAAGTACCTTTTTACCATATTTCTAAAGATGGAAAATGAGATGTATCAATTTCATAATCATTTAAGTTTGGTTTTCTTATTTGCTCATCTGTAACATTGTCAAATTTTATTCCTCTATCAAAACTTTGAGTTTGTTTTGTTATACATAGAAATTTAAAAGTATTAATTCTTTTTATAACTACTCCTGTAAGTTCATCAATATAATATTTTAATTCCATTTTAGAAAAATTATTATCTTTTGAAACACTTTTTGCAATAATAGTAGTTCTACCATTTATAGTTGTTTTTCCAATATATTCAAAATTGAAATTATTTGTATCAAATATAGCAATATAATATCCTAATTGAGAAAACTCGTTTGAAAATTCGATATTTTCAAAATCCTCGATAATGGATGCTGTTTCATTATTAAATAGTATCATTTCCTTGTTTTCATTAGATAAGTTCATCCAGTATTGAATTTTAGAATCTAAATAAGAAGCTAAAATACCATCTTTATAGAACAGTTCTTCTTTACTTTCATTATTTATTCGTGTTCTAGAATAATTATTATATGTAGCTCCTTTTTTTAGTAATTCTAACACATCATCTTGAGACATTGTCATAGAATTATCTATTTTTTCATGTGTATTAATTTTTATTTCTCGAATGGTCAAAAAAGTAATTGACAAAATAATTAAAATAATAATTGAACATATAAATTTTTTCATAAAATCCCCCTTTTGAGTTTAATTCAAGACATAAACATTTTTAATTATTATATCATATAACTATTTTTCTTTTCAACAAATATAGATGCTTTTTATAAATTTAAATATTTGTATTTTTAAACTTTTACAACTTTTGAAACTTTTTTATCTTTTTGATACTAATATTATTATTTTTGATATCATAATATTGTGATAAAATATTCTTAAAATTTTAGGAGGTAAATGTGTATGAATATTGTAAAAAAAATAATTACTGTAGTAATGATTTTAACAACAATTATATATTTTCCAATTGCTTGCCAAGCAACAGAAGAAATGTCAATTGTTGAAGATGCTCAAGAAATGATACCATATTTAACACCAGAAGAAATAACAATAAGTGAAAGAGAAAGAGCTGTTGTTCCGTTCAATTATACTTTTAATCATTCAAAACTAATAAAAGTAAATCGTTCAAGCAATGGTGGAATAACATTAAATGTAACACAAACAAGTGGATATACTATGCAAGTATGTTTATTTAAAAGTGACAAAGTAACTGTAATTGGACCTACATATAGCGTACCAAACAATTCTATGCAATCTATTAGTTGGACAGCGAATGAAATAGGCAGTAACAATACAACTGTATATATATATATGACTATATATAAAGATTATAATGTTAATGCTTATGGTTCTTATACATATAATTAAAGATATTTAATTGTAAATAAATAAGAATATTTTATTATTAAATTTCATATTTAAATTAATAAAAATTAGGAACAACTTTAATGTTGTTCCTAATTTTTATTAACTTAAATTTGGTGCTTTTTTGATGAGAATTCCATAATTTCTATTTTAGATTATCAAGTTAGATAGATAAGAACGATATATTTGAAATATTTTAATAATTTTTGACGATGAATAATAATGCAAAAAAATATAATTTTTTGCAACTTTTTTTATATAAAAAACAGTCTAATATATATATGGAGGATTATAGTATGATAAATATTGTGATAATTAGCAAAGATTTTGATTATTCTAGATATTTAATTAACTTTTTAAATAGTAAAAATAATAATTTAAGAGTAGCTGGATTACTTACAGAATTGGAGGAATTATATGACGTTAGTAAAAGTACTACGATTGATATAATATTAATAAACTCTGATTCTATCGATTATAAAATTTTAGAAGAGAACAAAATGCTACAATTTTATTTGAAATCTACCATAGTAATTTCTAATCAACATTTAATTAATAGTAAAGAAAATTTAGATGTATATGCGTTTATAGAAATACAAAATGATATGGAAACAATTAGTAATATTGTGAATAAATTAGCTACCACCAAAATAATAGAAAAAAGTTTTTACTCATCATTAACAAGAAATAATGCTGTAGTAAAAGCAATAGAAAATGAATTAAAATACTTAAATGTAACAATATCGTATAGAGGAGTTACATATTTAATTGATACAATTTATATAGCGTATAATTTAGAAAATGATTGTAATATTAACTTAGAAACTGACATTTATCCTATTATTGCAGAAAAATATCATAAAAAAATAAGTAATATAAAGAGTAATATCAGCTATGCAGTTAATATGTTATACATAGAGTGCGAAGAAAAGAAATTATTAGAATATTTAGGAGAATATAGTTTATACAAACCAAGTCCTAAGCGAATTGTATTTGCTATTTTATATAATGTAAAAAATAAATTGAATAATAGTATTAAAGTATAATTTCTAATTTTGAGTATTGTAAATTTGTCTTTTTTTAATTTATAATATTAGCATCCTTAAACTGTAAAACTTTCAATACATAATCAGTTATGGAATTTTAAAAATCAATTTATTATTTGAAGAATTAAAAGAAAAGGGAAAATAAGAAATGCTTGAAGAAAAAATGGCAAAAGTATTATTGCATGATGCTGAAATGGATAAAAAGTTATGAATTATATGCTTTTGCAAGACAAGTATATAAAGATTTGAAAGAAAGATAAAATCATAAAAAGAGCGAAGTTTTTAGCTCTTTATAATATTTATAAATATGACTAGTCAAAGGAGTGCTTTTATGATATAAATTAGCATAGATAAATAGTAAGTTGTCGGATTAATATAAGAATAAAAAATGAGGTAACAATGAAAATAAATAAAATAATTGAAAGAGCAAATAATATTTTAAATACTGATAATAATAGAACGGTTGTATTTGAATTTTTAGAGAAATATATTAAATGTGAAATTATTTGTAAACAAATTATAAAAAAATATTTAGATTTAATAGGGGAGGAATATGAAGAAGAAACAATACCATGTTCTTTAAATGATATTAAAAAAGCAATTTCTTTTTATGAAATAAATTTTAATAATCCTAAATTACTCACACGATTATGGTCAAAAACTGACAAGAGAGGAGAAAAAGCTGTAAGAGTGTTAAGAAATAAAATTGTTCACGAATTACAAGAGAGTTCTTTAATGGAAGTAATTGAAAGAAAAGAGGAATTGCACAATGATATGGATTTATTTATTACTACGATTTTAGATAGTGAAATTAATATTTTTTAAGATTTAACATAATTAAAATACAGTTTTATAATATAAGACAAATTACATGTATGTTTATGACATTATGATAAATAAAGCTATACAAAATTTTATAGGATTATTAAAAATTATAATTACTGCTCCCAATTTACTCCTTTTTTAAATGAAAAAGGCTTGAAATCAATATTTCTAAGCTGTTGAGTAAGGCTGAGAGCTCCAACGAAATGAAAAAGTAATGATTATTCATTGCTTTTTTTGTTGCATATAAAAATAAAAAAGCATAATGTCAAATACTAGTAAAAATTAGTAAGTTTTTTCTTTAAAAATCGAGAAAATTTAATAAATATACTGCTTAAAAAGGTTTGACTTTTGTCGAAAATACATATATACTAATTAGAGTAAAATGCAAATGATGACTAAAAAGGAGGAAAAATATGAAATTAAGAAGAATAGTTTCAATTACTCTAATTTTAATAATGTCTTTATATATAATATTATCAACTTTTGAAGGGCTTGGAAATATTGTTAATGCAGGACAATATGTATCAATAAGTGATGCAGAAAGAATGTGTCCAGGAATTTCTGGTATGGTTAATAATTTAAAAAATGCACATTCAGGTTATAATTTTCAATTCTATAATACAGGAATTGATTGGAATGAAGCGATAATTCGTGAATATCAAGGGCATGGTGCTTCTCCAAAAAATTTATTTAATGTAGGCGAAAAATATTCTGGAATGTGGTTTTGCCCAGTTTGTGGCACAAAATCTTATGATAATGGAAGTTTACGTTGTGCTTCAATGGAAGCTTTAAAATATATGATGGATCCTAGAAATTCTATTTCTGATGATAGTGTTTTTCAATTTAAAAGTTTAGAATCACCAGATGTTACTTATGATGATGTAGTAAGAGTTATTGCTGGTACTTTCTTAGATCACGAGGAGTGTGCTAGAGCAATAGTAGAGGCTAGCCAAGCATATAACATAAATGGCTATTATTTAGTTGCTAAAATGCTTACAGAGCATGGTAGAGATGGTTCTACTTTAAGTGATGGCGTTGTAAAAAATGGTGTTACATATTATAATTTTTTTAATATTGAGGCTTATGGAAATAGTATATCTGCTATAATCACAAATGGTACAAATAAAGCAGCAGAAGAAGGTTGGACAACTAAAAGATTATCAATCTTAGGTGGAGCAAAATTCTGTAAAGAGGAGTATATAGGTAGAGGACAAAACACATGTTATTATCAAAAATTTAATGTAGTACATGAACCAAGTTTGTTTTCACATCAATATGCGCAAAGTATTTTATCAGCTGAAAATGAAGGAAGAAAATTAAGAGATAACTATAAAATAAATGGGCAAATAACTGGAAACCATACTTTTATAATTCCTTTATATACTAATATGCCTGTAACAGCTCAATCAAGACCTAGTACGGCTACTGTAAATTCAATAACTTATGATATAGCAAAAGTTACAGCAAATGGTGGATTAAAAGTGCGTTCAAGACAAGATATAACTTCTGCACACATAGGCAGTATTGCACAAGGAGTAAATGTAAAAGTATTATCAAGAGGAAATGTGCAAAGTGGAGGATATTACTGGGACTTAGTTATTGCTGATGGAACTGATGGAAAAGGTCTTACAGGTTATGTTGCTAGAAATTTCATACAAACAATAGGACAAGGAAGTAATTCTGGTAGTTCAACACCAAATGAATATATAGATAGAACTTTAGTAAGTTCAATAAATATAACTGGAAATTCAATTGTACCTTTGGGTACAACTACAAAATTAACAGCTAATGTATCTCCAAGTAATGCAACAAATAAAAATGTAACATGGAGTAGTAGTGATACAAATGTTGCAACAGTAGATGCTTCTGGAAATGTAACAGGAAAAGCTCTTGGAAAATCTACAATAACAGCTACAGCTAAAGATGGTACGGGTGTTAAGGGTGTATATTATGTAAAGACAACAGATTTATCTTTTACAGATGTAGCACCAGATAGTTGGTATTATGAAGCAGTAAAATATTGTAGTAAAAACTACATAATTACAGGAACATCAAAAACAACTTTTGTACCAGGCAATGAGCTTTCAAGAGGGATGTTAGTAACAATTCTTTATAGAATGGAAGGTGAGCCTACAGTTAATGGAACACCAAAGTTCCCAGATGTTCAAGATAATCGTAAATACTATTATAAAGCAGTAAAATGGGCAACAGATAATAAAATTGTTAATGGATATGAAAACGGTACTTTTGGTGCAGGTGATAGTGTACTTAGACAAGATTTAGCTATAATATTATATAATTATGCTAAATATAAAGGAAAATCAACCTGGCATATAAATGAGTTAAATTCATTTAAAGATAAAAGTAGTGTATCAAATTATGCATTAAATCAAATGAAATGGGCAGTAGGAGCTGGCGTAATTACTGGCAATGAAGATAAGACTTTGAATCCAAAAGGTACAGCAACCAGAGCTGAAGCTGCAGCAATGTTTGAAAAATATTGTAAAAAGATAGGTAGATAAGGAGTTAAATATGAAAATAGGAATTGTAGGACTTCCAAATGTTGGAAAAAGTACACTTTTTAACAGTATAACAAAGGCAGGAGCAGAATGTGCAAATTATCCATTTTGTACAATTGAACCAAATGTTGGAGTTGTACCAGTTCCAGATGAAAGGGTTGATAAACTTGCAGAAATTTATCAACCTCAAAAAGTAACAAAAGCAGTAGTAGAATTTGTTGATATTGCTGGATTAGTAAAAGGCGCTAGCAAGGGTGAAGGTTTAGGAAATAAATTTTTGTCACATATTAGAGAAGTAGATAGCATATTAGAAGTTGTTAGATGTTTTGAAAATTCTAATATTGTACATGTTGATGGCAGTGTTGATCCGCTTAGAGATATTGAAACAATAAATTTAGAATTAGTTTTTGCAGATTTGGAAACAATAGAGAAAAGACTAGATAGAGCTAGAAAGATGTTAAAAGCTGATAAAAAGTATGGTTTCGAAGTAGAAACTTTGGAAAAAGTAAAAACAGCCTTAGAAGCAGGAAAAGCTGCTCGTTCTTTAACATATACAGATGAAGAAAAAGAAGTTTTAAAAGAAGCATTCTTGCTTACTTTAAAGCCAATTATGTATGTTGCCAATGTTTCAGAGAATGAGCTTTCAAATCCTGAAACTAATGAAAATTTTGTTAAAGTAAAAGAATTTGCAAAAAATGAAAATGCGGAAGTTATTCCTTTATGTGTAAAAATAGAAGAAGAACTTAGCACTTTAGAAAATGAAGATAAGCAAGAAATGTTAGAAGCTCTTGGACTTGAAGAATCTGGTCTAGATAAACTAATAAAGGCAAGTTATAAACTGTTAGGACTTATGTCATTCTTAACAGCTGGAGAACCAGAGGTAAGAGCGTGGACTATTAAAATTGGAACAAAAGCGCCACAAGCTGCTGGGAAAATTCATTCAGATATAGAAAGAGGATTTATTAGAGCAGAGGTTGTTTCTTTTGATGAATTGATGAAATGTGATGGTTCAATGGTCACAGCAAGAGAAAAAGGTTTAATTCGTTCAGAAGGAAAAGAATATATTATGCAAGATGGAGATATTGTTTTATTTAGATTTAATGTATAAAAATGCTTGAAATTAGCTATTTTTGTGAAATTTTGGTGAAATTTTACAAAAAAGGTAAAAAAATACTTGCATTGCAAAATAATTATTGTTATAATATATATAGATTGAATAAAAAACAAATTGTTTTAATATAATATATAGTAAGATGGGAGATTTTAGAGAATGAAAAAATTTTTAAGTGTAATTTCAATTGTATTATTAATATTAGTTATAAGTAGCGCAAGTTCACTTGCAACTGAATTATCTTCTGATAATACATCAGAATCAGGTACAGTTCAAATTGGCGCTTCAAATACAAATAAATCTAATACAAATACTAATAAATCAAATACAACAAATACTAATGCTACTAAGTTAAATACAACTACAAATACAAACAAATCAAATGTTGTAGGAGCTACAAACAAAACAAATACAAGTAGCTATAATTCATCAACAAATTCAAGCAAATTACCTTATGCAGGTAGTGCAAATACAACATCAATTGTTTTAATAGCAATAGCATTTGTAGGTTCAGCAGTTTATGCTTACAAAAAAGTTACAGATTATAATATCTAATTAAAATATTAGAAAAAGAAGCTGAAAAGCTTCTTTTTTTGTTATGTGTGGTAAATTATGGAAAAAAGAAGATTTTTAAAAGTATATATAGAAATAACAAATATGTGTAATCTAAATTGTTCATTTTGTAGTAAAACAACAAGAGCAGATAGATTTATGCAGGTAGGAGAATTTGAAAAGGTAGTTAAAGAAGTAATTGGTTATACAAATTTAATTGCTTTGCACGTTAAAGGTGAGCCTTTCTTACATCCAAATTTAAAAGAAATTTTAGATATTGCTGAAAAGTATAATTTGAAAGTTAATATTACAACAAATGCTACTCTATTAAGCAAAAAAATAGAAGTTATTTTAAATTCAAAGAGTATTAGACAAATTAATATTTCTTTACACTCTGCTGAGCAAAATAATGTTGATGAAGAAAAATATTTAGAAAATGTTTTTGAAGGTGTTGATAAAATACAGCAAAACACTAATATTATCATTTCATATAGGTTATGGAATTTAGATAAAATAGAAAACAATGATATAAATAAAAATGTTTTGATAAAACTTGGTGAAAAATATGGTATTCAAAATATTTTTAAAAAAGCGAAGAAAAATGACTTTATTGAATTAGATAAAAATATTTTTTTGAATCAAGATATAGAGTTTGTGTGGCCAGATATTAATGGTGATGTTATTGCTAAAACTGGAAAATGTTATGGATTGAGAAATCAAATTGCAATTTTATCTAACGGTGATGTAGTGCCTTGTTGTTTAGATGCAGATAGCAATATTTGTTTGGGAAATATATTTACTACCACTTTAAAAGATATTATCGAAAGTGATAGAGCAAAAGCCATAATTTCAGGATTTGAAAAGAAAGAATTAGTTGAAGATTTATGTCAAAGATGTGGTTTTATTAAAACAAAATTTTTAAAATAAAAAAAGTATCGTAATATGCAAAAAGTTCTTGATATTTAGTACAATCCGTGATAGAATAATTTAAAATTAAAGGTTTTACAAAAGATGCAAATAAAGTTTTTATTTGTGTCTTTATTTTTTTAGATTAAGAGGAGAGTAAATGGAAGAGCTAAATTTAAAAGATTTATTAACAGTAATAAAGAGAAAAAAGATAAGTCTTATTGCTATTATTGTTATTTCAATTATTGTAGGAATAGTATATACATATAATTATACTAAACCACTATATAGTTCTACTGCTACTATTATTTTGGGAAAAGTTAGTTCTTCTGTTAATGGGCAAACTTTAGATAATAATGGTACTATAACAGAGTCTGATTTAACACTTAATTCAAGTTTGATTTTAACTTATAGCGAATTAGTTAAAAGTAGAACTATTATGGAGCAAGTAAAAGATAATTTAGGTGTAGATATAAGCCTTGAAATGCTTATGGAATCAGTTTCAGTTGATAGAGTAAATAATTCAGATTTATTAGCAATATCAGTTTCAAATCCTAGTGGACAAGTGGCTAAAAATATTGTTACAAAAGTAGTAGAAGTTTTTTCAGAACAAGTAAAAGAAATTTATAAAATTGATAATGTTTATGTTATAGATGAACCAACAGTTCCAACAGAGCCATATAATATAAATCATAGTAGAGATATTACAATATTTATTTGTTTAGGAATTATTATTGCTGCTACGTATGTATTTATATATAATGTTTTAGATAATACAGTAAAAAGTGCAGAAGATATAGAAGAAATATTAAAAGTAAAAAACTTGATAACTATTCCTTTGGACAAAAAGAAAAAAAGTGAAATTATTACTTTTACAGAGAATAAATCGATAATATCAGAAACTTTTAGAACACTAAGAACGAATGTGCAATTTAGCAGTATAAATACAAAAGGGGCACAAACTTTGTTAGTTACTAGTTGTTTAGCTGGCGAAGGAAAAAGTTATGTATCAGCAAATTTAGCTATTACTTTTGCACAAGCAGGTAAAAAAGTTGTTTTAGTAGATTCAGATATGAGACGTGGAAGACAAGCCTTGGTATTTAATATTCCAAATAAAAATGGACTTTCTAATTATATTTCTAATATAGATTCTAATGGAATGGAAATAAACTGGCATTTAGGTGAATATATCAAAAAGACTAATATAGAGAATTTAGATGTAATAACAGCTGGTAGTGTTCCACCAAATCCAGCAGAGTTATTAGAATCAACAAAATTAGTGGAGCTAATTGATAATTTAAAGCAATATTATGATGTAGTAATTTTTGATGGTGCTCCTATTCTTCCAATTACAGATTCTTTATTGTTAAGTAGACTACTTGTAAAAACTTTATTAGTAGCATCATATAATAAAACTAAAAAAGATAATTTAATAAAAGCAAAAACAGATATAGAAAATGTTGGTGGTAAAGTAATTGGAACTGTTTTAAATGGAGTTTCAATGGAAAATGATTTATATATAAGTAATTATTATTATTCTAATGAAATTAAATTGTCATGGTATGAAAAGTGCATAAAGTTTGAAAAAGAAAAAATAGATATGGTAAAACAATGGTTTAAAAATCTTTTAAGAAAGATAAAAACTCTTAATAAAAGACTTTCATCAGCCAAAACACTTGAACAGATACAATTCGAAGAACAAGCCCAAATAGAAAAAATTCAGAAAAAGCAACAAGAGAAAGAAGAAAAAGCTAAACAAGCACAAATCATTGCAGAAGAAAAGTCAAAGCAAGCTAAAATTATAGCAGAAGAAAAAGCCAAAGAAGATGCAATAATGGCAGAAGAAAAAGCTAAAAGGGAAGCAGAACTTGCTAAAAAACGTGAAGAAGATAAATTAAAAAAAGAACAAGAATTAGCTTTGAAAATGGAAATGAAAAAGAAAAAAGAAGAAGAAAATGCTGTTAAACGAAAAGAAAATTTAGAAAAGAAGGCACAAAGAAAAGAAGAATGGAATAAAAAAGTTAATATATTTAAAGAAAAAGCGCTGGTTAAGAAAAATGAATTAGCAGAAAACATGAAAATAAAAAAAGAAGAATTTTCAAAAAAATATCAGGAATATAAAGTTACTAAAGCAGAGGAAAATAAGGCTAAATCAGAAGCCAAAGCTATAAGAAATGCTGAACTTGCGAAAATTAGAGAAGAAGAACGCATAAAAAAAGAAGAAGAAAAATTAAAAAGAGCAGAAGAAAAAAGATTGGCTAACGAAGAAAAAGCAAAGCAAGCAGCGATTATAGCTGAAGAAAGAGCCAAAAAAGCAGCGATAATGGCAGAAGAAAAGGCTAAAAAGGAAGCGGAACTTGCTAAAATTCGTGAAGAAGAACGAATTAGAAAAGAAGAGGAAAAAGCTAAAAAAGAAGCAGAAGCTAAGTTTACAGATGAGTATCTAGAAGAAAATTTGTATCCTAAAACTAAATATAGTAAATTTTAAAAAATACTTGATAAATTTTAAATTTATATATATAATACATAATGTAATTAAGAGGGAGTAACTATAATTTGCTAACCAACATATCCGATGAAAATCTGGTTAGTAAACCCAAATTAATGGGAGTGAGACTTTTAAAGAAATAAAATTCTTTAAAAGTCTTTTTGATTAAGTATAGTTATATTAAAATGCAAGAGGAGGTTTTTATGAGCAAAAAATGGTTTAATCTTACAATTGAAGAAACAGCAAAAGAACTTGAAACAGATTTAGAAAAAGGTTTGAGTTCAGAAGATGTTGTAAAAAGAAGAGAAAAATATGGCTCAAACGAACTAAAAGCAAAAAAGAAAAAAAGTTTACTTGTTAAATTTTTGGAACAGTTCAAAGACTTTATGATAATTGTACTTATAATTGCAGCAATTGTTTCAGGAATTGTTGGTGTGAAAGAAGGGGAAGGCTTTACTGATTCAATTATTATTTTAATAGTAGTTATTGTAAATGCTATAATTGGTGTGGCTCAAGAGAATAAAGCAGAAAAATCTTTGGAAGCACTTCAAAAAATGAGTAGTCATGTTGCAAAGGTTATAAGAAATGGAAAATTAGAAATAGTACAATCTGCAGAACTTGTTCCCGGAGATATAGTAGTTTTAGATACAGGAGATTTTATTCCAGCTGATTTAAGAATTATAGAAGCTATTAATTTAAAATCACAAGAAGCGGCTATGACAGGTGAATCTGTTCCAGTAGACAAATTTTCAGATAAGATTGAAGATGAAGAAATAAGTTTAGGGGACAGAAAAAATATTTTATTTTCTTCTAGCTTAATTACTTATGGTAGAGGAAAAGGTATTGTTGTTGAAACAGGTATGAATACAGAAGTTGGAAAAATTGCTTCTATGATTAATGAGACAGAAGATTCAGCAACACCGCTTCAAATAAAGTTAAACAACTTAGGAAAAACATTAGGAATTGTTGCATTAGCTATATGTGTACTTATATTTATAGTAGGTACTTTATATGGTAAAGAACCTATTCATATGTTTATGACAGCAGTATCACTTGCTGTTGCAGCTATTCCAGAAGGTTTAGCAGCAGTGTCAACTATTGTTTTAGCTATTGGTGTACAAAGAATGGTTAAAAGAAATGCCATTGTAAAAAAATTACCAGCAGTTGAGACATTAGGTAGTGCATCTGTTATATGTTCAGATAAAACTGGTACATTAACACAAAACAAGATGACAGTTCTTAAATTTTTCGTTAATGGAAAATTATCAGATATAGAAGAAATTAAAGCTTTAGACGAAGAAGGCAAAAAAGTTTTAGAAGCATGTATGTTATGTAATGATACAAAAATTGCAGAAGATGGAACTTTGACAGGTGACCCTACTGAAACAGCTTTGGTAGATATGGGCTTTAAATTAAATTGCACAGATGAAATATATAGTGAAATGCCAAGAGTTAAAGAAATTCCATTTGATTCAGATAGAAAATTAATGACAACAGTAAATAAATTAGGAGATAAATATTTTGTCTATACTAAAGGCGGACTTGATGAATTATTAAGCTGTTGTGATAGCTATTCTTTTAATGGTGAAATAAAAACAGATTTAGAAAACTATAAAAAAATAGTAGAAGAAGAAAATAAAAAACTTGCTGAAAATGCTTTAAGAGTTTTAGCAATGGCTTATAAAGAATTAGATCATGAGCCAACAGATAGCGAAATGGAAGAAATAGAAAGCAATTTAATTTTTGCTGGTATGGTTGCAATGATAGACCCACCAAGAGTAGAAGTTAAAGATGCCGTTAATAAATGTATTTCAGCAGGTATAAAAACTGTTATGATTACTGGTGACCATAAAATTACTGCTTCAGCTATTGCAAAAGAATTAGGAATTTTACAAGAAGGAGATGAAGCAATAACAGGAGCTGAACTTGAAAAAATTTCTGACGAAGAATTAATTCAAAGAGTAAGAAATATTTCAGTTTATGCCAGAGTTTCACCAGAGCATAAAGTTAGAATAGTAAAAGCATGGCAAGCCAATGGAGAAATAGTTGCTATGACTGGTGATGGTGTTAATGATGCACCAGCTCTTAAAAAAGCTGATATTGGTTGTGCAATGGGAATTGTTGGTACTGATGTTTCAAAAGAAGCAGCAGATGTTATCTTAACAGACGACAACTTTGCAACAGTTGTTTCAGCAGTAGAAGAAGGTAGAAGAATATATAGCAATATTTTAAAAGCTATTCATTTCTTATTATCAAGCAATATTGGAGAAATAGTTGTATTATTCATAGCTATTATGCTAACACCAATATTAGCAAATAAATTTGGAATTACACCAGACTATATAAGCGCATTAGAACCATTACTTCCAATACAAATTCTATGGATAAACTTAGTAACAGATTCACTTCCAGCATTGGCTTTAGCAGTTGATCCGGCAGAAAAAGATGTTATGAATAAAAAGCCTATGAAAAAGACAAAAGGAATATTTACAAAAGGCATGACATATAGACTTATATATCAAGGAGTTATGATAGGGCTAATTACTCTTACAGCATTTATTTTAGGTTTGGCAGTAGATGGAGAACCAATGTATAAAATACAAGTGGCTCAAACTATGGCATTTACAGTTTTAGCATTTTCAGAGCTTGTACATGTATTTAATATAAGAAATAATTTAAAATCTGTATTTACTACAAATCCATTTAATAATGATAAATTGTTGCTTGCCATATTTGCTTCTGCTGTATTAATGTTTGCAGTATTACTAATACCAGTTTTAAGAGATATTTTTGGAATAGTTTTACTTCCAGCAGAAAAATTAATTGAAACAATTTGCTTAGTATTTACTCCTGTTGTAATTGTGGAAATTTTTAAATTATTAAAAATAAATGGTGGAGAATAGTATTTAAGAGCCTTATAAAAAGGCTCTTAAATTTTCTAAAAATATACATTGCAAAAATATAATAATGATGTATAATATATAGAAGGAGGTAGTAGAAATGTTATATGATAATCATAATGAAACACGACTAACAAATATATATGATGAGCCTAGATTAAATGTGAAAAAAGTAGCTATTTTTATTACTTCTGTTGTATCTTGTTTTATAATTTTAGTAGGAAGTTTTGTATTAAGTTATAATAAAATTTCTAAACCTGTTCAAGATACTGAATATGTTGCAGCAGAACCAACTGATGTTCAAGCTGTTGCTGGTGAAGAAAAGACCTTAAAAACAGCACACGTTCAAATTGCAAAACATAGTGCAGAAAGAATTAAATCAAAATTTATACCAGAATATAATGAAAATGCACAAGAAGAAATAAAAAATTTATATTATTCAACAGAAAAAGTAGCATATTTAACTTTTGATGATGGTCCATCCGCAACAATTACACCACAAATATTAGATATATTAAAAAATGAAAATGTGCCTGCAACTTTCTTTGTTGTTGGAGCCAGAGTAAATATGTATCCAAACTTAGTAAAAAGAGCGTATGAAGAAGGACATTACATAGCAAATCATGGATATTCACATTCATATTCCAAAATTTATAGATCCGTAGATACAATTTTTGGAGAATATGTTGATTGTGAAAATGCTGTAAGAGCGGCTCTTGGAATAGAAGATTATAGAATGTATTTGTTTAGATATCCGGGCGGTTCATCAGGTGGAAAATATTCAGATGTAAAGGCTGAGTCAAAAAGTGTATTAAATTCTTATGGAGTTTCACATACTAATTGGAATTGCATGACTGGTGATGCAGAAGGAAAAAATACAGTAGAAGACCAATTAAATGAATTAAAACTAACTATGGAAGGTGACGATACAATAGTTGTTTTAATGCATGATGCTAGTGATAAACAAGTAACAGTAGAAGCTTTGCCAGAAGTTATAAGATATTTAAGAGAACAAGGTTATGTATTTAAAAATTTTTACGAGATATTTTAAATATATGTCTTGACTTTGAAATATTGTTGTGCTAAAATATTAATGTTGTTAGGAATACTAACACGCGGTAGTGGCGGAACTGGCAGACGCGCTAGACTTAGGATCTAGTGGGAGACCGTGGGGGTTCAAGTCCTCTCTACCGCACCATTAAAAGCGAGTTGTAAAACTCGCTTTTTCTTATGCCTGTAAGGTTTGCTAATTCGGTCTACATAAGACTTGCATAATGGTATGTTAGCAATAATTTACTTACTTTTGTTTGGCTTAGTTGTTGAAACTATTATAGTATTTGCCTTAATTATACTGGTTATAATTTTGAGTAAATAGACAATAAAAAAACACATCTGTAACTTGGCGGTTCAATGTGTTTTTTACATATAATCGGCAAACCACATCTTGTGGTTTCTCCATTTCTTATTTTTATTTTACTATGAATTTTAAATAAAGTCAATAGATTACAATGTTCTTTGCTGTGATAAGCATTCACAAATATATAATGATTATGATATAATGAGTTCGATAATAATTTAAAGAGGAGATTATATATGAAAAAATATATTAAATATTTTATCATAGTCATTGCGATAGTATTTGTTTGCGTTATTATAGCCATATTATATCAAAAGAATAATGAAATGAAAATCATAGAAAGCAAAAGACAAGCAGTGGAATTAGATGAAAAAGAATATGAAGGTAAGTATCAAAGTTTTAATAACGAACAATACAAAGAAAAACCACAAAGAATTGTATTTAAAAAAGAAAACTCGATTAATGAATTAAAAGGAAGATGAAGAGTTTGAAAGAGTATTAAGAACTTGTGAAGATAGAATGTCATACTCTGCAATGGAGGATTACAATATGTGGTGTTTTACACCATATACAATAAAAGATATTTCTAATTCAAATGAAAATTTTATAATTTTTGATTATGATGATGAGATTGAAAACAAAGATTATATTTATGATATTGATTTTAACAGAAATATTTTTTTTAGATTTTCAAATAGAACTAGATTGTTTAGGTTAATGGATTATTTAAGTTGTATATATAAACCAGTAAATATGGAAGAATTAAAAGTAATTATAGGAAAAGAAGATTTTATTCCACAAAATCAAATAACATCGGGCTATAAATATATGAATCCAACTTTTTTAATGGATTAAAATTATATTTGAACAAGTTAACATTTTCATTACTATTTATATAAATTCTATACTTTATGCAGAGGAATTATCAAAAAATATCAATATTAAAGTAGAGAGTTATGAAAATATAAAAAGTTTACTTGATTAGAACGAAAACATTAAAAAGGAGATGTTTAATGCTAATAAAAGAAATTGAACCAATCAATGAACCAGCAGTTAATCTATTACAACAAGATAGTAAAGTTGATATAATAGATAAAATAATAGAATTACCATTAAGAAAAGCCTGCAAAGTTTTTAAAGAAAAAGGAATAGAAACAGTAATGAGCAGTGCTAATAAAAATAATGTTCTAAGAGATGGCGAAAAAAGAATAGAAAAAGAAGATGTATATGGAAGTTTTGATAAATTATTTGAGAATCATTTATTTTTAGAAGCAGGTAATGGTTATGCATGGATAATGCTTAATTTTAATACGTTATCTGATGAGAATAAAGATTTATTATTTGAGCTTGAAGGACGAATTGGAAAAGATGGAGAAAAAGTAGGCGAAAAAGCAATTTGGTTTGTACATCCTACAGAAATGGATGGTAATATAGAATTTTCTTTAAGAATAGGAAAATATGATTATGATTTTTTAAGAACAATTTTAAGTGAAGAAGAAATTCCTCGAAATATAGAAGTTGAAGAAAAATTAATTGAATTTGAAAAAAGACATATTGTTCTATTATATCCTTGGACAGATAGTTCTACAGAGGCCGTATTTTTGCGAATGCCAGTCGATGAACATACTACAGCTGAAGAGGTGGAAGAATATTTTGTTAATTTTGCACAATGTTTTAAAACTCAAATAAAAGAAAAAGAATTAGAAAATATACAAAAAGATGAAAATGAGAGAACAAAATAAATTATAATAACAGATAATGAATGAAATTGATATTATCAGTACCATAAAAAGAAAAAACTTAGATGAAAAAAACTATTTTAATAGTTTAATAGAAGCAGCTTATGAAGAAAAAATGATTACAGAGACTGATATTTTGAATTTACAAATACAGATTTTACAGTTGCTAGATGAAATTGTATATAAATATAACGGATTAGATAGTAGTTCTATTAGAAAAGAAATTCTGGAAGATATATCGAATTCTAATATTTATACAATAAGCATATATTTAAAATCATTTAAAAATCCAGATGAGGCTGTAAAGAATATTAAAGGACAAGGTGTAAAAATAGCATATCGAGAAGGAAGAAAAAAGATAGATAGAATGCTAAATATAATTAGAATAATGTATATTAGAGTAAAAGAAAACAAATTGAACATCGAAAATGATACTTATAATGATACAATAATTGGCGGAATTCAAGGGTTCCTAAAAATATATGACCCAGATTTTAAAGCACAAGATATGAAAATAACAGCCGATTATCCGTTATATAATAATTTAATAGGAAAACTTGAAGGAGTCGAGTTTATAAAAGAATATTTGAGCTCAATATATTTAGAAAATCTATTTTGTAAAAAATTTTCTGAAGAAAAAATAAAGTATTTACTATATGGATATTCACAAGATTATAAAGATTTAATTATTAATATTTTTGAGGTAGTGCTACTAGAAATAATTGCTTGTAAATTAGTGAAAAGAAATATACAAGATTTATGCATTTCTATATCTGAATTGAATGAAATATATTTAATGCTTGAAAATAAAGATAAGAGCAAAGTTGTGAATATAATAAATCAAGTATATGAAGAAATATGCAATGAATTGATAATAGATAATAAGGAATTGAAAAGCTATATCAAGAAAAATCCAAGTAGTATTATAGAAATAATAACAAATGCAGTAAGACAAAAAACACTAGATAAAGTATTCATACCACAAAAATATTTAACTATTTGTTAAAACAACTAATTTTGAAGAAAATTTTGTTATTTTATTGAACCAATTATTTAATAATGGTATAGTGAAAAAGAAAAGCAGACTAAAAAAGCAGAAAATTTACAAAATAAAAGGAATTAAAGTTATGGAAATATTAAATAAATTATTTGAATTACAAGATAAAGAATATGCTGAATTTCAAAGTAAATTAACGCCTACTGTTTCTAAAGAAAAATTTATTGGTGTTAGAGTGCCAGAAGTAAGAAAATTAGCAAAACAATATATAAAAGATGAAGAAGCAAAACTATTTTTAAAAGTACTACCACATGAATATTATGATGAAAATATGTTGCATGGGTTATTAATTTCAGAAATTAAAGATTTTGATATTTGTATAAAAGAAGTAGATAAGTTTTTACCTTATGTAGATAATTGGGCAGTGTGTGACATAATGTCTCCCAAAATATTTAATAAAAACAAATAAAAATTAATTGAAAAAATAAAATTGTGGTCTGCATCTAAAGAAATATATACTTGTAGATTTGGTATAGAAATGTTAATGAGTCATTTCCTTGACGAAGATTTTAAACCAGAATATTTAGAAATTCCTGCTAATATTCATTCAGAAGAATACTATGTTCAAATGATGATAGCGTGGTTTTTTGCAACGGCATTAGCAAAACAATGGGAGAAAACTATTATATACATTGAGGAAAATAAACTAGATAAATGGGTTCATAATAAAACTATTCAAAAAGCTAGAGAAAGTTATAGAATAACTCCAGAACAAAAGCAATATTTGAATGGATTAAAAAGGTAGTTTTTCATAGAAATCAATATTTTGCTTGAAAAATCAAACATTTTATGATATACTATTAAAGACACTTATAAACGATGCTTTGCATTTTTTTATTGGAGGGATGTACTATGATTATGGAATTACCCAACAAATTTCGGATGCGATATGCAGAGGTTATAAATGGAGAATTGCTTATTTATGAGAATGTACGTTTTGAGGATTTAATGTACGAGCTCACATACGCAACTAAGAACCACCGTTGCTATTATTGCGATAAAAAGCTTAGGAAGGAAACAAGAACTATTGACCATGCTTACCCAAGGGACGCTGGTGGCATTAGTATTGTTAATAATCTTTTTCCATCTTGTTCACCTTGTAACTCAGAAAAGGGAAATTTAACTCGTGATGAATATTTTCACTTTTTAAAGTTGAGGCCTAAAGAGCAAAAGCAGTACCGCAAAGAAGTGCTAGAAAATCGCAACTATATTTTTCATGAAAGAGGATTTGTTCTGCCAAAGAAATGGTTTACAATGGTTGATGTATGGTCTATTGATTATCAACTTGCCAGCACAGAACTTCGCGGTAAACGATATCATCGTATTTTAGAGTTCCATAACAAGTATCACAGATTGCCACGACCCGTTATTTTGGACAAAAATATGCGGTTGCTTGATGGCTACAATTGTGTACTTTTTGCAAGGGATCATTGCTTACCTGAAATTCCAGCAATAATTCTCGAAAACGTTTCTTTAATTTAATGTAATTCTCATTTATGCAAAGGCTACTAACGATTCTCGTTAGTAGCTCTGTTGTTTTTATTTTAATAAATAAAAATGATTTTTGCTATTGATACATATGTATTTTTGTGTTAATATAATAAGATAGTTATCAAATATTCGAGGTATTTATATGGATAGATTTAAAAGTGTAAAAATAGCTAGTATTTTAGGAATAATAGGAAATATATTTTTGCTTGTAATTAAAGCAATTGTAGGTTTTATGAGTGGAAGCCAAGCAATGATAGCAGATAGCTTTAATAGCGCGGGAGATATATTTTCTTCACTTTTAACTTTTATAGGTAATAAAATAGCCAGCAAACCTTATGATGAAGATCATAATTTAGGTCATGGAAAAGCAGAATATATATTTTCTATGCTTATAAGTATTGCTATGATTTTAATGTCATTTGTTATAATAAAAGATGCAATTTTAAGTTTGATTTATCATACAAAATATGAATTTTCAATGTGGCTTGTGGTAGTATGTATTGTCACTATTTGCGTTAAGTTTTTACTATTTATTTATACAAATAGAATGGCTAAAAAATTAAATAATCTGTTAATAAAAGCAAACTCAGAGGATCATAGAAATGATTGTTTTGTTACCTCATGTAACTTAATCTCTTGCTTACTTTCATTAGCTGGAATATATTGGATTGATGGCGTTGTAGGTATTGGAATATCTACATGGATTTTAATCTCAGCAGCTAAAATATTTATACAAAGTTACGATGTGTTAATGGATAAATGTTTTGATGAAAGAACTAAACAAGAAGTATATGAAATTATCAAAAAGCATAAAGAAATACAAAAAGTAACTCACTTTAACGCAACTCCAGTTGGATATCAATACCAAATTTCATTTTCTATTTTTGTAGATGGAAATATGACTACTTTTGAAAGCCATGAAATTGCTGATAAATTAGAAAAAGAAATTGACAAGGAGATTGATGAAGTATACTTAACCGTTATACATGTAAATCCTATTTAGAATATTTATATTTTTTTCGTGCATAATATTTTCGAAAGGAGAATATTATGAATGAAGAAGAAACAACAAAATATGGTGAATTTGTTTGTACATTTGATGTTTGGCTACCAATAGATAAGCAAAAAGAACAGGCGAAAAAAATGGAAAAAATGACTAAATCTAAAAAATAACATTGTAAATTTTTTAGATAAAATATATAATAAAAACAAACAAAAGAAGAAAAGAGGAGGCAAAATTGAATTTCATTTATTTATTACAAAACTTTATACAATTAGAACCAATAGACGTTCTAATTAAATTAATTTTAATTTACATATTGGCTGGCTTTATAGGATTGGAAAGAGCTGCATTAAGTAAACCAGCAGGTTTTAGAACACACGTATTAGTAGGTATGAGTGCTGTACTTACAGTAGTGTGTGCACATAAAATAGCGGAAATATCTGGCAGTACAGACTTTAGTAGAATTCCAGCACAATTATTATCAGGTATTGGTTTCTTAGGAGCAGGAACTGTTTTAAAAGATGGTTTTAATGTTAAAGGTCTTACAACTGCAGCAAGTTTGCTTGCTATAACATGTATAGGATTGTGCGTAGGCGCTGGACTATATCTTAGTGGAATTATAGCTACGGCTGTTGTTTATGTAGTACTTAAACATTCAAGTTCGATTTCAGAAAAAGTAGGACATTTCCATACAATAAATTTACATGTAGAAACTCCTACTCCAAAAGAAGTTATGAATGAGGTACAAATATTTTTAGATAGAAATAAAATTGAAGTTAAAGAAATAATGATTGAAGAAGAAAATTCAATAAATTACATAAAAATTACTGGAAAGCACAGAGATGAAATAAACAAAAACAGATTATTATCAGATTTACTTTCAATTAACAATATAACAAAAGTGCAAGAAATAGAAGATTTGCAAGATTAATATTGACAAATTAAAGTTAAAAGTGGTAATATATTTATGTAAATATTAAAAAGCAAAGACAAGGACACGGTAAATAAGAAGTATCTAAAGAGAGCTAAAGGTTGGTGAGATTTTAGCAGAAAACAACTTATTTATTATCACCTTAGAGCTAATATGTTGAAAATTAAAGTAAACATATTCGTAATTCTGCGTTAAAGAAATTAGAGGAAAATTATTATTAAATAATTTTTGAATTTAGGTGGTAACACGGTCATTCGTCCTATAGGCGAGTGACCTTTTTGTTTTTTGTAAATAAAAAGAAAAGGAGATAAATGTTATGAGTGAAGAAAAGCAAGATTATAGCCAAACATTAAATTTGCCAAAAACAGATTTCCCAATGAGAGCAAATTTACCAGAAAATGAACCCAAAACACAATCAAGAGTTTTTGAAAATGGCTTATATGAAAAAATGTTAAAGAAAAATGAAGGAAAGGAGCCTTTTGTTTTACATGATGGCCCACCTTATGCTAATGGTGAAATTCATATAGGACATGCTTTAAATAAAGTATTAAAAGATACTATTGTAAGATACAAAAACTTAAAAGGTTTTTACACACCATTTATTCCTGGTTATGATACACATGGAATGCCTACTGAAAAGAAAGCAATAGAAAAATTAGGTTTAAATAGAGATGCAATACCAGTAAATGAATTTAGAGATACATGTAAAAAATTTACTATGGATTATAAAGACAAACAAACAGAAGGTTTCAAACGTTTAGGTATATTAGGAGATTGGGAAAATCCATACATAACATATCAACCACAAATGGAAGCAAAACAAATTGGTGTGTTTTCAAAAATGTATCAAAAAGGATACATATATAAAGGTTTAAAACCAGTTTATTGGTGTACTGATTGTGAAACAGCTTTAGCTGAAGCAGAAATTGAATATAAAGATGTAAATTCAAATACTGCTTATGTTAAATTCCCTGTAAAAGACAGTAAAGGATTATTTGATGCAAAAGATACTTATGTTGTAATTTGGACAACAACACCTTGGACTTTACCAGGAAACCTTGCTATTACTATTGGACCAGATTATAAATATGCTATTGTAAATACAGGCAAAGAAAAACTAATTATGGCTAGTGAATTAGTAGAAAGTGTTATGAAAATAGCAGAAATTGAAGAATATAAAATAGAAAAAGAATTTGATGGAACAGAACTAGAAGGTGTTATGTGTAGACATCCATTCTTAGATAGAGATTCAGTAGTTGTTTTAGGTAGTGATGATACAATTTTAGTTGAATTAGGCACTGGTACAGGTGCAGTTCATACAGCTCCTGGTTATGGTAAAGAAGACTATTTGTGTGGATTAAAAAATAATTTGGATATTATAGTTACTGTTGATAGCAAAGGTGTTCAAAGAGGCGAAGGTGCTGGACCATTTAAAGATATGTATTATGCCAAATCTGATAAAGAAATTATCAAATGGTTAGATGAAAACGGCTTCTTACTTGCTGCACAAAAAGTAAATCACTCATATCCACATTGCTGGAGATGTAAAAATCCAGTTATATTCAGAGCAACAAATCAATGGTTTGCTTCTGTTGATGGATTTAGAAAAGAAACATTAGATGCAATAAAAACAGTTAAATGGTATCCAGCTTGGGGAGAAGAAAGAATTTCTAAAATGGTTGAAGATAGAAACGATTGGTGTATTTCTCGTCAAAGAACTTGGGGAGTTCCAATACCTGTTTTCTATTGTAAAGAATGTGAAAAAGAATATGTTACAGATGAAAGCTTAGAAAAAATTCAAAAAATATTTAAAGAACAAGGTTCAAATGCTTGGTTTGGTTTAACAGAAAAAGAACTTATGCCAGAAGGAGCAAAATGTTCTGCTTGTGGATGTACAGAATTCAAAAAAGAAACAGATATTATGGATGTTTGGTTTGATTCTGGTTCAACACATGAATCAGTTGTTGCAGAACGTGGACTTCCACCAGCAAATATGTATTTAGAGGGAAGTGACCAATACAGAGGATGGTTCCAATCTTCACTTTTAACATCAGTTGCAACAAAAGGTGTAGCACCTTATAAAGAAGTTTTAACACATGGTTATACAGTAGATGAGCAAGGCAGAAAAATGTCAAAATCTGTTGGAAATGTTGTAGCACCACAAGAAATTATAAAAGAATCAGGTGCAGATGTATTAAGGCTTTGGGTATTATCATCAGATTATAAATCAGATGTTAGTGTTTCTAAAAATATAATTAAACAAGTTACAGAAGTTTATAGAAAAATAAGAAATACTGCAAGATATATTTTAGGAAATATTAACGATTTTGATGTTGATAATCCAGTTGCTTATGAAGATTTACAAGAAATTGATAAATGGGCATTAACAAAACTTAATAAGCTAATTAAAGATTGTACAGATGCTTATGACAGTTATGATTTCCACAATGCATATCAAGCTATAAATCAATTCTGTGTAGTTGATATGAGTGCTTTCTACCTAGATATTATAAAAGATAGACTTTATACATCAAAACCAAATTCATTAGAAAGAAGAGCTGCTCAAACAACTATGTATGAAATTTTATCAGCTTTAGTTAGAATTTTAGCTCCAATGACATGCTTTACAGCAGAAGAAATTTGGAGTTATATGCCACATAAAAAAGGTGAAAACACAGAAAGTGTTATGCTTGAATATTATCCCAAAGTAAATAGCAAATATGAAAATGAAGCAATAGCTTTAAAATGGTCTAGATTAATTAAAGTTAAAGATATTGTCGCTAAAAAGCTTGAAGAAGCTAGAGCAAATAAAGAAATAGGTCTTTCTCTTGAAGCAAAAGTTTTACTATTTGCAGAAGGTGAAGAATACGATTTCTTAAAAGAAAATGAAAGTGTCTTAGCTGAAATATTTATTGTATCTGCTGTTGAGGTTCAAAGAAATAGAAGAAACGAAGACGAAGAAGTAGAAATTGGAGTAAGAGTAGAAAAAGCACCAGGTCAAAAATGTGAGAGATGTTGGATGTATTTAGAGACTGTAGGAGAGGATCATGAACATCCAGGTGTTTGTCATAGATGTAGCGAAAATTTAAAATAGAACCATAACTTAGCCTAACACAAAAGTGTTAGGCTTTTGTAATATAAATGTAACTTAAATTTTATTGCAATTCTTTGTCATATTCTGTAAAATTATAATATATGGATAAGATAGGAGATTTATATATGAGCGGATTTAAAAAAGTTTTGGTTATATTTACAGTAGCAATAGTTTTAGCAACTGTAAGTAATTTGTTTGTTACTAGAGTTGATGCAACAGTTGAAGACCCAACAAATACAACAACAGAAAATGTAGATACTAATACTAATACAACACCGGCTGATACTAATACAACTAATACTACAACAGCAGACACAAATACTAATACAGATACAAATACAAATACTACTAATACAGCCAACACAACAAATACAACAAATACAACTAACACTACAAACGAAGTAGATTGGTCAAAAATAAGAAATACATTACCAGTAGGAAAAGATACTTCAAAATCTAATGGTAAATTACCTAATACTGGAAGCAATTATACTTTAAAAAATACATTTTTAGTAACAATTTTTGTAGCATCAGCAATATTAATTGCATTTTCTATGTATAATAAAAAAGTAGGAATGAAAGATGAAACAAAACGATAAAAGCTTCATATATGTTATTTTAATAAGTATAATAGTTTGCGCAGGAATAGGTTTTTTAGTAATAAAATCTGGTGAAGGTTACGATCCAGTTTTATATTCAGAAGTATATGCAGAACTAGAAGAAGTGGAAAATACTATTGCTAATAATCCACCTGCAAAAGAAAATGTTACCAAAAATGAAGTTAAAAATAATACAGAATTAGACGAAATTGATAAATATAGTAAGCAAGGAAGAATTATAGCTATAATTTCAATAGATAAGTTAGGAGTAAAATATCCAGTACTTAAAGATTCTTCAGCAGAAAATTTAAAGGTTGCACCAACTAAATTTTGGGGAGCAGATCCAAATGAAGTTGGAAATTTTTGTGTAGCAGGTCATAATTATGGTAATTCTAAATATTTTAGCAAACTTTCAAACCTTGTTATTGGTGATATTGTTAAAGTTATGGATACAAAAGGTAATGATGTGTCATACAAAGTGTATGCAAAAGATGTAATCAGTGAAGATGATTCCTCTTGTACAAGTCAAATGACGGATGGAAAGAAAGAAGTAACATTGATTACTTGTACAGCAAATAAAAGTGAAAGACTTGCTGTAAAATGTGTAGAAGTTTAAAATATTTGTGTAAAAATATTGATTTTTATAATTTCTTATGGTAAACTATAATAGCTGACAAAATTAGTCTTGGAGGAATTTTTAAATGGAAATAGTAAAAAATATAATCATTGCAATATATTTAATCGTTTGTGTTGCACTAATATTTTTAATAACTAAACAATCAAAAGAAGATAGTGGAGCATCAGGTACAGTTATGGGAGCTTCTGCTAGCAACTTTTATGAAAAAAATAAAGGTAAAACTAAAGAAGGAAAAATAAAAAGAGCAACAATAATACTTGCAGTAGTATTTGTTATATTAAATGTAGCTTTAGGAATTATTTATGTTGTTTAATTAGAAATATTTAGGGGCGGCAATTTGCTAGCCCTTTTTGTTTTTTAGAAAGGTTATTAATTGTGGGAAATAAGAAAAAAAGAAAATATGAAGGCATTTTTAGAGCCAATGAAAAAGGATATGGCTTTGTAGAATTTGAAAGCGAAGAAATGGAAGATGTGTTTATACCATCTAAAAGTGTTAATGGAGCTTTAAACGGAGATACTGTTCAAATAAATATTTTTAGACCTAAAACTAAAGAAAGACGAGCAGAAGGAAAAATAGTTAAAATATTAAAAAGAGATAAAGATACTGTAGTAGGAATTTTTCAAAAAAGTAGAAATTTTGGATTTGTTGTGCCAGATGATAAACGATTTGATACAGATATTTTTATTTCAAAAAATAAATGCTTAAATGCCAGAGATAATGATAAAGTTGTGGCTAAAATTACAAAATATCCAGAAAAAGGCAAAAATGCAGAGGGTGAAATTGTAGAAGTGCTAGGAAATATAGACTTAGCTGGTGTAGATATGCTAAGTGTTATAAAAGAATTTTCTTTGCCAAATGAATTTCCTTTACCAGTTACTTTAGAAGCAATGGGAATACCTCAAAAAATAAATAAAAAAGATATTAAAAACAGAAGAGATTTTAGAGATATTCATCCAATTTTTACTATTGATGGAGAAGATGCCAAAGATTTAGATGATGCTGTTTTTGTTCAAAAGACTGCAGATGGAACATACGTCTTAGAAGTTCATATTGCAGATGTTAGTTACTATGTAAAAGAAGATTCTGTATTAGATAAAGAGGCAGTAAAAAGAGGTACAAGTGTATATATGTTTGATAGAGTTATACCAATGCTTCCTTTTGAACTTTCTAATGGAATATGTAGCTTAAATGCAGGAGAAGATAGATTTGCACTTTCATGTATAATGGAAATTGATGGTAACGGAAATGTTATTTCTTCAGATGTTTGTAAATCTGTTATAAGAGTAACTGAAAGAATGAGTTACTCTGATGTTTATAAAATAATTACAAATTCAGATAAAGAAGTAGTTAAAAAATATGAAAAATATATATCTTGTTTTAAAGATATGGAAGAATTAGCTCATATTTTGAAAGATAGACGCTTAAAACAAGGTTATTTGAATTTAGATATAGCAGAAAGTAAAATTGTTTTAGATAAAAATGGAAAAGCAATAGAAGTAAAAAAATATGAATTGAATTTTGCAAACGAAATTATAGAACAATTTATGCTTACTGCCAATGAAGTTATTGCAGAAAAATTCTATTGGTTAGAAGCTCCGTTTATTTATAGGGTGCATGAAGAGCCAGATTTAGATAAAATCAACGAAACAAATAAATTTTTATTCAATATTGGTTATAAAATTAAAGCGAGTAAAGATAATATTAGACCAAAAGCTTTTTCAGAAGTGCTAGATAAAATTAAAGATACAGAATATGAAAAAGTAATTTCAACACTAATACTTAGAACTTTAAAAATAGCTAGATATGAAGCTGAAAATAAAGGTCATTTTGGTATAGCAAGTAACTATTATTGTCATTTTACTTCGCCAATTAGAAGATATCCAGATTTATTTATTCATAGAGTTATTTCTGAATATATTGAGCATGGTTATAATCTTAGTGAAAACAGATTGCAAGAGCTAAAAGGAAAAGCTATAAAATATGCAGAAACATCTTCTGATTGTGAGAAGCTTGCAACAAAAGCTGAGCGTGAGGCAGAAGATATTAAAAAAGCAGAATTTATGGAAGATAAGATTGGACAAGAATTTGATGGAATAGTATCTTCTATTACAAGCTTTGGTATGTTTGTTGAGCTTGAAAGTACGGTTGAAGGTTTAATTCGATTTGAAAACATGGGCGCTAATGAATATTATATTTATGATGAAAATAGAAAAAACTTAGTTGGAGAAAAAACAAATAGAGTATTTAAGATTGGTGATAAGGTAAAAATTCGAGTTATTGAGGCTAACAAGTTAATTAGAAAAATTGCATTTGAATTGGTAACAGAAACAGATGAAACAATATAAAAAAGAACACTCCCCAGACATAGCGTCCGGGGAGTATTTTGTGTTTGCTACAGATAAAGTAATTGCTTACTCGATCTCTGTAATGGAGCCATCTACATTGAGTAGGGCGTCGCAGTTGTGCTGCGTAGCCAAACCGGTGCAATAGCCGGTATTGTAGATGTTGAAGAGGTCAAATCTGTTCTGGCTCATGGCTGCATCGAGAACTTCAGTTCTGGTGCTAGCTGTGGAGATTCCAAGCTCTTCGGCAATTTCAGGGCTTAAAGGTGCAGGCGGTGTCCAAGGACCCATAACCCAATCACCTTTCGGCATGCCATAAACGGAAATCAGATCTGCGATGTCCAGGATTGCTTCCTTATTCGGGAAGTCTTCGACTGCTTCATACAGATCCGTTGAAGGCTCAGATGTCATGTTGCAAGAACTCCAGAAGAATTCTTTGCTAACCATCTCGTCCGGAGTGTTCCAGATTTCGATGTTGATCTTGCCTTCAGCCAGCTGATCCTCAAACCAATCGATGTTCTCCTGAAAGACTCTGACGTCCAGAGCGGTGTTGGCGATAACCAACTGCTTACCTTCAGCAATCAGCCGTTCAAGAACCTCTTTTGCGTCATCAAGCGCTGCAAGTACCACTGTGTCTAACCAAATACGTGTTGTCATAAATAAGACTCCTTTCAAACGTTACTCAACCTATATTGTACTGTACATATTCAAGTTATAAAAAAGCTAAAATGCACAAGCTAGGTTAAGCCCCTTAATGGGTAATGAATAATAAATATGTACAATATAATTATATCACAAATTGCTTATACGGTCAAATTTTTCCATGTCTTGAAATCCTTCTTTTTTGACAAAATTAGTGACTTTTTAGTAACTTAATGATATAATATTAAAGTTAGTAAAATAGGAGATAGTTATGTTAAAGAAAAACGAAGAATATGTTGTAAATATTATAGATAATGGATTTCAAGGTGAAGGAATTGCTAAGTTGGATGGTATTCCTGTTTTTATTCCTAATTCAATAAAAGGTGAAGTAGTTAAAATTAAAATATTAAAGGTGTTATCTTCTCATGCTTTTGGCAAAATAATTGAAATTACCCAAAAATCTACACATAGAAAAGAAGAAGATTGCGAAACTGCTAGATTATGTGGCGGATGCTCATTAAGACATATAGATTATGATTTTACAATAGATATGAAAAAAATATCAGTCGAAAATACCGTATCAAAGGCTCTTGGAAGAAAAGTTGAAGTTGATTCTGTAATAAAAATGGAAAGTCCATATAATTATAGAAATAAGTTACAATATCCGGTTGGCGTTTCGGAAGATGGTAGAGCAGTTATGGGAGTATATGCGGCTAGAACTCATAAAATAATAGAAACGAAAGAATGTAAAATTCAAGACAAACGTTCTCAAGATATTGCTAATTCTATCTATGAATTTGTGATTGACAAAAATATACCTGTTTATAACGAACAAACTTTAACTGGAAGTATAAGACATATAATCATCCGAGAAGGAAAAAAGACTAATGAGACAATGGTAACACTTGTTACTAATATGCAAGATATTCCTAAAGAAAAAGAGTTAGTCGAATTTTTAACATCTAAGTATCCGGATATTAAAACGATTGCCAAAAATATTAATAATAAAAATACTAATGTTATTTTAGGAGATAAAACAGAAATTATTTATGGTGATGGATATATATATGATTTTTTAGGTAACAAAAAATTTAAAATTTCGCCACTTTCATTTTATCAAGTAAATCCTGTTCAAACTGAAAAATTGTATTCTAAAGCTGTAGAATATGCAAATTTAACGGGGAAAGAGACAATATTTGACTTGTATTGTGGAATAGGAACTATAGGTATTTTTGCCTCAGATAATGTCAAAAAAATATATGGAATTGAAACTATTCCAGAGGCTATTGAAGATGCAAAAGAAAATGCTAAAATAAATAATATTAAAAATAGTGAGTTTTTTGCAGGAGATGTTGAAAAAGTTTTACCAGAACTTGTGAAAACTAGAAATTTATCAGCAGATGTTGTTTTTATAGATCCGCCACGAAAAGGTTGTGATAAAGTAGCATTAGATACATTATTACAAGTCTTACCTAGTAGAATTGTTTATGTAAGTTGTAATCCTGCTACTTTAGCTAGAGATTTAAAATATCTAGAAGAACAATATAATTTAGAAAAAGTTGCTATATGTGATATGTTTCCTTTTACGCATCATTGCGAAGTTGTAACTTGTCTGGAACTAAAGAATTAGGCATATTTACTGAATTTCAAAGTAGATATTTCAATATATCATATGAACCCAAAAGGAGAAAAAAATGGAAAATTTAATAAGTAAATTAAATAAAAATACTCAAATCATTATTAAAGGTGAAGAGTATATAGTAGAAACTAAAACATGGTATTCAATAGAAGAAGATGAAACAGTATCGTATGTAAAATGTGAATTAAATAATGATAAAGTTTTAGTTATAATTCCAGATGATCAACTTATATACATAGGAAAAATAATTGAAAAAATGAAATATGAAAGAATATCAGACGATAAAATAAAATACAACAATATTATATTTACTAAGACTGGAGAAGGACACCAATTTATTACAAATATAGATTTTGGAAATGAAGATGAAATAGAGGGTAAGTGTATTTTTGAGGATTATGAAGCTGGAAACAACATCATTAGTCTAGGAATATTGTCAGATAAAGAAAATACAAGAGCAGATGTTTATGCCGATATTCTCAGTAAAGAAGATATTGAATTTGAAATTGATCCATTTTAAATATTAAGTAAAAACGAAAACTCATTTTTTGTCGAATTATTTTGTACTTTTTTTATTGATTTCATAACAGAAATAAATTAAAATAATATGGTACAAAATAGAGAGGTGTATAAAACATGTTGGGAGATGCTTTTTTAAAGAATAGAGATATTGGCAATTTTTGGGTATGTTGGCCAGAATGGTTAATTTTAGATTTGTCTTATGCAGTTATATCTTCGTTAATGGATATATTGCTTTTTATACAATTATTCAATATAAAGGTAAGTAAAAAGAAAATTTTAAGTATTGTATCGGTATTAGGTATAGTTCATTTTATAATATTTTTAATAGTTCCATCACCTTTTAATAAAATTTTGTGTTTTATAATAACTTTCTCGGTAGCCAAAATATTTTTTAAACAGTCACCAGAAAAATGTGCATTATGTGAAACATTAAATGTTGTTATTTTAATAACTGTTGAAAGTATATTAGCAAAATGTTTATTTGAATGTTTTGATGATGTTTCTAATTATATAGAAGGAATATATAATTTTAAGTTTACATTTTGCCTAAAAATTTCTATTATGATAGTAAGAGCACTAATTCTTTTTGTCTTAATAAAAAAGAAAGTTCATATATTTTTAAGTAATCATCTAAATTGGAAGAGCAGACATAGTATCTATATAATTTCAGCTATTGGAATGCTTTTAACTATTCTTACAGAATTTCAATTATTGAACATTAAACACGATATTTTATATACAGTAATTTTATTAAATATTATGTTATACATATATATTTGTATGCAAAATGTTTTAAAAATAAATATGGTAGAATCTCAAGAATTAAAAATACATTCATTAGAAGTGTATAATAAAACTTTATCAATTATGTATGATAGTATAAGAGGTTTTAAGCATGACTTTTCTAATTTTGTAATGGCGCTAGATGGTTATGTTGAAGCAGAAAATATTGATGGTATCAGAAATATGAGTAAAGCAATTTTAGAGGATTGTGTTAAAGTAAATAAAATGGAAATATTAGATCCTAAAATCATACAAAATTCTGCGATTTATAGTATTGTTACAAATAAATATTATTTGGCAAAAGAACAAAGTGTTAATATGAATATTGAAGTTTTAACAAAAATAGAAGAAAAATGTGAAAACAATTATGAAATATGTAGAATTTTAGGAATATTACTAGATAATGCTATTGAAGCTGCTAAAGATACAGAGAATAAAATAATCAATGTAAAATTTATGCAAGATTCCAAAGTTGATAGAAAATTAATTATAATAGAAAACAGTTATAATAATAAAAATATAGATTTAGATAAAATATTTGAAAAGGGTTATACTTCAAAGGAAGATTCTTCTAAAGAGCACGGATTAGGACTTTGGAATATAAGAAATATTTTGATGAATAATGAAGATTTGAATTTATATACAACAGCTAATGAATTGTTTAGACAACAATTAGAAATATATTAAAAAAGAAAGTAGATACTTTCTTTTTTTGTTATATTATGTTATCATAGAAATTGAACTAACGATAGATGGAGAATAATATGTTGAATAAAAAAAGTATTTTAATAATTATTGTAGCAATAGTAATATTTACTATATCATTGCTTATTTTTGGAATAGTAAAATATTTAAATAGAACAATTGATGTATCTAATGCTAAACATTCAGTAACAATTGTAGAAAATGCTGATTTTTATAAAAAACCTAAAACGGAAAATGTAAAAATTCGTAGAGAATTACCAATAGGTACTTTAGTATATGTTTTAGAAGATTTTGTTGATGAAAAAACAAATATAGAGTGGTCTAAGGTAGTAATAAACAATAAAATTGGATATGTATTAACTTCTACATTAGGTTACTATAAAGCAAGTGATGAAGAAAAAGTTTTGATGGTAGATTTATCAAAATTCAATAAAGGGAAAAATTTTGATACAGGTGGAGAAATGGCTGCTTTTTTAATAAATAGCAATATTACGTATGTTTATATAAGAGCAGGTGGTAGAGGGTATGGAGAAAAAGGAAATTTCTATACAGACCCTGAATTTCAAACTTGGGCTGATGCTTGTGAATTTTTAGATATACCATTTGGAATATATTTTTTAGATGAGGCCTTAAATAGTGAAGAAATAGATGAAGAAATTAAATTCGTGGAAGATTTCTTAAAAGAAAACAAATACAAAAATAATATTTTACCAATAGCTATAGATGTTGAAAAGCATGATGCAGGAGGTAGAGCAAATGGAATTTGGGAAGAAAGAGCAATTTTAGTAACAGAGCTTATACAAAAAATGGAGCAAAAAGGTTTAAAAACAATTGTATATAGTAATGCAAAAGTAGCAAATGAATTTTTAGGAACAATTCCTACAAAATTTTGGTTAGCTTACTATATAGATAATACTACTAAAATACCTAATTATTGGTATTCAGAATTAGAAGAACAAGAACCTACTGAAAATGAAGAATTGATGAGTAAAATGATAGCTTGGCAATTTACAGAAATTGGTGTAGGTAGAGTTGTTCCAAGACAAGTTGATGTTAGTTTAATATATAAAGATTTTTATAAATAGAGAGGAATAAGATGGAAAGAATTTATTTAGATAATGCAGCAACTACAAAATTAGATGAGCGTGTTTTTAAAGAAATGATGCCATATTTTATGGAGGAATATGGAAATCCTTCAAGTGTGTATAGTTTAGGAAAAAACGCTAGACAAGCAATAGAAGTAGCACGAGAAAAAGTTGCAAAAGCCATAAATGCAGATCCTTCTGAAATTTATTTTACTTCTGGAGGTACAGAAAGCAATATTACAGCAATTAGAGGCTTGGCATATAGTTATAGAAGAAGAGGAAATCATATAATTACAACAAGAATTGAACATCCTGTTGTTTTAGAAACTTGCAGACAATTAGAAAATGAAGGATTTGAAGTTACTTATTTAGACGTAGACGAAAATGGAATAATTAATTTAGAAAAATTAGAAGATTCTATTACAGATAAAACTATTTTAATTACAATAATGTATGCAAATAACGAAATGGGTGCAATTCAACCAATAAGTGAGATTGGTCAAATTGCAAGAGAAAATGGCATATTTTTTCATACAGACAGTGTACAAGCAATAGGAAATATAAAAATAGATGTAAAAGCACAAAAAATTGATAGTTTATCAATATCGGCACATAAATTTTACGGACCAAAAGGTGTTGGTGCATTATATGTTAGAAAAGGTCTTAAGTTTAAAAAAATGCAAGTTGGTGGTAATCAAGAAAGAAATAAGAGAGCAGGAACTGAAAATGTTCCAGCAATAGTTGGAATGGGCAGAGCTATTGAGCTTGCTTACGAAGAATTTGACCAAAATATACCAAAAATAATACAACTTAAAGATTATTGTATAAAAGAAATTCAAAAAAGAATTAAAAGCATAAAAATTAATGGTGATGCGAGTGAAAGAGTACCAGGAAATGTAAATGTATCTTTTTATGACATTGATGCCGAAGATTTAATTAATAGTTTAGCAGAAAAAGACATTTGTGTTTCAAATGGTAGTGTTTGTATATCAGGTTCATTAGAACCATCACATGTGCTTTTAGCAATGGAAATACCTTATGAGCTTGCTAAAGGAACACTTAGAATTTCAATCGGAAAATATAATACGAAAGAAGAAATTGACTATACATTAGATGTTTTAGTAGAAGTAGTAGATAAGTTGAGAAAAATGGAAAAGAAAGAAAAGGCAACTTGCAAATATGCAAGTAAATGCGGAGGAAACTGTAGCGGTTGTCATTAATAATTAGTAGACAAATAAAAGAAGATAAATTTTTATCTTCTTTTTGTTTAAAAAACTTGAAAAAAATATGCTAAAATGATAAAATAGTAAAAATTTATGTAAGGAGAGAAAAATGAGTATTTTATTTAAAAATGGAACTGTACTAGACTATGCAAGCAATACAGAAGAAATTTTTGACCTTTTAATAAATGATGAAGGAAAAATTGAAAAAATTGCTAAAGAAATAAAAGCAGAAGATGCTAAAGTTGTTGATTGTTCTGGTTTATATATTATGCCAGGTATGATTGACGTTCATTGTCATTTAAGAGAACCAGGTGGTGAACATAAAGAAACTATAGAAACTGGATCAAAAAGCGCTGTTAAGGGTGGTTTTACTACTATTTGTCCTATGCCAAATACAAAACCTACTCCAGATAGCGCTATTGTTTTAAAAAGAATAATAGATGAAGCAAAAAGAGTTAACTTATGTAATGTTATGCCTTATTCAAGCGTTACAGTAGGAGAAAAAGGCGAAGAGTTAGTTGACTTTGAAGCACAATTAGAAGCAGGAGCTTGTGCATTTTCTGATGATGGAATGCCAGTAGAAAATGCTAGAATGATTAGAGAAGCTATGATTAAAGTAAATTCACTAAATAGCTTCTTAGCAGAACACTGTGAAGAAAAATCTGTATCAGCTGGCGCAATAAATGCAGGACCAATTGCTGATAAATTAGGAGTACAAGGAGTTTTACCAGAAGCAGAAGAAATCATGGCAGCACGTGATATAGTAATTGCAGAAACAAATAACTTACATACACACATTTGTCATATCAGCACTTCAACATCTGTAAATATGATAAGAAGTGCAAAAGCAAGAGGAGTTAAGGTTACTTGCGAAACTTGTCCTCATTATTATAGCTTTACTGTTGATGAAGTTTTAACTTCAGGTGTAAATGCAAAAATGAACCCACCGCTTCGTGAAGAAAAAGATAAAAAAGCTATAATAGAAGGTTTAAAAGATGGTACAATAGATTGTATTATTACAGACCATGCACCACATGCTAAAGAAGAAAAAGCAAAAGGTTTAGCTAGTGCACCAAATGGCATTATTGGATTTGAAACTGCTTTAGCTGCAACAATTACAAATTTAGTTGCTAAAGGACATATTGATTATTTAGATATGGTAAGACTTATGTCATATAATCCAGCTAAATTATTAGGAATAAATAGAGGAGAAATTAGAGAAGGCTCTACTGCAGATTTAACAATCTTTGATCCAAATAAAAAATATATTTATGAAGAAGCAAGCATTGTTTCAAAATCTCATAATACACCTTGGATTGGAAAAGAATTACAAGGACAAGTAATGTACACAGTTGTAGGAGGTAGAATAGTTTATGAAAACAGCGATAGATAGATTAATAGATAAAATACAAGAAATGAATAATCCTACAGTAATTGGATTAGATCCACGTTATGATATGCTTCCAGAATGTATAAAAAGTAAATATGGTACAGATTTAAGAGATGTTTGTAGAGCTATTATCGAATATAACTATAAATTAATAGATAGTGTTTGCGATATAGTACCAGCAATAAAACCACAAATTGCTTTTTATGAAATGTTTGGAACTTATGGAATTGAAGCTTTTTGCGAAACTTGCAGATATGCTAAACATAAAGGAATGATAGTTATTGCAGATATGAAAAGAGGCGATATAGGAACAACAGCTCAAGCTTATTCAAATGCTGCAATTGGAAAAACTCCTGTTGCTGAAATGAATTACTCAATTTATGATATAGATTTTGTAACAGTAAATCCATATTTAGGAACAGACGGAATTAAACCTTTTGTCGAAGATTGTAAAAAATATGGAAAAGGTATTTTCGTATTAGTAAAAACTTCAAATAAATCTTCTGGTGAACTTCAAGATTTAAAATTAGAAGATGGAAAAACTGTATATGAAAAAGTTGCAGAGCTTGTAAATATATGGGGAGAAGATTTAGTCGGAGAACATGGATATAGTTCAATTTCATCAGTTGTAGGAGCTACTTATCCAAAACAATTAGAAGAACTTAGAAAAATTATGCCTACATCATATTTCCTAATTCCTGGTTATGGGGCACAAGGTGGAAAAGCAGAAGATATAGCATTAGGATTTGATGAAAAAGGTCTTGGAGGAATAGTAAATGCTTCAAGAAGTTTAATGTGTGCTTGGAAATCAGATAGATGGAAAGATATATACACAGATGAACAATTTGCAGAAGCAACTCGTGCAGAAGCAATTCGTATGCGTGATGAATTAAATAATGCTATAAAAAATAAATAGATAGGAGTGAATTACATGGCTTATAAATATAAATTAGATTGCGAAATTTTAGATACTGAAAAAATTATTGAAGGAATTTATAAATTTAAAATTAAAGCACCAGAGATTGCAGAGATAGCAAAAGCTGGACAATTTCTTGAAATACAAGTATCAACTACTGGTGAAACCTTTTTAAGACGTCCGATTAGTATTTATAATATTGAAAAAGCTGAAGGAACAGTGGAATTTATATTTCAAGTTAAAGGAAAAGGTACAGAAATTTTATCTACTAAAAAAGTTGGAGATATAATTAATGTCATAGGTCCTTTAGGAAATGGTGCATTCACAGTAAAAGATTATAAAAAAGTAGCAATAATTGGTGGCGGTATTGGAACATACCCACTATATGAACTTGCTAAAGAATTAAAAGGAAGAGCCGAAACTACAATGTATATGGGCTTTAGAAACAAATCTTTAGTTACTTTAGAAAAAGAATTTGAAGAAGTTGCAAGCAACGTAGTTATAACAACTGATGACGGTTCATATAAAGAAAAAGGTTATGCAATCAATGTTTTAAAAGAGGATTGCAAAAAAGAAAAACCAGATATTATTTTTGCATGTGGACCACTTCCTATGCTTAAAGCAGTTCAAGAATTTGCAAATTCTGAAAACATTAAATGTGAAATGTCTTTGGAAGAAAGAATGGGCTGTGGAATCGGAGCTTGTGTAGGTTGCAATGTTAGAATAGTAACTGAAAATCCAGATGAAGTTAAATACAATTATGTTTGTCAACATGGACCAGTATTTAATTCAAAGAAAGTAATAATATAGGAGGTTTAAAGTATGAAAACAGAAATTGATTTTTGTGGAATTAAAATGAAAAATCCTGTTACTGTAGCATCTGGAACTTTTGGTTATGGTAGAGGACATAGTGAATTTATAGACTTAAATAAATTAGGTGCAATTATTACCAAAGGTACATCTTTAAAGCCAAAAACAGGTAACAAACCACCTAGAATTTGTGAAACAGACAGTGGAATGATGAATTGTATAGGACTTGAAAATCCAGGTTTAGACTATTTTATGGAAGTAGATTTACCTTGGCTAAAAAAATTCGATACACCAATTATAGTAAATTGTTTTGGTGGAACAGAAGGAACTGTTGAAGCTTATGTCGAAATTTGTAAAGTTTTGAATACACTTCCAATAGATGGTGTAGAAATCAACCTTTCTTGTCCAAACGTAAAAGCTGGTTGCTTAGCATTTGGAACAACTTATGAAGGTGTTAAAGAAATTACAACAGCTTGTAGAAAAGTTTTAACAAGCAAACCTTTAATAGTAAAATTAACACCAAATGTAACAGATATAACACTTCCTGCAAAAGGCGCAGAAGATGCTGGCGCTGATGGTATTTCATTGATAAATACTCTTACAGCTATGAAAATAGATATTGAAAAAAGAAAACCAATTTTAAGCATTAATACAGGTGGACTTTCAGGTCCAGCCATTAAACCAGTTGCAGTTAGAATGGTATATCAAGCAAGCCATGCTGTTAAAATTCCAGTAATGGGATTAGGTGGAATTATGAACGGTGATGATGCAATAGAATTTATGCTTGCTGGTGCAAAGTGTATTTCTATGGGGTCAGCTAATTTAGTAGATCCAGAAAGCAGTATAAAAGCAATAGCCGGAATAGAAGATTATATGAAAAGACATAATATTGAAGATATTAATTCAATTATTGGTGCAGTAGAAATGAACTAAATTGATAAAAAAGCTCCTTTTGGAGCTTTTTTTGTGTAAAAATCTTGTAAAAAAATGAAATAATGTGCTATAATAGAATTGTATTTTATTTTTTTCGGAGGAATAGTTATGTTAGAAAATTTACCAGTATTATTAAGTGAAGATGAAATTCAAAAAAGAATTGCAGAAGTTGCTGCAGAAATAGACAAAGACTTTGAAGGAGAAGATGTAGTTGTTATTTCTGTTTTAAAAGGCGCAGTATTTTTTACAGTAGATCTTGTAAAAAAAATGAAGACACCTATTGAACTTGAAGTTATGCAAGTTTCAAGTTATGTAGGAACAGAAAGTACAGGAAACTTATTAGTAAAAAAAGATCTAGATAGAGATATTGAAGGAAGAAATGTATTAGTAGTGGAAGATATTATAGATACTGGTACAACACTTAGCTATTTAAAAGAATACTTATTAAGCAAAAATCCAAAATGTTTAAAAATTGCAGTACTTGCAAACAAAGTTGAAAGAAGAAAAGTGGATGTGGCATTAGACTATGTAGCTTTTGACATACCAGATAAATTTGTTGTAGGTTATGGATTTGACGTAGACGAAAAAGGAAGAAACATTCCTTATATTGGTTATATAGAAGAATAGGAGAATTTATGTTTAATATTGAGGAAGAACTTAAAAAGCTTCCAACCAAACCTGGCGTATACATTATGAAAGATAAAAATGATAATGTTATATATGTAGGTAAGGCAATTGTTCTTCGCAATAGAGTTAGGCAGTATTTTAGAAAAAATAATAAAACAACTAGAATAGAAAAAATGGTCTCATTAGTAGACCATTTTGAATATATAGTCGTAAATAGTGAAGATGAAGCTTTAATATTAGAGTGTAATTTAATAAAAAAACATAGACCCAAATTTAATGTTTTGTTAAAGGATGATAAAACTTATCCATATATTAGAATTGATGTTAAGTCTGATTATCCTACAGTTACAATGACTAGAAGAATATTAAATGATGGAGCTAAATATTTTGGACCATATCCAAGTAGTGGTAGTGCTAAAGAAATGATAGCTTTTATAAAAGAAAAATTTCAAATTAGGCAATGCAAAAATTTTAAAAATAAGGATAGGGCTTGTTTAAATTATCATATAAAAAAATGTTTAGCGCCTTGTATGAAATATGTATCAGTTGAAGAATATAAAAAGCAGATAGACCAAATTATAAAGTTACTTGAAGGAAAAGTGGAACAAATTATTGCTGAATTAAATCAAGATATGATGGAATGCTCTAAAAACATGGAATATGAAAAGGCAGCTGTTCTTAGAGATAAAATTCAAGCAATTGAAAGAGTTACTGAAAAACAACGAATTTCAAATATTTCAGAAAATAACATTGATGTTATAGGTTTATATAAGAGCGATATAGCAGCTTGTATAGAGATATTCTTTGTAAGAAACAGTAAAATGATTGGTAGAGAAAGATACATTTTTGAAGAATTAAAAGATATGGAAGAAAAAGAAATTGTATCTGGTTTTATAAAACAATTCTATATGGATAGAATGGATTTACCAAATAAAATTATGCTTAGGTACGATTTAGAAGATAAAGATTCATTAGAAAAATGGCTTTCAGTTAGTGCAAAAAGAAAGGTTGAGCTTAAGAGTCCGCAAAAAGGTGAAAAATTACGATTTGTGGAAATGGCAGAATTAAATAGCAAAATAACATTAGAAAATAAATTGAAAGACAAAACAGAAATTTTAACAGAATTAAAAGAAGTATTAGACCTTGATGATATTCCAGTGAAAATTGAAAGTTTTGATATATCAAACATATCTGGTAATTTTATTGTTGCAGGTATGTGCGTAGCATATAACGGAGTTGTTAAGAAAAATATGTCTAGAAGATTTAAGATAAAGACAGTTTTTGGTCAAGATGATCCGCGTTGTATGCAAGAAGTGGTATCTAGAAGAATAAAACATTCTTTGGAAAATCCAAAAGGTGGATTTGGGACTTTGCCAGATTTAATTTTAGCAGATGGTGGTATTACTCAAATTCGTGCAATTAAAGCAGCTCTGGCTGAAAATAATGTTAATTTGCCAGTCTTTGGAATGGTAAAAGATGATAAGCATTCAACAAGAGCTTTAATAAATGAAGAAAGAGAAGAATTTAATATTTCAGAAACTTTATTCAATTTTATAACAAATTTACAAAATGAAGTTCATAATACTGCTATCGAATATCACAGAAAAGTTCGTGATAAAGAAATGACAAAATCAAAACTAGATTATATAGATGGTATTGGTGAAAAGAAAAGAACTTTGTTACTTAAAAAATTTGGCAGTGTTCAGAAAATAAAGGAAGCAAGTATTGAAGAAATTTCAGAGATAAAAGGTATAAATGTAGATTTAGCTAAAAAAATTAAAGAAGAATTAGAAAACTCTTAAAATATGTAAATTGAAAATAGTAATAAGAATAAATCTAACGGAATATTATTATAAAGAAATAATAGTATGGAGGGATTTTATGAAAAGACTATTTTTTAGAATGTTAGTGTTAGGGACAAGCATGATTTTTGGATTTATGCTAGGAATGCTATATAGTTTTGTAGGAGTTTTAAGTTCAATTTAGAGGTAAAATATGGAAGTAATAGTTGGAAAATATGCAGGTTTTTGCGGAGGTGTAAAACTTGCAGTTCAAAAAACAGATGAAGCAGTTACAAAAAATGAAAATGTATATTGTTTAGGAGAAGTAGTTCATAATAAACAAGTTATAGAGAGCCTAGAAGCAAAAGGTTTAAAAATAGTATATGATATAAAAGACGTTCCAAATGGTTCTAAAATGATAATTAGAGCACATGGGGAAAGCGAAAAAATTTATGAAACAGCTCACGAAAAAAATATAGAAATTATTGATACGACATGTGGAAATGTAAAAGTAATTCACAATAAAGTAAAAAAAGCAAGTAGCGATAGTTTTATAATTGTAATAGGAGAAAAAGGCCATCCAGAAGTATTAGGAACATTAGGATTTGCTGGAGAGAATTCTTATGTAGTAGAAAGTGAAGATGATATATTAGATGCTTATATGGAATTTGAAAATACAGGACTTTCAAAAGTTTATGTAGTAGCTCAAACTACTTTTAGCTCAAGTGCGTTTGATATTTTAGAAAAAGAGATTTATACAAATTTTATAGAGGCTGATGTAGTAGTTGATAAAACAATTTGTAATAGTACAGAAATTAGACAAAAAGAGTGCGAAGAAATATCAAAAGAAGTTGATTATATGATAGTAGTTGGTGGAAAAAATAGTGCTAATACAAGAAAGTTAGTAGATATTTCAAATAAAAATTGTGATAGTGTATTTTTTATACAAACAGTATCAGACCTAAATAAAGAAGCTTTTGATTATACCAAAAAAGTTGGAATTATGGCAGGTGCATCTACACCAGAAAATATTATAAAAGAGATAGTAGATTTTTTTATGTAAATTTATAGTATAATAAAAAAGAAATTTAAGTAATAAGAGGAATAGATAAAATGAATATATCAAGAGATTGGAAAGATTATGAAATTTTAGATATGGCAAACGGTGAAAAGCTAGAAAGATGGGGAAATATTTTTTTAGTTAGACCAGATCCACAAATTATTTGGAAAGACAAATCTTATCCAGAAAAATGGAAAAAAGCAGATGCTAGATATAGTAGAAGTAATACTGGTGGTGGAAGTTGGAATTATAAAAAGAAATTACCAGCAGCTTGGCAAGTTAAATATAAAGATTTAACTTTTAATATAAAACCAATGGGCTTTAAACATACAGGATTATTTCCAGAGCAAGCTGTTAATTGGGATTGGATGATAGATAAAATACAAAATTCAAAAAGAGAAATAAAAGTTTTAAACTTATTTGCATATACAGGTGGTGCAACAGTTGCTTGTAGTTATGCTGGAGCTTCTGTATGTCATGTAGATAGTTCAAAAGGTATGGTTACTTGGGCAAAAGAAAATGTAGTTTCTTCTGGTTTAGGTGAAAGACCAGTAAGATTTATCATAGATGATGTTACTAAGTTTGTACAAAGAGAAATTAGACGTGGTAACAAATATGATGCAATAATTATGGATCCACCATCTTACGGTAGAGGAAAAAATGGAGAAGTATGGCAGTTTGAAAACAATATTGCAGATTTAGTAGAATTGTGTTCTGGTGTGTTATCAGACAATCCTTTATTTTTCTTAATAAATTCATACACTACGGGAATTTCTTCAAAAGTTTTAGAGAATATATTAAGTTTAAAATTAAAAATGAAAAAAGGAAAGTTATCATCTGGAGAAATAGGATTGCCAATGACTGATAGTAATTTAGTACTTCCTTGTGGAATTTATGCTAGATGGGAGAGCTAATATGGAAAATTTAAAAGCAATATATGAAGATAATCATATAATAGTAGTAGAAAAACCAGTGAACATTCCATCACAGGGAGATAAGACAGGAGATATAGATATGCTTTCAATCATAAAAGCATATCTAAAAGAAAAATATAACAAACCTGGTGAAGTTTATTTAGGCTTGGTCCATAGATTAGATAGACCAACTGGTGGAGTAATGGTATTTGCAAAGACTTCAAAAGCAGCATCTAGGCTTAGTGAACAAGTTAGAAATAAAGAAATGCACAAACAATATTTATGCATTGTAGATGGCCAAATGGAAGAGAAACAAGGTACTTTTAAAGATTACTTATATAAAAATGAAAAAACTAATACAAGTAGAATTGCAAAGCCAAATGAAAAGAATGCAAAAGAAGCAATACTAGATTACGAAGTTATTAAGTACAATGAAGAAATAAATTTATCTGTTATAAAAGTAAATCTTCATACCGGTAGACACCATCAAATTAGAGTTCAATTTTCTAGTAGAAATCATAGTTTATATGGTGATCAAAAATATGGTACAAGAGGCAGAGGAAAGCAATTAGCTTTATGGGCTTTTTCACTTTCGTTTAAACATCCTACAACAAAAGAAGTTTTATTGTTTGAAGATTATCCAGAAAAAATAGGAAGTTGGAAGATATTAGAAGATTAATAAAAATGTCATAAATATTTAATTATTTATGGCATTTTTTTTGCTTTTATGATATAAATAATTTGGTAAAAAAATAAGGAGAAAAATTATGATTATAGGAGCAAATGTTATAGCATTAATAAAATTTCTAGTATTAGCAATAATTACATATTTTTTCATGCAATTATTAACAAATAACAATAAAAAAATTGCGATAGTACGGTACAATTTTAGTATGTGCATCATCTTTTGTAGTATATACAGAAGTGCCAATGAGTTTAATTATAGGCGAACTAAGTATTATTTGTATGAATCAATTTTTATGTTCAAAAAATAAATATATAAAGACTTTATCTATTGCAATATTAGGCTTTTGTATAGGTAGTTATGCTTTTTTAGATAAAGGAGATTTAATTGCCTTTAAAAATTTATCAATGCTTACTTTTGTAGCTTTAGCTATATGGTTAGTATTAGAAAAAAAACAAAAATTGAAACTAGAAAAAACGAATTATATTTGGATAATACTTTGCTTGATTGCTGGCTTTATTATATCAATTATATTTGTAAATATAATTTCTTCGATAGAAATGTCAAAATATCCAGGTGGAGAAAGTGGTTTACCATATTTGTTTAGTTATGGATATAGTATGTTTTTACCATTTTTAAATTTGGAAAACAAATATTTATATGCAAGCTTTTTATCAATATTTCCAGTGTCTTTAATTGTAGCAATGGTATATGTTTACAAAACAGAAAAGCATGAGAAATTTTTAATGCCACTTATTATAGTTATAGTATTACAAAGTATATTCTGTATGACAAAATTACCATTATTTAAAATTATAGGTTGGGACAATACATGGAATATGAGCTTTTGTGCTAGTGCAATCTCATTAGCATCTGCATATTTATATATGTATATGATAGCTAATATTGATGAAAATATTTTTTCTGTAAAAAATTCAATGAGGATGACACTTGCATTATTAGTATTTTATTTTCTAATTCCAAAGCCAGAAATATTTATGTCTAGAGGATATATGTATGGCTTAGCCTGTTTAATAACACTTTTATATTTTATGTTTATAAATTTTGGAGATAAACGATATAAAAAGGTATTACTAATATTGTTGGTTATATGGTCAGTTATATCATCAGCGCCAGTTTTGTTTTTTGTAATGTGAACTAATTGTGAAAAATTAAGTTTTTTTGTGAAATAGATGTGAAAAAGCTTGTCAACTTGATTTCGTGTGATATAATTACAATGGTTTTTAAAAGAGATAAAATTTTAGGAGGAAAATAAATGAAAAAGGTTTTATTAATAGGAGCAGATGGAATGCTTGGAGGAGAACTTAGAGAAAGATTAGAAAAAATCTACGAAGTTACAGGTACAACACTTCAAACATTAGATATCTGTGATAGAGAAGCAGTGCTTGCAAAAGCAAAAGATGTAAAACCAGATTTCATAATTAACTGTGCAGCATATACAAATGTTGATGGATGTGAAGTAAATTATGATTTAGCAAATAAAGTAAATGGTTTAGCACTTGAAAATATTGCAGATGCAGCAAAATCTACAGATAGTACACTTATTCATATTAGTACAGATTATGTATTTGATGGAAAAATGGATGTAGAAAAAGCTTATACAGAAGATATGGAGCCAGCTCCAGTAACAGCTTATGGTAAAACAAAATTACTAGGAGAAGAAAATGCAGCAAAAGCTGAAAAATACTATATATTAAGAACAGCTTGGCTTTATGGATTAGGTGGAAAAAACTTTGTAAAGACAATGCTTAAATTATCTGAAACACATGATACATTAAGTGTAGTTTGCGACCAACATGGTAGCCCAACTTGTACAACAACACTTTGTGAAATAATAGAAGCTATAATGGAAAAAGAACCAGAATATGGTGTATATCATTCAACAAATGAAGGTTTTACAACTTGGTATGATTTTACATGCAAAATTATGGAATTAGCTGGAAGAGCAACAAAAGTTAATCCGGTAACTTCTGAAGAATACAAAGAAATGAATCCTGCTTCTTCAGACAGACCAAAAAATAGTCAATTATCAAAAGAAAAATTACACAATATAGGTGTATATCCAAAGGCTTGGGAGAAAGCTTTAGAAGAATATTTGAAGGAGGAATTAAAATAATGAAAGGTATTATTTTAGCAGGTGGAAGTGCCACAAGATTATATCCAATAACATTAGCTGTTTCAAAGCAAATGTTACCAGTTTATGACAAACCAATGATTTATTATCCATTATCAACATTGATGATGGCTGGAATTAGAGAGGTATTAATTATCTCTACACCAGTTCACTTACCAGCATTCCAAAGTTTATTAGGAGATGGTTCAAGATTTGGAATGAAATTTGAATACAAAGTTCAAGAAAAACCAGTTGGACTAGCTGATGCTTTTATATTAGGTGCTGATTTTATCGGAGATGATAATGTAGCATTAATTCTTGGAGATAACATGGTTTATGGTTCAAGAATTGAAAGAGTTTTAAAAGCTGCAAGCAAATTAAAAGAAGGTGGAATTATTTTTGGATATCAAGTTGCAGATCCAACTTCTTATGGTGTTGTTGAAATTGATAAATCTGGAAAAGCTATTTCTATTGAAGAAAAACCAGAAGTTCCAAAATCAAATTTAGCAGTTCCTGGAATTTATTTCTACGATAATGAAGTAGTTAAAATTGCTAAAGAAATAAAACCTTCTGACAGAGGTGAATTAGAAATTACAGATGTTAACAGAATTTATATGGAAAAAGGAAAATTACAAGTTATTCCTTTAGGTAATGGATATGCTTGGTTTGATACAGGTTCTCCAGATAGATTATCTGATGCATCAGATTTTGTTAAAGCTATAGAATTAAGACAAGGTGTTCAAATTGCTTGCTTAGAAGAAATTGCTTATAGAAACGAATGGATTTCTAAAGAAACAATTTTAGAATATGCTGAAAAATATAAAAAGACTGACTATGGAAAATATTTGAAAAAAGTTGCTGAACAAGATTGGGATACATACAAAGATATTTATAATAGTGAATTATTTAAATAAAAGGGGTAAAGAAATTGGGAAAATTTAAAAGAATTGATACTGATATTGAAGGTGTTTGTGTAATAGAACCTACTGTATTTGGAGATAACAGAGGGTACTTTATGGAAACATATAGTAAACCAGATTTTGAAGAAATTGGAATAAAAGAAGAATTTGTTCAAGATAATCAATCAAAATCTAAAAAAGGTGTTTTAAGAGGATTGCATTTCCAAATCGAAAATACACAAGGAAAACTTGTTAGAGTTATAAAAGGAAGAGTTTTTGATGTTGCAGTTGATTTAAGAAGAAATAGCTCAACTTATGGTAAATGGGTTGGTGTTGAACTTTCAGAAGAAAATAAGAAAATGTTTTATATACCACCATATTTTGCTCACGGCTTCTTAGTTTTATCTGACGAAGCAGAGTTTACATATAAATGCACAGATGTATATAATCATAGTGCAGAATCAGGAATTATGTATAATGATCCTGAAATTGGAATTGAATGGCCAGAAGTTGATTGTGAAATACTTACATCTGAAAAAGATGGTAAATGGCAAACATTAAAAGAATTTACGGAAGGAGAAATTTGGAAATAATGAAAAATATATTAGTAACAGGTGCTGCAGGTTTTATAGGTGCAAATTTTGCAGAATTAATGGTAAAAAAATATGAAGGAAAATACAATATTATTGTATTTGATAAATTAACTTATGCTGGAAATTTACATAATTTAGATGGAATCAAGGATAAAATAACTTTTGTTCAAGGTGACATTTGTGATTTTGATTTTGTAATGGAAACATACAAAAAATATAATATCGATAGTGTTGTACATTTTGCAGCAGAATCTCATGTAGATAATAGTATAAAAAATCCATTCGTATTTACACATACAAATGTTATAGGAACACATACTTTATTAGAAGCAGCAAAACAATATTGGGGCGAAGGAAGCGAAAACAAATTTGTACATGTTTCTACAGATGAAGTCTATGGTACATTAGGTGAAGAAGGATATTTCACAGAGACATCTCCAATTCAACCAAACAGTCCATATTCAGCTTCAAAAGCTGGTTCAGATTTAATAGCATTAGCTTATAGTGAAACATTTAAAATGAATGTTTCTGTAACAAATTGTTCAAACAACTATGGACCATATCAACACCATGAAAAATTAATACCACACATGATTTCAGCAGCTTTGAAAGATGAAAAATTACCAGTTTATGGTGAAGGATTAAATATAAGAGATTGGTTATTTGTTGAAGATCACTGTGAAGCAATAGACCTTGTTTTACACAATGGTAAAAAAGGTGAAAGATATAATATTGGTGGACACAATGAAAAGAGAAATATTGAAATTGTAAAATTAATATTAAAAAGATTAGATAAACCAGAAAGTTTAATTTCTTTTGTTGAAGATAGAAAAGGTCATGATTACAGATATGCAATTGACCCAACTAAAATTCATAACGAATTAGGATGGCTTCCAAAAACTAAATTTGAAGATGGTATAGTTAAAACAATAGATTGGTATTTAGCTCATCCAGAATATTTAGATAAATAATATAAAAGAATCCCAGATTATTCTGGGATTTTTTGTATAAAAAAACATCAACTATAAGATTAGTTGATGTTTAAAATTTCTATCTTTCGCTATTATCTTGTTCAGTTGGTGTTGTTGCAGAAGATGGAGTTTCTATAGTTTGTCCATTAATTCTTGCGTCAAAGTCCTCTGCAAAGCTACGAGATTTATTTCTATATAAAGCTACTGTGTATGGATCAGACTCTCCATTTCTGCTGTAATAGAAAGAATTTTTGATGAATCTTGTAAGATTTTGAACTTCACCAAGAGCTCTAGAAAGTTCATCATTTTGAATATTATATTGGTCTGATGTAATGTAAGCTCCAACACATTCAGCTTCAGTTAATGTACTTGCATCTCTACCTTGTGCAACTAATATATCTCTACCACCTGCAACATAAAGTGGGTTATAAGCGTTGTTTTTTCCGCTTAAAATATTTCCACTACGAACTGGATTACCTATGCTATCTGCTATAGCAATACTACGACTAGAATCATTTTTATCAACAATATAGCTAATAGCAGAAGTTGTTTCTTCATATTCTAGTCCAGTAGCATCAAGTGCTTGTTTTAAATATTGTAAATTAGAGCCAGCGTGGCTTTGTGCAGAAATTCTATAAGTTTTACCATTATTATTAACTGTAAATATAGTAGTAGAATTATTCCATCCAATATTTTCTTGCTCATATCTAGACAAATCGATACTTTCACCAGTATTATAAGCATATATGTCTGATATTTTTTCAAAGTAATCTTGACAAGCAGTTTCATAAGAATCAATGTTTTGTACGCCATTTGTAAATATACTTGGACTTTCAACGCCCTCACCATAATCAGATGTTTCATCGACTGTAGTTTCTATAGTATGTGGTTCAGTAGTTCCTTGAGTTACTTGTGTAGCATTTTTTCCATGAGAAAAACCTACACCATATAGCGTAGCTGAAAGTGCAAGACCGGCTAACATTTTTGCACCAGTATTTATTGCTCTACCTTTAAAATCTTTATTTAAAGATAAAGAAAGGTCATTTATAGAAAATGTTGAATCTGTATTAGTATAAAAAACAGTATTGGCAATACCATTTCTTTCAGCAATTCTATTAGCTAACATTTTATATTTTAAACTTAAAGCAATAGCAGGTTCTTTTCTGGCAGAATCTGCAAATTTTTTAAAACTTTTAGTATGTTTTGAAGAAGATAAAAAAGAATTTAGTTCGTGTACAGGAACTTTACGAGTAGATAATAATTCATTTAAGTGTTCATATTCCTCAAGAGTTCTTCTTAATCCACTAATATTTCTAGAAAGATAACTATATTCTTTATAGTCTTGTGCAAGATCTTCATCTGGTGAAAATTCATCAGATTTTGGTAAAGTAACAGTAGTTAGTTGTCTATAATCAGGATTTACAATTACAGACTTGTCGTATTTATGCTCATCTTGATAAAGACCTTCAAGAAAAGTATGTAAAGCATCAGATGATGAAATAAGGCCAATTTGCTTTTTTTCTAATTGCATTAATTTTTCAGTAAGCTCTATAATTTTTACTTTAGAGCAAGATTGTAATAGTTTAAAATTCTTTTTTGTTTTTTGATCTAAATTTAATTTCATAATTTTCCTCACATTATATAAATATACATAATTATTATACTACAACAAAGATATAAAGGACGGTATGTTACTTAAATTTAATACAAAAAACACATAAATGTTACAGATTTTCTTGACACATTTTAAATAAAGTAGTATTATAAAAATGTAAACTGTGAAGAGGACAAGTAAAATAAAGGTTACTTATAGAGAGAATGTGTCGTAGGCTGAAAGCACATTTAAGAAAACATATTTGAAATACTACCTTGGAGTTTCCAATTGAAAAATTGGCGTTGTAAGATTACGTTACAAATCTATTAAGAGTTAAATATTAGGGTGGAACCGTGAGAAAAATCTTACCCCTATAAGCTATATGCTTATAGGTTTTTTTGTATTAAAAAACAGATAGCATATAAATTTAATTTTTAAGGAGGAAACAGTATGTTTAAAATCAAATTAGGTGGAGGAAGAACAGCAGAAGTTGAGGAGTCTATGTATTGGCATACAACATCTCATATTATGGCACAAGCTGTTAAAAGATTATATCCAAATGCAAAATTAGCAATAGGACCTGCTATAGAAAATGGTTTCTATTATGATTTTGATGTAGAAAAACCTTTTTCAGAAGATGATTTAAAAGCTATCGAAGAAGAAATGAAAAAAATAATTAAAGAGGATTTCCCTTTAGAAAGATTTGAACTTCCAAGAGAAGAAGCAATTAAATTTATGGAAGAAAGAGAAGAACCATACAAAGTAGAATTAATTAAAGATTTACCAGAAGGTGAAGTAATATCTTTTTATAAACAAGGTGATTTTACAGACCTTTGTAGAGGACCACATTTACCAAGTACTGGCGCTGTAAAAGCAGTTAAATTATTGAGCTCATCAGGTGCATATTGGAGAGGTGATGAACATAACAAAATGCTTCAAAGAATTTATGGTATATCTTTCCCAAAAGCTAGTGAAGTTGATGAATATTTAGCTAAACTTGCAGAAGCAAAAGAAAGAGACCATAGAAAAGTTGGTAAAGAATTAGAACTATTTATGACACACGAATTAGTTGGTTCAGGACTTCCAATGTACTTGCCAAAAGGAGCAACAGTTAGAAGATTACTTGAAAGATATATTCAAGATAAAGAAATTAGTATGGGTTACAATCATGTATATACACCATCACTTGCAAATGTTTCATTATATAAAACAAGTGGACACTGGATGCACTATAAAGATGATATGTTCCCAGTTATGAAAATGGGAGAAGAGGAAATAGTTTTAAGACCTATGAATTGTCCTCACCACATGTTAATTTATAGAAATAAAATGCATTCATATAGAGAATTACCAATAAGAATTGGTGAACTTGCACATGATTTTAGATATGAAGATAGTGGAAGTGTGTGCGGACTTGAAAGAGTTCGTGAAATGTGTCAAAATGATGCGCATCTTTTTGTAAGACCAGATCAAATTAAGGAAGAATTTAAAAACGTTGTGGATTTAATTCTTTCAGTTTATGAAGATTTTGGATTTAAAGATTACTCATTTAGATTATCTTTAAGAGATAAAAACAATAAAGAAAAATACTTTGATGATGATGAAATGTGGGAAAATGCAGAAAGACAATTAAGAGAAATTTTAACAGAAACAGGAATGGATTTCTATGAAGCAGAAGGAGAAGCTGCTTTCTATGGTCCTAAATTAGATGTTCAAATAAAAACAGCTTTAGGACATGATGTTACAGTTTCTACTTGTCAATTAGATTTCTTATTACCACAAAGATTTGAACTAGAATATGTTGGAGAAGATGGAGAAAAACATAGACCAGTAGTTATTCATAGAGCAATTTTAGGTACATTTGATAGATTTTTAGCTTTCTTAATTGAAGAGACAAAAGGTGCTTTCCCAACATGGCTTGCACCAGTCCAAGTAAAAGTTTTACCTATTACAGATAATCAAAAAGATTATGCACAAGCAGTAACAGAAAAACTTAGAAAAGAAGGTTTAAGAGTAGAACTAGATGATAGACAAGAAAAAATAGGATACAAAATTCGTGAAGCTCAACTTCAAAAAACACCATATATGTTAATTATTGGAGAAAAAGAAGTTCAAAATGATGCAGTAGGTGTTAGAACAAGAAAAGATGGAGATGTTGGTCAAATGAAATTTGATGAATTTCTATCAAAAATTAAAGAAGAAGTAAATAATTACGCTAGATAATTATGTAAAAAAGGAACGCTCAAAGTTTTTAAGGATGACGTTCCTTTTTTTTGTTTTTTATTGATAAAAATTTATAGGTATGATATACTTTGCTTGTGATTTTTTAGAAGTGGGGAGGAAAGAAAATGCCAGCCAAGAAAGCATCAGCAAACAATGGAGATTTATTAAGTAAATTAGATTTTTTGGGATTAAATATTGAAAAAATACCAGAGTTTTTAAAAGATTTTAGTCCTTTAAATTTTAATACTTCAAGACTTAATAATGATAAAGACCATAGAGTATATCGTTATGTTTCAATTGATGAAATAGAAATTTTAATTACACCATGTTTAAGAAGTGATGACATAAAGAAAAAATATTCAGAAGCTGTTCCACTTGGAAGATTCTTTAATCCAGAAGGTGATGAAGAAGATATTGAAAGATATGCTACTTTCCTTAAAATAATTAATTCTTTGTCTGTATCCGATATTGAAAATATTTCATTGCTTCAAAAATCATTAGAAAAAGCAGAGCCATTCAAAGTAAAATATAATAAAGATCACTTATGGCAAGTTTATTATTCACCAAGTACAAATAGATATTTTATGTTAGTTTGTACTAAAGAAGAAACTTATTCTGAATTTTTATATTTATTAAAAAAGAAAATTGAATTTCATAATAAAAAAGCTAAAAATAAAGTAGCACCATCAATTTTTGTTCCTATAAACTATGTAAATTATAGCGAGGAACTTTTAAATAGAGATGAAATAGCTAATGTTGAAAGTTATTTATGGCTATTTACAAAAAATTGGCCTCTAATATTTGAAGTTTATGATACTGAAAATAAACTTTCATTACAAATTGTTGGAGATACTTATGTATATAACAATGTTAAAAGTACATATAAAGTAAAACTTGAAACAAAAGAAGATGCTTTAAAATTTTATAAATTATTAAAAGCTTTATTTATTTTACAAACTGAGATTAAATCAAGATTCGTTTTTGATACAAAAATTGATAGTAAAAATGGACTAGAATTCTATTTTGAAAATTGTAGAGTAACTTATGAAAATATAGAAGAATTTATAAAAATGCAATATAATATTGCTAAAACTTCGATTGTGGATTTAAAAGAAAACTCTGAAAAATTAGAAGAACAATTAGAAGATTTAAAGGAAAAAGCAAAACAAAAGGAAGAAGAATATCTGGAAAAACAAAAAGAGATTTCAACATATTTAGAGTATAAGAAGACATTTTTTGGAAAAGTTAAATATTTCTTTAAATCTAGTAAAAAAGTTAAGGCAAAAGAAGTTGAAGCTAACAAAAAAAGTAAGCAAGCTAAAACTATTGAAATAGAACCAGCAATATCTCAAATTGAAGAAAAGAATTTTTATACAATTGAAGATGTAGTTGTAATATATTCTATTAGAGATAAGGCTGATAAGAAAAACAAAGATTTAGAACAAGATATAAAAGCATTGCAATTAAAATTAGAAAATTTAAATAGTAAAGTGAGAAATGCAGAACTTTATATTGAAGAAATTGATAAACACAAAAAGAGTATTTTTGAATTTTGGAAGTTTGCTAATAAAGATGAAAAACTTAGCTTGGAAATGGGAAATGAAAATGCAAACAAAAATGACAAAACTATTATAAAAAAAGCCTTTAACTTTGAAATGGATTTTGAAGAAATGGGTGTTGCAATAGATAGAATACAAAGAGTTAAGCTTTCAAAAGAAGAAACTGATAGTTTATATATTGCAAATACAGAGCTTATAGAAATAATTAATTTGCTTCGTGCAGGTAATATGGACAAGCCTAGAATGGAAGCAGCTCTTACATGTTTGAAGAATGAATTTAATAAACATAGACTATATATAGATAGTGAAGTTTTTGATATTTTTGGAAATATTGATAATGATAATAGAAAAATAAAATACATTGGTAGCAAAAGTCATAGAGAAAATGAAAAGAGCAAGTTTAGAATTTTAAATATTAATAAGAAAATTGATGTATTTGATTTTACAGAAAAATTATTAAGTATTATTTCATACATAGATGGAGCAGTTCCCAAAATGTCTTCAAAATATGAAATTCCTTTATATAAGGTTGTACCAATAACAGACAACATTCATGAAAATGATTTTACTATTTTTGATATGAATGTTGAAAGTGAACTTAAAAATTATATTGATTCTGGTGAGGGTGCAGTTAATCTTATAAAACTTAATTTTAAAGAAGATATGCCACTTTTATATTATTCTAATATTATTTTTTATGATAATACAAATAAAACGTTACCAGAGGGAATGGATTTGTCTTCAAATGTTTTAGTAGATTGTAAGAAATTTAATTTTTCATTAGTTTCACAAGCTAAGTTTAGAACAAATAATTATTTTAATGAACAAAATAATTTGATTTTGCCAAAATCAAAAGATATTTTTGTTTATGAATATGATGTTTCGTTAAAAACTGATGAAGAAAAAACAGAAAATAAAGAAGAAGTAGTACAAAAATCAAAACCAAAAGTTGAAAAAAATGAAGTAGATTTAGATAGATATAATGAAGAAGATGAAGTTGAAATAGACTTAGATGCTATTACTGCTAATATAGATTCATTAGATGATGAAGAAATAATCGAAGAACCAGAACCTATTGTTCAAGAAGAAAAACCAAAACGAAAAATTGGTAGAAAAAAGAAAACAGAAATTGAAGAAGAGGTTAAAGAAGAAGTAGAAGAACCACCTATAAAAGAAGTGAAACCTACTAAAAGAAAAAGAACTTTAAAAATTAAAATTGAGGAGAGCGAAGATGAGTAGAATAAATATAATCGTTTTAGATAGCTTTGGAGTTGGAGAATTGCCAGATGCAAATAAATATAAAGATGGAGGAAGCGATACTTTAGGTGCTATTTATCGAGCAACATCTTTAAATATTCCTAATATGAAAAAATTAGGATTATATAATATTCAAGGTGTTTCAGTTCCAGAAAAAGAAGAATATTGTATAGGAAGTTTTGGAAAAGCAGCAGAAAAATCTCAAGGTAAAAACAGCCCAGTAGGACACTGGGAAATATCAGGCTTTGTAAAAGAAGTTGGATTTACTACATATCCAAATGCATTTCCAGAAGAACTTTTAAATGAAATTGCAAAAAGAGCAAATTTGCCAGGATTTTGCTGTAATAAAGTAGGCTCAGGTACAGAACTTCTTAAAGAATATGGAGAAGAAATAATTAAAACTGGAAAGCCAATGGTTTATACTTCTGCAGATAGCGTTTTTCAAATTGCAGCACATGAAGAATATATTTCAGTAGAAAGATTATATGAAATATGTCAAATTTCAAGAGATGTTATAGATGAGCTAGGATATAATATTGGTACAGTAATTGCCAGACCATTTGTTGGTGATACACCAGATACTTTTAAAAGAACATATAATAGAAAAGATTTTGAAGCAACAAACTTTGGAAGAACAATGTTAGATGTATTTATAGATAATGGTAAAAAAGTTTTAGCTATTGGAAAAATAGAAGACTTATTTACAGGTAGAGGAATTTCACGTGCAATACATACAAGTGGAAATACAGATGGTATTGCTAAAAACATTGAGGCATTGAAGAATGCTTCTGAAGATTTAATTTTTACAAATTTAGTAGACTATGATATGCTTTATGGACATAGAAACGACCCAGTTGGTTATGCTAGAGCATTAGAAGAATTTGATGGAAAGTTACCTGAAATTATGGATGCAATGAGAGATGACGATATTCTTATTATAACAGCAGATCATGGTTGTGATCCAGTTACACCATCAACAGACCATTCAAGAGAATATATTCCTATTTTAATATATGGTAAAAATATCAAAGAAAATGTTGATATAGGAATCCGTGAAACGTATGCAGATATATCTGCTACAATACTTGATATTTATGGATTTGAAAAATTACCTTATGGAACAAGTTTCAAAAACTTAATTATGAAATAAACAGATTGATTATAAAAATTAAAAACAGCTATTATGATAATATTCATTTCAAGTTATAGGTCACTAAACTAGCGCACAAAATCTAAAAAACAACTCTGTGGCTCCTTTCCATCGTTTTTCAAAAAATGGAACCTATCCACTACGTGTTTTAAGGTTTTGTAGCTCAGTTGAGTTCAACTATAACTTTTCTTTCATATTACATAATAGCTGTTTTATATCATTTGGTAATTCTGTTTCTAAAATCAATTCTTTTTGTGTAATGGGGTGTATAAAGCTGATTTTGTAAGCATGTAATGCTTGTCTATCTATTAAAGTGGATTCTTCACCATATAATGTATCACCTAAAATAGGATGACTTATATATTTGCTATGTACACGTAATTGATGAGTTCTACCAGTTTCTAAAGTATATTTTACTACGCAAAAATTATCTAGATTTTTAATAAGTTCAAAATGAGATATTGCAGTTTCTCCGCTTTCTGAAATTTCTCGTTCCATAATACTACCAGCTTTTCTAGCAATAGGTGCGTTAATAGTGCCAAAAGATTTTTCTAAATTTCCAGTTAATATTGCAATATATTCTTTTTTGAATAGTTGAGCCTTCATTTGCTTTACTAAAGCTTCTTGTATGTATTCGTGCTTTGCAAATATTACTAATCCAGAAGTATCTTTATCTAATCTATTTATTGGTCTAATTTTTCTTTTCAAATTTATAGAATTAAAATAATATTTTATACCATTAGATAAGCTGTTATCATAATGATAGCAAGAAGGATGAACAGGAAGAAAAGGTGGTTTGTTTACAATCAATAAATAGTCATCTTCATAAACTATGTCTAAATCCATTTTTACTGGAAGAATATTATCAGAATCTTCAACAAAATTCATATCAAGTTTTAATAAATCTCCTGCTTGTACTTGCTCAGTAACATATACTGGTTTGTTGTTTAAAAAAATTCTTTTTTCTTTTTTTAATTTTGTAAGTAATCTATCTGAAATTTGAAAATGAGATTTTATTATTTCTTTTACATTATAAAATTTATTATCTTTTATTTCAAAAATTAATTCCATAAGTTCCTCCAAAATGTATTTTATCACACAAACTTTAAAAATTTCAACAAATTTTCTAGAATATGCCAAAACTAAGGCAAAAACGACTTGATTTTTATTACATAATATTGTATAATATACAAATATAGTTAATATAGAGGAGGGTTTATTTAAATGGCTAAGATTATAGGAGATGTTTCAAGAACATTTAGCGAATTTTTACTTTTACCAAATTTAACAGATGAGAGATGTATACCAAGCAACGTTAGTTTAAAAACACCATTAGTAAAATTTAAAAAAGGAGAAGAACCAAAGTATTCTGCGAACGTTCCTTTCGTTTCTGCGATAATGCAAGCTGTTTCAGGAGAGCAAATGGCTATTGCTTTAGCGCGTGAAGGTGGATGTTCTTTTATTTTTGGTTCACAATCAATTGAAGCGCAAGCTCAAATGGTTAGAAATGTTAAAAGACATAAAGCAGGATTTATAGATAGTGATTCAAATGTAAAAAGTGGTACACCACTTCGTGAAGTAATTGCTATGATTGAAAAAACAGGACATTCTACAGTTACAATTACTGAAGACGGAAGTGCTAATGGAAAATTCCTAGGATTAGTTACAGATAAAGATTATAGAATTTCAAGAGCAGACTTGGATGCTCCAATAGATACTTTTATGAGACCTAGAAAAGATACTGTATGTGCTAGAAAAGGAATAAGTTTATCTGAAGCAAATGATATGATTTGGGAACACAAAATTAGTTGTTTACCAATATTAGATGAAAATGATAACTTAGAGCATTTAGTATTTAGAAAAGATTATGAAGACAAGAAAAATAACCCTGAATCATTATTAGATGAGAATAAGAGATATGTTGTAGGTGCAGGTATAAACACAAGAGATTATGCAGAAAGAATTCCAGCATTAGTAGAAGCTGGTGTTGATATGGTATGTATGGACTCTTCAGATGGATATTCTGTATGGCAAAAAAATACTATCGATTGGGTACGTGAACATTATGGCGATAGTGTAAAAATAGGAGCTGGAAATGTTGTAGATAAAGAAGGTTTCTATTATTTAGCAGAAGCAGGAGCTGATTTTATCAAAGTTGGTGTTGGCGGTGGTTCAATTTGTATCACTCGTGAAACAAAAGGAATTGGTCGTGGACAAGCTAGTGCTTTAATGGATGTAGTTGAAGCAAGAAATGAATATTATGAAAGAACAGGAATATATATTCCAGTATGTTCAGATGGTGGAATAGTACATGATTATCATATTACTCTATCATTAGCAATGGGAGCTGATTTTGTTATGATGGGTAGATATTTTGCTAGATTTGATGAAAGCCCTACAAAAGTTGTAAAAAGAAATGGAACTTTCGTTAAAGAATATTGGGGTGAAGGTTCAAACAGAGCTAGAAACTGGCAAAGATACGATTTAGGTGATAACAAAAACAAATTAAGCTTTGAGGAAGGCGTAGATTCATACATTCCTTATGCAGGTTCTTTAAAAGATAATTTAGCTGTTACTGTAAGCAAAATTAAATCTACAATGTGTAACTGCGGAGCTATAACAATACCAGAATTACAAGAAAAAGCAAGATTAACACTTGTTTCTAGTGTAAGTATTAAAGAAGGTAGTGCACATGATGTTATATTAAAAGATATTGAGAGTTCTAATCACTAAAATAAAAAAATTATAAGAAATGAGAAGTATTTTATGAAAAATGATGAAGAAAAAATTTTAATAATAGACTTTTATGGTCAATATAATCAACTTATTGCAAGACGTGTTAGAGAATGTAACGTATATTCAGAAATCGTTCCATATACAACTTCAATTGAAAAGATAAAAGAAAAAAATCCAAAAGGAATTATTTTTACTGGTGGTCCAGCAAGTGTTTATGCTGAAAATGCACCAATGTGTGATAAAGAAATATTTAATTTAGGAATTCCAGTTCTTGGAATTTGCTATGGTATGCAACTTATGACACATATTTTAGGTGGAGAAGTTCAAAGAGCAGATAAAAGAGAATATGGTGTTACAGAGGTTCAAATTAATAATAATTCAAAACTATTTGAAGGTTTTGGAGATACAAATAATTTCTTGATGAGTCATACAGATTTTGTTGCAAAACTTCCAGAAGGTTTTGAAAACATTGGACATACAGATCATTGTCCAAATGCAGCAATGCAAAATGTTTCTAAAAACTTTTATGGTATTCAATTCCATCCAGAAGTTAATCATTCTGAAAATGGAATACAAGTTATTAGAAACTTTGTATATAATGTTTGTGGTTGTACAGGAACATGGAAAATGAGTTCTTTTGCAGAAGAAACAATTAAAACAATAAAAGAAAAAGTTGGAGATAGAAAAGCTTTATGTGCTTTATCTGGTGGAGTTGATTCATCAGTTGCAGCATCTTTAATGAGCAAAGCAATTGGCAAAAACTTAACTTGTATATTTGTAGACCATGGTTTACTTAGAAAAAATGAATCCGAAGAAGTTGAAAAAGTTTTTGGAAATTCAGAAGTAAATTTTGTTAGAGTTGATGCTAAAGAAAGATTTTTAAATAAACTTGCTGGTGTTACAGAACCAGAAAGAAAAAGAAAAATTATTGGTGAAGAGTTCATAAGAGTATTTGAAGAAGAAGCAAAGAAAATAGGAACAGTAGATTTCTTAGTTCAAGGAACAATTTATCCTGATGTTATTGAAAGTGGTGTTGGAGCTGGAGCTACAATTAAGAGCCACCATAATGTCGGTGGTCTTCCTGATTATGTAGATTTTAAAGAGATAATTGAACCACTTAGAGATTTATTTAAAGACGAAGTAAGAAAAGTCGGTTTAGAATTAGGATTACCAGATTATTTAGTTTATCGTCAACCATTTCCAGGACCTGGTTTAGCAATAAGGGTTATTGGAGATATTACAGATGATAAATTAACAATATTAAAAGATGCAGATTATATTTTTAGAGAAGAAATTGCAAAAGCAGGATTAGATAGAGAAATAAATCAATATTTTGCAGTTCTTACAAATTTAAAAAGTGTTGGTGTAATGGGTGATGAAAGAACTTATGATTATACAGTTGCTTTAAGAGCTGTTACAACAACAGACTTTATGACAGCAGAGTGGAGTAAAATTCCTTATGAAATTCTTGAAATAGTATCTAGTAGAATTGTAAATGAAGTAAAACATGTAAATAGAGTAGTTTACGATATTACAGGAAAACCACCAGCTACTATAGAGTGGGAATAGGAGGAAAAAAGTTTGAAGATTTTAGCAGTAGGAGATATTGTAGGCAAAACTGGAGTACAAATGCTTAAATACAAACTTCCTAAAATAATGAAAGACGATGATATAGATTTCGTTATTGTAAATGGTGAAAATGCAGCAGATGGTATGGGACTTACAGAAAAATTATACAAAGAAATTCTTTCTGTTGGAACTGATGTTGTAACCATGGGAAATCATACTTGGGCAAAAAAAGATATTTTTAGCTTTATTGATGATGATAAAATTATAAGACCAGCAAATTATTCGAATAATAACCCAGGTAAAGGTTATAGAATTTATAATTGTAAAAATAAGAAAATTGCAGTAATCAATTTAATTGGTAGAGTTACGATGACTGTGCTTTCTGAAAATCCTTTTTTAGAAGCTAAGAAGATTATCGAGCAAATAAAAAATGATGTTGATATAATTGTTATAGATTTTCATGCAGAGGCAACTGCAGAAAAAATTGCTCTTGCATATTATTTGGAAGGTGAAGCAACAATTATATTTGGAACACATACTCATGTTCAAACTGCTGATGAGCAAATATTAGATAACGGTACAGCTTATATAACAGATATTGGCATGACAGGGCCAAAACGTTCTGTAATTGGTATGGATGCAAAAGCATCAATAAAAAGATTTGAAACATCACTTCCAGAAAAATATAGAATAGCAGAAGGTGAAGGTATACTTAATGCATGTGTTTTTGAAGTTGATGATACAACAAATGAAGCAGTGAGCATAGAGCGAATTTGTATAAAATAGAAAAGTGAAAATATAGAAAAATTACATTGAAAAATTTTCAGTGTAATTTTTTTTGCATAAATTTAAAAAAAATATTGACAATTGAATGTCCGTTCAACTATAATGTAAGTAGAATATAGTTGAACGGTTGCTCAACTATTGTCAAAAAGAAAACAAAGGAGGAGAATATGGCTAAAAATGAGTTTGTATGCGATTGTAGTGTAATTCACCAAGAAATCGTTGAGAATACATTAAAAGAAATGAAAGATGAAAATGTATTTTATAAAATGGCAGATTTTTTTAAAATACTTGGAGATACAACAAGAACAAAAATATTATTTGCTTTAGATAAAAATGAAATGTGTGTATGCGATATTGCAAATGTTTTAGGAATGTCAAAATCTTCGATATCTCATCAGCTGGGAACATTAAGAAGAAGTGGAATTGTAAAATGCAGAAAACAAGGAAAAGAAGTTTACTATATGTTAGATGATGAGCATGTAAAACAAGTATTTGAAATTGCAGTAGAGCATATAGAACATAAAATGTAATAAATGGAGGGTAAAAAAATGAAAAGTAAATTTAAAATTAAAGGATTAGATTGCGCAAATTGTGCAGCAGAATTAGAAAGAGCAATTCAAAAAGTTGAAGGAATAGAAAATGCAACTATTAGTTTTATGACAGAGAAAATGGAATTAGAATTTGATGAAAGCCAAAAAGAAGAGATAATAAATCGTGTTAAAAAAGTTATAAAAAAAGAAGAACCAGATGTAACAATAGAAGAGATTTAGTAAGGGGTTTATTATGAAGAAAAAACTTAGAAAAATTATAATATCAGCAATCTTATTTGTTATTGCATTAGTAGTACCATTTGAAAAATTAATACATACATCATACAACGCAGAATATATAAATAATGCAATATTTGTTATTGCTTATTTAGTTGTAGGACTAGAAATATTGAAAAAAGCTTTAAAAAAAATAATGAGAGGCAAGGCTTTTGATGAAAATTTTTTAATGAGTGTTGCTACAATAGGTGCTTTTGCTACAGGAGAATTTCCAGAAGCTGTTGCAGTTATGTTGTTTTATCAAATAGGTGAATTATTTCAAAGTTATGCAGTAGATAAATCAAGAAAATCAATTGCAAGCTTAATGGATATAAGACCAGATTATGCTAATGTATGTAGAAATGAAGACGTGGAAAAAGTAGAGCCAGATGAAGTTAAAATAGGCGAAATAATATTAGTTAAACCAGGGGAAAAGATACCGCTAGATGGCAAAATAGTAGAAGGTCAAACTACTATTGATACTAAAGCGTTAACTGGAGAAAGTGTGCCAAGAAAAGTTATAGAAGGCGAAGAAGTTTTAAGCGGTTCTATAAATATAAATGGTGTTATAAAGATAGAGGTAACCAAAGAATTTGGAGAATCAACAGTTAGTAAAATATTAGAGTTAGTAGAATCAGCAAGTAGCAGAAAATCTACATCTGAAAACTTTATTACTAAATTTGCAAAGTATTATACACCAACAGTAGTAATAGTAGCTGTTTTATTAGCAATTTTACCTCCTATTATTATAAAAGATGCAAGCTTTACTACATGGCTTTATAGAGCATTATCATTTTTAGTAGTATCTTGCCCTTGTGCTTTGGTCATATCAATACCATTAAGCTTTTTTGGGGGAATTGGTGGAGCTTCTAAAATGGGAATTTTAATAAAAGGTAGTAATTATTTAGAAGCTTTATCTAAAACAGAAATAGTATTATTTGATAAAACTGGAACATTAACAGAAGGAGTTTTTGAAGTTCAAAAAGTTGAAAGTATCAACATTGCGAAAGAAGAATTATTGAAAATTGCAGCATATACTGAAAATTATTCGAATCATCCAATAGCAAAGTCTATTAAAACTGCTTATGGAAAAGAAATAGATGAAAAAGAAATTATCAAAACAGAAGAATTATCTGGCCTTGGAATTTATGCAAAAATAAGAAAACAAGAAGTTTTTGCGGGAAATGAAAAGTTAATGAAAGAGCAAAACATTGTATTTACAAAATGTGAAGATATAGGTACAATTGTATATATTGCAATTGATAAAAAATATGCAGGATATATTTTAATATCTGATAAAATAAAAGAAGATAGTAAAAAGGCGATAAAAGAATTAAAGAAAAATGGCGTAAAGCAAATAGTTATGCTTACAGGAGATAGAAAAAATGTTGGTGAAGCTGTTGCAAAAGAATTAGAAATAGACCAAGTTTTTACTGAATTATTACCAGATGGTAAGGCAAGTAAAGTTGAAGAATTATTACAAGCAAAATCAGAAAAAGGAAAGCTAGCTTTTGCAGGTGATGGCATAAATGATGCACCAGTTTTAGCTTTAGCAGATATAGGAATTGCAATGGGTGGCATGGGAGCAGATAGTGCAATAGAAGCTGCAGATATAGTAATTATGACAGATGAACCATCTAAAATAGTAAGTGCCATAAGATTATCTAAAAAGACTATGAAAATTGTAATGGAAAATATTGTATTTGCAATATTCGTAAAAATTGCGGTTTTAGTGCTTACAGCATTTGGACTTTCTACTATGTGGGAAGCAGTTTTTGCAGATGTTGGAGTTTCTGTGATTGCTATTATAAATGCGTTAAGAGTATTAAATGTTAAAAATTTAAAATAAAATTATTAATATAAGAAAGAAGGAATAAAATGTATACTTATAAACATAAAGTAGCGTATTATGAAACAGATAAAATGGGGATTACACATCATTCAAATTATATAAGATTTATGGAAGAGTCAAGGGTTGAATGGTTAGACCATGTAGGCTGGAGTTATAAAAAATGCGAAGAAATGAAAATGTTTTCACCAGTATTATCAGTAAATTGTAGTTATAAACATAATACTACTTTTGATGATGTTATTGAAATAAATGTTAGCTTAAAAAAATACAATGGACTTAGAATGACAATAGGTTATGAAATGAAAAAAGATGGAGAAATTGTTGCTATTGGCGAAACAGAACATTGTTTTCTAAATGAACATGGACTTCCTATAAGAATAAAAAAAGAATATCCAGAATTTGATGAGATTTTAAATAAAGAGTTAGAAGAAAATATATAACGAAATTAGAAAAATGTAAAAGAGGAAATAGAATATGAATGAATATATTAATTTAAGTTTAGAGAACATAGATAAAGAGCATATTTGTTGTACGATAGGAGATCCAAAACATCAAAACGGTGTTGATAGTAAAAAGGAATGAGCAGCAATTATAATGCCTAGAAAATCAGATGTAGAAGAATAAAATTTCGAAAAAGACTACACAAATGGAAAAAAATATGTTACAATAAAAAATGGAATTTTAAAAATAAGTAAAATCAATAAAACAAGAGCTATAAGCCTTGTAAAAAAGGAGGAATTATCGATGTCAGGACATTCAAAATGGCACAATATTGCAGCAAAAAAAGGTAAAGCAGATGCTGCAAGAGGAAAAATATTCACAAAATTAGGTAGAGAAATTTTAGTAGCAGTTAAACAAGGTGGACCTGATCCGGCTGGAAATTCTAAATTAAAAGATGTTATAGCAAAATGTAAGGCAAATAATATGCCAAATGATACAATAAATAATGCAATTAAAAAAGCTTCAGGAGAAGGAAGCTCAGCAGTATATGAAGAAATTACTTATGAAGGCTATGGAACAAATGGTGTTGCTGTTATAGTAAATGCAAGTACAGATAATAAAAACAGAACAGCAGCAGATGTAAGACATATTTTTGACAAATTTGGTGGAAACTTAGGTACATCAGGTTGTGTATCATATATGTTTGAGAAAAAAGGTGTAATTGTTATAGAAAAAGAAAATTGCAAATTAGGAGAAGATGATTTAATGATGCTTTCAATTGAAGCTGGTGCAGAAGACTTTTCAGCAGAAGAGGAAGTTTATCAAATTACAACAGCTCCATCAGATTTTACAGCAGTTACAGAAAAATTATCAGCTGAAGGAATTGAATTTTTAGAAGCTGGTGTTGAAATGGTACCAAGTACATACATTTCATTAGATGAAAAAGCATCTGAAAAAATGCAAAGATTAATAGACCATCTTGAAGATTTAGATGATGTTGTTGAAGTATTCCACAACTGGGAAGAATAATAATGTTAGATAAACCTTGAAACATTTTAGTTTTAAGGTTTATTTTTTTTGCATATTTTTTCTATATTTTGCCATAATAAAGCTAGAATAGGAGATATAATTATGATTTTTAGAACGGATTTGGCATTAGAAAGAAGAGAAGTTTACAAAAAGGCAAAAGCAGTAGAAAATGAGATTGAAGGAATTTCATATAATGAAGAAAAAGTAAATGATAGAGTAACCATTACAAGGGTTGGAGTTATAAATGAAGCAGGGGAAAAGGCTATTGGTAAGCCTATGGGAGAATATATTACTTTAGATATATCTAAAGTTAAATATATGGAAGAAGAAAGTATACAAGAAGTAAGCGAGATTTTATCTAAAGAGATAAAAAAATTAGTTGATAAACATATAGGAATTCAAGATTCTGTCTTAATAGTAGGCTTAGGAAATGAATATGTTACACCTGATTCATTAGGTCCGAAAGTTGCAAATGATATTGAAGTTACAAGACATATAATTAAATATTGTCCGCAGTTTGTAAAAGAGGGAACGAGAGAAATTTCGGCAGTTTCGCCAGGTGTGCTTGGAGTAACTGGAATAGAAACCTTAGAAATTGTAAAAGGAATTGTAGAAAATGTACATCCAAATCTTCTTATTGTAATAGATAGCTTATGTTCGAAAAATATAGATAGAATTAGTAGTTCAATTCAAATTTCTGATACAGGAATTGTCCCAGGAGCAGGAATTGGCAATACTAGAGCAGAGCTATCTAAAAATACTTTAAGTATTCCAGTAATTGCATTAGGAGTTCCTACTGTTGTAGAAGCTGCAACTATTACTAATGACGGTTTAGATTTGTTTATAGAAAAATTGCAGGAAGAAGCAAAATCTAATGAATATTTAAATAAGTTAAAAGAAGAGGATAATTATGAAGAAATAAAAGAAGCACTTTTGCCAAAAGAGTTTAATTTTATAGTAACGCCAAAAGAAATAGATGAGCTGATAGAAAAAATGTCGAAATTAATTTCTTATGGAATAAACATGAGCTTGTAAATATACAGGCTCAAAATTTTTGGTTCTGAATAAAATATAGAGAAATTTATTATAAAGGAGGAAATATGAAATCTTTTTGTATTAAGCTAAATAATGATAAACAAAAAAATTTTTTAATTGAACAATTAGATAAAATTGAGCTTAGCAAATTTTATATTTCTTCTTTTAAGTTTAAAGTATATGAAAATATAATTGTTCATTATAAAGGTGATAATATAATTTTATTTGAACAATTTTTAAGTAATGCTTTGGCAATAACAATTCAAAAATTTTATGAAGAAAAATTTTTAGAGACAATAATTAGAAAAAATTATTTTTATTTAAATGAAGATGAGCAAGATAGTATTATACGAATTTCGCTTAGAATTTTAACAGCATCTAAAGAAAATGATGATTTTGGAAAAGAAATTCTTAAAGAATTAATATATGATTATATTGCAGAAAATAAGAAAATGATTTTAGAAGGTTTTGTTATTTTTAGAACACAAGAATATAAAGATACATTAGATTATGTTGCAGAACTTGCAGTAACATCTTATTTAAATTTAATACAATACTAAAAAATACTTTTACAAATTAAAGTTTTATGGTAAAATTTTAATTAGGTGATAAAAATGACAGGATTTGTTTTAAAAATAATAGCTGTAATAACAATGATATTGGATCATATAAGATACGCAATACCAGTCACAGATTGCTTTATTACAAAATATGGCGGTAGATTATCGTTTCCAATTTTTGCATTTTTAATTACAGAAGGATTAATACATACAAAAAGTCGTAAAAAATATTTTATGAGAATGTTAGCTTTTGCTTGCATTTCACAAATTCCTTTTATGCTTTTTAGAACTTTAATATTAGATAAATTTATGCTAAATATAATGTTTACTTTTTTGTTTGCTATTACAGGAATTGTTATTGTAGAATTTTTTCAAAATAGAGAAGAGTTGCCAAATTTGTATAAATTTTTTATAGTAGTTGCAGCACTATTCACGATTTTACTAGTGGGATACAAAATTCCAGTAGATTATGGGTGGTTTGGAATTTTAACAGTTTGGTTATTTTATTTTATCAGAGATAAAAAGTTTTTGAGAACGGTTTCTTATATAATTTTAGTAATCATATACTATATAAGTAGATATATTCCGCATATAGAATTAATTGATATTTGGAGTGTCGTTTTCACAGCATTGTCAGGAATAATAATTTTAGTTTACAATGGAAGAGAAGGAAAGAAACTTAAATATTTCTTCTATCTATTTTATCCAATACACATGCTTATAATATATGGAATTTCTTTTGTTTTTAAATAACAAAAAGACCTAGAATTTTTTCTAGGTCTTTTATAGTATTTAATATTATGCAAAAGCTTGACGTTTTTTGAAAGAAAGAAGATTTGTAATTTCGTTTGGTTTCTTTTGAGCTGCAACCTTGCGAGCTTCTTCTTGTTCAATTTGTTTAGCTTGTCTTTCTGCCATTGTTTCACATATTGCTTTTTGATAAGTAAAGTGTGTATCTTGAGCAATTTTTGTCCAATTATATTGAGTTTTAACTTTTTGTTTTGCATTTTTTACTATATTATCGCATAATTTATGGTCAAATAGAAGTGTTAAAATTGAATCTGCAAGTGAATTTGGATTTCCTGCATAACTCTTCATACCATTAACACCGTGATCAACGATTTCGTTTAAACCGCCAATATCAGAAACAACAGTAGGTACTCCTAATAACATTGATTCGATAGCAACAATTCCAAATGGTTCATAAGTACTAGGGAAAACAGCAATATCTGCACATTTATACATTTTTTGAACTTGTTTAGGAGAAAGTTGACCAGTAAAATATACTTTATTTCCTAATCCTAAATTTCTAACTTCTTGTTGAAGTTCTCCAAGCATACCGCCTTTACCAGCAACAATAAGTTTTGCATCATGATAATTATTTAATATTTTTGGCATAGCAGCAATTAAGTTTTGAACGCCTTTTTCATAAACTAATCTACCCATAAAAAGAATAATTTTTTCATTGTCCATAGCATATCTACGTCTGAAATCATAATCTCTTTCTGAAACAGTGAAGTTAGAAGCACTTACACCATTAGGGATAACATTTATCTTTTCAAAAGGAAGTCCAAATAATCTTTGTAATTCATTTTTCATATAATTACTATTAACAATAACTTCTGAAGATTCGTAAGTAAGCATCCATTCTGTATCATTAATATACTTTTGTTGTTCTTCTCTAATTCCGTTATTTCTTCCAGCTTCAGTTGCATGTATTGTTGAAACAATAGGTAAATTGTAAGAAACTTTTAAAGTTTTTGCAGCATAGGCAACAAGCCAATCATGTGCATGTATAACATCAAAATTTCCTTCTTTAGCTATAATTTCTCCAGCTTTAGCTATCATATTGAAATTAAGTTGCATAACCCAATCTATAAAATTATTTGGTTGAATCATAAAATTATCGACTCTATAAACTTTAACTCCGTTGTCGTCTTCGAAGTATGGAACATTGCCATCTCTGTATGTAACAACTGTAACATCATGGCCATCTTTAATTAATCTATGAGATAAGTCATGTACAACTCTGGCAATACCTCCTACAACTCTTGGTGGATATTCCCATGATAGCATTAAAATTCTCATCTTTACCATTTGCTCCTTTCAAACATTCTTTTGTAATCAAATTTTATGATTAATATTCTTTTAATATTCTATATAAAAAAATACTAAAAGTAAACAGATTTTGACAAAAAAATGCAAAAAAATTTTTTGAAAACTTGACAGATTACAAAAATATTACAAACTTGTAAAAAGTATGTTTCAGAACAAAAAGTGAACTTTAAAAAAATACAAAAAAATTAAATTTTTCTATTGTGTTTAAAATGAATTTAGTATATTATATATAAATAGAAGATATTTACTAAGGAGGAAAATAATGCCTAAGAAAACAACAGATAAAGAAGCAATGGAAAATAAAAAAGAAACGGAGAAAAAAGCTAATATAACTGGAAAGTCTACAAAGACTACAACTGCAACAAAAAAGAGCTCTAGCAAAAAAACTACAACAGCTAAACAAGCAGAACCAACTACTAAAACTGTTGCATCAAAAACTAGTAAAACTTCTAAAGAAAAGGTAGTTGCACCAAAAAAAGAAACTGCCACAAAAACAGCTTCTAAAACTTCAAAAGCAACTAATTCTAAGACAGGAGCTAAGAAAACTACCAAAAAGGCTAGCACTACTCCAAAGAATACAACTAAAAAGAAAACAGTAAAAAAAGAAACGGCTAAGATAGAAGAACCTAAAAAAGAAGAAGTAAAAAAAGAGGAAAAAGTTAAAGAGCAAACTATTATAGAAAAGATTAAGGCTTTTATAGCAAAAATTGTTGCAATGCAAGAAGAAGCTAGACTTGAAGAAGAAGGCAAAAAAGAAAAATTAGATACAGAAAAAGATAAAACAAAAAAACAAACTAAAAAAGCAGAACCAGAAAAGAAATCATACATACTTGAATATTATGATTTACCATATAGATATAATGAAACAGTTGTAAAAATATTAGCACAAACTCCAAAAAGATTATTTGTGTATTGGGATATTTCAGATAGTGATAGACAAAAATATATAAAAGCTTTTGGTGAAAGATTTTTTGAAGAAACTTATCCTGTGTTATTAGTACACAACGAAGATATGAATTATACTTTTGAAGTGCCAATTAATGATTTTGCAAATAGTTGGTATTTAGATATAAATGACTCAAAAGCAAAATATACAATTCAACTAGGTAGAAAATTTAGACAAAAACCAGAAATGGTAAATATTGTTGCTTCTACAGAAACAGCAAATGTTGTTTTACAAAATGATTATGTTCCTATAACAACATCAAACATGTTAGAAGTACCAAATGACCACATTTTATTTGAAAAATTACAATCAAAAGTTTTATATAGAAATGTAAAAACTGGACAAGAATCAACAGTTGAAATTGATAATCTTGAATTTGCTAAAAGAATGGGGCACATTTATAGTATTTATGATATTTACAAAGAAATTTACAAGAACGAAATGGATAGCGAAAGCTTGACAGATTTATTAAATCCATCAAGTATGTCTAGTTCAGTTTTTAGATAAAAAGAGGCGTATAATTAGTCTTACGCCTCTATTTTTAGACAGAGGAGAAAAAGATGAAAAAAGATATAAAAGGATATGTGTGTTTTGTATTGCATGCGCATTTGCCATATATTCATCATCCAGAAAGTGAAGATTATCTTGAAGAAGAATGGCTTTTTGAAGCAATATCTGAAACGTATATACCACTTCTATTAAATTTTCAAAAACTAATAGAAGAAAATGTAAAATTTAGAATTACTATGACAATGACACCGCCACTTTTGAATATGCTAGATAATGAACTTTTGCAAGAAAGATATATAAAATATTTAAACAAACATATCGAGCTTGCTGAAAAAGAAATTCAAAGAACTACTTATGATGAAAGAGTTAATCGTTTATCAAAGTATTATTTTGATAGATATTCAAATGATTTACATGTGTTTAGAGATATATACAATTGCAATTTAATTCAAGCTTTTAAAGAATTACAAGATAAAGGCGTATTAGAAATAATTACTTGTGGAGCAACACATGGTTATTTTCCAATTTTATATGTAAACGAAAAAACAGTTAGAGCACAAATTGCAGTGGGTGTTCAAACTTATGAAAAGTTTTTTGGAAGAAAACCTAGAGGAATATGGCTTCCAGAATGTGGTTATGTTCCGGAAGCAGATAAATACTTAAAAGAATTTGGCATAGAATATGCAATTACTGAAAGTCATGGAATTTTATATGCAGATCCTACACCACTTTATGGTACTTATGCACCGATAGTTTCACCAGGAGGATTATGCTGTTTTGGTAGAGATATAGAATCTTCACGACAAGTTTGGAGCTCAATTATGGGATATCCAGGAGATCCAAATTACAGAGAATTTTATAGAGATATAGGTTATGATGCACCTTATGAATATATTAAACCATATATTGCTTGTAATGGTGTAAGAGTAAATACCGGTATAAAATATCATAGAATAACAGGAAAAGACTGTGAAAAAGATTATTATAATGTCCAATGGGCAAAAGATTCTGCTGAAAAGCAAGCAGGGCATTTTATGAATTGTAGAACAGAACAAATCGAACATTTATCAAAAAATATGCATGTTCCACCTATAATAAATTGTCCTTATGATGCTGAACTTTATGGACATTGGTGGTATGAAGGTCCATATTGGTTATACATATTATTTAAGAAAATATATTATGATGAAAACAATTTTGAACTTATAACACCAGGTGAATACATAGATAAATTTCCTAATATTCAAGTTGCTTCTCCATGTAGATCAAGTTGGGGAGCAAATGGTTATAGTGAAGTATGGCTTAACCAAACAAATGACTATGCACATCGTCACTTACATAAAGCAGGAGATAGAATGTGCGAGCTTGCAGCTATGTTTCCAAATGAAGGCGATACATTAAGAAGACAAGCTTTAAATCAATGTGCAAGAGAATTGCTTTTAGCACAAAGTAGTGATTGGCTGTTTATTATAACAAACGGCACTATGGTGGAATATGCACATAAGGCTATAAAAGACCATATTGGAAGATTTACAAAATTGTATTATCAAATCAAAAATGATAAAATAGATGCAAAATATTTATTAGATGTTTTTGATAAAGATGATATATTTCCTGAAATCGATTACATGATATATTATTAAAAGGAGCAAAAATATGAAAGTATATGATGAAGTAAACAATTTAGCACAAGCGATAAAAGAAAGCAAAGAATACATAGAATACAGAGATATTAGAAAAGAAGTTTTTGCTGATTTAGAATTAAAAAATAAAGTTGAAGAATTCGAGAAAATTAGATATGAAGAACAACTTTTAGCAATGCAAGGTGAAAAGACAAGCGAAGAAAAAATGGCAAAATTGCAAGAATTATATACTATACTTGTACAAAATGACAAAGTTAAAGAATATTTTGACAAAGAAGTTAGATTTAATGTTATGATGGCTGATGTAAATAAAACTATTGGAGAAGCCATTAAAGATGTAATTCAATAAATGAAAAAGTTCAGACTTTAATATAGGTCTGAGCTTTTTTTGTTTTGAATTTTCAAGAAATTTTTTATTGATATATTTTACGAAATGTTATATAATATAAGACAAATATTTATTTTAGGAGAAAAGGAATGAATAAAAAGTGGGAATTTTTAAAAACTGATGAAGATATAGTAAAACAAATCGCAGAAAAATACGATATGTCAGAACTTTTAGCAACAGTTTTAGTAAATAGAAATATTGTTGAAGATAAAGATATAAAAGTCTTTTTATCTCCAAGCAGAAATGATTTTCATGATCCATATCAAATGCCAGACATGGAAAAAGCAGTTGATAGAATTTTAAAAGCTATTGAAACTAATGAAAAAGTTATGATATATGGTGATTATGATGTAGATGGTATTACTAGTATTACAGTTTTGAAGAAATTCTTACATGCAAGAGGATTAGATACCGGATTTTATATTCCAAATAGATTAAACGAGGGCTATGGACTTAATAAAAATGCTATAAAGAAAATTGCTGAAGAGGGATATTCGTTAATTATTACAGTTGATTGTGGAATTTCATGTATTGAAGAAATTCAATATGCTTATGAACTAGGTATGGAGGTAATTGTTACAGACCATCATGAGCCATTAGATGAACTTCCAGAAGCTGTTGCAGTAATAGATTGCAAAAGAAAAGATAGTACATATCCATTTAGTAGTTTAGCAGGAGTTGGTGTTGCATTTAAACTTGCGCAAGCAATTTCTATAAAACTAGGATTAGATGAAAAAGAATTTTTAAAATATTTAGATATAGTATGTGTAGGAACAATTTCAGACATAGTTCCATTAGTAGATGAAAATAGAGTTATTGCAAAATTGGGATTAAAACTTGTTGAAGTTACAAAAAATATGGGATTAAAATCTTTGCTTATAACTTCTGGTTATAAAGAAATAAATTCTAATGCAATTTCTTTTGGAATTGCTCCAAGAATAAATGCTTGCGGTAGAATGGGCTTTGAAGAAGATGCATTAAACTTGTTTTTAAATGAAGACAAAAAACAAGTTGTAACAATTACAGATAAGCTTAACTCATATAATAAGGAAAGACAAGAGATTGAAAAAAGAATTTTTGATGAAGTAATTTTGAAAATAGAAAAAGAAAAGTTAGATGAAAAAAAGGCAATTGTTGTAGCTGGAGAAGGTTGGCATCATGGAGTTATAGGAATTGTTGCATCTAAAATTACAGACTTATATTTTAAGCCAACCATTTTAATTTGTTTAGAAGATGGTAAAGGAAAAGGTTCTGGAAGAAGTGTTCCAGGGTTTGATTTACATGATGCACTTTGTAAATGTAGTGATTGTTTAGAGAAATATGGTGGTCATGAAATGGCAGTTGGTCTTAGCTTAGATGCAAATAAATTTCAAGAGTTTGCAGATAAATTTGAAGAAATTGCTAGTGAAGCACATACAGATGAAATTGTATCAGTAATAAAAATAGATAAAGAAATTAAATTAAAAGATATAGACACAAAAATTGTTAAAGAGCTTAGTCAATTAGAGCCTTTTGGCGAAGCAAATAAAATGCCGATATTTATATATAAAAATTTAAAAATAGATTCAATCAGGTCTTTATCTGAAGGAAAGCATTTAAAATTAACTTTGAAAGATGGAAATACTGTTGTAAATGCAATAGGTTTTAATCTTGGTGCTTTAGCCACAGAATATTTAATTGGCGATAAAGTAGATGTCTTAGGTGTGCTAGAAATTAATACCTTTAATGGAGTAGATAATGTACAAATAAATTTAAGAGATATTAGGAAATCATACTAAACGGGGGAAAATTATGAGTGAAGAAAAAATAATGACAATAGAAGATGTAATAGAAAGACAAAAACAAAATAATCCAAATTCAAATACAGACCTTATTATGAGAGCGTACAATTATGCTGTAGAAAATCATGGAAATCAACTTCGAATGTCTGGTGAACCATATATGATACACCCTGTTAATGTTGCATACATTCTATCTGAACTAGAAATGGATGATGAAACAATTTGTGCAGCTCTTTTGCATGATGTTGTTGAAGATACACCCAAAACTCATGAAGATTTAGTTAAAGACTTTGGAACGTCAATTGCAGAAATGGTTGCAGGTGTTACAAAACTTAGTAAACTACGTTATGAAACTGTACAAGAACAACAAGTTGATAATTATAGAAAAATGTTTTTAGCAATGGGTAAAGATATAAGAGTAATTCTTATTAAATTAGCTGATAGATTACATAATATGAGAACTCTTAAATATTTAAAAAGAGAAAGACAAATCGCTAATGCAAAAGAAACTGCTGAACTATATGCACCACTTGCAAATAGGTTAGGTATCTATTCTTTAAAATGGGAATTAGAAGATTTAAGCTTTAAATATCTATACCCAGAAGAATATCATGAAATAGTTGTAGGTCTTGATAAAAAAAGAGAAGAAAGATTAGAATTTATAAATCAAATAAAAGAGAATATTGAAGAAAAGTTAAAAGAAGAAGGCATAGAAGCAGAAGTTACAGGTAGAGCAAAACATATTTATAGCATTTATAGAAAAATGCAAAGAGATAAAAAAGACTTAGACCAAATTTATGATTTATTTGCTCTTAGAATTTTAGTAAAATCCGTAAAAGATTGTTATGCTGTGCTTGGAGTTGTACATGAAAATTATACACCAATGCCAGGTAGATTCAAAGATTATATAGCTGTTCCTAAAAAGAATATGTATCAGTCTATACATACAACATTGCTTGGTACAAAAGGAACACCATTTGAAGTACAAATTCGTACATGGGAGATGCATAGAACTGCTGAATTTGGTATCGCAGCACATTGGGCATATAAAGAAGCAAGCAATAAGGGAAAGAAAGAATCTATAGTAGTTACAGATGATAAGCTTGCTTGGCTTAGAGAAACTTTGGAGTGGCAAAAAAATACAGAAACACCAGATGAGTTTTTAAATATTTTAAAAACTGAATTGTTTGAAGATGAAGTTTATGTATTTACTCCAAAAGGTTCAATTAAAGTGTTACCAGCAGGTTCTACACCAATAGATTTTGCTTATAGTATTCACGAACAAGTCGGTCATAAAATGGTAGGTTGTAAAATAAACAATAAAATGATGCCAATCATTACACCTCTTGAAAGTGGTGATATTGTTGATATAATTACTTCAGACCAATCAAAAGGACCAAGTCGTGATTGGCTAAAATTTGTAAAGAGTTCAAGTGCTAAAAGTAGAATAAATCAATGGTATAAAAAAGCTGAAAGAGCTGATAATATTGAAAAAGGTAAAGATATAATTGATAGAGAAATTAAAAAACTTGGCATGAAATATAATGAACTTATGAGAGATGAATGGCTTGAAGTTGCTAAGGAAAGATATAAATTCAACAATTTGGATGATATGTATGCTAGTGTTGGATTTGGAGCTTTATCAGTTAACAAAGTAGTTGCTAAATTATTAGATGAATACAGAAAAGAACATGAAGAAGAGGATTTAGACAAGAAAATTGAAGAACTTGCTAATACAAAACCTGTTAGAGTAAAACCATCAAAAACAGGTGTTGTAGTTAAAGGAATAGATAATTGTTTAGTAAAACTTTCTAAATGCTGTAATCCACTTCCAGGAGATGAGATTATAGGATATATTACTAAGGGAAGAGGCGTTTCAGTCCATCGTACTGATTGTTCAAATATAAATGATTTATTTTCAGAAGAAAATAGAATGATAGATGTATATTGGTATGATGATATTAAAGGCTCATATAGTGTAGAAATAGAGATTTTGGCAAATGATAGATCAGGACTTTTAAGAGATATTATTAAGCAATTAGATAATTCAAAAGCAAAACTTATGGGTGTAAATACTAGAACAACAAAAACCAATATTGCAATAATAAATGTTATGGTGGAAGTTGAAAATATTTCTGAACTTAATAGGTTAGTTAACCAATTTAGAAACGTAGAAAGCGTATACGAAGTTAATAGAAAAAGAGGGTAGTACAAATGATATTAAAAAGATTACAAGTAAAAACAACACAAGATTTACTTACAAACTGTTATGTTGTATGTGATGAAGTGAGCAAAGAAGCTATGGTTGTTGATCCAGGTGGCGAACCTGAAAAAATAGCTGAAGCTTTAGATATATTAAATGCTAAACTAAAATATATTTTTCTTACTCACTGCCACGCCGACCATATCGGCGGTATAAGTAAATTAAAAGAATTAAAAGGTGGAAAAATTCTAGTAAGTAGAGCTGATAGTGAAGGTTTGTATAATGAAGAAATAAGTTTAGCGTATTATATAAATATGCAAAATCCAGAACTTGAAGCTGATTCTAGGGTAGATGATAATGACTTAATTCATGTTGGAGATTTAGAGTTTAAAGTATTAAGTACACCAGGACATACAAAAGGTGGCTTATCACTATATTGTGAAAAAGAAAGACTAGTTTTTTCTGGAGATACAATGTTTTCAGGTACTTGGGGTAGAACAGATTTGCCTACTGGAAATTTTGTAGAAATTATGGATTCTATTACCAATAGACTTATGACACTTCCAGATGAAACTATAGTATATCCAGGTCATGGAAAAACTACTATGATTCAAGATGAAAGAAATATATATATTGAATTAAAGGCAAAAGATTTTTAGTTTAAATTGAAAGGATAATAGTTATGGAAATGATACAAAAACCAAAGGGGACAAGAGATTTGTTACCTGATGAAAGTTATAAATGGCAATACGTTGAAAGAAAACTTGCAAAAGTTTTAGAAAATTATGGATTTAAAGAAATTAGAGTTCCAGTTTTTGAATATACAGAATTATTTCAAAGAGGTGTTGGAGAAACAACAGATGTTGTACAAAAAGAAATGTACACTTTTGATGATAAAGGTGGAAGAAGTATAACTCTAAGACCAGAAGGAACTGCAGGAGCAGTAAGAGCGTATTTAGAAAATGGTATGTCAAGCAAACCAAGTCCAATAAAATTATATTACAATATGAGTATGTACAGATATGAAAATGTTCAAAAAGGAAGACTTAGAGAATTTCACCAAATAGGAGCAGAACTTATTGGTTCTAGTAGCTATTTAGCAGATGTAGATACAATTTTAATGGCAAAAAGTTTATTTGATGCATTAAATATTCCAAATATAAAATTGAATATAAATAGTATTGGTTGCCCAAAATGTAGAGGAGAATATCAAAAGAAATTAAGAGAATTTATTGGAAAAAATTTAGATAGTTATTGTGATACTTGTAAAACAAGATTTGAAAAAAATCCAATGAGAATTCTTGATTGCAAAGAAAAAAGATGTAAAGAATTAAATGTTGGTGCTCCAATGATGATAGATTACTTGTGCGAGGAGTGTAAAGAACACTTTGAAAATGTTAAGACAGCTTTAAAAGCTGCAAATGTTGATTTTGAAATTGATAGTTCTATTGTTAGAGGATTAGATTATTATACAAAAACAGTGTTTGAATTTGTTGATGAAAAAACAGGACTTACAGCTCTAGGTGGTGGAAGATATGATGGATTAGTTGAAGAATTTGGTGGTGCTCCTACTCCAGCAGTTGGATTTGCAACAGGTGTTGAAAGAGTTATGGAATTATTTGAAGCAACAAATAATGAAGAAGTTAAAGAAAATGTACCAGACTTATACATAGTTTCTTGTGGAGAAAAGGAAAATATAAAAGCGATTGAAGTTGCTGAAACTTTAAGAAAAGCAGGATTTTATGTTGAAAAAGATATAATGGAAAGAAGTTTCAAAGCACAATTTAAGTATGCCGACAAATTAAATTGCAAAAATGTAATTGTAATTGGTGAAAACGAATTAGAGTCTGGAACAGTTAAAGTAAAAAATATGTCAACAGGTGTTGAAACAGAAAGTGCGCTTGATACTGATGCAATTATAGAAATTTTAAAAAATAACTAATTAAAGTATTTATATAAAAAACCAGAATTATTAAATAATGTTTAACAATTCTGGCTTTTTTATTATTCTAAAATCTATTTAGCAAGTTCATAAATTGCTTCTGCATATATTTCTGTTGATAAGAAAAGTGAGTCTAATTCAATATATTCGTCTACTTGATGACACATATCTTGTTTATTTGGCATTGTTGGACCATAAGCTATACAATTTGGAAAGGCTCTTGCATAAGTTCCACCACCAATAGCAATTGGTTCTCTTTTTGAACAAGTAGCTTTGTTAAAAATATCAACTAATTTAGTAACTAAAAAACTGTCTTTTTCAATATATAAAGGTTCTTGTCTTGAAAAAGCTATAACTTCTACGTCTTCAAAAATATTAGCTAATCTTTTGTACTGTAAAATAATATCATCTAATTTTGTTTTTACAGGCACACGAAGATTAATTTTTATTGTAAGTTTTCCATTTTCATAATCAAAGCTTGCAATATTTGATGTAAGTATTCCACTTTCATCTTGTATAACAGAGGTTTCTTCAAATTCTGTGGCATAGCCAATATCTTTTCTAGATAAAAATTCTGGACTCTCAATTTCAAAAATACCTAAGTGTAGCAATGTTTGTAAATATTCGTTTTTAAAATATTTAAGTAAATAGTTTACTAAGTTGTAAATAGCATTTTTACCAAGTTCAGGGTGAGCAGCATGGCTTGCAATTCCTGTTGAAACAATTTTTATTGTAGAATTATCTAAGTTTTCTATAACTATGTTTTCACTTTCTTGAAATTTAGGCATTGTGTTATTTCCAGTATATTTTAGTGTGATAGACGCATATTTTGGAACAACATTTATAGCATTGTTTTTACAATCTGTTTCTATAATTTCAAAATTATCTAAAGAAAAATCATTTTTTAAGGAAATAGATAAAATACCTTTTTCAGCATAGATAGCTGGAAAATTAGCATCTGGTGAAAAAGCAATAGTAGGAATTTCTTCGGTTTGTTTATATCTTTCTATGCATTTCCAAGCTTTTTCTTCGTTTAAGCCTAAAATAAGTCTAACTCTTTTATTAATTTTGCAATTTTCAGCTACTGCTTTCATGGCATATAGTGCACTAACAACTGGACCTTTATCATCAATTGAACCTCGACCATAAAGTTTGTTATCTCTTATTGTAGCTTCAAAAGGAGAAGAAGTCCAGCCATCTTTAATGTCAGCTGGCACAACATCTAAGTGTCCAATTATTCCAACTAATTCATCACCTTCACCAAATTCAACATAGCCACAATAACCATCAATGTTTTTAGTTCTAAATCCCATATTCTCAGCTAAATTAAGTGTGTATTCTAGTGCCTCTTTACATTCTTTTCCAAATGGCATTGATGTATCAGCAGTTTCAATAGAGACACTATTAAATTTTATAAGATTTGATACAGTATCTATAATAATATCTTTATTTTTATTGACAAATTCTTTAAACATAAAATCCTCCTTAAGTTAGAATATGAATATATTAAATATTATATACTAAAAAAAGTCAACTAAGCATTTGAATTATATAGAATAATATGATATAAATAATTTAAAATTATTGAAGGGAGATATAATAATGGAAGATTGTATTTTTTGTAAAATTGTAAAAGGAGATATTCCAAGTTATACTATTTATGAAAATGATAATATAAAAGTTTTTATGGATATAGGACCAGTAGCTAAGGGACATAGTTTAATTATTCCTAAAAAACATTATACTAATTTAATGGATATGGAGCCAGAACTTTTAAGAGAAATTGATGAAGTTATTAAAGAATTGTATCCTAAATTTAAAGAAAAATTAGCTGCAGAAGGTTTAACAAGAATGCAAAATAATGAGTTGGGTCAAGAAGTGAAGCATTATCACATGCATTTAATTCCAAGATATAAAAATGATAAATTAGAACCAGCAGTTAATGAAGAAGCAAAGGAAAATGTTGCAAAAGTGTTTGAATTATTGAAATAGATGGAAAGATGTGCTATACTATAAGAGTAAAAAAACACTCTTAAGGAGGGATATTATGAACGCAAATGTAGAGTTCAGAAAGGTTTCCAATGTGCTGGAGGTATTTAACCGGCTAAATTCAGTTAAGAATGGTTCAAGCACAATGGTCTTGGTTACTGGCAGATTGTACGAGGAAATGAAAAAAGTAGGTTCAAGACCTGATGAATCGTACAAAAAGACGGATGGACAAGTTTCTCCAAGACCTATCAAGAGCTTTAGACTGTATGATGTGTACACGGTTTATACTGTACAGGTTGAGTTAACGGCTCCAACGGCTTGGGTAAGTATTGTTCAGCTCAATTATAAGGAGTTTTCTGGAAAGTTAGAGGAAAACTTGCTGATTTTTGATCTGGAATAATTTTGCTCTGGAGGAACTAAAATCTACGATGCGCACCGTGGCTCTGGCCACGGTGTTTTTCTTGTTTTATTTGCTTTTTAGCTACTAGACTTTTTTTTATTTATGAGATATAATGACTATGTAAAAAATTATTTAGTGAGGAATAAATATGAGTAAAAATTATGATGCAATTGTTGTAGGTATGGGACCTAGTGGAATATTCTGTGCTTACGAGCTTATTAAATTAAATAAGGCGCAAAACATTTTACTTATTGAACAAGGTAAAAGAGTTGAAAATAGAGTGTGTCCAATTAGTAAAACTGGAAAATGTGTAAAGTGCAAACCTTATTGTAATATTACAAGTGGTTTTTCAGGCGCTGGTGCTTTTTCAGATGGCAAACTTTCACTATATAACCCTAAAGATGATGATATACATATTGGTGGAGAATTACATAAATATATAGGTGTAGAAGAAACAAAAAAACTTATTGACTATACAGATGAAATATATTTAAAATTTGGTGCCGATAAACATTTAGAGGGTGTTGAGCATCAAGAAGAAATTGAGAAAATATATAATAAAGCAAAAAAAGAAGGCATAAACTTAATTAATATACCTATTAGACATTTAGGTACAGAAAAAGCTCATGACTTATATAAAAATATAGAAATTTACTTAGAAGAAAATGGTGTAAATCTTTTATTTGAAACAACAGTTGAAGATTTAATTATAGAAGATAATTGTGTTAAAGGTGTAGTAACATTTAATAACAAAACTGGTGAAAAAGAAGAATTTTATTCAAGCAATGTAGTTTCTGCTGTTGGTAGAAAAGGTGCTAACTGGTTATCAAATATGTGTGAAAAACATAATATTCAAACAAAAGCTGGTACAGTAGATATTGGAGTTCGTTATGAACTTAGCGATAAAGTAATGGAAAAAATAAATAAATATATGTATGAAGGAAAATTTATAGCAAGACCATTTCCATTTAAAGATAAAGTTAGAACATTCTGTCAAAATCCTAGTGGATTTGTTTCTTCAGAGGTTTATGATAATGATATGGCATTAGTTAATGGGCATTCATATAAAGATATTAAAAGTACAAATACTAATTTAGCAATTTTAGTATCACATAATTTTACATATCCATTTAAAAAACCTATTGAATATGGTAGAAACGTTGCTAAAAACTTAAATGAACTTGGAGCGGGAAATGTTATCGTACAAAGACTTGGAGATATTTATAGAGGAAAGAGAACTTGGGAAGAAGATTTAGAGGAAAATTCTGTAGTACCAACTTTAAAATCTGCAGTGCCAGGAGATATTACTTTTGCAATTGGTTATAGAACTATGACAGATATACTTCAATTTATTAGAGAGTTAGACAAAGTAGTAGAAGGCTTTGCAGATCCAGATAATTTATTATATGCTCCAGAAATAAAATTTTACAGCAATAAAGTAATAATAGATAATAATTTTGAAAGTAGCGTTAAAGGTTTATATTCTATTGGTGATGGCGGCGGAATGACTAGAGGATTAATGATGGCATCATGCGCTGGTGTTCAAATGGCAAGGATTTTACAATGCAAATTTTAGAAAAATGTACTCTATGTCCAAGAGAGTGTAAAGTAAATAGAAACGAAGGTCATCTTGGAAGATGTAGAGCTGGAAAAAATATTAAAATAGCACTTAGTAATTTACATTATTATGAAGAACCATGTATTAGTGGAAAGAATGGTTCTGGAACTGTGTTTTTTACAGGTTGCAATTTATCTTGTAAATTTTGTCAAAACTATAAAATAAGTCAAGAATTTTCAGGATATGAAATTACAATACAAGACTTAGCAAATGAATTTTTAAAATTACAAGAAGAGGGTGCACATAATATAAATTTAGTAACGGCTTTTGCTTACGTGCCAATGATTGTAGAGGCTTTAGATATTGCTAAAAATAAAGGCTTAAATATTCCAATAGTATATAATACAAGTGGTTATGAAAGTTTAGAAACTTTAAAAATGCTTGATGGCTATATAGATGTATATTTGCCAGATTTAAAATATGCTTATGATGAACTTTCAAAAAATTTGTCTGATGTGAATAATTATTTTGAAATTGCAAAAAATGCTATTAAGGAAATGAAAAGACAAGTTGGAAATCCTGTTTTTGATGATAATGGAATGATACAAAAAGGTTTGATAGTTAGGCATTTAGTTCTTCCAAATCATTTGCAAAATAGTAAAAAAGTTTTGAAATGGATTAGAGATAATTTAGGAACAGATACTTATGTTAGTGTTATGGCACAGTATTTTCCAAGTTACAAAGCTAACGAAACAGAAGATGTAAATAGAAAATTATGTGAAGAAGAATATAAAGAAATAGAAAATTATTTTTATAGATTAAGCTTGAAAAATGGGTATATGCAAGAGATAGAAGAAGATGAAACTAAATATGTACCAAATTTTTAAAGTTGCATAACCAAATTCTATATGCTATAATTATATTAACAACTGAATAAGTTATCAAATTTCCCTGCATAGTACGTATAGGCAGAATTTTTAGAACCTACAAGTTTGGAGAAGGGAGCCCGAACTCTCGATACGGCGTGTATGCTTGCATTTATGTAAGAAACCCAGGAGTGTTGAGGAAGGCACCCACCTGTGTGAGTACAGGTCCATAAAAATTCTCAAGGTATATCGGCTAAGGCGGGGTTTTTATTTATAAATAAATTATAGATTAATTAAATCTCAAATTATTAGATAGTGTCTAGTAATTTGAGATTATTTTTGTTTTAAAATTATATTAAAAAAGTAATAAACTATACTTAAAAAGCCTTGATTTTTCTCAAATCAAGGCTTTTCGTTTATATAGTATATTAACGATTTAATCTAAATCTATGATACATATAATTTTCTAAGATGTCAAGGTTTTCATAATTAAATTTCTGTAACATTTTTTGAATAATATTTTTGATGTATTGAATTTATACATATCAACTATCTCTAAGATTACACGTTTTTAATATTTTTCGTTAATATACTATATTAACGAAAAAGTTATGTAAAGTAAAATGATAATCAGAGGTGGTTTTCCTTCTGATTATATAACGAAAGTGAAGTAGCTTATAATTAAAATTTGCTATATTATTCACTTTTGTATTTTGTGTACGGAAGGAAATTTTTAATATAGGTCATTCATTGGGAAAAATTATTTAACTATATTAAAATTTCCTTCAAAAAATATAATAGAAGGGAAACGAAGATATGAAAAAACAGAAGAAAAAAATAAGCAAGAAAATATTAAAGCAAGCAAAGCGGAATAACCTTAATAGCATTAGTTATTTCAATAATTGTAATGCTTATCTTGGCTGGGGTTTCTATTAATGCTATTGTTGGTGATAATGGAATAATCACCAAAGCACAAGGTGCTACATATACACAAAGTAGAGCAGCTTTAGAAGAATATTTAAATCAATACTATGTGGAGCATTATGATGATTTAGAAGATACTGAAAATAAAGCTGTTGCCTTAAAAAACTATAGTAAGAGTGCTAGTTGGTTTTATCAAGGTGCACCATTGGGATATGTAATTGATAGCGATGGTAATTCACATTATTTTATAAATGTTAATGGTTTGCCTAATGATATAAAAACATCAGTAATAGGTGGTAATGCAAATGGTAAAAGTACATTAGCATATTCGGATTATGCATCTTTAAAAGACGTGTACGGCGTAACGTCAGATTTAAAAGTGTATTATTGTCCAAATGGTAAAGATAGCATAGTTGGTATAGATAAAGAAAATTTAGATAAAGTTGATTTAACTAAAGAAATTTTTGCTGCAGGAAGCAATATGGCAAAAGCCATAACAGGAAATGAAGATTCTGCTGTCACTTTAGAGAATTTGAAATCAGTCTCTAATTTAACAATAGATAATACATCTGGAATTAGCAGTTTAAAAGATTTATATGCTTTAGTTTCTTTAAAAGACCTTACTTTGGACGGTGTAACATTAAATAATTTGGATGGTATAGAAAATGCCTTACAACTTACTAAAGTGCAATTTAAAAGTTGTGTTATAAATAATTATAATGCCTTAGGAAAATTAGCTTCCCAACTACAAACAATAACATTATATAATATAGATGATAGTGAATTGAGCAAATTTTGTGATAAATCAATTGGTATAGGAAGCGATGATTTTACTTCGTTGAAGGAATTAGCTATTGTTGGCAATGAAACTTGGTTATATTCTGTGGCTAAAAATAATAGTTCAACTTTATATTCAACTGGAAAATCTGCTAAAACAATAACGAGCATAGAACCCTTAAATTTGTTAACAGAATCAACTAAATCTTCAGTAACTAATTTAAATTTACAGTGTAATAACCTAACAAATGTTAAGAACCTAGAAAATTTTAGAAATGTTAAATATATAAGATTAGAAGCAAATCAAATTACAACACTTACGGGACTTGAAAATATGCAAAATTTAGATTATATAATGGTTGCGGCAAATAAATTAGGACAAAACGAAAATACTACTCAAAAGAATATAGAAGTTGATTCATTATATGCAATTTCAAATTTAAAAAAAATAAAATTTTTAAATGCAAGAGATAATCAAATTGTTTGGATAGATTATATAAATAATGGTTCAAGTTATTCACATCTATATCTTGATTCAAATGCAAAATTTAATGTAACTTCAGTTACTGAAATTGCTGATATTTATGCAAGTATTTCACAAAAGCCGTACAAGTCTATTGATTCTTCTTATACTAAATACTTAAATACTACTGAAATTATTAAATACGAATCTTATGGATTGACAGATACTAGTGATGAAATTAAATATTTGGAAGGACTTGTTTCAAATGGTAAAGCTAGTCAAGTAAAATGTTTAAGTTTATATAACAATCCTTCTTTATCAAACAATAAATTACAAACTTTACTACCTAATTTTACAGGTTTGGTTTCTTTAGATTTAGGAAAATGTTCTAATTTGAGTTCATTAAATTTCGTTTCTAATATGAAAAATTCTATTTCATTTATAGCTATTGATGGAACTGCTATTACTGGAACAGAAGTATCAAAGTTAGAAGATTGCATAAATATTAAAGGTATAGTTGTAAATAATGTGAGCATAGATTTAACTAAGATGCAAAAAACAATTTCAAGATGTACAACAACATCTTCCAAATATGTTACTAGAGGATTTAATTATTTTTCATTATATATTTGGAATGCAGATTTAATGAAGCAATTAGAAGAATGTACTGAAGTAACGAAACTTCAACATATGTCATGCTCAATACCAACAGTTTTAAATTTAAGCAAGCTTACAAAATTAAATTTTTGGCAGAGTAACAGTGGTATGTCAAATTGTGACTTAACTTTGCCAGTTAACATAAAAAATATATATGATTTTGGTTCTCCTAAAACGTATTCATTTGTTTCTGGAGTAAGTTTAACTCATTATGAGATACATGGTGGAACTGAAATTTTAAAAACTGTGAAAAAATTAAGAGATGGTGTAGTTAAAGCAAGTGGAACCTGTTCTGAATTGGCATTGCGTATGAATGGTCAAGATTTAAAATTTAATTTGTTTGAAAATTTGTCTGGAATTAGTATAAAGAATATTTCTATCACTCATTATAATGATGGTCAATATTATAGCATTACAGATTTTCAAAATATAAGTAATTGCCCAGAATTAGAAAAATTTGAGATATATTATTGTAAAAGTATCGGAAAATCTTTAAAAAATATAGGAAATTGTACAAATTTAAAATATTTAATCATACCTTCTTCAGATATATCTGATTTGGGAGATTTGGATAACTGTACTAACTTGTATTCGGTTAATTTATCAGATAACAAATTAACGGGAATATATCAACTTTCCAATATGAAAAAATTAAAATATTTAAATTTAAGTAATAATTGTTTATATGATTCTTCTGTATATATTGACGCAGATAATAAAGCAATCGAATATAATAATTTATCTTTGTTGAGTAAATTAAATTATTCTAATCAAGGTTTTTCTTTAACACAATTATATCTTCAAGGAAATAGCGGTATTACTGATTATAGTAGCGTTTCTGATTTGTCATGGCCAGATGGCAAGAGTGGTTTTTAATGAGAAAGGGAAAATTTATGAAAAACAAATATTATGTATTGATTATAGGTATTATAATTATTATATTATTAGTTACAAATTATTTGCTACGAGAAAAAAATATTGACAGTAATTATATAAATGAAAGCAATGATATTGAATTATCATATAAATATGAAGATAATCTTGGAGAATATGTAATATATGATAATGACAACAATGAAATATATCGAACTAATGATGAAAATATAGCGAAAGAAATTATTGCTGGAAATTTTGAACCATATGTGTTGGAAGATATAGAAATTATTAATGAATAGCGTTAATTTTACTACTAGAAATTAGATAAAAATGAGTATATTTTTTAGCAATATACTCATTTTTTGTTGAAAATTATAAAATTTATTATAAATTATTCAAAATAAAAACATTTAAGTAAAGAACGATAAAAATAACATTCACTTTTTCAAAATCTTACAAACTAAGACTTTTTTCTTTCATAAACCCATTAAAAAAGCTTGATATTATAGTAATTTTATAATATAATATTAATGTCAATTTTTAAAGGAGATAAAATGATATGGAAAAAAGTTTTAGTGAAAGCTATAAGGCTGCTGGAGTTGATGTAACTGCAGGTTACAAATCAGTAGAGCTTATAAAAAATGCTGTAAAAAGCACATATATTGATGGTGTTGCTTCAGACCTAGGGGGATTTGGAGGACTTTTTGCACCAAATTTAAAAGATATGAAAGAACCAATTTTAGTTTCTGGTACTGATGGAGTAGGTACAAAATTAAAATTGGCTTTTTTAATGAACAAACACGATACAATAGGACAAGATTGTGTTGCAATGTGTGTTAATGATGTTGTATGTTGTGGTGCTAAACCTTTATTTTTCTTAGACTATATGTCACTTTGGAAAAATATACCAGAAATGGTTGCAACTATCGTAGGTGGTGTAGCTGAAGGTTGTAGACAAGCAGGCTGTGCATTAGTAGGAGGAGAAACTGCTGAAATGCCAGGTTTATATGCTGAAAATGAATATGATTTAGCTGGATTTTCTGTTGGTATAGTTGACAAAGAAAAAATGATAGATAGTAGTAAAATAGAAATAGGAGATAAAGTTATTGGGATAGCTTCATCAGGCGTTCATTCAAACGGATTTTCATTAGTTAGAAAAGTGTTTGATGTAAACGAAGAAAATCTTAAAGAATACAAAGAAGAATTAGGTATGACATTAGGAGAGGCTCTAATTACTCCAACAAAGATATATGTAAAACCAGCACTTGCACTTATAGAAAATGTTAATGTAAAAGGCATTTCACATATCACTGGTGGAGGCTTCTATGAGAATATGCCAAGAATGTTAAGAGATGGTGTTGCACTAAATATAGATGTTAATTCATACACTAAAAAACCAATATTTGATTTAATTCAAAAAACTGGAAATATTCCAACAAGAGATATGTACAACACATTTAACATGGGAATTGGAATGGCAGTTATAGTTCCAGCAAATGAAGTAGAAAAAGCTTTAGAAGTTCTTAAAGAACAAGGAGAAGAAGCTTATTTAATCGGTGAAGTTGTAGAAGGAAACAAAGAAATAAATTTAAATATTTAAAAATTAATTTTGAAAGGAAAGAAAAATGGTAAAGAGAGTTTATGTAAAAAAGAAAGCAGGATTTGATGTTGAAGCAAAAGGACTTCTTGTAGATTTAAAAGAAAATTTACAAATGACCAACATTGACAATCTTGTAATACTAAACAGATATGATGTATCTGGAATATCAGATGAAGTATTAGAAACTGCAAAAAATACAATTTTTTCAGAACCACAAGTAGATGATTGTTTTGTTGAAGATTATGAATTTAACAAAAATGATAAAGTTTTTGGAGTTGAAGCACTTCCAGGTCAATTTGATCAAAGGGCTAATTCACTTTCAGAATGTTTGCAAATTATAACAGAAGGTGAAAGACCACTTGCTAGATTTGCAAGAATATATGTGCTTTCTGGAAATATAAGTAATGTAGATTTAGAAAAAATCAAAAAATATGTTATTAATCCAGTTGATTCTAGAGAATGTAGTTTGGAAAAAGTAGATATATTAGAAGAAGAAATGGCTGTTCCAGAAGACGTTGCTATTATAGAAGGCTTTACAGAGATGACAGATGAAGATAGCGAAAAATTCTATAAAAAATATGGATTTGCGATGGATTTAGCAGATTTAAAATTCTGTCAAAAATATTTTAGAGATACAGAAAAAAGAAATCCTACAATGACAGAAATGAAAATGATAGATACATATTGGTCAGATCATTGTAGACATACAACTTTCCTTACAAAATTAGAAGTATTAGACATAAAATGGGATTTATTACAAAAGGTTTATGAAGATTATATTTCTTCAAGAGCTTTTGTATATGAAAACAAAAAAGCAAAAGATATTTGCTTAATGGATATGGCAACCGTTGCTGTTAAAGAATTAAAGAAAAAAGGAATTCTTAAAGATTTAGATGAATCAGAAGAAATAAATGCTTGCAGTATTAGAGCTGAAATTTTAGTTGATGGAAAACCAGAAGAATATTTGATAATGTTCAAAAACGAAACACATAATCATCCAACTGAAATTGAACCATTTGGTGGAGCTTCAACATGTTTAGGTGGAGCAATTAGAGATCCACTTTCTGGTAGAGTATATGTTTACCAAGCAATGAGGGTTACAGGTTGTGCAGACCCAAGAACATCAGTTGCAGATACTTTACCAAACAAATTACCACAAAGAAAATTAACAAATGAAGCTGCTCGTGGTTACAGTTCTTATGGAAATCAAATAGGTTTAGCAACAGGTCAAGTTGCAGAAATTTATGATGAAGGTTATGTTGCAAAAAGATTAGAGTTAGGAGCTTTAATAGGTGCTGCTCCTAAGAAAAATGTTATTAGATTAAGACCAGAGCCAGGAGATATTGTAGTTTTACTTGGCGGAAGAACAGGTCGTGATGGTTGCGGTGGAGCAACAGGTTCTTCAAAAGCTCATAACAGCGAATCACTTACAACTTGTGGTGCAGAAGTTCAAAAGGGTAATGCACCAGAAGAAAGAAAAATTCAAAGATTATTTAGAAACGAAGAAGCTACAAAATTAATTAAAAGATGTAATGATTTCGGTGCTGGTGGTGTTTCTGTTGCAATAGGAGAACTTGCAGATGGTTTAGTTATAAACTTAGATAAAGTTCCTAAAAAATATGAAGGTTTAGATGGTACAGAACTTGCAATTTCAGAATCTCAAGAGAGAATGGCTGTTGTAGTAGCTAAAGAAAATGCAGACAAATTCATTTCTTTAGCAGAAACAGAAAATATCGAAGCTACAATTGTTGCTGAAGTTGTAGAAGAGCCAAGAGTAAAAATGTATTGGAGAGGAAAAGTAATTGTAGATGTTAGTCGTGAATTCTTAGATACAAATGGAACAGTCAAAGAGGCTCAAGTTACAGTTTCTAAACCAAATTACGAAGAAAGTTATTTCAATAAAAAAGAAGTAAAAGATATAGAAGCTGAATGGAAAAAAGTTTTATCAGATTTAAATTGTTGCTCACAAAGAGGATTAGTTGAAAGATTTGATAGCTCAATTGGTGCAAATACAGTTTTAATGCCTTTTGGTGGTAAATATCAATTAACTCCAGCCGAAGGTATGGCTGCTAGAATCCCAACTTTAAAAGGATATACAAATTCAGGAACAATAATGACTTATGGTTATAATCCAAAAATTTCAAAATGGAGTCCATTCCATGGAGCTGTATATGCAATAATAGAATCAGTTTCTAAATATGTTGCAATAGGTGGAGATTACAAAAAAGCTTGGCTTACATTACAAGAATTCTTTGAAAAACTTGGCAACAATCCTGAAAGATGGGGAAAACCTTTTAGTGCTTTACTTGGCGCATATTATGTACAAGAAAAATTAAATATAGCTGCTATTGGTGGTAAAGATAGTATGTCAGGTTCATATAACGAGCTTGATGTTCCACCAACACTTGTATCATTTGCAGTAGGTACAGTAGATATAAACAAAGTTGTATCAAACGAATTCAAAAAAGCCGGCTCAAAAGTTGTATTATTAAAAACAAAAATGACTGATGAATTTATGCCAGACTTTGAAGATTTAAAAGAAAATTATGAATTAGTACATGGCTTAATTGAAAGTGGAAAAATAGCTTCTGCTTCAACAATTAAACATGGAGGATTATCAGAAGTAATTTCTAAAGCATGTTTTGGTAACAAACTTGGATTTAAATTTAATGAAAAAGTAGATGCTTTTGAAGCAAGTTATGGCTCTTTTGTACTTGAACTTAATGAAGATGTTCAAAATGACAAATTTATTGATTTAGGTAAAGTAACAGAAGAAACTAAAATAGAAATGACAGATGTTGAACTAGATGTTGAAGAATTACTAGAAATTTGGCAAAAACCACTTGAGAAAGTATTCCCAACAAAAGTTGCTACAAAAAAAGAAAAAATAGAAAATGTAGTATCAGACAAAACACCTATTATAACAAGAAAAGTTTCAATAGCAAAACCAAGAGTATTTATACCAGTATTCCCAGGTACAAACTGTGAATATGATGTAGCAAAAGCTTTTGAAGATGCTGGAGCAATTGCAAATACAGTAGTGTTTAAAAATGTTAAACCAAATGATATTACAGAATCTATTGAAGCTTATGCAAAAGCAATTGAAGATAGCCAAATTATAATGATACCAGGTGGATTCAGTGCTGGTGATGAGCCAGATGGTTCAGCTAAATTTATTGCAAATGTATTTAGAAATCCAAAACTAAAAGAATTAATAGAAAAACATTTAACAGAAAAAGATGGTTTAATGCTAGGTATTTGTAATGGTTTCCAAGCATTAGTAAAACTTGGATTAGTACCTTATGGCAAAATTGTAGATATGAAACCAGAAATGCCAACATTAACATTTAATGATATAGGTAGACATCAATCTAGAATGGTAAATACAAAAGTTGTTTCAAAATTATCACCATGGCTTGCTGGTGCAGAACTTGGCGATATATACAATGTTCCAATTTCACATGGCGAAGGAAGATTTGTTGTAACAGAAAGTGAAATGAAAGAACTTTTAGCAAACGGACAAATTGCTTGTCAATATGTAGATTTTGATGGAAACCCAACTTATGATATTAATTACAATCCAAATGGTTCAAGTTATGCTATTGAAGGTATAACAAGTCCAGATGGTAGAGTTTTCGGTAAAATGGGACATACAGAAAGAGTTGTTAAAGATGTTATGAAAAATATTCCAGGTAATAAAGATTTAAAACTATTTGAATCTGGAGTAAACTATTATAAATAATGTAAGCAGTTAAATGCAAATTTTATCAAACAAATAGGAGAGAGAAATGGAAAACAATATATATGTAACACCGCTTAGTGGTAGATATCCAAGCGAAGAAATGAACAAACTATGGTCAAATGACAGTAAATATACAACTTGGAGAAAATTGTGGATAGCACTTGCTGAAACAGAAAAAGAATTAGGAATAAATATTACAGATGAGCAAATTGAAGAAATGAAAGCTCATGTAAATGATATTGATTATGATATAGTAGCAGCAAGAGAAAAAGAATGTAGACATGATGTAATGTCACACGTTTATGAATTTGGTATTAAATGTCCAAAAGCTAAACCTATCATTCATTTAGGTGCAACATCTTGCTTTGTTACAGATAATACAGATGTAATTTTAATGACAGAAGCTTTAAAATTAATAAAACAAAAATTAGTAGTTGTTATAAACAATCTAAAAAAATTTGCTGAAGAAAACAAAAGTGTAGTATGCCTAGGGTATACACACTTTCAACCAGCTCAACTTACAACAGTAGGAAAAAGAGCAACACTTTGGATGCAAGATTTGATAGAAGATTTAGAAGAACTTGAATTTGTTGAAAGTCACATGAAATTATTAGGTTCAAAAGGTACAACAGGAACACAAGAAAGTTTCATGAAATTGTTCAAAGATGAAGAAAAAGTAAAACAAATTGATGGAAAATTTGCAGAGAAAATGGGATTTGAAAAATGCTATGCTGTATCAGGTCAAACATATACAAGAAAACTTGATAGCAGAGTATTAAATGTATTAGCGCAAATTGCACAAAGTGCTTCAAAATTTGCTAATGATATGAGATTACTTCAACACGAAAAAGAGCTAGAAGAACCATTTGAAAAAGGACAAATTGGTTCATCTGCTATGGCATATAAGAGAAATCCAATGAGAAGCGAAAGAATAAATTCTTTATCAAGACATGTTTTAGCTTTAGCAATGGATCCAGCTATAACAGCATCTACACAATGGTTAGAAAGAACATTAGATGACTCAGCTAATAAGAGAATTTGCGTTCCAGAAGCATTTTTAGCAGTAGATAGTATACTTATTTTATATGCTAACATTAGTAGTAATATAGTAGTTTATAAAAATGTAATAAATACAAATTTAATGCAAGAATTACCATTTATGGGAACAGAAGAAATTATTATGAATGCTGTTTTAAAAGGCGGAGATAGACAAGAATTACATGAAAAAATAAGAGTATATTCAATGGAAGCTGGAAGAGAAGTAAAAGAATTTGGTAGACCAAACGATTTGGTTGATAGAATTGCAAATGACGCATCTTTTGGTTTAACAAAAGAAGAAATCTTAAAAGCTTTAGATCCAGCAAACTTATGCGGTAGAGCAATGCATCAAGTTGATGATTTTATTACTGAAAAAGTAAATCCAGTACTTGAAAAATATGGACATTTAATTGAAGGTGTTAAATCAGAAGTTAATGTTTAAAATTAATAGATAATATGAAAAATAGTGTGTGACTTAAATCACACACTATTTTTATGTTATAAATATTGAATTTAATTTTAGTGTCTAAAGTGTCTCATGTGAGTAAATATCATTGCCATTCCATATTCATTACATTTATCTATTGAAAGTTGATCTCTCATAGCACCACCTGGTTGAATTATAGCTGTAATTCCAGCTTGATGAGCAGCTTCAACATTATCATCAAATGGGAAGAAGGCATCAGAAGCAAGTACAGCACCATTTGTAGCACCTTCGCCAATTAATTCTTCTGCATGCTCGAAGCATTGTTTAGAAGCCCAAATTCTATTAACTTGTCCAGGACCAATACCAATAGTTTGTTTATCTTTAGCTACTACAATGGCATTTGACTTAGTATATTTTACAACATTCCAAGCAAATAACATATCTTCTATTTCTTTTTCAGTTGGTTTTCTATTAGTTACAACTTCATAATCTTCAAGTGTTTTACTATCAATTGATTGAACTATAATACCACCATTAATTTTTTTAATATCATAAGAATTTTCAGGTTGTTTAGTTGTAATTTCAGGAAGTAATAAAACTCTAACATTCTTTTTCTTTTTAAGAGTTTCTAAAGCTTCATCAGTGTAAGATGGAGCTACTATAACTTCTAAGAACATTTCAGACATTTCTTTTGCAATGTCGTTAGTTAATTCTCTATTTGTTACGACAATTCCTCCAAATATAGACATTTTGTCTGCACTATAAGCTTTTTCCCAAGCTTTGTAAATATCTTTACTATCACTTCCAACACCGCAAGGGTTACCATGTTTACAAGCAACAACAGTAGGTTCTGTAAATTCTTTTAATAACTCTAAGGCACCGTTTGTGTCATTGATATTATTGAAAGATAATTCTTTACCATTTAATTGTTTTGCTGTAACTAATGAACCAATACATTTTCCAGGCTCTTTATATAAGCAACCAGTTTGATGTGGGTTTTCACCATATCTCATTTCTTGAACTTTTTCATAAGTTAAAGAAAGTTTTTCTGGGTAAGAAGTATCATTTCTTTGTTCTTTAATATAATTGAAAATCATAGTATCATAATTTGCAGTATGTTCGAATACTTTTTGCATTAAGTAGAATTTAGTATCAAGTGAAACAGAACCATTTGTTTTTAGTTCTTCTAAAATTTTTGCATAATCTGCTGGGTCTGTAACAACTGCAACATCTTGATAATTTTTAGCCGCACTACGAAGCATAGTAGGACCACCAATATCGATGTTTTCAACACATTCTGCTCTTGTAACTCCTTCTTTCATCATAGTAGCTTTGAAAGGATATAAGTTAACAATAACAAAATCAATTGTATCAACATCTAATTCTTTTAATTGTTTCATGTGTTCTTCATTAGCACGCATTGCTAAAATTCCAGCATGAACTTTTGGGTGAAGAGTTTTAACTCTACCATCTAAACATTCAGGAAATCCTGTAAGTTCAGAAATTTCAATTGCTTTTACATTTTCTTCTTTTAATTTTTTATAAGTTCCGCCAGTAGAAATAATTTCAATTCCTAAGGCTTCTAATTCTTTTGCAAATTCAACTATACCAGTTTTATCTGATACACTAATTAGGGCTCTCATTTTTTCTCCAATCCGTAAAAATCTATAATTTTTACTATTTATATTTTAAAATTTTTTACCAGTTAAAATTTCATAAGCTTCTATATATTTATTTGCTGTAGTATTTATAACATCTTCTGGAATAGGAGCTTTTGTTTCTGGGTCGTATCCTGAAGATTTAATCCAGTTTCTCATATATTGTTTATCAAAACTATTTTGTGTTTTTCCAACTTCATATTCGTTAGCAGGCCAGAAACGACTAGAATCTGGTGTTAAAACTTCATCTCCTAAAACAAGTTCGCCATTTTCATCTAAACCAAATTCAAATTTTGTGTCTGCAATAATAATTCCACGAGTAGCAGCATATTCAGCACATTTTGTATAAACTTCAATTGTTTTTGCTCTTAATTTTTCGGCTAAATCTTTTCCAAGCATTTCACAAACTTTATCAAAAGATATATTTTCATCATGTGTTCCAAGTTTTGCTTTTGTTGTAGGAGTGAAGATAGGTTCAGGTAATTTTTCAGATTCTTGTAAACCTTCTGGAAGTTTTATACCACAAACTGTACCATCTTCTTTGTAACTTTTCCATCCAGAACCAGTGATATATCCTCTAACAATACATTCAACAGGAATCATTTTTAATTTTTTTACTAACATACTTCTTCCTTCAAATTCAGGTGTTTGAAATTCTTCTGGGAAGTCTTTAATATCAGTAGAGATAATGTGGTTAGGAATTACATCTTTAACATAATCAAACCAGAATTCTGATATTTTATTTAAAACTTTTCCTTTATTAGGAATCATAGCTGGTAGAATATAATCAAAAGCAGATATTCTATCAGAAACTACTAATAATAATTTGTTTTCATCAACTTCATAAATTTCACGAACTTTTCCACTACTAATTTTTTTCATAATATAAATTCTCCTTATATAAAATTATTTACCTTGTTCTTCTAAATACTTTTCATAACCAATGCTTTGTAATTTTTCATCTTTTTTAGTAACAGCATCAGCTAAAGAAGCTTTGTAATCAATTATTTTATTTCTAATTTCATCATTTCCTGTACCTAAGATAGTAGCAGCTAAAATACCAGCATTTTTTGCACCATTGATTGCAACTGTTGCAACAGGAATACCAGATGGCATTTGAACTATAGAGTAAAGTGAATCAACACCACTTAAAGTTTTTGTATGAATTGGAACACCAATTACTGGAACTGGAACTATAGCAGCAAATATACCAGGTAGGTGAGCAGCACCTCCAGCACCTCCAATAATAACTTTTACTTTACGTTCTTTTAGACTATTAGCATATTCCATAGCTTTTTCTGGTGTTCTGTGAACAGATAGAACTTTAATTTCATAACTAATTCCCATGTCTTCAAGAACTTTTGCAGCATCTTTCATAATAGGTAAATCAGAATCACTGCCCATGACGATAGCAACATCAACGTTTTCCATTTTTTATTCCTCCTTTAATTTATTTCTTTATTCTACTGCCAACTTGAGCAATAACTTCACGAGATGATTTGTTGGCAAGTTCAAAAGTCTTTTTAGTAAATTCTAAATCTATTTTGTCTGCATAAGCATATTCACGAAGAGTAGTAGAGAAGAAAGCATCTCCAGCACCAGAGCTATCAACGATTTCTGCGATAATTTTAGGTGCTTCAAAAGCAACTTTTATTTCTCCATTTTCTTTAAATAAATATTCTGCGCCACGTTTTCCTTTAGTAAGCACCATAAGGTCAGGATTTAAAAGTTCAAATAATTCTACTAAAGATTTTACATGTAATCTTTCAAATAAAAGAGATATTACGTTTTCATTAAGTTGAATAAAATCAGCTTTTTGAAAGAAATTTAAAAGATATTGGCGTGTAAAATGTTCAAAAAATCTTATATGGCCAATATCTAAGCATACTTTCTTATTTTTAATATTATTAATAAACTCTAAATTTACTGGTAAGAATTTGTCTAAAATAACGTAAACTTCTTCGTTTTCTAATTCTTTTGGTAAATTTACAGGCAAATTGTTAGAAAAATTCATAGTATAATCCATTGTAATAGGGTTATACCAACTATGAATAATAGAATCATCTTCTAAATCTTTGCTAGGAATAATTACATTCATAACATTTGTGCTTTTTTCTTCAATTATAACATTATCAGTGTTAACACCCGCATTAATTAAAGAAGCTATGGCAAGTTTGCCCTCATTGTCGTTACCAATAGAGCCAACAGCATAGCATTTTTCTCCCATTAAACTAAGATTATATAAATCGTTCCAGTTACAACCACCGCCATCTTGAGCAATTAATTCTAGATTGTCGTTGTAAATTTTGTCTAAAATAATATCACCATGTGATACAAATATTTTCATGACTTTCCTCCAATAAAAAAATACGAAAACATTATATTACAAAATTAGACTTTTTGCAAGAAAATAAGACGATTAAATATAAAAAAATAAATATTATGTTTACTTCCTATAAAAAACGTGCTATAATATTTTCATCTAATGCTTTTGAAAGGGGTATGTTTTAATGAAAGCGAGAGATATTAGTGGGGTTTCAAATAGTGTCTTTGGAAAATTAAGAGATGAAATAGGTGCGTTAAGAAAAAGAACCCAATTAGAAAGACTTGAACCTTATGCTAAAATTATAGATGAAGTGTTTGAAAAATATAATACAGATGATAATAGTAGAACAATGATGTTCAAACTTTTAAGAAATCCAGTAGAAGGAACAGTCACTAGAAGAAAACATACTTATAATTGTGCTGAGATTGCAGGAGAAATTGCTGATAATTTTGATTGGTTAAATTCTGATATTGTTAGAGTTATGGCAAGACACCACGATATAGGACATACTTTTTTAGGACATAGTGGTGAATGGTGGTTATCTAGTATTAAAGATACTTATGGAATGCCAAATTTTGTACATAACGCAATTGGTGCCAGAAATTTGAGTATAAGATACAAAGCTCAAGATGAAATTATAGAGAGAATACAAAGAGAAAATCCTAATATATCAAAAAGTGCTTTAGCAGCTATTAAAAATGATATGTGGCTAATATTTGATGCTATAAATGACCACAATGGAGAAAAATCAGAATATAGTTATGCACCAGATTTTTCAAAAAAGAAAGAACAATATGAAAATGAACTTATGGGATGCTATACTAAAAAAGGTTTTGATAGAACATTAATTCCAGCTACTGCTGAAGGAAGTTTGATGAGACTTACTGATAAAATTTCATATATACCTTTTGATTTAGTAGATATATTTAGAAATCGTTGTAATATGCCTAAAGGTAAAATAGACGGTACTGAATATGATTTTTACGCAGAATACCAAAAAGCCTTTAAAGAATTAGGTATGAGTGATGATAGTCTAGATAAATTACTAGCTTGTAAAACTGAAGAAGATTATGACAATTTTGCAAAAGAAATGCAAAAAATATTTATAGAAGATGTTAAGAAAAATACTAAAAGAAATAATATTCGTATGTCTCCTGAAGTTTCAAAGGTAATGCATAGAATACGTGATATAAATAATAAATTGATGGTAAATTATACTGTTATGAAAGAAGATCATGAACAATATGTACCAGCGCTAGAAGGTATGATGAAATCAGCAGGAAGATTTCTTACAAAAACAGGAATAATTGATGCTAATAATATTGAAGATTCACTTATAGCTAAATTTTATAATGATCCTAAACAGACAGAATTATTATTAGATAGTGCAAAAAATCATGAATTAACTTATGGTTTTGCAAAATATATTTCTAATATAACTCCAGAAGATTTTGCTTTTACTATCGAATCTTGCAAAAAAGCTTTTGAAGAAACTATTAAAGGTGAAATAGATGTTGCTCGTGCTGTTACTACAGGTTCAGTAGATGCAGTAGAAATTCAAGCAGAAGGCAAGAAAAAAGAAAGAATAGAAAGTTTTATTAGAGATTTTGAAGAAATTTTAGAATTGACTTATGAAGATAGCACAATGCAAAGAATGATGAATCCACTATCAAAAAATCCTATAGACCAATTTAAAAGAAAAGTTTGGCTTGATAAGGCAAGTGCAAAAATCAAAGATCGTGCAATTTCAAAGCTAAAAGAAGGTAGCCCAAAAGATGGAATAATTCCTTTTCATGAAATGGTTGCAATGGAAATTGGTGCACAATATTTAGCAAGTCTTAATGATTATGAATGGAAAAAAGTTTATGAATTATATTCAAATCCAAGCAAAGAAACGAAAGAAAGTCTTGCAAGAACTTATGATAGTTTTGATTTTAGAGCAGAATCTCAAAAACATAAAGCTTGGGATAATATTCAAAAACTACAATCTAAAGAGATAAGCAATACAGAAAAGAAAGATAATACTTCTGTATTTGCTACAATTAAAAATTTATGGGATTTAAGAAAGAATAATCGCGAAACAAGATAAATAAAAAATGTAAGCATTTTAAAAAAAGTGCTTGCATTTTTTTTTGACTATGATAAAATACATAATAGGAATTATTCCTATTATTAAAAAGGAGTAACTATGGAGAAATATTCAAAGCAAAGAGAAGAGGTTTTTAATTGCATAAAAGAAAGTAAAAATCACTTAACAGCTGAAGAAATCTACATGAAATTGAAACTTAAAAATCCTAACATTAGTAGAGGAACGGTATACAGAAACTTGAATTTACTAGTCGATAAGGGATTAGTAAATAAGATTTCAATTTTAGAAAAACCAGACAAATTTGATTATGTTTGCAATTTTCACAGTCATGCAATTTGCAAAATTTGTGGAGAGGTATTTGATTTTGAAGTTTTGTTAAATGATAGTATGAAAAATGCAATAATAAGCCAAACTGAGCTTGAAGATTTGTCTAATCAGTTTATTGTTTACGGTATTTGCAAAAACTGTAAAAACAAAAAATAAATTTAGGAGGTAAATGTTATGCCAGAATTAAAAGGTACAAAAACAGAAAAAAATTTAATGGAGGCTTTTGCTGGAGAATCTCAAGCAAGAAATAAATACACATATTTCGCAAGCAAAGCTAAAAAAGAAGGATATGAGCAAATAGCTGCTATATTCCAAGAAACAGCAGACAATGAAAAAGAACATGCTAAATTATGGTACAAATTATTAAATGGTGGAGAAGTAGGTACTACTACAGAAAACTTAAAAATAGCTGCAGAAGGTGAAAACTACGAATGGACAGATATGTATGACAGAATGGCTCAAGAAGCTAAAGAAGAAGGATTCGATAAAATTGCTTATTTATTCGAAGCTGTTGGAAAAATTGAAAAAGAACATGAAGAAAGATATAAAAAATTATTAGAAAATGTTGAAGATGGTTTAGTATTCTCTAAAGATGGAGATAAAATTTGGAAATGTAGAAACTGTGGACATATTTGCATTGGTAAAGAAGCTCCAGAAGTTTGCCCAGTATGTGCACATCCACAAGCATTCTTCGAAGTAAAAGCAGAAAATTATTAATAGACTAAGTGGTCTGTTCTATTGAACAGACTACTTTTATGTAATAAAATAAGAAAAAACGAAAAGGAGATATAAAAATGAACGAAAATGTATTATCAAAAAGAATTTGCGATTACTCAAAAGCAGTAGATATCATGCAAATTATTCTTGTATGCTTTGCTGCATTAGTTGTACCAACATTTGTACCTACATGGATTAAAGCATTATTTGGAGCAGAAAGTTTTTTAGCTGTTAATTCACAATTAATAGTGGGAACTATAGTAAATACAGCTTTAGTTATGACAGCAATTAATTTAAAAGGATGGAAGAAAATAGTAGGAATAATTACACTTCCTAGTATATCAAGCTTATTAGGTGGCTATATTTTTAAAACAGCTTCACCATTTATGATATATATGATTCCAGCAATTTGGCTAGGAAATTTTGCTATAGTATATAGTTACAAATTATTATTAGTTTCTAAACAAAAAAATTATTTCTTAGCAGGAATAGTAGGAATAGTTGTTAAAGTAGCAATTATCTTTGCTTTCTTTAATGTTGTAAATTTATTTGGGGTATTTCCAGAAAAAGTTGCTACAATGTTTAAGACTGCAATGGGAGCTACACAAGCAATTACAGCAACATCAGGTGTTGTACTTTCAGCTTTAATATATTATCCAATTAAAAAAATCAAAAAAATCTAGAAAAAGGCTTGTATTTGAATTTTAAAAAATATATAATTTACATTGTTGAAAATAAGATTTGTAATCTAAGGAGGATTATATATGAAAAAAGTTGCAATATTAACTAATGGCGGAGATGCACCAGGACTTAATGCCGTAATAAGAGCAATCGTAAAGACTGCCAGAACAAACGGAATAGAGTGCTATGGTTTTATAGAAGGATACAAAGGTTTATTAGAAAACAATTATGTGAAATTAGATTTAGCTACAAATGCATCTGGTTTATTACATAAAGGTGGTACAATAATAGGTACTTCAAATAGTACAAATGTATTTAACTATAAAGTAGTTAACGAAGATGGAAGTGTAGAATTTAAAGACTTATCAGATAAATGTGTTGAAAATATAAAAAATGCAGGCTTTGACTGTGTATTTGCTTTAGGAGGAGATGGAACACAAAAATCTAGTAGAGATTTCTCTTTAAAAGGAGTAAACTTTATTGGTGTTCCAAAAACTATTGATAATGATGTTGCACACACAGATATGACTTTTGGATATAATACAGCTGTGTCAGTAGCTACAGAAGCTATTGATAGATTACATACTACTGCTGAATCACATCACAGAGTAATGGTACTTGAAGTTATGGGAAGATATGCTGGATGGATTGCTCTAGAATCAGCTATAGCTGGTGGAGCAGATGTTGCTTTAATTCCAGAAATTCCTTATGATATAAATAAAGTAGTTGAAAAAATCAACGAAAGAAGAAACAGAGGAAAAGAATTTACAATCGTTGTTGCTTCAGAAGGTGCTATGCCAAAAGATGGAGAAATGGTTATTAAAAAGAACTTAAATGATGGTTCTGGATTAGACAATATCAGACTTGGCGGTATTGGAGAAAAATTAGCTAATGATATCGAAGCTTTAACAGGAATGGTTACAAGAAACACGGTTTTAGGTTATGTTCAAAGAGGCGGAACACCAAGTGCATTCGATAGGATTCTTTCTACAAAATATGGTACTAAAGCTATGGAACTTGCTATGGAAGGAATTTTCAATGTTTTAGTTACATACAAAGATGGAAAAATGGGATATGTTTCTTTAGAAGATGTAGTTGGAAACAATAAAGTTGTTGGTGCTGCATCAGGTAATACTAAAGAAAGTAACATTAGAAAAATAAAAATGGATGATGATTTAGTTCGCGTTGCACGTGATTTAGGTATGTGCTTAGGAGACTAAAATACAAAATTATTTATATTTTTAAGGTAAACCGTTTTGGTTTACCTTTTTTTGTCTTAAAAGGCTTGCATTTTGATAAAAGTGTGATATAATATAAAGGCTTATGTTTAAAAGAGTTTATAATAATTTTGGAGGAATATAAAATGAGTGTAAAAGTTGAAAAGACAGAAAACAAAAACGAATTGAAATTAGAATTTACAGTTGAAGCAAAAGTATTTGATGAAGCTATGAAAACAGTTTTCACAAAAAATGCAAAATATTTCAACATTCCTGGTTTCAGAAAAGGTAAAGCACCAATGAACATAGTTGAAAAATTTTATGGCGAAGAAATATTCTTTGAAGATGCTTTTAACGAAGTAGTACCAAAAGTTTATGATGAAGCTATTAAATCAGAAAAACTAGAAGTAGTTAGCAAACCAGATATTGATGTTGTTCAAATTGGTAAAGGTAAAGATTTAATTTTTACAGCTGTTGTTCAAACAAAACCAGAAGTAAAACTTGGTAAATACAAAGGTGTTGCTTTAGAAAAAACTGTATATGCAGTTACAGATGAAGCAGTTGACAACGAAATTAACCGTATGGCAGAAAGAAATGCTAGAATGGTTTCAGTTACAGATAGAGCAGCTAAAAAAGGTGATGTTGCAGTTATCGATTTTGAAGGTTCTGTTAATGGAGAAAAATTTGAAGGTGGAACAGCAGAAAATCATGAATTAGAACTTGGAAGCGGTTCTTTTATTCCTGGATTTGAAGATCAAGTTGAAGGAATGAAAATCGACGAAGTAAAAGATGTTAAAGTTAAATTCCCAGACGAATATTTTTCTAAAGAATTAGCTGGACAAGATGCAGTATTTAAAGTTACATTACATGAAATTAAAAGCAAAGAATTACCAAAAATAGATGATGAATTTGCTAAAGATGTTAGTGAATTTGATACTTTAGCAGAATTAAAAGCTGATACAAAGAAAAAATTACAAGAAGAACAAGATAATAAAGCAAAAAGTGAATTAGAAGAAACAGCTGTAAAAACAGTTTCAGATGATTCAGAAGTAGAAATTCCATCAGGAATGATTGAATTAGAATTAGAAGGAATGGCTGATGATATGAACAGAAGATTATCATATCAAGGAGTTACATTTGAACAATATCTTCAAATGATTGGTAAAACAATGGAAGATTTCAAAAATGATAACAAAGAAGCAGCTACAACTTCTGCAAAAATGAAATTAGTTCTAGAAGCAGTTTATAAAGATGCTAAATTAACAGTAGAAGATAAAGAAGTTACAGATAAACTTGAAGAATTAGCTACAATGTATGGTAGAGATGCTGAAGAATTAAAGTCTAACGAAGAATTAATTACAAGAATTAATGAAAGTTTAAAATCTGAAAAAGCAATTAATTATATAGTAGATAATGCTAAAGTTAAAGAAGTAGCTGAAAAGAAAGAAGAAAAAGCTACAAAAACTTCTGCCAAAAAGACAACAGCTAAAGAAAAAACTGAAAAAGCTGAAAAAGAACCAGCTAAAAAAACAACTACAAAGAAATCAACTAAAAAAGCAGAATAATTAGTCTATTCATATACCTTAAAAGAGTATTCAATTTTTAGAATACTCTTTTTTTGTCGAAAAATAGGAAAGAAAAAACAAAGTTTTTTAATATAAGATATTGAAAAAAAGATACTTTTAGTATATAGTAAACTTTGATAAAATATTTATAAACGAAAGGATTGATAAATAATGATAGACAATAGTTTAGTACCTTATGTCATTGAACAAACAAGTAGAGGAGAAAGATCTTACGATATTTTTTCAAGATTATTAAAAGATAGAATTATATTTTTAGCAGAGGATGTTAATCCAGCATCTGCTAGTTTAGTAGTTGCACAATTACTATTTTTAGAGTCAGAAGACCCAGATAAAGAAATACATCTTTACATAAACAGCCCAGGAGGATCTATTACAGATGGAATGGCAATCGTAGACACAATTAATTATATTAAATGTCCAGTATCTACAATTTGTGTAGGGATGGCTGCAAGTATGGGAGCTGTACTTTTGGCTTCTGGAGAAAAAGGAAAGAGATATGCTACACCAAATGCTGAGATTTTAATTCACCAACCATTAATCGGTGGTGGCGGAATTTCTGGTCAAACTACAGAAATTAAAATACATGCAGAACATATGGTTAGAACAAGAGAAAAATTAAATAAATTATTAAGCGAGAGAACAGGTCAAACATTAGAAACAATTGAAAAAGATACTGAAAGAGATAACTATATGACAGCTGAACAAGCGCTAGCTTATGGTTTAATAGACGGAATATTAGATAAAAGAGCTTAAAAAATCGAGGTGAAATAATGGCAAAAAACGATAATAAAAATGTACGTTGTTCTTTTTGTGGCAAACCACAAGAAGCTGTGAAAAAAATAATTGCAGGTCCTGGAGTATTTATTTGTGATGAATGTGTTTCTTTATGTACAGACATTATAGATGAAGAAAATTTTGAAGAAATTACTGCTGAAGAATTAGATAATATACCAAGTCCAGCAGAAATAAAAAAAGTTTTAGATGAATATGTTATTGGTCAAGAGGAAGCTAAAAAAACACTTTCTGTTGCTGTATATAATCATTATAAAAGAATAAATAATTTGGATTTAATGGATGACGTTGAAATTCAAAAAAGCAACATATTACTATTAGGTCCAACTGGTTGTGGAAAAACTTTACTTGCTCAAACTCTAGCTAAGGTGTTAAATGTTCCATTTGCAATAGCAGATGCTACAACACTTACAGAAGCTGGATATGTAGGTGAGGATGTTGAAAATATACTTTTAAAATTAATACAATCTGCTAATTTTGATATTGAAAAAGCAGAACGTGGAATTATATATATAGATGAAATTGATAAAATTTCACGTAAATCTGAGAACCCATCTATTACTAGAGATGTTAGTGGTGAAGGCGTTCAACAAGCTTTACTTAAAATTATAGAAGGAACAAAAGCTTCTGTACCACCACAAGGTGGAAGAAAGCATCCACATCAAGAGTTCTTACAAATTGATACTACAAATATATTATTTATTTGCGGAGGAGCTTTTGAAGGTTTAGAGCATATTATCAAAGACAGATTAGGCAAAAAATCTATAGGATTTGGAGCAACTATCGAAAGTAATAAAGATATAAATAAAACAGAGATATTTAAAGAATTGTTGCCACAAGATTTATTAAAATTTGGTATGATACCAGAGTTTGTTGGTAGATTACCAATAATTGCAACTTTAGAAGGTTTAACTAGAGAAGCTTTAATAGAAATTGTAACAAAACCTAAAAATGCTTTAGTAAAACAATACAAAAAACTTGTAGAACTTGATGGAGTAGAATTAGAATTTGCTCCTGAAGCTTTAGAAATTATAGTAGATAAGGCAATAGAAAGAAATACAGGTGCAAGAGGTCTTCGTTCAATAATAGAAGAAATTATGAGAGATATTATGTACGATATTCCATCAAATCCGCAAATTACAAAATGTACAATAACACGAGAATGTGTTGAAAAGAAAGTTGCACCAGAAATTGTTATAGATGAAAACAAGAAAAAAGAGCCAATTAAAATGCGCAAAAAAACCAAATCAAAATCTAATAACGAAGAAACTGCATAAGAAAGAGAAATATAACCCTAAATATTGAACTTAAAGGTTTGATATGTAGGGTTATTTGATTTTTTATGTTAACTGTGATATAATTTAAGGTGTAAAAAAATAGGAAAGTCGAGGTAAAGTACATGCGGATTAGATTAGCAACACCACAAGACTTTGAGGTATATAAAATGCTTTACGAAGATGATGATATTAGTGTATTATATCCAGCATCACTCGAAAGCGAAGTAAAACCTCAGCAGGATAGCGAAGAGAATGACATGTTTGATGAAGAAACAATGAATTCAATCCTTGAAGATTCCATCTTAACACGTGAACAATATGAAGAAGAGTTAGCAGATTTAAACAATTACAGAATATATCTTGTTGAAGAAAAAACTGAAATTATAGGATTTGCGAAACTTTTTAAAATTCAGAAAAATCGGTGGAAATTAGAACGGTTAAACATTATCCAACAATATCAGTCACAACGAATAGTAGAACAAGTGACGGATTGGGTACTTATGCAGCCACAAATAAAAACTATCGATGTTTGCGCGTTTACAGAAGCTATATCTTTGATGAAAGAATCGGGATTTAAAGAACGAATTTCTACATCTTATCTTCGCAAAGTTAGGAACTAGAAAGCCAGGTAGCCCCTGGCTTTCCCTGCGTTTATGATAAAGAGTAAAATAAATTAAAAAAATATAGACAAATAATTTTTTTTATGCTATTATAATTAAGTAATGCCGATGTGGCGGAACTGGCAGACGCACACGACTCAAAATCGTGCGGGAAACCATGTGGGTTCGAGTCCCACCATCGGCACCATAAAAGAGTTCTCGAAGGAGAACTCTTTTTTTAGTTATATGAGTGGGACTCGAAATATAAACTTGTAATAATTTATTTGACAAATTTTAATTATCTGTGTATAATAAATATAGGAAATGAATAACCGCAGTGAATGCGGTTACCACTACATAAAAGTATAACAACACATTCGCAATATTGGCATAGTGGAATGTGTTGTTATTTTTATTCCTTATTTATAATTGAATTTACATATTTTATGTATAAAATCGTCAATAAGGTTACGTTTATTGTTGATGATACCATTAAGGCATATATTAAAAAAAGTATGAAACTCATAAACACCACCTCACTTTCTGATAACAAAAGTTATCAAGTGCAGTGGTAACACATATCTACTACTATGTTCATTTCCTATGTTTGAAAGTATATCATACCCATTAGTATAAATCAATAGAAACAAAAACAAATTTTCGCATTTTTGCTTTTTGTTTAAAAATCTGATAATCTATATATCAGCGCCATTAAATTCAAAAAAGTTGTAAATAACTATTTAGATGCACCAGATAAAATCATAGCTTGGCTATGATTTTTTTGTATAAAAATTTAAATATATATATATTGTAAAAAAATAATCTAAAAGATATAATATAAATAATCTATTTAAGGGAGAATAAAACTAATGAACAAAGAAGAGAGTATAGATAAAATAATAGAAATTCTAAAAAAAGGTGCATTAAAATTTCATGATGACTTTGATAAAAATTTAAGATTTTATTTTATCGAAGAGAAAAAAGATGATGAAATAGTAATACACTTTAATATAAAATATGATAGAAAATTAGAATATTTAATTATATTTAAAAAACAAAAAACAATGGCTGATTATATTCCTGATTTAAAAGGTTATAATAAATTAGATTTAAGCATAAATCCATATAAAAATTTAAAGTTTACAGATGAGAGTGTTATATTGAGCAACATTTATGATCTTATAAAAGAAATATATGTTGATGAAATTGCTTGTTATCAAAAGTTTGGAATAATATTAAGAAATCCTTTGGATTTAAAGGGAATTTATAATATTAATATAAAATATATAACAGATTAAGGAAGATAGAAAATGATAGACGAAGTAAAAAAAATAAAATTAGAAGAATTAAATAATCAAAAAGTTCAATATGATGAAAATGAAAAATTTGTTAAACAAAGATTAGCTGCATTACGTAGTGAATTATTTGAACTTGAGTTTGAACAGTCAAACGGAATAACTATAAGAGGCGAATTTTCTTTTTTAGAAAAATGGCTTACAAGAAGAAATGATTATAAAAAATTTAAAGAACAATCTAAAAGATTTTCAGAACTTCCAAAATTAATTAGCAAAGTTAAAAGCGAATTAGACGAAGAAGAAAAAAGGGTTGAACATGAATTAGAACAATCAGGAATAAAAGCAAAGCTTGGAGAAATTAGAGAAAAAATGAGTTTAATAGAAAAAGCGAAAACACTTTATGAGATAGGAATTACACCCATAGCTGCGATAGAACTTTTGGAGAGTAATGGTATTCAACCCGTACTTTCTGAAGCAGATAAATGTGTGTTTTCTCATCCAAGAGATTATTCTTCGAAATCATCATTAATAGGAGTTCATAAAACTAAGTACCCACCAACTGCTAATATGATAAAATCAGCAAAAGATGCTAATGTAGAATCCACAGAAAACATTACGATAAATGGAATTGAATATGAATATTCTTTTAAATCAGCACGAGATACTGTTCATATGGCTATGAATGATGAAGTATCATCACATATGTATGGTTCTTGGGATGATTGCGAATATGCAATTTTAATTCCTTTTGATGATATACCTGATGAAAAAATTGGTCGAGCAGCACCAATGGATACTTTCACACGAGGAAGTATAGAATTAACAGAGCGCTCATGGATTTTGTGTCCTAAAAATGAAGTTGAGAAATTAAAAATTTTTAATCCAAAAGCACATGTGTTAGGTTATGAAGGAGAAAATGTGCTAGGATTTCCACAACCATTTTTGACGCAATTAGGATATCGTGCTGAAGATGTTGGTATGTGGAATTGGATGAATGATGAAAGTGCTCAACAATATTATGAACTAATGGCAAGAGAAGGAATTAAAACAGGTACACATACTTATACTTATTTTCATGAAGATGAGCAACTTTTGGCAAGTATAAATCAAGCAGTATCGCTAAGTAAGTTATTAAGAGATAATCATTTGATTACAAATCCAGAAGATGTTCAAAATATAATGAATCAATTGAAAGATAATTATCAAAGCTTTGGTTCTATTCTTTCTGATTTAGGTGAAAAGACTAGTGTAGTAAATGATATAGAGCCACAATCAATAAAAGGAAATGGTAAGCAAGTAGATGTCTTTTTAGAAGAAATGAAGAAGAATGGATTTAATATTTCTCCTTCATATCAAGAAATTATGAAAAAATTGTGTGTAGTATCGATATTTGATTGTAATAAAAATAACAAAGATGATATATTTAATATTTCTGAAGAAGCTTCTCAAGAAGAACGTGAGACAATAGATGAATTGAAAACTGCTCTAGTTTCATCCCAATTTGGCGATTGGAACGAAAAAAGAGATGCTTTTGATAAATTTGTTTCTACTGCAATATGCGAATCTATTTTATATTCACAAGAAAGAGAAATTTCAAAAGAAAAAGCACAAGAAGAAAAATAAATAATAGCGTTCTATGTTTTTCATAGAACGTTATTTGTTTATAAAATGAAATATATAATTTTAATTTTTAGTATTCACTTTTTTATAATTAGTGGTATAATATCAATGAGACACTGAAAAATGGAGGAGATAAATTTGGGAATATATACTTATTTTGGGCTAGGAATTGTCTTAGGCCTAGCTATTGGAGTATATTTTTATGCTGATAGAGAAGAAAAAATTCAAAAAGAAATTGCATTACAGCAAAAAATATTTTCAACCCAAAAATTGGATAAAGCCTTAGACAAAGCAGTAGATATAATGAAATCTCGAATTACTGCTTTAAATAGAGAACTTACTGAAGAGGAGAAAGACAGAATTATATACGATTGTTATGTTACAGATGATAAATAATATTAAAGAGGTAAAAAATATGGAATTATTAGAGGAAGCTCGAAAAGGTAACAAAGAAGCCTTTGAAGAACTTATTAACGATTTAGAAATTAAATTGTATAAGACAGCTAGACTTTATTTTACGAATGAAGAAGATGTAATTAATGTTTTGCAGAGCTCTTTAAAGAAACTTTTTAAAGAAATTGTTAATGTAAAAAAAGAAGAACAACTTATGCCTTTTGCTATTAAATTATTGATTCAAGAATGCGAAGAAGTTCATTTGAAAAAATCAAAAAGTAAAACTTGGTTAGCATATATTGCTTCAGAGCCAAGCAAGGATAAATATGAACAATATAGAAGTCAATCTTTAGTAGAACAGTATATAACTTCATTAAAAAAAGAACTAAGATTAATTTCAATTTTGTATTTTTATGATGGTTTAGATTCTCATCAAATTGCTAATATATTAAAAATGTCTTCAAAAGATGTTGACAAAGTATTAGATGTTGCAAGAGAACAACTATATGAAATGATTTCAAATGAAGGGACAAAGAAATATAATGAGTATGTCAAATAATGAAAAAGATGAATTTATTCGCAAAACTTTAAATGCTGATACATTTATAGCAACGGGTGAAGAAGCAAAAGAAAAAATAAAAAAAGATGTTAAAATAAGCAAAATTAAACAAAAAAAATATACTTATGGAGAAAGAAGATTTATGAGATTTTTAGCATTTGTTTTAATTATTTCAGTTGGAACAAATGTATATCTTGTGGAAAATAAAGTAGATTTTGCAGGACTTTTTAAGCAAAATAAAGAACAAAAAGTGTTACAATCTGTAAGCATTGAAGATAATATTGCATTAAATAATATAGAACAAAAAACAACAAAAGAAGATTCAATTTCTGAAAACAAAATTCTTTCTAATGAAGCAGTAAAGAATGTAGTTGTTTCAAATACATTAAGTGAAAAAAACGATGTAGTACAATCACAAATTTCAGAAAAAAAGCATATTAGTGTAACTGAAAAAGGATTGGACGAAGAATTATTAAAATCAGAATTGGAAAATTATGCTATAACAGTTGGTAGATATGATGATGCAAATGATTTAGAAAAGAACACAATTATTTTGTTAATAGCAAATAATTTCTTTAATAATAATGTAACTAAAAGTACGGGCCTTGATATTTCAGCTAGCAATAAATATGCTATGACAGAAAGTAATGTGCATTTATTTATTAAGGAATTAATAGGTGTTGAACTTGATAATCCACTTTCTTCATATGTTAATTATATGAAATATAATGCCGGTTCAAAATTTTATAGTTCTGGCGAAAAATCAACAGAATTGAAAGATGAGAAATATAAAATTTCTAATTTAAATGTATTATCATCAAATAATAATGAATATACTTTGGAAGGCAATCTGCATAGAATTTCTAAGGTTAAAATGGTTGATAAAACTAAAACATGGGAAGAACAAATTGAAGCAGATTATACATTAAATGTTACAATTGTTATAAATGAAGAATATACGTATGTTCCATACTTAATAAAAGAATATAAAGCTGAATTAAAACCTGGTCAGGAAGACAATATTAATAGACTAGTAGACTTAGAAGTACAAAACGAGCAACAAAATAAAAGATAATAAAAGAGAATTTTTATTAAAAATCTATTAAAAGACTAGACAAATTTACTAATATTATGTACAATAAATATTGTCGAAAAAAAGAAAAGGGGAAAATGCAATAATGGAAAAAAATACAAAAGGAAGAAGTTCTAGAACAAGAATCTCAGAAGAAAGTGATGCAGCAAAAAAAACAAGAAAGAAAAAAGAAACAAAAGGTTCAGTTGTAAAAAAAGTATTTACAGTACTATTTATTTTAGGAACTATTGGTATTTGTACAGTTTTATTCTTACTATATGGACCATATTCAGGATTTAGAGAGTGGCTTGTTACAACAGCCATGACTACAATGACACATCAATATTTTGCAACTTGGTTTTATGATGATGATGTTATTGATTATATTTTAAATAATAATAAAGTTATTGAAACAAATAAATCTTCAAATCCAGATTTAATTGATAAAAGTTTAGCTAACAAAACAACTTATGAAAATGAGTATGAAAGACAAATATTAGAACGTGATAAAGATAATAATGATTATAAAATTATAGATATCAAAGGAAAAGGATATAGCGGATATTTAGTTGCAGTATATGATCCATCAAGAATAAAAACTGTTGTAACTAAAAAATTAGGTACATCAGGGCAATATTTAACAAAAATGGCAGAAGACAATGATGCTTTAATAGCTGTTAATGGTGGTGGATTTGATGACCCTAACTTTAATAGTACAGGTGGTTCTCCACTTGGAATTACAATTTGTGATGGAAAATCTGTTACATCAAAATCTTATGGCGGTTCAGGTGGTTTAATAGGATTTGATAAAGATGATAGATTAGTTTTAGGAAAAATGACATTAGCACAAGCTCAAAAAGCTGGTATTAGAGATTGCGTTACATTTGGACCATTCTTAATAGTGGATGGTGAGCCAGCAAAAGTTTTAGGTAATGGTGGTTGGGGTTCAGCTCCAAGAACAGTTATTGGTCAAAGAAAAGATGGTATAGTTCTATTCTTAGTTATTGATGGTAGAACAGCAACAAGACCTGGTGCAGATATGGATGATTTAATTGAAGTTATGCAAAGATATGGTGCATATAATGCTGCTAACTTAGATGGTGGTACATCAAGTGTATTAGTAGTAAACAACACAATTGTTAATGACCCAATTGATAGTTCTGGTGCACATAAAACAAGACCAATTGCTACTGGATTTATATTAACAAAAGATGATAAAGATAATAGTGATCATTCATTAGTAGAAGATAAATTAAATTAATATTTTAGCTCTGGAAAAATCCAGAGCTTTTTTAATATTTTTCTATTGATTTATGAAATGTTTTACAATATAATAGTTGAAGAAAAAAGTACTAATATTGAAGGAAAAATATATGCCAGATTTTAAACTAGCAAAAGACAAACAAATTGTAAAAATGTTTAGAAGAGATAATACCATTCTAATATATGTGATAATGGTAGCAATAGCTATGGGTATAGTTGTTGCTAGCTTTTTTGCGTTTTATAAAAATCATCAAGATAGTAAATTTATTCAATCTGGCGTTTCAATAAAAGGTGTGAATATTTCAGGACTTACAAAAGAAGAAGCTTGTGATTTAGTTCGTACTAAATTAGCTGGGCAAATGAATGAAAATATTGTACTAACTTACAAAAATTATAATTATAATGTGGCTTTAGAACAAATAGAAGCAGAGTTCGATATAGAAGCTTCAGTAGATTTTGCTTATAATATTGCAAGAAATGGTAGTTTAATACAAAATGTTAAAGATTATATTGCTGTCTTAATGACACATATTGATATAGATCCAATTTTAAAATACAATAAATTAGCACTTAGAGAATATATAGAAGACATTGAAACTAAACTACCCGACCAATTAGAACAAAGTAGTTATTATTTAGAAGATAGTGATGAATTAGTTATAACAAACGGTGTAAATGGTGCAGGTATATATATTGAAGAACTAGAGCAAACGATAATTGATGCGCTGCAAGATGTTAGCTATAGCAATAAATACATAGATATACCAACTTACACAAAATATCCAGAGCCAATAGATGTTGATGCTATTCATGAAGATATTTTTGTTGCAGCGCAAGATGCTTATTTTACTAAGGAACCAGTATATATGGTATATCCTCATGTTATTGGTGTAGATTTTAATGTTGAAGATGTTAAAAGATACATTGAAGAAAATCCTGATTTTATAGATTTTACAGTAGACTTAACATTAACTACTCCAGAAATTGTAACAGATGATATAGGAATGGAAGCTTTTCCTCATTTACTAGCAAGATATTCTACTGAATATGTCAATAATCCAAATAGAACTACAAATTTAAGATTAGCTTCTAATAAAGTAAATGGTACTGTTATAATGCCAGGAGAAACTTTTTCTTTTAATAAAGTAGTTGGAAAAAGAACAGAAGCAGCAGGTTATAAAAACGCTGCAATATTCCAAGATGGTGGGGTTACAGATGGTTTAGCGGGAGGAATTTGTCAAATTTCAAGTACTATATATAATGCGGCTTTGTATGCTGATATGACTATAACTTCTAGAAGAAATCATATGTTTATACCATCTTATGTAACTGGTGGTAGAGATGCTACAGTTGTTTGGGGTTCAACAGATTTTAAATTTAGAAATGATAGAGATTATCCAATAAAAATAGAATCAAGTGTTTCAAATGGAGAAGCAGTAGTTGCTATATATGGTTTTAAAAGAGAAACAGAATATGAAATATCAATAGAAACTCAAAAAGTAAAAACAATAAATTATCAAACAGAAAGACAAAAAAAGGCTGGATATTCTTCTGGTGAGCTAATACAAAGTGGAGCTAATGGTTCAGTATGGGATTCATGGAGAGTATATAAATTAAACGGCGAAGTTGTTAAAAGAGAAAAGCTATATCGTGACACATATAGTGCGAAAAATAAAATTATAGCAAGGTAAGGTAAGATGAGAATTAGAAGAAAAAAATGGGCAGAAAAAGAACTACAAGAGGCAAAATTTTATATAGACAAGCCAGAAGTAAATAAAGGAAAGTGGAAGAAATATTTTAAAAATGAAGCACCACTTTATATAGAATTAGGATGTGGAAAAGGATTATTTATTTCTACACTTGCAGTAAATCATAAAGATACAAATTTTATTGCAGTAGATATGATTGAAGCAATGCTCGGACTTTCTAAACGAAATATTGAAGTAGCTTATAACTACGAAGAACCAGAAAATCTAGCTTTAATAAGAGCAAATGTAGAGCTTATAGATAATGTTTTTGGAGATGGAGATAAAATAGATAGAATTTATATTAACTTTTGTAATCCATGGCCAAAGGCAAAACATAATAAAAGAAGATTAACACATACTAGACAATTAGAAAAATATAAGCAATTTATGAATACTGGTGCTAAGATTTATTTTAAAACAGATGATGATGAACTTTTTGAATCAAGTTTAGAATATTTTAAAGAAAGCAAATTTAATATAGAAAAAATCACTTATGATTTACATAATGAACCAATTTTTGAAGAAAATATCGAAACAGAACATGAAAAAATGTTTTCAGCAGAAGGTATAAAAATAAAAGCATTAATAGCTAGTTTATAATCCTTAAAATTTAAGATTATTTTAAGGTTATATATATAAAATTCATACAGAATTAAAATTTATAAGGAGGACTAGAGCTTTGATAGAAGTAAAAAATGTCAGTAAAAAGTATGGTAAGTTTTATGCAGTTAGAGACATAAGCTTTACAATCAAAGATGGTGAAATAGTAGGATTTCTTGGTCGTAACGGTGCAGGTAAATCTACTACTATGAACATGATTACAGGTTTTATCGAGCCTACTGAAGGAACTATTATAGTAAATGGTTATGATGTAGATAGAAAACCTAAAAAAGTAAAAGAGTCAATTGGTTATATGCCAGAAGGAACACCGCTTTACTATGATTTAACAGTAAAAGAGTTTGTTACTTATATGGCAGAACTAAAACTTATTCCTAGAAAAGAAAGAAAAGCAGCTGTTCAAAAGGCTATTACTGAAACAGGATTAGAAAAAGTTCAAAACAAATTAACAAAAAATTTATCAAGAGGTTACAAACAAAGAGTAAGCTTAGCTGGTGCAATTGTTGGAGATCCCAAAATATTAATCTTAGATGAACCAACAGTTGGATTAGATCCAGCACAGGTAATTGAGATAAGAGAACTTATAAAATCTTTTAGAAAAGATCATACAGTTATTTTAAGTTCGCATATTCTTTCAGAAGTTAGTCAAATTTGCGAAAAAGTTATCATTATTGATAAAGGTGAAGTGGTTGCAGTGGATACACCTCAAAACCTTGAAAAATCAACAACAGAGAAAACTATTTTACGATTAACAGTTGAAGATGAAAATGACAAATTTGAAACTATTAAAGATTCTATTTCAAGTATTAAAAATATTACATTTGCTGGAACAAATGATGATAAATCTAAAGAATATGTTATTGAAACAGATGAAAATGCCGATATTAGAAAAGAAATGTTTAGCAAATGTGCAGAGCTAGGTGTTGTTATTTTAGAAATGAAAAAAGACAATGCTTCTCTTGAAGATGCTTTTATAAAATTGGTTGAAGATAGACCAGAATATAGTGAAAAAGAAATTGAAAAAATGGAATATCAAAAAGAGCTTGAAGACCTAAGAAAAGAACTTGAAGATAAAAAAGAAGAAAAAGCTTTCAAAAAGCAAGCTAAAAAAGAAGAAAAAGCTCGTAAGAAAGCACAAAAAGAAGATAAAAAAGCTAGCAAAGAAGCTGCAAAAAAAGAAAAAGGAGGAGATAAATAATGTTTGCAATAATGAAAAAAGAGTTTAAAAGTTATTTACTATCTCCAATAGGATATATTTTTATAGGTTTATTTTTACTTATGTTTAGTATATTCTTTATAGTAACAATTTTTAATTATTCAGTAGTAAATTTTGAATATTTATTTTATAATGGTGCAACAATTTTAACATTCATTACACCAGTTTTAACAATGAGAATGTTCTCAGAAGAAAGAAAAAACGGTACAGAACAATTGATTTTAACTTCTCCAAGAAGTCTTACATCAGTAGTTCTTGGAAAGTTCTGTGCAGCAGCTCTTATAATGCTTATTACAGAAGCCTTTACTATGATATTTTTTGCAATACTTAAATATTTTGGCAATCCATCATTAGTAGTTGCACTTTCTACACTTGGAGGATTTTTCTTGCTTGCGTTAGCATATATTTCATTTGGTATGTTTGTATCAAGTTTAACAGAAAATCAAATTATAGCATGTGTAATTACAATTGGTGTATTTATTGCAATGTGGTTTTTGCCAGGATTAGCACCAGCATTAGAACCATTTTCATTAATAAATATGTTTGATAAATTCCCACAAGGAATGATTTCAATATCTGAAATAATAACTTATGTTACATTTACAATATTATTTATTTTACTTACAATAATTGTATTACAAAGAAGAAAAAGCGTTAAATAGGAGGAAGGTTTAAATGGGAAAAACAGAAAAAACTAGCAAAGAAGAAAAAAAAGCCATTAAAGAAAATAGAAAAAAGCCAACAAAAAGCTTTAAAGAAACTGTAGCTCTTATGTTACGCAAAAAATGGCTTGCAAGCACAACTCAAACAGCTTTATTAGTAGTTGTTTTAGTAGCTGCATTTTTAGCAATAAATTTATTTGTACAAACTAAAGATTTACCTGAGATAGATGTTACAGAAAACAAAATTTATACATTGTCAGATGCTTCTAAAACAGCGATTGAAAAAGTTAAGCAAGATGTAAAAATTTACATTTATGGCTTTGAAGAAGATAGTTCTTTAATTTCTTTTGTAAAGCAGTATGCAAATATAAACAATCATATTACTTATGAAATCCTTACAGAAGAAAGTAATTTAGAAAAGGTAAAAGAATTTGATTTATCATCAGGATATCAAATTGTTGTATTAGAAACTGCAGATTCATCAAAAATTATAGATACATCTTACGAATTCTATTCTTATGATTATGAAACAGGACAAGAGGTAGATTTAACAGAACAATGTTTAACAAATTCACTTATTGCAATTACTGCTGAATCAAAACCAAAAATATATTTTACAACAGGTCATCAAGAATATTCATTAGAAAATGAACTTGGAGTTTTAGCAACATATTTAAAAAATGAAGCATATGAAGCTACAAGTCTTGACTTAATCACAGCTGGAAGCATTCCAGAAGATTGCAATTTATTAGTAATAATGGCTCCAGTAAAAGATTTTATGGAATCAGAAGTAAATGCTGTTTTGGATTATATTAACAGAGGTGGAGATATAATTATAACTTCTGATGTAGGAAATATAAATGAAACATATCCAAATTTGACAAAAGTATATGATGTTTATGGCGTAACTATGGAAAATAAAGGTTATATTTATGAAACTGACACACAAAAAACAGCTGCAAATTATCCAAATATTTTTGTACCAGAAATGTCTTCAAGTAACGATATCACAAGTGATATTTATTCAGAGAATGGAAAAATTTGGTTAATATATTCAGGAAAATTAACTTTTAAATCTGATGATGAACTTAAAGCTTTAAATGTTACTAAAGAAGATTTATTAACATCTAGTGATAAAGCTTTATATATTAAAGATTTATCACAAACAGCTGCTGAGGCTGCAAATTCTGCTGAATCAGGAAAATCAGTTATTGCATCTTATATAACAAAAACAATAACTCCAGCAGTAGAAGCAAGTGAAGGAGTTGAAGCAAAAGATGCTGTAGAATCTAATGCTGTAATTATGGCAAACTCAAGCTTTATTACAGACTATAAAGTAGAGCAATTAAGTTCAACATATCCAGTTTCTTATTTAGGAAATAATAAAGACTTTATGCTAAATTCTATTTCACACTTAACATCTAGGGAAGATACTTTAAAAATTAGAAAAGATATGTCAACTTCAACTTATGAACCTACACAAGAAGAACACACAATAGTACTTGTAATAATATTTGCTGTACCAATTATTATAATATTAATAGGTATTATAGTATGGAATGTTAGAAGAAGAAAAAGGTAACACTTAACATAAAACAATCATTAAATAGCTATAAGGGGATGATGAAATGAACAATCACTTTATAGCTATTTTTGTTGGAATAATGCTACCTTTTATTGGAACAACTTTAGGCGCAGGATTAGTATTATTTTTCAAAAACAGTATAAATAACAAAGTTAATAAAATATTTTTAGGATTTGCAGGCGGAGTAATGATTGCAGCTTCAGTATGGTCTTTAATAATTCCTTCTGTAGAAATGTCAGAAAATGCTGGAATAATTTCGTGGATACCAGCAACTATTGGAATAATAATAGGAACTATGTTTGTACCTATTTGTGATAAATTTATAAAATATAAAGAAAAGAATTTATTAGCTTTAGCTATTATAATCCATAATATACCAGAGGGAATGGCTGTTGGAGTTGGTTTTGCAAGTGCTTTGTATGGAAATTTTGAAAGTTTAATTATGCCAGCGTTTGTTTTAAGTATAGGGATTGCAGTCCAAAATATACCAGAAGGCGCAGCAATTTCGCTTCCATATAGAAGCGAGCGGAAAATCTAGAAAAGAGTCTTTCTTGTTAGGAGTTCTTTCACGGAGTAGTAGAACCAATAGCTGCTTTTTTAGCAATAATTTTTGCATTTTTAGTTCAGCCATTATTACCATATTTTTTGGCTTTTGCAGCTGGTACTATGATTTATGTAGTTATAGAAGAAATTGTACCAGAATTTAAAGGGCAAAAAATAGGAACATATTCACTAGTTTTAGGTTTCTTAGTAATGATGATTTTAGATATTGCTTTAGGTTAAAATTATAGCAAAAGGTGTATTGACAAAAAAGTAAAAACTTTGTATAATAAGAATGTATTTTTTGTTAAGGCAGGAATTATTATGAAAAAACTACTGATGGAAACTAAAAATATAAACTACGAGAGTAAGCTAAAAAAGGCTTATTCAATTTTGGCAAATCAAAAACAAGGAATAATAGCATATAAAGGAAGATAGTATCATACTATCTTCTTATATTTTTGCTTATTTTCCTAAAATATAAAATAAGGAGTGTTGTCTTATGGTAAATGTAGTAGTAGGTGGATTTTATGGAGATGAAGGAAAAGGAAAAATTATTGATTATTTAGCGGCAGATGCAGATATAACTGTTAGATATTCTGGCGGAAATAACGCAGGACACACAATTATAGTCGACGGTGTAAAATTCGCTTTTCACTTAATTCCATCTGGAATATTAAATTCAGGAACAAAAGCTGTTATAGGAAATGGCGTTGTTGTTGATCCTAAAGTTTTAATAGAAGAAATGGAAATGGTTAAATCAAACGGATATACAGTAGATAATTTATGTATTAGTAACAAAGCTCATGTTATTATGCCATATCATATTGCTATGGATAGATTGCTTGAAGAACTTCGTGGAAATGGAAAAATTGGAACAACAGCTAGAGGAATTGGACCAGCATATTGTGACAAATATGAAAGAAGCGGAATTCGTATGGGAGATTTACTTTCTTCAAAATTTGAAGAAAAAGTAAGAGAAAATGTTGCAAGAAAAAATGATATATTTAGAATTTATGGTAAAGAAGAATTTGATGCAGAAGCAATTATAAAAGAATATAAAGAATATGCAGAAACTTTAAAACCATATATAATGGATACAGTAATTTTATTACATAATGCAATTGCTGAAAATAAAAAAATAGTATGTGAAGGAGCACAAGCTACACTTCTTGATATTGACCATGGAAGTTATCCTTTTGTTACATCATCTAGTCCATGTGTTGGTGGCGTTTGTACAGGAACAGGAATTGGAGCAAGATACTTAAATGAAGTTTACGGTGTTGTAAAAGCATATTCTTCAAGAGTTGGAGAAGGTCCATATATTACAGAACAAAAAAATGAAATTGGTGACACAATTCGTGAACTTGGACATGAATATGGAACTACAACTAAAAGACCTAGAAGATGTGGTTGGTTAGATGTTGTTGCACTTCGTTATGCTGTTATGGTTAATGGATTAACAGGAATTGCAATTAATCATTTAGACACTATTGGAAAATTAGATAAAATCAAACTTTGTGTTGCTTATAATCACAAAGGAGATATTAATATGGATTTCTCAACAGATCAAGAATATATTGATGAATGCGAGCCAGTATATGAAGAATTTGAAGGAAACTTTGGAGATATTTCAAATATTAAATCAAGAAAAGATTTACCAGAAAATGCTAAAAAATATTTAGATAGAATTGAAGAATTAGCTGGTGCGCCTATTAAATTTATAGGAACAGGTGCTGGTAGAGAGAATATGATAGTAGAATAATTTAATAATCTTTTGTAAAAACTAGAAGTGCTATTAATAGGTAATAGCGCTTCTTTTAATTATTAAAATTTTGCGAAAATTATTGAAAAATATCGACTATTGACATATAATATATAATATTGTACAAAAGTTAAATTAAAAAGGAAGTTTTTATAAGTGGATAGAATTAGTAAGAATAATTATAATGTAAAAAAAATAAAATTATTTAAAAGCCGAAAATCTTTAATAATATTTTATGTAATTTTATTAATATTATTAATTTTGATATCAATTTTTAGCTCATATATATACAAAGCTAATGGAAATTTGTCAGACGCAACTATTAATATGATGGCAGATGTAGTTGGAGATGATAATCCTATTAGTGTGCTTGTTTTAGGAGTAAGTGAAGACATAGATACTGCATTAACAGATACTATGATGCTAATTAGTTATAATCCTAAATCTCAAAAAGCATTTGTGGTTTCTATACCAAGAGATACTTATATTGGTAAAAGCAAAGCTACTGCTGGAGGTGGAGATAAAATAAATTCTCTATATCAAAAAGATGTTAAAAAGACAGTGTCAGCAGTAGAAAAATTAACTGGTGTAGATATAGATAATTATGTAGTAGTAAAAAATTCTGCGTTAATTGATATTGTAGATGCAATTGGTGGTGTTGAATTTGATGTTCCTATTAACATGAAATATGATGATCCAACACAAGATTTGCATATAGATTTAAAAGCGGGATTGCAGAAAATAGATGGAGATAAAGCAGAACAATTATTAAGATTTAGACATTCAAATCCAGATGCAAACGGAAAAATGACAACATATCCAGCTTCTTATGGATTAGATGATTATGGCAGAATGAGAACACAAAGAGAATTCTTGCAAGCAACTGCTAAACAACTTGTAGACTGGAAAAATATTACTAAATTAAAAAACATTGCAACAGCAGTTTTTGATAATTTAGAAACCGATATGAGCCTAAAAAAAATGATTGGTTATATTCCTAGCGCTTTAAAATTAGATACTGAAACTCTTAGAATGGAGCAATTGCCTGGAGCTTCAAGTATGATTAATGAATTATGGTTTTATGAAGCTAATTCAACTAAAACTTGTGAATTAATGAATGAGTTAGTACTTAGTTTAGAGTTAGATGAGGATGAATTAAACGATATGTATAAACCAATTAAAGATAATATTCCTTTAATTTCAAAAACAAAAGAAAATAAAACAAATCAATTATCAAGCAATACAAATGAAATCAAAAGCGCAGAAAATATTATAGATATATAACCTAAGGAGTAATTAAAAAATGAAAAAACTTAAATTTAAGAAAAAAACTATTATAATATCAATTATAATAATACTAATAGCAATATTTGTACTATCTAATTTTTTTTCTTCAAAAGAAAGTGATGTACAAGATTTTGAAACAGCATTAGTTGAAAAGAAAACTCTTACTACTACAATAAGTAGTACAGGAAAAATATCTACAGAGAACTCAAAAAACGTAACTAGTCAACTTATGAATTATAAAGTTACAGGAGTAAATGTAAAAGTAGGGGATAAAGTAAATGAAGGAGATGTACTTTGTACTTTTGATACAGCAGATTTAGCAAAAACTGTTGCAGATTTGTCTGCTACAATCAATGCTGCAAACACTACTTCTGGTGTTACTGTAGCATCAGCTGAGAGAGCAGTTCAAGATATACAAAGAACACGTGATAATACATTAGATGAATTAAATAAAACTGTTCAAAATACTAGACAAGATTATGATAACCATAATGCAGCCTTAAATACTGCAAAATCAAATTTACAAACAAAACAAACTGAAGTCAAAAATTTAGAAAATCAAGTTCCTACATTAACAGCTTCAGTAAATGCAGCACAAACCGCAAAAAATGAAGCTCAAAATGTTTATACTCAAAAAGAAACAGAATATACAAATGCAAAAACAGCGTTGGAAACTGCTGACCCATCTCAACTTGAAATATTAGGAAGTTTGCAAGCAGCTTTAGTAGGTGCAACACAAGCAAAAGAAAATGCCAAAGCTGAACTTACAGTTAAAGAAAATACACTAGCTACAGAGCAAGCGAAATTAAATGAAGTAACTGGAAAAATTAATACTTTAAATGCAGAAATTACCCAATTAAACCAAACAATTCCTGGTCAAGAAGCTACTGTTAATGCAAAAAGAGAGGTATTATCAGCAGCAGAAAAAGCATATAATGATCAAGCATCAACTTTAAACAATCAAGTAGCAAATGCACAAGGTCAGTTAGATAGTGCAAAAGCTCAAACAAGTGTAGGTACTTTGACAACAGAAGAACAATTAAATGTATATCAAAAACAACTAGCTGAAACAAATTTAAAAGCACCAGCTGCTGGTACAGTAACTGCTGTAAATGTAAAGGCTGGAGATTATTACACAGGTGGAGCATTAGTTACGATTGAAGGAATTGAAAGCTTTATTGTTGAAACAGAAATAGATGAATACGATATAGCAGATGTAACTGTTGGAATGGAAGCAATCATTAAAACAGATTCTACAAGAGATGAAGAACTAATCGGAGAAGTAATCTCAGTAGCACCAGCTGCAACTGGTTCATCAGCAAGTTCAGCAAGTGCAATGTCAGGTTTGTCATCTGCTGGTATGGGCAGTAGTTTAAGCAGTGGAGGTAGTGCAACATATACTGTAAAAATTGTTATAAATACACCAAATGATAGATTACGTTTAGGAATGAATGCTAAATTAAATATAATTACTCAAAAGAGTACAGATGTACTTGCAGTTCCTTATGACGCAATTAATGAAAGAGAAGATGGAACTAAATTTGTAACAATTATACATGGAGAGAATGTAGAAGAAGATATAGATGTTACAACAGGTCTTGAAAGTGGATATTATACAGAAATTTCATCTGATAAAATACAAGAAGGAGAAACAGTTAAAATTCCAAAAGTAGATAGCACAACTTCAGTTGATGAACTATTAAACTCAATGGGTGCAACTGGAGGAATGTAAAATAAGGAGTAATAGATGGAAGATACAATAATAAAATTAGAAAATATTGTAAAAAAATTCTATATTGGAAAGCCAAATGAATTAGAGATATTACATGGAATTTCTTTAGAAGTAAAAAAAGGTGAATTTGTTTCAATAGTTGGTCCATCAGGTTCTGGAAAATCTACACTTATGAATTTAATAGGAGTTTTAGATAGACCTACTGAGGGTTCTTATGTCTTAGATGGTATTGATGTTTCAAAGGCACAAGACAAAGAATTATCTGCAATTAGAAACAAAAAAATTGGATTTGTTTTTCAAACATATAATTTAATATCTAGAACCAATGCTTTGAAAAATGTTGAATTGCCTATGTTGTATGCAGGAGTTCCAGCAGAAGAGAGACATAAAAGAGCAAAAGAATTATTAGAGCTTGTTGAAATGAGTGATAGAGCAAAACATTTACCAGAAGAACTTTCAGGAGGTCAAAAGCAAAGAGTTGCAATCGCAAGAGCTATGGCAAATAATCCTGCAATACTTTTAGCAGATGAGCCAACTGGTGCTTTAGATTCTCAAACTGGTCGTTTAGTTATGGATTTATTCCATAAATTAAATAAAGAAAAAGGTATTACTATTGTTTTAATAACTCACTCAATGGAACTTGCTGAAGAAACAGGTAGAATTATTACAATTAAAGATGGAAATATAACATCACAAGCAGAAGGAGGTAAGGCATAATGACAATGTTATTAGAAAATATAAAACTTGCTTTTACTTCACTTTTAGCTAATAAGATGAGAGCATTACTTACCATGCTTGGCATTATAATAGGTATTGCATCAGTTATTGCAATTATGACGGTTGGAGATTCTTTGATTATTTATATATCAGAAGAAATGAATTCTATGGGTGCCAATAACATAATGGTATCATTACAACCTAGAACAGATGATGATAATTTCTTTTCTACAATGATGTCAGCTGCTACAATGGATCAAGAAATTAGTGAAGATGATATGATTACAATAGAAATGTTAGAAGAGTTAAATAATCAACACAAAGATGAAATTAAAGCGATTACGATATATGATTATCAAGGTAGTGGTCAAGTTAGTAAGGTAAAAGATTATGCAAATGTTTCTGTTTATGGAGTAAGTGCAGGGTATTTTGCTTCTCAAGAGCTAGACTATGTTGCAGGTAGACTTTTTAACGCACATGATTTTGATGAGGCAAGACCAGTGGCAATAGTTTCAACAGTTGTAGTAGATAATCTATTTGAAGGAGATGCAGAAAAAGCAGTTGGCAGTCAGATTGAAGCATTTGTCAATGGTAAATATTCAGAGTACACAATAGTTGGAGTCTATGATTATATGGTACAAAATATGGCAACTATGATGATGTCTGCTTATGAAATAAGTACAGAAATGTTGATTCCATATAAAACTTCTGTAAATCAAACACACAATACAGATATTTCAAATTTATATGTTGTAGCTAAAACTGGAGTAGATTCAGATTTATTAGCTAAAAAAATTGAAAGATTTTTCGAAGGTTATTATAGAGATAATAAAGATTATAAAGTTGTAGCATATAATATGCAATCTATGGTTGAAATGGTTGGAAATATGATTGGCGTTGTAACAACAGCTATTTCAATTGTTGCAGCAATTGCTTTAATTGTTGGTGGTATAGGAGTTATGAATATAATGCTTGTATCAATAACAGAAAGAACTAGAGAAATTGGTACTAGAAAAGCTCTGGGAGCAACAAATAGTTCGATAAGAACGCAATTTATTGTTGAAGCTATTATAATATGTTTAATTGGTGGCACTATAGGTGTTATTGTGGGAATTTTAGGTGGAGAATGCGCTGCTATGATACTTGGATATCCAGCAACACCATCAATTTCAGGAATTATAATTTCACTTATATTCTCAATGATAACTGGTGTGTTCTTTGGATATTATCCAGCAAATAAAGCTGCAAAAATGAATCCAATTGATGCGTTACGATATGAATAAAATTTTTAAAGAGCAGTTTTTATAAAAAATTGCTCTTTTTTTGAAACCAAAACCTTTTTTGAATTGTTTTATAGGTAGAGGAGAGAAAATTATGGAAAATGAAGATGAAATAACAGATGTAGTAAATAAATACGCAGATATGGTATATCGAATTGCTCTTACAAGAACTGGAACTGTTGAAAATGCAGAAGATATTTTACAAGAAGTGTTTTTAAAATATAGTGAAAAAATGCCTAACTTTCAAAACGAAGAACATAGGAAAGCATGGCTTATTAAAGTTACAATCAATTTGACGAAGAATTTTCATAATTTAGCTTGGAATAAAAGAGTAGTAAAATTAGATGAAACTATAGTTTTTGATAATGAAGAAGAAAATTCTGTTTTTTCCGTAGTGTGTGAATTGCCTCAAAATTATAAAACGGTAATTTATTTAATGTACTATGAAGGCTACAAAGTAAAAGAAATTGCTAATTTGATGAAAACAAGTGAAGGTACTATAAAGACTTGGGCTTTTCGTGCACGAGAAACCTTGAAATCAAAATTAGAAGGAGGTTTTGAAAATGAATAACAATCAAGAAAAGTATAGAAATGCTATAAATCAAATTCATGCAAGCGATGAACTTAAAGAAAAAACTATTCAAAAAATGAAAGAAAAAAGAAAAGAAAACAAAGTCGTTTATTTAAAATATTTATCTGCTTGCGCAATGTTTGTTGTAGCAATTGGTGTTGGTAGCTTATATTATCAAAAAGGAAATACTAAAATAGCAGAATGCCCAGTTGCACCAGTTATTCCAACTGATAATACAGCACAAACGCAAATGGTAGCTTTAAATAAAGACTTGCAAAGATTTGAAAGTATAGAAGAATTAAGAAGTGTTTTAAAAGAGAATACATATTCAAAAAATAATGTGATTTACGAGGGATTAGATGTTGTAATGGCAGAAAGTGAAACAGCTACTAATACTAAATCTTCTTTAAATTCAGATAAACAAGAAAGTATAAGAGATTTATCTAGCGAGGATTATTCAAAAACTAATGTGCAAGTAGAAAACGTAGATGAGGCAGATATAGTAAAAACTGATGGAGAATATATTTATTATATTACTCAAAATACGGCATATATAATTAAAGCTAATGATTTAGAAATCGTATCTTCTAAATATATATATGGCGATAAAGAACGTTTTTCTCCACAAGAATTATATATAAATAAAGATAGGTTAATTGTTATTGGAACATATAACACTTATGAAGAAAATGAAAATATAGTAAAAAAACGTTATTCAAATTTTTTAAACCCAAAAACAATGACACAAGCTATTGTTTACGATATATCAAATAAAGCAAATCCAGAAGAAATACGAACAGTACGATTAGATGGATATTATAAAGATTCTAGAATGATTGGAGAAAATATTTATTTAATAAGTTCTAAAAATGCTTATTATTATGACGGAATAAAAGAAAATGAAATTTTGCCATTAGTATATGATACAAAAACTGGTGAAAGAATAATTTCTGCAACAGATATCGCATATTTTCCTAATACAAACAGTTTCTCATTTATGACAGTTGCAGGTTTTGATATAAACAATGATAACGTAGTTTGCACAGAAACATTTTTTGGCGCAAGTGATGAAATTTATGCTAGTAAAAACAATATATATATAACTCAAATAAATTATAATAATTATGATTATAGAAATTCAACAAATACTATCTATAAATTTAAGCTAAATGGTTCCAAAATTGAAATGCTTTGCAAAGGCGAAGTTAAAGGTAATTTAAATAATCAATTTTCAATGGATGAATATGAAGGAAATTTAAGAATTGCAACAACCTCTGGTTATGACGATGAAGCTACTAATCAATTATATATTCTTGATGAAAATTTGAAAGAGTTATCAAAAATAGAAAACATTGCAGTAGGTGAAAAAATATATGCAGTAAGATTTATTGGTAAAATAGGATATGTAGTTACTTTTGAGCAAATAGACCCTCTTTTTGTAATAGATTTATCAGATCCTAGAAATCCAACTATTAAAGGTGAATTAAAAATACCAGGATATAGCAGTTATTTACACCCTTATGATGAAACACATATTATAGGCATAGGTTATAATACAAAATCAAATGGATATGGTGGTGTTACCAATGCTAATATGAAAATGTCTATGTTTGATGTTTCAGATTTAGAGAATCCTAGAGAAATGTTTAGTGTAGATATAGGAGAAGAATATGCAAGTTCTTCTATTATGTATAATCATAAAGTACTATTTGAAAACAAAGCACAAAATTTAATAGGTTTTCCAGTAACATATAGAAATCACTCTGCTGTAAATGATAAAGACGCGTTTGTTATTTATCATATCAATTTAGAAAATGTCTTTGAAAAATATGGAGAAATTACACAAAAAATAGATTATAGAACTAACATAGATAGAGCAATTTATATTGGTAATACATTATATACTTTATCAAGCACTGAAATTAAAGCATATAGTTTAGAAACATTTGAGCATATAAAAACTTTAGAGATAGAAGAAAAAGATATTTATATGGAAGATATCTATGTAACTAAAACAATAGATTAGAATATTTTAATAAAACATACTAAGAGTTTTAAGAAATTTAATATCTTAGTATGTTTTTATTTTTGTTCTAAAACTTGTACTATTTGCATATATAAATAATATACAAAAGAAAAGGAGTTTTTATGGACGAGGTATTAAGTTATTTGCCAGAAAAAATTAGAGAGAAAATAAGTGAAAATTCTATAAACAATATAGATGGTATTGAAGAAATTAGATTAAGACTTGAAAGACCTATTATTCTAAAATATGGAGATGTTGAAAAAGTTATAAAATATTCTGTTAGTACAGAAGAAATTATTTCTTGTTTACAGGCTATTTGTGAAAATTCAATATATACTTATCAAAATCAAATTGCAGAAGGCTTTGTTACTATTAAGGGGGGACATAGAGTAGGTATAAGTGGTTCTGGAGTTATGGAAAACGGCAAAATTATAAATATAAAACATATATATAGTTTAAATTTTAGAATTGCTAGACAAGTATTAGGAGCTGGAAATAAAATTTTAAAATATATTTTAAATGTAGAAAAAAATACTATTTTTAATACCCTTATAGTATCAGTTCCAGGAGCTCGGTAAAACTACTCTTATAAGAGATATAGTAAGACAAATTTCGACAGGAATTAAAGAAATAAAGTTTTTAGCAATAAATGTTGGAGTTGTAGATGAAAGAGGAGAGATTGCTAGTCTTTTTAGAGGAATACCTCAAAATGATATTGGAATAAAGACAGATATTATAGATAATGTTCCTAAGAGTTTAGGAATGAAAATGCTTATTCGTTCAATGACTCCAAAAGTAATTGTAGCTGATGAAATAGGAAGTGAAGCAGATATAGAAGCAATAAAATATGCAATTTGCTCAGGTTGCAAAGGATTATTTACTGCACATGGTTCAAATTTCGAAGATATTTCATTAAATCCTATTATTAAAAATTTAATTGCTACAAATATAATTGAAAGAATCATTTTTTTAGATGAAGAAAACAAAGGTAAAATAAAAGATGCTTTTTCATTAAATAAAAAGACTGGAGAATATGAAAGAAGTGTGGAAAAGTCATGATTATAAAATTTATTATATCTTTACTTATAATTTATATTTGTACATATTTAGGAATTTATAAAGCACAAACTTATGAAATAAGGGAAAGAGAGCTCAAAAAAATTAAAAGTTCACTATCGTTCTTGAAAAGCAAGATAGAATTTACTTATGAACCTATACAAGAAATTTTTATGCAAATTTCTAAATCTGTATATTTACATAAAGACAATATATTTTTAAAAACAACAGAATATTTAAAAGAGTTAGAACTAAATGGTGCTTGGAATAAAGCAGTAGAAGGGGCACAGCAGTTTAGCAAAGAAGATAAAGAAGTACTGTATATGTTTGGTAAACTGCTTGGAAAAACAGATAAAAATGGACAAATTAGTGAAATAGAGATAAGTCAAAGCTTTATTGAAAAGCAGATTGAAAAAGCAGAGCAAGAGAAAATTAAAAATTCTAAACTATATAAATCACTTGGAATTAGTTTAGGAATAGGTATTGTAATAATTTTGATTTAGGAGGAAGTATGGACATAAATATTTTATTAAAAATTGCTGGTGTTGGAATTTTGATAGCTGTTGTTCATCAAATTCTTTCTAAGGCAGGTAGAGAAGACCAAGCTATGATGACAAGTCTAGCTGGTATGATAATAGTTCTTACAATGGTTGTAAAAGAAATAAGTAATCTTTTTGAAACTGTTAGGACGGTGTTTAATTTATAATGACTATTGTAAAAATTGTTGGAATTGGTTTTTTAACTTTGATTCTTTCTCTTGTGCTAAAAGAATATAAAAAAGAATATGCAATATATTGTGCTTTGATAGGTGGAATGATTATACTTGCAGCTTCGTTTGGGACTATTAAAGAAATAGTAAATTTTTTAAATAAAATTTCAGAAGGTACAAGCTATAATTCAGAATTTATAGGACTGTTACTTAAAATTACAGGAATTGCAATTTTGGTAGAATATGCAACTAGCATTTGTAAAGACAGTGGAGAAACAGCAATAGCAAGTAAAATAGATTTTGCAGGAAAAATAATTATTATTTCAATGTCTATTCCGATAATTAGTTTAACATTAACTACTCTTTTAGAGTTATTACCATAAGAGGTTTTTATGATTAAAAAAATTACAATTATTTTTATAATTATAATAAGTTTGTGTGGAATATGCTGTGGTACAGAGGAAATATTAGAAGAAAGCAAAAAAGTTTTTGGTATAAATACTTTTTTAGAAGAGGCGGAAACATATACTAAAGAAGCTTTTCCAGAATTAGATATAGGAAATTTATTAAATTCTGGAATTAAAGGGGATATAGATTTAAATTTTTTTAAAAAAGCAATTGTAAGATTGTTAGGTACAGAAATTACATCTGCTTTAAAGCTTATGATAACAGTTTTAATAGTAATTATTATAAACAGTGTTTGCAAAGCTATTTTAGAAAATTTAGGAAATGAGGAAACTACCAAAATTGTGTATTTATTACAATATTTAATTATAGCAATTTTAGTTTCTTCTACTTTTATAAGCATTTTACAAATTACAAGAGAAACAATTGATAAGTTAATTAGTTTTATGAATTTATTAATACCTTTATTTACAACCTTAGTTTTAACTACTGGTTCCATTGCAAGCACAAATGCAATACAACCTATTTTATTATTTGCAATTAATTTTATTGGAAATTTTTGCGATAATTTCTTAATACCTATACTTTTAATTTCTTATGTTTTTAGCATAGTTTCAAATATTTCAGATAAGGTTCAAATATCTGGATTAGCTAAGTTTTTAAAATCTTCTATTGTATGGTGTTTAGGAATTATACTAACTGTATTTACTTGTCTTATATCTTTAGAGGGAACACTTGGAGCTTCTGTTGACGGTTTAACTGCGAAAACTACAAAAGCAGTAGTTACTAATTTTATACCAGTAGTAGGAAAAATTATGGGCGATACAGTTGAAACTGTAATTGGTTGTTCAAATATTTTAAAAAATACAGTTGGGTTCATAGGTGTAGTAATAATAGTCGGAATAACTCTAATACCTATTTTAAAAATCGCAGTATTTACATTATGTTTTAAACTTACATCTACTATTGGAGAAGCTGTTGCAGATACTAAAATAACTAAATTAGTTTCTAAAATATCTGATGGATATAAAATACTGCTTGGAATACTTATATCAGTGTCTGTGCTTTTCATTATTGGAATTACTTTAGTGCTAAAAATAAGCAACAGTTCGCTTATGTATAAATAACATTTGAAAGGGAAAAGATGATAGGTTTTTTAAGAAGTTGGTGTGAAGGCATAACAATTAGTATTTTTGTCACAATCATTATTGAAATGTTAGTTCCAACTGGAAATATAAAGAAATATGTTAGGGTAATAATTGGAATTTATATTGTTTTTGTAATCTTAAATCCTATTGTTTCAAATATAAAAAATATTGATATAGATGAATTTTTGAGTGCAACCAATATAGAGAAAGAAGAAGTTTTTTCTAACAATCGGCGAAATATCAGAAATATATATTAAAGCAATAGAAAGTGAAATAAAAGAGAATTTTGAAAATGTAGAAAGTGCAACAGTTATATTTTCAGAAGATTTAGAAAATATTGAAAAAATCGAAATCATTTTGAAAAATAATTCTAATAATACTGATGAAATAAAAAATTTTTTAAAAGAAAATTATAAAGTTACAGATAACGTAATTTCAATTATATCATAAGGAGGAAGATATGTTTGAAAAAATAAAAGAGATTCTAACTAAAAAAGATAAAAAGGTTGAAAATCTAATTTCTTTGCTAATTATTCTAATTATTACACTGATTTGCATAAACTATATTATGAAAGATGATAGCAAGGAAGCTGAAGAAGAAAAACATAAAGGAGCTGTACTTGCTAGTACTACTGAAGTTTCCAGTAGTGAATTAGAATCGAGAATAGAAAATATTTTAAGTAAAATTGATGGAGTTGGAAAGGTTTCTGTTCTACTTACATACAATGAAGAGAATTTGGAGGGTGTAGTAGTTGTAGCAGAGGGAGTTAAAGATATTGATACTAGAGTAGATATAATTTCTGCAATAGAAGTAATTACTGGACTTGGAAAACATAAAATTAAAGTATATGAAATGAAAGAATATGAAAATGAAGGAGGAAATTATGGAGAAAAAGATTAATATGGAGAAAGTAAAACAAATGACGCTGGTGGTTTGTGGAGTGATTTTGCTAGGTGTTGGTTTTATGAATTATAATTCTAATAGTAAAGAAGAAGTATCAACTGAAATCGCAGTTACTGATGTTGGAAATAGAATTGGAGATGCACAACTTGTAAGTAGTAATGCAATAGTTGAAAATGAAAACACAATAGCTAGTGCAGTTGTAGAAAATGAGACGAATACTGTGCAAAATGAAGTAGTAAGCGAAGATTATTTTACTAAAACAAAATTAGAAAGAGATGAAATGTGTTCAAAAATGCTTGAGAATTATCAAAAAATAATTGATAACAAAGAATTGCCAGAGACACAAAAATCTATTGCTGTTCAGGAAATAGATAAAATAAACAAATCTCAAAATTCTATAATGATTGCTGAAAATTTAATCAAAAATAAAGGCTTTGAAGATGCTGTCATATTAGTAAACAATAATGTAGTAAATGTAGTAGTAAAGAGTTCCTTTTTAAGTAATGAAGATATAGGAAAAATTCAAAATATAATTGAAAGAGAATTTGATGTTGATTTGAGCAATGTAAATATAAGTAGTAAAAAATAAAATCTTAATGATAAAACACTGTTATAAAAGTGTTTTATTTTTTTGCAATAATTTTCACTAAAATGTTGAAATTTGCATAATATAAAGATATAATAATAACGACTAAAATAGACACAATATACAGGAGGTTTTTAACTTGAGAAAATATTTTGGAACAGATGGTATTAGAAGAATAGCTAATACAGAATTAACGCCAGATTTAGTGTTTAGAGTAGCAAAAGCAGGTGCTTATGTTCTGGCAAAACATTCCACACATACACCAACTATTTTGATAGGCAGAGATACAAGAATATCTGGTACTCTTATAGAAAGTGCTATGACAGCTGGCTTTTTAAGCTATGGTGCAAATGTAAAAAGTTTAGGAGTTATACCTACACCAGGTGCAGCTTACTTAACCAGAGAATTAAATGCTGATGCTTGTGTTGTAATTTCAGCATCACATAATACTTTTGAATTTAATGGAGTAAAATATTTTAGTAATAAAGGTACAAAAATACCAGACAGTATAGAAGAAGAAATAGAAGAAATTATGGATTCAGATAAATTATCTGCATTAACTGCTGTTGGCAAACATATTGGAGTTGCAGAAAATGCAGAAAATTATACAGATAAATATGTTGAGTTTTTTGTCAATTTATTCAAAGATGATTTCAAACAATTACCAAAAGATTTTTGTATTGGTATAGATACAGCAAATGGGGCTACATATAAAGTTGCTGAAAAAGTATATAAAAAATTAGGTATTAATTTTAAAATTATAAACAATCATCCAGATGGAATAAATATAAATGAAAATTGCGGTTCAACTCATATTGAACAGATTGCTAAATTTGTTAAGGAAAACAAATTATCACTAGGAGTAGCTTATGATGGTGATGGAGATAGATGTTTAGCAGTTGATGAAAATGGAGAAATTATAGATGGCGATATTATAATGTCAATTTTAGCAAACTATTTTAAAGAACAGGGTGAGCTAAAAAATAATGCATTAGTTGCTACTGTTATGAGTAATTTAGGCTTAAATAAATTTACAAAAGCGCAAGGAATAGAATTTAAGCAAACCAAAGTTGGCGATAGATACGTTTTAGAAGAAATGCAAAAAAATGGATATAATCTTGGTGGAGAGCAATCTGGTCATATTATATTCTTAGACTATAATCCTACTGGTGATGGAATTTTAACTTCTTTAATGCTTATAAAAGCAATAGGAAATAAAAAATTATCAGAAGCCAAAAAAATAGTTAATATTTATCCACAAGTATTAATAAATGCCAAAGTAAAAGATGAAAAGAAATTCGATTATGATAAAGATGAAGAAATAAAATTGGCAATCGAAAAACTTGAAAAAGAATTTTCAGGTAATGGTAGAGTTCTTATTAGAACATCTGGAACAGAGCCTATTGTTAGAGTTATGATTGAAGGTGAAAATCAAGAGTACATAACTGAAAAAGCAAAAGAAATGGTAAAATTAATAGAAAGTAAATTAGGAAACTAAGGGGGAAATTATGAAGGAAAATTCTGATTTAGGATTGTCTGCAAGAGCTTGGGATGCGGCTAAAACATACACGAGTTCTAATTTCGTTAAAAGGCATGATGGAGCTATTGATCAAGATTCAATCGAAACTTTAAGTAATTTTTGCAAAGAACATGGAATTGAAACTTTTGGAATGGATATGGATACAAAAGCAGATGACAGATTATTAAAATATACAATTAAAAAAGTTGTTCCAATTAAACATTTAGATGAAATCGAAAACAATATGGAAACATACTTAATTAGTGATGAAAAAGGTCATGATATAGGAACATATACTATTACAGAAAATGGTCCAGTCTTTAAATTAAGTCCTAAAATTGTTCAAGGAAACAAAGCTATTATGGATAGAGTTTATCCAAATGAAGCTAGTCAAGAAAGAGCCATTTTAGAAGAAAAATATAGTGTAGAAAGCTTAGAAACTTTGGTAGAAAAATTATCTAAAAATGAAAAGCTTACTTTAGCAAATGAACAAAGTGCTAAACAAGATGTTAAAGAAGCTTTTGAAAAAAGACAAATGTCTTTTCCAACTGAAGAAGAAAACAGCGAAGCATTAGAGGAGCAAGAGGCAATTGATAAATTGCCTGCTGATATGAGAGGACAAGTACTAGAACAATGCAGAAAAGAAGGTGTAAGAATAAAAGAAGTACTTGTTGTAGATTGTCCAAAATGTGTGGCTAGAGAAATGGATAACGGGGAAAATCATATTCGTGAAAATGGTGGACCTATTATTATGATAAAAGCAGTTAATGGTAGCCTTAGTGGAAAAGATGATTTATATATGTTTCAAGATGGACAAAAATTACCAGATGTAGAAAGAAATCAAGACAGAATGGTAGAACTTATGGATCAACATAAAGATGAAGGTGCAGTTCCAGAACTAGAAGACACCAGAGAAGATGAAATTATGAAACAGCTTGATGAAGCAATGCTTGAATATGAAGAGAAAATGGAAGAAATCGAAAGAACTGACTATCCTAGTAAAGCTGCAAGAGATGAAGCTATAAATGATGCTAGAGAAGATTTAAAAGATGATGCCAGAAAGGTTTTAGGAGATTATGTACCTGACCAAGATGGAACAGTTGCAAATTATGTTAAAGCTATTGAGTATGAAGCTACACCAGATAGTATGGAAGAAATAGATGAAATTCAAGCTAATATCAATGATGGAATTATAAATACAGCTAAAAGTGCTGGTACAATTGCAAAAGGAGTTGCAATTGGTGCATTAGGTGTAGGAATAGCAAGTACAGCGGTTAATGCTATGGATGTACTTACAAATGATAATTCGAATTTAAATGAAGATATCGAAGAAAATCAACAAGAAGGTACAGGTTCAACTCTAATAGAGGAGGAAGAAACACCAGACTTTTATAATCACGGTTCAAATCATGAAGAACCTAATATTTGGGAGCAAAAAAGATACCCAAATAACTAAAATACAAAGGAGAAAAAAATATGAATATTTTAATGATTGGCTTAGTTACTTTAATAATAGTTTTAGTAATAGCTTTTGCAAAAAAAATTGAAAACCCAATTTTACCAGGAGGTTTAATTTTATTAAATTTAGCACTTTTAATTTATCACACTTATGTTTTAAATTCTCTACCAACTGGATTAGAAGAAGCAATTTCAACAGTTTACATGTTTATTGCTACAGATTTCCTATGGTTATTAATGAGCTTTTTAGCTTATTTATGGATTGATGATATTACAGCTAGAAAATTTAATAAAAAAAGTTATGATAATAGTATGGGTTGGTTTTGGGATAAATTATAATAAAGACAAAAAGAGGGAAGATAAATGGAAAACAAAAAATTTTATATTACAACACCAATATATTATCCAAGTGGAAAATTTCATATAGGAACAGCTTATGCAACTACTTTGGCAGATTGCATAAATAGATATAAGAAATTGCAAGGATATGATACGTACTTTTTAACTGGACTTGATGAGCATGGTCAAAAAGTACAAACAGTTGCAGAAGGCAGAGGTTTAACTCCTCAAGCTCATGTTGATGAAATGGCAGACAGTGCAAAAAAACTTTGGAAATTAATGGACATTTCTAATAATGATTTTATTCGTACTACTGAAAAACGTCATGAAGAAGTAGTTGATAAAGTTGTAGAAAAATTTTTAGCTAATGGAGATATTTATAAAGGTCAATATGAAGGTTGGTATTGCATGCCATGTGAAAATTATTTTACAGAAACTCAATTAGTAGATGGCAAATGTCCTGATTGTGGTAGAGAAGTAAAACTTATGAAAGAAGAATCATACTTCTTTAACATGAAAAAATATCAAAGTTGGCTTGAAGAATTTTATGATGAAAATCCGGATTTTATTGTTCCAGAATCTAGAAAAAAAGAAATTTTTAATAATTTTATAAAACCAGGATTAGAAGATTTATGTATAAGCAGAACTACTTTTGACTGGGGAATTAAAATGAAAAATGACCCTAAACATGTTTTATATGTTTGGGTTGATGCTTTAACTAACTATATTAGTGCGTTAGGCTATATGACAGAAGATGATTCTTTATTTAAAAAATTTTGGCCAGCAGATGTTCATATAGTAGGAAAAGAAATAATAAGATTTCACGGAATTTATTGGCCTATTTTCTTAAAAGCTTTAGGATTAGAAATGCCAAAAAAAATATATGCACATAGCTGGTTAGTTATGAAAGATGGAAAAATGTCTAAATCTAAAGGAAATGTTATTTATCCAGAAACATTAATTGATAGATATGGTTTAGATGCTTTAAAATATTACTTGTTAAAAACTATGCAATATGCTACTGATAGTATATTTACACCAGAAGACTTTGTTGATAAATACAATTATGATTTATGTAATGATTTAGGAAATCTTTTAAATAGAACTATTGGAATGGTTAATAAATATTTTGGCGGAAAAGTATACACAGAGTTTGAAGAAAATGAACAAGATGCTGAATTAATGAAATTTACTGACGAACAAATTGCGAAATTTGAAAAAAATATGGACGAACTTTACATCAGTAATGCATTATCTAGTATTTGGAAAATTATTTCTAGAACTAATAAATATATTGATGAAACTATGCCATGGATTTTGGCAAAAGAAGAAAAAACAGAGCGTTTAAAAGCAGTTATGTTTCATTTAGTTGAAAATCTAAGAAAAATTGCTATATTATTAATACCATTCATTCCTCAAAGTGCTGAAAAAATATTTACACAATTAGGAATAAATGAAGATGCAAGAAAATGGGATACATTAAAAGAAAATAATGCAATTGAAAATGGCTTAACAGTTATTGAAAAAGGCGAACCTTTATTTATGAGATTAGATACTGAGGTTGAAGTAGAATTTATTAAAGAAACAATGAAAGCTTAGAGTGGAGTGAAATATGGGAAGTTTATTCGTTATAGATGGAACAGATGGAAGTGGAAAACAAACACAATTTGAAAAATTAAAAGAAAGACTTTCAAAAGATGGAATAGATTATAAAACAGTTTCTTTTCCAAATTATGATAGTCCATCTTCTAGTTTAGTAAAAATGTATTTATCTGGTGAGTTTGGAGAAAATGCAAAAGATGTTAGTCCTTATATAGCTTCAACTTTTTATGCAGCAGATAGATATGCTACTTTTAAAAAAGATTTAGAAAAATATTATAATGATGGTGGAATCATTCTTGCAGATAGATATACTACTGCCAACATGGTTCATCAAGCTGGAAAAATTTCAGACAAAGCAGAACGTGAAAAATTTATTTCATGGCTTTTTGATTTAGAATTTAATATATATGGACTTCCAAAGCCAACAAAAGTATTTTTCTTGAATATGCCACCAGAGCAAACTATGAAGCTTATGGAAGGCAGAGAAAATAAGTTTTCTCATACAGAAGTTAAGGATATTCACGAGAGAGACAAGTCTCATTTAATAGATAGTTATAATGCAGCTTGCAGTGTTGCGAAACAATATGGCTGGTATGAAGTATCTTGCGTAAAAGATGGAAGTATAAGAACAAGAGAAGATATTCATGAAGAAATTTATAACGAGGTAAAGAAGGTTTTAAATAAATAGTGAAAAGATTTGGTTTTTTTGGAGGATGTTTTAATCCTCCAACTATTGCTCATATAGAATTAATTGAAAAAACGATTAAAGATAAGAATTTAGATATGGTATATTTTGTACCAATGGGAGATCTATATAAAAAAGAAAATCTAATTCCTGCTTTTCATAGAGTTAATATGTTAAAAATTGCTATGAAAGAAAAGATGGATATTTTAAATATTTCAATTGATAGCCAAAAAGATTTAAAAGCAATAGATACATTTCGAATTATTGAGAAAGAATTTAATCAAAGCGATAATTATTTTATTATGGGTTCTGACAATTTTGAAAATATTAAATTTTGGAAAGACTCAGAGGAATTATTAAAAAATTATAAATATATTGTTTTAAATAGAGAAGACGATATAAGTTCTAGTAGAGTAAGAGAAAAAATTAAAAATAATGAAGATGTAAGTCAATTTATTTATAAGGATGTTGAACAATACATTTTTGAAAATAAGCTATACCAATAAGTATAGCAAAGGAGAATTATGAGAGGTAAAATTGTAAACTTATGTATAGGTTTTTTAGACATACTTTTTGGTGTATTAATTTTAGTTTATACACTTAATGTTCCACAAGACCAAACACTACTTACAGTACAAGAATATTCAGTTACAAGAATAATATTATTTGCAATATATGGTGTTTTAGCTATTGTGTTTGCAATAAATCTTATTCAGTATTATAACCACATTAAAGATAATACTTTTAAAACTGGATATATGCTTGCTCTTTTTGTTATAAGTTTCATTTTTATAAAACAACCTGCTATTGCTAGTTTTACAATACTTGCTGGTATTATAATTGTTTTTAATAGTCTTAAAGAAAATTTAGTTGAAATAGATAGTACGACAGCTATTTCTGTGGCAGTATTAGTAATGACAGCAATAGTTCTGCTTATGGCATTTAGTTTAAGTTATAAACAAGTTGGAAATTATATAAAAGATAAAGAAAATGAAAATGAAACAGAATTCAAGTCCACTTTCTTTAAATATATTACAGAGCTTGGAATAGATGATATATACATCAATGTAAAAAAGGACGGAAAATACGGATATATAAATCAAAATGGAGATGTAGTAATAGATTTTAAATATGATTATGCAAGCCCTTTTGTTAAAATAGTTCAATATAACAAAATATTTGATATTGCATTAGTTTGCATAGATGGAAGCTCACAAATTATATTAAAAAATGAAAGATTGGTTATGTCGTATAGAACAGAATCTTCAGATGATAATTATGCGGCTAAAATGCAAGAATTAGAAAATGTTTATAAGCAAATTTTAGGACAAGGTACTGAGATGGAAACGGAGGTGCCTTATGTAACTAGCAACATAACGAGAGCACCTGTATATGTAGAGGATTTTGATACAGAGTATACTTATAGATATGATTACAATGATGAATATGATGTTATAATTACAAAGTCTAGTTTGGGTCTAGGTGATAAATATGAACTTGCCAAAAAAGATAATTTAGATATAAGAATAAAATTGGATGCTAACAATTTAGCTTATGATGAACATTATTTATATCTATTTAGTAATGGAACTATTCCTTTTTATGATCTTTCAAATAGAGAACAAGGTTGGTTTACAAATTATGGTAAAAAAACTTCAATGACTGGTAAAGCTCAAATTTTAGATTTTTTTGATGATAAAATATTAATAAAAAATTATAATGATAAAACAGTATATTTTATAGATAGCAATGGTGAGATGCAATCTGAGGCATATAGAAATATATATGTTTCTAAAGATAAAGAACGTTATATTGTAAAAACAATAAATAATAAATATAAAATTATAGATAAAGATTATAATAAAGTAATAGAAAACGAGTATGATGTTTTAGATCCATATTTGGCAAATTATGGTTTGTACATTGTTGCAAATTTAGAAGATGATATTGAATTTAATGATTATGGTTTTGCTAAAATGAATTTTTCTATCATAAATGCTAATGGTGATGTGCTTATAGATAATGTAGAGCAAGTTTATAAAAATTATTATCAAATATCAAATGATAAAAGCATAGCCTATGCAACAAGATATTCTCAATTTTTAGATGATTTAAAATCAATAGAATATCATTTTGTTGGAGATAATTTCTATTCAAATTATTAAAAGTAGATGTATTAAAAAAGTTTTTCTGCACATAATAAAATTAGAGTAAGGAAACTTACTTAAATTTATTAGGAGGGAAACAAAATGGGAACACAAAGAATTAATTGTACAGTATGTAGTTGTAAGTATAATGAAAAAAATTCTACTTGCAGTTTACCTCAGATAGATGTGTGTGCTTGTGAAAATTGCTCAAGTGGACTACCAGATGAATCAAAATGTGGAAGTTATGAGTGCAGAAATTAGCACAGATGAAAGAGCCTGAAATTTATTTTCAGGCTTTTTTATATGTTAAGCTTGTGAATTTTAAATGAAATAATAATGTTATTCTTGACACAAATAAAAAAAAGACATACAATAAGCTTGTAATAATAAGAAGGCAAAAGGAGGAATTTATTATGCCATTAGTAACAACTAAAGAAATGTTTGAAAAATCAATGAAAGAACATTTTGCAATAGGAGCTTTTAACATAAATAATATGGAGTTTATCCAAGCAATTACAGATGCAGCTGAAGAAGCTAAATCACCAGTAATTTTACAAGTATCATCAAGTGCTATTAAATATGCAAGAATGGAATACTTATTAAAAATGGTTGAAGCAGCAGTTCAAACAACTACTATTCCAATTGCTTTACATTTAGACCATGGACCAGATTTTGAAACTTGTAAAAAATGTATAGATGCTGGTTTTACATCTGTTATGATAGATGGTTCAAAATATGATTTTGAAGAGAATGTTGCAATTACAAAACAAGTAGTTGAATATGCTCATTCAAAAGGTGTTGTTGTAGAAGCAGAACTTGGAAAATTAGCAGGAGTTGAAGATGATGTTAATGTTTCAGCCGATGATGCTAGATATACTGATCCTGACCAAGCCAAAGAATTTGTTGAAAGAACAGGATGTGATTCTTTAGCAATTGCAATTGGTACAAGTCATGGCGCTTATAAATTCAAAGGAGATGCAAGATTAAGATTTGATATCTTAGCTAAAGTAAAAGAAAAATTGCCAAATACACCAATAGTATTACATGGAGCATCTTCAGTTATTCCAGAATTAGTAGATATGTGTAATAGTAACGGTGGAAACATTCCTGGAGCAAAAGGTTGCCCAGATGAAATGTTAAAACAAGCAGGAGAAACAGGTGTATCAAAAATAAATGTAGATACAGATTTAAGATTAGCCATGACAGCTCAAATTAGAAAAGTATTTAATGATGATCCATCAGTTTTTGATCCTAGAAAATACTTAGGTGCAGCAAGAGAAGAAATTACAAAAACAGTTTCTCATAAAATTAAAGATGTATTTTGTTCAGCAAATAAAGCTTAGCAAAGTTAATGCCCTACTTGAAAGTAGGGCATTTTTTTAATAATTATTTTTTAAAGCTCTTTTTATTTTCATTTCGGCATCTTTTTTTGCTAAATCTTCACGTTTATCGTATAATTTTTTACCTTTTCCAATACCGATTTCAAGTTTTACTTTATTGCCTTTGAAGTACATTGAAATAGGTACAAGAGAAACACTTTTTTGTTGAATCATTCCATATAGTTTATCGATTTCTCTACGGTTTAGTAATAGCTTTCTAGTACGAAGTGGATCTAGATTGAATCTATTTCCAAATTCATAAGGGCTAATATGCATTCCATAAACAAAAGCCTCTCCATTTTTTATATTAACATAGGTATCTTTTATATTTATTTTTCCATTTCTTATAGATTTGATTTCTGTACCACTTAGAACAATTCCAGCTTCAATTTTATCTGTTATATCATAATTGTGATAAGCAGTTGGATTTTTTGCAATTAATTTATCCATAAATGTAATCCTTTCAATTAAACTATTCATATTATAATACAAAACAAAAATAAATTCAATTTTTTGTTCACATAATTTGTGAAATAATAATATTATATTATAAAGGAGGAAAATGTATGATATGTTGTTATAGAAAGAAAAGAATTCTATCTGGTTGCATGATGGGATTAGGGCTTGGAATAATTTTAGTACTTTTTCTTCCTTTGACTGCATGGTTTTTTATCATAGGCATCGGACTTATTATAGGTGGAATAAGTGTTTTATGTGGAAAATAGAGGAGGGGAAAGAAAATGACAATAGTAGTTAAAAAAGTTCCAAAATGTTTTAGAGGAATAGTCAAATTTATATTTGGTGTTAAAAATACATAAGATAGAAAAAAGGGTTAATCTTAAAGATTAACCCTTGCAGTTTTTTATTAGTTTGCTCTTTGAACTTTACCAGAACGTAAACATTTAGCACAAACTGTTACTTTTTTTGGCTCTCCATTAATGATTGCTTTAACAGTTCTTAAATTTGGTTTTACTGTTCTAGTAGATCTTTTACTAATATGTGAACGTGTAATACTAAGTTGTTTTCCAAATGTTGTTTCTTTATCACAAAATGCGCATTTTGCCATATCTTAAGCACCTCCATTTATTTAAATAAACTGACTATTTTATAGTTTACCATAGTTGGAAAAAAAAAGCAAGTTTTTTGACAAAAATAATTGAAAGAGAATTTTATAGTTTATATTGAAAAGAATATATAGTAATGATAAGATATTATTGAAATTATTTAAAAAGAGGTATTTTATGAAAAAATTTTTATCAATATTTGGAACTATAATAATTATGGCTATTATAGTTTTTGTATGTTTGGGAGCATATAATTATGTAATAGATCTTGAAGATGAGCAAAATAGAGTAGAACAAGATTTATCTTCACATTCAGTATCTACAAATCCGATTTTTTCTTTAGAAGATTATCCAAAGGTAGATGCTTCACTTGCAACTCAACCACTTACAGATGCTTTTATTAAAAATTTTACAGGAACTTTACCAAGTGAAGAAGAATTAGATTATACAAATACTCATCCAGGTTATGTTAGATTAATTAATGATGAAGTAGATTTAATTGTTGTTACAGAACCGAGTGAGGAAGAATTAAAACTTGCTGAAGAAGCAGAAGTTGAACTTGAAGTTATTCCAGTAGTAAAAGAAGGTTTTGTTTTTTATGTAAATGAAAAAAATCCGGTTAAAAGTTTGAGCTTAGAACAAATTCAAAAAATATATACTGGAGAAATTAAAAACTGGAAGGAAGTAGGTGGAAATGATAGTGCCATTAGAGCTTTCCAACGACCAGAAAACTCTGGAAGTCAAACTGGAATGTATTCCCTAGTTATGAAAGATAAAAAGATAATGCAACCACCAAAAGAAGATTTAATTGAGACTATGTTTGAAATTATTAATTTAGTATCAAGTTATGATAATGGCGAAAATTCAATTGGTTATTCATATTATTATTATGCTACTACTATGTATGATGATATGGATAAAGAAGTAGCAGATAGAATAAGACTTTTGGAAGTTGATGGAGTAGCTCCAAATTACGAAACAATAAAGAATGATACTTATCCTTTAGAAACAGCTTATTATATTGTAATCAATAAAAATGAGCCAAAAGATAGTAATACCAGAAAATTGGTAGATGCAATGCTATCAACTAGAGGTCAAGCTGTTGCAAAGGAGGCAGGTTATGTCCCAGTTAAGTAGTGCTGGCAGAAAAAACAGAAATAAGTTATCAAAAAATAATGCCAAAAGAACTTTATATTTTTTAATAATCTTTGCAATTATATGTTTTGCTGTAACTACTGCTTGTATATTTAATACTTTAAAACTTAGAAAATATAGCTCTACATATAATACTTCTAATAAACAAAACAATTCAGAAAGTCTTGAAATTGGTAAAAAGTTTTATACAAATACAATAGAAACTGAGGAGATAATACAAAACGAAGGAAAAATTTTACAAACCTTTGAAATTGGTGACCCTTTATATGAATACTATATTTCTTATGAACAAATTTCAGGACTAAAAAATACTGCTGTTCAAAATAAAATAAATGCTGATATACGAAACAAGGTAGAAGAATTTAAAAAAATATTACCACAAAGACCAGAGTTCGATAGAATTTCTATTTCAGTAAATGTAATTGGAAATTTTTCAGATGTTTTATCTGTTTCATGTTATTATTGCTTAGTGTCAAGTGAAAATTCAGAAATAGAAAATCAAACTTTGGGTTTAAATTACAGATTAGATAATGGTCAAAGAATAAAATTTGAAGATTTATTTTGGAAAGATGCAGGAATAAAAACTATTGTTAGCAATTCGATTTATGAAAAATACGCTTGGGAATATGCTTTTAACAGTGATGATGCTTATATGGATTTGGACAAAGTAGATTATGGAAAAATTGAAAATCAAACTTTCAAAAAAATGGTAAAATTTAATAGTAATCCGAATATAGATTTTTATTTTTCAACAAGTGATATTTATGGAATTATCGATGATTTTGAATTTGAAATAGATATGTCAAAATATGCTAAAGAAATTGCTATTTATACAAATTTTCTTGCAAAGGATTTATATTTAGATAGTAGTTTACAAAAAGAATTTTATGCATTTACTAATTTTCATATAACAGATTGTTTTGAAATTGAAAATATGAGAGGCAATAATTTTTATTATGAAATTATTGCATACCCTAATAGTGAAAAAACAAATCAGGATGTAAAAAAAGTTGTACAAGATAAAATAGATGAAAAATTGCAATATTATTATGATATTGCTACTCAAAATCCAGATAAAGCATATTTAGCTTCTGTTATATATTATTATGAAACTGATGAAGAGGCAGCTGAAAAATTTTATCAATGTGATGGTATAATTACAGAAACAGATTTAACTTATTTTAAGGAAAATAAAGATAACATTATTGCTAAAGCTAGAATGCAAGATAGCGTTGAATTATGGTGTTATGACTTTTCCTTTACAGATGAAAATGTTGAATTTTATGAAGAATTTATGTTGCATAAAGCAGATTATTTATCTGGAGAAGAAACAGAAAATATATATACTAAAGAAGACAGAGAAGGAAATTTTTCTGAATTATAAGAGTAGTAGTAAAAGGTCAAAAAATTGCAAAATGCTTGACTTTTTGCTAAAAAGTAGTATAATATATAGTGATTGATTGCTATTGTGAAAGGGGAAAAATATGTTACCTAAGATTTGGAAAAAATTATTGTTAGCAATATGTATAATCGCTTGTTTGTTTAATATTACAGTAAAATTAGTTAATAGAATTTCTTTAGAAAAAGTTATTGCTTCACAACAAGAAGGAGTTAATGTTAAAGAATTATTAAATATTACTGATGAACAACCTGTTGTTACAAAACCTGTTAATAGTGTTACTAATTATAATGTAGTAGAAACAGCACCAGTTGTAGAGCAAACAGAGGAACAAGTTAATGTTGAAGAAAATATTGAAGAAGAAAATATAAATAATGAAGAAGTTTCAGAAAATACTGAAGAACAAGAAGAAAACTTTATGGATCGTATGTTTAATAGTTCAGGTTTTTCAGAACTTATGGGAAATTAAAATAAAGTACTTGCAATATAATTTTAAATATGTTATTATAAATAAGATTGTTTAGATATTGAAGAAAGAGGTGAAGTTACATGAGAGAAGGAATACATCCAAATTATACAGCTTCAAAAATAATATGTGCTTGTGGAAATGTTATAGAAACAAACTCTACAAAACCAGAAATGAAAGTTGATGTTTGTTCAAAATGTCATCCATTCTGGACAGGAAGCTTAAAACAAAACACAACTGGTGGTAGAGCAGATAAGTTTAAGAAAAAATATGGTATTGCCTAAAGAAAAAGCTAGATTTAATCTAGCTTTTTTTGCTTTGTAATAAGTAATATTTTTTAATAAAATGATTTATTTTTGATTTTATTTGTGATAAAATAACTTAGTATTTTAAGGAGAAATATTATGAAAAAAATAATAGTGTTTGGTGGTGCTTTTAATCCGCCACTTAATTCACATTTTTCGCTTGCGGAGCAAATAGTAAATGAATATGAAAATGTAGAAAAAATTATTTTTGTGCCAGTCAATTCAAAATATCAAAAATCAGAAGCATTACTTTCTAATGAACATAGATATAATATGCTTAAATTAGTATGTGAGCAAAATGAAAATTTTGAAGTATCAGATATTGAACTTAAAAGTGATAGGCCTTTATATACAATAGAAACTTTAAATATTTTACAAAAACAATATCCTAATAACGAAATAGTATTCACTACTGGAACAGATAATTTAAGAGAATTTGATACTTGGCATGAAGCTGAGCAAATTGTTAGAAATTTCAAGATTCTAGTGCTTGAACGTGATGAAGATAATATGGATGATATAATTGCTTTAAATCCGTTTTTAAGTGCAAATAAATCCTCTTTTATTAAGGTAAAAGAAAACATTAGAAGCAATCTAAGCTCCACTTTTGTACGAGATAAAATTAGAAGAGGTAAGAGCATAAGATATTTAATACCTGATGAGGTATATAGATATATAAAAGGAAATAAATTATATGAGGTGATGTGAAATGTTAAGTGAAGAAAAATTGAAAGAAGAAATGAATGGCGCAATAGATTGGATTGCAGATTATGTAAAAAAATCTAATGCAAATGGTGTAATTGTAGGTTTAAGCGGTGGAAAAGATTCTGCTACAGTTTTAGCGATGGCTATAAAGGCTTTAGGAAAAGATAAAGTAGTTGCAGTATCTATGCCTTGTAACTCTATTGCTTCAGATTTTGATGATGCAAAAGAATGTGCAGAAAAATTTGGAGTAAAATTTATTAGAATTGATTTAACTTCTACTTATACAGAGTTTGAAAAAAACATAAATGAACAAATTCCTAAAGTTGGAGCACCTGAATTAACTAGAGAAGCAAAAATTAATATGAAACCAAGAATGAGAATGATTACATTATATAGCATTGCACAAAGTTTAGGATATTTAGTAATAGGAACTGGAAATTTGTGTGAAGGAATGGTAGGTTATACAACAAAATGGGGAGATAGTGCAGCAGATTTTAATCCTATTGCAAACTTTACTGTACCAGAAGTATTCAAAATTGGAGAATATTTAGGTGTACCAGATAGTATAATAAAAAAAGCACCAAATGATGGTTTAGGCGGACAAACTGATGAAGAAAAATTAGGAGTAAAATATGTTCAAATCGCAGATATGATTGAAAAAGGAGATATAGAAGATAAATCTGCAAAAGAAATTATTTTAAAGAAGTACGAAACTTCAAAACATAAAAGAAATCCAATACCAACATATAATTTTGATAGAAAAAATTACTTATTAGAAAGCGAGTAGAAAATGAACAGAGAAAAATTAGAATTAGTTACAGACCTTTATGAATTTACAATGTCAAATGGTTATTTTGAAAGAGAAGTAGATGAAATAGCATATTTTGATATTTTCTTTAGAAAAGTTCCAGATAAAGGTGGATATGCAATTGTTGCAGGTCTAGAACAAATAATAGACTATGTGGAAAATTTAAGTTTTGATGAAGAAGATATAAATTATTTAAGAACTTTAAATCTATTTTCAGAAAAATATTTAGATTATCTATCAAACTTTAAATTTTCAGGAGATATTTGGGCAATACCAGAAGGAACAGTAGTATTTCCAGGTGAGCCTTTAATAACAGTAAGAGCACATATTGTAGAAGCACAGCTTTTAGAAACAGCAATGTTACTTTTGTTAAATCATCAAAGTTTAATTGCAACTAAAACTAGTAGAATTGTTAGAGCAGCTCAAGGTAGACCTATAATGGAATTTGGCGCAAGACGTGCACATGGTGTTTCTGCAGCAGTTTATGGCGCAAGAGCAGCAATTATAGGAGGTGCAGTAGGAACTTCATGTGTTTTAACAGCACAAAGATTTGGCGTACCTGCAAGTGGAACAATGGCTCATAGTTGGATTCAAAGTTTTGAATCAGAATATGAAGCTTTTAAAGCTTATGCTGAAATATATCCAAACAATTCACTATTTTTAGTAGATACTTACAATACTTTAGAAAGTGGTATTCCAAATGCTATAAAAGTATTTGATGAAGTTTTAAAACCAAAAGGAATTAGACCATTAGGTATTAGATTAGATAGTGGTGATTTGGCATATCTTTCTAAGAAAGCGCGTGAAATGTTAGATGAAGCAGGATACCCTGATTGCAAAATATGTGTAAGCAATTCTTTAGATGAATATTTAATCACTTCATTATTTAACCAAGATGCTAAAATAGATAGTTTTGGTGTTGGTGAAAACCTAATTACTGCTAAAAGTGATGCAGTATTTGGAGGAGTTTATAAATTAGTAGCAATTGAAAAAGATGGTAAAATTACTCCAAAGATCAAGATAAGTGAAAATATAGAAAAAATTACAAATCCAAGTTTTAAAAAAGTTTATAGATTTTATAATAAAGAAACAAATTATGCGATTGCTGATCTTGTTACTCTTGCAGATGAAACAATACCAGAAGACGGATATCAATTATTTGACGAACACAATACTTGGAAAAAGAAATATATTACAAATTATTATGTAAAAGAATTACAAGAAAAAATATTTGAAAATGGTAAATTAGTTTATGAAACTCCTGAATTAAAAGAAATTGCAAAATATTCAAAAGAGCAATTAAATACAATTTGGGATGAAGTTAAACGTTTGAGAAATCCACAAAAATATTACGTAGATATTTCTCAAAAATTATACGATTTGAAAACAGAAATGTTAAATCAATAAAAACTATTGAATATTTATTATATTTAAGTTATCATATTTATATAGGTTAATTTAAGGAGTAAGACATGTCAAAAGTTTGTAAAATATTATTAGTTATATGTATATTATCTACATTTTGTTTTGGAATGGTTTTTGCAAGTGAAGATGAAGCTGTAACAGAACCAGAAGTACAAGCTCAAAGTGAAGAAAATGAGTTACCATCAACAGATGTATTAGATTATGATTCAAGTTCTGATATTACAGCGCAAGTAAAAACGGTATCACCACTTTCAAATTTACCAGAAGCAAATTTAGGTTTAAATAATATATTAAATGTAATTTTAATTTCAATAGGAATATTACTTATTTTATTTGCAATAGCAATTTTAATTAGATTAAAAAAATAAGAAAAAGTCGGTAAATGAAGCTTACTATTTTAGTAGGCTTCATTTTTTACCGACTTTATTTGTTAGTCTCTATCATTACCTTGCATAGCGTAATACCAAATAGCAGCTATTATTATAACAGCAGCTATTGCAAATATTACCCACATCCAAGCAGTAGTAGACATTCCTGTTGTAGTTGTTACATTATCAACACTAGTTCTAGTTGTACCATAAATACTATTATTGTAATTATCACCGATATTACCATTAGTATTGTAATTAGTATTTCTGTCCTTATTTCTGTTAGAATTCATATTATTGTTATTATCCATGTTATTGTTATTGTTGTTTACCATATTTCCAATAGCATCTCCAGCACTTCTAACAGCTCCACTGGCACCATCTACTACATCACTTACAGCATTTCCTACAGAATTCATACTTTTATTTATTGATGAACTTACGTTGTTACCTAAGTTTATTTTGTCTGTATTTGTAGCTGCAAAACAAAAGCTTGTAAATAATGAAAGAAGAATACTAACTAAAATACTTGTAAATACTTTTTTAGTCATAGCTTCCTCCTAAACATATCTTAAAAATGAAAAAATGATTTTTCATTTCAATTATTATTATGAATTTTTCGACCTAAAATATTCTAACAATATTTACAAGTAAAAAATAAAAATTGGAAAAAGCTGGTAAAAATAATCTTAATCATAGAAAAATAATTTGGTGCATAGAATTATACAAAATTATTTTTTTATTTTGGGGAGGAATTTATGAATAAAAAAATTTTAGCAAGTTTTATTATTTTTATAATGTGCATATCTAGCGGAAGTTATGCATTAGAATATGCAGTTCCTGTTTGGAATGAATCAGGAATGGTAAAAGAAGTAAGCAATGAAGCACTTGGAGAAAATTTTTTAAATATTGAAAGTGAGAGTTGTATTTTAATAGAGCAAACCACTGGAAAAGTTTTATATGAAAAAAATTCTCATGAAAAGTTAAGACCAGCAAGTGTAACAAAAGTTATGACAATCCTTTTAATCATGGAAGCATTAGATAGCGGAAAAATAGCTTTAACTGATACTGTACCATGTTCAGAAAATGCAACTTCAATGGGTGGTTCACAAATTTGGCTTGATAGTAGAGAACTTTTAACAGTAGATGAAATGCTAAAAGCAATTTGTGTAGTTTCTGCAAACGATTGTACTGTTGCAATGGCAGAATTTTTGGCAGGTTCAGAAGAAGTTTTTGTAGGCTTAATGAATGAAAAAGCAAAAACACTCGGAATGAATGATACTACTTTTAAAAATTGTCATGGTATAGATGAAGAAGGACATATAACAACTGCTTATGATATTTCGCTAATGTCGAGAGAACTTTTACAAAAACATCCAAATATAACAAAATATAGTACGATTTGGATGGATTCTTTAAGAAATGGGCAATCTAGTTTAGTAAATACTAATAAATTAGTAAGAAATTATAAAGGTTGTACTGGATTAAAAACAGGTTCAACAAGTTTAGCTTTATATAATTTGTCAGCAAGTGCTACAAGAGATGATTTATCTTTGCTTGCAGTTGTTTTAAAAGGTGGAACAAGTAATATAAGATTTAATGATGCAAAAAAATTATTAGACTATGGATTTACAAATTTTAAATTTGAAAAAGGTGCTACAAAAGGCAAAGTTGTTCAAAGTATAACAATTGATAAATCAGTAGAAAAAGAATTAAACCTTGTATATGAAAAAGATAGTGGAGTATTAGTGCCAAAATCAAGTGCCGGAAATATAGAACAAGAAGTTGTAATTAATGATAAAATTTCAGCTCCAATTCAAAAAGGTGAAATTTTAGGAACAGTACATTTTTATTTAGATGGTCAAATTTTAGATAGTGTAAATTTAGTAGCTGAACAAGATATTACTAAACTATCAGTATTTTCAATGTATTCATACATTATAGGTGCATGGATGAATTTGTTAAGATAGATAATGGTTTTAAAAACTAGATATAATAAATTTTAAAAACTGACCACTTATCATATTACATTTATTTTTTCCTTATAGTATAATGTTACCGATGATGAACTTGAAGGAGAATTTATGAACAGTGTAAAAATGGTAGCAACCAGTTCATACTTACCTGAAACAAGAATTTCTAATGAGTTTTTTAACGAAAAATTTAATTTATCAGAAGATTGGATAAAAAAACGTACTGGAATAGATTATAGATATTTTGCCAAAAATGAAACTATTACAGAATTAGGAATTAAAGTTAGTAAAAAAATAGTTGAAGAAAATAGTATTAATAAAGATGATATAGATGGAATAATAGTAACTACAACTTCAACAGATAGAATTATGCCAGGTATTAGTTTTGAAATACAAAAAGCACTTGAAATAGAAAAATGTATGTGCTTAGACGTTTTAGCTGGTTGCAGTGGTTTTATAAATGCATTAGATATTGCTAGAAAATATATAGCTTTAGAAGAACTAAAAAATGTTTTAGTTATAGGTGTTGAAAAAATTTCAAATTACTTAAATTTTGAAGATATAAATTCTTCAATTATATTAGGAGATGGTGCAGGAGCTGTGCTTCTAACCTCTTCTAATGAAGAAAAAATATATTATTCAAATACAGAAAGCTTTGGAAAAGGTAATGAAATATTAACTTGCCATAATAACGAAAAGCTATATATGGATGGTAAAAATATATATAAATTTGCGGTAAGCAAAACAAGTTCTAATATATTAGAAACTTTAGAAAAAGCGAACATTTCAAAAGAAGAAATAAAATATTTTATATTGCATCAGTCAAATTCTAGAATAATTGATAGTATTTGTGAAAAAATTGATATTTCAAAAGAAAAAGTTTATAAGAATTTAGATAAAATAGGAAATACTTTTTGTGCCAGTATACCAATTGTTTTAGATGAGATAAATAAAAAAGGTTTATTAAACGAAAAGGACAAAATTTTACTTTGCGGATATGGCGGAGGCTTAAACTTAGGAAGTATAATTTTAGAAATTTAAAGGAGAATGAGATGAAAATTAGTTTTTTATTTCCAGGTCAAGGTGCACAATATGTTGGCATGGGCAAAGATTTATATGACAAATATGAAGAAGTAAGAAATGTTTATGATAGAGTAAGCAATATTTTAGGAATAGATGTAGCAGAGCTTACATTTAATTCTGACGAAGATGTACTATCAGAAACACATAATACTCAAATTGCAATATTTACAATGAGTTTTGGTATTTTAGAATTATTAAAGAAAAATGGAATTGAAGCAGATAGCTTGGCAGGTTTGAGTTTAGGAGAATATACAGCTTTAGCTTATGCAGATGCTTTTGATTTTGAAACAGCAGTTAAGGTAATTGAAATAAGAGGAAAAATAATGCAAGAAAATGTTCCAGAAGGTAATTGGCAAATGGCTGGAGTTTTAGGATTATCAGATGAAGATGTAGAAAAGGCTTGCAAGAGTGTTACAAAAGGATTTGTAGTTCCAGCAAATTATAATTGCCCTGGACAAGTAGTAGTTTCTGGTGATGAAGCAGGTATAGCAGAAGTAAGTGAAAAAGCCAAAGAGCTTGGAGCAAAAAAAGTAAGTATTATCAAGGCTAAAGGTCCTTTCCATACAGAAAAACTAGAAGTTGCAGCAGAAAAATTAAAACTTGAATTAGATAAAGTAAATATGGGAACACCTAAAAAGACAGTGTATAAAAATATAGATAGTAAAAAATACACATCAAATGACAGAATTTCAGAAGTACTTGCAAAACACGTAAAATGTCCAGTACGTTTTTCTGGAATAATTCAAAATATGATAGACGAAGGTGTAGATACTTTTGTCGAAATAGGCCCTGGAAAAGTTTTAACAAGTCTAGTAAAAAGAGTTAGTAGAGATGTAAAACTTTTAAATATAAATAATGTAGAAAGCTTAGAACAAGCAATTTTAGAGTTAAAGGAGATAAAATAATGGGAGAGAATAAGGTAGTATTAGTTACTGGAGCTGCAAGAGGTATAGGAAAACAAATAGCAATAACTTTAGCAAAAGCTGGTTATGATGTATCTGTTAATTACAGAACAAAATCTGATGAATTAGATGAATTAAAATCAGAAATAGAATCAGAAGGAGTTAGATGTGCCTTAGTTCAAGGTGATGTTGCAAATTTTGATGAAGCAGAAAAAATGGTAAAAGAAACAGTAGAGCAATTAGGAAAAATTGATGTGTTAGTAAATAATGCAGGTATTACTAAAGATGGTCTTTTAATGAGAATGGGAAAAGAAGATTTTGAAAAAGTTATAGACATCAATTTAGTAGGTACATTTAATGTTACAAGAAATGTTATTCCATATATGATAAAACAAAAATCTGGTAGAATAATAAGCATTTCTTCAGTTGTTGGTGTCGCAGGAAATGCAGGCCAAACAAATTATTCAGCATCTAAAGCTGGTATAATAGGCTTTACAAAAAGTTTAGCCAAAGAAGTTGCTAGTAGAAATATTTTAGTAAATGCAGTTGCACCTGGATTTATAGCAACAGATATGACAAGTGTATTATCAGATTCTGTAAAGGAAAACATAAATAATCAAATACCACTTAGAAAAATGGGAACTGCAGAAGATGTTGCAAAAGTGGTAAAATTCTTAGCATCAGAAGATAGCAGTTACGTAACAGGCCAAGTTATAAACGTAGATGGCGGAATGGTAATGTAGGAAAGGATGGAAAAATGAGAAGAGTTGTTGTTACAGGTTTAGGAGCTGTTACTCCTATAGGAAATAATGTAGAAGAATTTTGGAATGGAATTGTAGAAGGTAAATGTGGAATAGATGAAATTACAGCATTTGATACTACAAACTTCAAAGTAAAACTTGCTGCAGAAGTTAAGAATTTAGATATTGAAGAAATTTTAGATAAAAAAGCAGCAAAAAGAATGGATAGATATACTCAATTTGCTATGATTGCATCAAGAGAAGCTGTAAAAGATGCAAATATCAATATGGAAGAAATTGATAGCACTCGTTTTGGTGTAGCAATCGCATCTGGTATTGGTGGACTTTCAACTATGCAAAAAGATATTGGAACATTACACGAAAAAGGACCAGATAGAGTTTCTCCAATGTTTATTCCAATGTCAATAAGTAATATGGCATCTGGAAATGTTTCAATAGATATAGGAGCCAAAGGCGAAAGCTTTTGTATGACAACAGCTTGTGCTAGTGGTACACATGCTATTGGTGAAGCTTTCAGAATTATTCGTCATGGTTACCAAGATATAATGCTAGTTGGAGGAGCAGAGGCTTCAATAAACGAAACAGGAATAGCTGGTTTTACTAATATTAAAGCTCTTTCACAAAGCACAGATAAAAATAGAGCAAGTATGCCTTTCGACAAAGAAAGATCAGGATTTGTTATGGGTGAAGGTTGCGGAATAATAATCCTTGAAGAATTAGAACATGCTAAAAAAAGAGGAGCAAAAATCTATGCAGAAATGGTTGGCTATGCAGCAACTTCTGATGCATACCATATCACAGCACCATCACCTGATGGTGAAGGTGGTGCTAGAGCAATGGTAACAGCTATGAAAGATGCAAATATTAAACCAGAAGATATCACATACATAAATGCTCACGGAACATCAACACATCTTAATGATAGTGGAGAAACAAAAGCTGTAAAAACTGCTTTTGGAGAAGCTGCAAAAAATGTAATGATGAGTTCAACAAAAGGACATACAGGACATTTACTTGGAGCAGCTGGTGGTGTTGAAGCTGTTGCTTGCGTAAAAGCAATCGAAAAAGATATTGTACCACCAACAATAAACTATCAAGTTCCAGATGAAGAATGTGATTTAGATATTGTTCCAAACAAAGCAAGAAATCACAAAATAGAATATGCAATGTCTAATTCATTAGGTTTTGGAGGACACAATAGTTCTATTATCTTTAAAAAGTATACTGAGTAGTCGAAAACTTGAAAAAATGTACTCAAAATGGTATAATTATTAAGTATTTTTAAAACCAGAGAGGAGTAAAAATATGAATTACGATGAAATAAAAAAATTAATGGACGATATGGGAAATTCAAAACTTTCTGAGATTGAAATTGAATTTCCAGATGGAATAAAAATAAGTATGAAAAAAGATGATGGACTAAAATTATCAAGTCCAGTTCCAATGGTTCAAGAGGTAAATATTCCAGCAGTGAAAGAAAATGCTGATTTAGTACCAGTAGAGAAGGTAGAAGGAAATGTTGTAAAAGCTCCTATGGTTGGAACTTTTTACTCAAAATCTTCACCTACTTCAGAGCCTTTTGTTAAAGTTGGAAGCAAAGTAAAAAAAGGAGATACACTTTGTATTATCGAAGCCATGAAACTTATGAACGAAATTGAAAGTGAGTTTGATGGAGAAGTTGTAGAAATTTTAGTAAAAGATGAAGAAATGGTAGAATACGGAAAACCGCTTTTTGTAATTAAATAAGGAGAAAACAATGTTAGATATAAATGAAATAATGAAAATTATTCCTCAAAGAGCTCCATTTTTAATGATAGATAGAGTTGAGGAATATGTACCAGGTGAAAGTTGTATAGCTTATAAAAATGTATGTATTAATGAACCACATTTTGCTGGACATTTTCCTGGTCAACCTATTATGCCTGGAGTTTTAATTGTTGAAGCTTTGGCACAAACTGGTGCAGTTGCAATTTTATCTATGGAAGAAAACAAAGGTAAAAATGCTTTGTTTGGTGGAATAGATAAATTACGTTTCAAAAAACAAGTAGTTCCTGGAGATGTTTTAAAATTAGAAGTTAAAATTATAAAACAAAAGGGTCCAGTAGGAGTTGGAGAAGCAATAGCAACAGTAGATGGAAAAGTTGCTGCAAAAGGTGAACTTACTTTTGCAATAGTTTAATGAAAGAGCCTCTAAAAACGGAGGCTCGGAGTTTCTTATAGCAAATAAAAAGGAGATTTTTGAAATGCTAAACAAAGTATTAGTAGCAAACCGTGGAGAAATAGCTGTTAGAATAATTAGAGCATGTAGAGAGCTTGGAATAAAAACTGTTGCTGTTTATTCTGAAGCTGATAAAGATGCCTTACATACTAGACTTGCTGATGAAGCAGTTTGTATAGGTCCTGCACCTTCTAAAAAAAGTTACTTAAACATAAAAAATATATTAGAAGCTGCTTGTTTAACACATGCTGATAGCATTCATCCAGGTTTTGGTTTTTTATCAGAAAATGCTGATTTTGCAAAAATGTGTGAAGAAAGCAATATAAAATTTATTGGTCCATCATATAAAGTAATAGATTTAATGGGTAATAAATCTAATGCTAAAGCTTTAATGAAAAGTGCAAAAGTTCCAGTTGTAACAGGCTCAGAAGGAAGTATAAAAGGATATAAAGAAGCTTGTGAGATAGCTGATAAAGTTGGTTATCCTATTATGATTAAAGCAGCAGCAGGTGGTGGCGGAAAAGGAATCCGTTTAGTAACTAAAAAAGAAGAGTTAGAAGACAGCTATAATATTGTAAAACAAGAAGCAAAAGTTTCTTTTAATGATGATGAAATATATATTGAAAAGTTTATAGAAAATCCTAGACATGTTGAAATACAAGTATTAGCAGATGAACATGGAAATGCTGTATATTTAGGCGAAAGAGATTGTACAGTTCAAAGAAGAAATCAAAAAGTTATTGAAGAAAGCCCATCAACAGTAGTTGATGATAAGCTTAGAAAGAAAATGGGAGAAGCTGCAATAAATGCAGTTAAAGCAGCAAAATATGCTAATGCCGGTACAATAGAATTTTTAGTAGATAAAAACAAAAACTTCTATTTTATGGAGATGAATACTAGAATACAAGTAGAACATCCTGTAACAGAAATGGTAACAGGAATAGATATAGTAAAAGAACAATTAAGAATTGCTTCTGGTGAGAAACTAAGATTTTCTCAAAGTGATATAAAACCAAAGGGCCATAGTATAGAATGTAGAATAAATGCAGAATGCCCTGAAAAAGGTTTTATGCCTAGTCCAGGAACAATAAAAGAACTTCTTTTTCCAGGTGGAAATGGAGTAAGAATAGATACATCAGTATATACTGGTTATACAATTCCACCAGTATATGATTCAATGATTGCTAAGATAATTGTTCACGGAGAAAACAGAGAAGAAGCTATCAATAAAATGAAAAGAGCTTTAGATGAATGTGTTATATCTGGTGTAGATACAAATATAGATTTCTTATATAAGATTTTAGACAACGAGAATTTTGTCAAAGGAAATTATGATACATCATTTATAAAAAAAGAAAATTTAGCTTAAAAATTAGGAGTAATAATGGTAATTGATAAATTAAAAAAACATTCTTCAGAATCAAATGAAGAGCCAAAAAGTAAAGCTGATATCCCAGTTGGAAAATGGGTTAAATGCGATAAATGTGGTGAAATAATTTATAAAGAAAAATTACATGAAAATTATAGTGTTTGTCCTCTTTGTAATCATCATTTTAGATTATCTGCTAGAAGAAGAGTTTGGCAAATAACTGATGAAGATTCTTTCAAACCTTTTGAAGAATTAACAAATTTAAAAACAGTAAATCCCTTAGATATGCCAGAATATATGGATAAGTTAAAAAGCTTACAAGAAAAAACAGGAATGACAGAAGCTGTGTATTGTGGTACAGGAAAAATAAACGGTGAAGAAGCAGTAATTTGTGTTATGAATGCAAACTTTCTTATGGGAAGCATGGGAACTGTTGTTGGAGAAAGAATTACTTATTCAATTGAAAAAGCTATTGAACTTAAACTTCCACTTATAATTTTTTCTGTTTCTGGTGGCGCTAGAATGCAAGAAGGAATTATGTCTTTAATGCAAATGGCAAAAACCTCTAGTGCTATTGCTAAAGCAAATGAAGCAGGTATTTTGTTTATCTCTGTTCTTACAGATCCAACTTATGGAGGGGTAACTGCAAGTTTTGCAAGTTTAGGAGATATTATATTAGCAGAACCAGGTGCCATGATTGGTTTTGCAGGACCTAGGGTAATTGAACAAACAATTAAACAACAATTACCTAGTGGTTTCCAAACAGCAGAATTTCTATTAGAACATGGGTTTATAGATAAAATTGTTGAACGTAAAGATATGAAAGAAGTTTTGTATAAACTTATAAAATTTAATAAGTAGGGCGGTGAGATTTAAGTGAGCATTGAAATACAAAAACAAATCGAAGAGTTAAAAGAAGAAATTAAAGAATTAGAAAATATAAATACTGATAAAATGATAGATGTTGCTGATGAGATTGAAGAAGCCAAAAAAAGACTTAAAAATTTGGAACGCATTAGCGAAGGAAATCTTACTGCTTGGGAAAAAGTTGAAATTGCAAGAAACCCAAATCGACCAACAGCTTTGGATTATGTAGATAATATTTTTGATGAGTTTATGGAACTTCATGGAGATAGAACTTGTACAGATGACAAGGCGATAGTATGCGGTTTGGCTCGAATTGGCGAACAAAATTACACAATTATTGCTGAACAAAAAGGTAGAAATACTAAAGAAAATATTGAAAGAAATTTTGGTATGCCAAATCCTGAAAGCTATAAAAAAGGCATTAGATTTATGAAACAAGCAGAAAAATTTAATAGGCCTATTATTACTTTCATAGATACCAAAGGTGCATATCCAGGTATTCAAGCAGAAGAAAGAGGTCAAGGAGAAGCTATTGCTCGTAGTATGTTTGAACTTTCAAATTTAAAAACACCAGTTATTGCAATTGTAATAGGAGAAGGTTCAAGTGGTGGTGCCTTAGCACTTGGTGTTGCAGATCAAATTTTAATGCTAGAAAATTCTATTTATTCTATACTAAGCCCAGAAGGTTATGCAAGTATTCTTTGGAAAGACGGTTCTAGAAAAGAAGAAGCAGCCGAAAAAATGAAGCTTACAGCAGAAGATTTACTAGGATTTAAAGTTATAGATGAAATTATTAAAGAGCCAGCAGGTGGAGTAGAAAGAAATTCTGTGCAAGAAGTAGCTAGCATTTTAAAAACAAGAATAATGGAAATAACAAAAGACCTAAAATCTAAAAATGTTGATACCTTAGTTAGCGAAAGGTATGAAAAATTTAGAAATATGGGTGAATATATTAGGGAGGAAAAATAAATGATATTAAAAGACAAAACAATTCTTATTATGGGAATTAGAAACAAATGGAGTATAGCTTATGGTGCTGCAAAAGCAGCTTCAGAACAAGGTGCAAAACTTTGCTTTACTTTTATGGGAGAAGACAACAGAGAGAAAATAGAAGAACTAATTTCAGAATTTGAAGGAGCAAAAGCATATACTTGTGATGCTTCAGTAGATAGTGATATTGAAGAATTATTTAAAAAAGTAAAAGCTGACTATGGAAAACTTGATGGAATTGTACACTGTATAGCACATGCTTTTACAGAAGATTTACACAATGATTTTATTGAAACTAGCAAAGAAGGATATTCTCATGCAGTTGATGTAAGTGCTTATACAATGGTAGCAGTTGCAAGATATGCAAAAGAAATGGATATGTTGAATGAAAATGCTAGTTTGGTTGCTCTTACATATCATGGTTCTACAAAAGTTTTACCTGGATATAATGTAATGGGTGTTGCAAAAGCAGCATTAGAGTGTAGTATTAGATATTTAGCATCTAATTTAGGACCTATGGGAATTAGAGTAAATGCTATTTCAGCTGGACCTATAAAAACACTTTCTGCAAAAGGAATAAAAGATTTTGGAACAATATTAGATGTTGTTGAAGAAAAAGCACCACTTCGTAGAAATGTTACAAAGGAACAAGTTGGAAATTCAGTTGCATTTTTATTAAGTGATATGTCAGATGCTATCACAGGTCAAATTGTTTATGCAGATAGCGGATACAACATTATGGGAATATAAAAAAATAGAGCATAGGCTCTATTTTTTGTTTCTGTTATTGTATTTGTTTTTCCATTTTTCTGTAACTTCAAAATTAGGGAAAGCATTCATAAGTCTTCTGTGTAAGAAAGACTTTTCAGCAAATTTTGATTTTAATTTTGCAGTTAATTCTGCTCTTGATAATTTGTTTTGTTCTTTTCGAGCATTTAATTCAGCTGATAATTTATCTTTGAACTCATTAGTTCTCTTAATTGTTTCTTTATAATCTTGTGTTAGTCGTTTATTAACTCTAAGCTTTAAGTGAAGTATATTTCTTTGACGTCTAAGTTTTCTTTTCCTTTGGTTCCTTTTTATATCAGATTCTAATTGCATTGCCATATCTTCAGCTTTGTCACGAACATATTGTGAAATGGCTTCTGTATCATCTTCGGCGGATAAATCTGCTTCTGTAGTTTTTAGGTTAGCAACTATTACAGATGAAACAATAAAATCTATCGAAATGCAAACCAATAAAAATATAGATATTATATGTAATATTAGTGATGGTATTTTTTCAATTAGGCTTATAAAAAAGGGATTTGTAAAACTTACAGTAATTACACCAGCAATACCAAAAGGAAGTAAAGTTTCTAAACATATTCTACCATTTATATTAAATTTTCTAGAACTATAATCCCACCAACGAGCATTGAATAGTTTTTCCATTACATAGCTTGTGAAATATTCTAAAATACCACAGGTTATCATAGAAAGCCAAAATAAAGCAGGAATATCATTTGAATATTTACCTAATAAAATTTCAATGGCTACTACGCCAAAACCATATATTGGAAGGTATGGACCAATTAAAAATCCTCTATCAACAAATTTACCTACATTTTTGTTGAAAATCATTTTCACACTTTCCATACACCAACCCAAAATAGCATAAATCATAAAAAGTAAAAAATAAGTTTCAAGATTATATTTCATAAAAAACTCCTTTTCTTGTAAATTTATTAAATCATATCACTTTATTTTAAAAAAATAAATATATATTACATATTTCATCAAATTTTATTGAAAGGTTTGGGTATGATAAAAAGAAGAGGTGCTTGTATGAATATGGATAAAATTAAAGAAATTTCAAAAGTTATTTTGTTTTATTTACTTATAATTATTCTAACATTTGCTCTATTAAAACTGTTTGTATTTTATATTCCATTTTTAATAGGATTTATTATTGCAGAGTTATTAGAGCCTACAATTAGATATGTAAAAAATAAGACTAATCTAAGCAGAAAAGCAAGTAGTATATTAGTGTTAGCTATATTTTTTGTTATATGTATTAGTATTATTTTAATAGGAATAATTTTTTTAGTTTCAGAGGCAACAGATTTTTTATCAGGATTAAATGGTTATGTTGAAATTGTTATAAATAAAGTACAAGAATTGAATTCAATATTGCAATTTAAAAATTTGAATGTAAATAAAGATATACAAGTTATGCTTGAAAAATGGGCACTTGATTTTGTTAGTGAGGCAGGAAATGTTATTAAAAATTATTTAAGTAATTTTTTAAAACTTATAACAAAACTCCCCAATTTTCTTGTATATTTAGTTATAACCATACTAAGCACTTATTTTATATCTTCAGATAAATTTTATATCTTAGATAGAATGGAATATCATTTCACTAAAAAGTGGATAGGAAATATTAGAGAAAAGGTTAGAAATATAAAAAATACGTTATTTTCTTATGTAAAAGCTGAAATAATTATGGTTTTAATATCTTTTGTTATTGTTTTAATAGGATTAAATATATTAAATTTCATGGGATTAAATGTTGAGTATCCTCTTCTAATGGCAGTAATTATAGGCTTTGTAGATGCACTTCCTATTTTAGGAAGTGGAACTATCATTATTCCTTGGTCTATAATTTCATTTTTTAATAATGATGTTTCACTTGGAGCTTTACTATTAGGATTATATGTTATTACTTTGCTTGCTAAACAATTTTTAGAACCTAAGATTGTAAGCACAAAAATAGGTATACATCCAATTTTTACCTTAATTGCAATGTATACCGGTTTCAAATTTTTAGGATTAATAGGACTTTTAGCAGGACCTATAATTCTAATAATATTAAAGAATATATTTTCAAACTCGATTGATAAAGGAATAGCAAATAGTATGATAGAAAGACTCTAATATATTACTGCCGTTGGAACATAGTATTCATCTGGCATTGGAACTTCGGCTGTTTCAGGTTTTGCTACTTTTTCGATACTAGATATTTTAATTATGGGAACTTCGCCTAAATATTCTCCTTTTTCAATAGTACCAGTGATAGTAACCCATGAATTATTTTCAAAATCTTTTGCATTATCACAAGTAGAAAGAAAACCAACAACTAGAGTTTGTTTTGGAGAGTTAGAAACAATCATATCACGAGCTAAAATAAACTCATTTTCTTTTATATCTGCTACTCTATAAACATAGCCAGTATAAGAAATTTTTTGACCAACATAAGTATCTAAATCATCATTTACCATTTTTAATATATTTGTATAATCTTCATCACGAATTATAGCAATATCTGTATTTGGTAAACATTCAAGATGTTCAAAAGTTTCTCTATTTGCACTAGTTAAGATTTTAAAGCCTGCAACAACGGCAAGACTAATACAAACAACCGCACAAAAAGCCATAATTCCCTTGAAACACGCATGTTTATTAAACTTTACATTACAGACAAACATAACACAAGACCCCTTTAAATAAGTGTTTTTTCTAAGTCTATTCGAGTGCTTCAATTTTTATGAATAAAACTTGCAAAAGTGATTAAAAAATGATATAGTTGTTTAGTAAAACTTAAGGAGGAATGTCAAGTGAGTTTTTTAAATAAAATTTTTAAAAGTTATAGTGAAAAAGAAGTAAAAAGAGTTATGCCTATTGTTGACAAAATCAACAGTTTAGAGCCAGATATGGAGAAATTATCTGATGAAGAATTAAGAGCTAAAACAGATTATTTTAAATCTGAGCTTGCGGGTGGAAAAACTCTAGATGATATATTACCAGAAGCTTTCGCAGTTATGAGAGAGGCTTCAAAAAGAGTTTTAGGAATGAGACATTTTGATGTTCAATTGATAGGTGGTATTATATTGCATCAAGGAAGAATTGCAGAAATGAGAACTGGTGAAGGAAAAACACTTGTTGCTACACTTCCTGTTTATCTAAATGCTCTTGAAGGAAAAGGTGTTCATGTTATTACAGTTAACGAATACTTAGCTAAAAGAGATAGCGAATGGATGGGAAAAGTATATAGATTTTTAGGTTTATCTGTTGGCTTAGTTTTAGGCAGAATGGAAAACAGCAAAAAACAAGAAGCTTATAGAGCAGATATTACTTATGGTACAAATAATGAATTTGGTTTTGATTACTTAAGAGACAACATGGTAATAAACAAAGAGGATATGGTACAAAGAGAGTTACACTATGCTATCGTTGACGAGATAGACAGTATTTTAATTGACGAGGCTCGTACACCACTTATTATTTCTGGTAGAGCTAATAAATCTTCAGATTTATATAAAAAAGCTGATAGTTTTGTTAGAAGATTAAATGCTAAAATAATAGTAGAAGAAGATGTTAAAGATGAAGAACAAAATATAGATAATGAAAAGTATGATTACATTGTTGACTTAAAAGCAAAATCAGCAGCTCTTACAGGAAAAGGTATCGAAAAAGCTGAGCAATATTTCAACTTAGAAAATTTCAACGATTTGGAAAATTCAGACTTAGTACATAATGTAAACCAAGCACTTCGTGCTCATGGTATTATGAAAAGAGATATAGATTATATCGTTAAAGACGGAGAAGTTCTTATTGTAGATGAATTTACAGGAAGAATTATGTATGGTAGAAGATACAATGATGGTCTTCACCAAGCTATTGAAGCAAAAGAAGGAGTAAAAATTGCAGATGAATCTAAAACGCTTGCAACAATTACATTCCAAAATTATTTTAGAATGTATGGAAAGTTAGCAGGTATGACAGGTACTGCTATGACAGAAGAGGCAGAATTTAGAGAAATATATAATTTAGATGTTATTGCAATTCCTACAAATAAACCACTTATAAGAGTAGATGAAACAGACGTTATTTACAAAAATGAAAGAGGAAAATTAAAAGCAATTGTAGAAAATATAAAAACATGTCATGAAAAAGGTCAACCAGTTTTAGTTGGTACAGTTTCTATTGAAAAATCTGAATTAGTTAGTGAACTTTTAAGAAAAGAAGGTTTAAAACATGAAGTTTTAAATGCTAAAAATCATGAAAAAGAAGCTGAAATTATTGCTCAAGCTGGTAAATTTGGTGCTATAACTATTGCTACTAATATGGCTGGTCGTGGTACTGATATTATGCTTGGTGGTAATAGTGAATATTTAGCTAAACAAGAAATGCGCAAATTAAAATATGACGAAGATTTAATTGCTCAAGCAACAGCTTTTAATGAAACAAAAGATGAAGAAATTCTTGCAGCTAGAAAAAAATTCAAAGAATTACAAGATAAATTTGATGCTGAAATCGAAGAAGAAAAATATAAAGTTATTGAAGCTGGTGGTTTAAGAATTATCGGTACAGAAAGACATGAATCTAGAAGAATTGATAATCAGCTTCGTGGTCGTAGTGGTCGTCAAGGAGATCCAGGTAGTACGCAATTTTTCTTGGCTTTAGATGATAACCTAATTAAAATTTTCGGCGGTGATATGATTACCAAAGTATTTGAAAAAGGTAACATTCCAGAAGATATGCCAATTCAAGTAGGACTAATTGGAAAAACTATTGAAAGTGCTCAAAGCAAAGTTGAAGGCAGAAATTTTTCTATTCGTAAACATATTTTAAGCTATGATGATGTTATGAATGTTCAAAGAGATATTATTTACTCTCAAAGAAGAAAAGTTTTAGATGGTGATGATTTAAGGGATAATATTGTTGATATGCTTATGGCTTCATGTGAAATGATAGTAGATACATACAGAGGAGACATGAGTGATGACAATTTCAATAAAAATCCTTTAATAAATGAAATAAGAGTTAACTTAAATATGGCACCAAGTGTTATTGATACATTAGATGCACTAAAAGCTAAAAAAGTTGATGCAGATAAGCTTATTAAAGAATTACAAGAAAGAGTTTTAGAAGCTTATGAAGCAAAAGAAAAAGAATTAGGACCAGAAATTAGAAAACTTGAAAGAATTGTTTTATTAAAGATAGTAGATACAAAATGGATGGATCATATAGATGCAATGGACGAGCTAAAAAATGGTATTGGTCTTCGTGCTTATGGTCAAAAAGATCCAGTTGTTCAATACAGAATTGAAGGCGCAGATATGTTTGATGAAATGATTGCAAGTATCAAACTAGAAGTTACTAAAATTATGCTTCATTTATTTAAAACAGAAGTAAAAATGGAACAAAGTGCTAGTATTACTGGTGCAAGTTTAGATAATTCAGCAGTTGAATCAATTAACGATATGGGAGAAACTAACATGCCAAACAAAACATCAGAAAGCAAACCTCAACCAATAGTTAATGATGGACCAAAAATTGGTAGAAACGATCCATGTCCATGTGGAAGTGGTAAGAAATACAAAAACTGTTGTGGTAAAAACTAGTAATAGCAAGAGCTTGAAAGATTAAGTATAAAATGAATTATAAATTTTAGTGTATGTAATAAGTTTTGTACTAAATAATAAAAGTAAAAAAGATGTTGAATATTATTTATATTCACATCTTTTTTACGCTAAATGTAAAGAGTATTCTTTTTATATCCTCCTAAATTTGTTTCAAGTTGTTCCTTTATATCTACTACTTTTTGAGTTCTTCCAGTTGCACTAAATACAATTTCATATAATTTCATTACAAATCTCCTTAATTCTTATACTGGATAAAATAATATCATAAAATAATAGAATTGTAAATCTTTATAGAGGCTAAAAAATGCTAGAAAAATAAATGCTTTTGGCGATATACCCCATTATTTACAATATACCCATTAGGGTATATAATATTGAAGGAAGTGATAAAAAATGAATAATGATTGCTGTAAAAAGAAAACAGAAAGATCAGAAAAAGAAAAGCAACTTATAAACAATAGATTAAATAGAATAGAAGGACAAATAAGAGGTATAAAAAAGATGATAGGAGAAGATGCATATTGTAACGATGTTTTGGTTCAACTATCTGCAATAGAAAACTCTCTCAAAAGTTTGTCTAATCAAATTTTAGAAAATCATTTATATACTTGTATAGCTTGTGATGTAGAAAATGGTAAAGTTGATACAATAGACGAAATAATAAGTTTATTCAAAAGATTTAATAAATGATAAGATTTATTTAATTAATTTAATGAAAGGAATTGATAAAAATGAAAGAAATAGTTTTAAAAGTAAATGGTATGATGTGTGGAGGATGTGAAAATAGGGTAAAAAATGCAGTTCAAAACATAGATGGAGTAGAATCTGTAATAGCAGATCATAATACAGGTAAAGTTGTTGTAACAACAAATAAAGAGGTGTCAGAAAATATTATTGTAGAAACACTTGAAGATATAGGATATGAAATTGTAAAGGAAGATTAGGTATGAAGAAAATAATTTTATCTATTGATGGAATGACTTGTTCAGCCTGTTCAAATGGATTAGAAAAATATTTAAACAAACAAGATGGAATTATATCAGCAGGAGTAAATCTTGTAATGGCAAACGCAACTATTGAATATGATGAAAAAATGTTAAATCAAACGAAAATAGAAGAATTTATAAAAAAAGCAGGTTTTAAAAGTCTAGGAGAATTTAAGGAAATAAGGCAAGATAGTAAAAGTAAAAAAGAAAAAATTAAGTTTATTGTTTTTACAATACTTGCAATAGTTTTAATGTTTGTATCTATGGGACATATGATAAATCTGCCTACAATTCCATTTCTTGATCCACATACAAATGCTACAAATTATATGATGACATTACTTGTGCTTACAATAGCATTTATTATTTACGGATTTGATATTATAAAAAATGGATATAAAAATTTAATTCATAAAACACCTAATATGGATACATTAGTTGGTATAGGTGTTATTACAAGTTTTTTATATAGCTTATATAATATGTATTTAGTTTTTTCTGGAAATCACCATCAGGTTATGAATTTATATTTCGAATCATCAGCAATAATAATATATTTTATAAAATTAGGAAGATATATTGATGGAATAAGTAAAGATAAAACAAAAGAGGCTATACAAAAATTAGTTAAAATAACACCTAATAATGCAGTAATAAAAATAGATGGAAAATTAAAGGAAGTTACACTTGATGAAATTCATAAAGGAGATATAGTTGTAAGTAGAGCAGGAGAAAAAATTGCAGTAGATGGTACAATTATAGAAGGAAAAGCACATTTAGATGAGTCATTTATAACTGGAGAAAGTAAACCTATATCAAAAGAAACAGGAAATAATGTAATTGCAGGTAGTTTAAATTATGATGGTTATATAGAATACAAAGCAGAACGAATTGGAAAAGAGTCGACTGTATCAGAGATAGTTCGACTTGTGGTAGAAGCATCAAATACTAAAGCACCAATTGCAAAAATTGCAGATAAAGTATCAGGATATTTTGTTCCATTAGTTATAGTTATAGCAATATTAACATTTATAGTTTATCTAATTATTGGGGAAGGTTTTGAAAGTGCAATAACAACATTTGTAACTATATTAGTTGTAGCTTGTCCTTGCAGTTTAGGATTAGCTACTCCACTTGCAATAATTGTAAGTGAAGGCTTATGTGCAACAAATGGAATATTGATAAAGAAAAGTGAAATACTTGAAAATGCACAAAAAACAAACACTGTAATATTTGATAAAACAGGAACATTAACTTATGGTAAATTAAAAATATCAGAAATAAAAAATTATAGCAATATGGAAAATAATGAATTATTGCAAATAGTTGGAAGTATAGAAAGTAAATCTACGCATCCAATAGGCAAGGCTTTTGTAGATTATTTAGAAGATAATAAAATACCTATTTTAGAAGTTAAAGAATTTGGAAATGTTGCAGGATATGGAATTATTGGAATAGTAAATAACAAAAAGGTTATAATTGGAAATTCTAAAATTTTAGGAAGTTATAAAATTGAAAATAAATATGAACAAGATGAAAGAAATTTGGCAAGTAGAGGAAATAGTATTGTTTATGTTGTGCAAGATGAAAAAGTTGTTGCACTAATTGGAGTAAATGATATTGTAAGAAAAGAAGCAAAAGATGTAATAAAAAAACTGTCAGATATGAAAATTGAAACAATTATGCTAACAGGAGATAATAAAGAAACAGCAAATAAAATAGCAAACGAATTAGGAATAACAAAGGTTATTGCAAATGTGTTACCTAAAGAGAAATCAAACACGATAAAAGAACTAAGACAAAAAAATAAATTTGTAATGATGTGTGGAGACGGTATAAATGATAGCCCAGCATTAGCGAATTCTGATATAGGGGTAAGTGTAAATAGTGGAACAGATATAGCAATGGATTCATCAAATGTTATTCTAACCCAAAATAATTTAGAAAGTATAGTAAATTTAATAAATATAAGTAAAAAAACAATTAGAAATATTAAACAAAACTTATTTTGGGCTTTTTTCTATAATTGTTTGATGATACCGGTGGCAATGGGACTATTTAAAAAATTTGGTATTTCCATAAATCCAATGTTAGCAAGTCTTGCAATGGTATTAAGTAGTATTACAGTTATATTAAACACATTAAGATTAAAGAAAATGATTAATTTTGTGAGGATAAATACAAATGAAAGAGCCAAATAAAAAAATATTAAAAAGAATAGTAAATATAATATTAATTATAATTTTGATTCCTATACTTGCTATTATAGGAATTGGAAATTATTTTGTAAATTATGCTATACTAAGAACTGGTAATGGCGGGGATAGAGAAGTAAAAAATACAGACTCAATAGAAGTTGCCAATATAGATGATGAAGCAGAAAAAATTATTGAAGAAAATAGAAAGAACGAAAAGCAACTTGCAAATGAATGGGCTAACAATACTGAAAATAAAAAAGTAGAAGTAACAGCTAATGATGGAATTATGCTAAGAGGCACAGAATATATAACCAAAGAAGATAGTGATAAATGGGCAATTGTTTTACATGGTTATCATTCAACTCCAAATTCAGTTATTTCTATTGGAATGCATTTTTCAGAAAAAGGATATAATGTATTAATTCCAAGTATGAGAGCTTCTAATGAAAGTGAAGGAAAATATATCGGAATGGGTTGGCTTGATAAAGATGATTTACAATGTTGGATAAATCTAGTTATAGAACAAAACAAGGATGCTGAAATAGTTCTACATGGTTCATCAATGGGAGCTGCAACAGTATTGATGGCATCAGGAGATGAATTACCTCAAAATGTTAAAGCAATAATAGAAGATAGTGGATATACTTCTGTATGGGATATATTTGCATCAGAAGCAAAAGCGAGATTTAATTTACCAACATTTCCAATATTAAATATATTTAAATTGGTGGCAAATGTTAGAGCTAAATACGATATAAAAGAAGCATCAGCCGTAGAACAAGTGAAAAAAGCTACTATTCCAATTTTATTTATTCATGGAGATAGTGATGATTTTGTACCTGAGTATATGTGTGAAGAATTGTTTGAAGCAGCAACTTGCAAAAAAGAAAAACTTATCATTCATAATGCAGGACACACAGAATCAAAATATAAAGAACCAGAAACATATTACAACAAGGTATTTACATTTTTAGAAAGTAGTATTAAATAGGTATTACATAAAAAATTCTTTGCCTTTTTATTATGTTGTAAATTTGCTAGCTATATGATATAAATAAAATATATTAATTAAATTTTAGGAGCGGAAAAAGTACAATTACAATAATAGATTAAGAAAAAGGGAGAAATAATTAATGTTGAATCAATTTTCAAGAACAGAATTATTAATAGGAAAAGACGGAATAGAAAAATTACAAAATGCAAAAGTAGCTATATTTGGTATTGGAGGAGTAGGCTCTTTTGTAGTTGAAGGCTTAGTGAGAGCAGGAATAGGTAATTTTATATTAGTAGATGACGATAAAGTTTGCTTAACAAATTTAAATAGACAAATCATTGCAACGAGAAAAACAGTAGGAAAGCTTAAAGTTGAAGTAGCAAAGGAAAGAATATTAGAAATTAATCCGAATGCACATGTAGAAATTTATCAAGAATTTTTTATGCCAAACAGTAAAGAAATTTTAGATAATACAGTTGATTATGTTATTGATGCAGTAGATACAGTAACAGCTAAAATTGAATTAGTGTTAAGAGCAAATAGACTAAACATTCCTATTATATCTAGCATGGGAACAGGAAATAAATTGGATCCAACTAGATTTGAAGTAACAGATATTTATAAAACAAGTATCTGCCCTTTAGCAAAAGTTATGAGAAAAGAATTAAGAGCTAGAGGAATAGAAAAACTAAAAGTTGTTTATTCAAAAGAAGAACCAATTAAGCCAGATGAAACATTAGAATGTAGTTGTAAAACAGGATGCATTTGTCCTCCTGGAACTGTAAGAAAATGTACAGCTAGAAATCAAGTGCCAGGAAGTATATCTTTTGTTCCATCAGTAGCAGGTTTAATTGTTGCAGGGGAAGTAATAAAAGATATAATAAAAATATAAAATGGTGATATATAAAAATGTGCACATACATGCAATATAAAAATCCTCAAACATTAGTTATTTCAATATATTTACAAAATTAACATAATGTGGTATTATATATATTGGGTTTTATCAATATATATAAGAAGGATGTATAAATGAAAGTATTAAAAAAGATTATTGTATTTTTTCTATCTATTATTTTTATATTAAATATTAGCAAATTGTCTTTTGCTACTTCTCAAAGTGAAAGCGCAATAAATGAAATTATAAATAATAAGGATAATTGGATTTTAGGCTATTATCAGTCATGGGGTGGCAGCTTTAAAGAGTCTACTAGTTCATATTGTTTAAAAGAATCCGTTTATATAGAACCAGGATCATATTATATTGTAATAAATGATTCTCGTTTTCAATTGTCTATACATCAATTTGATGAAAACGGAAAATGGATTAATAACTATAAAGATGGATTAACAGATGGAAAAACAATAGATATTGCAGAAAATACATCATATATAAAAATAAATATATCAAGTAAAGTTTGGGGAGTTAATCCAATAGATTATTTTGGATATGGCTTATCCGTCAATATTATGAGCGAATATACTCCTCAAATTATAGAAAAAATAAATTTGGAAGATGCAGATTTAAAAAATATATCTAATGTAAAATCTGGAATGATAACTTCACAAACAGGTAAACCAGCTCTAGATTTAAACAAGGTATATTTTAATGATTATTTTTTTGTAGATGATACAAAATATGTTGTTAATTTAGCTAATCCAAATGTAAGAATGCAAATTTTAGAATTTGATGACCAAGATAAAGTAATAGCAAACAATACTTTACCTTCTGGTAAAGCATGGCAAAAGCAAGAAAACACTTCATACGTTGCTATAAATATTTTTAATAATAAAAAAGATTCAAATTATGTTTACGAAAACTATATAGAAGATTTAAGCACATATTCAAAAGCTTGTTTAACAAAATATGAAAAATATAATCATAATACAAATTTTAATACCGAATTCAAAGCTTATGATTTTGCTAGAACAATGAATGTAGGGTGGAATTTAGGAGATGCTCTAGGCTCTGGATATTGTACAGAAGTTGGTGAAGATGCTAATTTAATGTTGGAATGTTCATGGGGAAATCCATATATTACGGAAGATTTAATTGATCTTGTTTCAAAGCAAGGTTTTAACACAATTCGTATGCCGGTAACTTGGTTTCCAAATTGCGGAACTGATGAAAACGGTCATCTTGTTATTGGTAAAGAATGGCTTAGTAGAGTTCAAGATGTTGTAGATTATGCAATAAAGAATGATATCTATGTTATCATAAACACAATGGGGGACGCTGATAAATTGTTTTATGTAGGTGTTGAAGATACAGACGAATGGAACAAAGTCTTGCAAGATGCAACAGATATATGGTCTCAAATAGCGGAATATTTTAAAGATTATGATGAACATTTGATATTTGAATCTTATAACGAAATTGGAACAAAAACAGGGTGGACATACTCTAAACTTGCAACAACTCAAATAAATGAATTAAATCAAGTATTTGCAGATGCAGTTAGAAAAACTGGTGGAAATAATAAATATAGATTACTAATGGTACCTACATATACTACCAGTTCAAAAGAAAACATAACAGCTGATTTCAAACTACCAGAAGATGAAGAAAATGGTAGAATAATGATTTCTGTACATGTATACAACTCAATGTATGATGAAGATATTGAATGGAAGTTTCAATCATTAGAAGATTTTTCTATAAGATTAGATGCACCTATTATTATAGGAGAATTTGGCATGAATTCAAAATCTCAACTTCAGGAATTGAGAGCAACTCATATGTCTAATTATTTAGCAAGAGCTACAGCTCATGGATTAAAATGCTGTGTTTGGGATGATAATTATAATTGGCAATTAATAGATAGATGGAATTATTCTAATATAAAAACTGATTTAATAAATGCAATGTTTCAAGGTTTTAATGAAGGCATTGCATATAGAACAACAAAAAATAAAGTGTACTACAACAATATAAATCAATTTCATATTGGCGGAGTAAATTTAGGCAATGGTGAAATTTGGAATACAGATTATTCAACAGCATGGTGGGGTGGTTTAGTGCCATTGAATGATACACGCACATCAACAAAAATTAAAATTCCAGAAAATACAGATTATATTTCTTTTAATATTAAAACAACTCAAGAGGCTGCAGAAGTATGGATTGTTGGTGCTGTTTGGTTTGATAAAGCTGGAAATTATTTAACATATTCAAAAAGTCAAGAAATAACGTCACGTTACAAACTTATAAAAGTACCAGAAGGAGCAGAATATTTTTCTGCAGGGTTCCATGACCCTTATGTAAATCATAATGTTTCAGAATACGGGAAGTGGCTAAAAGAAGAAAAGATTGCTCTTGATATAACTTACATTAATCAAGAAGATTTTGGATTAGAGCAAGAAATAGTTAATGTTTCAGACTATGATTATAGTAATAGAATATTAAAAGAAGCAGTTGTGAATAAAGAACGTGAAATTTTAGATGATTGTGATTTGAATAATATATATAATTGGGCTTCTGGATTTTATTTATCAAGTGATGGTCAATATAAAGCATCTTCAAATAAGATATGCTTAAAAGAATATAAAACTGTTGTGCCAGGAACAGAATATAATGTAAAAATTTCTGATGAAGAATATAAAATTTCTATTGTTGAACTAGACAATGATTTTAACTTTACAGAAGCACATTCAAATTTGTCTAATGGTGATACATATGCAGTTTCAGATAACACAAAATATATAGGGTTATATTTATTTAAAAACGAAACTAATGATATTAAATATTCTGATTATAGAAACCTTTTTATCAATGATGAATTTAGTATTGAATTAGAGAAAATTTCAAATAACATTCCAGAAGAGGTTGAAAATCCTACTGACGAAGATGAAGAAGAACAGCCAATTGAAGAACCGAAACCTCCGGCAGATGAAGAGCCAAAAGACGAGCAACCAACCGAGGAAGGAAACGAAGCAGTGGAAGATGACAAAAAAGAAGAACAGCCAATAGAAGAAACGCCACTGGAAGAAAATAAAAAGGAAAACGAACCAATTGAAGAAGAAAAAACTACTGAAGAAAAAAATCCAGTAGAAAAAGAAGATAAAGAAGAAAATAAAACTTATACTGAAACTACTAAAACTGAAGAACAAACACAATCTGATACTGATAAAAAAAGAAACGAGCAGGCATCAAATACAATAAATAACACAAGTTCAAATACAATAAAATCAGATAATTCAAATAATAATACTATAAAAAATGAAAATACAAATTCTAATACTGTAAAAAGCGAAGATATACAAAGTAATACCGACAATACAGTTGCAAAAAATAGTATACCATCAGCAGGTACTTCAAGAACAACATTAGGATTCTTAATAATGGCAATAATTTCTAGTATTTATATATTTATTAAGAAATAGAAGAATTAAATGATAAAAATTTTATTATTATAAATAAAATATTAACATTGAACTGTAAACAAAATATTTTGTTTACAGTTTTTTTATAAATATTTAATGTTTATTTAATAAATATCAATTATTATTAATCAGGTGAGAAAAATGAAAATTTTAATAATAGAAGATGAATTTAATTTAGCAGATGTAGTTGCTAGTAGGCTAAGAAAAGAAAAATATAGTGTTGATATAGCAACAAATGGAGAAGATGGTTTAGATAACGCACTAACTAATATATACGATTTAATAATTCTAGATGTAATGCTACCTAAAATGAATGGATTTGAAATATTGAAAGAAATAAAGAATAACAAAATAGAAGCAAAAGTTATAATGCTAACTGCTAAAAATTTGATAGAAGATAAATTAAATGGATTTGATGGTGGAGCTAATGATTATATAACCAAACCATTTCATATTGAAGAAGTAGTAGCACGAGTTAATGTTTGGCTTCGAAGTAATAATCCAAATATAGAGAAAGATTATATAGAAGCAGGAGATTTGCGATTATATAAAAAGACATCAAATTTATTTTGCATAACTACTAATGAATCAATAGATATAATCTGTAAAGAGTATTATTTACTAGAATATTTAATGCAAAATTCAAATCAAATAATTTCTAAAGAACAAATTTACGAGAAAGTTTGGGGCATTGATAATGAGGCTGAATCAAATAACTTAGAAGCATATATATCATTTGCAAGGAAAAAAATAAAAGCCATTGGTTCTAAAGCAAACATAAAAGCATTAAGAGGTTTAGGCTATAAATTGGAGGTTAAGGATGAATAAGTTAGAAAGTAAAGTATTTTTTGTATTAACGCTTATACTCTCATTATTTTTAATCACAATTTTAATTATATTTAATGCTCAAAGTTATGCGAGAGAAAAGAGTAACATTCAAAACAATTTAATGAGAATGAGTAATCAATTCAGAAAAACAGATAATAGAATAAATCCACCTGAAATTAATGATAACAGAAATAATAGTGACATAGGTCAGAAAATATTTATGGATTCAGTTATTTATACTATAACAATTGATGAATATGGAAATATAGAAGAAATCATCAGTCATACTGAAAATGGAGATATAGAAGATGAAATCAAAAGCTTTGCAAAGGAAATTATAAACAATCCCAATAAAAAGTATTTAATGATTGGTAATCTTTATTTTGAAAAATATTCGTATTCTTTCAAAGGTAATGACACATTAACAATTGTAGATAATAGTATGGCTCAAGCTAGACTTAGAAATGAAGTAAAATCTTCTATAATTATTTTATTTATATTAGAAGTAATAATTATTCTTACATCAAAGAAATTAACTAATTGGATTACTAAACCTGCTATTGAAGCATTAGACAAACAAAAACAATTTATAGCTGATGCCTCTCATGAATTAAAAACACCAATTGCAGTTATATTGGCTAGCTCAGAAGCTTTAGAAGACGACTTTCAGCAAAAATGGATTGATAATATCAAAAGTGAATCAGAGCGCATGAATAAGCTTATTACAAATTTATTAAATCTTTCTAAAATAGAAAATGCGGTAGAAAAAGAAATGTATGTAGTTACTAATATTTCAAAAGCAATAGATAATTCTTGTTTAACCTTTGAAAGTTTGATGTATGAAAAACAAATTAAATTTACTGCAAATATAGAAGAAAACATATCTTTAAAATGTGATATATATCAGATAAAACAATTGGTTGCAATATTAGTAGATAATTCAATTAAACATTGTGAGCAAAATGGAGAAATAATTGTAAATTTAAAAAATCAAAAAAATGAAATTGTATTAGAAGTAAAAAATCAAGGCAAAGCTATACCAGATGAGATGAAAGAAAAAATATTTGAAAGATTTTATCGTGTTGATGAATCTAGAAATAGAAATGATGATAGATACGGATTAGGATTAGCCATAGCTAAAAGTATAGTGATTAATCATGAAGGCAAAATTACAGTAAATTCAACTAATGGCTATACTACTTTCAAAGTTAACTTTAAAAAAGTACAAAAATAAAATTATGTAAAAAAGAAGGGGGGAATTTGAAATGAAAGGAAAAGTTTTGACTTTAATTATTGGTATTTTAATAGGTGCAATAATTACAACAGCTGGTTTCATGCTATTAAATAAGCGTAATGCAAATAGAATGAATTTTCCAAGAGGTCAAATGACAAATAGTGGAGAAATGCCAGAAGGAGGACCAATGAATAAAGTAGATAGGCAAAATATAGAAATGCCATCAAAATCATCTGGTGATACTACATCAAATACAACAAAAGAATCTTAATATAGAAAGCTGTTCATTTATTTGGACAGCTTTTATTTTGAAAATTTTATAAAAATAATTTTGCATTTAACCTTTATTTAATCTTTAAAGTTTATTGTAGTATAGAACGAATAAGGAAGGAATGTGAATATTTATGAAAAAAATCAAAAAGATATTACCAACACTAATTTTAATAGCGATAGTTGGGACAATAACATTTTTTGTAGGAAAACAAATAGGTTTAAATACAGACCAAACATCAAGCTCTACAACTGTTGAAAATGTAACTGTAGGAAAACAAACAATTAAGAAAACTTTAACTGGTTCTGGTGAGATAGAAACTTCTAAAATAGAAAAATTAAGCTTATCTACATCATACTACTTTGAAACTATGTGTGTAGAGGATGGAGATATAGTAAAATCTGGAGAAAATATTCTAAAATATACAAACGGAACATATTTAAAAGCTCCTTATGATTTAGTAGTTTCTAGCCATTCTGTTCCTGAAACTAAATATCAAGCAACAAGTAGTCATTATGTTGAAGTTCAAAATTTAGAAGATTTAATTATAACACTAAATATTAATGAAAATGAAATTTCTAATATTAGTTTAGAAGAAGAGGTAGAAATTTCTTTAACAGCAGACACATCTCAAAAATATACTGGTAAAATTTCAAAAATTGATTGGGTAGGTAGCTATGCCTCTAGTGGAACAACATTTCCAGTAGAAATTAGCTTAGAAAATGATGAAAATATAAAAATTGGAATGTCAGTGTCTTGTACAATTAATATTTCCGAATTAACAGATGTATTAGCAGTACCAATTGCAGGAGTACAAATTAATGGCGATAGAAAATATGTTCTGTTAGTAGAAAACGGAGAAACAAAGGAAGTAGATATACGGTACTGGAATGTCTGATGATGAATACGTAGAAGTAACTTCAGGTTTAAATGAAGGTGATACAATACAAGTTGTTACAACTACAAAACAAAATACAATAAGAAGTAGCAGTAATGATAAATATGAAAAAAACGGAATGAGTGGCATGAATAGAGAAAGTGGTTTTGAAAGACCAAATATGCCAGATGGAGCTAGTATGCCTAGCGGAAGTTCTGGTTTTCAAGCACCAACTAAATAAGGAGTTAAATGAATGATAAATTTAGAAAATATTAAAAAAAGTTTTTATCTAGGTGGAGAAACTATACAGGCTTTAGACAATATAAATTTTAAAGTAGAAAGAGGAGAATTTGTATCTATAATTGGCCCATCTGGTTCGGGAAAATCAACATTAATGAATATATTAGGATTGTTAGATATATCAGACAGTGGAAATTACATTTTAGATGGAACAAATGTAAGTAAAGCCTCTGAAAATCAACTTGCAAGAATTAGAAATAACAAGATAGGTTTTATATTTCAAAATTTTAATTTATTAAGTAAAATGACAGCAGTTGAAAACATACAAATTCCTCTAATATATCAAGGAAAAACAAACGAAGAATCTAAAAAAATAGCATTGGAATTAATAAATAAAGTAGGATTATCAGGAAGAGAAAATCATTTGCCTACACAATTGTCTGGAGGACAGCAACAAAGAGTTGCAATAGCAAGAGCATTAGCTTGCAATCCAGAAATAATACTTGCAGATGAACCAACACGGAGCTTTAGATTCAAAAACAAGTATTGATATTATGAATGAATTAGAAGAATTAAATAATAAAGGTCAAACAATAATCATTATCACACACGATATAAATGTGGCAAAAAGAGCAAAAAGAATGGTTAGGATATCAGATGGAAAGTTATATGAGGAGGGAGAGTAGTGACAAAATTTATAAATATTTTGAAGGGTTCGCTTAAAAATATAGCTAGTAATAAATTAAGATCTTTACTCACAATGTTAGGTTTAGTTATAGGAATTGCTTCAGTTATAATTTTAGTGGGAATAGGAACTGGTTCTGCGAATCAAGTTACTTCGCAAGTCCAATCTCTTGGAGCTGATATATTAACACTAAATATAAATAGTAGTGATGCTAGTTTAAGTTATTCTCAACTTGATGAAATAAAAGAAATTGGCAATGTTGAAAATGTTGCACCATATAAAAATGTATCAAGCACAGTAACAAGAGGAAACACTACATCACAAAGAGCAAGTATAATTGCAACAACTTCTGAATATATGACAGTTACAAATTTAACAATTAGCAAAGGAAGACTATTATCAGAAATAGATTTAGAAAACAATAGTAAAATATGCTTATTAGGTAATGACATAGCCGAAACTTTATTTAGTTTAAGTAATCCAGTAGGGCAGAGTATAAAAATTGATGGAGATAATTATACAGTAATTGGAGTAATAACTGCAGTTGGAAGTTCTATGGGTAGTAATATAGATGATATGATTATAGTTCCATTTACAACAGCAAAATATTTAGGAAGTGATACAAGTATAAGTAATCTCTATATAAAAGTTTCTAGTGAAGATGTAATAGACAGAACAACAAATTTAATTGAAAATTACATAAAATCTTCTTTAGGTATTACATCAGATTATTTTAGTGTATCCTCACAAGATTCTATGTTAGATACAATGGATGATATAAATAATACTATGTCTTTATTGTTAGGTGGAATTGCAAGTATTTCACTAATTGTAGGTGGAATAGGAGTAATGAATGTAATGCTAGTATCTGTTACTGAAAGAACAAAAGAAATAGGAATTAGGAAAGCATTAGGAGCTAAAAGAATGGATATATTAACACAATTTTTAATTGAAGCCTTAGTACTATGTATATTAGGCGGAATTATTGGAATTGTGTTAGGAATTGGAATAGGCTTATTGCTAGGAGAAATGGGATATTCATTTACACCAAGTATAGGAATTGTAGTTTTATCATTTGTAGCAAGTAGCTTAATTGGTACTGTATTTGGAATTTTCCCAGCAGACAAGGCATCTAAATTAAAACCTATTGATGCTTTACATACAGATTAGGAGGAAATTAAGATATGAAAACAAATTTTAAAATTGGAGTTATAGTTTTGCTAATAATAGCTATAATAATACCTTTTACACGTTCTTATGCTACTGCTGAAAAATCATTTTTTAGAATTTCAAAAGAAGAGGTTACCAAGAACGAAAAAATTGAAATGACAATAAATATTGAAAATATTCCATACGAAAAATCAATTTTTGAGTTAAATTCAAATCAAAATTTGGAAAACATTGAAATACAAAGTAATGTAGAAGCTGAGCAACAAGCTAATCAAATTATTATAAATTTGAATAAAGCAGAAACTAATTTAAATACAATAACTTTGTTCTATGATATTCCAACAGAACAAAGTATCGGAGATACACTAAAATTTGTAGCTACTATTACTAATGCAGAAAATAGTGAAGAAAAAGAAACAGTAGAAGAAAACGTTAGAATTATCGAAGAAACTATTGAGACAAATGAAGTAAATGAAATTGTAAACAATACTGTTCAAGATAACAATGTAGCAAGTATCAATATTGTAAATAATAATGTTGTAAATAACAATGTAGAAAATAATACAATTAAAGATGATACAATTACAAAACCAACTTTGCCAGAAAGTGATAAAGATAAAGAAGATGACATAGAGGATATGACTAAACCAGAAGATGAAGAAGAAGCTATGAATAAAGAAAAAGTGCCAGAGAAAAAAACTAAACCTAGCGAAACTGAAGAAGATGAAGAAAACGAAGAAAAAGAAACAATAAGTAAAGCTTCTAATATTACTTCTGCAAGTACAGAAAATGTTGTTACTTATAATGGTTCAGACAATAATTATTTAAATAGTTTAGTAGTTGATGGTTATGATTTAAACAAAACTTTTTCAAAAGATAACAGTACTTATTTTATAAATGTAGCAAAAGACACGGAGAGTATAAAAATAACTGCAACAGCAGAAGAAACTACAGCAAAAGTTTGCATATATGGTAATGCAGACTTGTCTAATAGCTCAAATAAAATATTAATCTCTGTAACAGCTGAAAATGGAAATGTTAGAAATTATAGAATATATGTAAATAAAAATACATAGAGAGGAAAAACAGTGAAAAGGAAGTTAGATTATAGAATACCAGTTATTATTATTTTAATTATAATTTTTTTAATAATGTTTTATGTGTACTTAAAAAGCGAATCTGAACAGAATTTTGATAGTAGTGAGTATGCTAATGATTTTGCAAGTACAGATAATGAAACTACTCAAAACACAACTTCTACAACAATTACAGCAAATTGTGAAGTACAATCAAATTTGAGTGAGAAACTAGAAGTTCATGCGACATATTATTTATCTGAAAGTTATATAGAGTTAAATAAAGTTATAAAAGCAGGAGAGAATATTTTGAAGTACACAAATGGCAAATATCTTCAAGCACCTTATGATTGTGTTATAACTGAAAGCAATATTCCTGATGTAGATGAAAAATGTACAAATGAACACTATATTAAAATTGAATCTATAAATAATTTAATGGTTCAATTTGAAGTAGATGAAACAGAAATATCTAATGTTACATTAGGACAGAATGCTATAATAAAACTGGAAACTTTTGAAGACAAATCACTACAAGGTAATGTAATTAATATAAGTAATACTGCAAGTAATGGCAAATTTACTGTAACAGTTCAATTTGATAATGATGGCGATATAATGCTTGGTATGACAGCAAATGTTACAATAATAAACTAATAAGAAAAAATATAATTTTTATATGTATAAGTATTGAATTAAAAATGTTATTGATATATAATATTTTGCAGAAAAAGGGGGAGAAAATGATGAAAAAAATCAAAACATTTTTAACAATACTATTGGTTATGCTTCTTACTTTGCAAACTACAAGTGTTTTCGCTTTAGAAGTATTAGAAGACAAAAAGCCAATTGAAGAAACAACAGTTTCAACAGAATCTTTTCAAGAAACAGAAGAAAAAGTTGAAGAGCAAAACAGCATAGAAAATACTATTCTTACTGAAAAAACAGAGGAACAAAATATTGCAACAAATACTGTTCTTACTGAAAAAACAGAAGAACAAAATAACACAACAAATACTATTCTTACTGAAAAAACAGAAGAACATATTTTTTCTTCTAAAGAACCAGAAGAAAAAACAACTGATTTAGAAGCTGATAAAGAAGTAGAAACAGAAGTTGTCGGAGCAGAATATTATGATGGAAATATCAGCTACAATTATAGTAGTTGGAGTAACGAAGTTACTGTAGTAGCTAGAGGAAAATATATTACCGAAGCAAATATACCATCATACATATTTATAGATGGAGCAAACAGAAAAGTTACTACAGTAGAAGGCTTCAATGATTGTACTAATTTAAGAAAAGTAACTTTACCATCAACACTTACAACAATAGATTATAGTGCTTTTAGAGGTTGTACATCTTTAACTAGCATTACTATACCTAGCAGTGTTACTAGAATAGATGATTATGCTTTTGCCAATACAGGATTAACAAGTATAGTTATTCCAAATTCTGTCACTGAATTAGGATACAATGCTTTTGAAAACTGTACTTCTTTAGCATCAGTTACATTATCAAATAAAATAAATTATATAGAAAAAGAAACTTTTTATAACTGTTCAAAATTAACAGCAATAACAATTCCAAATAGTGTTACAAAAATTGGAAGTAGTGCTTTTGCTAAATCAGGATTAAAATCTATTACAATACCAGCAAGTGTAACTGAAATGTATACTTCTTATGATAGTGGTGCTTTTCAAGATTGCAAAGCTTTAACTACTGCCAATATATTAGCAAAAATAACACATTTACCAGAAAGCATATTTGAAGGATGTACAGCGTTAACAAATGTTACTTTACCAAATACACTTACACAAGCTGGTAATCATGCTTTTGAAGGATGTACTTCATTAAAAACAATTTCATTACCAAATAATTTAAAGAATATTTCAAGAGAAATGTTTTATGGATGTTCAAATTTAACTAGTATAAAATTACCAGATAATTTAGAAGAAGTAGGAGGTTCTGCTTTTGCTTATTGTTCAAAATTAACAAGTATAAGTTTTCCTTATAAAGTAATAAGTTTAGATTATGGTGGATACAATAAAGGAACTTTCGAAGGATGTACTTCTTTGGATTCTATATATTTTACAAAATCAATTCAAGAAGTAGATGATTATGTTTTTTATGGTTTGGATTATTGCACTATTTATGGTTATGAAGGAAGTGCAGCAAAAACTATAGCAGAGGAAAATGGATATCGTTATATACAATTAACACCAGTAACTTCTATAAAAGTATCTGGAAATAAAACAGTTGTGAAAGGACAATCAACAACTTTAAAAACAACAGTTAGTCCAAGCAACGCATATCAAAAAGGTGTTATTTGGAGTAGTAGTAATACATCAGTTGCAACAGTGGACGGAAACGGAAAAGTAACTGGTATAAAAACTGGTACAGCTACAATTACTGCAATGGCTAAAGATGGTACAGGAGTTAGAGGAACATTTAATGTTACAGTATCTTTAACAGAATTACCATTTACAGATGTTGCTGGAAATGCATGGTATTATGAGGCAGTTAAATATTGTTATAAAAACAATATTATATCTGGAACATCATCAACTACATTTTCACCAAATACACTATTAACTAGAGGAATGTTAGTAACAATTCTTTACAGAATGGAAGGACAACCAGCAGTGTCTGGAAAGCCAAAATTCCCAGATGTACAAAACTCTAAAGATTATTATTACAAAGCGGTAAAATGGGCAACAGATAAAAAAGTTGTTAGTGGATATAACAATGGAAAATTTGGACCAAATGATAATATAACAAGAGAAGATTTAGCAGTAATATTGAATCGATATGCTAAATTTAAAGGAAAAAATACATCACAAACAAATAATTTATCAGCATTTTCTGATAGAAATAAAGTTTCTAGTTATGCTACATCTCAAGTTAAATGGGCAGTAGGGGCCGGAGTAATTTCTGGAAACGCAAATGGAACTTTAAATCCAAAAGGTAAAACAACAAGAGCAGAAGCAGCTGCAATGTTAGAAAAATATTGTAAAAGAGTAGGAAGATAATTTGAAAAATTTAAAAATAATATCAGTTTTATTCGTGGCATTTTTTGCGATATCTTTAATATATTTAACAGCTACATACGCAGTAAATATTACGGCAAATATAACAAACAAAACTATCAATATTCCAATCAATACAGGAGAGAAACTTCTAGCTAATGAGAATATATTACATCGTTTAACAAATGCTACTGTATTTGAAAAACCATCATCAATATATGAATTTTTTGATGAAGATGGAAAATATAATATAATTTCAACAAGTGAAGAAACAGTATATTGGTCTGTTTTAGATAGCAATATGAACATAACTAAAACTATGTCAACACCAGTAATATACGATAAATCAAATGCTGATGATAAGCCATATCTTAAAGAAATAACTCTAACAGTAGGTGGATACATCTATCATCAAAAATATTTATATGTTATATATACTAGAATTCCATCGGGTTACACAGATAATGCTTTAGCACTTGTTAAATATGATAAAAACTTTAATGAAGTAGCTAGAGTAGAAGTTCCTGCTGGTGATATAATTGGCGATACAACTAGTCCAATGTGTGGTATGTATATACCATTTTATGGTTCAGCCAATTGTGCTATTGCGATAAATTCAAGTAATATACTAGGTGTGTTTTTTGCAAAGAATAGATTTGATAACCATCAAGATAGTGCTTTAGTATTTTTTGATTTAGATGAAATGAAGTGGGCAAGTAATCAAAAAGATGATACTGTTCCAAAATATGTACCATATAGATTGGCTTCAGCACATAGCATATCACATTCTTTTGCTCAAAGAATGATTCCTACTACTGATGGAGGTTTTATGCTAGCAGAACTTGGTGATGCAGGTTATAGAGGTGTTACTAGAGGTATTGATATTACACAAATTATGATTGACAGAGGAGAGCGTGATATAACCAGAAATATGTTTCATTGTACAGAGAATCCTAATAAAAATGTTACATATAATGTTGTAGGTAATATTGTTGAACTATCAGATGGGTATCTATATGTAGGTGGAGCTGAAAAAACTCTTGGAAGAGATTGGGGAAATGCTATAAATGAATCTTGGAATATATTTGCTCAAAAATATAAAAAAGTAGATTTTGAAGGAAAAACTGCCGAAGAACTACAAATGTTTGATACTGAAGTAAGAGCACCTTCTGGAACACCACCAGAAGATGATAATGGTTTTACCTTGTATTTAACTGGACAAGAAAGAGATTATGGTGTTAAGTGGTTGACAAATTTAGAAAATAAAACTACTACTGTAATGGTTCGTCCTATAAAAATAGAAAATGATCAAGTTGTAATAATTTGGCAAGAAGTTGCATTAGAAGAAAGTAGATATGGTGGTTATCAAACAATAGATAGCCAAGAAAAGGCTTATTATATGATAGTTGACAAAGACGCTAATATTCTAACACCTAAGACAGAAATTCATAATGTAGGAACCTTATCTTATGAATTAGATTATATGTATAGAAATGGAAAAATTTATTGGTCAACGACATCTGGTGGTAATAGTATTACAATACATACTTTAGATATTAAAAATCCATTGCCTAGTGATATTGTAAATACAAATACTAACACTAGTAAGCAAAATATTACAAGCAACACTAATGCAGTTACAAACAAAAATAATAGTGTAACTAATACCAATATAAATACAAGTAAAAATAATACTGTAACTAATACTAATAAAAATAATACTAATACAAACATTGCAAATAACAACAATACGGTAATTACAAATATTACATTTAAAGATGTCAAAAAAACTGATTGGTACTATAATGCAGTAGAATATGTATACAAAAATAATATAATCAAAGGATATAATGCTACAACGTTTGCGCCAAACGATAAACTTTCAAGAGGAATGTTAGTAACAATTCTTTACAGAATGGAAGGAGAACCAGCAGTATCTGGAAAGCCAAAATTCCCAGATGTACAGAACTCTAAAGATTATTATTACAAAGCAGTAAAATGGGCAACAGATAAAAAAGTTGTTAGCGGATATACAAATGGTAAATTTGGACCAAATGATAATATAACAAGAGAAGATTTAGCAGTAATATTATACAGATATGCTAAATATAAAGGAAAAAATACATCACAGACAAATGATTTGACAAAATTTTCAGATACTAAACAAATTTCAAGCTATGCTTTACCACAAATAAAATGGGCAGTAGGGGCAGGAGTAATTTCTGGAAATGCAAACAAAACTTTAAATCCAAAGGGAACAGCAACAAGAGCAGAAGCCTCTGCAATGTTAGAAAAATATTGTAAAAAAGTAGGAAGGTAAATGAAAATATTTTAGATTTAATTAAATAAAAAAAGATTGGTGTAATAAGAAACCAAAAATATATTTTTTGGTTTCTTTAATATTGACAATATGCCCATATAAGGTATATGATTTGCGATAAGAAATGAGAATGATAAAAAGTACAATTACAATAATAGATTAAGAAAAGGAAGAAATAATCAATGTTAAATCAATTTTCAAGAACAGAATTAATAATAGGAAAAGATGGAATAGAAAAATTGCAAAATGCAAAAGTAGCTATATTTGGTATTGGAGGAGTAGGCTCTTTTGTAGTTGAAGGATTAGTTAGAGCTGGAGTAGGTAATTTTATATTAGTAGATGATGACAAAGTTTGCTTAACAAATCTAAATAGACAAATAATTGCAACGAAAAAAACAGTAGGAAAGTTTAAAGTCGAAGTAGCAAAGGAAAGAATATTAGAAATTAATCCAAATGCACATGTAGAAATTCATCAAGAATTTTTTATGCCAGATAGTAAAGAAATTTTAGATAATACAGTTGATTATGTTGTTGATGCAGTAGATACAGTAACAGCTAAAATTGAATTAGTGTTAAGAGCAAATAGACTAAACATTCCTATTATATCTTGTATGGGAACAGGAAATAAATTAGATCCAACTAAATTTGAAGTAACAGATATTTATAAAACAAGTATCTGCCCTTTAGCAAAAGTTATGAGAAAAGAACTAAGAGCTAGAGGAATAAAAAAACTAAAAGTTGTTTATTCAAAAGAAGAACCAATTAAACCAGATGAAACATTAGAATGTAGTTGTAAAACAGGATGTATTTGCCCTCCTGGAACTGTAAGAAAATGTACAACTAGAAATCAAGTGCCAGGAAGTATATCTTTTGTTCCATCAGTAGCAGGTTTAATTGTTGCTGGGGAAGTAATAAAAGATATAATAAATATTAATTTATAAAGAAGAAGTATGTTTTACTGTAACAGTTCAATTTGATAATGATGGCGATATAATGTTTGATATGACAGTAAATGTTACAATAACAGATTAGTGAAAAATGTAGAAGCATCTGCAATGTTAGAAAAATATTGTAAAAAAGTAGGAAGATAACTTTAATTATAAATTAGTAACAGAAATATAATATAAAAATAAAGAGCAAATATTGAAAATTTGCTCTTTTTGTTATAGTATAATATTATTAATAAATTAATTACATATCAATTTTGGAGGAAATTTAAGTGAATTTTAAAAATATAAAACGAATTACATTTTTGCTAATTATTTTTATATGTATGTCATTAGTTAATGCATATGCAACATATACTAGAGGTAATATTAAAGTCAAAAATGTAACTACAAATATATCTGATGAAGAAACACTTATTTCAAATGAAAATGAATTAGGTGTTGTGACTGATGCAGTAGTTTATTCAAAACCAACTTCAATTTATGAATTCTTAGATGAAAATAATGCTTACAATTTGGTATATGCAACAGAAAGTACCATATATTGGTCAACTTTTAATGATGCAATGACTATAACCAAAACTTACACTACAGAAGTAATATATAACAAAGATAATGTTGAAAAAGAACTGCAGGATTTAACTTTTACAGTTGGTGGATATACATATTATAAAGAGAAATTATATGTTGTGTATGCAAGAGCACCAAAAGATATGGAAGAAAATGCGCTTGCTATTGTAAAATACAATAAAAAATTAAAAGAAGTAGATAGAATAGAAGTTAAAGCAAAAGATATCAATTCTAGTGCATATTATGAAAAAGGTGGTATGAGTTTTCCGTTTTATGGTGCGAATTGTAGTGTAGCAGTAAATCCTAAAACAGGTGTATTATCAGTGCTTTTGGGTAAAAATAGATTTGATGGTAATCAAGATAGTTCAATACTGTTTTTTGACACAAATAATATGAGATGGATAAGTGATAAAATAAACACTTCTAAAAACTCAGATATACCATATAGATTAGCTAGCACTCATAGTGTTAAGCATTCATTAGGTCAAAGAGTAATTGCCACTTCAAATGGCGGATTTTTACTTGCAGAATCTGGAGATTCTTATAAAACTAGAGGCTTAAATATAACACAAATCATGCCATCTAGAAAAGAACCAGTAGAAAGTAAGATAATGTTTCACTATAAAGAAGGAAAAAATACTGTATATGGAAATAATTCTACATATCAAGCGTTGGGCAATATAATTGAATTAGACGATGGTTACTTATATGTAGGTGCTTCAGAAAAAACTTTAGATACGAATTATGGAAATACTATAAATGAATCTTGGAATTTATTTGCTCAAAAATATAAAAAAATAGATTTTCAAAATAAAATGCCTGAAAATTTGCAAATGTTTGATGAGCCTTTAAGAGAAACATCAAAAGCATGGCCTAAAGAAGAAACTGGAAAACTATTTTTAGAAGGAACGGAAGTTGATTATGGAGTTAAATGGTTAACCGATTTAGGAAATACATCTTCTGTAGTATTTGTTAGAGCGATAGAAATAGAAGATGATGATGTAGTAATAATTTGGCAAGAAGCAGAAATAAAACCAAATAAAAAAGGTGGATTTGATTATGACGAAGAAAAACTTACAGCTTATTATATGATTATTGATTCAAAAGGAGAAATAAAAACTCCAAAAACAATCATTGAATATGCTGGAAAATTATCAGTTGAAGAACAATATGTTTATAAAAATGGAAAAATATATTGGGCAACTGCTTCTGGTAAGTCTGAAAATATTACAATTCATATTTTAAATTTAGATAATCCATATACACATACTTTTACAGATGTTAAACCTCAAGATTGGTATTCTGATTCAGTGCAATATGTTTATAAAGAAAATATTATGTGCGGTTATAATGATACTAAATTTGCTCCAAATGATAAATGTACAAAAGAAATGATGCTTTTAAATATTTATAATATGGCAACTAAACCAGAAGTTTTAGAAAATTCTAAATCACAAGAGAATTATAATAAAGCTGTTCAATGGGCATTGAATAATGGCATTATCAGTGACACTACTAATGTTGATGAGGAAATTACAAGACAAGATATAACAGTATTATTATATAAATATACAAAATACAAAAGACAAGATGTTTCAAAAACACCTGATATTAGTGTATATAAAGATTACTGGAATATACAAGATTATGCTGTCAAAGCTATGAAGTGGGGCGTAGCAAAAGAAATAATTAAAGGCAATAGTGATAAAATGTTATTGCCTCAAGAAACTGCAACAAGAGCCGAAGTAGCATCAATACTAATTAATTATTGTAATGTAGTAGGTAAATAATTAAATTTTTGTATAAACAAAATAATAAGAAGAAATACTAAAAAGGCACCAAGTAGAGTGCTTTTTTAGTATTTTTATGTCAAAAAAAGTGCAATAATGGTTGACTTAAGAGTCAAAAACTAATATAATTATACAGTATGTTATTGTCAAAAAATAGGAGTTGTATAAAGTGAAAAACGTAAAGGTTGTAGTAGCAACGCATGTAAAATATATAATGCCAGAAGATTCAATATATATACCTATGCAAGTTGGAAAAGAAGGAAGAGAAAATCTTGGTTATCAACCTGATAACACAGGAGATAACATATCAAAAAAGAATCCTTATTATTCTGAGCTTACAGGATTATATTGGGCGTGGAAAAATTTAGATGCAGATTATATAGGCTTAGTCCATTATAGAAGACTTTTTTCGGCAAATAGAAAAAATTTTGGTTCAATGGAAGAGAAAGTTAAATCTGCTATAAGCGGAAAAAAAGTAGATAAAATTTTAGACAGTACAGACATTATATTGCCTAAGAAAAGATACTATTTTATAGAAAACTTATATTCTCATTATAAACATACTATGTATATAGAACCACTTGATGAAACTAGAAAAATCATTGAAGAAAAATATCCTAATTATTTAAAAGAATTTGATAAATTGCATAAAAGAACGTCAGCACACATGTTCAACATGTTTATAATGAAAAAAGACAAGCTAGATGCTTATTGTACATGGCTTTTTGATATATTATTTGAGCTTGAAAAAAGAATAGATATAACACAATATGACATATTCCATTCTAGATTTTTTGGAAGAGTTTCAGAATTATTATTAGATGTTTGGCTTAAAACTAATAATTTAGATTATAAAGAAGTTCATTTTATGTATATTGAAAAAGTAAATTGGCCTAAAAAAATATACTCATTTTTAAAAGCTAAATTTACAGGCGAAAAATACCGGAAAGAGTTTTTAAATATATGAATGATTTAATAACAATAGTAGTGCCAGTTTATAAAGTAGAACAATACTTAAAAAAATGTGTAGATAGTATTATAAATCAAACTTATAAAAATTTGGAAATAATATTAGTAGATGATGGTTCGCCGGATAACTGTGGAAATATGTGTGATGAATATGCAAATTTAGATAGTAGAGTAAAAGTTATACATAAAGAGAATGGTGGACTATCAAGTGCCAGAAATGCTGGAATAGAAATTGCAAAAGGAAAATATATTTCTTTTGTGGATTCAGATGATTATATAACAAATGATTATATTGAATTTTTATATAATTTAATTCTAACCAATAATGTAAAAGTTTCTATATGTTCTCACACTGTTATATATGATACAGGATTGGTTTTAGAAAAAGCAACAAACGAACATTCTGTAATAGATACTAAAACTGCAATTGAAAGAATTTTATATGATGAAGGATTAGATACTTCTGCATGGGCAAAATTATACGAAACCAAATTATTTGAAAATATAAAATATCCTAACGGAAAATTGTTTGAAGATTCAGCGACTACTTGTAAAATTTTATGTGAATGTGACAAAGTTGCTATAGGTTCAAAAAGTAAATATTTTTATTTAATTAGAAACAATTCTATAACAAAAACTAATTTCTCTTCAAATAAAATGGATTTAATTACTTCAACAAAGGATATGGGAGAATATGTTTTAAATAAATATCCAGATTTAAAAAAAGCAGTCAATAGGAGAATAATGTATGCTTATTTAAGTACATTATCTCAATTAGCAAATAGCAAAGAAAAACATTTAGAAGAACAAAAAGAATTATTAGATTATATAAAAAAATACAGAAAAGAAGTCTTAGCAGACAAAAGAATAAAAAAACGTGATCGATTAGCTTTACATTGCTTAGCTTTTGGTTTTAATTTTTATAAGTTGATGTGGAAAATTTATAAAAAAGTGTCTAATCGAGAATAGGAGAGAGGAAAAGTAAAGTGATTGTATATATAGTAATGTTATTAATTTCAATTATATTTATTTTTTTAGCAAGCAAATTAACAAAAAAATGGCAAAAAGTAATATGCTATATTTTAGCTTCTTTGCCATTTTTTCTTGTATCCGCATTTAGATATGGTGTAGGAACAGATTATGGAAAAAGATACATGTATTCTTATGATGTATTAGGAAAAGGCGAAAATAGAAACTTAAATTTAGAACCTGGATACATTATTTTAGCTAAACTTTGTCTACTTATATCAACTGAATACTATACTATATTTATAGTAACTTCAGCTATTATTGTGGGATTTTTCATGTTAACAATATTTACAAAATCAAAAAATCCTTTACTTAGTGTTATAATATTCTTATTAGGAGGATTTTTCTTTGATTCTCTAAATATAATGAGACAATATTTAGCTATGAGTTTAGTAGTTTTTGGTTATAGATTTTTGCTTGGCAAAAAAAGATATTGGATATTATATGTAATGTGTGTACTTTTGGCGACATCATTGCATTCTACAGCAATTATTATGCTTGTATTATTATTCTTTCCTAAAAAGATGTTATCAAGTTATTTATGGGTATTACCGTCTGTAGTTGCAGTTTTATTGCTTAACGAGAATTTATTTACTATACTTGCAATGGTTATAGAAGATACAAGATTTGCTCAATATTTAACTGGACAGTTTGCACAAGGTGAAGTATCATTCTTGTTTATAGGTGAAAATTTAGTATTTTATTTATTTATGTATTATATTTATAGAAAAAATAAAAAAACAGGAAATATAAGTTCAGAAGATATTTTATATTTAAATGTACAAGCTTGTGCACTTCTTGCAATGTGTGCTGGAACATGTCACATGTTATTTATTAGAATTGCATTATATTTTTCAGTTTTCCAAGTCATATCTGTTCCATATTACATAAGTAAAATGCCAGCAAAAGAAATTGTGGAAGATATAAAAAAGATAACATTTAAAAAATTAGATTTAAGTAAATTTGAAAAATATTTTCAAAAAGCGATGACAGTATTGGTAGTTTTATGTTTTATATTTGCATTTACCAGAACTAATATTTTAGTTAATACAAACGAGGTAGTACCTTATAGAACAATATTTAACAAAGAGCTTAAAATTTATTAGAAATTGGAGTAAATAATGAAAATATTTATAGATGCTTTTTTAGAAGGCAATTTAGGTGATGATATTTTTGTCGACATATTGCTTAATAGATATCCAAATCACCAATTTTATACTTTATCTTGGGATTATTTGCCAACAAAAAATTTAAAAGTTTTTTCTAACAAATTTTTAATAAAAGTTATTAGAAAACTATCTTTAAAAAAAATTGTAGCAAGCACTTGTGATTTATCAGTAACCATAGGTGGTAGTATGTATATGGAGCATGAAGGGGATAGTAAAAAAAGCTTCTCGTTAGGTAAACAGCCTCATTATATAATGGGAATTAACTTCGGACCTTATAAAACAAAAGAATATTTTGATAACATACATGGTCTTTTTAAAAATGCTGAAGATGTATGTTTTAGAGAAGAATATTCTTATAATCTTTTTAAAGATTTGCCAAATGTTAGATGTGCCCCAGATATAGTATTTTCAATGGACACGTCTAATATAAAAGTAACGGATAGAAAAAGAGTTGTTTTTTCTATTATTTCTTGCAGAAGAAAAATGGAAGAAAAATATACAAAGGCTTATGAAGAAAAGATTATAGAAATGACAAAATTCTTTATAGATAAAGGCTACGAAGTATGTTATATGTCTTTTTGCAAAGATGAATTTGATGAAGAAGCAATTGAAGCAATATTAAATAAGTGTGATAGTAATTTGAGAAAAAATATTTCTACATACTATTATAAAGGGAATAGACAAGAAGCATTAGAGCAATTGGCTGATTCACAAATTATAGTTGGTGGTAGATTCCACGCAAATATATTAGGTTTATTATTTGGAAAAACTGTAATTCCAATGCTATACAGTAATAAAACTCAAAATGTATTAGACAACATGAACTTTAAAGGCAAAATTATTGATATCAGAAAAATAAACGAGTTAGATATAAAAAAAGAATTAACAAAAGATATGTTAGAATACAAACAAAATATAAAATATGAAATGGAACATGCTGAGGAGCACTTTAAAAAATTAGATCAAGTTTTAAGGAAATAATAAATGAGTAAAGAAAAACAGCTATTTAAAAATACTGCAATAGTATCATTAGGAAAAATATGTACACAACTAATTACCTTTTTTCTTTTACCACTATATACTTATATTTTAACTGCTGAAGAATACGGAATAGTTGATTTATTAAATAATTTAGTTAGTTTGCTTATACCAATAGTTATATTACAAATTGATCAAGGAGTATTTCGCTATTTATTAGATTGTAGAGGACAAGAAGAAAAAGAGAAAAAAATTATTAGTTCAACTATTTTCTTTGTTATAGGGCAATCAGTAATTTATTTGATTGTCTTTGCGCTTGTAAGCAAATTTATTCATAATGATTATAAATATTTCTTAGCTATAAATCTTGTAGCAACTGTTTTTTCGACCGTATTGTTACAGATTAGTAGAGGAATGGGAGATAATACCAGATATGCAATAGGAAGTTTTATAACTGGTTTAGTAACAGTTGTTTTAAATGTTATTCTTATCGCAGTTATTAGACTTGGAGCTTATGGATTACTAATTGCAACACTATTTGGAAATATATTTTGTATTATATATTTAGTTATAGCAAAAAAAATTTATAAGTATATTTCAGTAAAAAACATAGATTACTCAAATTTAAAAAACATTTTAAAATATTCAGCATTATTAGTACCCAATATGCTTTCTTGGTGGGTTGTTAGTGCCTCAGATAGATTGATTATATCAAGTGTATTAGGCCTAGCTACAAACGGAATATATTCTGCAGCAAATCATTTTTCTGGAGTATTTACTACTTTAAACAATATATTTAGTATGACTTGGACAGAATCAGCATCTATTAATATTGATGCCGAAGATAGAAATGAATTTTTTAGCAAAATTTTTGATATAGTTATTCGTTTTTTTGGTGCTTTATGTTTAGGAGTAATTGCATATATGCCATTCGCATTTTCATTATTTATAAATGAAAAATTTGGCGAAGCATATTGGCAAATACCAATTTTATTACTAGCAACATTATTTAATGTATTTGTTAGCTTTTTAGGTTCAATCTATATAGCAAAAAAATTAACTAATGAAATTGCAAAAACTTCTATAATATCTGCTATTATAAATATAATTATAAATGTGTGTTTAATTAAATATATTGGGTTATATGCAGCATCAATATCAACTTTAATTTCATACTTTTTAATGTTTGTTTATAGGTTGCTTGATTCAAAAAAATATGTTAAACTATCAGTAGAAAAAAATCTAATATTTTCTTTTATTATAATGTATACTTTAAGTTTTGTAGGCTATTACATGAGAAATACAATTGTTTGTCTAATAATAGCAATAATTATAACAATATATGCAATATATATAAACAGAAAAAATATGAGTTTTTTTGTTAAAATAATAAAAGATAAAATAAATGGATTTACAAACCATAATTAAAGGAGAAAGCTTTGAAATACGATTACTTAATAGTGGGTTCAGGTTTATTTGGTTCAATATTTGCGTATGAAGCTCATAAAAAAGGTAAAAAATGTCTTATTATAGATAAGCGTTCACATATAGCTGGAAATATATATACAGAAAATATTGATGGTATAAATGTACATAAATATGGTGCACATATATTTCATACTAGTAACCAAGAAGTTTGGAATTATATTTGCAAGTTTGCAGAATTTAATAGATACACAAATTCTCCAGTAGCAATATATAAAAATGAGTTATACAATTTGCCATTTAATATGAATACTTTTAACAAGCTATGGGGAGTGATTACTCCAGAAGAAGCAAAAGAAAAAATAGAAGAAGAAAAAAAACAATATGGAATTAAAGAACCTAAAAATTTAGAAGAGCAAGCAATAAGTTTAGCTGGAAAAACTATATACGAAAAATTAGTAAAAGGTTATACTGAAAAACAATGGGGCAAAAAAGCAACAGAGTTGCCGAATTTCATTATAAAAAGATTACCAGTAAGATTTACTTATGACAACAATTATTTTAACGATAAATATCAAGGAATTCCAATCGGTGGTTATACTAAAATAATTGAAAAAATGCTTGAAGGAATAGAAGTAAGACTAAATACAGATTTTTTTGATGATAGAAAAGAATTTGAAAATATTGCTGAAAAAATAGTATTTACAGGTCCAATAGACAAATACTACGACTATAAATTTGGCGAGTTAGAGTATAGAAGTTTAAGATTTGAAACACAAGAACTTAATATAGAAAACTATCAAGGCAATGCAGTAGTAAATTTTACAGAATATGAAGTGCCTTACACAAGAATAATAGAACATAAACATTTTGAATATGGATTAAGTCTTGGGAATATTGCAGAAGGTAAAGCAAAAAATAAAACAATAATAACTAAGGAATTTCCAGATACTTGGGAAACAGGGAAAGAGCCATATTATCCAATTAACAATGAAAAGAATGATAATTTATATAATAAATATAAAGATTTGGCAAATAAAGATAATAAAGTTATTTTTGGAGGAAGATTAGGCCAATATAAATATTTTGATATGGACAAGGTTATTTTAGAAGCTTTAAATTTTGCTAAACAAGAATTAAAATAGATTTTGAAAGGATATTTCTGTGTTAGAACTAGAAGAAAACAAACGATTTTTAAATAGCTTAAAAACTAAATTAGAAAATATAAATGAGTCTATGAAAATAGGCTCTATTAAGCTTGAATTAGATAATTTAAAAAAGCAAAGTATGCAAGAAAACTTTTGGCAAGATACAGAAAAATCTAGTAAAGTTTATTCTCAAATTAAAATTTTAGAGAAAAAAGTTGTAAATTATGAAAGTCTAGAAAAAGAACTTACAAACTTATTAGAAATGAACGAACTTCTTGAGATAGAATTCGAGCAAGACCTTTTAAATGAGCTTTTAAAGAGTTCAAAATCATTAAGTGATAAATTAGACGCCTTAGAAATACAAACTCTTTTTTCGGGCAAATATGACGCAAATAATGCTATTATAACTTTGCATCCTGGAGCTGGTGGAACTGAATCTCAAGACTGGGCTGAAATGTTATATAGAATGTATGGAAAATGGTCTTCTTCAAATGGCTTTACATTAAAGGAATTAGACTATTTAGATGGGGAAGAAGCAGGAATAAAAAGCGTTACAGCTTTAATCTCAGGTGAAAACGCTTATGGATATTTAAAAGGTGAGATGGGAGTTCATAGATTAGTTAGAATTTCACCATTTGATAGTGGTGGAAGAAGACACACTTCTTTTGCTTCTGTTGAAGTTTTGCCAGAAATTACTGATGATGTAGAAATTGATATCAATCAAGAAGACTTAAGAATAGATACTTATAGAGCTTCTGGTGCAGGCGGACAACATATAAACAAAACAGATTCGGCAGTTAGAATAACTCATATTCCTACAAATATTGTTGTAGCTTGTCAGTCTGAACGTTCGCAAACCATGAACAAAGAAACAGCTATGAGAATGTTAAAATCTAAATTATTAGATTTAAAAGAAAGAGAAAATAAAGAAAAAATATCAGAGCTAAAAGGCGAACAAAAAGATATTGCTTGGGGTAGTCAAATACGTTCTTATGTATTTTGCCCATATACAATGGTAAAGGATCACAGAACAAATTACGAAGTTGGAAATGTACAAGCAGTAATGGATGGCGACTTAAATGGATTTATGCAAGCATATTTAAAAATGATAGTCAATAATTGACTAATCCAATAATTTCTGCTACAATATAATTAGATTGAAAATGGAGGTGTAGCATATGCGTTGGGTAAAATGTAGATGGTGCAAATATAATGAAAATGGAGATTGCAGAAATCCTGATAGTGAACACTATAAAAGAGATGTAAGAGATGTTCCTCACGAAGGATGCGAAGATGGAGTTGACTAAACAATTTTAAAAACACATTGCCACATTATTTAATTAGTGTGGCAATTATTTTTTATGGATTGCAAAATTAATTAATATATGATACTATAATCACATATTATATCTTGTAAAATATAATATATATTAAACAGTTATTATGTAACTTTTAAACTTAGAAGTTACTGTTATTTCATTTATTAAGAGGTACAACTTATGGGGTTAATTGTACAAAAATTTGGAGGAAGTTCTGTCGCAACTACAGAAAAATTAAAATTAGTTGCAGAGCACATTAAAAAAGAATTAGATTTAAACAATCAAGTAGTAGTGGTAGTATCAGCACAAGGAAAAACAACTGATAAACTTATCGCAGAAGAAAAAGAAATTACCAAAAATGCCTCACCTAGAGAACATGATGTTTTAGTTGCTACTGGAGAACAAATTACAATAGCAAAACTTAGCATGGTTCTACAGGAACAAGGAATTAAGGCTGTTTCATTAACTGGTTGGCAGATACCAATCATTACAAGTTCAAATTATTCAAATAGTAGAATTAGATATGTTCATAATGAAACAATTCGTGAATATTTAACAGCTGGAAATGTAGTTGTTGTTGCAGGTTTTCAAGGAATTGATGAAACTGGAAACATTACTACTTTTGGCAGAGGTGGTTCAGATACAACCGCAGTTGCATTAGCTGCTAGTTTAGCAGCTGACAGATGTGATATATTTACAGATGTTGATGGAGTTTATTCAGCAGATCCAAGAATTGTAGAAGATACAAGAAAGATGAATACAGTTTCTTATGATGAAATGCTTGAACTTTCAAGTATGGGAGCAAAAGTACTTCACAACAGATGTGTAGAAATAGGAAAAAAATATGGTGTTCCTATATATGTAAAATCGACTTTTGAGAAAAATAGTATTGGAACTTTAGTTACAAATACAAGTAATTTAGAAGATTTAGTTATAAATGGTGTTACAAAGGATGATTATATTTCTAGAATTACAATTGTTGGACTAGAAAATAAAATAGGAAGAACTTATGAACTTTTTAAACTTTTATCTAAACATTCAATAAATGTAGATGTTATAGTACAATCATTTGGAGAACATATAACAAAAGATATTGCTTTTACTGTAAAAATGAATGACTTAAATAAAACTTTACAAGTTTTAGAAGAAAATAAAAAAGAATTGAATATAAAAGATATTTTGCATTGCGAAAATTTAAGTAAAGTTTCTATAATTGGTGTTGGAATTGCAAACAAGCCGGGTGTAGCTGCTGATATGTTTGAGGCTCTATATGAAAATAATATCAATATGCACATGGTTACAACTTCTGAAATTAAAATTTCTGTTTTAGTAAATAGCAATGAAGCAGATATGGCTGTTAAAGCAATACACAATAAATTTTTCAAATAAACAATATAAAGATAAATGTAAATTGAAATATTTGCATTTATCTTTTTTTATGTAATATAGCAAAATTATTTTGAATATAATGTATTAAAATGAGAAAGGAGAAAAAGTATATGGAAGATAAGAAAACAATGAATGCAATTCAAAATGTTTTGCTAGAATCGAGAGAAAAGCTAACAGTAAGCGGTGTTTCAGATGTTTTAAGCTTTGATGACCAGATTGTTATTGTAGCAACTGATATGGGACTTCTTACAGTAAAGGGAGAAAATTTGAAAATAAACAAATTAAATATTGATACATCAGACTTTATTTTAAATGGCAAAATTACAAGTTTAGCATATTCAGAAGGCGGATTTGAAGGTAGCAAGAATTCAAATATTTTAAGCAAAATTTTTAAATAAGGAAGATAAAAAATGTTAGCTTTAAATCAAGGACAAGAATTTTTATGCTATTTTATAGTAGGTACTTTTGTAAGCTGCATATATGATTTCTTTAAAAGTAGCAGATACGTATTCAAACCTTCTGACATAATTACACATATAGAAGACTTATTGTTTGCCATTATAACTGCCATAGTTGTAATTACAGCTATTTTGTATATTTCTAGTGGAATATTAAGATTTTATATTGTTTTAGCTATTGCATTAGGAATTCTAACTTATGCTTTGACAATAAGTAAAGTCTGTGTTATAATATTTAGTAGTATTTTTAAAGCAATTAAATTTTTAATAAATATAATTTTGGAGAAGCACTTATGAAAAATTTTTTTAAATCTAATCTTTATAAGGTAATAGTTATAATTTTTTTAGTTTATGTTGTATATGTTCTATATACTCAACAAACTAAATTAGATAATTATGCCAAAGACAAACAATACTATAAAGATCAAATTGCAGATTTAAATGAACAAAAAGAAGAACTTATAGTTGAAAAAGAAAATGTTAATTCTCCAGAATATATAGAAGATGTTGCTAGAGAAAAATTAGACATGTATTTACCAAACGAAAAAGTATATGTTGATATAAACAAATAAATTCTATTAAAATTTAAAACAAGTATCTTTTTAGCTTGTTTTCAGTTTTATTTCTTTATTAATCCCCAAAAACACAATTTAATATTATAAAATTACAAGGAGGTAATTTATATGGATTTAGTAGGACGTTCAATGGTTGAACTACGAGAAATTGCAGAAGAATTAGGCATAAAAAATGTTGCTAAACTTAGAAAAAATGAACTTTTAGATGCTTTGTTAGAATACGAAAAAGAACATAAAGAAGAAACTACAGATACACCTAAAGAAACTTTTGAATTAAATTCAGAATCAGATGAATTTGTTGAAGGAATACTTGAATTATTACCAGATGGTTATGGATTTTTGAGAGGAAATAATTATCTTTCAACACCTAAAG
>JAGAKS010000015.1 GCA_017625465.1 Clostridia bacterium | reverse complement strand
CAGCGTTTATCCTGAGCCAGGATCAAACTCTCTTGTTAATGGTATATATATGTTTAAAAATATATATCTAAAATTAAGTTTGAGCTAAAGCTCATTTTTCAAAAATTTTTGTGGTAGTTTAGTATTTCTACTTTCTACCGCTTGGTTTCTCTTAAAGGATATTTTATTGTTTATTTTTCAATGTACTTTTTGTCTGTCTCAACCGACAGCTTATTTAGTATAGCACTTTTAATTTTCAAAGTCAACATATTTTTTCAAAATTTTTTAAAAATTTTTTTGCTAATTTTTTCATATTCCTTTTTTCCTTTATATATAAGCTTTTTCAGCATTTTTCGTTTTTGAAATTTTTAATAAAAATCTAACTCAATAAGTTATTTTTTAGTCAGTTATCTTTATATATTTTTATACAAAAAAAATAAAGAGAAACCAAATAAGAATGTTCTTATCTGATTTCTTCATTTCTTTTAATAATTAATCTAAAACTTTAGAACTATTAATATAATCTACTATTCTAGCAATTTCACTTTGCATTGTATCTGCATACTCGGTTCCTTCTTCATCATTTCTTTTATCATATCCATATTTATTTAAGAAACGGTATGTCTCGATTTCAATTAATTCTCTTTTGCTTATTCTTTTAACTTCAACTGGAAGATTTTTATTTTCTCTTTGGTCTATTATCTCTTGAACCTTACTATCTGATATTATAAAATTACGTCTTAACTCATTTTCCATATTTTCAAGAATATACATATCTTCTTCTACGAGCTCATCATCTTCATTATCATTTAAAAACATTTCTATTTCTGCCACTAACTCATGAATACTATAATTGTATACTAGACTCATTTTTTGAGATAATGTTTTACGAATCGCTTTTTGTCTAATCTCAATTTGTTCTTCTTTAACTTCATCTAATTTATTAGCACCAGTAAAAAAACCTATAAATCGTTTGAATGCGCCTTTTTCTTCAAGAATTTCTAAATCTTCTTTTAGTTTTTTAAGCTCTGCTTCACCACGAACATTTAATATTTTTTCTGCAATACCACGCTTTAATTCATTTTCTTCAACTATTGTCATTTCTTCAAATCTGGTAATCTTAGCTTGTCCTACTGTGCTCTTAGGATTATTTAAATAATTCATTAAAGTACTTATCTGTAAATTAATTTCAGAAATTTTTAATAATTTTTCTGATAACAAATCTCTATCTTCTGTATCACATAATTCTTTTGCTCTATCTTTTATGGCCATTATTTTTTCAAGCAACGTTTCTGCAATTTTTTTAATATCAAAAGCATTGTTAAGAGCACTATATGTTGCTTCCATATTACCAGCTATTTTTGCATAACTTTGTTGTTTTGTTATAAGCTTTTTAACATCTTCAACTAATCGTTTGGCAACAATAATATTATCATCACATTCCTTATTAACAGCTTTTGCTATCTCTTCTAAACTTTCTTCCTTTAGTTTTTCATGTTTTTCTTTAGCTTCTTCTTCAAATTTTTTCATTTTTTCTGAATAATTTTCTCTTACCACTTTTCGCTCAGCTTCATATTTCATCTCAAGCTCTTTGAATTCAGCCATAATGTAAACTGCAATATTTTTCTTCCATTTCGTAATAAAATCTATTGCCATTTTCTTTTCTTCAAAAATATTAGAATTACTATCTTGTAAGTCAGCTAACTCATTTTTTATTCTATCTACATCTGCCTTATCTGCTGTTTGTTCTGTTTCTGGGTAATCTTGAAATTCTATTTTCTTTTTTATTTCAAGTTCATATTTTGATAATAATTGTTCTAATTTTCTTATATTCTCATTATTATTTAAAGTATCTGTTTGATACCCAACACACTCTTGTAATTTTTGATTTACAACATCTGCTGAAGTTAAAATATAATTATACACAGATTCTTTTTCTTCAAAAGTTAATTCTTGCAAATCTTGTTTTTCTAATGTAACACTATAAATTGGAAGCTTTTGAGAATCTTCTAATTGTATTTCTTGCATTTCTTTAAAATCTTTTATTTTTGTAAAAGGTGCAATTAAAATTTCTGGGGCAACGGTTTGGGTACCTAATGCTTCATCTATATTTATATATGGAACATCACTATCACCTGCAAAGTTTATTATAGCAGGCATATTTATATCAAATTCTAAATTTTTTTCATCTTGCTTTTCTGTTGCATGTAAAAAATAATCTATATAAATTTCATTTTTTAATCTTTCTGTTTCTGCAACTGTAGTACAATATGCCAATGCCCAAGGTCTATTGATTTTGGCATAATAAGATTTAAGCATAATTTCATATATTTTTATTATATTTTCTAAATTAATACGCACACTTTCTCTATCATAAGAAAATGGTTGCATATCTTCTGTCTTATTATTAAGTAAGGCAATATCTACTTCGCCATTATTAATTAATAATTGGTTTACCATCAATTTAGTTTTTTCTCTATATTCTTTTAAAACTTGAATATCTTCATCAGTAAATTTAAATTCCATCATACGTATCACCCCATATTTTTCTATGTATAATTTTATCATTACTGTAATTTTTTAGCAATAAATTTGCAATATTTTTTTAATATTTTTGCAAAAAAGTCAGGCCTTAGCCTGACTTTTATCTATATATCTAATACCGGATATTCTCCATCCATTTTCCAATTTGCACCATCTTCACCTTTATTACTATTTAAATAATTTAGCAAATTACTACCTGATAAGTCAGTTTTGCTAACACCTGTGTATGAAGTAGCCTTATGAACTAAAGTTGTAACACTATTATCACAATAACAATTTGTAAATGTTACAGTATTATACGCATATCCACACAAAGCTCCATAATAATCTTTATTATTTACTTTTGTATAATTTAAAACTGGTTCTTTTAGTGCATAACAATTTTTTATATTTCCTTTTTGATTATTATATTTATTAGTATAACCTATTAAACTGCTTATACCTACATAAGGCTTGTTGTTTCCTGTTCCTACATTAGTTAGTGTTATGCTTCCTGAACTATAACAATTACTTACAGTTCCATTGGATAACTCTCCACCTATGCCACCAACTATGTCCATATTATAGCCTTCTGAATTTAATACATTACTTTTATTATTTACTACTATATTTCCCTTATTATATGAATTATAAATATTTGCAATTTGTGAAGCAATACCACCAACTAAAGTATTACAATTAGTTTCTGTTTCTACATTTATGTTTCCAATATTATATAAGTTCAACATTTTTACTGAACTATATGTATTAGCTATTACCCCACCAACATAAGAAGCACCTTCAGTAGCTTCTGGATTTTCTCTAACTTTAGAAATTACTTCTATGCTACCTGTATTATAAGAATTTTTTACAGTTCCTGCATAACAATTTGCCATGCAGCCACCTGCAACTAAACTATAATATGCTCTACCAGTTATTTTTATATTGCCCGTATTTACTAAGTTTGTCATTTCTCCTTCAAATTCTAAATTATGTGCTACTACACCTCCAACATGAGCTTCCAGAGTAGTATCTGCTATAGTAATTGGTGCACTATTAGTTAAATTTGAAACAAAACCATAATTACAACCAACAACTCCTCCTATTCTCACACTACCATTTAGAGAGCTTGCAGTAATTTCTCCACCATTTTTACAATTATTTACTGTTCCATAATTTGATCCTGCTACACCTGAACATAAAATTCTTTCATATGTATTATCACTTCCTGAAGCAGTAATTTCTATTTTTAGAAATGAATTTACATTTTCTATAGTACCTTTATTATATGCTACAGCACTAATAGAAACCATTTCTTGTTCTGTAAAGTCTCCAACATTTGCAATTATATTTCCAGTTATAAGTAAATTTCCTACTTTACCACTTATTCCACCAAATAAAGCTACCATTTTCGTAGAAGTTTCAGAAGATAAAGTATAATTTTCATATAAATTAACTATTGCATTTGAGTTTCCTCTGAATTCTCCTTCAAAAGCATTTGAAATAGCTTTTGCGCTTTCATCAAAAACTATATTCATAGCAATTGGTTTAAAACCTGTGCCATTTAAAAGTTCTTCTTTTATACCTTGTGTAACTCCATCTCCATTATAATCTCCAAAAAGCGTCGTATTATTAGGATCGTTATATGAAGTATCTGATTTGAAATCTAAAGAATTTACTAATTCTACAACTGCTCCTGTATATTTATTTCCAGAATTGACAGAATTAGAAAAAGCAACTAAATCTTCTATGCTTTCTATTTTATAAACTGTAATAGTAGATCCAGCTTCAGTAACATTTTCAGTAGCTAAATCTCCTGGATTTGAATCACTAATTGTAGGTATATTATATATTTCTCCATTAAAATATCTATCTGGATAATTTAATTCATACGCTTCGGCTTTTGCAGCACTTTCATATTCTCTTTTTACTCTAGCAGCTCTAGATAATATTCCATTCTCCCCTGCTAGCATTGCTAAAGTAACACCAGCTAATATTAATAATATTATAATGGTTATAACTAAAGCTATTAGGGTTATTCCTTTTGCATCCCTTTTTTCTTTCATCTTTTTCTCCTTTGTAATTTGATATTTATATTAAAATTTAATATTCGACTATTATGACTGGTCTAAAGCAGGTTGTTGTATTAGCTGCTTGATTTTGATATATGAATATATTACCACTAGTTGTTGTTCCACCTCTTAGAAAAATAGGATTACTCGTTGTTGGTAATGTTTTAGTTACACCAAATCCACTAACTTCAGTATTATTGACTGCATCTCCAAATATTGTTGTGTTTGTATTAGTAGATGGATATTTTGTTGCATATTTATTAGAAGTATTTAAACTATTATATGCAGTAATAGTTAAACCACTAGCTGTAATTTCTGGATTTCCACCAGACATACCATAAATACCATATATATTTCCTGTTGTTGAACGTTCTCTATTAGAACCGCAATCTTTTCCTGGATAAACACCGCCTTGATAATTAGTAGCTTTTGCTCCATAATCACTATATGATAAATATGCTACAGCTCCCCATTCGGAATTTTTGATAAGATGTGTATCTATATTATTAGTATCGACTTGATATATACCATCAGTTAAAGTTCCACTAACTTTAGTAGTTATAGAATCAGTAGTTTTTCCAGACTTTCTAAACAAAGCTGTTTTCGTTTCCATATTTCTGCAATATACAAAAGCATTTGCAGGTGTTACTTTCCAAACTGAAGTTGATGTTTCAACACATTTAGGAATAGAACTATTATTTATAGCCTCATATTTTGCTACCCAAAAGCCTGCAATTTCATTATCCCACTCACCATTTGCAAAAGCGGTTGAAACTCCATTTTTAAATGCTGGAGCTACTTTGTAATCAGTTGCTATTACCTTACCTTCTGTTGTTATATCAGAAAATTCTTTTAAAAATTTTACTTCTGCTTTTGCTCCATTCATTTTATATGCAAATCTTGGTATCCATACATAAATACTACCATCTTGCAATCTTGCATTTGCCCATTTTTTTAACGAACTATCATAATTATACCAATTTTGATATTGCTCTGTATTAGTAACATCTATATCCGTATAGGTATCGCCATTCGGTATTATAGGCACCATACCTTCAACCAACATTGGCTTATTTACTATAGTAACAGAAACTGTAGCACTTTTTTGAGATTGATTTGTTCCATTTACTGTAATAGTATATACACCAGAATATGGAAGTTCAATTTCTTTTGTATTAGAAAAAGTAACTGTTTGTCCACCTTCTAGTGTATAAGAAGCTTCTGAATATTGTTTTGAAAATTTTATAATAGCTTTATTATCATAAGTTAATAATTTATAATCTGTATTAGATAATGTATTATTAGTATCTTTTACAGGTTGTTTTAATGTTTGTCCACCAGTCAAATCATATTGTCTATAATATGTAACGCCATCTACTTTTATGCCTTCTACTGCTATAACATTTCTTGTAAGCGGATTAAGCCAAATTGCCACATCAAAATTGGCTAATCCTATCTTACTTTCAATATCTGCTATACTAAAATATCTATAATTTCCAGTAGAATTATCAACATCAAACCAACTATTAAGTTTATTTGCACTACCATCAGAAATTACTGTCTCTAAAACAGTTTTTGCATCAGTATCTGAAAGTGTATCATAAGTTACACCTAATCCATTTATTTCAGTAACTGTATATTTATCACAAAAAACATCTACTTTTTCTTGCAATGCTATCATTTTGCTAACAAAAGCTTGTGTTCTCATACTTTGATAAGATTCTATACCCGTATATGTAGTTATTGATGCTAGTATTATTATTAGAACAATCGTTGTTACTAATGCAACTAACGTAACACCTTTTTCATTTTTCATACTTTTTAAGGATTCCTCCTTTTTTTCTTTTGAATTTTACTCAGCAGTTGCTCCTGAATTATAGTATTGATTAAAATAGTTTTGTAAAAATGCATCATAATCGAATGCATCTGTAACTTCTGGCACTTTATAATCTACTCCATAAGTTTCAACTGTTGCTTTTGTTATAACAGCTGGAGTTGCTAATTCTGTTATTTCATTTTCACTAGATGCAGTATCTTCTCCCTCTTCAGCTGGCTTAGCTTCAGCATTAAATATTTTTTCTACAACATCTAAACCTTCGATAACTTTACCAAATGCTGTATAAGCACCATTTAAATTTCTATTTGTATCTAACATAATTTGGAAATGACAAGAAGCAGAATTATAACCTTGTTCTGTTAAACCAAAATATGAAGGATATTCTTCTCTAAGCATTGAAATAACACCTTTTTCGTGTTTTAAAGTATTATTTTCATAACCATTTGCAACAAATTCTCCTGCAATTTGATATTTTGTATCTCCTACAGAACCTTTTTCTACTGAACTATCTACCAAGCTTTTTGTTGGCTCAGCATCTGTTCCATCAGCATTTTTTGTAGCATATATGGCATTTACATCTTTACCATAAAAAGTTTTTCCATTATAAAACTCTTTTTGTATTAAATTTACAAAATTTGATACTGTATTTGGAGCATATTCAGGATATAACTCTATTTTTATATTTCCGTAATTTTCTACTTCAAATGTAGCTACTGGATTTTGTACTTTATGTGTTTTTGCAAGTACAATGTTACATGTCAAAGCTCCACAAAGTGCAATAGCTAATATAGCTACAATAATCCAAATAATTAATTTTGTCTTGTTTTTCATTAAAATTTTCCGCCTTTCTATTTTAAACCTAAATACTTCATCGCATCTATTATATTCTTTGCGCCTATTATATCTAATTTATATTTTTCTTTCAATAGTTTTTTATTACTTTCTGGAATTATACAAGTTTTATAACCAAGCTTCTCTGCTTCTTTAATACGCTTATCTATCATATTAACACTTCTTACTTCGCCAGTAAGCCCAACTTCACCAATAGCAACGACATCTTCTTTTATACTTATGTTTTTAAAGCTAGATGCTACTGCTAAAATTGAAGCCAAATCTAAAGCTGGTTCATTTACTTTAATTCCACCAACAATATTCAAATAAACATCTTGATTTCCCAGTTGCATATTAGCTCTTTTTTCTAATACTGCCATAAGTAATGTTAATCTATTATAATCAATTCCATTAGCATTTCTTCTAGGTATTCCAAAAACACTAAATGTAGTTAATGCTTGAAGCTCTATTAAAAGTGGTCGTGTTCCTTCCAAACTTACTGCAATTACAGAGCCTGCTGGATTTCCATCTCTTTCTGAAATTAATATTGATGATGGATTTTTAATTTCAACTAGTCCTTTTTCTTCCATCTCAAACATACCAATTTCATTAGTAGAACCAAATCTATTTTTTACTCCTCGTAAAATTCTATAAGTAAAATATCTTTCACCTTCTAAATACAAAACTGTATCTACCATGTGTTCTAAAACTCTTGGACCTGCTATATTTCCATCTTTTGTAACATGTCCAATAATTACAGTTGTTATTTCTTTTTGTTTACACATTTTCATTATTCTTGCTGTAATTTCACGAACTTGACTAACACTACCTGGTGCAGAAGTTATTTCTTCTGAATACATAGTTTGAATTGAATCTATGATAACAAATTTTGGCTCTTCTTTTTCTAAACTTACCTCAACATTGTCAATATCAGTTTCAGATAAAAACAAAATATTATCATTATCAATTCCAAGTCTATCAGCTCTTAGTTTTATTTGTTCAGCAGATTCCTCACCAGATACATATAAAACTTTACCATTTAGAGCTAAACTATTACAAATTTGCAATATAAGTGTTGATTTTCCTATACCCGGCTCTCCACCTAACAAAGTTAATGAACCATTTACAAAGCCTCCACCTAACACTCTATCTAATTCTTCTACTCCTGTTTTTACTCTAGTAGTTTCTTTCTTTTCAACTTTATTTAATTTGACAACTTCGCCTTGAGGCTTTTTCCTATCTTTTGAAGTTGTTGCTTGAACTGCCTTTTCTTCAACAAATGTATTCCAACTATTGCAAGCAGGGCATTTTCCAAGCCATTTACTACTTTCATAACCACATTCATTACATACAAAAACTGTAGATACTTTTTTTGTCATAATACTCCTTTATATAAGACCTAATTTTTTTAATTTTGCAAGCACTATAATATACATTGCATGACTCCATGTAAGTCCTATAACCCATGCTGGTTTTCTTGCATCATTATTTACTTGCTCGCCTAATAATCCGTAATCTGATGCAGAAGTTGTAACAAAGCTAAAGTTTTCTAAAGCCTTTTTGTTTTCTCCTGCTTCTAGATTATAACACGCCATCCATAAATTTGCTATAGGCCATGGATTATATCCACCCATATAGCTATCTCCTTCGTATCTTATATAACCACCGGTATATGTACGAATAGTCATATTTATTCTTTCAATTGTATTTTGAATATTTTTTTCTTTTGGTGTAAACATTTCAAATGGTGTTACAGTACCTAATAAACTAATATCTATTTTTTTATCAACTGTATTTCTAACATAAGATTTTTTTTCATCATCATAGAATTCTTTTAAACAATATTCTTTTACATCTATAACTAATTTTTCTAATTTTTTAATTTGTTTATTAATTGCTTCAACTTTTAATCTGTTATTGTCGAACATATCCTTAACAATATCATATATTTTTAGCATTGCACTAAAAGCTGCGAAAATCGCTGATATAGAATATAAAGAAACTCCTTCACACTCTTCCCATAAATCATAACTTTTTGGAAATTTTCCTGTTTTATTAAATACATCATCAATATATTTTTCTAAAAAAGTCACTCCATTTTCTAACATTTTTAAATTTGATTTTAAAAAGTTTTTATCTTTGCAAGCTGTATAATGTGAATAAGCACCAAAAATAACAGCAGCAGTTTCATCTATTTGATAGCCCCATGCTGGTGCTAACTTTCCATCAGTATAAAATCTTTGCTCCCACATACCATTTTTGCTTTGAGTCATTTTACAAAATTTTGAATAAAATCTCTCTGCATCTTCGCTCATACCTACGGCATCTAAAGCTTCTGTAATAAACACAGCATCTCTAGGCCAACAATATGAATATCTTCCACATTTTGTTTTGCCTTCATCTACTTCTATACCTGCAGATACCCCTCCAGTAACTGGATTTGTAACAAGTGGAAATAGCAAAATACTTCTGTTATAAATTTGTTTTATTCTACTATCAATATTTAATTTATTAATTCCAAGTTTATCATGTTCTTTAACAAATTTTTTCCAATATTTTTTTGTATCTTCTATTGTTTTTTTGATATCTAATTTTCTAAATCTCTCAATTTCATTGTCTAATTCATTTAGTAAGCATTTTGAATTATTGTCATTTATATAAACATATATCGCTATTGTTACACTTTTTCCAGCCGGAATTTTAAAATTATAACTTATAGCTGAATTTGATGACATTCCAATATAATCTTTGCCACCAATTACGCCATCCATAATATTATTTTGTACACCATTTATTTGCTTAGAATCTGGTTTCTCTTTTGCAAAAACACATACAGAATAATCGTGATTGTACTGTATTAATGCATCATTTTTAAAATAACCACAAGTATCATTATTAGAATTTGTCATTAATTCAGAATACACCAAAAAGCTCAAATCAAAATCTATATTACTTTCATTAGTCATTTTGTAATTTTTAATTAAAATATTTTCATTTACTGGTACTAAATCTGTTTGCAATACTCTTAAATTAAAATATGTATTTAATATTTCTGTTTCTAATACATTTGTGTTTTCTACATAATCTTGATTGTAAGCATTATTTATATCATTGTGAAGATATATCATTGCTGAATCATTTATTTTTACACCAACATTAAATCTTTCAATAAATTGTTTATAATCTACTGTTGGACTATATAATCTCAAAAGCTCTCCCGTTTTTGAAAAGCTGGCTGTTACTGTTCTATTTCCTACTATTGCATCATTAAAATATTTTGTAATCATCTGTATCTCCTATTTTGTTATCATATTTGCTATTTGTTTTTCTATCTCTTTAATTCTATCACTTAATGCTCTTATTTCATTATTTTCTGCTTCAAAGTTTTCATCACGAACAATATTTTCAAGACTTTCAATATCATCTTTCATCTTTTCAATTCTATCAAGAACATCAAATCTAACAAATTCTTGATTGTATTTCTTAACTTCTTCACTCTCTTCAAGTCTTTCTAATTTTTCTGGAGTAAGCTCATAGCTTTCACCAAAATCTGGTATAGTAACTGAAATTTCTGCTGTTTCTTCAATCTTTTTCTTTAACTCAATTTGACCTTCTTCTTCACCATGAACTAAAAAGATATGTTTTGGTTTTGTTATAAATGAATATACAAAGTTCAAAAGCCATTCTTGATCAGCATGTCCTGAATAACCTTCAATATATTCAACTCTAGCATTTACTGCAATTTCTTCTCCAAAAATTTTAACTTTTTTAGCACCATCAACTATACTTCTTCCAAGTGTTCCTGGTGCTTGGTAACCAACAAACAAAATTGTACTATTTGGATTCCATAGGTTATGCTTTAAGTGGTGTTTAATTCTACCTACTTCGCACATACCACTAGCTGAAATTATTATTGAAGATTCATTACTTTCATTTAAAGCTTTTGATTCATCAGCTGTAACAGTAAATTTAAGTCCTGGGAACTCTAATGGATGGTCTCCAGATTTCATTTTTTCTTGTATTTCTTCTTCAAATAGTTCTGTATTTTTCTTAAATACTTCTGTTGCTGAAATAGCAAGTGGACTATCTACATAAACTGGTGCTCTCATTAAAGTTTGATATTTTTTGGCGAACTCTTCGTCTTGACCTTTTTCTTCTTTTAAAGTATCAATTTCATATAGAATTTCTTGTGTTCTACCCACAGCAAATGAAGGTATTACAACTGTTCCACCTTTATCTAAAGTTTCTGAAACGATATCTAAGAACATATTTGCTTTTTCTAAGTTTTTCATATGAAGTCTATTTCCATAAGTAGACTCCATAATAACATAATCTGCATTATCTATCATAGTTGGAGAATCTAAAAGTGGTAAGTCGTTATTTCCTAAATCGCCTGTGAATACTGTTTTAACAGTTTTTCCATCCTCAAAAGCCCAAATTTCAATAATTGCAGAACCTAACATATGACCTGCGTCATTAAATCTAACACTAATATTATCATCAATTTCTATAATATCATCATAATCTACTGGTTCAAATATTTCCATACATCTTAAAGCATCTTCAGCTGTGTATAATGGAGGTAATGCTTCTTTTCCTTCTCTTTTTCTCTTTCTATTTCTCCATTCGATTTCAATTTCTTGGATATGACCACTATCTGGAAGCATAATTTCACATAAATCGCAGGTAGCCTTTGTTGCATATATTTTTCCTCTAAAACCTTCATTGTATAATTTAGGAATTCTTCCTGAGTGATCTATATGAGCATGTGTTAAAAGCATAAAATCAATATCAGCAACATTGTATAGAAATGGATCTGAATTTTCTAAGTCATGTGTAACTTTTCCTTGATACATTCCACAATCAACTAAAAATTTTTTTCCTGCTGCTTCAACTAAAAAATTTGAACCTGTTACGGTTTTTGCAGCTCCTAAGAATGTAATTTTCATAAATCCTCCTCTTAATTTAAAAGTAAAAACATTACTTTTAAATTTAATTAAATAACTTTATCATTTTTTTAAGTTTTATTTCAATATCTTTTTTGTCTCCACTAAATTTTTGAGTTTCTTCTTTTTCAAAAATTTCTTTATCATATACTTTTACAGTTAACTCATCTTTTTCAGTTTCTAAATATACTTTTATTTCTTCTAAATCTATAATTGTACTATCAATAGCAAATTTAATAATTTCGTAATTTTTGTTTATGTCCATACTTATAATCTTTATAATTCCTGATTTACAAGCTCTAGTAATTGCTATTTTTAAAATTTTATCTATATATTTATTAAGCACTGGAATATCTTTTATTTGATATTCTTTACTAACATTGATATTTTTTAAATATCTCAATATATATATAATATCTATAATTTCGTTATTTGTTGTAGCTTTTAAAGTTTTTTGCTCCATTAACTTTAAAAAACATTTTTCCATTTCTACAATATCTTTGTCTATTGCTTCTTTATTTTTATAAATAGACTCATATTTTTCAAGTTTTGCTTTATATTTTAAATAATTTACTGGTAAAGATAAATCAGAAGCTTCTTTAAACTCGGCTAAAGTTTGTTCTCTTTCTCTTATTAGCATATTTAAAAAGATTTTTATACTTCCTATCTTTTTATCATCATCTAGTTTACTATTTCTCTTTTTAAATTCTTTTGCTAAAACTTTTTCATCACTCAAAGTTAAATCAATTTTTTGAAGCACTTTTGTAAGCTTCATTTTTTTATTTCTCATATTTTCCAAAAATTTATCTTTATCTTTAATTTTAGCAAGTTCTTTAGATTTCTCTTTTAATTTTATACTTATTTGAGATTTTTCTTTTTCATTTACCTTAGCATATAAAATTTTACACATATAAATTAAGAACTGATTATCTTTATCTAAAGAGTTTATCCTATCTTCTATTTCTGAAAAATAGTCTATTTTATTTGAGCTAGTATTTCTCCATTCTTTTAAAAAGTTTTCGCCCACTAAAAACAAAAAATTTTGATAAATTAAATTATTTATATACTTGCCTATAGACTTAGATTTTGTGTCCCAAGACCATCCATTAAAATTTACCAAAATTTCTAAATTGTTTGTATTATAGCCTTCAACAAGCATATCTTGAATTGTTTTTTTAAATATTACTTCATTTTTGATATAAAAATATTTTGGAACAATATCTGAAATTGCGTATAACAATGCATTTTCTGTTGGATATGCTAATAGACTTCTTTCTTTTTCATTTGTTAATGCTAAAACCTTATTTTTTTGTAATATCTCTGACCCTTTGCTTTCTGGTTCTACAATTTTAACATTATCACAATATTTACTAATTGTCTCAACAAGTTCTGTTAAGAATTCTTCTTTTTTTCTAACAACTCTTTTTATTGTCTCATAATCATTATATGAATTTTCAATCTTATAAATCATACTAAGAAGAAGATTTTTTACGCTAGAAGAGAAATACTTTCTATCTAAAATTTCTTCTAACTCTGAGTTATAATCTTTTAATTTAGAAAATATATTCATCTCGCTTTAAAAAACCTCCTTCCGTCATTAAATATTATTCTTGATTTTCTTCATCTATATCACTATTTGCTGGTGATTGCATCATATTAAGTTCAGCCCAACGCTCTTTTGTCATTAAAAGTTTTCGTGGCTTACTTCCTTCGAAGCCTGATATGATGCCTCTTTCGTGCATACTGTCTATAAGTCGACCAGCTCTTGAATATCCAATTTTAAATTTTCTTTGGAACATTGATACAGAAGCTTGACCAACTTCCAAAGCATATTCTATTGCTTCTGTAAGTAATGGATCTGTTTCATCATCATCATCCATCATATCTTCATCACGTTCTTTATCAGATTTTGTAGAATTTTCAATTTGTTCCAATATCTTTTTACTGTATTCGCTTTGCTCTCCGTCTTTTTTAATGAAAGAAACTATTTTTTCAACTTCCTTATCATCAACAAAAGAACCTTGAACTCTAACTGGTTTATTTGCCCCTATTGGATAGAAAAGCATATCTCCTTTTCCAAGTAGTTTTTCAGCACCTGCCATATCTAAAATTGTTCTAGAATCTATTTGTGATGAAACTGCAAAAGCAATTCTTGATGGAACATTAGCTTTAATGATACCAGTAATAACATCAACAGATGGTCTTTGTGTTGCTATAACTAAATGCATACCAGCTGCTCTAGCTTTTTGAGCTAGTCTACAAATTGCATCTTCTACATCTTTTGCAGCTACCATCATTAAATCAGCAAGCTCATCTATGATAATCACAATTTGTGGAAGTTTTCCTTGATCGTATTTTTCTTCAAGCTCAGCTTGCTCACCGTCCATTGTTTCTTTTTCTCTTTCAATTACTGCATTGTATCCTTTTAAATCTCTAACATTCTTTTTAGCAAATAATTGATATCTGTTTTCCATCTCTTGAACTGCCCATGCTAAAGCACCTGCAGCTTTTTTGGCATCTGTAACAACTGGAATTAACAAATGTGGTATGCCATTATATACAGAAAGTTCAACAACCTTTGGATCTACCATCAAAAGCTTAACATCACTTGGTTTTGATTTATATAATATACTTGCTATCAATGTATTTATACATACAGATTTACCAGAACCTGTTGAACCTGCGATAAGTACATGAGGCATTTTAGCTATATCTGCAATTACAGGTTCACCTGCAATATCTTTTCCAAGTGCCATTGATAAATTTGATTCTGCATCTTGGAATTTTACAGATTCTATAATTTCTCTTAAATGTACTACCTCTTTTTCTTTATTTGGTATCTCTATACCAACAGCTTGTTTTCCTGGAATTGGAGCTTCAATTCTTATACTTTCTGCGGCTAAATTAAGTGCTATATCGTCTGAAAGTTTTGCAATTTTGCTAACTCTTACACCTTCTGCTGGTTTTAATTCGTATCTTGTAATAGCAGGTCCTACAGAAACATTTTCTACTTTTGCAGAAACACCAAAACTATATAATGTTTTTTGTAATTTTGTAGCAGTATCTGCTAATACTTTTTTGCTACCTTTATTTCCCTTACTATCTCCAGCCTTCATAAGCTCAATCGGTGGAAATTCATAATTTTCGTCATCAATTGAAACTTCATTATGTGCTAGTTGAAGAACAGCTTGAGTTTGTACTTCTTTTGTTTTTTCTTCAACTTTAAATAAATTAGCTTCAATTTCTTCCGGATTATTTTTATGTGGTTCTTCTTTTACTTCCCCATTTTTATTAAACAAATTAAATTTAACTTTTTGATTTTTTTCTTCTTTTTGTGGCTCATCTATTATTTCACCTGTTGCTACATTTATTGTAATTTGATCTTCTCCAATTGATTCTGGCACATGCTTAATTTCTTCTTGTTTTGCTTGTTTTCTAGATAAAGTTTTTTGTGGTTCTTCATCAATATCTACAAAAGTACTTTTTTTTGCTCTTCTTCTCTCATAAGCTGCATCCATCTCTTCTCTATTATAGCTACGTTCTTCATCAATTTTATCAAGAAATGCTGCAATAATTTTAGAAGGTTCTATTCCAAAGGTAAATACTAATAATATAATGGCAGTTCCTACTGCTGCGATTGCTGCGCCAAACATTCCAAATAGACTTATTAATGGATAACTAATTACAGCACCTACTGTTCCACCACCTATATTTTTTTCACCTAAATCATAAGCTACTTGTAAAACTTCTTTAAATTCCAAATCTGTATTTATGGTTCCTTTAGAAATTTGGAAAATAGTAAGCATTGCAGCAATACAAGCTAAGAAAATTACATATTGCACAAGTTTTGATAATACGTAATCTCTATCATCTCTTGCAACAGAAACAGCAATAGCAAGCATTCCAATTGGGATCAAATATTTTATAAAACCTATTATACCCCCAAGCATTGGACTTAATACTTCTCCTATTGCTCCAGTTTCACCATATATCAAAACAAAAAGTAATATACTAATAACAAGTAATGAAATTACCGCTAAATCTAAACTAAATTTACTTTGTTTTCTTCTATTGTTTTTTGTACTTCTAGATGTACTTTTAGTAGTTTTTCGCTTTCTCCCCAATTTCTCCTCCTAAAAAACAGACCATAATCGAAAATTTCAGATTGTGGTCTTATTTTTATAATTTATTTAAGCTCTTTTCTGTTATTCTCAATTGTTTCAACTGTTTGTTTGATTGTACCTTCAACATTAGCTAGTGTTTCTTTTATAGTAACATTAACATTTTCTAAAGCTTGTTCTAGCTGTTTAACAGTATTTTCAACTCCCTCTAAAATGCCATCTGCATACTCGTTTGTATCTCTAACCATTGTTCTATGCATCTCATTTGCTTGTGCCACAATTTCTTCTTTTTTGTCATAAGCTTTTCTAGTAATTTCATGCTCATCAATCATTGAAATAATTCTGTTTTCAGCTTCTTTCACTATGTCATCTGCATCCTTATGTGCTTCTGCCATAATTCTTTCACGCTCTTCTTTAATCCATTTTGCTTGTTTTAATTCATCTGGAAGCTTTAATCTTATTTCTTTAACTAAATCTAATATATCATCTTTATCAACAATTACTTTTTCAGTAAATGGTATAGATTTTGCATTTTCGATTATATCTTCTAAAGTTTCTAATAACGTAAAGATTTCCATCTTTTACTCCTTTCGCAAAAATAGGAGACTAACTCTACCATACTTTCGTTCATCATACATAGTAATATCTATGCTTTGTAAATTTTCTATAACTTTTTCTTTTGCATCTGTTTCAATAATAATTATTCCATTATCATTTAACAAATTTTTTTCTATTATAATTTCAGTGGCTTTTTCTGCATAATCAGTTTTATAAGGCGGGTCTAAAAATATTATATCGAATTTTATATTTTTAAGACTGCACTCTTCTAACACCTTTTCAAAACTTTTTGATACAACAACCGCTTGATCTTGGGTTTTTGTTTTCTCAACATTTTGATTTATTATACGGATAGCATTATAAGAATTGTCACACAAGTAAGCTGTTTTGGCACCTCTGCTTATCGATTCTAATCCTAAAGCGCCACTACCTGAAAACAAATCTAAAACAACACTATCTTCAAGTTTAAAATTTATTATACTAAAAAGTGGCTCCTTAACCCTATCTAATGTAGGTCTAGTATTTAAACCATCTAGAGTAAATAATTTAGTACCTTTCATTCTCCCAGCTATAATTCTCATAATTATACTCCTACTATTATATATATCTATTTTATTCCAAATATTCAATAAGTCAATAATGTTAACGCAATTGTAATACATACTTAATTTTTTTGTTAAATTAGAAAAGCACAAAAAAGGTTAACTAAAATTAGTTAACCCCTCTATGTTTTATTAAATTTCATCAGAATTTTTATTATCATCTTCTAATATTTCTAGTTGAGATATTAGCAAAGCTTGCATTTTAGCTTTATACACTTCATATTGCTTTTTCAATTCTTCTGTTTTTTTAGTAATTTCAAATTGTTGTCTATTTAAATCATCAACTGAACGTCTTGCTTCACTTTGGGCATCTCTAATCATTTGCTCTGCTTGTTGTTGTGCAGCTTTTTTTACATCTTCTGCTGCTGTTTGAGCCATAACTAAAGTGTTTTGTAAAGTTTGTTCAACGTTTTTGTAATGTTCTAAATCTTTTTTGCTTTGTTCTACTTCTGCTTTATATTCTGCATTTTCTTTATATAGTTTTTCATATTCTAGAGTAACTTGATCTAGAAAATCATCAACTTCTTCTACACTATAACCATTAATCTTCTTTGAAAACCTTTTGTTTTCAATGTCCAAAGGTGTTAGCATATTCAATCCTCCTATTGTTGATTATTATTTTATCCATGATGGAGCTGCAAATTTACTTTCGATTTTTTCTTTAGTAAATTCATTTACTATATCATAGTTAAATGGTGCAACAACAAATATAGAGTTAGATACTTTTTCAACATGACCATCTAATGCCATAGCAGCACCGCTAACAGCATCCATTATTCTTCTAGCTATATCTTTACTAACATATTCTAAATTAATAACAACTGAGTTTTTACTTTTTAATTCGCTAATTATCTCTTCAACCTGATCAAAATTAGTTGGTTTTGAGATTTTCATTTTTATTTGTTGTGGTCTAGGCATTTCGACAACTTTGTTTCTTCTTTTGAACATATTAGTAAAAGTATCGTTTTCTGGTTCTTCTACTTCATATCCATCATCATAATCAACCTCGTTATCTAATTCTTCCTCATAACCGTCTTGATAATCACTTTCTTTAAAAATATTATTAAAAAATTTTTTAACTGTTGCTTGTACCATCTCTTCTAAATAGACCTCCTAATTTTATTCTTCTTTCGTAGCATAATCTTATGCATTTAGTATCTAACTTTTTTGATTCAATGTCAATACTTTTTGCTAATGTTATAAAAAATAAACAGTTTTGTAATTTTAATGTAATATAATTTCATCATGCAATTTTAGCTCTTTCATATCAGATATTTCATCTTCTGAAAAGCCTAATTCCTGTAATTCTTCATCAGTATAATTATTTACAATTGAAAAAGTTTCATTTTGTCTTAACACTTTTACCAATACTTTTTCAGAGTAACCTGCACTCTGTTTATTTATATATGATAAGTCATTTTCATCTGTAGTTATAGCAGAGTTACTAATTTTATAGCCTGAATATTTCCACCATATTATATCAAAAGAAATTTTTCTATATTCTATAAGCTCTTCTATTTGATTTTTTATTTTAAAAACTAAAATTTTAGTTCCATCATCTTCACTACCGACATAAGAAACTTCAGCTGGAATTTCTTTGGTATTTGATAATCTTAAAGTAACTTTATCTCCTACTTTTGCTGCTTCTGCTTTTTCTGTTTTCATGCAAGTAGCCAAATAGCACTCAAAATTATTAACCACTTTTCCTTTTTCTTTGCTTTGTGGAATTGTTGCTCCTATCTTCAAATCATAGCTCTCTAAAGTTTTTCTATTTAGATAGCTAAAATCGTTACACTTTAGAACTTCCTCCAAACCGTCAATTCTATACGAAACAATTCCAGATTCTGGCGATACTATTGTTTCTGCATTAGAATTAAGTTCCGCTTCTAAATTTCTTCTCTTTTCTATAAGAGTTTTCACAAGAGAACCTGTTGGGCTGTGTTCACCAGCTATTTGAGCTTTCTTAGCTATATACCCATCTATTTTTTTTATGTATTCTTCTAATTTTCTGATTTCATTTGTATTATGCATTGCATCTAGAGTATCTTCGATTTGTCCCTCAATACTAATCATGTCGCTAGGTTTTATACTATTTTTATTTTCCTCAAGTGCTTTATTAATTTCTTCATCTAACTCAGCAATCTGTTTTACTAAACTTTCTTCATTATTCGAATAATATCTAAAAACGGCATCTCCTTTAGAAACTTTTTCATTTTCATATTTTATTTGTACCATACCATTTTTATAATTTTCACCTTGAAGTAAATACTCATTTCTTATAACATACCCAGTTGTCGTTTCTTCATAAGATATTGAACCTTTCTCAACAACAAATGTATCTGTTGGCTTTTTTAAAAGTTTTGTACTGTTTGTTATAAAAACAACTGCAATTATAACTACAATAATTGAAATTAGAAATTTGAACTTTTCCATTTTTGAATTATTCAAAGTAATTTCATCCCTTCAATATAATATCTATATTGTTTTGCATATCATTTCCTGCATCTAACCATATTATTTCTTTATTTTTTCTAAACCAAGTAAGTTGTCTTTTAGCATAATGCCTACTTTCTTGTTTTATTTTTTCAATCATTTCTTCATAACTTATTTTTTCTTCCAAATATTCTACAACTTCTTTATAACCCAAGCCTTGCATAGCAGTAGGAAATTTAGAATATTTAGCAAGTAAATTTTTAACTTCCTCAACAAGACCTTTTTCTATCATAATGTCTACTCTTTTGTTGATTCTGTCATATAGTTTGTCCCTATCCATACTAATTGCAAAAACTCTAAAGTCGTATTTCACTCCTTTAGCTCTAGATAAAATTTCTAATTCTGTTTTGGTTTTTCCAGTAGCATGATAAATTTCAAGCACACGAATAATTCTTTTTTTGTCCTTTGGACTGATAATTTGCATAGCTTCTTTGTCTATATTATTTGCTTCTTCATAAAGTGATTTAAGTCCGTCTTCTGTCTCAGCTTTATTCATAAGCTCATTTCTATATTCTTCATCAAATGCCATATCTTGATATTCAATTCCATATATTAAAGAATTTACATATAAACCAGTTCCACCAACAACAATAGGTGTTTTACCTTTTGCTAAAATTTCTTCTATTGCTGTTTCACAATCTTTTTTAAAATTTGAAACTGTATATCTTTCACTAGGCGAAATAAAATCTACTAAATAGTGTTTTATTCCTTGTTTTTCTTCTTCTGTAACTTTTGCTGTACCTATGTCCATATCTTTATATATTTGCATTGAATCGCATGAAATAATCTCGCCATTAATTTGTTTAGCAAGTTCTATTGATAATGCTGTTTTTCCGAGATGCAGTAGGTCCAACAATTACAATTACCTTAGGTTTCAATTTTTCCTACTTTCTTCTAGAAAATTTCTTCTCAATATCAGCTCTACTCATTTTTATTGCTGTTACTGAGCCATGAGTCGTATCAAATGGATTTTCTAAAATTAATAATTTTTGTAATAATTCATCTATTTCTCTTTCGTCTAATGCTCTCTTAATTTTAGTTGTTGCATTTTTAGCAACAGCTATAATAAATTTTTCTTCTTTTTCTTCTTTTTCATTAAGTGCAACTCTGTCTATTTCGTTTAAAACATTAATAAATAATTGTTTTGTATTTAGCTCTTCACAAATACTTGGAACAGCAGTTAATTTTAACGTATTTTCCCCAAATTCTTCAAAAGCAAATCCTGCATTTTCAAATAATTCTACATTTTCACGAGCAATAGACATTTCTCTGTATGAAACTGTAATTATATCTGGTAACAATAAATTTTGACTATCTTTACCATTTGTGCTAAAATAATTTGCTTTTACAGCTTCATAGGTAAGCCTTTCTAAAGCTGCATTTTGGTCTATTATATACATTTCATTATTAAGTTCAATAATAATATTTGTATTAAAAGCTGTACCGATAAGTTTATAATTTACTCTTGCTGGAATAACTTCTTCTTTTTCAAAAAGATTATCATTTTCAGCATTTACAAATTCATTTGAAACATTAATTTTTTCTCTTTCACGTTCTTCTATTTCACGTTCTTTACGAATAACGTTTGCATCAACACCAAAAGTTTTTTTGTACATATTAGCAAACTCTGGTGTAACATCATTTACTTCATTCATTGCTTCTCTAACTTTTGCTGTATCAATCATTTGAGTATTTTCCATATTGTTCATTTTTAGAGCAAGTATTCTTGAAGTAATATTTTCAACAGCTTCAACAGAAGGAACTGTATTTTCCAAAGTTTCTTCTTGAGTTTCTTTTATATTTTCTTCTAAAACATTTTCTGTATTAGTTTCAACATTTCCACTCTCTATGTTTTCTTCTACATTTATAGTTGGTTGTTCTTCTATATTTTCTGAGTTTTTCAATTCTTTGCTTAAATCTACAGTTTGAGTTTCTTGTGATACAATTTCTCTAGTAACTGGCACTATTTGTGTTTCTTGTATTTCTATCTTTTTAGTTGTATCTAGTTTTTGTGTTGCTTCTTTTAAAGCATCTGCTATATTAAAATCTAATTGTCTTGTATTACTACTAATTTTTGTATTACCTATTTTTATTTCTTTATCTATTATTTCTTCATTAAGAGCAGAAGTAACAGGTGACTCTGGTTTAATTTCTTCTACTACTTTATTTACTACACTTTCTGTAACTGAAATTTCTTCATTTTCTTCTGCTTTCACTGGCACGGTTTCAGATATTTTTTCTACTACTGGCTCTACTATAGCAGTATTTTGTATCTTTTCATCGACCTTTTGAGTAACATTATCTGTAGAAATAGTTTCTTGATTTGCATAATTAAATTCAAATTTTGGAGCAACAACAATACTTGCAAGTCCTGATTTTATAGCATTATATATTGCCCTAAATACTTCTTGTTCCTCTTCAAACCTAACCTCTAACTTAGCTGGATGAACATTTACATCTACTTTCTTTGGATCCATTTTTATATTTAATATAAGGAATCCATATTTGCCATAAGATAATACTTCCCTATATGCTTGTTCAGCTGCTACAGAAAGCTTTGCATCTTTAATATATCTATTGTTTACAAAAAACATTTGATTTGTTCTATTTGATCTTGCAATACTTGGTTTACCAATAACACCAGTAATTTGCATATCTTCAAAAGTATAGTCTATATCTATTATGTTTTCTGCAACGTCTTTCCCATAAATACTATATACGATATTTTTTAAATCGCCACTTCCATTTGTTTGAAGTAAAACTTTATCATTATTTATTAACTTAATAGCTACATCTCTATTAATTAGAGCAATTCTAGTAACAACAGTTTCAACATAGCCTGCTTCTGTATAATCTTTTTTCAAGAATTTATATCTAACTGGTGTATTATAGAACAAATTTTGAACTGTAATTCTAGTTCCTTTTTGTGAAGCCACTTCTTCTTTTTCTAACGTTTTTCCACCCTCTATTACAAGCTTATGTCCAACTTCATCATCTGCTGTTTTTGAAATAACTTCAACCTTTGAAATAGCTGCAATACTAGCCAAAGCCTCACCTCTAAAGCCCATTGTTTGAACTGTTTCTAGGTCTTCAGCTTTTCTAATTTTACTAGTTGCATGTCTTTCAAAAGCAATTTCCATATCATCAGGAGCAATTCCTGAACCATCATCTGTAATTCTAATTAACGATATACCACCATTTTTTATTTCAACAGTAATATTTTTAGCTCCAGCATCAATAGAGTTTTCAACCATCTCTTTAATAACAGATGCTGGTCTTTCTATAACCTCTCCAGCAGCTATTTTATTAATCGTTAAGTCATCTAAAAGTACGATTTTTCCCATCGTTTTTCCTCTTTCTATAAATATACTTCTTCCATTCTATGTGATTATATCATTAAATATTTTTTTTGTATATCTTTTTTATAAAATTTTATCTATTTCTACAGCCACATCCGCAAGACAATGTTGTACTACTATTATCTGAATTTCTACAACTACTATTTGAATTCTGAATATACATAAAAAGCAATGCTGTTAGTAAAGCTAATACTATAAATATTCCTAATAAAATAATTATAAATATAGTAAAAAAAATTAGCAAACTATCCATATATTAACCTCCTAAAAAACCTTAATATATTTTATTCACTAATTTTCTTTTTCGTGATTATATGTAATTTACTTTAACTAAACACAAACCTGATGGTGGAAGTGTTTTGCCAGCCTTACTTCTATCTTTACTTTCTATAATATTTCTTATTTCTTCTGGTTTTATTTTTTCTAAGCCTACATCTAATAAAGTTCCTGATATAATTCTAACCATATTGTATAGAAAACCATTTCCAGTAAGTTCTATATATATTCTTTCATTATTCTCATAAACTTCTGCTTTATATATTGTTCTTACACTACTTTTCGAACTAGTACCACTTGCTTTAAAAGCTGAAAAATCATGTTCTCCTTCAAAAAACTTAGCAGCCTCTTGCATTTTTTTTACGTTCAATTTTATTGGAAAATGATACTCCATATCTCTATATAAAGCTGTTCCATATTTAGAGTTGTTTATTGTATATCTATAAGTTTTTTCTTTTACAGAATATCTACTATGAAATCTTTCTTCAACTTCTTCTGCATTTTTTATTACTATACTTTTCTTTAATTTTGAATTAATTGCAATAGCAAATTTTTCAATAGGAATGTTACTTTCTGTTTTAAAATTTGCTACTTGTCCGAAGTGCATGAACTCCTGCATCTGTTCTTCCAGATGCTATTAAGTTAATTTCTTCATCAGTAAGCTCACCTATAGCTCTTTCTATTTCTCCTTGAATATTCAATTTATTAGGCTGCTTTTGCCAGCCATTAAATTTTGTTCCATCATATTCTATTAATAATCTAATATTTCTCAAAACTCTATTCTCCTTCTCATTTGCATATTTATTATAACATAAAAAATATAATTATAAAAGCCTAAAAAAAGCTAAAAACTAACAAAACTTGTAATTTTTGTCATTTTGTGGTATACTATAAGAAGTGACTGTTAATATAGCCAATATATTAAAGGAGAAATCTATGAATATAAAACTTGTTGCCAGTGATTTAGATGGCACAATAATTGATAGAAATAATTTCATAGCAAACGAAAACTTTAAAGCCATAGACAAGCTTAATTCAAAAAATATTGATTTTGTTGTTTGTACTGGAAAATCTTATTCTGTTTCAAAATCAATTTGTAACGATTTTAAAGCTAAATATGGTATTTTTGGTAATGGTGCACAAATTATAGATTTACAAACTGGTGAAGAACTAAATAGAAAAATTCTTAAACCAAAACAAATAAGTTATTGTATAAAATTAGCCAAAAGAAACAACCTCCACATACATTTTTATACTGAAGATGCAATAGTTACAGAAAACTTAAAATATATGGATTTAAGAAACTATATTTTAAAAGATATAAATAAAACTGAATTAAAATTCTTTATCGTTCCTGATATTGAAAAATATATTGCAGAAAACAATCCTGATATATTTAGTTTTGTTATTAGTAGTGTTGATTCACTAGAAGGTCTTGAAAAAGAAATAAATAAACATTTAACAGTTAGTACTAGTTTAATTAGCAAAAAAGGAATTTACAAAGATAATATTATCAATAAAGAATATGAATATTTAAATATTGCACCGAACAATATTAATAAAAATCAAGCTTTATCTTTCTTATCTAATTATTTACAGATTCCACAAGCTGATATGTTAGCTATTGGAGATAATGTTAACGATTTAGAGATGGTTAAGCACTCCGGTATAGGTATAGCTGTTGGAGATGCTTACACAGAGCTTAAAAATGTTGCACAATATGTTACTCAAAAAAATGTAACAGATGGTGCATTTGCCGAAGCAATAAACAAATTTATAAAATAATAAAAGCTTAGAAATTTTTAGTTTCTAAGCTTTAATTTTATTATTCTGATTTTTCTACTTTTTTAGTTTCTGTAGCTGTTTTTACTTCTTGTTTAGCTCTTCCTTCGTTTATTAAATTCTTTAATAAAATTTTTTTCAAAACATCTTCTCTTAAATCCGCAATTAAAGTTCCATCTTTAGCAATTGATACTTTTCCTGTTTCTTCTGAAACAACAATTGCCATAGCATCTGATTCTTTTGAAATACCAATTGCTGCTCTATGCCTTGTTCCTAATTCTCTAGCAATATCTTGGTCATCTGCAAGTGGTAGCATACAAGAAGCTGCTGCAACTTTGTTATCACTAATAATTACTGCACCATCATGAAGTGGTGTATTTGGCACAAATATATTACATAATAATTGTGGAGAAATTTCTGCGTCTATAGGAATACCTGTAGCTATAATATCTTGAATTTTTACATCTCTTTCAATAACTATTAATGCACCAGTTTTAGTTTTAGCAAGCTCCATAGCCGCAATAGCTATTTTATAAACATTTTCTTTCTTCTTTGATTCAATATCTTTATTTAATCCTAAAAATTTCGTAAACTTATTAGCACCAAGTTGCTCTAATCCACGTCTAATTTCTGGTTGGAAAATAACAATAATCATTATACCACCATACATCATAATCATAGATAATATATAATTTAAAATTCTTAGTCTTAATATATTACTTGCAAAAGTAATAACTATTAAAATAAAAATACCTTTTAATAATTGCCATGCTCTAGTATTTCTAAGCATTTTGCAAACATAATAAAATAAAGTTATTACTATTACTAAGTCTATAATTGTTAATATTAAACTTGCTGGATTAGTAAAAGTTCCTTTTATATATTCTAATATATTTACCTCATATATTTGATTTACAGAACTCAATAAATTTCTTAACATCTATTTTCTCCTTATTGTAATGCTGCGATTACATAATATACTAATGTTCCACATACTGATAAAAGCATCATTGCGCATAAAAATCCTGCTAAAATTTTTTTGAAAATTTTCATTGTATTATATTCTCCTTTTTCATAAGTTAACAAATATAGTGTATCATATTAGATTTTATATTTCAATACATAAAATAGGAAAAAGCACCAAAATTGGTGCTTCAAATTAGTTAAAATACAAGGTTGGATTTACATACTTTCCATCTTTCATCATTTCAAAATGTAAATGTGCTTCTTCTACCGCCTCAAAACTTGCACTTTCTCCTACAGTACCTATTGTTCTACCTTTTTCTACTTCTTGTCCTTCACTTACAAATTCAGCAGTTAATAAATTAGAATATATAGTTTTAAAACCATCTCTATGTGTAATAGTAACTGTTAAACCATATCTTGGATCATTTTTTATACTTTCTACCATACCTTCGGCACTTGCCATAACTACTGTAGTTTTAGGAGCTTTTATATCAATTCCATTGTGCACAGTCCATTCTTCTAAAGTCTCAGAATATACTAACGTTTCATTTGCAAAATCTTTTATTATCTCACCATTTATTGGCGCAGAAAATGTTATTGGCTCTGGTTCTACTGTTTCTGATTTTGGTTCTTCTATTACATTTTCTTCCTCGTTTCTTTCTGGTTCTTCCGCTACTTTATGTTTAGGAAGTTCTTGTTTTTTTATTTCTGTTGAAGCTATCTCATTTTTTACTTCATTTACACCCTTATCTTCAGTTGTACTTGCTGAAGTAACACTATTTGTGTAAGAATTTGGAACTACAGCATTTATACTTCCAAGTTCTAAAATACTTTGTCTAGCATTTTCTTCAAGTTTCTTATTGTATAGATTAAAAACCAAAGTAAAAACTACTATCGTTAAAACTAAAGTAATTCCAAAAACAATACTAATTTTTCTTAATTTATCTTCTTCTTTAAAATAATCTCTTCTACTCATTTTACCCTCCGTTTTAGCTTTATTTGATAAAATAAGTATCTGCATTTTACAGTAAAATTATTCAACTATTTCCACATTTTTATAATAATGTTTTATAATTTCTTCAAAATTTTTTCCTTGTTTCGCCAAACTATCACTTCCGCTTTGACTTAAACCAACTCCATGACCATAACCTAAAATTGAAAATTTAATTTTATCTCCATCAATTAAAAATTCAAAATTTGTAGATTTAAGTCCAAATATAGTTCTGGCTTCAACGCCAGATAAATTTATATTACCTACTTTTAGAGTTTTTACTCTTCCACTTTCATTATATTCTAAAATTTTCATACAATCATCTTTCTTAAAATCTATAGTAAATTCTGGATATTTTTCTAACATTTTTTGAATTAATTCATCCTTAGAAATCTGCACCTCTGATGCATAAGTAGAATATGCCTCTTCTCCAGATGTTTCAACACTTTCCAAATACGGATAATTTCCACCCCACACGTTTATAGGTAGCTCAGTTTTTCCTGCACTATTACTATGAAAAAGTGCATTTATCGGCTGTCCCTCATAAATAATATATTTTCCAGCAGTGCTATCTACTGCACTTACAATTTTTTGCCAATTACTTTCTCTTTCATCTTCTTCCCACCTAGCAAATCTATTCTCTTTTGAAATCCATGCTTGGCAACATTTGCTATCATCACAAATATCAGCTTGTTCATGCTTTTTCTCATTTTGTTTGTATTTAGTATATGTTCTAGCGACAACAGCTTGTGCTTTTAAAGCTTCTAGCTCATAACTTGCCGGCATTTCCGCTGCTACGACACCATATAAATAACTTTCTAAACCAATTTCTTCAACACTTCCTGTTTCAGTATGTAATAATTTTATGAAGTTGTTTTCCACTTTTTCTACCTCTTCTGTGGAAACCTCATTTGTTTCTACATTCTTTGTCAGCATTATAGAAATTGTAAACGAAACTGCAATAATTGCAATTATATAAAAAAATATCTTTTTCAAATCTATACCTCTGCCTTCAATTTTTCTTTTAAATCTTTTAAAATTCTTTTCTCTATTCTGGAAACTTGTACTTGTGAAATTCCCATAATTTTTGCCACCTGTGTCTGTGTTTTTTCTCCATAAAATCTAAGTTTTATAATTTTTTTATCTCTCATGTTTAAGTTTTCAACAAGTTCTTCTATTGTAATTTTATCAATGATTTTAGATTGTTCATCAAACTCGCTAAAAATCTTTCTTTCGTTATTTTCTTCATTTATAGACTCCATAAGTACTTTAAAACCTAATTCCTTTACACTCCTACTTATTTTTATAATACCATCATCTCTAATAAATTTTTTTATTTCTCCTAAAATATAGGGTACTGCATAAGTTGAAAGTTTTACTTTATAGCTAGAATCAAATCTCTTTATTGCTTTTATAAATCCCATGCATGCTATCTGATATAAATCTTCTGTTTCGTAACCCTTCCCAATAAACTTTTTTACAATACCCCATATTAGTCCAATATTCTGATTTATTAAGATTTCCATTTTTTCTAAATTTCCACTTGCTGCTTCCTCCAAGAGAGAATTATTATTTTCATACATAATTCCTCCTTTATTTTATTTCATATGTACTAGAAGATAAACTAACTTCCTTGTTTTTTATCTTTTTTCTCATACTTATTTTTGTTCCAAGACCTACAATAGATTCAACCTTTAAACTATCCATAAAACTCTCCATTATTGTAAATCCCATACCTGAACGCTCTAATCCACTTTTTGTAGTATATAAAGGTTCTTTTGCCTCTTCTATATCGCTTATTCCTATACCAGTATCTGAAATTTCAATTTCTATCTCATCTTCATATAATTTAGCCACTACTTTTACAATTCCTTCTCCGTTAGGATATGCGTGAATAATCGCATTTGTAACAGCTTCAGAAACTGAGGTTTTAATATCTGCTACTTCTTCAATAGTAGGGTCAATTTGTGAAGCAAAACATGCCACAGCAATTCTTGCAAAAGACTCATTATTTGATTTACTCAAAAATTCTAATTTCATTTCGTTTTTTATAATCTTATTCATTTACCGCCTCCTTATCTGAAGATATTATTGGAATTATTTTTAAAATTCCAGACATCTCAAAAATTCTTCTCAATTTTGTGCTCACATTTGCTATTTCTAATTTTCCTCCATAGCAACAAGTAGTTTTGTATCTTCCTATAACTAGTCCAATTCCGGCACTGTCCATAAATACAACCCTATTAAAATCAAGTATAACTCTTTTAGGCATAAATCTTTGAATTTCATAATCTGCTCTCCTCCTTATTTTTTCTGTAACATGATGATCTAAATCTTCTGTTATTTCGAAGACGATAACTTTATCTTCTACATAATGTTTGACATTCATAAGTTTACCCTCCTTATCTTTTGTTCTACTCTAATATTCGATTATAAGGAGTTTTTTCCTTCGGTGAAAAATAAGAAGTTTTGTCGATTTCAAAGGTTTTTATCGACATATTTTTCCCCTATAAAAAGGGAAAAGCAGCAGACTAAGCGTCTACTGCTACAAGCACTTTGTTAATTACTGCATATTTTCATTTTTTAAACCCTCTTAATATTAATTAATACCCTTCATTCGCTTTTTGTTTCGATACATGTCATCATCTGCTTGATGCATCAAACTATTTATGCGAATCCTGTTGTTGGCATATGCAAAGCCAATGGCTGCTGTTACCTTCTGACCGTTTACTGTTCTAAGCATAATTCTTTCAATTTGATTTGATAAGATTCTGCCTAAGTCTCTTGCTCGTTCTTCTGTTGCATCTTTGATAATCACGACAAACTCATCACCACCCACTCTAAAATGGTCTAATTCTGAGTAAAAAGTTCGTAATTTCTTTATTTCATTTGCAACTCCGATGATAGCCTCATCTCCAGCATCATGCCCATAATCATCATTGATATTTTTAAGATTATTAACATCTACATACAAAATTGCGATGCTTTCGTAATCTTGTTCATACCACGATGTTCGTTCTTCTAAGACTTCTCGCCGGCACAAACCAGTCAAGTTATCTTTTCTAAAAGAACGTTTTTCTTTCTGCAAATCAGATATCATGGGTTCTAGTACCAGAAATTTAACAAGAGTTAGCACAATAGTATTAAGTAAAACAGAAAATAAAATCATGCCAATAAAAATGTAAATAATAGCTTTTTCAATCAAGTTTACCGACAAATATACATCATCATTACTATTAGCAAGGTTCATATGCCAAGCTAAGAGCTTTTCTGCAATTCTCGGTCCTGAAATTAATGCTACTAACACTGATAACAATATTGAAGTCAATACTATTATCCAAATCATTTTGTGGTAATACTTTGGCTCTAGGCCTTTACAGTTTTTTTCTTCAAACATAATACCTCCGATACTGTGGCGTGCTTGTTCCCTCAAAAAACTAGTAAAGAAATACTCTAATATATATTAGACCATTTTTTTTGAAAAAGAACAAGTTTTAAGCATTTTTTAATCTTATTTCTAAGCCAGTATTTCTCTTTTTGGTATCTGTATTGTTTATCATAAATTCGATTAATTTTTTATTTCCTATTACTATTAAAAGTTTTTTAGCTCTAGTAATTCCAGTATACAATAAATTTCTAGTAAGCAACATATTTGAAGTTGGTGGTACAACTAAAATAACAACATCAAACTCACTTCCGCTGTGCTTTATGTATTGTTATTGCATAAGCATGCTCTAATTCTTCTAATTCAGAAAAAGCATACCATGCAACTTTCTTATCATCAAATTCTACTTCAATTTGCTTCTCCTTATTGTCTATTTCTTTAATTATGCCAAGCTCTCCATTAAATATCCCAGTTCCTACTTCTTTATCTTTTTCCCAATATATGTCATAATTGTTTTTTATTTGCATTACTCTATCGCCTTCTCTAAAAACAATTTCACCATATTGCTTTTCCAACACATTTACATCTTCAGGATTTAAAGTTTTTTGTAAACTTTTATTTAATTCTTTAGTTCCTAACATTCCTTTTTTAGTTGGTGTTAAAACTTGAATATTTTTGAAAAACTCATAATCTCCGTATTTTTTCAATCTATCTTTACTTAAAGAAAGAACTTGATATAAAATTTTATCTTGATTTGACTCATTTAAATAGAAAAAATCATCTAGTTTATCTTCATCTTTTTCATTTTTTCCTACAAAACTAATACCATTATTTACATTATGAGCATTTACTATTATTTTACTTTTAGCAGCTTGCCTAAAAATTTTATTAAGTTGAACCATAGCAAACTGTTCGGAAGCAATTAAATCTTTTAATATGCTTCCTGGTCCAACAGATGGCAATTGATTTGCATCTCCTACTAGTATTATTTTTGTTCCATAATATACAGCTTTTACTATATAATTCATAAGAAATACATCAACCATAGACATCTCATCTATTATTAAAACATCAACATCTATTGGAGTAATATCTTCATCTACACTCCCTAATTTGTCTTCTTCAATTTTTCCTATTTCCAATAGCCTATGTATAGTTTTTGCTTCTTCTCCAGTAGTTTCGCTCATTCTCTTAGCTGCTCTACCAGTTGGCGCACAAAGCACAACTTTTTGCTTTTGAGCTTTGTATATTTCTAAAATACATTTTATAATAGTTGTTTTACCAGTACCTGGACCACCAGTAATAATGCAAATATTATTTTCATTAATCTGTCTTATTGCTTCTCTTTGCTTATCAGATAACTCAATTTTAAGCTTTTCTTCGTTTAGCATTATTTTATTTTCAAAATCTTTTATATATTTGGTGTTTTTAGCATTTTTTAATGCTAAAAGTCTTTCTGTGATATTTAACTCTGCTTTATAAAACGGATATAAATATATCCAAACTTCAGCATTTTCTCTATTTTCAATATATATTTCCTGTTTTACATTTAAATTGATTAAATTATTTTCTACAAATTCACCTTCTACTTCCAAAGTATCTTGTACAAATTGAATTAAATTTTCTTTTAGGACACACGTGTTTCCATTATAACTAGCCATAAGTAAAGCATATTTTATTCCACTTTTTATTCTATAATCACTATCTTTTGGCACACCTAGTTCTAAAGCCATTCTATCTAACTTCTGAAAATTTACACCATATACTATATCAATTAAAATATATGGATTTTCTTCTATTTTTTCGATAGCATCCTTGCCAAGTGCATCATAAACTTTTTTGCTATTGTTTGCTGTAATTCCAAAGCGTTCAAGAAATCCAACTATTTGCCAAATCCCCCACTTTTCGTTAAACTCTTCTCCAATTTCATAAGCTTTATCTTTTGAAATTCCTCTAATTTCAGCAAGTCTCAGTGGTTCAAATTTAAATACTGTTATGGCTTCTGTTCCAAATTTTTCAATGATTTTTCTAGCAGTTGCTGGACCAATACCTTTTATAGTACCGCTTGCCAAATATTTTTCAAAAGCATCTGTAGTTTCTGGCATTATTTTTTCAAAAGAATCGATTTTAAATTGCTCACCATATTCTTGGTGAACTACCATTTTTCCTGTTAATTTTAAGCAATCCCCGAACAGCAATAAAAGGCAAAAAACCAACTACTGTAAGTATTTCTGTATCTTCGGTTTGAAATACTGCAATAGTATAACTATTTGCCTCGTTTTGATATATAAATTCTTCTACCTGTCCTTTTAGTTCCAATTTCACTCGCTCCAAAAATATGTTTGTTATATTTTATCAAATTATATATTATTTTGCAAGTATTTTCCTCAGCTTATCTGTTTACATAATTTGACTTTTCTATCACTTTATGTTATACTATTAATGTACTTTTATTCCCTTTCAGGGATTTTGTACATTGAAATGTAAATATATCAATCGGCTTCTGAAACCAATCATAAGAGCTCCCTTTAAAAATTTTTTATTAACCTAAATTTTAGGTATGAAGGGAGAGATATTTATGATAAATAATTCAGAAAAAATATTAAGAAAAAGAAAGAAAATTATTAAGTTCTTTAGAGGGACTCATGAAAGATTTAAGAAATTAAATAGTATAACTTGGGAAAATGATGTTAAAAATTATATAAGCAACTTTTTCGCAAGCTTATACTTTGATGAGGATGAACAAGTAATTACTACTGTTATGAAAGCTTATAGAGAACTACATGTTACATTAGCACCATTTACACGAAACAACGAAAACATTGATATTTTTCTTAAAATAGTAGATAGCATTTATGAAACACAATTTATTCCAATTGTGACTAGATTTTACAGATAAAAACTTCGAATATTATTAGAGCCGATTGATATAATCGAGCTCTTTTTATTATATAATTATTTGGAGCTCTCTATGAATTGGCTTGTAAGCCAATGATAAAAACATTTCAAGATAAACAAAAAACTACCATCCTCACCGATGGTAGTTTTTGCTTTTGAGAGATTCTTATGATTAATTATCATTCAGATAATAACTTTGAATAAGAATAGATTTATTATACTATTATTTTTCAAAAATGTCAATTATCCGAAAATTCCTTTTTTCTTAATTGGTGGTTGCTCATTCATTGTTTTTGCAAGTTCCACCAATAACTCTCTTTGTTCATGAGTTAATTTTTTTGGAACTTGCACAGTAACCATAAATACAAAATCCCCTCTCCAATTTCCATTTACACTTTTAAAGCCTTTGTTTTTTATAGTAAATTTAGTTCCTGTTTGTGTACCTTCAGGAATTCTGTATTTTTCTTTACTTCCATCTACCATAGGAATTTCAATTTCAGTACCTAAAGTAGCTCCTGTAAAAGTAATTGGAACTTCACAAAATACATGGTCACCTTGTCTAGAATATATATTATGTCTTCTGATATGTATAACAATGTATAAATCGCCCTTTGGTCCGTTATTTGTACCTGGCTCTCCTTCACCTTTTAATACTATTGTTTGGCCTTCATCTATACCTTCTGGAATTTTAACTTTAATTTTAACAGATTTTCTAACTTTTCCTTTACCTTTACAATCAATACAAGGTTCTTTTATAACTTTACCTGTTCCTCCACAAGTACTACAAACTTTTTGTGTAGACATTTGTCCGAATGGTGTTGTAACTACTTGTTTAACTTTTCCTTGACCATTACAAGTACCACAAGTAACTGGTGTTGTACCAGCTTTTGCACCTGTACCATTACATGATTTGCAAACTTCATTTCTATTAATACTGATTTCTTTTTCTACACCAAGATATGCTTCTTCAAAAGTAATGTCTAAATTAACTTTTAAATCTGCACCTTTTCTAGGAGAATTTGAATTACTTCTTGTTCTTGAGCTTCCTCCACCAAAGAAAGAAGAAAAAATATCTCCTAAATCTCCTAAGTCATTAAAATCTGTAAAGCCTCCAAATCCATCAAAGCCACTACCATAAGAATAGTAACCTCCACCTTGACCTCCACCAAATTGTGGTCCGTCAAATCCAAATTGATCATACATTTGTCTTTTTTGTTTATCTGATAAAGTTTCATAAGCTTCATTTACCTCTTTAAATTTTGCTTCTGCTCCTTCTTTATCATCTGGATTTGCATCTGGGTGATATTTCTTGGCTAATTTTCTATATGCTTTTTTTAATTCTTCATCTGTTGCATTTTTTTGAACACCTAAAACTTCATAATAATCTCTTTTTTGTGCCATAAATTCCTCCTAAATTTTATATAGGTAAGTCGTCCGCCACTATAATACTCTTTATTAAAATATTACAGTGGCCGACGACCTACTCGCCGACCAACTTTTTAATTATTTATTATCGTTTCCATCATCTTCAACTGTATAATCTGCATTAACTGTTCCATCTTCGTTTGTTGTGTTAGCTGTTTCAGCGTTTGCAGCATCAGCTGGATTTGCTTGTTTATATAGTTTTTCAGAAATTTCATAAAAAACTTTAGTTAATTTATCAGTAGCTTCTTTGATTGTTTCAACATTGCTTCCTTCTAATGCTTTTTTAGTATTTTCAATTTCAGCTTCAACTTTAGCTTTTTCTTCTCCGCTTAATTTATCTCCTAATTCTTCTAAAGTTTTTTGGCTGTTATATACTAAGCTTTCTGCATTATTTTTAACTTCAATTTCTTCTTTTTTCTTTTTATCTTCTGAAGCATGAGCTTCTGCATCTTTGATTGCTTGGTTGATATCATCTTCAGTTAAGTTTGTGCTAGCTGTAATTGAAACTTTTTGTTCATTTCCAGTAGCTTGGTCTTTTGCTGAAACGTGAACGATACCGTTAGCATCAATATCAAATGTTACTTCGATTTGAGGTACTCCTCTAGGTGCTGGTGGAATTCCTGTTAATTGGAATCTTCCAAGTGTTTTGTTGTAAGCTGCCATTTCTCTTTCACCTTGTAATACGTGAACTTCAACACTTGTTTGACCATCTCCTGCTGTAGAGAATACTTGTGATTTTTTAGTTGGTATTGTTGTATTTCTTTCAATTAATTTAGTAAATACTCCACCATAAGTTTCAATACCTAATGATAAAGGTGTTACATCTAATAATACTAAATCTTTAACATCTCCAGATAATACACCACCTTGAATAGCTGCACCAACAGCAACACATTCATCTGGGTTAATTCCTTTATCTGGTTCTTTTCCTGTAATTCTTTTTACAACTTCTTGAACAGCTGGAACTCTTGTAGAACCACCAACTAATAATACTTTGTGTAAATCAGCTGCAGTAATACCAGCATCTTTTAATGCTAAATTAACAGGATCAGCTGTTGCTTCAACTAAATCATGGATTAATTCTTCAAATTTTGCTCTTGTTAAAGTAACATCTAAGTGTTTTGGTCCTGTGCTATCAGCTGTGATAAATGGTAAATTGATATTTGTTTGTTGAACACCTGAAAGCTCTATTTTAGCTTTTTCAGCTGCTTCTTTTAATCTTTGCATTGCCATTTTATCTGATTTTAAATCAATTCCACTAGATTTTTTGAATTCAGAAACTAAATATTCAATAATAGCATTATCGAAATCGTCTCCTCCTAAGTGTGTGTTTCCGTTAGTAGATAAAACTTCGAATACACCATCACCAATTTCAAGTATTGAAACGTCGAATGTTCCACCACCTAAGTCATATATCATTATTTTTTGATCTTGAGCTTCTTTATCCATACCATAAGCTAAAGCTGCTGCTGTAGGCTCGTTTATAATTCTTAAAACTTCAAGTCCTGCAATTCTACCAGCATATTTTGTTGCTTGTCTTTGGCTGTCGCTAAAGTAAGCTGGAACTGTGATAACAGCTTGAGATACTGTTGTACCTAAATAATTTTCAGCATCTGCTTTTAATTTTTGTAATATCATTGCTGAAATTTCTTGAGGTGAAAATTCATCTCCTTCTACTTTAACTTTTTCACTAGTTCCCATTTTTCTTTTTATTGAAATTATTGTATTTTCTGGGTTAGTAACTGCTTGACGTTTTGCAATTTGTCCAACTAATCTTTCTCCATTTTTTGAGAAAGCTACTACAGATGGAGTTGTTCTATTTCCTTCTGCATTTGGTATAACAACTGGCTCTCCACCTTCCATAACTGAAACGCAAGAGTTTGTTGTTCCTAAATCAATACCTATGATTTTTCCCATTTTTTAAAATCCTCCCTTTTTATATGCTTTTATATTTTTTTCTTTAGTTCATATATAATAATTAAATTATTAACTAGTTAGCTACAATTACCATTGAATGACGTACAACTTTATTGCCTATTTTATAGCCTTTTCTATATTCTTCAACAATTTCTTGTACACCTTTTTCTGGATCTTCAATATGTGATACAGCATCGTGTAATTCTGGATCAAAAGTTGTTCCAACAGATTCAATTTCTTTTAAACCAAATTTAACTAATGCTTCTGATAATTGTTTTGAGACCATTTTTACACCATCTTGATAATTTGTATCTTCTGTTTTTGTATTAGCTGCTTTTTCAAGATTATCCATTATTGGAAGAATTGCTGAAACTACATCTCCCGTAATCATTCCGTATAAATTGTCTCTTTCTTTTTGACTTCTTTTTTTGTAATTTTCAAATTCTGCCATAAGTCTTTTATATCTATCTTCAAGTTCTTCTAATTCGCTTTTTTCTTCTACAACTGTCTCTTCTACTTTTACGTTTTCTTCATTTTGAACTTCTACGTTTTCTTCTCCTTCGCCCAAATCTAATTCCTACCTTTCTTTAGAATTTTCCTTTTTTATAATCTTCATTCAATTTTTTGCTAATATATTTCATAACTGAAATTACTTTTGAATAATCCATTCTAGTTGGACCAATAATTCCAATTGTTCCTATATCTTTACCATCTAATAAATGATTAAAAGTTACTATACTAAAATTTTTAAGTTCTTCTCTTTCACTTTCTGAACCAATATATACATTTATGTCTTTTGCCATACCTGTATTTATTACATCTGCAATAATATCTTTGGCATCAATAACATTTAAGAAATCTTTTGCCATATCTATTTTTTTGAATTCTGGCATATCAACAACTTTATTTGCGCCTTCAATATATGCCTTTGAAGAACTTTCTAGTAATTTATTGATTTCTTCTATTATTTTTTCAATAACTTTAACTCCTGTATTTATCTCTGCCATAATATATTCTTCAAGCGGACCTTCTATTTTTTCAAGTGGTTTTCCAACTAATTTATTTTTAAAAACATAAGTTAAATCATTTACTTGGTCTGTAGTTAAATCTTCATCAAATTTTATTATTGACTCGCGAATTATTCCAGAATCTGTAAGAATAACCGCCATTAAAACTCTAGTACCTAATAAAATAAATTTGATATCTACTATCGTATGATTGTTAACATTTGGTTCTATTGAAATTGTAGTATAATGAGTTATTTCAGATAAAGTAGTAGTAGCAATTCTAGCTAAATCTTCTAAGCCATTTACTTTGGCTTCAAGCATTTCCCTAATCATTTCCATTTCTTTTCTACTTAAATTATCTTCTCTTAAAAGCTCATCTACGTAATATCTATAACCTTTTTCAGATGGAACCCTTCCAGCAGAAGTATGTGGTTTTTCAAGAAAACCAATTTGCTCAAGCTCAGCCATTTCATTTCTTATTGTAGCACTACTACAATGTAATTCTTCATTTTGAACAAGGCTTCCAGAACTTACGGGTTCTGAGGTTTCGATATATTCTTCTACAATAGCTTGTAATATTTTTCTTTTTCTATTGTCTAAATTTTCAGGCATCTACTTTAACTCCTTACTTTTAGCAATCTATTTATTTGACTGCTAATATCTTACATCATTTATTAGCAGTTGTCAAGTATTTTTGCCAAGTTTTTAAAGAAATTTAAAACCCGCTAACCTTACGGGTTTGCGGGCTCGTTTTTAATCTTCATCTATGATTCTATCTTTAACTGCTAAGTATTTAGCAACACCTTTTTCAAATGCTTTTGTTCTACCATAATTATCATTATTTTGCTTATAATCACTAAGTTGTTTGGCTCTTTGTGTCTCTGGCAATGGTAAAATATTTCCGCCATCTTTTGCTACTCTTTTATTTTCTTCTTCTGTTAAATCTACATATATATCAGGTATACCTAATATATCAAAATGCATAATTCCATACGGATCTATTGTTTCAGCATCCGGGTCAATATCTTCTAAAGCAGCCCAAAAAGCTCTTTTTTGATATATATCTGGTAATCTATGTAAGCTTTCACCATTTTGTTCTAATCTTTCAATTTTTATCATATCAATTCTGTTTGGTACTCTTGTTGCTTTGCTAAAGTATTTTCCATTTTCTATATTTTGCTCTACTCCGACACTTTCTTCGATTCCGTCATCATTGTATATACTAATAGTTTGTATGTTAGGAATACCATCTTTGCTTTCTACTCTAAGTCTTTTTAATTTATCATCTGATGTATCATACATATACTTTGAACTAACTATTGTATTATTTGGACCTTCTCCTTCAAGAAGGATAATACTTCCATCTTCTTCAATAGAAATTATTGAACTTAAATAGCTTTTTGCACTTTCTACATTATAACTTAATTTCATTTTACGAAGTATGTTACTAAGCTTCCATAAAATTGATTCATATCTAGGATTTTCTATTATATTAGAAGATACTCCTCTTTCAAATAAGTATTCACCTATCATATCTTTATTTCTAATTGTTTCTACTTTATCCTTTTCTAACATAAGCAACCTCTGTTTCAATATTATAATAATATTATTATAACATATAGAAAATTTCAGTCAATAAAATTCCATCTAAATATATAATGTCAAGAAAAATTTGTACTTTATGTAAGCTTTTTATTCAATTTTTATATTATTTTAAATTAGTTCATACTGGCATCTACTTCATATGTACCATTTGATACTTCTATGTAGCCTGCTCCTGAACCTATGCCTTGTGTAGACATGTCGACGTTACTTAACGGATTACCAGTTATACCTAGTAAAGTATTAATATTCAAAGTCTTATTATTTTTATAATTAATATTACTTTCGTATATTGTATTATTATATCCAGATTTACTTGAAACACCTTGTTCTGACACTAATGAAAACAGATTTCCAGATTCCCAAACACTAATATATTTTGCTGTAATTATTCCAGCTTGTAAATATATAGGGCATTGTTTTAAGCCATTTTCATAACTAGTTCCATCCGTATACATATTACCATTAAAAGAATATATGTTGGCATTTGCAGAAGATTTAACTATACCTCCCATTCCGCCAGTTCCACCACTTCCAGATTTGTGTCCTTCTATATTAGCATAAGCCATATCATAACCTCCCAAAACTATTGAAGCATCTGAACCATCTTTCATTAAAGTAGTCGTACCTTGAAAATAACCTCCGGCAATAAATTCACCATTCGGATTTCTATTCACTCCAGAACTAATTTTTCTAGCAAATCCATATCCCGCTTTTCCATTATTATTGTGTTCTTTATTTCCTGATGCAGAACCAGCTGTATATCCACTTCCTCCGGCACAACATGTTGAACCAGCTCCCCCTGCTCCACCACCTCCAATTCCAGCGCCAGGATAACCTCCTCCGCCACCCGAGCCACCTTTTTGATAAGCACCACCTGTTCCACCGAATCCTCCTGCTCCACCATAAGCATACACAGTTATAGAATTATATATATTTAGTACACCACAATTCTCGCCTTTTCCACCATCTGGACAATGAAATATATTATCATAAATTCCATTCATTCCCTTAGCACCATTCCCACCATTTCCACCTATTCCTGCCCCAGCACCTCCACCGCCAGCCGTAACAGAACCGCTACCATAAGCTTCTGCACCATTTCCAGCATTTCCTCCAATGGACTTCACCACTCCATTTCCATATACATTAAGTGTTGCATATTCTCCTTCATCTCTTGTGTTATCATTGTTTGAGTCATTCCAAGGTACATGTATTCCTGCATAACCACCTTTTCCTGGCGTATTTATATCTGAATCTTCCCCTAATCCTGAATTTACTTCTACCACTACATTTTTTCCTATAACTAAATCTAATTGTCCACCTGGTTCTATATCTATTGCGGACCTCTTTAATCCTTGATTTGTTAATTTATAATATGTATTTCCATCTGCTGCTTTTTTCTCACTATTTGCATTAAAATATACTTTTACTTTTGCTCCTGATTTTACCTCTATACTTAACATTTGTCCATTTGCTGTTATTCCATCTGCTTCTACTCCCAATGGATCGTTAAATATTACTTTTGTATCTCCTTCAATTGTAAATTTTCCTCTATCATTTGGATCTGTTATTCCTTCTCCACTTGCAAATGCTTCTTCTGTTACCTCATAAGTTCCTCCTGTTAATGTTCCTCCTCCTGCTGCTGTCATTACATCTGCACTAAATGTTCCATCTTCATTTAAAAATACTCTAAACGAATTATCTCCTTTTTTTACTTTTACAAATCTTGATGTTACTGTTCCATCTTCTGCTGTATCTGTGTATTGATTATAGTCTATATAATTTCCTGAATCATCTTTTTGTCCATCTACACTATCAATTAAGCTTTGATTAAGTAAATCATCTACTATTATGTCTAATTCTTCTTCGCCATCTGTTAAAGATGCTATACTATGATTCATTAATGCTAATTGTAAAGCTTCCAGATCACTAGCTAACTTTTGCTTTTGTGAAGCTAATTGGGCTTTACTTAATATTCCATCTTCGCCGACAATAGCATTAATAGAAACACCAGCCAAGATAAGCATTACAATTATTGAAATAACTAATGCTATTAAGGTTATGCCGATTTGCTTGCTTTAATATTTTCGCACTTAAACTTTTCTTTTGTTCTTTCATATTTCACGTTTCCTTCCTTTATATTTTTTGAAGGAAATTTTAATATATAAAATATTAAAAATTTCCTTACGTACACAAAATACAAAAGCGAATATAGACTTAATCTATTTCACTTTCGTTATATAATCAGAAGGAAAACCACCTCTGATTACCTTTATTTTTCGTTAATATACTATATTAACGAAAAAATCAGAAATAATATAATCATAGAGACTGTTGACTTATATAATTTTAGTGTATATAAAATATCTTTCAAAAAATATTACAAAAATTCACTTATGAAAACCTTGACTTCTTACGAAATTATGTGTATCATAATTTTAGATTAAATCGTTAATATAGTATATAAACGAAAGGCTTGATTTTGTTAAAATCAAGCCTTTTTTATAAATAATTTTTTAAAATAAAATGCAAAAAGCAGTTATCTTCATATTGATAACTGCTCTCGCCACATTACACTCTCTTGGGACGATGAAACCACAAACAAACTGCAAAAATAATTAAACAAAAATCCAGTATTGCAATCGGGTAGTCCGCAGCACGCGTAACACACTCAATTACAAATTTGGTCAACATCTTTAGCATAAACTTAAGCTTGATGCTTCGTATTTGCCGTTCATAATGCTCTACTTTTTTGTTTGCGCTAGTTAGTTCGTCCGAATTTGCCTCCCGTGAAGTGTCAAAAAATAGATGATTAAAACTTCGTGAAGCTCTTGTAAATCGCTTTTTGACTTCAAAAAGTTCTACTAAATCATAACACATCATAAGAGTTAGTAACAAAAATACTACTTGTCCGTTATCCACGTACAATCCCCCTTTCATGGGTAAAACATGAGAGTATCAAGAAGTCTTGATACGTTTACGGGTTACTAAAAAACAATTCTGTTTTATGTTAACACAAAATAGAATTGTTGTCAATATACTTATAAAAAAACTCTTATTATATAAACATATAAAAAGGAAAAAGCCATCATACTGACATTACATCTAGTATTTCGGCTTTCCCCTTTTGCTACTTTACTTCTACAAACTGTCTTATCTTACAGTCCTTCTTGGAACAAGTGGTGCAATTTTTAGCACCGTAGTCACACTCTCTTCTTACTGACTTCTGCTGTAAATAGAATCTTTTGGTTTCTGCACTTTTAGAATCGTCATTATTGATCATACTCTTGCCTCCTTGTTATAGCAAAACAAATTTCTATTACATTTTAATTATAGCACTTTTTGTGTAATTTTGCAAAAAGCAGTTATCTTCATACGATAACTGCTTTTTTTAGTTATTTTAATTTCATTGAAAGCAATTTACTAATACCTTTTTCCTCCATTGTAATTCCGTAAACTGTATCAGCTGCCTCCATAGTTCCTTTTCTGTGTGTAATTACTAAAAATTGAGTATTAACAACAAATTTCTTTAAGTATTCTGCAAATCTATATACATTAACATCATCAAGTGCAGCTTCAATCTCATCTAGCACACAGAAAGGTGCTGGATTTATTTTTAAAATTGCAAATAACAATGCAATGGCAGTAAATGCTTTTTCTCCACCAGATAATAACATCATATTTTGAAGTTTCTTTCCTGGTGGTTGCACTTCTATTTCAATTCCACACTCTAAAATATTATCTGCATCTGACAATATAAGTTCGGCTTTTCCACCGCCAAACAATTCCACAAAAACTTCTCCAAAATTTTTATTTATAACTTTGAATTGTTCTGCAAATTGTTTTTTCATTGTATCTGTCATTTCGTTAATTACTTTTTTTAATTTTGTACTTGCATCTTCTAAGTCCAATCTTTGTTCGCTCATAAAATCATATCTTTCTTTTAATTCTTGATATTCTTTTATAGCATTAACATTTACTGGACCTAAATCTCTAATATCAGCTCTCAAGCTATTTACTTCTTTTTGAACCTCTGATGCATTCGAGATTTTTGGAACTTCGCCTACTGTATTTGGTGTAAGTTCATATTCTTCCCACATTTTATTTATAACTTGATTTAATTCCAAATCTAATTTTGAATTTTTTAGATCCAATTTAGAAATTTGATTTTTAACATCATCAACTCTTGAAGTAATTTCTTCTATTTCCGCTTCTAAAGCTGTAATTTTTTCATTCTTTTGGAAACGTTCTTCTTTTAATTTATCAACTTTTTCTCCGCTTTCTGCGACTTCTTTTTCAAGTTTAGAAATATTTAATTTAATTTCTTCTATTTTTTGTTCAAACTCAGAATTATCAACTAAAATTTTCTCTCTCAATGCTTTTTTATTTTCTATGCTTGCCTTATTATTTTCTATATCGCTATTTAATCTATCAAGCATTTCATTTATAGAAGTTTCGCTTTCATCAAATGAAGATACAGAGATTTTTAAATTTGTGATATCAAAATTCAAATCATCTATATATCTTTGATTGTCTTTATTTATAGCTGTAAATTCTTCAATAATTTTATTTAAAGAAGAATTTTCTTCATCTATTACAGAAATCTTGTTATTCAATTCTACTTCTGCATTTTTATTTTCTTCTTTTTCCTTTTTCAAGTTTTCTAAATCTTGTTTTAATTTATCACGTTTTGCTTCGGCTTTTAAAATTTCTAAATTCAAGTTTTCTTGTTTTTGGTTTTCAGTAGCAAAAACAATTTCTACTTCTTGAAGCTTAGCTTGTTTTTCATCAAAGCCTTGTAAAATTTCGCTAACTTCACTTACATAATTTTCTTTTTCTTGAGAAATTTTTTCTTTTTTAGTTTCAATTTTCTTAAGCTCTTTTTCTAAACTTTCAATTTCTTTTCCACGTCCTAATATACTTACTGTTTTCTTTTGAACAGAACCACCGCTAATTGCTCCAGATGGATTTATTATATCTCCTTTTAAAGTTACAATTTTAAAAGAATAAGAATTTTGTTTTGCAAGTGCAATTGCTGTATCCATATCCTCTACAACAACTGTTTTTCCAAGCAAGTTTGAAACAATATCTTGATATTTTTTATTTGTTTCAATTAAATCGCTGGCAACGCCTATTACACCACTTATTCCGTTAGTAACTAGTTTAGAAATTTTTTGTGGTTTAACAGAACTAATTGGCAAAAATGAAGCTCTACCTAAATTATTTTCTCTTAAATGATTTACCAATTTTTTAGCTTCTTGCTCATTATCTGTTACAATGTTTTGCAAAGCAGCTCCAAGTGTCATTTCAATAGCTGTTTCGTATTTACTATCTACTGAAATTAAATTTGCCAAAACACCATGTACACCTTTATTTAAAGAAACATCTTTTTCTATATCTTGAAGTAGTAGTTTTACACTTCTGCCATATCCTTCTTTTTCTTTCTCAGTTTCTACTAAAAATTTTAATCTTGAACTTTTTATTCTATATTCGGTATCTAAATTGTTAATTACTTCATCAAACTCAGCAATTTTTTTAGTGCTTTCTTCTCTTTTTTCTTTTATATCTTCTAACTCTTTAACTAAACTGTTTCTTTTTGACTCAATCTCATGGAACTGAGCAACCATATCACTCTTTTTTAGTCTAGCTTCATCTAACTCAGAAATTGTTTCTTGAAGCTCATTCTTTACAGAGTTTTCTTTCTTATTAAGATTTTCAAAATTAGCTTTACCTGTACTAATTTGATTTAAAATTTCATATCTATTATCAATATTAGTTTGAACAGTAAGCTTTTTAGCTTCTATTTCTAAATCTTTTTCAGAAAGTGTTTGAGTATATTTTGCAAGTTCTTCTTCCTTAGTTTTAAGTTCTATATCAAATTTTTCTTTATTAGCAGTTAAATTAGTTTTCTTTTCAATTTTTTGAATCTTTTCTTGTTCTAATTCAGAATTTCTTTTTTCTAAATCTTCAATTTCATTTGCATATCTATCATAATTTTCTTTATTATTAGAAATTCTTTCTTGCAAAATGCCTATTTCACTATTAAACTGTTCTTTTTTCTTTCCACCTTCAAAGCCTAAATTTTGTGTAGTTTCAATTTGTTCTAGCAATTCATCTATAGCCTTTTTTAAGCTATCTTTTTGTTCATTTGCATTATTTAATTTTTCTTCTTCTTTTACTTGTTGAGCTTCAAAAACTTCTATATTTTCTTTAATCTCTTGCATTTTAGCTTTGAAATCATCAATATTATATAGGAAAAGTCCAATTTCTATTTCTTTCAACTTTTCTCTTAAATCTAAAAACTTTTTAGCTTTTTCTGATTGAGTTTTAAGTGGACCAATATTGCTTTCAATCTCGTTTACAATATCATTTATTCTTAAAAGATTAAGTTTAGTTTGTTCCAATTTTTTCTCTGACTCATTTTTTCTAGTTCTATATTTTACTATTCCTGCTGCCTCTTCAAAAATGTGTCTTCTATCCTCAGCTTTGTTACTAAGAATTTCATCAATTTTTCCTTGACCTATTATTGAATAGCCATCTTTTCCAATACCTGTATCCATAAATAGCTCTAATATATCTTTTAATCTACAAGGTGTTTTATTTATGAAATAACCAGATTCACCACTTCTATATATTCTTCTTGTAACAATAACTTCATTGTACTCAATAGGTAATTTTCCGTCAGAATTATCTATGACAATAGAGCCTTCAGCAAAACCTAAAGACTTTCTATTTTGTGTTCCTGCAAAAATTATATCTTCTGCTTTTTGACCTCTTAAAGATTTCATACTTTGCTCGCCTAAAATCCAACGAATACAGTCAGAAATATTACTCTTTCCTGAACCATTAGGCCCTATAACTGTTGTAATTCCTGGCATAAATTCAAGCACTGTTTTATCAGCAAAAGATTTGAATCCATACATTTCTAATCTTTTTAAATACATTTCTTTTTTCCTCTTCTAAAATCACTATACATACTATATATTAATTTTACTTTTTTCGCAAGTAAAAATTATATTTTTTCCTTGACTATAAAATCAATTAAATATACAATAATATATATGTTTATACCAAAGGAGAAAATATGAAAGAGGAATTTGATTTTTATAGCAAAACTAGTTTAAAATCTTATAACTTAGATGACCGTATTCGCTACCAATTAAAAATGTTAGATAGCTTAGATGCATATACAAGAAGACATTCAGAAAATGTTGCATCTATTACTTGTAGACTTTGCGAATATTTAAAATTAGATCAAGGTTTTACAATTTATTGTACAACTTGTGCATATTTACATGATATTGGTAAAATGTTTATACCACCAGAAATACTTCAAAAACCTGCAAGACTTACTGATGAAGAATATGAAGTAATGAAAACACATACAACTATTGGTTATAAAATGTGTATGAACGATCCTAAGCTAAGACCTTACGCTGCTGGTGCTCTTTACCACCACGAAGCTTTAAATGGTACAGGATATCCTAATGGTGTAACAGCTAACAAAATTCCTTATGAAGCACAAATCATTAGAGTTGCAGATGAATTTGAAGCTATCAGTGCTAAAAGGCAATACAAAACTCACATTGGTATTATTGATACATTAAATATTTTAATTGATGATACAAAACCAAATCCAATCAAATCTATTCCAGATGGTTTAAAATTCTTAGCCGCTGAAACTAGACTTGGAAAAATAGATAGAAAAATAGTTAAAGCATTATTTAAAGTTGTTATTGATGACACAGAATATGAAATTGCTGCTCGTGCTGACTATTTAGATTACTTAAAAGATGAAATTAAACGTTTTGAAGAAGCTTTTAGATATTATCAAAAAATGCAAGCTGCTCCTAATGAGAGCAAAAAAGAATATTTTCGTGAAGGTGCTGCTATGTATTTAAGAAGAAATGAAAATGTTGATACTATTCCTCAAACTTTGGAAGAATTAAAAGAAGCTTACAAGGTAAGAAAAGCTCACATTGAAAAACTTTACTTAGAAGTAAAACAAATTAAAAAATTGGTTGTATAATAGGAGTTTTATGGAAAATAGAAATCTTGGACATATTAGAAGAAAAACAAGAAAAAATAGAAAAATAAAATTTAGTGAACAAGATTATTTTGAAAAGCATTATTTAAAAGATGGTAAAGCGATTATTCCTATCTCTATTGAAAAAATAGACGATTTATATATGAAGCATGACTATTTAAAATTAGATTTATCAGATAGTTTATGTAATTATATTGAAGAAATGGCTTATATTGTACCAATCGAATACGACATTGTTCTAGAAATTCATTCACCAGAATTGTCTGTCGAAGAACAAAATAGAATTAGAAAAAATTTCAAAAGCAATTTTGGTATGGAAATTGATGACATAGATTACAGCATAAAAGAAGCTAATAAAAAAGCTACTACCCTATTTGTTTTCGGCACAATATTTCTTATTCTTAGTTATTTACTTTACTCTCATGTTTGGGATTTCTTCTATGAACTTGTTAATATAGCAGGTTGGGTTGCACTTTGGGATATGGTTGAAATACTTATTTTAGATAATGATGAATCAAGAATTGAGAGATTAAACAAATTGCAATTATATGATGCTAATGTAACTTTTATATTTGATAAATAATTTAAAAGAAGTGAACTTTTGAAGTTCACTTCTCTTTTATTTAAGCATTTAAAGCTTTTCTAATTTTTTCCATATTTTCTCTTAAAATGTTTGCACTATTATTTAATTTTTCTTGGTTTTCTGGTGAAAGATCTAGCTCTAATAATTCTCTTGCACCATTGCTATTTACAATAGCTGGAACACCAATATAAATATCATTTTGTCCATATTGATTATTTAAATATGCTGATACTGTTAAGATTTCGTTTGTATCATTCATTATTGTTCTAACAATTTTTGCAAGTCCTAATCCAATTCCATAATATGTAGCTTTTTTTCTGTTTATAATTTCATAAGCTGCATCTCTAACTTCAATATGAATTTTCTCTAAATCTGATAAATCTTTTCCAGCATCTTCTAATATATCAGTAACTTTTTTACATCCAACATAAGCATGTTCCCAAGGAACGAATGAAGAATCTCCATGTTCTCCCATAATATATGCGTGAACATTTTTATTAGATACATTCAAATATTCTCCAACCATAAATCTTAGTCTTGCTGTATCTAATGCTGTTCCTGAACCTATTACTCTTCCAGTAGGGAATTTTGAAACTTCTTGAACTACTTTTGTCATTAAATCTACTGGATTTGATGCTATTAAAAATATACCTTTAAATCCACTATTTACTACTTGAATTGTGATATCTTTCATTATTTTAGCATTTGCTTCTGACAATTCTAATCTTGTTTGTCCTGGTTTTTGATTTAATCCAGCAGTAATAACTACTATGTCTGCATCTGCACAATCACTATAATCACCAGCTTTTATTTTCATGTGGCTTGATGAACATGGAAGTCCGTGACATAAATCCATTGCTTCTCCTATGGCTTTATCCTTTAAAACGTCTATTAAAACAAGTTCATTAACACCACTTGCTGCTCCTTGACTAAGAATTGCATAAGCCATACTCATTCCTACAAATCCTGTTCCAACTAATACTAATTTTCTTTTTCCTATCATAATTGTTTCTCCTTTTAATGTTAAATTAACTTCTCACAATTGATTATTATATAACTTTTTTATATAGCTTGCAAATGCGTTTTTTTAATATTGTCTGCCCCAAACTATCATTTTATCTGCTTTTTTGCCACAAATTGGGCATGTATCTGCTAAATGCTCTTGCTCAAATGGCATACATCTTGAATGCGCACCTGTAACTTCTTTTACTTTATCTTCACAAGCTACATCACCGCACCACATTGTTTTTACATAACCTTGATTTTCTTCTAGATTTTTAGCGATTTCATCTAATGTGTATGCAACTGTTGTCTTTTCTTCTCTACGTTTTAAACATTCGTTATACATATTTGATTGAATATCATTTAATAATTCTTCTATTCTATTTTCTAAATTAGACAATTCAACAGTTTCTTTTTCTAAGGTATCACGTCTAACTACCATAGCTACACCGTTTTCGATATCTCTAGGTCCTATTTCTACTCTAACTGGAACACCTCTCATTTCCCAATCATTGTATTTAAAACCAGGTGTATAATTATCTCTTAAGTCTACTTTTGCTCTAAATTTTTTATTTAAGTTTGTATATAATTCTGTTGCTTTTTCTGTAACACCCTCTTTATGCATTGCAACTGGAACAATAACTACTTGTATTGGAGCCACTTTTGGTGGTAATTTTAAACCTCTATTATCTCCATGAGCCATTATAACAGCGCCTATTAATCTGGTACTAATTCCCCAAGAAGTTTGATAAGCATATTCTTCTTTTCCTTCTCTATTTTGGAATTTAACTTCAAATGGTTTTGTAAAGTTTTGTCCAAAATAATGAGAAGTTCCTGCTTGAAGAGCTCTTCCATCATGCATTAAGCTCTCAACTGTGTATGTTGCAACAGCCCCAGCAAATTGTTCTTTTTCTGTCTTTCTTCCTTTTAATACAGGAATTGCTAATAAATTTTCTATAACATCAGCATAAACATCTAACATTTGTATTGTACGTTCTTCTGCCTCTTTGGCTGTTTCGTGAATTGTATGTCCTTCTTGCCATAAAAATTCTCTTGAACGTAAAAATGGTCTGGTTTCTTTTTCCCATCTTAAAACATTACACCATTGGTTATATACCATTGGTAAATCTCTCCAAGAGCTTAACCATTTTGAATAAAGTGTTGAAAACATTGTTTCAGATGTTGGTCTAATACAATATTTTTCTTCTAGTTTTTCTCCACCAGCTTCTGTAACCCAAGCTACCTCTGGTGCAAAACCTTCAACATGGTCTTTTTCTTTTTGAAGTAAATTTTCTGAAATTAAAAGTGGAAAACTTACATTTTCAACACCTGTTTCTTTAAATTTATCATCAGCATATTTTTGAATATTTTCCCATATCGCATAACCATAAGGTCTTATCGCTATGCATCCTTTTGTATCTGTATAATCTGCAAGCTCAGCTTTTCTTACAACATCTGTATACCATTGAGCAAAATCTTCCTCTATATTAGTAATCTCTTTAACAAATTCTTCTTTTCCCATAAAAACTCCTCCATTTTATATTATTCGTTATTTTCTATATTTTCTGCCACTTCCCTTTCGGGTTCTGGAGCCTCATGTACTTCTTTTTGAATAACATCATCAATAACTATTTGTTCATTTTCATCCAATTTATATCTTGGAAGTTCTGGTAATTCATCTAAACTACTTATACCAAACATTTTCATAAAATTAGTTGTAACTGAATACATTGTAGGTCTACCTGGTGCATCAAGTCTTCCAACTTCTTCAATTAAATTGTATTCTAATAATTTATATATAGTACCATCTGAACCTACTCCACGAATAGCTTCGATTTGTGCCCTTGTAATTTTAGGATTATATGCAATAATAGACAATGTTTCAAGCGCAGCATTAGAAATAGTAGGTTTTGTTCTATTATCGAATAATGGATATATATAATCATAATACTCTTTTTTAGTACATAATTGATATCCATCTTCTACTTTAATAAGTTCTAACCCACTGTCTTCTGCTTCATATTTAAGTTTCATATTTTGCATAATTTTTTCAATGTCTTCTGACCCAAGTTCTAATGCATTCATTATTTCTTTGATTTTTATCTCACGACCTGTTGAAAATAACATTGCTTCAATTATTGCTTGTTCTTTAACTAAATTCATTTTTCCTCCTAAAACACAAAAAGGGACTTCCCCTTAATTTAGTCTTCGTATTATTCATATAATAATATCAAAAAAAATGCTTTTTTTCAAGACTTTTTTGACATTTAAATGCTTTTTATGGTATAATATATGTGGATATATTTTTCAAAAGAAAAAGGAGAAGAAAAATGGATTCTGAAAACAAAGATTTAGAAATTGTCATGGGAGATGACATTGAACTTAATATTTCAGAAGTTGGAGATATTATGAATAATCTAAAACCTAATACTTCTGAAAAAAAGAAAAACATAATCATTCCAGTTGCCATGAAAAAACCTGAAGACAAACAAACTGCAGAAGATTTTGAAGATGATGAAGAATTAACTGAGTATGGTGAAGATATTGAAGATATGCAAGATGAAAATGAAGAAAAATAAGCAGCTTTATAAAAAAAGCTGCTATTTTTCTATTTTGTATATACCCATGTTTGAGTTTCTTTAGTATTTTCTGTAATTATAAAATCATATCTAGCCATATCTGTTGGAACATTATATACTTCTTTTGTAACGACTTCATTTGCTTTTAATTTATTTATCTGTAAGTCTATTACTTCTATTGGTCTATCGTTTATATTGTAAAACACTACTTCAATTTTGTAATTATCTAAATTTTCATAATCATCAATATTTTCAACTTCTACTGAAAGTACATTGTTTGTATAATCCATTGTGCTATCTACTAAAGTTATTCTACTACCACCTGCAACACCTCCTGGATACATTTCGCTTTCGTAAATATCAGAATAACTATAATCTGTTGAATTATCTGAATAATTATCTAAATTATCAACAGTTTCTGTAATAACTGCTATTATTACTCCTATAATAGCCTCAATTATTGGTATTCCTATAAAAAGGAATAGTATAATAAATGTAATCCATTTTGAAGCAGTTGTTGTTGTTTTATTAGAATTATATGAAGAATATGAATTTCTTCTTTTACTTTCTGCGTATCTTGCATGAGCAATTTCTTCTAATCTGCTTCCTCTGTCGCTTAAATCATTTGAACAATTATGTAAATCATTATATTCAAAAGTATTTACATCATTATTTTCTGTTAAATCATCTAAGCCTACTCTAAAAACTTTCTTTTCTTGAATTGGATCATTATTATCTATCATATATATCCCCCATTTTTTCAAAATTCGACTCTATATTTTTATTGTAACATAAAATATTTTTAATGTCTATTTTTATTTTTTTAATAAAAGACTTGTATTTTTCTAAAAAATATAATAATATCTTTAAGGGTGCAAAAAATGGCAAATTTTGTAGAAAAAACAAATGTTATTATGTTTTTAAATAGCAAAAAAAATTTGCTTATTTTTGTAGTTCCTACAATTATTTTTATTCTATATGTTTTACAACACTAAAATTTATTTTAGTGTTTTTTTTATCGCATATAAAAGGAGGAAATTTTATGGAAGAAAACAAAATGATTATTGGCATCAATGAAAAGCCACCAATAGCTAAATGGATTATTTTAGCTATTCAACACGTTTTCGCTATGTTTGGTGCAACTATTTTAGTTCCAATCTTAGTTAATTCAGGCGCTGGCGAAACAGTTCTTACAATACCAGTAGCATTAGTTACATCTGGTATTGGTACATTAATTTATATTTTATGTACTAGAGGAAAATCACCTGTTTATTTAGGAAGTTCATTTGCTTTCATTGCTCCACTTATTGCAGCTTATGCAAAAGGTGGAATTAGTGGTGCTATGACTGGTATTATGGTTGTTGGACTTATTTATGTATGTTTTGCAACTTTAGTACATTTTATTGGTAAAAATTGGATTGACAAATTATTACCACCAGTTGTAATTGGTCCAATGATTATGATTATAGGGCTTGGTTTAGCTCCATCAGCAGTATCTCAAATTGGAATTAGTGCTGATGCAGTTATAGAATGGAAAAGTATTTTTGTAGCAGTTGTTTCATTCTTAGTAACAGCTATCATTGCTGTAAGAGGAAAAGGATTTTTCAAAATAATTCCTTTCTTAGTTGGAATTGTATCAGGATATATTGTTGCTGTATGCCTTGGATTAGTTGATTTCACACCTGTATTAGAAGCTTCTTTCTTTAGCATACCACAATTTGTAGTACCATTTGTTCACTACATGCCAAACTTTAGTGCAGTTCTTACAATTGCACCAATCGCTTTAGTAACAATGGCAGAACATATTGGAGATCATACAGCTCTTAGTGTAATTACAGGAAAAGATTTATTAAAAGAACCAGGTTTAGATAAAACTTTACTAGGTGATGGCGTTGCTACTTTCGTCGCTGCTTTACTTGGAGGACCTGCTAATACCACTTATGGTGAAAACACATCTGTTGTAGGAATGACAAAAATAGCATCTGTTTGGGTTATAGGACTTGCAGCAATATTTGCTATTTGCTTAGGATTTTTAGGTAAATTTACTGCTTTAGTTTCAACTATACCAAATCCAGTTTTAGGAGGTATCTCTCTTCTACTTTATGGATTTATTGCAGTTAATGGATTAAAAGTATTAATTCAACATCAAGTTGATTTTGAAAAAACTAAAAATGTAATTGTAGCAGCTACAATGCTTGTACTTGGCCTTGGTGGTGCAACTATTTCAATCATTTGTGGTGATTTATCTGTAAGTATTTCTGGAATGAGCTTAGCAGCTATTATTGGTATTTTGGTTAACTTATTTTTACCAGAAGAAAAAATTGAAGAAACAAAACCTAAAGCAAAAAAAGAAAAAACTAAAGTAACATCAAAATAATATATAAAAAAGGAACTTCGTTAATGAAGTTCCTTTTTTATTTAATTATAAAATAATTTCAAATAATCCAAATGATATTGCCATCATTATAAGTCCAGCAGTTAGTACTCCTGACATAACAGCTAATATTGTACTTTTAAAATCAAGTTTTAAAAAGCTTGCTCCTAAAGTTCCTGTCCAAGCACCAGTTCCTGGAAGTGGTATTGCAACAAATGCGAATAATGCCCAAAACAAACCTTTTCCAGCTTTACTTTGTAATTTTTCTCCTGCGTGTTCACCTTTTTCTAAACACCAAGTAAAGAATTTTCCTATAAATTTCTTATCTTTTCCCCATTCTAAAACTTTTCTAGCAAAAAGATATATAACTGGAACTGGAAGCATATTTCCTATAATGCAAATTACAAAAGAAATTAATTTATCTAATCCCATTCCTACTGCAATTGGTATAGCACCTCTAAGTTCTACAATTGGAACCATACTTACAATAAAAACAAGTATATATTTTACAATTATGTTCATTCTCTCTACCTCATTTATTTTTTTTTTAGACTATTCGTATTATAGCTTTTATATACATTTTTGTCAAGGCACATGTTTCTTAATATTGTGTGCTAATACTGTTTTTTCAATTATCTTTTTTGAAGTAATTCTAGTTCTTTCGTTGTTAATTCTCTGCACTCTCCCAGTGTTAAATCTGTTGGTAAAAATAAATTTCCCATACATATTCTATTAAGCTCTATAACTTTTGCTTTGCAACATCCAAACATTCTCTTTATTTGATGATATCTTCCTTCTGTAATTGTAACTTTACAAGTATTTTCACCTGTTATTTCAAGAATTGCAGATTTACATTCTCCATCGTTTAATTTAATACCTTCTGCAAACTTCTCAATCATTTTTTCTGTTACCGGAATATCTAAAGTAACCTCATAAATTTTTTTGATATGTTTTTTAGGAGCCAAAATATTATGTGCAAGTTCACCATCATCAGTTATTATCATTAAGCCAGTTGTGTCTTTATCTAATCTTCCTGCTGGAAATAAACTATCTCGATATAGCTCTTCTGGAACCAAATCTAATACTGTTTTGTCTTTTCTATCTTCTGTTGCTGAAACATACCCTTTGGGTTTATTTAATATCAAATATAAATGCTCTTTAATATTTAATTCTTCAGCATTTATAGTAATTTTAACCTGATTTTTATCAACTTTAATATCAGTCTTTTGGATTATCTTTCCATCTACTAAAATTTGACCTTTAGCTGCTAACTTCTTTATTTCACTTCTAGTATATTTTCCTTGTGATGATATTATTTTATCTATTCTTTCCATGTTTTTACCTTCTAATTTTATTTTGTATATGATAATTATATTATCAAAAAATTAATAATTGTACAAGTTGTAAGTTATATATATAATGAAAAACAACATAAAATTTCAAGATTTTTCCAATAAAATATTGACAAAATGCTTTTTAGCAAGTATAATATTTATTGTGTTTATGGCGACGTAGCTCAGTTGGCTAGAGCATCCGGTTCATACCCGGCAGGTCGTAAGTTCGAATCTCACCGTCGCTACCATTATCCAGTCATTTTGACTGGATTTTTTATTTTCAAAAAATTATAAGTAATTTTGTAAGTGGTTGTAAGAGTTAGGTTACAGCCATTTTTTATTTTTAACCTTTCTCAAACTTTCTCAAAATTTATCAGTTTATATACCCATTAACATACCCAAAAAATAAAAAAATCAAATTTGGGTATGTGATTTACATACCCAAGCATTAAATTTGGGTATGTAAAAAACGGACATCCCTTTAAGGATGCCCGTTACAAAGATTATTTAATTATTTCATCTTGGGTATGTAAGTCTTCATTTTCTTTAAGTAGCTTAACTGCATTTAGCATATTTTCTTCTAAATAGTATCTATTAACTTTTTCAAGTTCTTTACTTTTGAATGTATCAAAAACAGAAGTATAAGTATTTAAAGTGACTGAAACATCAGTATGTCCCATAAGTTTTTGAACAACAACAGGAGCCATTCCAGATTCTATACAACGAGTACCATAAGTATGTCTTAAACTATGAGTTGTAATATCTTCAATACCAAAATGTCTTTTTAAAAGTCTTTTAAGTTCTGTATTTGCATTTTCTCTATCAGTGTATTGTCTATGCTCTGGCTTAAATAACAGTTTTTCTTCATTATTTATTTGTAAGTCAGCAACTCTCATTTGTTCCATAATAGAATCCATTAAAAAATCTGGTATAGGTAACACTCTTTTTCCAGCATAAGTCTTTGTAGTTTGTCCCATAATTGTATTACCTTTTTCATCTTTGGTTAAAGTTCTTCGAACTCTCAATCTTTTATTTTGTAAATCAATATCAGACATTGTTAATGCTAATACTTCACTTATACGAAGTCCCATAAACATTTGAATTAAATATACATTCTTATATTTGCAATTCGATATATCTTTTGTTAATAAGTAATCAGTAAATAGTTGTTGTTCTTCGAATGTTAAAGCGCGAACTTCTTTATCTAACTTATTACTTTTGGGCTTTAAAACTCCTATCATTGGATTTCTCATTAAATACCCTCTATCAATAGCAGATTTAAAAGTAGTACCAAGTTGTTGATATAATTTATTAATTGATGAATTACTCAAATATTTGTGATAGTTCATAAACTCTTGAACTTCATCAGATGTTATTTCATCAATTCTTTTTGTCCCAATAGGAAATCTTTCGATTTGTTCTATGGTTTGTAAATTTCTTAAATATGTAACTTCTGTTATTTGATTAGTATCTAATTTTAGTTTTTGATTACTTCTCATCATCTCACAAAGAGGAATACCATTATTAGCAATATAAAGTGGGTTTTCTTTTTGATACATAATTGTTCTTAAATATTTTTCTGCTTCATCTCTTGTTTTAAAAGTTTTGCTTTTTACTATATTTGTGTCAGTTGTTACATCATATTCATTATATCTAACACACCAAGTTTTTCTTTCTTTTCTATAAGTTATATAACCTTGACTATTATTTTTATTATTCATTAACATTTACCTCACTTTCTCTATGTTGCATTTTCCATACAATATATGCAAGAGCACAAACTGTTTTTGTTTTGCCAATATTTACAGATGGAAAATCAGGTCTTTTGAATAATTGATTTGCCAAATTTTCTCCCATTTTTAAATCTTTAGCTACTTCTGCAACAGTTAAATTTCTTAATGGATCTCCGTACTTTACAATAGAAAGTTCTACACATTTATTAATTACCATTTCATATAAACTTTTGTGTTCCGATTGATATGTTCCAATTTCAAAAAACTTTTTACCAATCTCTTTAGCAAAATGTAAATATTGTTTATCTGTCATTGTCATATAATAATTAATAACTTTTAATGTTGTATCATTTTCTTTTATAATCTTTTGTTCACTTCTTATTGATGTAGGGTGTGTTGTTGGTATTATTGGTGAATTATTTTTAATTATTTCTTTTGTATTTGAATCAATATTTAAATTTTTATTTTCCATATTTATCTTTACCTTTCATTTTAAAATTTATATTTTTTAGATTTTCAGTTATATCTTTTTGAATAGTTTTTAATTGTTCGTTAATTCTTTCTTTTTTAGTTTTAAATGAATCAATTATAGAAATAAACTTCGATTTTGAAATTTCATAAGTTTCTTCGATATACTCTAATGTTTTATTTATGAAATTCTTTAATGTAAAAATTTCTTCTTTTAATTCTTCATTTTCAACAGATTTATTATTAAGTTCAATTTGCAATCTATCAATCGTATGTTGTTGATTAGAGTGTATTTTCTTTTGTTCTTTTACAAATTCATTAATGTCATTACTTAAAGAAGTAAAAGTTCCAGACATAGTGTTACATTTATTAATTACTCTTAAATAATCTTCATTAATTACTTTTTTATTATTAGACTTTATTGGACTTTCTTGTTCTTTAAAGTTAGTTGGAAGTTCACGAATTTTATAATTAGTAATCCTTTTAAATTCATCTAAATCATAATGTTTAGAATTACTATTTTCTTTGCCACGTTCTAAATTAAAACCTGCATTTTTAACTCGTTTATAAAAATTATCTTGTAAAAACTTGTAACTGTCTTTGCCTTTCCAATAACCACTTGAATCAAGTTTTATAATTTCTTTTCCACTTTCTACATCAAATTTGTGCATAACAGGGAGAAAAACAATGTGCATGTGTGGTTCTTTTTCATCTTTATGAACAACAGCTTCCAATATAAATTCTTCGCCTAATCCTTTATATTCTGCAATAAAATTAAAAGCTTCTTGAAAATATCTTTGTTCATCTTCAATACTAATACTATTAAAAAAATCGTTGTCAGAAGTTACTATCATTTCACAGGCTACAACACGATTCTTTTTAATCATTTTAGTAGTTCCAAGCAAATTATATTTTTCAATTAACTTATGTACTTTTTGAGTAAAAGAAATAGGACTTTTCTTTATAAAATAGTTATCTTTTGTTTTTGAAAAATCTATATCTTTATTAGAGGAATTTTTATATAGTCTATGATTGTGTTTATACATTCCACCTAAGTCAGACATCTTTTTCTTCTCATTACGAATTATGGCATAACTCATAAGAGTACCTCCTTATCAAAAATATTTTTCTTGATTTTTAGGCAATCTCATAGTATAATATTAGTAGAATAGTTATGAGATGGCTGTAAATCAGCTAGAGCTACATTTATTAGAAGTACCAGTTCTAATAAACAAAGGCTCATTTTTTTTGCATTTTTTTCTTTCGTAGAATTAACCTCCTTTCTATAAAATTTAGCAAAAACAAAGTGCTCACAACGATACAGCTTAATAAAGAATAAAAACGAAGTTTTTATTCTAATAAGATTAAATAAAGAGAATCTATATTTAATCTTATTCCCACAAAAATATTTAAAATTATTCGTTCATATAAATGAATGGAAAATTGAAAATAGTTTTGTGAACGGCTTAAAAAGTTTAAAGAATTTTAAAATTTTTAAGTCGTAACGAAGGATTATTAAGGAAAACATTCCTTAATCACACAGAATTTCAAAGAAATTCTAGTGTGTTATAGTTTGTTTAAACTATGCTGTATATTTTGCCAAGCACTTTGGTTTTTCTTTTGTAAATTCTTCGTAGCCTTTCTTAATAGGGAAGACTATTTATCATTCGTAATCTATTTAAAAGAATTATTTTTTTATATGTACAATCTAATTGCACGATTGAAGTATAATTTTAAGCAACACAAATAAACGTTGCTCAAAGTAACGAAAATCAATTATAAGTACAATTTAATTGCACATCAAGGTATTTTATTAAGCAGCTTTAATAAACTGCCTAAAATCTATTTATTTAGTCATTGTTTTCTTCATTCTCTATTTCTTTTTGTATCTTTTCATAATCTTTCATAAATTTCCACATTGCGATATTTTCATCTTCATCAAGAACTTTACCAATAATTCCACCATGTTTTTGAGCTTCTTTCACATTTTGATAAAATCCTTTTAATCGTTCTGCAAAGTTATCTATTTTTTTACTTGGATCTAAAGCAAACATTAATTCAATAATTTGAATAAATTTATCTAAATCTTCTTCTGATAAATTTCCTAAAAGTTGTTGGAATAGGGCATTAATATCATTTAAGTTATCAATTCTTTCTTGTTCTTGTTCTCTTGTTGTATTTCCAAGTAGGTAGTCAATAGTCACATCAAAAGCTTGTGATATTTTTTTAAGTATAGGTTCTCTTGGAACTACACCTGCATTTTCCCACATATTAACACTACTTTTAGATACTTCAAGATAATTAGCTAATTCTTGCATACTTAAATCTCTAGTTTCTCTTAATTCTCTTATTCTTTCTCCAAATATTAAATTAGGCATAATATCACCCCTTTTTATAATGTGCAATTTAATTGTACACTCTTTTTTTACACTTGTCAATACTTTTTTTAAAAAAAGTACAATTTTTTTGCACTTTTTTTCGAAAAAAACGATTTTTTCATTTAAAACATAAAAAAAACACCTTATATAATACATATAAAGTGTTTTTATCTAATCAAAAAATTGACTATCTAATTTTTGTCAAGTATTTTTTTATATATTTACTATATTATTTTTTTGCATGGCAAACAAGCGAAAATGATATAATTTTTAAAAAATTGTATCTTTTTCACTTTCTTTGTGTTAAAATTTAATTATAGTTAT
>JAGAKS010000014.1 GCA_017625465.1 Clostridia bacterium | reverse complement strand
TTTAGGCGTTTAATATCTTTAGTAAAAGTAGAAAATTGTTTGGTTTGATAAGTGGTAACTTTTTGTTCATTAGTAGTAGCAATAGTAGCAACTAAAAGTTTTTTATGAACATCAATACCACAACAAATATTGTAATAAATTTTTAACATATGGTTACCTCCAGTGTTAAAAATATAAAAAAGATGTATAGACATTTACTATGTGTACCCAGCTAGATTAACGGACTTTGTTAAATACAAAGATAAGTTTACGCACTCCACCTACTTAAGTAGGATATGTTGCACTCATTTGTGCTTAAAAGGTACACGTCACATATAAATATGCGGGATATAATTACAAAGTGGTAATTATTCGCCACTCACCCCGACGTGCTCTTCAGTCTATCTATACATCTAAATAAATTATAACAAAAAAAATAATAAAAAACAATTTTTAATCAAGATTTGTGCCTTACGCAGACGAGCGAAGCGAAGGCAAGGAAGGAATGATATTAAATATGAAAATTATAGGAATTACAGGTAGTTCTGGTTCAGGTAAATCTAGTGTATGTAAAATAATAAAAAAAATACGTAGAGCAGAAATAATTGATGCAGATGAAATTGCAAAAGAATTACAAGATAATAAAACAACATATTACGAAAAAATTGTTGAAACTTTTGGAAAAGATATTTTATTAGACAATGGCTATATAAACAGAAAAAAGTTAGCTAACATAATTTTCTCGAATTTAGTAGAAAAAGAAAAATTAGACAAGCTTACTTTTAAATATGTTGTCGAAGAAATAAAAAATAGAATAGAGCTACTAAAAAAACAAGATTCAAATTATATTGTTGTTGATGCGCCAACACTTATTGAAGCTGGAATGCTTGACATGTTTGATATAATAATAGTTGTGAAATCTAAAGAAAATAATAAAATTGATAGAATTTGTAAAAGAGATGGAATAACTATAAAAGAAGCTCAAAAACGTTTAGCTTCACAAAAGTCAGATGAATTTTATGAAGCTTATGCAAATTTTGTTATTTCAAATGATGATGAAGATATAGAAAATAAAGCAAAAGAAATATTAGAAAGCATAGAAAGGGAAAATAATTAGCAAAATGAAAGTAGAAGATTTTAATTACGAACTTCCAAAAGAATTAATAGCTCAAACTCCGTATGATAAAAGAGATGAAGCAAGACTTATGGTATTAGACAAAAAAGAGCAAACCATAGAACATAAAATTTTTAGAGATGTTTTAGATTATCTAAATCCAGGAGATTGCTTGGTTATAAATGACACCAAAGTTATACCAGCAAGACTTTATGGAAAAAAAGATACTGGAGCTAATGTAGAGTTTTTACTTTTAAAGAGATTACAAGGTGATGAATGGGAGGCAATGGTTCGACCAGGTAACAAATTAAAAGTAGGAAGCAGAGTAGAATTTGGAGATGGACTTTTAAAAGCTGAAATTTTAGAAGTTATGCCGGGTGGAAATAGAAGAGTAAAATTTGAATATCAAGGTATTTTCAATGAAATTTTAGACCAAATAGGCTTAATGCCATTGCCACCATATATTACAGAAACTTTAAAAGATAAAGATAAATATCAAACCGTTTATGCAAAATATGAAGGTTCAGCTGCGGCGCCTACTGCAGGATTACATTTTACAGATGAATTACTTCAAAAAGTAAGAGAAAAAGGAGTAGAAATTGCAAAAGTTACACTTCATGTTGGAATCGGAACATTTAGACCAGTAAAAGTCGAAAATGTTGAAGAACATGAAATGCATTCTGAACATTTTTATATAAAGGCTGAAGAAGCTGAAAAAATAAACAAAGCAAAGAAAAATGGAAATAAAATTATTGCAGTTGGTACAACTTCTTGTAGAGTGCTTGAAAGTGCTGCCAATGAAAATGGCATGGTAAAAGAAATGGAAGCAGATACAAATATTTTTATTTATCCAGGATATAAATTTAAATGTATTGATAACTTAATTACAAATTTTCATTTACCAGAATCAACTTTAATTATGCTAGTTTCAAGCTTAGCTGGAAGAGATTTTATTATGAGAGCTTATGGAGAAGCTGTGAAAGAAAAATATAAGTTCTTTAGTTTTGGAGATGCTATGATTATTAAATAAAATAGAGAGGAAGAAAAATGAACGCGATTACATATGAATTATTACATATAGATAAAAATTCAGGGGCAAGAAGAGGAGTAATACATACTCCTCATGGAGATATACAAACTCCTATATTTATGCCAGTTGGAACACAAGCTACAGTTAAAGCAATGACACCAGAAGAATTAAAAGAAGAGGTAAAAGCACAAATAATACTTGCTAATACTTATCATTTGTTTTTAAGACCAGGACACAATCTTGTAAAAGAAGCGGGTGGACTTCATAAATTTATGAATTGGGATAGACCAATATTAACAGATAGTGGAGGATTTCAAGTTTTTAGTTTAGGAGCTCTTAGAAAAATAAAAGAAGAGGGTGTAGAATTTCGTTCACATTTAGATGGTAGTAAGAAATTTATAAGTCCAGAGATTGCAATGGAAATAGAAGAAGCCTTAGGTGCTGATATCATTATGGCTTTTGATGAGTGTTGTCCATATCCTTCAACTTATGAATATACTAAAAAATCTATGGAAAGAACTACTAGATGGGCAGCTCGTTGTAAAGAAGCTCATAAAACAGTTGATAAACAAGGATTGTTTGGAATTATACAAGGTGGTTTTTTTGAAGATTTAAGAGAGCAAAGTGCTAAAGATTTGATTGCTATGGATTTCCCAGGATACGCAATTGGTGGAATAAGTGTTGGAGAACCAAAAGAAGAATTTTTAAAGATGCTTAAATTCACAACACCACTTATGCCAGATAATAAACCAAGATATTTAATGGGAGTTGGAACACCAGATTATCTAATAGAAGCAGCTCTAGCTGGAATTGATATGTGTGATTGTGTACTTCCAACCAGAATTGCAAGACATGGAACTGCTATGACTTCTCACGGAAAAATTGTTGTAAGAAATGCAACTTATGAAAGAGATTTTTCACCACTTGATGAAGAGTGTGATTGCTATACATGTAAAAATTATACGAAAGCATATATTAGACACTTAATAAATACAAAAGAAATTTTAGGTGTAAGACTTTTATCAATTCATAATTTAAGATTCTTGACTAAATTAATGGAAAGAGTTAGAATAGAAATTGAGAATGACAATTTATTAAACTTTAGAGATGAATTTTATAAAAATTATGGTTATACAAAAGAATAGGGGGAAAAAACATGAATTTAGAAGAAAGTGATAAATTCGTTGAAGAGCAGAGAAAAACAGAACAAAAGAAAAAAATAGTTTTAGTGTCGATAGTATTATGTGCTATTTTAGTAGCTTTATTGATTATATTAATTATTTATATTCAATATCAAGATTCATTAAAACTTAAAATGTATGTGGATGGAAATCAAGTTAAAATTACAGCTAATATGTTAAAACAAGATGGCGATACCTCTTATGTAAATATAAAAGCTTTTTCTGAAATGCTTGGATATACTTACACAAAAGGTGAATACAAAAAATATAATGAAAATATTGATAGTTGTTATATCAAAAATAATTTAGAAGTTGTTGCAATTACAGCAGAAAGTGAAACTCTTACAAAATATATTGAAGTAGTTGAAGGGGCTCCAGAACTTACAGAAGAAGGCCCTTATGGAATGCAAATGCAAGTAGAGTCTAAAAATGGAGAGTCAAATACTTTTGTTTTATCAAAAACTGTAAAATTAATAGATGATGAATTATATTTACCATTTGACTATTTGACAGATGTGTATAATATATTAGTAGATACAAGTACTCCAAATAGAATAAGATTATATACTTTACCTACATTATTCCAAAGTGCAAAACAAAAAGCTGCAGCTTTAGAATATACAACAATTAGTGGCGTTTACGAAAATATAAGAGCAATTCCTTATGGACTAATCGTGGTTGGAAACAATGGAATTTACGGTGTTATTGAAGCAGGAGGACAAGGTAAAGAAATTTTAAGTGTTAAATATGAAAATCTAGAATTTTTACAAAACTCACAAGAATTCTTTATGCGTGCTGAAAATACAGTTGGATTATTAGATAAAACTGGTGCTACAATTATTCAACCAAGAGATTATGATGATATTGCTATTTTAGATGAAATTGAGCAATTGTATTTGGTAGAAAAAGATCGTAAATATGGTGTAGTAAATAGAAAAGGTGAAATTGTACTTCATGTAGATTATGATGCAATTGGGCTTAAAAATATAAAAGATTTTGAAGAAGAAAATGTTGGAGATAGAAATCTTCTTTTTGATAAATGTATTGTAGTAGAGCTTGATGATTCTTATGGACTATATGACATTACAGGCAAAGAATTATTAAAACCAGTATATGAAGGTTTTGGTTGCATATCAGATGTTTCAGGAGAAGATAGTGTACTTATAGTACCAAAAGAAGTAGGCGTTGAAGGATTGGTTATAAATTTCAATGGTTTATATGCTATTTATGACATTGAAAAAGAAGAAATAGTAATACCAGCTGTATATTCAAAGATATATTCAGTTACCAAAGCTGGAGAAACAAATTACTATGCGCAATTTGGTGATGAACAATTAAATATGAAAGATGTTTTGAAAAATGTTCAAGCATCTTCAACAGAACAGCCTTCTGAGGAAACAACGGATGAAGTTGAAGAACCAACTGAAGAAAATGAAATTGTTCAAGAAACAGAAAGCGAAGAAGTAATAGTAGAATAAATTTTAAAATAGTGGAAGTTATATTTCCACTATTTTTTTATATACTGTACTAAGGAGGTACATATATGGGAAACATTGAAAATTATAAAATATTAGCAAAAAATTTGGCTATATCTATAGTGTTAACTTTAATTTTACTTTTTGTATTATCAATAATATTAAGTGTAACGAGTTTGTCTGAAAGTATAATGGGTGTAGGAATAATTTTTATTTCTAGTTTTAGTATTTTAATAGGTTCATTTTTAGCTAGTAAAAAAATAAAAGAAAAAGGTATTATCTTTCGGTGCTATGTTGGGTTTAGCATATATGATTTTGCTATATTTATTATCTAGTACCCTAAATGCTGATTTTAGTTTTTCTTTGTGCGTATTATATATGTTAATTGGTGGAATAATAGGCGGAGCTGTAGGTGGAATTTTAGGGGTAAATTTATAAGAATAAAAATCTTAAAAATCGCAAAAAAACAGTTGATATTTTTGCGATTTTAATATACAATTTAAAAGACTTATAAAGGTAATCAGTTAGGAGGTTTTATGATAACAGTTGAAGATGTTATGAAAAATCCTGATGTAGCGGAGTTTGTGAGAAATGCGCAAAGACAGCTTGATGTCTTAGGTTATACAGAACATTCTGAAAGACATATTGGGCTAGTTGCACACAGAGCTGCAAACATTTTAAAAACATTAGGTTATGACGAGCATAGAATAGAGCTGGTAAAAATTGCAGGTTATTTACATGACATAGGCAATTCAGTTAACAGGGTTGATCATGCTCATACAGGAGCAATACTTGCTTATAATATTTTAAAAGAAATGGGAATGGGAGCAAAAGATGCAACTGAAATTATGATGGCAATAGGAAATCATGATGAAGTGACTGGAACTCCAGTTAGTGATATTTCAGCAGCATTAATTTTAGCAGATAAATCAGATGTTCATAGAAGTAGAGTATCAAAAACAGATAGAACATTATTTGATAAACATGATGAAGTAAATTATGCTGTTACACATTCTGATTTAGTGGTTAATACAGAGGAAAGAAAAGTTTCTCTAATTTTAAAAATTGATACAAGAATTTGTCCAGTTATAGATTATTTCCAAATTTTTATGGATAGAACTAATATGAGCAAGAAAGCAGCAAAATATTTAGGATTATGGTTTGAGTTAGTTATTAACGATACAAACTTATTATAGGAGGAAAAAGCGTTGGAAAAGAAAATAAAAATATTTAAAACAATAGCTATAGTATTCATTATAATTACAATTTCATTAATTTCATTTGTAGGAGTATTTAGAGATAATTTAAATGCAAAATTAAACATTATACCAGATTTTACTTATGGAATGGAACTTGCAGGAACAAGAGAATTCAAATTTATTCTTGATACAGCTTCAGAAGAAAAACAAGTATATGTTGATGATAATGGAAATTATATGGGAACAGTTGTTGAAGATACTTCTTCTACTGATACTACTAGTATATCTTTAGATGCAACTGTTGATTCTGCAGGAGATGTAGTAGCAGAGGAAGAAGCTGATAAAGTACAATACAAAACAGAAACTAGAACAATTAAAGCAAATGATGATTCTGTTTTAAATCAAGAATGCTATGAAAAAACTAAAAAAATAATTCAAACAAGATTAGAAAAAGCTCAAATACCAGAATATAATATTAGATTAGATAATGTTACTGGAAATTTAGTTTTAGAAGTTCCAGAAGATGATAATACAAAACAAGCTTATCAATTAGCTCTTTCACAAGGAAAATTTGAATTAGTAGATGGACAAACAGGTGTAATTTTATTAGATAATGATGATATAAAAAAGGCAGACGCAATATATTATGCTAATGAAGCTTATCAAGCAATGCTTCAAATAGAATTCAACAAAGATAAAGTAGAAACTTTAAGAGAGATTAGCAAAACTTATGTAAAAACAACAAATGAGAGTGATGAAGAAGAAACTAAAACAGTACAATTAAAAATAGATGGAGAAGTTTTACTGGAAACATATTTTGGAGAAGAACTAAAACAAGGTATTTTGCAAATAACTATGGGACAAGAAACAACAGATTATAATACATTTTTAGAAAGCTATGAATCTGCTTCATATTTTGCTAATATAATTGATAATGGAAAAACTCCAAATGTATATACTTTAGCATCAGATAATTTTGTTCAATCACAAATAACTGATGATATGATAGTTTTAGCAAAAGTTGCTTTTGCAGGTGCAATTGCAATAGTATCTTTAGTTATGATATTCAAATATAAATTCCAAGGATTTTTAGGTGCGCTTACAAGCATTGGTTATATAGCAGTTACTTTACTTGCAATTAGATATACAAATGTAGTTGTAACACCAAATAGCTTACTTGCCTTACTTGGAGTTATAGCAGTAAATTATATATTTGTCTTTACATTTTTAAGTAAACTAAAAACAGATTCTATAAAACATGCTTTTATGGAAAATATGAAAAAATTAAATGTAACTATTATTCCTTTGTGGGTGATAGCTGTAATATTTACTTTTATGACTAATGTTGCAATAAGCAGTGTAGGAATGGTTATGTTCTGGGGCTTATTTGTGCAAATATTATATAGCTTTATAATTACAAGAACAATATATGTAGACTAAGAAAGGAATGTAGTAAAATGGATAAATTATTAAACAAAAAAGTCGTAATTTTAGGTTTGTGTTTACTTATTATAGCAGGTATAGTTGTTGTTTTATTTAGAGGATTTAATGTTAATTTTTTATTAGAACAACACGAAGTTATAGAATTTGTTATAGGTAAAGACTTTGAAATGAAAGATGTAAGAGATATTTGTAATGAAGTTTTTAAAGATAAAAAAATAGTATTAAAAACAGTTGAAGTTTTTGATGATGCGGTTAGTATAAATGCTTCTTCTATAACAAATGAAGAAAAAGAAAATTTAGTAAAAAAATTAAATGAAAAATTTGGAACTACTAAAACAGTTGATGAAGTTACAATAGAAACTGTTGCTAATGTTAGAATGAGAGATTGGATTAAACCTTACGTACAACCAATTGCAATTTCAGCTGTAATTATATTAGCATATATAGCAGCAAGATTTAGAGAAGAAAATTTATTCAAACTATTAGCAAAAATTATTGGAATAATACTAGTTACAATTTTAGCTTTATTAAGTATTTTTGCTATATTTAGAGTACCTATGTCTCCAATATACATTATGGGATTAACAGCAGTTGCTCTTATAGAATTAATGGTGTATATAAACACTTATGAGAAAAAAGAAGAAAAATAATTATGATGGGAGTTAAACAACTCCCTTTCTTTTTAGAAAGGATTTAAAATGTTAGAATTAAAAAATATAACCAAAAAATTTGAAGAAAATATTGCTGTAGATAATATTTCTTTTAAAGTAGAACAAGGCAAAATTTTTGGCATTGTTGGAAGAAATGGAGCTGGAAAGTCCACTACTTTTAGAATGATTTTAAATATTATAGAACCGACAGAAGGAACTTGTTTGTATAATGGAAAAAAGATAGATAGTAATGCTTTAGATAGAATTGGTTATTTACCAGAAGAAGGTAGTTTAATACCAACTTATACAGTAGTAGAACTTTGTGAATATTATGGTTCTCTTAAATTATTAAGTGATGAAGAAATAAAAATCAATCTTATAAAATGGTTAGAAGAATTTAATATTTTAGAATATATGAATAAAAAAATCAAAGATTTATCTAAAGGAAATAGACAAAAAATTCAATTCATAATTTCAGTACTACATAATCCTGATTTGATAATATTAGATGAACCTTTTTCAGGGTTAGATCCAATTAGTGTAGAAGAACTTAAAAAAGCCATTTTGAAATTGAAAGAAGAAGGCAAAACAATAATTTTTTCTTCTCATAGAATGGAACATATCGAAATGCTTTGTGAGGATGTGCTATTAATAGATAAAGGAAAAAGTATTCTTCAAGGAAATTTAAAAGATATTCTAGAAAATTATGAAATAGATGGCAAAAAACATAATAGTTTAAATGAAATATTCATAGATAAGGTAGGAAGTTTGGATGAATAAGCAAAAAATTAAAGGAATTGTAAGATGTTCAATAAAACAAAATATACAGAATAAGTGGTTTGTAGTATTTAATATTTTACTTTTGATATTACTTGTAATAATGGCGAACGCAAACAATATTAGAAAATTTTTAGAAGATAACAATATAAAATTATTTAATGATGAGATTACAATTGAATATGTAGATACTGATAATCTTATAGGAGATATAGTTGAAAAGACTTTTGAAGAATATGAAAAAGTTACAGTATCTAAAATTGATAAAAATGAATATACCCAAGGTAATATAAAAGATAATTTAGTTGTTTTGGAAATTTTTAAAGATGATAGTCAAATTATAAAAGCTAAAATTACTTCTAAAGAAGGTATTGATGGCGGAGTATATGAAAAATTGATTTCTATCTTAGAAGAAATAAGAATAGACCAATTTTCTAAAAATAATAATATAGAAAGAGACAAATTAGAGCTTTTAAATTCTGAAGTAAGTGTTGAAAGAGTTATGCTAGGGGTAGATGCAGAAAATTCTGATACTAAGCAAGCAATACAATTTGCAAGTACATTTATAGTTTATATGATTTCAATTTTTATTTTTTCTAAAATTGCAAATGAAATTGCAAACGAAAAAGTTTCAAAATCAATTGAGTATGTTCTTACAACAGTAACTGCAAAAGAATATTTATTAGCAAAAATTATTAGCGTTATAGCAGTTGTATTAATACAATCGGTATTTGTATTAGTATATTATATGATAGGAAATTTATTAAATTCTTTAATAATGATTTCATCTGGCGTAGAACTCGTATCAGATGCAGAAGTTATTTCTTCAGCAATAGACAAAGATATAATTGCTTATATTTGTGTTGTGTTTGTATATTCTTTGCTTACATTAATTTTATTATCTATAATACAAGCAGCACTTTCTTCAAAAACTACAAATATGTCTGAAGCCGGAAACTCAATGACGTTTTTAATGGTTATTACTGTTGCTGTATATATGTGTACTTTTTCACTTATAAATCCATATACAAATATGAATGTGGCAATATATATAATATCATGTATACCACTTGTATCAAATTATTTTATACCAGCAATTATGATAATTGGACAAGCAAAAACTTGGCAAATTATAGTTTCGTTTTTATTGCTTGTAATCTCTATTCCTGTTGCTTTTAATATTTGTAGTAAAGTGTTCAAGAATGGAGTTTTAGATTATAACAATAAAAAATCTAAAAATAAAAAAGTAAAAAAAGAACTTACTTTAAAAGAAGAACAAGAACTAAAATTTGAAAAATATAAATTTAGAACTATAGCACTAGCTGTTGGAATGAGTATAATTATTTATTTTGTATTACAAGTGGTCTGTCAAGTAATATTAGATAAACTATTTCCAGCATTACTATTAGGAATACTAACAGAATCACAAATATCACTAATTGTAATGGCTTTAACTTCTGTAATAAGTTTAGTATTACCTTATGCGTTTTTGAATTTATATTGCAAAAAAGCTAATTTCAAAAATGATAATAAGAAATATAACAGAAAATTTTTGTTAATTGCAATATTTTTTACAGCAATGATTCAAATTATACTAATGATATTACAAACGTGTACTGGTTTAGAGAACAAAGCAGTAGAAACTATTTTAGATATTGAAGGTTTGGATAATTTATTTACTCAAATATTATTTGTTTTAAGTATAGCAATAATTCCAGGAATATTTGAAGAATTACTTTTTAGAAAAGGTTTAATAAATTTAACTAAAGATTTTGGTGATAAATTTGCAATTTTATTTTCGTCATTAGTTTTTGCTTTTTGTCATTTGAACGTTACTCAAGGAGTATTTGCATTTTTAATGGGACTTGTTTTGGGTACTTTGTATGTTAAAACGGGTAATATGAAATACAATATGTTGCTACATGCACTTAATAATGCTTATGCAGCTATTTGTACAATTTTAATTACATGTGAAGGATATACTGCAGTTTTGGCTTTTAATATTATAGTAATGTCAGTAATTTTATTAGGTGGACTAGTTTTTATAAAAGAATTATTTAGAAAAGTATCAGTAAAAGAAAAGCTTATAACAATTGAAGGAAAGGCTTTTCCAGAAAATATTAAATATATGCTAACAGACTATACTTTTATCATAGGAATTATACTATTAGCACTTGCTTTTGGTGTAACTGAAAGTATGCTTAAATTATTGTAATTTTTGTAAAAAAATGTTTCTTTTTTGCTAATTATATGATATGATAAGTGCAAATTAAGATTTTAGGAGGTCTAATATGGAAATAAAAAAATGTTTACGTTGTGGAAGTTTACATACAACTGAAGGTGATGTATGTAGAGAATGTGCAATAAAAGATAATGCAGAAGTTATAAAATTAAAAGGAGTTTTAAGCGAAGGTTTTGAGATTGGAACAACAAAACAAGATTTAGCAATTAAAGCCGGAATTACAGCTAAAAACTTAAACCGTTATCTTCAAGCAGAAGAGTTTAGCGGAATATATTTCCCAGAGACTTCATCAAATATAGGTGGAATTAACGAAAAGAAAGCAGAACTTAAATAGGGGGATTTTTAATGACAGATATAATTAAAGAACTTGAAGATAGAGGATATATTGAACAATTAACGCATGATGAAGAAATTCGTGAGTTATTCAAAAAAGAAAGTGTAAGCTTTTATATTGGTATTGATCCAACTGCAAATAGTATGCATATTGGACACTTTGTTGCTTTAATGGTAGCATCAAGATTACAAAAAGCAGGCCATAGACCTATTATTTTAATGGGTGGCGGAACAGCCACAATCGGTGATCCATCAGGAAGAACAGATATGAGACAAATGCTTACTAGAGAACAATTAGATAGCAATGTTGCAGAAATAAAAAAACAAGCAGAACGTTTTGTTTCTTTTGAAGGCGACAATGCTGCAATTATTGTTAATAATGCAGATTGGTTACTAGATTTAAAATATATAGATTTTATGAAAGAAATAGGCTCTCAATTCACAATGAGTAAAATGCTTGCTCAAGAATGTTATAAAAACAGATTAGAAACAGGTCTTACATTCTTTGAGATGGGTTATTTATTACTACAAAGTTATGACTTTTTATATTTGCATAAAAAATACAATTGTAAATTGCAAATAGGTGGTAATGATCAATGGTCAAATATTATAGGTGGTGTTGAGTTAATTCGTAAACTTGATTCTAACGAGGCTTATGGTTTGACATTTAAATTACTTACAACTGCTGATGGTAAGAAAATGGGTAAAACTGCAAAAGGTGCTTTATGGTTAAATCCAGAAAGAACATCTCCTTATGAATTTTATCAATATTGGAGAAATATTGGTGATACAGAAGTTGAAAAAGTATTATCATTACTTACTTATTTACCAACAGAAGAGGTAAAAAGATTATCAAGTTTAAAAGATGCCGAAATTAATGAAGCTAAAAAAATTGCAGCTTATGAAATTACAAAATTAATTCATGGAGAAGAAGAGGCAAAGAAAGCTGCTGAGGCTGCTGAAGCTTTATTTGGTGGCAATAAAAATACTGATAATATGCCAACAACAGAACTTTCTAGTAGAAATATTTCAATATTAGATGCTATGATAGAGGCAAAACTTGTATCATCTAAAGGACAAGCTAAAGATTTAATAAATCAAGGTGGAATTTCTTTAAATGATGAAAAAATTACAGATATAAAATATGTGTTATCTGAAAAAGATTTTAAAGAAGGTTATGCAATTATACAAAAAGGTAAAAAAGTATTTCATAAAATTGTATAAAAACATATGATAAAGGAGAAGTTATGAACTGTACGAAATGTGGAAAAGAAATCCCAGATGGAGAAAACAAACTTTGTGATGAATGTAAAAATAGTTTATTATCAGATATAGGCAATGAAGAAGATAATAAATTTGAAATAAAAAAAGATCAAAAAATTAAAAAAGAAAAAGCTCCAAAGAAAAAAGGTAAAACTAGTATTATTGTTGGAATTATTTTAACAATTGCAATAGTTGTAATTGTTGCGTTAGAACTTACAACTGGTATGTTTAGTCAACTTATTTTTGGACAAAATAAAGCTGGTATAACAATAGGAAATAATAATAACAATATTGGTTTTGCAAATAAACAAGGTAATTGGATTTACTATATGAGTTTATCTGATGATGGTATGCAAATTGCAATTAATAAAGTAAGAACAGACGGAACAGAAAAACAAAAATTAATAGAAAAAGATTGGGAAGTTTCTTCAATTAATGTTTATGGAGATTATATATACTTTGTAGCATTAGAACCAGCCCAAGAAGGTGAAACTGTTGAAAATTCAGCAGTATCATCATATCCACATAATAGAATATATAAAATGTCAACAGACGGAAAAGAAGTAACTGTTTTAAATGATGGAAATTTTAGTAGTAATTTAATATCTATATATGTAGTAAAAGATAGAATATATTATGTTGGCGCAAACTATAATATATATTCAATGGATTTATTTGGTGGAGATAGAACAAGAATAAACGATAACCAAACTGGATTTATAGGAGTTACAGATAAATATATTTTATACAATGATTATCCTGAAGATACGGAAACACAAGGAGATTTTGTAACTTATGTTATGAATTTAGATGGTTCAAATCCAAGACCAATAAATGGAAAAGCACTATATAATCCAAATGTAATTGGAGATGTCGTGTACTATGTAAATAGTGAAAATAATGCTGTTCATAGAGTAAATATTGATGGTTCAAATGATGAAAAAGTATATGATTCTAAAGCATATAATATGAATGTATCTGGCGACTATATTTACTATTTAAACTTTAAAGATGAAAGCGAAGAAAGTACAGATGACACAGCTTGCATCCATAGAGTTAGAACAGATGGAACAGACCATCAAATAGTAATGGAAATGGAAAATTCTACATCATTTATTAATATAGTAGGTGATTGGATTTATTACACAGACCATTCAGATAATGCATTATATATAAATTTAGTAAAAGCAGATGGAAGTGATACATTAAATTTATATACTTATGATTTTAATGGAACTTCTTCAAGTGCACAGCAATAACTTAATTTTTACATAATGGGGAATACTTACATTTTAGTATTCCCTATAATATGCCACTATAGCTCAGTTAGCAGAGCAACAGATTCGTAACCTGTAGGTCGGGAGTGCAATTCTCCCTAGTGGCTCCAAAAAGGGAGAAAAATATGTTTAAATTACATTCAGAATATAAACCAACTGGTGATCAGCCAGAAGCAATTGAATATTTATCTAATGGAATTAAAGAAGGAAAGAAGTTTCAAACTTTACTAGGTGTTACAGGTTCTGGAAAAACTTTTACAATGGCGAATATAATTGAAAAAGTGCAAAAACCTACACTTGTTTTGGCACATAATAAAACATTAGCACGGTCAACTTTATTCTGAGTTCAAAGAGTTTTTCCCTGAAAACAGAGTAGAGTATTTTGTTAGTTATTATGATTATTATCAACCAGAAGCATACATTGCTTCTTCTGACACATATATAGAAAAAGATGCATCTATAAATGATGAAATTGACAAACTTCGTCACTCAGCGACTGCATCTCTTTTTGAAAGCAGAGATACTATTGTTGTTGCATCTGTTTCATGTATATATGGTTTAGGAGATCCTATTGATTATGAAAATATGGTTGTTTCATTAAGACCGGGAATGGTAAATGGTAGAAATGAAATAATGAAAAAGCTTATAAATATGCAATATTCTCGTAACGAGATGGAGTTTAAAAGGGGAACATTTAGAGCTAAAGGAGATATTTTAGAAATATATCCTTCTAATCAAGAAGAAAGTGCTATTAGAGTTGAATTCTGGGGAGATGAAATAGAAAAGATTTCTGAAATTAATCCTCTAACAGGCAAAGTTATTGGAAAACGTGAACATGTTATGGTATATCCAAATTCTCACTATGTAACGAGTAAAGATAAGCTAGAACATGCTTTAGTTACTATTGAAGAAGAATTAGAAGAACAAGTTAAATATTTTAACGATAACAAAAAATTAATAGAAGCGCAAAGAATAGAAGAACGTACAAATTTTGATATAGAAATGCTTAAAGAAACAGGGTTTTGTCAGGGTATAGAAAATTATTCAAGACACATTAGTGGTAGAGAACCAGGAAGTGCACCATATACTCTTTTTGATTATTTTCCAGATGATTTTTTGCTTTTAGTAGATGAATCACATGCAACAATTCCACAAGTAAGAGCTATGTATAATGGTGATAGAGCTAGAAAGGAATCTCTTGTAAATTATGGCTTTAGACTTCCTTCTGCATTTGATAACAGACCTTTGAAATTTAATGAATTTGAAGATAGAATTAATCAATGCATTTTTGTTAGTGCAACACCAGCAGATTATGAAAAAGAACATTCACAAGAAAATGTTGTAGAGCAAATTATAAGACCAACGGGACTGTTAGATCCAAAAATAGAAGTAAAACCTACTGAAAATCAAATTGATGATTTAATGGAACAAATAAGACTTCAAACTGAAAAGGGTGATAGAGTTCTAGTAACTACACTTACTAAAAAAATGGCAGAAGATTTAACTGCATATTTACGAGAAGCAGGTATAAGAGTTCGTTATATGCACTCAGACATTAAAGCATTAGAAAGACTTGAAATAATTAGAGATTTAAGAATAGGCGAATTTGATGTATTAGTTGGAATAAATTTACTTCGTGAAGGTTTAGATATTCCAGAAGTATCTCTTGTAGCGATACTTGATGCAGATAAAGAAGGTTTCCTTCGTTCAGAACGTTCTTTAATACAAACCATAGGACGTGCTGCGAGAAATACAGAAGGTAGAGTTATAATGTATGCAGATGAGCTAACAGATTCAATGGAAAAAGCTATTTCTGAAACTAACAGAAGACGTGCAATACAAGAAAAATATAACAAAGAGCATGGTATTACACCGCAAACTATTAGAAAATCTGTTAGAGATGTTATTAAAGCAACAATAGTAGAAGATATCGAAGATGAATATGCTATTAGTAAAGAACAAACGGCAGAAGAGATTATTGCAAAACTTACTGATGAAATGTTAAAACATGCTCAAGCTATGGAATTTGAAAAAGCTGCAGAGCTTCGTGACAAGATAAAAGAACTAGAAAAGATGTTATAAAGAGGCGTTTTATTATATAAAACGCCTTGTTGACATAAAACGATAAAAATGGTATAATTATAAGGATTAAAATGTTTTTTTGAAAGGTAAAAAATGTCAGAAGAAAGAGATTATAAATATAAAGTAGAATTAAATGATTCAGTAATGGTATTAAACAGAGTATATAGTGATGCAGGTAGACAGAATCAAGAAGTAATGAATAATGGTCAAAAAGGTTATTGGAAACCAAATTTAGGAATGAGAAAAAAAGACTATAAATTTACGAAAACATCAGCTGCAATGTATGGAGAGTTTATTGCACATATATTACAAGAAAAAATCGGATTTCCATCTTGTAAAGTAGAAATGATAAAAAGAAATCTTGTATTACCACGTTCTGCATCTGGTAAAACAGCAGAAGTTCCTGGCTGTATCTCTTATATAGATTTAAATGAGGGTGAAGCTTTAGTTCAAGCAATAAATGTTTTGGCATGGTATAAGACAGAGCATCCTAAAGAATATGTTGAAATAATGAACCCATTAGGAGAGCATTCTGAAGGAGACCATGAAATCAGTATTCATAATGAAAATAACAATAATAATATAGAATTAGTTATTCCAGCTATGGAAGCATATGCTAAAGAACGTTGTAATGCTACACCAGAACAAATTCAACAATTAAGACAAGATATTATTAATATGACTGTTTTTGATTGTAAATTTGGTAATACAGATAGAAATGACGAAAATTATGGTATAGCTATTTCAAAAGATGGATTTAGATTATATCCTACTTTCGATAATGAATATATTTTAGGTTTTTCAGAATTTGTTGAAGATTTAGAAAAATTTAGTGGAGCTAGATTACAAGAACATATTGATAAAGATTTGACTTCAAGAATGGGAATAACATCTCAAGTTACTAAAATTGGTTATCAATCAATGCTTACATATTTATTTACAACATTCCCAGAAGAAACTAAAAAAGCGTATGAGAATATAATGAAAATAACTGAATCAGATTTAGTAGAAATTATGGATGATTGTGATGGTTTAGACGAAGTACATAAAGATTATGCCTTAAGAATTTTTAGATCAAGAAATAGAGGTTTTAAATACGTAAAAGAAGAGTATATAGATGAACAAGGAAACTTTATTCCACAAGTTTTACCAGGTAATAAACCAATGGAATTAGTAAAAAGAAGAAGTTCATCTAAGTCACCAATTTCTAAAACTGGTGAAAGTCAAAATAAATCTCAAACAACGTTACCAGAAGAAAAAGAAAGATAAATACAATAGAAAAAGCGAGGAAAATTTATGGAAAATTTATATCTAAAATGGCAAGATTATAAGACAAACAACAAATATGTTATAGGTGCTTTATGTAGAGATAAAGAAAACAATAAATATTACTTCAAACTTAACGAAGATTATGTAAAAAAAGCAGAAGAATGTGGGTTTGTATTAGCTACCCTTCCTTTTTCAGATTTTAATAAAATATATGAAAGTGATACTTTATTTCCATTTTTCAAAATAAGAATTCCTAAAATTGAAAAAATGGATGAAGACGATATAAAAGACTTACTTGAAGAATTTGATATGAAAGAATTTGATGAATTTGAATTCTTAAGAAAGACGAAAGGACATGTAATGATAGATAATTTCATTTTAGAAGAAGATAGAGGTATTTAAAATGGAAAAATTTGTTTTTGATAACATAGATAGTAAATATGTAAAAAATCGTCCAGAATATATGGGAGATATTCAACCTAAATACTGGTTTGTAGGACAAAATGATAATATATTGGTAAAAAGACAACATAGTCAAAAAGTTAATGGACAACCACAAAAAAGTAAAATGTTTAACCATGTTGGAGAATATTTTGGATATCTTTTAGCAGAAAAAGCAGGAGTAAAAGCATGTCCAGTATCTTTGATTACTTTACATGATTACAAAAATAAATATTCAAAATCAAAACATTTATATACTGCTTGTGGCAGTACTCGTTTATTAAAGCCATCTCAATCAATGATTTTAGGTGAAGGTATAGTTACAAACTTTATGCATAAATATCCGCAAAAATTTAAAGGAATTGTTGAAGAAGAGCTATGTTCACCAGCTTTTAAAAGTTATATGCAATTAAATAAAGAAGATAATATAGATGTTATAATTTTATCTATTATAACACAAACAATAGATATTGAAAAACAATTAGGAAAACGTTCAAAAGAGCAAATAGAGAGTGATGTAAAAGAAAATCTAAGAGATGCATTTGACATGGTAGCTTATGATTGTTTATTTGGAAATGATGATAGACATTCTCAAAATTGGGCAATGTGTGTAGATGCTGAAACAGGAAGATTAGAAATGTATTCTTTATATGATAATGAACGAGTTCTTGGTTTAAGTAAGCCAGTTGCTGAAATGAAAAAATATGTAAATGATGAATATACACCAGATATAACAGATAGAAAATCATTATCAAGAATGGGAATTTCTCCAATACATTCTGGACTTTCTTATAAAATGATGTTAGAACATATTGTTAGAAAATATCCTGAATATGCAATTCCTTCAATTCAAAAAATAATAGATAGAGTTAGTGAACAAGATATAGAAAATTTGTATTCATCAATGAAAGGAATTACTAGAAGAAGTCAGGATGCAGATGAACTTACAGAAAATGATGAATTACCTTTAGAATATAGTGTTTACGGAAAAGAATTATATTCTAAAAGAAGTCAATATGCGAGAGAATTATTATTAAGAGCAAAGGACAATAAGAAAAAAGAAAAATTAGATGAAATAATGATAGGATAGAAGCTAATAAAAATTAGCTTCTTTTTCGTAAAAAATATAGATTATCCTTTAAAAGTGTGATATAATTTTAAGAACTTATGTTTTTTGAAGGGGTTATAATAATGAGTGATAAGATTATAATAAAAGGTGCGAAGGAGCATAACTTAAAAAATATAAATATAGAAATACCAAAAGATAAATTGGTAGTTATTACTGGGCTTTCAGGTTCTGGAAAATCATCTTTAGCTTTTGATACCTTATATGCTGAAGGGCAAAGAAGATATGTAGAAAGTTTATCTTCTTATGCGAGACAATTTTTAGGTTTAATGGAAAAGCCAGATGTAGAAAGTATAGAAGGACTTTCTCCAGCAATTTCAATAGACCAAAAAACTACTTCTAAAAATCCACGTTCAACAGTTGGAACTGTTACTGAAATATACGATTATATTCGTTTATTGTATGCTAGAATTGGTGTTCCTTATTGTCCAAATTGTGGTAAAAAAATAGAAAAGCAAACAATAGACCAAATTGTAGATAGTGTACTTTCACTAGAAGAGGGAACAAGAATTCAAGTTTTAGCACCTGTTATTAGAGGAAAAAAAGGTGAATATACAAAGCTATTTCAAGATTTACAAAAAAATGGTTTTGTTAGGGTTAGAGTTGATGGAACTATATATGATTTAACAGATGATATAGAACTTGCAAGAACAAAAAAACATGATATAGATATTATTGTTGATAGATTAGTTATAAAAGAAGATATTAGAAATAGATTAGCAGAATCAATAGAGACAGCATTAAAATATGCTAATAACTTAGTAACCATAGATATAGTAGGAAAGCAAGAAGTTTTATACAGTAGCAATTATGCTTGCCCAGATTGCAATATTAGTTTTGAAGAATTATCACCAAGAATGTTTTCATTTAATAATCCACAAGGTGCATGTCCTGAATGTACAGGTATTGGTTATTTAATGAAAATGGATGAAGATTTAATTGTTCCAGATAAGAACAAAACTCTTTATGATGGAATAAAAGCCTTTGGTTCAAGCACTATGAAAAAAGGCGATACTATGGCAAAAATGTACTTTGAAAGTATAGGAAAACATTATGGTGTAGATATAAAAAATAAACCTATAAAAAAATTACCAAGAGAATTTATGGAGAAAATTTTATATGGTACAGGCGATGAAAAAATAGATTTTGAATATACTTCAAGTGCAGGTACAAGAAAATTTACTCAAGCTTTTGAAGGTGTACTTCCTACTCTAGATAGAAGATATAGAGAGACAAAGTCTCAAGGAATGAGAACTTTCTATGAAATGTATATGAGTAATAGCCCATGTAATACTTGCCATGGCGCAAGATTAAAAAAAGAAGTGCTTTCAATAAAAGTTGGAGATAAAAACATAAATGAACTTACAGAAATGCCAATAAATAAAATTAAGGATTATTTAGAGTCTTTAAAATTAACAAAAACAGAACAAATGATAGCAGACCTTATTTTTAGAGAGCTTAAACAAAGATTGCAATTTTTAATGGATGTAGGTTTGGAATATCTAACATTATCTAGAAGTGCTGGTACATTATCAGGTGGAGAAGCGCAAAGAATTAGACTCGCAACTCAAATAGGTTCAGGTTTATCAGGAGTTTTATATATTTTAGATGAGCCAAGTATAGGACTTCATCAAAGAGATAATGATAAGCTAATTCAAACACTAAAAAAACTTCGTGATTTAGGAAATACTTTAATAGTAGTTGAACATGATGAAGATACTATGTATGCTGCAGATCAAATTATAGATATTGGTCCAGAAGCTGGTGTTCATGGTGGAAATGTTATGGCGCAAGGAACAGCAGATGAAATAAAAGAAGTTCCAAATTCTATAACAGGGCAATATTTAAGTGGAAGAAAGAAAATTGCTGTGCCAAAGACAAGAAGAAAATCTAATGGTAGAAGCATAGAAATAATAAATGCAGTTGAAAACAATCTAAAAAATGTAAACGTAAAAATTCCACTAGGAGTATTTAACTGTGTAACAGGTGTTTCAGGTTCTGGAAAATCTACATTAGTTAATGAGGTTTTATATAAATATTTAGCAAGAGAACTAAATGGTTCTAACGAAAAACCTGGTAAATGCGATAAAATAAAAGGTTTAGAGAATATTGATAAGGTTATAAATATAGATCAATCACCAATAGGAAGATCACCACGTTCAAACCCTGCAACATATACAGGTGTATTTGATATTATTAGAGATGTTTTTGCTGAAACTAATGAAGCAAAAATGCGTGGATATCAAAAAGGTAGATTTAGCTTTAATGTTGCTGGTGGTAGATGTGAAGCTTGTCAAGGTGATGGTATGGTTAGAATAGAAATGAATTTCTTACCAGATATTTATGTGCCTTGTGAAGTTTGTAATGGTAAAAGATACAATAGAGAGACTTTAGAGGTTAAATATAAAGGAAAGAGTATATCAGACGTTTTAGATATGACAGTTGAAGAAGCTTTAGAATTTTTCAGTAATTTACCAAGAGTAAAACAAAAAATTCAAACACTTTTAGATGTTGGATTAGGTTATATTAAACTTGGACAACCTTCAACTACATTATCAGGTGGTGAAGCTCAAAGAGTTAAACTTGCAACAGAATTATCTAAAAAAGCAACTGGAAAAACATTATATATTTTAGATGAACCTACAACTGGACTTCATATTGCAGATGTTCATAGATTAATAGATATTTTACAAAGATTAGTAGATACAGGAAATACAATTCTAGTTATTGAACATAATTTAGATTTAATAAAAACAGCAGACCATATTATAGATTTGGGCCAAGAAGGCGGAGAAAAAGGTGGAGAAGTTATTGCAATTGGTACACCAGAACAAATAGTAAAAAATGAACGCTCATATACTGGAAAATTTTTGAAAAAATATTTAGATTTATAAAATTATGTAAAAAGAAAGTGAAATATACTAGGTATAAATCACTTTCTTTTGTTAACTATTCGTTATTATTATTTTTTTGAGATTGATTTCCTTTTTGAGAGTTGTTTTTGTTTGATTGGTTGTTATTGTTGTTTTTGCTCTTATTACTCATGATGAGCACCTCCTTTTAAACTTTATAAAATTATTTTGGCTAAAAATTAGAAAAATATTCAAGATATTGTAAATTTCAGAAAAATAATATATAATACACATATAAAAATGAAAGGTTAAAACAAATGGCAAATTTAGTAATCGGAATTGAAGGACTTGTAGGTGCTGGAAAAACTAGTATCTGTAGAGAACTTTTAAAATTTATTCCAAATTCAATTTTGTTTCATGGTGGCAATTTATATAGAGCAATTGTATATGCCATGATGAAGAATGGAAAAAACTTAGAAGAATTAAAAAAGCAAGGTAAAGATTTAGACATTAAAGAAATGATGGATTTGTTTAATGTAAAAATAGAATTGGAAAATAGAGAAACAGTTATATATATAGATGGCGAAAAAATAGATGAAGATATAATTCAATCAAAAGAAGCATCGATGGCAGTTTCAACCGTTGGTGGCAAAGCAGATAATAGAAAACTATTTGCTTATGCTAAAAATCTAATCGAAGAACAAAAAAGCTTATATAATGTTATAGTTTCAGGTCGAGCTTTAACAACAATTTATCCTGAGTTAGATTATCATTTCTTTATTACAGCAGATTTAGATGAAAGAGTGAAAAGAAAATGTATGCAATATAATGGTAAAGAAACATTTGAAGATATTAAAAATAATATTATTAAAAGAGATAAACTCCAAGAAGAAGCTGGTTTTTATAGAATAAGTGAAAACACAAAAGAAATAGATGTAACAGATTGTAAAACAGTCAAAGAATCAACAGAAAAGGTATTAAGCAATATTAAACTACCACAAGTAGTATAAAGAGGTTTGTATGGAATATGTAAATGGTAAATTAATTGAATTTAATACATATTTAAAAGGGCGCAGTGTTGCCCTTATTGGTCTTGGAATTAGTAATATCCCTTTGATAGATTATTTACATGATGTTGGCGCTATAGTAACAATTTTTGAAAGAAAAGAAGCTGAATATATTGATAAATATGTTATAGATAAAATTGTAAATTATGGAATGGAATGCTATTTTGGAGAAGATTATTTGGATGAACTAGATGAATTTGATGTAATTTTTCGTTCTCCAAGTTTACTTCCTACTAATAGTGATTTAATGCGAGAAGCAAGACGTGGTGCTATTATAACAACAGAAGTTGAAATGTTTATAGAATTATGTCCTTGCAAAGTAATTGGAGTTACTGGAAGTGATGGAAAAACAACAACAGCCACTTTAATATATGAAATTTTAAAAAATGCTGGTTACAATTGCTATTTTGGTGGTAATAATGGTAATCCACTTTTTACTAAAATTTATGATATAAAACCAGATGATATAGTTATTTTAGAATTAAGCAGTTTTCAGTTAATGAATATGAAGATAAGTCCAAATATATCTGTAATCACTAGTATTTCTGATACACATATAAAAATTCATTCATCTTTTGAAGAATACGTTAATAGTATAAAAAATGTTTTTGCAAACCAAACTTCAGAAGATACTTTAATTTTAAATTATGATTGCGAAATAACCAGAGATTTAGCAATCGAAGCACCTGGTAATGTTATTTTTTATAGTAGCAAAAATAAAATTCCAAATGGATATATGATAGATGATAATGTAATTAAAGTCTGCAAGAATGGACTTAGAAGTCATGTTTTTGATACTAAAAAAGCTATAATAAAAGGAATGCACAATTATGAAAATATAGCAGCTGCAATTGCTGCAACAAAAGACTTAACTACATTGGACATACAAACAGATGCAATTTCATCTTTTGAAGGTGTTCCACATAGACTTGAAATTGCAAAAGAAACACCAGACAGAATTATTTGGTATAATGATTCTTCTAGTGAATTCCCAAGTAGAACTAAGGCTTGCTTAAATGCTTTTCCAGGCAGAGATATAATTTTAATTGCTGGAGGGTATGATAAAAAATTTGATTATGCAGAACTTGGAAAAGAAATTGTAAGACATTGTAAAGCTGCAATATTACTTAGTCAGACTTCAGACAAAATTGCAAAAGCAATCGAAGTGGCATTAATTGATGGAAAAAAAGATTTTGAAATAAAAAGATGTACAACTTTGTACGAAGCAGTATCTATTGCAAACAAAATGACTAAAAAAGGCGATATAGTATTGTTTTCACCAGCAAGTTCTCCATTAGATAGTTTTAGAAATTATGAAGAAAGAGGAGAAATTTTTAAAGAATTAGTAAAAGAAATAGTATAAAATAGTAAGCATCACTCATATAATCTTATAAGGGAGGTAAAATTATGTTTTATCAAAATAATAATGATTATATGCGAGATGCTTTTTATTATAGTCAACCACAAAATAATACATATCCATATAATGGTATGAATAATTATATGCCCATGGGAAATATGTCTAATACAGGAATGCGTCAAAATGTAAATCCATTTATGAATTCTTATACTTCACAAAATTCTGTAGAAAATATGTACCCACAAGTGTATAAAATAATTGAACCAGTGGCCAAAAGAGTTCTTGCTAACAACAGTTATCAGTACTATACAGAAGATAATTTGAATAATATGGTAGATACAGTGTATAATATTGTAGAAGGTGATGTTTCCACTTTATCAAGTAATTCAAATCAAATGAGCGGAGATGATACAGTAACTCAGGGACCTGCAAGAACTGCAAGTCAAAATAGCAGTAATAATAGACCAGTTAATGCGGAAGCTACTAGACCAGCAAGTAGTATGGCAGTTCAAACATCAAATACGGGTAATAATTTATTAAAAGATTTAATAAAAATAATTATAATTAAAGAATTACTGTCTAGGTCTAATATGGGAAATTATAATAATATAGGGGCAATGAACACCATGAATACCATGTCACAAGGTTATTATGACCCAAGGTATATGGGAATGATATAATTTTAAAATTAAAACGTTTACATTTTTGTAAACGTTTTTTTAGATTTAAGGCAGTTTTATTGAAAAATCTTAATAAATGTGATACATTATAGTTGAAAAAAGGAGAACAATATGCTAACTGTAAATGTAGTATGTGCTGGAAAAATAAAAGAAAATTATTTAAAAGATGCAATAGCAGAATATTCTAAAAGATTATCTAAGTATTGTAATCTAAACATAATAGAAGTACCAGACGAAAAATTACCTGAAAAACTTAGCGAAAATTTAGAAATATCTATTAAAGAAAAAGAAGGCAAATCTATGATATCAAAAATTCCAAAAGATACATATTTAATTTGTCTAGATTTAAAAGGAAAAGAGCTTTCATCAGAGGACTTTTCTAAAAAAATAGAAGATATTTCTGTTAATTATAATAGTTCAATTACTTTCGTAATTGGTGGAAGTTTAGGAATATCAAAAGAACTTCTAGATATTTCAAAAGAAAAAATATGCTTTTCTAAAATGACATTTCCACATCAATTAATTAGAGTATTCTTACTTGAGCAAATTTTTAGAGCTTTCAAAATATCAAATAATGAAACATACCATAGATAAAGTTTTTAATAGTTAAAAATACAATTTCACTAAAAATTCACAGAATTTTAATATATATTTAATAGTTTATATATAGAATGTTTCTATACAAAGGAGGTAGATAATTTGGAAGATAATAGTATAGTTATAAATTTAGAAGATTTTAAAAATGGGACTGCTGAATTTAAGAAAATTATGCTTATGTATAAATCTGCTTTAAAAGAAATAGAAACAAAAGTTAATATTTTGAGTGATGAATTTCAAACTTTATATAAATATAATCCAATAGAACATATTAAAACAAGACTAAAATCGCCTGAAAGTATTATAAAGAAAATGGAACGTAAAAACCTAGGAATAACCTATAATAATATGGTAAATTATATAAATGATGTTGCAGGTATTCGTATTATATGTTCATTTTTGCCAGACATTTATAGAATTGTAGAAATGTTTGAAAAATCTGAGGATTTAAAAATTGTAGAGAAAAAAGATTATATTAAAACACCAAAACAAAGTGGTTATTCGAGTTTTCATTTAATAGTACTAGTTCCAGTAAGCTTTTCAAATGGAACAGTAGATGTTAAAGTGGAAATTCAAATTAGAACAATTGCAATGGATTTCTGGGCAAGTTTAGAACATAAGATAAAATATAAATATGAAAATGAAGTACCTAAAAATATTTCAAAAGAGCTTGTTTCTTGTGCTAGAATGATACATCAATTAGATAAAAAAATGTCAAGATTAGGTGAGGCAACAATGAACGAATTTACAAAAAGTATGGAAACATTGGAGTCTACTAGCGATATAAAACTAATTGAAAAATTAGAGCAAGTGCTTGTAATGAATAGTAAAGGAAAGAAAGATGAGATTAGATAAATTTTTAAAAGTTAGTAGAGTAATAAAACGTAGAACTGTTGCAAATGATGCAGCAGATAGTGGAAGAATATCGGTAAATGGTAAAGTGGTAAAACCAAGTTATGATGTAAAAGTTGGCGATATAGTAGAAATAAAATTTGGAGATAAAGTATCTAAATTTGAAATTTTGCAAGTACCAACTTCTGCAAAAATAGTAGGAGAAGTAGTAAAACTGCTATAACTTAGAGTAGGAGTAATGATATGCCAGATTTTGTGCACTTACACATACATAGTGAATATAGCTTATTAGATGGAATGTGTAGAATTGAAGAATTACCTAAAAGAGCAAAAGAACTTGGAATGAAAGCTATTGCCCTTACAGACCACGGGGTTATGTTTGGAGCAGTTAGCTTTTTTCAAGCATGTCAAAAAGAAGGTATAAAGCCAATTATAGGCTGTGAAGTATATGTAGCTCCACGAAGTAGATTACAAAAAGAAAGTGGAATTGATGATAAATATTCACATTTAATTTTATTAGTAAAAAATAATATAGGTTATCAAAATTTAATAAAATTGGTATCTCTTTCTTTTACAGAAGGTTATTATTACAAACCACGTATCGATTTAGAAGTGCTTGAACAATATAGTGAAGGTTTAATTGCTCTTAGTGCATGTTTGGCTGGAAGTGTAAATCAAGCTATTTTAGCAGATGATATGGAAAAAGCTAAAGAAGTTGCTTTGTGGTTTAAAAGAGTTTTTAAAGAAGATTATTATTTAGAACTTCAAAACAATGGACTTTCAAAACAAGTATTAGTAAATCAAAAATTAATAGCGCTTTCTAGAGAATTAGATATTCCACTTGTTGCAACAAATGATGCACATTATTTAAAACAAGAAGATAGTTATAATCATGAAATTCTACTTTGTATTCAAACTGGCAAAAAAATGACTGACGAAGATAGAATGCGCTTTGAAACTGATGAGTTTTATGTTAAAACTCCAGAAGAAATGGCAGATTATTTTTCCAATATTCCAGAAGCAATAGAAAATACTGTAAAAATAGCAGATAAATGTAACTTTGAATTTGAATTTGGTGTTACTAAATTACCAAATTATGATGTACCACTCGAATTTAAAACACATAGTGAATATTTTAAGAAATTGTGTGATGATGGTATAAAAGCCAGATATGGAGAAAATCCTAGCCAAGAAGTTTTAGATAGAGCAGAATATGAAATTAGTATAATAGAAAAAATGGGATATGTTGATTATTATCTTATTGTATGGGATTTTATTCATTATGCAAAATCTGTTGGTATTCCAGTAGGTCCAGGCCGTGGTTCTGGCGCAGGTTCAATTTTAGCTTATGCAATAGGTATAACAGATATAGACCCAATAAAATACCAATTGCTTTTTGAAAGATTTTTAAATCCTGAAAGAATTAGTATGCCCGATTTTGACGTAGATTTTTGCTATGAAAGAAGAGGAGAAGTTATAGATTATGTGGCTAGAAAGTATGGAGCAGACCATGTTTCTCAGATAATAACTTTTGGTACAATGTCAGCTAGAAGTGTTATAAGAGATGTTGGTCGTGTGTTAGATATTCCATATAATGAAGTTGATAAAATAGCCAAGATGATTCCTTTTGAAAATCATATTACTTTAGAAAAAGCATTAGAACAAAATAGAGAATTAAAAGAACTATATAGTTCAGACGAAGCAACTAGAAGAATTATTGAAATAGCAAAAGGTTTAGAAGGTATGCCAAGAAATGCATCAACACATGCTTGTGGTGTAGTTATTACTAAAAATCCAGTAGATACATACGTACCATTATATGTAAATGATGGAAACGTTGTAGCAGAATATACTATGACTTTGCTTGAGCAACTAGGTCTATTAAAAATGGATTTTTTAGGACTTAGAACTTTAACTGTTATAGAAGATTGTAAAAAACTAGTTAAGAAAAACAGAGGAATAGATGTTGAATTTGATTCTGAAATGAATGATTCAGAAGTATATAAACTTTGGCAAGAAGGAAGAACTTTTGGAATATTCCAATTTGAAAGTGCTGGTATGACAGCATTTATGAAAGAATTAAAACCTGATTGCTTAGAAGATTTAATTGCTGGTGTTTCTTTATATAGACCAGGGCCAATGGATCAAATTCCAAGATATATAAAAGGAAAACTATGTCCGGGACATAATGAATATACTCACCCAGCCCTAGAACCAATTTTAAATGTAACTTATGGTTGTATGGTATATCAAGAGCAAGTTATGCAAATAGTTAGAGATTTAGCTGGTTATTCTTTGGGAAGAGCTGATTTAGTTCGTCGTGCTATGGGTAAGAAAAAACTTGATGTTATGGCGAAAGAACGTGAAGTTTTCATTCATGGACAAATTGATGAAAATGGTAATGTTATAGTGCCAGGTTGCGTAAGAAATGGTATTGATGAAGTTTCGGCTAATAAAATTTTTGATGAAATGGCTGAATTTGCAAAATATGCTTTTAATAAATCTCATGCAGCTGCTTATGCAGTAGTATCATATAGAACAGCTTATTTAAAAAGATATTATAAAGAAGAATTTATGGCTGCTACTTTAAATAGTTTCTTAGGTAATTTAGATAAAATTCCAATATATATTGATGAATGTAAAAACTTAAATATAGAAATTTTAAAACCAGATATAAATGAAAGTGACACAAAGTTTACTGTTTCAGATAACAAAATTAGATTTGGACTTGGAACAATTAAAAATGTTGGTATAGGTGTTATAGATAACATTGTTAAAGAAAGAAATAAAAATGGAAAGTTTGAAAATTTTACTTCTTTCTGTGAAAGAATGAAAAATGAAACTGTAAATAAAAAATGTATTGAAAGTTTGATAAAAGCAGGGGCTTTTGATAATTTAGGTAAAAATAGAGCAACTTTGCTTGCATCTTTTGAAAATATAATAGATAGTATAAATCAATCAGCTAGAAATTCAATGGAAAATCAAGTTTCAATGTTTGATATTATGTCAGAATCAGAAAAACTTTCAGAAAGTGCAAAATATTCGTTTACAGAGATGCCAGAAATGGAAGAAAAAGATTTATTAAGCTTAGAAAAAGATATGCTTGGTTTATATATATCTGGTCATCCTTTAGATAAATATAAAACGTATATTGAAAAGCAATCTACTATCAATTCTTTAAATATTTTAGAAATAAATGATGAAATTGCAGAATCAGGTTATAGTAAGAAATATAAAGATGGACAAACAGTAAAATATGCTGGAATTATAAGTAAGATAAAAAAGAAATTTACTAAAAACAACACGATTATGGCATTTGTAACTGTTGAAGACTTACACGGACAAATTGAAATTATTGTTTTTGATAGCGTTTATTCAAGAAGTTCAAGCTTGCTTTTAGAAGATAATGTAGTATTAATAGAAGGTAGAATTAGTATTAGAGAAGATGAACCGATTAAAATTGTGGCTTCAAAAATAAGTGAATTTGATGAAAATGATGAAGTTACAAATAATGAAAAAATTAAAACTATACAAACAGTAATTGTAAACATTACAGAATTTGACGAAGACAAAAAAAATAAACTTCGTGGAATTATTAAATTCTTTTCGGGCGATAAGGCAAATGTAAAAATAGCAGTAAGAGAAGGCGAAGAAGTAAAACCATGTGGTGCAATTTTAATGGACAATAAAATTTTGAATATCTTTAAAGAATTAGCAGGAGATACAAAGGTAGAACTTTTGTGAAAATAGTAATTGACAAAATGGTTAAAAATATATACAATGTATGTATATATTTAGGAGATAAGAATGAGGAATAACGAAGGAAAAGCTTTTGTAAAATTACTTATTATTATTGTTATATTAGCTATAATAGGCTTTATAGCATATAATTGGGCTGTTAGTAGAGATGGAATTATTACTAAAGTTACTACAGATGAGGAAAAATACAATAAAAGCGAAGTCTTAGAAGAAATAAATTTTATAATAACACAAAAATATTTAGAAGTATATAAAAAGGCAACTGTTGGTGGAGAAAACAAAATAGAACAATTTTATAATGGTGACAAAGTAATAGCATATTTAAAAGGCTATACTTGTGATGATAAAGGAAACATAAACTTAGAAGAAGCACCAACAGAAACTGCTTATATAGAAGATTTGGCTTCTGAAGAAAATTGCTATTATGTCAATATAAAAAATTTTAAAAGAGATATTACTACTTATGGTGTAGGCGAAAATGCAGAAAATAGTAGTGATTACTTCTTTATAAAAAAAGAAAATGATAAGTATAATTTATACTATAAGAATGCAAATAAAGAAATTGATGAAGTGGGTACTTTATCAATAGAACAATCTATGTAAAACATAATTTTTCCTAATATGAAAGATGCTAAAGACTTTTAGTCTTGGCATCTTTTTGTATAAAATAAATTTTTTTGAAAAAAATAACTAAAAAGGAGATTTTTAGTTTATGAAGAAAATTTTTATTTTATTTTGTTTGGCTATTATTTTAATTTTATGTTTTAGTACAATTTATTTTAATACTTATGCTTTATCTAAATTTGGCTCAACTGGTGAAGAAGTAAAACAAATTCAAACTAAACTTAAAGCTTGGGGATATTACACTGGAAGTGTTGATGGAATTTATGGCTCAAAGACAGTAGCTGCAGTAAAGAAATTCCAGCAAAAAAATGGACTTGCAGTTGATGGAATTGCTGGTAGTAAAACACTTGCAGCATTAGGAATAAATACTGGCTCATCATCTTCTGGTTCTAGCACAACATCCAATAAAAGTGATTTGAATTTGCTTAGTAAATTGGTATATGGAGAGGCCAGAGGAGAAAGTTACAAAGGTCAAGTAGCAGTAGCAGCGACAGTTTTAAATAGAGTTGCACATTCATCTTTTCCTAATACAATCGCAGGTGTAATTTATCAAAATGGGGCATATACTGCGGTAAGTGATGGTCAAATCAATTTAACACCAGATTCAACTGCAAAAAAAGCAGCTCAAGATGCTATAAATGGATGGGATCCTACATCACGGATGTATATATTATTTTAATCCTGCTACAGCAACTTCAAAGTGGATATGGAGTAGACCACAAGTTATAACAATCGGTAAGCATATATTTTGCAAATAGTATAGTTTTCATTGACAAAACCTTGGATAATTTGATAATATAGTGTAGAAAAGGTGGAGGAAAAAATGATTTTATATCCAAAATATTATTGCAAACGAATTACTGATATTGATGTTAACTTTTTGAAAGAAAATAATATCAAAGCGTTAATCTTAGATGTTGACAATACTTTAATAGATATTGATAAAAATTTTGTAGAAGGCTTAGAAGAATGGCATAAAAATATCTGTAATTCTGGTATAAAAACTATAATACTTTCAAATAGCAATAAAGTAGACAAGGTAAGTAAAGTAGCAAAAGTACTTGGAATTGAATATATTTATTTTGGAACCAAACCACTTAAAAGAGGTTTTAAACAAGCAATAGAAAAATTAGATTTGCCACCTGAAAATATTGCAGCAGTTGGAGATCAAATCTTTACAGATGTTATCGGTGCAAACAGATGCAAATTATTTCCAATTTTAGTAGAGCCAGTAAGCGAGAAAGATTTGTTAATTACCAAATGGAAAAGACCAATTGAAGAAAAAATTATCAAAAAATATTTAAAAAACAAATGAAAAAATAGAGGTAAAAATGTATTTTAATAATATTCACATAATGGTATATTTTGGAATTGCAGCCATAGGTTGCATTGTTGGAAGATTAATGGCATGGTGCAATTTAAGATTCCCAGAAGATAAAAAAATATTTAGTAAAGAATATTTTAGTGAGAGTAAAGCTGGAAATATAAAAGGAAGCTATATAATGATGTTTTGTATATCAATTATATATATTTTTCTTTTATATAAATTTGGCATAAATGAAAATTTTATAAAAAATTTAGATTTAATTAAATATTTAATTTTAACACCAATGCTTGTTTCATCATTTGTTGTTGATTTTAAGCATAGAATATTACCAAATAGATTAAATATGGTTATGTTTGAAGTTGGACTTATTTTAACTTTTGTCTATGGTATTAATAATTTAAATATTGCAAAAGATATGTTACTTGGAATGGTAACAGGCGTTACAATTTTTGGAATAATAACACTACTTGGAGGCTTAATTGCTGGAAAAGAAGCAATGGGACTTGGTGATGTTAAATTTATGGCTGCAGTAGGATTATACTTTGGTATGAGTACAACAGCAGAAATTTCATTACTTGCCTTTTTTATAGCTTCAATAATTTCAATTATAATTTTAATTATTAGAGGTATAATTTTAAAATCAGAAGATGAATATATTCCTTTTGGACCATTCCTTGTGTTATCTGCAATTATATGTATGTTCATACCATCAAACACAATATTTACTTTATTTATAGGTCTATGTACAGGTATTAGTGATGCAATATTAAATATATCGAAGTAATATAGGGGGAAATTATATGAAACCTGAAATTAAGCAATTAAGGGACAAATTAAAAGGTTTAGGACTAAACGGAATGATTGTATCTAATCCGATAAGTGTAAAATATCTTACAGATTTAGATGCAGAAGGAATTTTATTAATTGCTCCAAAAGAAAATGTTTTTATTACTGATAGTAGATACATTGAAAGCGTAAATAATTCTCTTACTATTGATAGTGAGATATTTGCGTATGATAAAAAGAATATATCAAAGTATGATTATGAGGCTTTTTTTGAAAACTTGGGAGATATTGGTTTTGAAGAAAACTATGTTACTTATGCAAACTACAAAAAATATTTAGAAATGTTTCATATAAATTTAGTTGAAACAGAAGGCTTAGTTGAGAGTCAAAGAATTGTTAAAGAAAATTATGAAATAGAGAAAATAAAAAAGGCATGTGAAATTACAGATCAAGCCTTTGAGTATATAATCAAACATATTAAAAAAGGAATGACAGAAAAACAAATTGCTTACGAACTTGAAAATTATATGCTTTCTAATGGGGCTGATGGAATAGCTTTTGAAACTATTGTTGCTAGTGGTGAAAATTCATCAATGCCACATGCTGTACCAACAAATAGGAAAATACAAGAAAATGATATTATACTTTTTGATTTTGGTGCAAAATATCAAGGATATCATGCGGATTGCTCTAGAACAGTATTTGTAGGTACTATACCAGAGGAACAGAAAAAAGTTTATGAGTTTGTTTTAGAAGAACAAGAAAAAATAATTGAAAATTTTAAAGAAGGCACAAATATAAAAACAATTATAAGAAATAGGGAAACAGATTACAACTTAGAAAATTTTGAAGTTATGCACAGCTTTGGTCATGGAGTAGGATTAGAGATACATGAAGTACCATTTTTAAATTCTAAAGTAGATAATATATTAAAGAAAAATTCAGTAGTAACTGTTGAACCAGGAGTATATTTTCCAGGAAAATTTGGAATTAGAATTGAAGATACTTGTTTAATAGATAAAAACGAATGTATAAAGTTAACTAAAACAGCAAAAACTATTACTACAATAAAGTTAATTTAAAAGGTTGATTTTGATATAAAAATATGATATTATAATATAAGTTATGTTAAAAATAAAAGAAAAGAGGTATTTATTATGGCAGATGTATATATGGCAGGAGATTTAAGAAATAACACAACATTTGAATTAGATGGAAACGTATTTAAAGTAGTTGAGTTCCAACATGTAAAACCAGGTAAAGGAGCAGCATTTGTTAGAGTTAAAATGAAAAATGTAATTACAGGTTCTGTAATTGAAAGAACTTTCAATCCTTCAGAAAAATTACAAGGTGCTGAAATTGAAAAAAGACAAATGCAATATTTATATAATGATGATGAATTATATTATTTCATGGACAATGAAACTTATGAACAAATTCCACTTAACAAAGAGCAAATAGGTGATGCATTAAAATACATAAAAGAAAATATGGATGTTACAATTCTTTCTTTCAAAGGAAATGTATTTAACGTAGAACCACCAATGTTTGTTGAATTAGAAGTTACATATACAGAACCAGGTTTTAGTGGAAACACAACAACAACTTCTGGAAAACCAGCAACATTAGAAAACGGATTAGAAATATCTGTACCATTATTTGTTGAAATAGGAGATAAAATTAGAATAGATACAAGAACTGGCGAGTACATGGAAAGACTTTAGGAGGTTATTTATTTAATGTTTAACAAAAAGTTTAATGACACTATAAAAAACTTAGAGGAAAATATTTCTAATAAAAAAGATTTGGAAATTGCTAAAAAACAAGTTACAGAATTAGCAGTTGCCTACTTAGATAATTTAGATAATATTGAGAAAAAATGTGAAGCTAGAATAAGACATTGTGAAAACAAAATCGATAATTTAGAAGAACATTTACAAAAACTAGAAAAAGAACTTTTTGAAGAAGATGATGTAGAATTTGAACCAATTACTTGTCCTTATTGTAATGCACATTTTATGATTGAATGTGATAGTGAACTTACAGAAATGCAATGTCCAGACTGTAATAACACAATAGAATTAGATTGGGGAGATTTCGAAGATGATATGTAATCACAAGAAATCCAAAGGATTGACGGCTATGCCGTCTTTTTTTATGCCAAAATGTAAGTGAGGACCAGTAGTAGAACCATTGGTAGATCTACCAGTATAATCTGTGTAATTGTTTTCTGGAATTTTTTCTACATATTTAGTACCAACTTGTCCTATAATTTGATTTTGCTCGACTTTTTCTCCAACATTTACTATAAAATTAGGTGAAACATGACCATATATAAATTCCAAATTTTCATTAATAATATGAATACTATAACCATTGGCTCCGTTAAATTTTGCTAGAATAACTATTCCAGAAGATGCAGAATAAATATCAGTTCCGGGCAAAGCAGAAATATCTATACCTTGGTGAGAAGAAACTTTTTTTGAAATAGGGTGTATTCTAGTTCCAAAGTTAGAAGTAATATTATGAAATCCGTGGAAGGGGCCAAGATAGGTTAGAATTTTCTGAGAAATGAAAATTTGGAGTTTCTAAATTGCAAGATAAATTAGAAGAAGTTGAGTAAAAAGTAATGATATTAGCCAATAATATTAAGATAATTATAATTATAAAATATAAATTTAAAAAATTGTTTTTCATATTCCTCCACAAAAGTAAAAAGACATACATTACTGTATGCCTTTTTACGTGGTTGAAATGAATATTTAAGTTCTTAAGAGAAGAACTTAATGGCAGGGGTAGAAGGACTCGAACCCTCACAGGCGGTTTTGGAGACCGATGTGCTACCATTAACACTATACCCCTATAAGTTACTTTTCTATTATACAAGAATAAAAAATGTTTTGCAAGCATTTAATGAAAAAAGTTTTAAAAAATTTTTATTTGTTTTTAATAAAAAAGATATATAAAAGATATTAAAAAGTATTTACAAAAAGTTAAAAATAAAATAGAATAAATGTGTAATTATTCTATTTTATTTTTATGGAGGAAATCTTGGATACAAATAGACCAAACGTAAGAGGCGCAGCTAAATTCACATATTTTTTGATATTTATAATAGTAATATTATTTGTTGTTGAATTTAATGATGGCGGAAAAACAAATGTAAAAAATAATGTAAATGAAATTCCTAAGGCTACTAGTTTTAAAATAATATCTAGTTCAGAAAATCAAGATTTAGATAAATATTTAAAAGAATATGCTAATCAAAAAGATATAACATTAGAGATAGATTATGCTGGTACTTTAGACATTATGGAAAAGCTTAACAGTGGAGAAGAATATGATGCGGTTTGGGCATCAAACTCAATGTGGGTATATATGCTTGAAAATGTTTCTACTAGCAATTCAAAATCTACAAGTATTAATCCTGTAGTTTTTGGAATAAAAAAGAAAAAAGCAGAAGAGTTAGGGTTTACTGATAGAGAAATATATACAGCAGATATTGTAAATGCAATAAAATCTGGAGATTTAAAATTTAGTATGTCAAATCCAACACAAACAAATACAGGAGCTACAGCATATTTAGGTTTGCTTACTACTTTAGCTGGTAGTCCAGAGGTTTTAAGAGAAGAACATTTACAAGATGAACAATTAAAGACTGAATTAATTTCTCTATTCTCAGGTTTAGAACGTTCTTCTGGTAGTGAAGATTTTTTAGAGGAATTATTTATAAATGGAGATTATGAAGCGGTTGTTACTTATGAATTTTCTATAATAAATATAAATAAGCAATTAGAAGCAGCTGGCAAAGAACCATTATATATTCTTTATCCGGTTGATGGTGTTTCAATTTCAGATTCACCACTTGCATATATAGACCATAAAGATGAAAATAAGAAACAATTCTTTACAGAATTTCAAGAATATATATTAAGTGACGAAGGACAAAAATTACTTTCACAAAATGGTAGAAGAACATGGTATGGTGGTACAAATGCAAATGCAGATAAAACTGTGTTTAATCCAGAATGGGGAATTGATACAACTAAATATATAGTACCATTAAAAATGCCAGGTACAGATATAATAAAAAAGGCATTAGCTATGTATCAAACAGAACTTAGAAAACCAATTCATACAGTATTTTGTTTAGATTATTCAGGTAGTATGAGTGGTGAGGGTTATAAAGATTTAACAAATGCTATGACATATATTTTAGATGAACAAAAAGCATCAGCAAATTTATTACAATTTGCTTCAAAAGATAAAATAACAGTAATTCCATTTAGTGGAAAAATTTTAGGAGAATGGCATACAGATAATGGTGTAGAAACCCAAAGTCTTATTAACAACATTTTAACTTTACAACCAACAGGTTCTACTAATATTTATGATACGTCAATTAGGGCATTGGAAATATTAAATAGTGAAAATTTAGAAAATTACAATGTATCTGTAATTTTAATGACAGATGGTATGTCAAATGCAGGTAGCTATACAAATTTGGCAAGAAAATATAATTATATGGACAAGGATATTCCAATATATTCAATTATGTTTGGAAATGCTTATGAAGATGAACTTGAAGAGATAGCTAATCTTACAAATGCTAAGGTTTTTGATGGAAAGTCAGATTTGTTAAAAGCATTTAAAGAGGTTAGAGGTTATAATTAGGAGGCTTTAATGAAAAAAGGACATATACTTTCAGCAGTCCTTGGAGGTGCGTGTTTTGCAGTACCACTTTGCTTGATGCGGACCAATAACAGGAACTAGTGCGGTAGTATCTCTAGCAATTGGAGTTATGGGATTTGGAGCTGGCAATTTAATGTTTTCAGATAGTAAGTCAGATATTACTGTTGGACAAAATAATGAAAATATTCAAGATGTTTTAAATAATGCTAAAAAAATGAATTCAGCTATTTTAAATATGATAAATAAAGTTGAAGACAATAATTTAAAACAAGATATTAGAGAAATTTATCAAACGGCTAACAAAATAATTTTGACAGTTTCAAAAGATAATAAAAAAATTAGAAACGTTGAAAACTTCTTTACTTATTATTTGCCAGAAACACTTAGTTTGTTAAAAAAATATGATGAAATAGAAAATCAAAGATTAGGTAAATCTAGCGAAGAATTCATGAAAAAAACTAGAGATATGATTTCTAAGATTAAAGAGGCTTTTGAAAAACAGTTAGCTCATTTATATCAAGAAGATATTATTGATACAAATGCCGAAATGAAGGTATTTGATGCTATGATTAAATCAGATGGCTATGGAGACAAGGATTTTAAATTATAAGGAGGAACATTTACCTTGAAGAAGAAACAATTAATAGGACTTGTTATTTTTGTAATTATAATAATAGCAGTATTAGGTATAAAATTATATACTGATAAAACAAATAATAACAATAATGCTAGTGGAGCAGTAGACTTAGACAATTTAACTAACGTTTATGTTGCAACAGGTGGTGGAAAGGAAGATTTTATTGCAGATAAAGATGTTGTAAACATTATGCAAACACGTTATAACTTAAATGTTGTTTATGATAGCTGGAGTAACGGAAAGTTAATTGTAAAACCATTAGTTAGAGAAGATGGTAGCAAGTATAATGCTATGTTTTGCTCTGATCAAAGATTTTATGATTATTATAGATTAGCACCAGACCAAGAAAAAGGTGAAGCAGAAAGATATTCTGTTTTAAATGGCGGACTTACTTTGAATACACCAATTGTTATTTATAGTTGGGGCGAAGTAGTAGATGCATTAGTTAATGAAGGTATAGTTACTGAAAAAGAAGGTACATACTATATAACAGACATGGACAAACTTTTACAATATATTTTAGAGGGTAAAAAATGGTCTGATATAGGTTTAGATATGTTATATGGAAGTATAAATATTGCTTCTACCGATCCAGTTACATCTTCACCAGGAGCTACATATTATGGTTTGTTATTATCAATAATGTGCGGTGGAAATGTTACTACTGAGGCAATGGAAGAAAACTTACCAAAATTAAAAGAGTTTTATATAAAATCTGGATATATGAATAATACACCAGCAGACCTTTTTGAAAAATATTTAAAAACAGGTCTTGGTGGAGCACCAATGATAGTAGACTATGAAAAAAGTATAGTTGAATTTGCTTATGAAAATCCAGATGGATTTAATCAAGTAAAAGACAATATAAGAATATTATATCCAACACCAACAATATGGAATTCTCATTGTATAGCAACTTTTGATGAACAAGGAAATGAATTTTATAAAGCTTTTGAAGATAAAGACATAAGCCAAATTGCTTGGGATAGATATGGATTTAGAACAGGTATTACAGGTGGAAATTATGATGTTACAAGTCTTGGAATATCAGGAATACCACAAGCTATTACAAGTACAGTATCTAGTTTAAAAATGGATATGTATAATAGATTAATAGAATTTTTAGGTAATTAAATTTAAGGAGGAATAAAAAATGAGCGAAAGTCTAGAACTTGAAATAAAGCCAGAATTAGATACAAAGGCTTTAGAAGGAGAATTATCTGTAGATAAAAAAATTGAAGAAAAGGAAGTTGAAAAAACATTAAATTATGATGCTTTATCAAAAGAAGAACAAAAAGCAATTGATGAATTTAATAGTAAAATTGATGTAACTGATACTACACAAGTGTTACAATATGGGGCATCAGCACAAAGTAAAATTTCAAAATTTTCAGATTCTGTATTAGAAGATGTAAAAACAAGAAGTGCAGGAGAAGTAGGAGATTTACTTTCTTCACTTGTGTCTGAAATTAAAGAATTTGATACAGATGTACCAGTTACTGAGAAAAAAGGTTTGTTTGGATTATTTAATAATGCAAAAAAACAATTAGAAAAATTAATAAGCAAATATGATAAAGTTGAAAACAACATTGATAAAATTGAAAAAAATCTTGAAGCACATAAATTACAAATGCTTAAAGATATTGCTGTTTTTGACACAATGTATGAAAAAAACTTAGAGTACTTTAAAGAAATTTCTTTATATATAATAGCTGGTGAAAAGAAATTAGAAGAATTAAAAACAGTTACATTACCAGAATTGAAAAAACAAGCTGAAGAATCTGGCGATCAAATTGACGTACAAAAAGTTAATGATATGTCAAACATGATTAATAGATTTGAAAAGAAAATTTATGATTTAAAAACAACAAGAATTATTTCAATTCAAATGGCTCCACAAATTAGATTAATTCAAAATAATGATAGTGAATTGGTTGAAAAAATTCAAAGTTCATTAATTAATACTATTCCACTTTGGAAAAATCAAATTGTTATAGCTTTAGGTATAACAAATGCTAAAAATGCATTAGGAGCTCAAAAAGCTGTTACAGACATGACAAATGATATGTTACAAAAGAATAGTGAGCTTCTAAAACAAGGAAGTATTCAAATTGCAGAAGAATCTGAAAGAGCAATTGTTGATGTTGAAACTTTACAAAAAACCAATAGAGATATTATCGAAACATTAGATAAAATTATAGAAATTCATGAAAATGGTCAAGCTAAACGTGCTGCTGCAGAAGAACAACTTGTATCTATTGAAAATGAATTAAAAGCAAAACTTTTAGAAATTAAAAAATCAGATTCAGCAGAATAAAAAATAAAAGTCCTTAAAACATTGATATCAATTATGCTTTAAGGACTTTTTTATTATATATAATAATATATGATAATAGTAGATGTGAATATAGTACTTAAAATTGCAAGTATGCAAATAGTAATACCACCGATTTTATTATGGGCTTCTTGAAATTCATATATACCATAAAAGAAAAATTTTAAAAAACAATATATTACAAAAATTAATCCGAACTAAAAACATAAAATCTCCTATTCTCTTTCAAATAGATGTGTTGAAGATATATCAACTTGCACATTAACATCAAAGTATGAATCTTTATACACATCATCAAAATGCACTTTTTCAAAATCTTGATTTGTAAGACATTTTCTGGAATACATATTTTTAAAATTTATTATATCTGAATTATATTCTTTTGATAAAATATATAAATAATCTGTGATAAGATACTTCAAATATTTTTCAGTAGCATTTTCAACAATTTTTATATTTTTAGAAGAAGTATAATCAAAATGCTTTCCAGAAGTTGCAATTTCACCAGTTATAAATATGTCACAAGTGATAAAAGGCGTATTATTTATTATTTCTACATCTATATCTGAGTTTTTCATAATACCTATTTCTAAATCTATTTTAGAATTTTCATCAAAAGGATTATCTATTGTAATTTCACATTCTTCTAAGTCGTCTGTAAGAAGCAAATGAGCAATACTATCCATAGCAGAGGTGTGTCCAACCATATAATCATCTTTAAAAATGGCTAAACCTATATTTTGAATATTGTCGTCACTAACAAAACTATAAAGTGTTTTAGCATCTCCAGATTCGTCATTTATTTCAGATAGTAAGTCAGAAAAAGTAGTTCTTACAGAGTAACCAGTATAATTAACAGAATTTATAATATATTCATAGAATCTGGAAGAAAAATTTTCTCCCGAATTTGATACTTTTTCTAAAATATCAGATGCTTTTTGGCTACTAACTAGTATATAAGTATTTGGCCTAATTTCTTGATTGTTAGCCAAGCTATTTATAATACTACCAATTCCTTTTTTGGCTAACTCTTCTGAAAAAATTATTGCTGAACAGTGAGATAAATTTATTTTTTTGTTCAAATAATTATTTAATATACTAATACCACTATCTATGGTGTCAGCTTCTACTGTATATATAGTGTATGAGGATGATTGTGAAGACTGACTTTTAGATTCTGAAGATTGTGAATCGTTTTTTGCAATTTGTATACTTATTTCATAAGAGTCATCGCTTGTTAAGTCTATGCCCATTGCGACTATATAATAAGCATCTTCAATAGTGCTTGCATCATAGCAACCTGTTAGACTAAAAAGAAATATGATTAAAATTATTGTAATCAATATCTTTTTCTTCATTTTTTTCCTCCAGCTTTTTGTTTATATCTAAATTTTAAATTAGCACACACTAATATTATAAAAGAAATAGAAAAAATTACTAATACAGAATACTTGTAAACTTTATTTTGTAAAAATTTGATTTCAGCAATATTTATTGGTAATAAGCATAAACCTATAACTGTAATAGCTACTAAATAGCTAAACATAGAACGATTGGAAGCAGAGGTTACTTTTTTTAGTGTGGTATTAATAATAAAAGTTATAATGCTTAAATAACTAAAAACACATAAAATCCATAGTAAAATAAATAAAGCATCTAATCGTTGTAAAAAATCTCCTAAATTTATTTTTCTAGCAATAGAATACAAAAAGTTAATATTAGAAGAATTATTTGTGACAGGAAAAACTGTTAATAGTGAGATTATAGTTAAAAACAATAGTATCCAAGAAAGAATAAAAGAGGACACGGTTACTTTTTCAAAGTCATAACAGTTTTTAAGTAGTGGTTTAAAGAAGAAAAAGAAAAGTATTATGCTAAATGAAAATAAATTAGTAAGTCCTTTCCCAAACACACTATTATAGCCATCTCCTAGTATAGGTGTATATTGGTCAATAGAAAAGGAATCATAAACTGCAAAAAAGGTAAATAAAATACTTGCAATTGTAAATGGCACAATTAGAGAAATTGTTTTTGCAATAGAACGAAGTCCAAGTATGTTGGATATAAGTAACGCTAATATAAAAAATAGTATTATAAAAATTATTGGTGAATGGTGAAAATATATTATTTTTAGTAAATTAGAAAAATCTAGCACAGTTGTAAATAGTGATAACATATAAAGATAAATAAAAATTAAACTAATTACAATTTTAAATATTTTTCCACCTAAATATTCGGATATGTCAATAATGTCCGAATTAGAAAATATTTTAAATAATTTGTTAACCAATAATACAATCATTAAACCAATGATTCCAATATAGATTAAGTTTATGATAGAACCTGTACCTGTTGTTTCTAAAATGGAATAAGGAAGATTCATAATTATTCTATTTACCATAATAATAGATATAGCGAAAATTGCTTCAACTTTTCCAAGTTTATAATTACTGTTCATTCTTCCTCCAATCCATACTAATATTTTCTTCAGAATTTGGCCTTTTTGTATTTAAATAATTATTTCTTTTTTCTCTTTTCCAAATAGGTGGCATATAAAATTTGTGATTTTTAAATATGCTAGAAAGAGGTAAAAAAGGACTAAAATAGGATATACCAAATGAAGTAAGGTTATTTAATATTAAAAAGTGAATGAAAAAGCCAAAAGCAATTCCAAGAAAACCAGCTATAAATCCAAGTATAATATACATGAATCTAAAAATTCTAATAGAAAAGCCCATACTATAATCTGGTACAGTAAAACTGCATATTCCAGTAAAGGCTACGACGATAATAAGAATAGGACTTACAATATTTGCAGAAACAGCAGCATCACCGTAAAATTAATGCTCCTATAATACCAACAGTTGTACTAAAAGAAGATGCAATTCTTATTCCTGCCTCACGAATAAGTTCGAAAGAGGTTTCCATTAACAAAATTTCAAAAATGACTGGAAAAGGTATTGCTTCTCTTGAACTACCTATTGCAAATAGAAGTTCAGAAGGGAGGAGCTCTTGATGAAAATTAGTTATTGCAACATATAAGCCGGGTAAAAATATTGCAAAAAATAAAGCAAAAAGTCTAATTAACCTTAAAAAATTGGCAAAAGCATAGTTTAAATTGTTGTCTTCAGGAGATTGTAAAAAATCAATAAAAACAGAGGGTAAAATTAAAACGAATGGAGAACCATTTACAATTACAGCTACTTTTCCTGCAAGTAGTGCTTTGCATACATTGTCAGGTCTTTCAGTAGATTGTATTTGTGGATATACAGAGTATTTAGAGTCTCCAATAAATTGTTCTAATTGTCCGTGAAGAAGTTATATAATCAATACTTAGATTATTAATTCTATATTTTACTTCTGAAACTAAAGAATCATTTGTAATATTTTGCATATAGCAAATTGCAACAGCAGTTTTACTAATTTTTCCTACATGTGTTTGTTCAATAATTAAGTTCTCATTATTTATAATTTTTCTAATTAAACCAGTATTTGTTCTAATGTTTTCAATAAAGCCTTCGTGTGCTCCGTGAATTACAGTTTCATTTAAAGGTTGTGAAATAGAACGACCTTTAATATCTCTCGTTTCAATACAGAAGCAAGTTGATATTGTATCAATAAATAATGCACAAAAACCACTATTTACTTTTGATATTAGATCAGAAAATTTATCTTCTTTTTGTATTGAATTTTGTGGAATAAGACTATCAAAAATAAAATCTTCTAAATTGAATTTTTTTACACGTTTAACAGAAATACCTTTACTTATTGCAGTAGTTGTTGATTCTTTTGGCTTCATAGATATAGAATTTTTTAGTAGAAGAGGTTCTAAAATAAAATCGTTAATAGAATCATTATCTACCATTCCATCTACAAAAAGAATAAAAGCTGAGTAGTCAATATTTCTAATAGGAATTTTAAATTCTCTAATTACTATATCGCTATTTATTAAAGTATTATATTTTGTTTTTATATAATCTAAATTTACAGATAAACTAGGAAATATAGTTTTGGAATCTTCTGGTTCATCTGGAATATTGTTTGAAGTTGGATCTATTGAAAATTCATAATTTTCTTTTGGAATATATTCAAAAAATTTTATTGCTTGTTTTAAAAAATTCATAAGTATAAGGTCCTTTCAAAGTATATTATGGAAAATAAAATGACAAAATATTCAAGTTTTTAAATTTGTTTACAAAAAGGCTTGAAAAAATTTTGGCTTTGTGGTATGCTAAGACTTGGGTTTATAAAAAGTATATAGAAAAGAGGAAGAATGATATGAAATCATATTTAAGAAAAACAAAGATAGTAGGAACTATCGGACCATCTAGTGAAGTAATGTTAGAAGAATTATTCGATGCTGGATTAAGCGTTTGTAGAATAAACTATTCTCATGGTAGCTATGAAGAACAAAAAGAAAAAACAGAAGACATTATTAGAATTAGAGAAGAAAAAGAACTACCAATTCCAATGATTCTTGATATGCAAGGTCCTGAAATTAGAACAGGTATGTTAGTAACAGGAAAAAATGAAAAAATACCTTTAGACGATGGACAAAAATTTGTATTAGTTAATGAAGATATTATAGGAGACAAAGATAAAGTTAGTGTTTCTTATAAAGAACTATATAAAGACGTAAAACCTGGAACAAAAATTTTAATAGACGATGGTGCTATTGAATTAAGAGTTGACGAAGTAGTTGATAAAGATATTCATTGTACAGTAGTTCATGGAAATCCTTTAGGAAGTAGAAAAACAATGAACTTACCTGGTACAATCATTCGTTTACCAGCTTTAAAAGAAAAAGATATAAATGACTTAAAAACAGCTTGTGAACATGAATACGATTTCGTTGCAATTTCATTTGCAAGAAACTTAGATGATATTGCACAAGTTAGAAAAGTATTAGATGAAAACGGTGGAAAAGACATTCACATTATTACAAAAGTTGAAAATGTTGAAGGTTTATCAAACATGGAAGATATCGTTAAAGTAGCAGATGCTCAAATGATAGCTCGTGGAGATATGGCTACTGAAACAGACTTTACAGAACCACCTGTAATGCAAAAGAAATTTATTAAATTATCAAATAGAGCTAACAAACCAGCTATAACAGCTACACAAATGTTAGAATCTATGATGAGTAACCCATTACCAACAAGAGCAGAAGCATCTGACGTTGCTAACGCAATTTATGATAGAACAAGTGCTATCATGTTATCAGGTGAATGTGCAATGGGTAAATATCCATTAGAATGTGTTAAAACAATGGATAAAATAGCTAGAAGAGTTGAACCAGAAGTTAACTACTGGAAGAGATTTGATGATAAAGATAAAATAGTATTAAATGACTTAGAAGATAATGTTGCTTATGCTACATGTGTTATAGCAAAAAATACAAATGCTGATGCAATTGTTTGCTACACACATACAGGAAATTCAGCTAGACGTTTAGCTGGTATGGGAGCAGGTTGCCCAATTCTTGCAGTTACAGATAACAAGAGAACATTCCGTCAATTAGGATTAGCTTGGAACGTTCACCCAGTTTATGTTGAAGCAAAAGAAAGTACAGATGCAACAGTTGAAGCTGGTATTGAAAAATTAAAAGCAAAAGGAATATTAGAAACAGGAGATAAAGTTGTTTTAGCTGGTGGACATAGCTATGTAAATGGTGTTCAATCAAGCAAAATGATTGGTGGATATGCTGAAGTTTAATATTTCAAACATAATAAAAAGGTATCGAGAGATACCTTTTTTGTTTTAATTTATAATATTGTTATTAATGGTGTTTTCAATCATGGTATTAGTAATATTTTCAGTAGTGCCTTGAATAACATTTTCAATAGTAGTATTTTGCAAAGAGTTAATTATCATGTTTTGATTTATCTGATTTTGAATTTCTTGCTGTTTTTTAGAATAATTTAGTAGATTAATATAGTCTTGTATTGACATAGCAAAACAAAATAAAGCAAAAACGATTATAATAATTATCATAAAAATTTTTGATTCTTGAGACATGTTGCTAGTTTTTTTATCAACTATATTATAAATTTTTTTCTTCATTTTCTCTTCTAGAGTTTCCTGAATTTTTTCTTCATATTCCATTTTATTATGAGAAACTTTATAATTATTTTTGTTACTATAAGAATAAGATGAATAATAGGTATTAGAACTGTTAGTTTCTGGTGGCATTAAGCTTAAATCATACTCTTTTCGAGTTTCTTCGTTTGATAAAGTTTTATATGCATCATTTAATTCTTTTGTAATTTTTTCAGCATATTCGTGATTGCCTGTATAAATATCAGGATGATATTTTTTAATTAAATTTTTGTACGAATCTCGAATTTCTTGCTGTGATGCGCTTTGAGAGACTTTTAATATTTCATAATAATTCATAAAAAAACCCCTTAAAATTGTTATAAAAATATTATATAAGAAAAGTTAATAAAATACAATGTAAAAACTTGAAAAAGAATGTAAAATAGTATAAAATATTAGCGTCTAGGAGGAGATTTTTGTGCAAGAAAAACAAGAAGAATATATAAAAAAGATTAATGATAAGATAAAAGGTAGAAATTTGAAGTATTCTATACTTACAATGGGTTGCCAATTAAATGAAAATGATTCTGAAAAAATTGCTGGAATGTTAACTGAGATGGGGTATACAGAAACACCAAATTTCGAAGATGCTGATATGGTAATTTTTAATACTTGTTGTGTTAGAGAAAATGCAGAAGAAAGACTATTTGGTAAAGTACGGAGAAATTAAAAAAATTAAAGAAAATAAAGATTTGATTCTTGCAATTGGTGGTTGTATGATGCAAGAAAAAGGAATGCTTGCTAAAATCAAAAAAAGCTATCCATTTGTTGACGTCATTTTTGGAACACACACTATGCAAAATCTTCCAGAAGATATTTATAAAGCTTTAATAGAACGTGAAAAAGTAAAAGATGTTATAGATATAGATGGCGAAATTTACGAAGGTATACCAATTAAAAGAAATGACAAATATAGAGCATCTGTTACAATAATGTATGGTTGCAATAATTTTTGTACATATTGCATAGTACCTTATGTTAGAGGAAGAGAAAGAAGTCGTAATCCACAAGATATATTAAAAGAAGTAAGGGCACTAGCAGAAGAAGGTTATAAAGAAATAACACTTTTAGGCCAGAATGTTAATTCATATATGGCTCATCCAGGAGCAGATTTAGAAGGCGCAGGAGAAATAAATTCTTTTGCAAAATTACTAGATGCAGTTTGCAAAATTGATGGAATAGAAATTGTAAGATTTATTTCGCCACATCCGAAAAACTTCACTGATGATGTTATCGATGCTATAGCTAGAAATGATAAAGTTGCTAAAATAATACATTTGCCATTACAATCTGGTAATTCAAAAGTTTTAAAAGAAATGAATAGAGTTTATACAAAAGAACAATTTTTAGAATTAGCAGAAAAAATGAAAAAGAAAATTCCAAACGTTGTTTTTTCAACTGATATTATAGTTGGTTTTCCAGGTGAAACAGATGAAGAGTTTGAAGACACATTAGATGTAGTAAGAAAAGTCAATTTTGAACAAATTTTTATGTTTATTTATTCGCCAAGAGAAGGTACACCAGCAGCTGCAAGAGCAGATCAAGTACCAGAAGAAGTAAAACATAAAAGATTTGATAAATTAAAAGAACTATATGAGTCAAGAGTGGACGAAAACAACGAAAAATATATAAATACAAAACAAAAAATATTAATAGAAGGTTTAAGCAAAAATAATGATAAAATGCTTACTGGTAGAACAGATACAAATAAAGTAGTTGTATTCGAGCCAGAAGCAGATGAAAAAATTGGCGACATTATTAATGTAGAGATACAAGAAGCACATAAATGGTATTTAAAAGGAAAAATTATACACTAAAAATGAGAGGATTTCACTATGTCTACAAAGAATGAAATGATTTTCATAAATAAAATATTGAATGCAGAATTATCTATACGAAAAACTGCAAAACAATTTGGTTTAAGAAGAGATGATTTAATACATAGAATACAAGAGAATTTAGCTGGTGATGAAGATAATTTAAGACAGCTAGAATTAGTTATTGTTATTAATAAAATGCTTTTTGACAACTTAAAAATAGATGAGGCAGCAAAAGAGCTTAATATGACAGTACAAGAATTAGATAAAAAAATATTAAAAACACTTTCTAGCAACGAAGATAAAATGCAAAAATATTTAGATTATAAAAATGGTGGAAAGAAGAAAAAGAAGAAACCATATAATAAAAAATGCAATAAAAATGGAAAGAAAAATAATAATAAGTCAAAAAACAACAATAATGCAAATAATGTAAATAGAAAGAATGCACCAAAGAAAAAGAATATTAGGAAAAATCAAAATGATAGTAATCAAAGGAGTAAATAAATGGCAGAGCTTTCACCTATGATGCAAAACTATATGCAAACAAAGGAACAATATAAAGATTGCATATTGTTTTATAGATTAGGAGACTTTTATGAAATGTTTTTTGATGATGCAATTACTGCATCAAGAGAATTAGAAATAACTTTAACAGGCAGAGCTTGTGGAATGGAAGAAAGAGCACCAATGTGTGGTGTTCCTTTTCATGCTGCAGAAATTTATATTTCAAGATTAATTGCCAAAGGATATAAAGTAGCTATTTGTGAGCAATTAGAAGACCCAAAACAAGCAAAAGGTATTGTAAAAAGAGATGTAATTAGAGTTGTAACGCCTGGTACCGTTATGGAAACAAATATGCTAGAAGAAAAGAAAAATAACTATATAATGAGCATATTTAAAAAGAGTATGTTTTATGGTTTAGCGATTTGTGATATTAGTACAGGAGATTTTTATTCAACACAAATTAAATTGCCAGAAAATAATTTTGAAAAATTATTAGATGAATATGCTAGATTTTTACCATCGGAAATTGTAGTAAATACTGAAATGGGTTCTAGAAAAGAAGAACTAGAGATAATGAAAAATAAATGGAATACTTTTGTTACAGTTAGAAACGAGGATATGTTTAATACAGATACTAATTTGCTTCAAAAATTGTACACAATTGTAGATAATGAAGATAAAAAAGTAGAAAGTTTAAAAGAATATACTTTTTCTGTGGCTGCAATAAATGGATTGCTTAATTATTTTACAGAAACTCAAAAGGTAAAATTAGAGCATATAAATAAAATTAAAATATATGAAGTACAAAAATATATGTCTTTGGACGTTAATGCTAGAAGAAGTTTAGAGCTTACTGAACGTATGTCAGACAGAAGTAAAAAAGGCACTTTGATTTGGGTATTGGATCAAACTTCAACTTCAATGGGGGGAAGACTTTTAAGACGTTGGATAAATGATCCTTTAATAGAAGTAGATGAAATTAATAAAAGACTAGATGGTGTTGAAGAATTTAAAAACAACTTAATTCTTAAAGGTGAGACCATAGAAATCTTGAAAAAAGTCTATGATATTGAAAGATTAGCTGGTAAAGTTTCTTATGGAAGTGTTAATGCTAGAGATTTAATATCACTAAAAAATTCACTTCAAAAGTTACCGGAATTAAAAGCTCTTTTGAAAGAAGCATTTTCTAGTACCTTAAAAGAATGTTATGAAAAATTAGATGAACTTCAAGATATAGCAAATTTAATAGAAGAGGCAATTGTGGATGAGCCACCAATTAGTGTTAAAGAAGGCGGAATAATAAAACCTGGATATAATAGTGTAATTGATGAATATAAAAACGCCTCTACTAGTGGCAAAAACTGGATAATCGAATTAGAAGCTAAAGAAAGAGAAGCAACCGGAATAAAAAACTTAAAAGTTGGTTATACAAAAGTTTTTGGATATTATATAGAAGTTACAAAATCATTTTTAAAACAAGTGCCAGATAGGTTTATAAGGAAGCAAACTTTAACTAATGGTGAAAGATTTATCACAGAAGAACTAAAAGAAATGGAAACAAAAATTTTAGGCGCAGAAGAAAAAGTTGTAGCACTTGAATATAATGAATTTACTAAAATAAGAGATTTTATTGCTGATAATATAAATAGGTTACAAACCACAAGCAGTATTATCTCTAAGATAGATGTTTTATCTTGTTTAGCAACAGTTGCAGAAGATAATAATTATGTAAGACCAGAAATTGATAGTGGTGAGAGCCTTGAAATTGTAAATGGAAGACATCCAGTAGTTGAAAAAATGCTTGGAAATGGGGAATTTGTACAAAACGATACTAAATTAGATACAGATAACAATAGAGTTGCAATTATTACAGGTCCAAATATGGCAGGAAAATCTACATATATGAGGCAAGTAGCAATTATTACATTAATGGCTCAAATAGGAAGTTTTGTTCCAGCAGATAAAGCAAAAATTGGCGTTGTGGATAAAATATTTACAAGGGTTGGTGCTTCTGATGATTTAAGCATGGGTCAAAGTACTTTTATGGTTGAAATGGCAGAAGTAGCTAATATTTTAAAAAATGCAACGCAAAAAAGTTTGGTAATATTAGATGAAATTGGTCGTGGTACTTCAACTTATGATGGGTTGTCAATTGCTTGGGCTGTTGCAGAATATATAGCAGATAAAGAAAAAATTGGTTGCAAAACATTATTTGCTACGCATTATCATGAATTAGTTGCTTTAGAAGAAAAAATAGAAGGTATAAAAAATTATTCTGTTGCAGTAAAAGAAAAAGGCGAAGATATAATCTTTTTGAGAAAAATTATAGAAGGTGGAACTGATGAGAGTTATGGTATTCATGTAGCTAAACTTGCTGGAGTACCCAATAACGTAGTGACAAGAGCAAATAAGATTTTGCGTTCTTTAGAAAAATCAGGTGTTAAAGTTAAAGAAGAAAAAGAGAATAAAAAACAAGTAGAAGGACAATTCGATTTCTTCAATATAAAATTAGCAGATATAGCAAGTGAATTAGATAAAATAAATGTTAATGAGTTAACACCAATTGACGCATTAAATACATTAGTAAAAATGAAGGAAATGCTTAAATAGCAAAGTTAAAATCGGTATCATAATGCTACCGATTTTTTATTGTATCTTTTTTTGGTGGAGGTGAGGAGAGTTGAACTCCTGTCCAATAAATCTTCCACATAAACTTCTCCGAGTGCAGTTTATTATTTGAATTCCCATATTTAACACTAATAAACAAGTTTTAAATACAGTAGCTTTATAAAAATCCCACTAATACAAAAAGCAGGTATTAGTTTCGTTTCCCGCTAATCGTCGCCTTATCTTAAACCGCGGGTTGTAAAAGTAAGACGTCGCTGGCTTAGGCAGCGAATGCTAATTCTTTATTATCAGCGTTTATTTTTAAATTCTGCCTTTTTAAGTGGCCAGGCAGCTCCACTACTCGCTATTTATGCTTCTAATTAATTGTCGAAACCAAATACACCCCCATGTAATTTAGTTCATATTTATTATTATACTCTTTTTTTGTATTGTATGCAAGAAATTTTTGAAACTAAGCAAATTTAAGCAACTTGACTAAATAAGAAAAAAAGAGTAAAATAAATAATAGAGTAAATTGAATAGTCGCTGATGAAAGTCGAAAGGCTTCATGAGAGGAAAGTCCGGGCTCCATAGAGCAAAGGTACTTGATAACGTCAAGCGAGGGTAACCTTAGGGAAAGTGCAACAGAAAATAACAACCTTTATAGGTTCAGGTGAAAAGGTGGAGTAAAAGCCCACCAGCAGTATGGTGACATGCTGGCTGTGTAAACCCTATCTGGAGCAACACCTTGTAGAGAAAGTTAAGGCTGCTCGCCGTTTTCTCGATTTGCGTGGCTTGAAGTATATAGCAATATATACTCTAGATAAATGACTATTCACGACAGAACCCGGCTTACAGATTTACTTTTATATGAAAAAAGATAGGTAATGCGCCTATCTTTTTTCTTTATAGTTGATTTTTTTGTCGAATTAAAATATAATGACTTATGGTTGAAATTATAGGAGGAAAAAATGTACGAAGTATTTGCAGATATGCATGTTCATATAGGAAGAAGTGAAAAAGGAAAGCCAATAAAAATTACAGCTGCAAGGAGTTTGAATTTTGCTAACATTGCTAAAGAATGTGTAGATAAAAAAGGAATAAATCTTGTAGGAATTATAGATTGTGCTTCTCCTTATGTTATAGAAGATATTGAAAGATTTTTAAGTAATGGTGAAGCCTATGAAATAGAAGATGGTGGAATTATCTATAAAGATAAAGTATGTATCATTTTAGGTAGTGAGATTGAAACTAACGAAGTAAATGATGATGGAAAAACTGGAAGCGCTCATAATTTGTGTTATTTTCCAACTTTAAAAGATATAAAAGCTTTTTCAAATGAAATGAGTAAACATATACATAATATAACATTAAGTTCACAAAGAGCTGATATTTCTGCTTATGATTTAATTGATATTGTTCAAAAATACAATGGTGTTTTAGTACCAGCACATGCATTTACACCACATAAGAGTTTTTATGGAAATTGTACATCTTCTTTAAGAAGAATTTTTAAAGAAAAATATGATAGTATTCCTGCTATTGAATTGGGCTTAAGTTCAGATACTTTTTTAGCAGATCAAATTTCAGAACTTGAAAATAAATCATTTTTGACAAATTCAGATGCACATTCACTTCCAAAAATTGCTAGAGAATACAATAAAATTCAAATGGAAGGAATAAGTTTTAAGGAATTTTTAAAAGCGTTAAAGAGAGAAGATGGAAGAAAAATTATAGCAAATTACGGAATGGATCCAAAGCTTGGAAAATACCATAGAACTTATTGTGAAGTATGTGACAAAAGAATTCCAGGGGATGCACCAGTTACTAGATGCCCAGACTGCGAAAGTAAAAATATTACTATGGGAGTTTTTGATAGAATAGAAATTATAAAAGATAAAAACGAAACTAAGAGCCCGGATTTTAGACCACCTTACGTGTATCAAATTCCGCTTACTTTTATTCCAGGGTTAGGTCAAAAAACAATAGATAAATTGTTAGATCATTTTGGAACAGAAATGACAGTTTTGCATAAATTATCTGATGACGATATTGAGGCTGTTGTTGGAGATAAAATCGCTCAAAATATTATAAGAGCACGTGATGGAAAAATGCATATTGTTGAAGGCGGTGGCGGTGTCTACGGAAAAGTTGAATAAGTAAAAGATTTAAAGAATATAAATTTGGAATTTATATTCTTGTATTTATTCAAAAATTTTTGCCGATAATATTCCAACAAGTTTTATAGAAGAATGTGTAAACAATAAAGAAAGATAAACAAAAAGTGTTACAAAATGTAACACTTTTTTCATATATATACTATATTAACGACTTAATCTAAATCAATGATACACATAATTTTCTAAGATGTCAAGGTTTTCATAATTAAATTTTTGTAACATTTTTTGAAGGATATTTTTAATATACTGAAATTATATATATTAGTCAGTTGTAAAGTTACACGGCTTTTGTCATTTTCGTTAATATAGTATATTAACGAAAAATTATGTACACAAAATACGGAATAGTTTGCGAAAAGCAAGACTAAAAATTAAATATGGAATATATAAATACGAAGTTTCCGTATTACAGAAATAGAGTGGTTTCCCTCTAAATAAAAAGGAAAAGTAC
>JAGAKS010000013.1 GCA_017625465.1 Clostridia bacterium | reverse complement strand
TAATACATGCAACAGATTTAAGTGGGCAGAAATTCCCACTTTTATTAATGAAAGGAGCACTATGCAAGCAATTTTAGAAAAAATAAAAGAAAGTATATTAGAACCTATGAACAAAATGGACATTATTGTAGATTCTGTATTATGGGAAAAAGAAAATAATTATTATTATCTAAGAATATTTTTGGATAAGGTTAATGGATTGGATTTAGATACAATAGTAGAAGCAACAAATATAATAAATCCTATAATTGACGAATTGGATTTAATTCAAGAAGAATATATTTTAGATATTTCTAGTAAAGAAAGAGGTAATGAAGATGAATAGTAAAGAATTTATTAAAGCATTAGATCATATAGTAGAAGAGAAAAATATTAGTAAAGATGTAGTTTTTGAAGCAATGGAATTAGCTTTAGCTACTGCGTATAAGAAAAATTTTGATTCAAAAACAAATGTAAGAGTTGATATCAATAGAGAAACTGGAGAAATAAGAGTTTTTTCATACTTAGTTGTAGTTGATGAAATTGATGAAGGCTCTGAAACTGTTGATGAAGAAGGAAATGTTGTTGAAATAGCACCAGAAATAAATATTGATGCTCAAATATTATTAGAAGAAGCTCAACAAATAGTTCCTAATATTCAAGTTGGTGAAACAATTGAAAGAGAAGTTACTCCAAAAGATTTTGGTAGAGTAGCAGCAAGTACTGCAAAACAAGTTGTTACTCAAAAAATTAGAGAAGCAGAAAGAAATAGCATTATAGAAGAATTCTCAGATAAAGAAGGAGAAATGATGTTAGGGCTTCTTGCAATGGAAGATTCAAGAAACTATTATGTAGATTTAGGAAGAACAAGAGCAATTTTACCTAAAACAGAAATGATACCTGGTGAAGTTGTGAAAATGGGAACTTCTATTAGAGTTTATATAACAAAAGTTGAATCAACAACAAAAGGACCTTTAATTTTATTATCAAGAAAACATTTCGGTTTTGTTAAAAGATTATTTGAAAGTGAAATACCTGAACTTGCAGATGGAACAATTGAATTATATGCAGTAATTAGAGAAGCAGGTATAAGAAGTAAAGTAGCAGTATTCTCTACAAATGAAAAAGTTGATGCGATTGGAGCATGTATTGGTGAAAGAGGATCAAGAATAGGTAATATTTTAAAAGAATTAAACGGAGAAAAAGTTGATTTAGTTGAATATAATGAAGATCCATCACAATTTATTCAAAATGCTTTGTCACCTGCTAAAAATACTATTGTTAACATAGTGGATGAAGAGAAAAAAGAAGCGTTAGCTATTGTTCCAGAAGATCAATTATCACTTGCTATTGGTAAAAAAGGAACAAATGTTAAATTAGCTAGTAGATTAACAAAATATAAAATAGAAGTTAAAACTTTATCTCAAATAAATGAAGATGGGAATAAATAATATTGGAGGTAAACATGAAAAAAATACCACAAAGAACATGTTTAGTTACAAGAGAAAAATTAGATAAAAAAGATTTAATAAGAATAGTAAGAACTCCAGAACAAAATATAATTATAGATGAAACAGGTAAAGCAAATGGAAGAGGAGCTTACTTAAAAAAAGATATAGAAGTAATAGAAAAAGCTAAAAAAAGTAAAGTTTTAGAAAAAGCGTTAAATGTTGAAATACCAAATGAAATATTTGATGAATTAAAAGAGTTAATAAAACAATAGAAAGAAGGTGCATCTCTATGATGAGTGTAAAAGAATATGCAGAAAGTATGAATATGTCTGTTGCAGAAGTATTAAAAAAATGTGGTGAATTAGGAATAGAAGTTTCTAATGCTACAGATGAATTAACTGATGATGATGTTATTAATTTAGATTATGCAATGAACTTAATATCTACTGAAGAGGATGTAACTTTAGAAGAAGAAGATATAATAGATGAAGCAATTGAAAATATTATGGAAACTTCTTGGATTAAAACTATAAATGATACAGATAAAAAACAAAAATTAAAAAAACGTTCAGCTATTCAAAATTCTAAAGAAGAATACATGAATAAAAGAAAACAAATGTATAAAAATAAAGATAAATTATCAACAAATGCAGTTGATGAATCTGTAGTTTTATACAAAGAAGGAATGACTGTTGGTGAATTAGCAGAGGCTTTAGATGTAGCAAGTAGTGAACTTATCAAAAAATTAATCGGATTAGGATTAATGGTAAGTGTTAATCAATCAATAGATTTTGAAAATGCAGAATTAATAGCATTAGAATACAAAAAAACGTTAAAAAGAGAAGAAACTCAAGATGTTGCAAATTTTGAAGAATATGAAATTATAGATAAAGAAGAAGATTTGGTAAAAAGACCTTCCGTTGTTACTATTATGGGACATGTTGACCACGGTAAAACAACATTACTTGATTACATACGTAATTCAAAAGTAACAGAAACTGAATTTGGTGGAATAACACAACATATCGGAGCATATCAAGTTGAACATAATGGAGAAAAAATTACATTTATTGATACTCCAGGCCATGCTGCATTTACAGAAATGAGGGCAAGAGGAGCAAGTGTAACAGATATAGTTATAATTATCGTTGCAGCTGATGATGGTGTAATGCCTCAAACTAAAGAAGCGGTAGATCATGCACTATCTGCAAACGTTCCTATAATTGTAGCTGTTAATAAAATTGATAAACCAGAAGCGAATGTTGAAAAAATCATGACTGGAATGGCTGAAATTGGTATTACTCCAGAAGCATGGGGTGGAGATATTCCATTTGTAAATATTTCTGCACATACTGGTGAAGGAATTGAAAACTTATTAGAAACAATTATTTTAATAAGTGAAATGAACAATTTAAAAGCTAATCCGAATAGATATGCAGTCGGTTCAGTAATAGAATCAAAGGTTGATAAGAATATTGGTGGAATTGCATCAATTCTTATCCAAAATGGTACTTTAAGACTTGGTGATCCGATAGTTGTTGGTACTGCTTTTGGTAAAGTAAGAACTATGAAAAATGATAGAGGTGAATCTATCGTTGAAGCTGGACCTTCTACACCAGTAGAAATTACAGGTTTATCTGATAATCCAGTAGCTGGTGATAAATTTATGGCATTTGAAACAGAATCAGAAGCTAAAAATATTGCTAGTAAAAGAGCAGATATTTTAAAAGAAAATAAAAATAAAAAAGAAGTACTTTCTTTAGATGATTTATTTGCAAAAATTAATGCTGGTCAAAAAGAAATTAATGTTGTATTAAAAGCAGATGTTAGAGGTAGTGAAGAAGCAGTTAAAAATGCTTTAGAAAAAATTGATGTTGAAGGTGTAAGAATCAAAGTAATTAGATCTGGTATTGGAACAATCACTGAAAGTGACGTAGTACTAGCAAACGCATCTAATGCAATCATTATTGGATTTAATGTAATTCCTTCAAACATTACAAAAGAAGTTGCTAAAGAATATAATGTTGATATAAGACTTTATACAATTATTTATAAAGCAGTAGAAGAAATGGAATTAGCGATGAAAGGTATGCTAGATCCTGAATTTGAAGAAAAAGTTCTTGGTTCTGCAGAAATAAAAAGAATATTTAAATTCTCTAAAGTTGGAAACATCGCTGGTGTTTTAGTAACAGATGGTATTATGAAAAATGGTGCTAGTGTTAGAGTAATTAGAGATGGAATTATAATCCATGATGGTAAAATTGCATCTATCCAAAGAGAAAAAGATACTGTTAAAGAAGTTAAAAAAGGATTTGAATGTGGTATTACATTAGAAAGTTATAGTGACATCAAAGAAGGCGACATATTAGAAAATTATGAAATGGTAGAGGTTAAAAGATAATTATGTCAAGTTTAAAATCTAAAAAAGTTGGTTCAGAAATGATAAAAGTTATAAGTGAAATTATAGCTAATGAATCAAGAGATGAAATATTAAAAACTGTAACTATTACAGCATGCGAAGTAGCAAACGATTTAAGTTTTGCAAAAGTATATTTTACTAGTATAGGAACTCTTACAAAAGAACAAATG
>JAGAKS010000012.1 GCA_017625465.1 Clostridia bacterium | reverse complement strand
CCTATAGTCCGAAATTAGCTACAATATAAGTTATATCACTTTTTGATATTATAAAAAATAACACTTTAAACTAAAGTAGATAACCATAAATAAGTTATCTATTTTTTTAGCAAAAAGTGTCATAACTTGCTTAACATTATAACATATTTTTAGATTTTTTTCAAATTTGATGATTTTATATTTCATCTAATTCTCATTTTAAAATTTACTTTCTATTCTAAAAATCCACCATTTTCAAATTCAGTATCTTCAACTGGTATTTCTTCATAATTAGGATCTATTTCATATATTTTTAGTTGATGCTCTTCATCAACTCTAGTTATTTCTTTTCCAGTATCTTTATCATATACTATATATTCTTCTGTTCCTGTTAACTCATTTGTTACCGTATTATATGTAATCTCTCTATCTTTTTCATTGCTTTCAGCAACATTTTCTTTTGCATTTTTATTAATATTTCCAGCTACTAAACATACTATAATTAAAATTACAGCTATAACTATTACTAATTTATTTGTCTTACTCATTCGTTCTCCTTTCTACCATCCAGATTTTGCATCCCATTTTAAATTACTGTCTTGTAACATTGAAAAATCTTCTATGTTATTTCCTGATAAATACAATTCTTTCAAGCTGCCATCTTGCTTTTGATTTAAGTCAGCAAATACTGTTAATGTGTAGTATGGTTTGCCATCTTTAGTATATGACGTATCATATAGGGCATTGTTTTGTAAATTTAATGTTTGCAATTTAGAAAGTTTTTCTAAAGGTTTTATGTTAGTTAAATTATTATAAGCTAAATTTAAATTTTCTAATTTTGATAGACCTTCTAAACCAGATATATCATTTAACTGATTATATCTCAAATCTAATGTAACCAAATTAGTTAAATTTCTAAAAATTTCAGTATTTTTAATTGGTTCTCCAATAACTGATAAATTAGTTAAACTCGTTTGATTTGATAAATTAGAAAAATCAGATATGTTTCCATATGAATAATATAAAGTATTTAAATTATTCATTTGAGATAAGTCCATTAAAGGAATTCCTTTTTTATTTTTAGAATTGAATTCAAATCTTAAATTAGTTAAATATTTTAAACTACTTATTCCAGAAGCATCTCCAAAAGTCATATTGTTCAAATCATTAACTTCACCAATTCTAAAATAAGTTAAATTAGTACTATTTGAAAGTTTTTTGCACCATTCAAAATTCCCAAAAGACTGAGATTTTAAACTCATAGAAATACTTTTCATAGTTGTAATACCATCTGGTAAACTATTTACAATAAATCCCCAATCTGCGGCACTTAGAGTATCATTAAAAATTAAATTTTCTAATTTATTACAATTGCTCAAATCTGAGCCTACAACATAAAATCCTGATGTATACGATTTTAAACTATCAGGTAAAATAAACTTTAAAGCAAGGTTTCCATATGTTGATATAGACGTTAAACTAGAACATCCTGTTAAATCAATAGTTCCTGATATACCACTAAAATATGAACTACTTGCACCATAATAACTTCCTCCTAACGGTCTTCTAATTGTTAGTTGGGTAATATTTTTACATAAATTTAATTTTTGTGCTAATTCTAAATTTCCAATACCTAAACCACTTCCTCTACGACCTGCATCGCCATCTGTATACCAATACGTAGCTGTCCCACCTAATTTAGAAATTGTTTTTTGAATTTGGGTTAAATCTATATTTATATTATTAATATTTAAAACTCCTAGTGTTAAATTACCAGCATTGGTCATAGTTTCTAACAAACTTAAATCATTAACTTGGCTACAACCATATAAATCTAATTCTTTTAAATTTTTCATATTACTAACAAAGTTAATGTTTTTTAATTTGTTTTGACCATACAATGTCATATATGTCATATTAGTGCAAGTTGACAATACTTCATTTAATAGCGAAGTATATTCATCATCTGTATAAGTAGTACCATCATTTTTCTTTATAATTGTATTCCACAAACTTAAATAAGCAATATTCTTATTTTCTTTCAATTTTATAAAATCAGATTCTGAAATAGTCATATCTTTTAAATCAACTCTATATGAATTATTAGATATAATGGAAGTAGTAAATTTCGTTGGAATTTCATAATTTGCACCACAATTTCCAATAGTACTTGCTATTGTTGTAGTATCTTTTAAGCTAGTATTTCCAGACATATACAAACATCTAATTCCACTACAACTTGATAAGTAACTTGTCCATTTTAAATTTTGTGCATTACGTATATCTAAATAATATAAACTTGTATTTTTACCTTCTTCATTTTTATAAATATAACTTAGTGCATCTGTACTTGCATTTTGTGTGTCTGTTTCTTCCTTGCCTATCGTATAGGTACTTGTTGTATTTGAATAACAAGTTGGTGCTATTAAATATGTTAATTGACTCATATTTTGTATTCCATTAAATGTTGTTATTGCATTTTCTTCTAATCTTAAAATTGTTATATTTATATAATCTGAAAGGCTCGCTATACTTGTTAACTGTAAATTTTGTAAATACATATATTGTATAGATTGTTTAGTTGTAGTACTTAAATTTGCTAAACCACTTATATCTGTTACAGGGAATCTATCTTGAGCATAGTTTTTATTTGTAGATTGAATATACCTACCATCACCTACAATTCCAAAATACTTTAAATTACTAAATTCTGCTGTTGCTATTCCTTTATCGCTACTGCATAAGGTTGCAACATCTGTATTTTTTCCTACTGGTGCTATTAAATATAATTTGTTCAACTTAGATAAGCCACAAAGTGCTGAATAATCTTGAACTGCACAACTTGTAAATCTTACTTCTGTTATATTGTTTGCATATTGCATTCCTTCTAGAGTTGGTATTGTTATATTGGCAAAATATACTGTTTGTAAACTTGGTAATTTTTTAAATTCTTGCAATAATGCTAATTTCTCTGTTGTATCTATTGTTAATGTTTTTATACTTTTTAAATCTTGTGTAGATAAAGCTTCTGTTGCTTTTCCATCTTCTCCTACACCATTTACAACTTTAGACAATAAACTATCTTCATCATAAGCTATTTCTAATGGATTATCTTTATCTAAATCTTCAGTTGTTAATCCCATTATTGTACTTGTTCCATTTGCACAATAATAAACTTGTAAATCAGATGTTACACCATATACATCTTTTTGTTTATAATATTGAGATACTTTGCTTGCATCTCCACCTTTTATTTGTTTTTGTATCTCTTCTGGCAAGCCTGATTTTTTTATCAAATACAACACATGGCCTTCTGAATCTAAAATGTATCCTTGTGCATTTTGATAAAACCATCCTGGATGTTTAGCATTAAGTAAACCATAAGCTGTGCCATAAGGGTTATCATCTAATGCATAATTTGAATATTCCATCTGTAAATATTCTTGTAACACTGCTATTGATTGTAAATACACAGAATCTTGTGCTTTACCTAATATTCCATTATCTCCCACTACTGCATTGATTGAAACCCCAGCCAAGATAAGCATTACAATAATTGAAATAACTAGAGCTATTAAAGTTATTCCGCTTTGATTGCTTTAATATCTTGTTGTCTAGTTTTTTCTTATGTTTCTTCATATCTTTTGTTTTCCCTCCTATTATATTTTTTGAAGGAAATTTTAATATAGTAAAATAATTTTTCCAATGAGTAACCTATATTAAAAATTTCCTTCCGTACACAAAATACAAAAGTGAATAATATAGCAAATTTTAATTATGCGCTACTTCACTTTCGTTATATAATCAGAAGGAAAACCACCTCTGATTACAATTTTACTTGACATATTTTTTCGTTAATATACAATATTAACGAAAAACAAAAAATCCATGTAATCTTAGATATGATTAATATACGACGATTCATTGCATTAAAAATACCGTTCAAAAAATGTTAAAAATTTTTAATTATGAATACCTTGACATCTTACGGAATTATGTGTATCATAGTTTTAGATTAAATCGTTAATATTGTATTTTAAAGAAACGCACTTTTAAAGTGCGTTTTTTATATACTTTGCCTTATTTGACTTATATGATATAATCAAATAAGCGAAAGGATGATGCAATTGAAAAAAGACAAATTTATAAAAGAATTTGAAGAAAACGAAAAACCCCAAAAAAGACATTTCTTTAGGTCTTTTCTATTCATATTGCTTATTATAATCATTTTATCAATATTACTTTTTACCATTTCTTTTTATAATTGGAAAAGTTTAGCAAGCACAATGATTTTGAATACACCATCTACGGTTTTAGATAATAATGGAGAAACGATTGCAAATATTGGTGCTGAAAGAATTTGCGAAAATGTAAAATTAGAACAAATTCCTCAAAATTTAAAAGATGCTTATGTAGCAAATGAAGATCAAAGATATTATAAACATTTTGGTATTGATACAAAAAGAACTATCGCTGCTATTGGCTCTTACATAATACATTTAGGGAATTCTTCTTTTGGTGGCAGTAGTATTACACAGCAATTAGTAAAAAATTTAACTGGAAACAATAACAATAGTGTTTCAAGAAAAGTAGCAGAATGGATAAAAGCCATTCAATTAGAAATGTTCTTATCAAAAGATGATATTTTAGAAACCTATTTAAATATCATTTATACAGGTCCAAATATATACGGCGTTCAAAAAGCTTCTGAATACTATTTTAGTAAAAATGTTGAAGATTTAAGCTTAACCGAATGTGCATTTATTGCAGGTATAAATATATCGCCTAACTCTTTCGATCCTTTTGGCGAAAAAGATAATAGCGAAAAAATATCAAAACGTACAAAAGTCGTTTTAAACAAAATGAAAGAGCTTGAATATATTACTGAAGATGAATATTCTTCTGCCATTGCTGAAATAGAACAAGGTATCAATTTTAAGCAATCAAAATTAGAAAATAAAAACTCTAACATATATTCGTATCATACAGACGCTATGTTAAACGAAATAATACAAGACTTATGTAATAAAAGAAACATATCAACTTCTTTTGCTGAAAATTATTTAGCTTTAAGTGGCTTAACCATTCAAAGCACACAAGATTCTAACCTTCAATCAGCAACAGAAAACGAATTTTCAAAAAGCAATTATATTATAAAATCGAAAGTAAATGATGGTGCCACTTCACAAGCAGCCATGATTATAATGGATCATTCAACTGGGCAAGTACTTGCTTGTAACGGTGGTCTGGGAGAAAAAATTTCTAGAGGTTTAAACAGAGCCACATCTTCTACAAGACAAACTGGTTCAGCTGGGAAACCAATATCTGTACTTGTTCCTGGCTTTTGTGAGAATGTAATTACAGCAAGTAGCGTATTTGTAGATATTGAAACCACTTTTGACGATGGCACTCCTGAAGGATATACTCCAACTGATTACAATGGTTTTCAAGGTGCCATAACTTTACGAAGAGCAGTTGAATCTTCTCAAAATATACCATTTGTAAAGATAATGGAAAAAATAACCCCCGCTACTTCTATAAAATATATGAAGAAAATGGGAATTACAAGCTTAACAAAAGTAGACGACAATTTGAATTTAGCACTTGGTGGATTGGACAAAGGCATAAGTCCTTTAGAACTTGCAGGAGCATATAGCACTATTGCAAATGATGGAAAATACATTGAACCAACTTTTTATATAGATATAAAAGACAATACTGGAAATACAATTTTAGCCTCTTCTCAAAACACCAGAAGAGTTTTTAACAAAGACATTGCTTACATTATAAAAGAACTTTTAACTCAGCCAGTAAAAGGCATTTACGGAACTGCTACTTATTGTTCAATTCCTAATATTGAAACCGCAGCAAAAACTGGTACAACAAACGAAAACTATGATAGATGGCTTTGTGGTTTTACACCATATTATACCGCTGTCACTTGGTTTGGTTTTGACCAAAACGAAACAATCAATTTTAACGGAAAAAATCCAGCTGGAATTATTTGGTCAAATGTTATGAAAAACATACACAAAAATTTAGAAAGCAAGAATTTTGAAAAGCCTATAAATATTCAAGAAGCAACTATATGTCCAGCATCTGGAAAAGTTGCTACTGACAAATGTACAAATACATATACTGAATACTTTATTCGAGGAACAATACCAGAAATGTGTAATGTTCACTAAAAAGAGCAAGAATTTTATTTCTTGCTCTTAAATTTTTCTTTTATTTTATCTTTAAAATTTAACGGATTTAAATTGTTTAACAAAATTACGGATGCTATAATACAAAGCACTGATATTGATATCTGTCTGTATTTTTCTACTTCATCAATAAATTGCATATATTTAAAAATATTGAATATAGAACCTGCTATAATTAAGACAAATGCTATAATTTCTATCCACTCTGCAATTCTAGATGTTGTGTTTTTTTCTTCTTCTCTTACCTCTGTACTTAAATCTACTAAGTGTTTTTTTACCCAAAAAATAAAATGCAAAATTACCAAAGAAATAGTAACTATACCTATTGTCAATTCTTTGATTACTTCTTTTATTTCGTCATTATTTACATACCCATTAATTATCGCTTTTACTCCTACAAACATTAATAATATAGAAATAACTGAAATAACAGCATATTCAATAACTAGTGGATATATTTCATCAAATGTCATTTCATTTCTTTTATGATGTTCTTTAAAAAGCAAATAATATGATATTCCTATTAAAGCTATAATTACAACAATTAATACTTCATTCATAATTTATTCTCCTAACAAAATCTACAAAGTATACTTCTTAAGCCAACATCCAAATCTATGTTTCCAATTTTATAATTGTAATCTAAATTTACTAATTCTTCCATTATATTTTTCAAATCATTTTCTTTAAAATATGAAGCTTGTTTTTTATATTTTGTTACTAAAAAAGTTTGAGTAGGTTTTAAATTCAAACTATTTACTACATCTTTGTTTAATCTAACTGCTTCTTTGCAAAAATATAGTTTTTTAAAATGATTATATAAAGTAACTAATATCTTTTGAATAGGTTCTTTTTGATAAATTAAATTGTTTAAAACCTCTAAAGCTTTATCTGTTTGTTTTAATCCTAAACTGTCTGTCAAATCAAATATTATACTTTCAATTTGTTTTGATGCAAGAAGGTCAACTTCTTTTTCTGTAATAGTACCATTTTCGCCAACATACTCAATAAGTTTTCTAATTTCATTAATTAAATCTTGCAAACTTGTACCAGAAGTTTCTATCAAATAATTTAATGTCATATCACTAGCATTTACTTTATATAAAGCACATATTTTTTTCAATTTTTGAACAATTTGATTAGGTTTTAATAAATCAATTTGACATACAATTCCAGTTCTCTCAATTAGGTCATATACTGAATTTTTATCTACTTCACTTTCAACAAAAATCAAAATGACACCCTCATTTATAATATTTAAATTATCTGAAATATAATTTCCTATTCTTTCTTGAATCTCTGTTGGTGTTTTTTTTCTACCATCTTTTTTAAATAAACCAGAGTTTTTTACAATAATTAATTTTTTTTCATATCCAAATGCAGGCATTTCTATATTTGGTATTAAATCATCAATATTACTTTCATCTAACACAATATAGTTAATTCCTAAAAGCAATTCACCAAATTTCTTTTTTATTTTTTTTATTGCCATATCAATTAAATATTGTTCTTCACCATATAGCAAATATATACTTCTAAGATTCGTATTTAATTCACGTTCTAAAGAATCGTAATTCATTTACTGTCCCCTTTATATATTTTTCGCTCTCATTATATCAAATTTTAAAAATCCATACAATATAAATAAAAAAATTTTGAGCATAATAAACTTATGAGTAACCAAATTATACAAATTCGAAAAAAATCAAATAAAAAAATACGAATTTTAAAAATGCAAATCGTATTTTCTATCTTAGGCATAATTGCCACTATATTATTTTTTAAATCTTCACAAAATACTAATTTAGATTATGAAAATTATTCAAAAACCTTAGCACAAAGTAGTATTATTAGTTCTATTTATGAAACTACTAAAACTAGCGACAAACATAACATTTTTGGCACATTAGAAATACCAGCCTTAGGTATAAATTATGCTGTTTTTAATGAATTTAGTGAAGAATTACTTAAAATTTCACCTTGCAAATTTTATGGTGTTAATATTGATGAAGTTGGTAACATTGCTATTGCTGGTCATAATTTTGATAATCATACATTTTTTAGTGATTTAAACAAATTACAAATTAATGATGAAATTTATTTATATTCTACTTCGAACAAAAAATATATATATTCAATTTATGACACTTTTGAAACTACTTCTGATAATTTAGAAGTTTTAAACACAAAATTTATTGCAAGTAAAGAGTTAACTCTGGTTACTTGCAATAATTCTAATAAAAATAGATTTATAGTAAAATCTATTTTAAAGCCTTAATGTTCTTCTGGCATTTCAGGTTTTTTAACTAGCTTTTTAGCTTCTATAGACTTTTGATATTCTGCTTCGTATTTTCTAACACAGTCTGGCACAACAGCTGTTTTAGTAAAATCATTTCCGCGCTCATTTTCAGCCATTTGTAAACAATCTAAGTCTATAATAACCAATTGACCAGCTTTTAAAACTTTTCTTTCTACTCCACTATCTTCAATTCCTAAAAACTCTTGTGGAACAGGTACATTATATCCAAATTCATAAGGATAATTGTTTTTTCTAAGTCTACCTAAATTTTCTTTTTTAATATCTGTCCATTTTATTCCAGCTTCTCTAAGTTCCTTATAAACTTCTAAAATCTCTTCATCTGAAATTTCTGTATCTGTATCTACAACTTCATATATTTCTATACCTACTGGATGTTTTGAATCTCTTGATATATCATTTTTTCTTACGATTGGTTGTAATAATCTAGGATGATATGGAATTTTTGGTTTTTCTTTCTCATCATCCGGCGCACCTAATTTTATAGCTTTATCTCCTGCTTGAACAGTAATATTAAACCAACCGCACCCCAAGTATTTTAAAGTATTAGGCTCTTCTAATGATTGACTCATCGCAAATTTCATTAGCGACTCTAAATCTTTTGTTCTGCCTTGTTCTATTAATCTTGAACATATTTTATCTATTGAATTTACTTCGTAAGGATTTGCATTTCTTTTAGCAGGATTATATATATTATCTATTAAAAATGCTTCTTGCTTATATTCTTCTGGGCAAGCATCTTTTATGCTCGCATATAATTTAGCAAGGTCTGGCACATAACAATTTTCTTTTATGGTTTCAAAATTGTTTCTTATAAATTCATGACATTTTTCATCTTGTGCTAAGCATTTTACCATATTAGCCATAGCAGAATTAAAATCAGAATTTAAAAATAAATTTTTATTTGCTTCTAAAACTTCACTAGCTTTATCTGAACCCATTAAATATCTCATAAGATATAGAAAATTACTTTCTACAGTTCCTGGACAACAAGCAACATACCTCATATCTGGATTTATAGCATGTTCTTGCTGTTTTTTAGAAATTCTTTCAGGCATCATCATATAAAATATTTTTTCAAAGTTATCAGCCACTTTTTCAGATACTTCTGGAATATCAATTAACTCTGGGCGCACTCTTTCTGCTCTATGTGTTATTTTTTCTAAAATGAATTCTAAATTATCAGATAAAATTTTTGAACCATTTGGAAGAAATTTCATAGCTAATATAAACTCATCTGGATACATAATAGAATTTGGTTGTTTAGCAAAGTATTGAAAATTTTCTTCAATAATATCCATGCTGTTAGATAATTTTTCATACGACGCTATCGCACTATCTCTAATTTGTAATAGTCCTTCTTCAGATTTTATTACTCTAAGTTTTTTAAAATCTTCAGCTAATTCAGATAGTTTTTCTTTACTTACTTCCATATTCTACCTCTAATCAAAATTTATTATTTTTGTTATTATTTCTAATATTTTTGTTGCATTTTTCTTTGCAATTCCTTTAGTAACAGCTTTTCCACTTACAGTTAAAGAAGCTACTAATGCACTTACTATAAACTGAAACGAACTACTCATTCCATAGCTTTGAGTAAGCTTCAAAGCTATCATTGCTGATATTGCACCACTAATTACTCCACATATATCTCCAATAACATCTGCACAGAAATTTGAAACTTTTTCAGAATTTCTAATTAATTTAATTGCTGTTTTTGATCCTTTTATTTTTTTACTAGCCTTAGCATGAAATTCTTCTTCCTTAGCTATAGTAACAGAAACTCCAATTAAATCAAATAGAATACCCAACAATACAACAACTATTAAAATAATGATTCCTGGTATTACTTCCATAGTTGATATTGCTGTATTAGATATATAAGAAAAAAATAGTGATAGCACAAAAGTTGTTATCGCTACTGTAATAACCCACGAGTGAGGCTTTTTACTTTTCTTCATTAAATGTTCCCTCTTTAACAAAATTTTAGTTGGTAAAGAAACATGTAAATTTTACGGTTTAGGTCTAGCAGAATTTCTCGAATTCCACTTTCCATTACTGGATTAGTCGTTTCCATTTAAGGAATCCTCTTTTTACAGATGCCAGATTGCCACTTAAATCCGTACCTTAATCCATATTTCTCCTTGTTTCTAAAATTGAAACAAACACTCTAGAAATTTTCTTTGAGCATGTTTTGCTTATTATTAGTCTTTTTTGCAACATATATTTCATAGCCCAAGTAAAAACTAATCCCAGATATATCACTCAAGACGAATATTACACTATGTAAAAGAAAAAATCACATAGTTTCTACTTAACAAAAAAGTCTTGTATAAGTCTCAACGATAATAGGATTCGCAATGTATGCCATTACATTCTATCCTAAAATCTTTACTCCTCAAAGCCACACAAAACTGGGCGTAATGCGCAAACGATAAGAAACTTCAACTGCAATACTCTTCTAGTAGATTTTTAGCCCTACCCTCATAATAAGTTCATACACTAGAATAATGCACCAACATTATCATTATAACATTTAATTTTTAGATTGTAAAGTTATTAAAAATATGATATACTAAGCATTATGTAAATCATTTTAGAAAGGATTTTTTATGAAAAAACCTGAATTACTTTCACCCGTTGGTGATTTTGAGTGTTTAAAAGCTGCTGTACAAAATGGTGCAGATAGTGTGTATCTTGGTGCATCAAGTTTTAACGCAAGAGCAAGAGCTACTAACTTTAACGAAACAAATTTAAAAGAAGCTGTTAATTACGCAAAACTACATAATGTTAAAGTAAATCTTACTTTAAACACTTTAATTAAAAATGAAGAGTTTGAAGATGCAGTAAAACTTGCTGTTTTTGCTTATAATATTGGCGTTGATGCTATAATTATTCAAGATTTAGGACTTAGCAATTACCTTTTAAAAAAACATCCTGAAATACCTCTACACGCAAGCACTCAAATGACTGTACATAATTTAGCTGGAGTACAAAATTTGGAAAATCAAGGTTTTTCTCGTGTAGTTCTTTCTCGTGAATTAGATGTATCAGAAATAAAATATATAAAAGAAAATACAAATTGTGAATTAGAAGTTTTTATTCATGGTGCACTTTGCATTTCATATTCTGGTGGCTGTCTATTTTCTAGTATGGTTGGTGACAGATCTGGAAATCGTGGTTTATGTGCTCAACCTTGTAGACTACCTTATGAATTAGTAAATAGCAAAAATGAAAAAATCTCATCAGGCTTTTTACTTTCGCCAAGAGATTTGTGTGCCTTAGATTATTTACCAGCACTTGTTAGAGCTGGTATTGATTGCTTTAAAATAGAAGGTCGTTTAAAAACACCTACTTATGTCGCTACAGTAACAAGAATTTATAGAAAATACATCGATTTTATAATTGAACATTTAGACTTAAGTGATGAAGAAATCATTAGTTTAATGCATAAAGAATTAGAAAAAATTAATGATGCTACTTGCCTTTCTGATAAAGAAGAATTACTACAAAGTTTTAATAGAGGTGGATTTTCAAACGGACATTTATCAACTGATCCAAATAGAAATTTAGTATTCAAAGGAAAATCTAATAATGAAGGTATTTTTCTTGGAAAAGTATTCAAGTTTAATGCTAACAAAGGACATGTTTCTTTCGAATTAGAAAATTCCTTAGCTATTGGTGACCGAATCCGCATAGGAGATGACTTATACACAGTTTCTGAACTTATGGTGGATAACAAGAACTTTAAAAGCTTGCCAAAAGGCAAAAAAGTAACTATTGGTAGAATGAAAGGTGATATAAAAGTTAATTCAAAAATATATAAAATGGAAAGCAAAGCCTTAAATGAAGCTGTATCTCCTACTTTCAGTCAAGATAAAGAATTCAAAAAAATTCCTTTGCATGCAGAAGTTCGTATTTTAAAAGATAAACCTGTAAAACTTACTGTAATAGGTTTAGAAGGCTTTTATAAAGGCTTAGAATATTCTATTACTTCTGAGTTTATCCCAGAAGCAGCTATAAATATGCCACTTAGTAAAGAAAAAATTGTTTCAATGGTTTCCAAAACTGGAAATACAGAGTTTGAATTTACAGATATAAAAATAGAGCTAGATGATGGACTATTTATTCCAAAAATAAGTATATTAAATGATATGAGAAGAACTGCTCTTTCAAACTTAGAGCAATTAGTATTAAAAAAATATAATTTTGATATTGCTCCAAAATTACCTGAACAAGTAAGCAGTATCAAAGCAAATAAAACGCCAAAATTAGCTATGCTTTTAAATATAATAAATTTAGAGTATAACTATTTAAACTTAGAAAAAATTGATGCTTTTTATATACCATTTAGATTTTGGAATAATAGCAAATATCAAGATTTTCTAAAAGCTTTGTCTAAAAAATTTAGAACTTATATTTATATGCCAACAATTATAAAAGATGGTATTTCAAAAGGAAATTTAGAAAATCAAATAAAAAATATTATACTAAATTTCTCAATTTCAGGAGCTGTAATTTCTCATATATCACAAATAGATTTGTTTAAAAATTATAGCTTAGATTTAATAGGAAATTATAATTTGAATATTTTTAATACTTTTTCAGCAACTGAATTAAAAGAAAAAGGCTTTAATAGATTTATTCCTTCTGTCGAGCTTAATAAAGCTGAAACACAAGAATTATTAAATCAATCACCTATTGGGGCTGAAGTTATTGTTTATGGAAAAATTCCTCTTATGACTAACAATTACTGCTATCTTGGAGAAAGCAACAAATGCTATAAAGAATGCTACAGAAAATGTATGCTAAATGAAAAATTCGAACTAAAAGACAGACTTGGCTTCAAATTTAGAATTATTCCAGACAACACTTGCACATTAACTACTATTTTCAATAGCAAAACAACTTCAATTACTTATGATGATTTGAACATAGATTTTGCTCGTATCGATATATTGGATGAAAATTTTGAAGAAATTAAAAATATAATATCAACTGTAAAATCTGGAAGAAGATTTGATGGAAAAGATTTTACAAATGGGAAGATGAAATAAAAAATGTAAAAACTGCTAACTTCATAAATTAGCAGTTTTATTATTTTATTTAAAATTTTAGTTTTCCTATATGTCAATTATATTTTAATTCATACTTGCATCTATCGTATATGTTCCGTTTGATATCTCTATATAACCTGCACCTGAGCCTACGCCTTGTTTTGACATATCGACGTTGGTCAAAATTGTATTACCTGTTATTCCTAATTTTGTATTTATATTTACAATTTTAGCATTTTTAAAATCTAATATTTCATTATACAATTGATTAAAATATCCAGATTGACTTACAGAAGATTGAGCCTTGTCTAACTCAATACTAAATAAAGATGCAGTAGATTGTCCTACATATTTATATTTGGCTACAATAACACCTGCCTGTGCATAAATTGGACATTGATTAATTCCTTTTTGATAATCAGTACCATCAGAATATAAATTTCCGTTAAAAGCATATATTTTAGATATTTCTGAACAAACGATATTTCCACCTTGTCCAGCAATTCCACCATTTCCTGACATATGTGAATATTCTGGTGGAATTCCAGTTTGACTACCATGAGCACCTTGATTTGCAAATCCGCCGTAAACAAGAGTTGCTCTATTTAAAGAATTTTGTTGACTAATACCTTCTCCACCTAAAAAATATCCTCCTCCTCCTTCTATTTGTCGACCACCGGAACCACCATTATGTCCTGCTAGCCCGTTATTCATTTCAACTTCCCCACTATCTCCAGTACCACCAGTATATCCACCAGCACCTGCACAGCATGTTGAACCAGCACCACTAGCTCCTCCACCACCAATTCCTGCACTAGGATAACCACCGCCACCTCCTGCACTGTTATACGCTAAAGAACCTTTTCCACCGGAACCACCACCTCCTCCATATGCATATACTACTATAGAATTATAAATATTTACATTTCCACAATTTTCTCCTGTTAACCCATTATTTCCGCGTCCACCATTAACACCTTGTCCGCCATTGGCACCATTGCCACCAATTCCCGCTCCTGCTCCTCCTCCACCAGATGTACTTTGCCCATTACCTTTTGGTGTTCCGCCTGAACCTGCATTTCCACCTATAGCTTTTACAGTTCCATAACCATACAAGTTAAGTATTGCATATTCTCCATCATCTCTTGTATTATCATTATTTGTATCTTTCCATGGAACATGAATTCCCGCATATCCACCTTTTCCTGGTGTATTACCACTAGCATCTTCGCCCAGTCCACTATTTACCGTTACTGTTGCACCTTCTGCAACATATAAATCTAGTGTTCCACCTGGCTCTATATCTATTGCGCTTCTCTTTATTCCTGAATTGGTTAATGTCATATCTCTAAATGCATATATTTTTGCATGTGTTCCACTTTTTACTTGTATTGATAATTCACCTGTTATTCTATCTACAAACATTACTGATGCATCATTGTCTATTACGAATTTTCCTTGTTCTTCTGGTGATGCTCCCTCATTGTTTGTAAATGCTTTATCTGTTACAAGTGTTGTTCCACTTGATACACTTCCACCTGAAGATATATTTACATCTCCATATTCTGCTTTATATATTCCACTATCATCTATACTTATTATTATTGAATAATCTTCTTTTTTTACTGCATAATCTATATATCCTGTATAATTATTAGCATCATCAAATTGTGGAATTCCCATTGGCTCAGTTGCATTTGTTACATACTCTGATGCTGATGATAATACTGTATCAATTAGACCTTTATCAATTAAATTTCCTAGCATTGTTTTAGTTTCTTCCGGACTTTTTAGTATTGAATCAATATT
>JAGAKS010000011.1 GCA_017625465.1 Clostridia bacterium | reverse complement strand
GTACTTTTCCTTTTTATTTAGAGGGAAACCACTCTATTTCTGTAATACGGAAACTTCGTATTTATATATTCCATATTTAATTTTTAGTCTTGCTTTTCGCAAACTATTCCGTATTTTGTGTACATAATTTTTCGTTAATATGATATATTAACGAAAATGACAAAAGCCGTGTAACTTTACAACTGACTAATATATATAATTTCAGTCTATTAAAAATACCATTAAAAAAATGTTACAAAAATTTAATTATGAAAACCTTGACATCTTAGAAAATTATATGTATCATAGATTTAGATTGAATCGTTAATATATCATATAAACGAAAGCAGGCAAACGCCTGCTTTTTATTCATCTTCCAAATATTCAGTTGGATTATTTTCATCATACTCAATATTAATAGTTTTTTCCTTAGTTTTGGTTTCTGGTCTAAATTTTTCTTCTGTTCTTATTTTTACATCTTTTTGATTTCTAATTTTTTCTTCCATACATTCTTGTCTTTGTTTTGCTTCTTGATTATCTTTTTTATCCATTTTTTTGTTTACAATTTTATTAGCTTTTTCTATTATATCTGGCACATAATCCATAAGTTTATCAACTGTTGATATATGACTTATTGGCATAAGTTTTACACCTTCTGAATTTACTACCAAAAAAGCTACTGGATTTATAGAGACACCTGCTCCACTTCCACCACCAAATGGAAGTCTGTACTGTACTTGCTCTTCCTTATCTTTTTTCTTGTACTCATCTATTGTTTCACCACTAAATTCACTACCACCTGCTGCAAATCCAAAACACACTTTGGAAATAGGTATAATTACCATATTATTTGAAGTTTCAATTGGTTCACCAATAATAGTATTAACATCAACCATATCTTTAATACTATTCATGGCTGTTTCCATAAGACCTTCTATTGGATGTTCACTCATATCTTTATCTCCTTAAATTTGATTTTATGTTTAATATGTTCTGTTTTTGATAAATTATTCAATTCATATAAAACTTTTATAATATTTCTCAACTCAAAACAAGCAACTAATTCCAAAAACATTTTTATACTATTTCTGTTCTCGTACATTGGAGTAATTATAAATCTATGTTTTTGGGGGTTATACTTAGTTACACTTCTTTGAATAACAAAACTTACAACTGTTGAAACAATAAAAGTAATAAAAGAAGTAATCAAAGTACTATCTGTTCCAAGTTTTAAATTCAAATTTACTTTCTCAAATTTCATATCTAAAGCTTTTATTTTATCTTTAATTATTTTTCTATCTAACTCTATGGCATCCTTTTTTATAACGTCTTTATAGATCTTAGTTTTTTTAAGACTCTTATATGCAACTTTTAAACCTAAAAATCTTATTCCATCTTCTTCAAAAACTATGCCAAAAATTTTAACAAATCCAAATAAATATATGGCTGCTTTTATCTCATAATCTTCTTTTGCTTTTACTTTACCATTCATTTCAAAATCTATTTTTTTCACTATAATTCTTAATTTTGAAAAATACATACCAACTATAAATAAGATAGATAAAAAAAATAAAACTAACATAAAAAGCTCCTTTCAAAAGGATTATTTGAAAAATTTTCAAACCTATTTTTGTTAGTTTTATCTTTTAAACATTTTTTATTCAATTTTATTGTTGGTCTTTTTTTCTTCTTGAAACAACTATATCTCCAAAAAGTTTTTCTTGTTCTGCACTTACTTTATTTCTTCTACTTAATTCTAATACTCCTGAAAATGCTGTAACCACTTCTGCTTTAGGCTTTTCAGACAATTTAAACAAAGAATTAAAAACAAATTTTGGCCTTCTTGCAAGTTCTCTAAAAATATCTTTTACTTTATCAGCAACGGTAAAAGTATCATATACTGCTATTTTTTCAATATTTCTTGCATTCTCGTTTTTCTTATTCTCATTTCTCTCAATTAATAATTTATATTTTTGAACAATATCTTCTGCTTTATACTCTTTTTCAATAACTTGTTTTGGAAGCTCTATTTTATCTGGAAGCTTATAGAATCTTTTTGAAAATTCATTTATATTCTCTCTAAATAACTTGCTAATTTCTTTATATTTTTTATATTCTATTATTCTTCTCAAAAGTTCTTCTTCGGTAAGTTCAGCTTCATCTTCCACTTCTTTTGGCAACAAACTTTTTGATTTGATTAAGATAAGAGTTGTAGCCATAACAATAAATTCACTTGCAACTTCTAAATTAAGTTCTTCTTGTTCTTTTAAATATGCAACATATTGGTCTGCAATATCACTAATTTTTACTTCATAAATATCCATTTTATTTTTATCTATTAAATAACATAATAAATCTAATGGACCTTCAAAATTATCAAGTCTTAAAGCATATTTATTTGTCTCTAAAGATAATATATTGTTCATTGCTTCCTCCTAAGATACTAAGAACTTTTAACAGTATATATGTATTTTTCTCAAAAGTCAAGCATTCTCTAATTCTTCAATTGCAATACTAATACTTTCAGACATATAACCTTTTTGATACAAATATTTTTTTATATCTTCTAGCTCTTTTTTGCCATAATTTTTCTTTATTAATTTTTTAGCTGAATTTATTTCAAATTCTAACAACTTTTCTTTATTATCACAAATATATTTATCTAATAATTTTTTTTCAACACCTTTAGCTGTTAGCTTATATGCAATTTCTTTTATAGATAAACTTTTTAAAGCAATAAATTCATTTATACTTCTTTCAATATAATCTTCTTCGTTTATATAATTTTGTGATTTAAAATATTCTATACCTTCTTCTAATAAATCTTGATTTTCATTTTCAAATTTTTTTCTTATCTCATTTGCTGTTCTTTTTTTGTAAGTAACAAATTTAAAAACTTTGGATTTTAATTTATCTAATTCAAGAATTTCATTAGTAATTGTAAAACCTGCTTTACAACCTTTAATATTATTAGAAGAAATAGAATTTTCTTCTATTTCTTCATTTTTTACAATTTTATTTATATCTTCAACAGAACTTATCTTTTTCAAAATTTTCTCCTAAATATTATTCTTCTGGTTCAATTTCTTCTTCCTCATCAGTTTCTCCATCAACTAATGCGTTTTCAAAAGCCTTAGAAAAATTGTCTCTGATTTTCTTTTCAAGCTCTGCCATTATTTTTGGATTTTCTAATAAATATGCCTTAACGTTTTCTCTACCTTGTCCAATTCTTTCACCATTATAACTAAACCAAGAACCACTTTTTTCTACAATGTTTAACTCTACAGCTAAATCTAATATACTTCCTTCTTTTGAAATACCTTTTCCATAGATAATATCAAATTCTGCTTCTCTAAATGGTGGAGCAACTTTATTTTTTACAACTTTGACTCTTGTTCTACTTCCTACAACATTACCATCTTGCTTAATATTTTCAATTCTTCTAATATCCATTCTAACAGATGAATAGAATTTTAATGCTCTACCACCTGGAGTTGTTTCTGGATTACCAAACATAACTCCAACTTTTTCTCTTAATTGGTTAATAAATATAATAATAGCATTTGTTTTATTAATTGTACCAGCTAATTTTCTTAAAGCTTGTGACATAAGTCTAGCTTGAAGACCAACGTGTGCATCTCCCATATCTCCATCAATTTCTGCCTTTGGAACTAAAGCAGCAACTGAATCGACAACAACTATATCAATTGCTCCACTTCTAATTAAAGCTTCAGCAATTTCAAGAGCTTGTTCCCCTGTATCTGGTTGAGCTACTATTAAATTGTCTATATCAACACCTATTTTTTTAGCATATCCTGGATCTAAAGCATGCTCTGCATCTATAAAAGCTGCTTCTCCGCCTTTCTTTTGTGCCTCAGCAACAGCATGTAATGCAAGTGTTGTTTTACCAGAAGACTCTGGTCCATATATTTCTATAATTCTTCCCTTTGGAATACCACCTATTCCTAATGCTATATCTAAATTTAAAGCTCCAGTTGAAATTGCTTCAACATTCATTGATTTGAATTCTCCAAGTTTCATAACTGAACCTTTACCAAATTGTTTTTCTATTTGACTCATTGCAGCATCTAGTGCTTTTCTTTTTTCTGAATTGTCTCCCATTTTAATTTCCTCCTAAATGTTTGTTCGTAAAACTTACGTTCGTTATTATTATATCTTAAATTTTTATTTTGTCAAGATAAATTTTAAAAAAATTATTGTCTGTACCATTTATATATATTATGGTATAAATTAAAAGCATTTGGTGAAATGTTTCCAACTAATCCTTGATTATATACTACAATATCTGTATTTCTGTATAATCCTATATATGGTACTTCTTCTAAATATTTATCAAAAATTATTTTATAACTATCGTATAAAACACCCTCATCTGTTGTGTTCTCTACTTTATTGATTAATTCTAACACTTCTGTATTATAATAATTTGCTATATTTCCTTCGCCAAAGAAAGTTCTTAAACTTGGACTAAATGAACATTCTATTCCAACTATTGCACACTGATATTCTTTATTATTTAACATATCTGAATATCTTTCTGGTGAATACTGCAAAACTGATACTTTTATTCCAAAATTTTCAAGTTGCTCTCTTATATTATCTGCAACACGAACTCTAGCTTCATTATTAGAATTTACAGCTATATTTATATCTAATTTTTTGCCATTTTTAATCCAAGAGTTATTTCTATAAATCCAACCAGCATTTTCTAAAATCAATCTTGCTTCATCTAAATTAACAGCAGTAGTTAAATCTCTTGTATATAACCAATTTCCCATGTCTAAGCTAAAATTAGAGCTTACATATCCTGAACCTAAACAACTGACTACTATGGAATCTTTATCTATAACTTTACTAATTGCTTGCCTTACTGCTACATCTGAAAAAATTTCATTTTGTGTATTAAATGCCATAAAATCATATTGTCTAGATTTGTATTCAATTTTATTATAACCTAAAGTTCCAATATAATCTTCTATATTATTGGCAGTGACTGTTATTATATCTAACTCACCAGATTTAAAAGCATTATAAACTTCACCCATTGAAGAATACAATTTAATTATTACTTCCTCTGCCATTGGCTTTTTAGAATTATCCCAATAGATATCATTTTTTACTAACCTTATATTACCACCATCAACAGTATCAATTTTAAACATTCCTGTTCCAATTGGTGAATTATTTTTATCAGTATTTACAAAATCATCTTCTCCATAATATTTAGCTGATAAAATTGGAAATGTTAAATTATATTCAAAAAATGGAACTGCTTGTGAAAGATATAATTTAAAAGTATAATCATCTATTCTTTCATAAGTTGCAAGATACCTTAAATTATCTCTATAAACAGTTGATACATTAGGATCCATTATTCTGTCTATGGTATAATGAACATCATTTTCTGTAAAATTACTTCCGTCTTGCCACAAAACACCTTGACGAAGCTTTACTATATAAGTAGTATCATCCTGTTTTACAATTTCTTGTGCTAACGCATACTGTAATTTATAATTTTCATTTAAAGTAATTAAAGGCTCATAAATAATTTTAGAAATCTCATGAACATTTCTATTATTACTTAAAATTGGATTAATTGTATCTAATTCTGCTATTGATAATCTTATATCTTTTTGAATAGTACTAACTTTCGAAGTTTGATCCAAAGAACCTTCTTCTCCCATACTATCTTCTTTTATAAGCTTAAAACCTGTATAAATTGCTAAAATTATAACAACTATAACAAATATATATTTAAAAATACCTTTTACCATATTTACTCCTCTTTCCAAAATATATATCATTTTAGCCAAAGTTTCAATAATTTTGATAAATATTTTTGCATGGATTTCATAAGTCTAGATTTGACTTTAATTGATTTGCTTGGCGGACTCGCCATATAGTAAGATATTAGCATGATTTTTATTACTTGTCAAGAAAAAAATGCCCTAAAGGAGTACTTTCAATAAGGACATTTATTGAAAAGTACTCCTTTGGTTTATAACAGTATAGTTTGAAAGCTAAGCTGTTTTTATATTTTTAATACTTTGCTGAAAGCCATTTTCTAATTCATATTCCGTTAGTGGAATAGCAATTATTCCAACTCCTGTATAGTAAATATCTATTTGTTGATATTTCTTACCATTCAGCTTTGTTTGTTGATATACATATATTTTATCAATTAGTTCATTTACAATTTCTGGCGTTAATTCTTTGATTTCAGTATAATCAATAAAAGTTGTTAAATCAAGTTCTTGTTGTTTAGTTTTATCGATAGTATTAGCTAGATGACAATTTTTTTCTTTTAAGTCTTTTTGTTCTCTTTCATAATTTAGTGATAAAGTTGCAAATCTATCATCAGTAATCTTTCCAGAAATATTATCTTCATAAATATGCTGTATTAAATTATCAATATCTTTTACTCTTTTTTCATATTGAGATAATAGTTTTTTATTTGAAATGTCTTCTTTTCGTTGTTCTTCTAATGAATTTTCTAGTTTTTCTTTTATAAATAAATCTTCATAAGAAGAAATATAAGAGATAACCTGTTTTATATTATCCAATACCAATTCTTTTAATATATAGTCTTTTATATTATGGCTAGTACAAGATTTTGTAGAATTGTTTTTATAGTTTGAACATCTATAAAAATCCTTATCTGGTGTAAAATTATTAGCAGTACAATAATAAAGTTTAGCGCCACAATCCCTGCAAAATAGATGACCAGAGAATATGCTTATTTTGCCTGTTCTAGTAGGTCGTTGCTTGTTATCTCTAAGTCTTTGTGCTGTATTCCAAGTTTCTTCATCAATAATAGCCTCGTGAGTATTTTTAAATATTTTCCCTTGATCTTTTGGAAGTTTTATTTTGGTTTTATCTTTAAAAGAACGAGTGGTATATCTAAAATTTATTGTATCTCCGATATATTCCTGCCTATCTAATATTTTGGTTACTGTTATTGGATACCAATAATGTTTTACTTCTGAGAGTGGATTTTGTGTTTTCATACCTAAACTTTGATGATATTCTGTCGGATTCATTATTCCTTCTTCTGTAAATTTTTTTGCTATCTGAGAAGGAGTAGAGCCTTGTATAAATAAAGTAAATATTCTTTTTATAATTTTCGCTGCAGGTTCATCAATGATCCATTTACTTTTATCGTTCTCATCTTTTTTATATCCAAACGGTGGGTTTGTTGTTAAAGGTATACCAGAATTACCTTTATTTTTCATTACAGCTCTAACTTTTTGACTTGTATTTTTTTCATGCATTTCATTAAACCAATCTTGAATAGGCAAGAAGTCGTTAAGTCCTTTGTCAGTATCAATATTGTCCATTATCGCAATATACCTAACATTAAGTCTTACAAAATCTTCTTCTAATAATTGACCAACTATAAGTATATTTCTACCAAGTCTTGAATGGTCTTTTACAATAATTGTTTCAATTTTACCTGTTCTGCAAAAGTTCCATTAATTCCATAAAAGCAAGTCTTGTAAAACTCGTTCCAGAATAACCATCATCTACAAAGAATTTAGTATTGATAAAATTATTATCTTTAGCATATTTACTTAAATTTGATTTTTGATTTTTAATACTATTGCTTTCTCCTAGCTGTTCATCATCTCTTGATAAACGGCAATATAAAGCAGTTATTTTTTCGTTATGTGACTGTCCCATAAAAACTCATTTCTTTTAGACAGCCGAATATGATATAAATTGTTACAATTTCAATTTGTAGTGTTCACATAATACCATATTCGTTTTTATAGTGCAAGTATATTTAAGATTTTTTGTTAGTCTAAAAATTTTATTTAATATGCTTTCTTCAGCATTTTCATCAAAGTAAGTATTTACTTTGTATACCGTGCCGTTTATTTCTTTTTCAAAGTTCAATTTATTTTCTATTGCAATATTATCTCTAAAATATTGTAATCTTTCATCTTTAGTCATATTATCTAATTTTTTATAATATTCTTGCTTTAGTTTTTCAACATATTCATATTCTTTATTAGAGAGTTCAATTCTATATTTTTCATTATTATCATTCATAACTAGCCCTCCTTTTCTTGTATTCAGGAAAGTTCTTTTGTTTTTGCTTTTCTAATCTAGCTTTTTCTTTTGCTTCTTCACGAGCTTTTCTTTCAGCTTGTATTTTTTCTTGTTCCATTCTTTGTCTTTCTAATTCATCTTGTTTTTCTTGATCAAATAAACTTTTAAAGAAATCTGCAACTTTTTTGGGTGCAAGTTTTATAGCATGGAAGTAATCTTTTGTTTTTTCTACTAAACCATCATATTTTTCTATCCATCTATTTACGGTGTTCCTTAAATTTTCAATTCTAGTATCACGTTCATAAATTTCTTTATCTGCTACAATTCCTTTTTTAGCATATTGGGTCAATGTTTCATAATCTTTAGTTTTTATTGAAAAAAATGGATATTCTTGATATAATTTGTTCATAATTATAAATTTATGTAAGGAATGATGAATATTGAAAAATAATAAATTAGAAACAATCTCAAATCTTTTTGAAGTAAAAGAAATAAGAAGTATTTGGGATACAGAGAAAGAGGAATATTATTTCAGTGTAGTTGATGTGATTAGTGCTTTAACAGATAGTAATATTCCAAAACGATATTGGACAGACTTAAAAAGAAAATTAACAGACGAAGGCAGTGAGTTGTACGAAAATATCGTACAACTGAAAATGAAATCTCAAAAATATGGAAAAAACTATTTAACAGATACTTTAGACACAAAAGGCATTTTAAGATTAATTGAATCTGTGTCAAGTCCAAAAGCAGAACCTTTTAAAATGTGGCTTGCTCAAATGGGAAAAGAAAGAATTTATGAGGTTTTTGATCCAGAGATTGCTGTAGATAGAGCTATAGATTATTATCGAGCTAGAGGTTATTCAGATAAATGGATAGAATCTAGACTAAAAGGAATTTTAGATAGAAAGAAATTAACAGATGTATGGAAAGAAAATGGAATTAAACAAAATTATGAATATGCTATATTAACTAATGAAATATACCAAAGTTGGTCTGGAATGAAAGCGAGTGAATACAAAGATTTTAAAAATATTAGAAAGGAGTCATTAAGAGATAATATGATCGACATAAAAGTTGTTTTGACTGATTTAGGAGAAATAGCTACAAGAGAACTTGCCAAAGAACATAAACCTTATGGATTAAAAGAAAATAGAGAAATAGCAAAACGTGGCGGAAGAATTGAAAAGAATACTCGTGATAATTTGGCAAAAGAATTAGGAAGAACTATAATAACAAAGCCAAATGCATTAAACTACCAATATTTAGATGATAATAAATTAAATAAAGAAAAAGTATTAGATGATAAACTAAAAAATTCGAAATAATACGGAGGAGTTAAAAGATGATTTCAAGAGAAGAAAATTCAAAAATATTAAAAAATAAGAAAAGAAATTTAATAATTATAATAGTTATATTATTAATTTTATTTATAGGATACGGTATATCAATTAAGAGTACTCCTGAAAGTAGGGAAAAGAAAATAATTTCATATTTAGAAAAAAAGTATAATTCTAAATTTAAAATTATTGAAATGACAAGTAGTGGTGAACATATTATTCTAAATGAAATTAACTGTGATGGAGCAACATTTTGCCCTGAAATAAAAGATAAAGGTGTATATTATTATAGATATAATGTATTAGCACTGTCTGACAATATAACTTTTGAAGTTGAGTATTTGGATAAGAGGTTAAAAGATAAAATTACAGAAATAACTACATATTATTCTCTTATACATACAGATGATATATTGAGTGATATAAGTAATTATATTATTAATACAATGGGAAATAATAAGTCTATAATTAGTTCAACTTCTATTTCGTTTGAATTTGATGAAAAATTTGATGAAATTTGTGATTCTAATTATAAGAAAAAACTAGAAAAAATATCAACATATGTTAACGAAAAAAGAGCATTAGATAAAGATTTGGATATATTAGTTTATTTTGAATATTCGGATGATATTTTAATAGCATTTGGTTATAGTGAACCAGTAGTAACAAAGCGTTCTGAAGAATATTTTGATGGTGCAGAAGGAATTGATATTGTTTCTGGTAAATATATGAAAACTTATTATAGTTTAGAAGAATATCTTGAGAGGTAAAATAAATTGAAAGTATTAAATTTTTTCTATTTTGAGTTTTCAACATATATATTAATAATTGGATTTGCATTTATAATTAGTTTTATAGTATTTTATAAAATTTCAAAACAGAATTATAGCAAATTAGACATCATATATATATATGTTATTAATATTGTGGGATTTGCAATTGGTTCTAAATCAATGTCGTTGATTTCAAATAACACTGAAATAACCATATATAATTTTATAAATAGCGGGTATTCATATTTAGGAGGAATAATTTGTAGTATATTAGTTGTAATATTATATTGCAAAAGATACAAATTAGATTTTATTAATATGCTGTCAAACTTTATAGTAGTATATCCATTAATATATTCTATAAGTAAGATTGGATGCTTTATGAATGGATGTTGTTATGGCATTATAAACATAAATGATATTAATTATAAAATACCACTTCAATTAGTTGATTCTATAATAATGTTAATATTATTTTTAATATTATTAGTACAATTTAATAAACAAAAAAAATTAGTAATAAGTATGTTTTTTTGTTTATTTAGCACAGTTAGATTTTTAGAAGATTATTTTAGAGACACTCGAAATATACTTATATTTAATTTTACATTAGAACAAATAGTATGTGGAATATTACTAATCACAAATGTTATTATAATTATATTTAGAATGTATAAAAAAAGGAATTATAGATATAATAGAGCTACTTTAAAGTAGCTCTATTTCACTAAATATGAATTAATTCGCTAAATAGAATTTCTTCTGCTGTATGCTTATAATTATTCATGAGTCCAACCCATTTTAATGGGTCAATATTTTTTGAATTTTCATCAATAGGATTTTTTTCTAGCATTTGTGCCATAAGTGTTTCAAATCTTTCTTTAGCTTGTTTACCAGTATCTAAAATATGTTTTCTTAAAGTATTATCCATAAGCATTATAGTATATTCAGCTTTCTTATTCGTTCTTAAATAATCTAGTCTTAAATGACCATACTTTCCAATTTGATAATCTTTTTCATATTCATCTTTAGCTAAATATAGGTTAGGCAAATAATAATCTCCAACTTTGTGATATATAATTTTATTATTCATTTCTAAAAACCTCCATAAATTGATTTTCACTACAAATTTGACTAAATAATCTATATCTTTACTCGACTATTTAACATAATAAAATTTTGGAAGAAGTCAATAAGAACAATTTTGTCCTTATTAAACTTCTCCCAAGGGGCGACCATTTTATTTATTTTCTTGATTCTATAATTAACTTTATACCAGTTCTATCTTCTCCTTCAACTTGAACCTCAGCAAACGCTGGGATACAAACTAAATCTACTCCAGCCGGAGCAACAAAGCCTCTTGCTATTGCAACAGCTTTAATTGCTTGATTTAAAGCTCCTGCACCTATTGCTTGCATTTCTGCCCTTGTACTTTCTTTTACCAATCCTGCTATTGCTCCTGCAACTGAATTTGGGTTTGATTTTGATGAAATTTTTAAAACTTCCATTTCTTTTTCCTCCTATTATTTTTATTCTTCTTATGTTTTACATGAGTGTATTTTACATTAAAGAAATGGAAGTGTCTATACTTTTTCATTAAGTTTTATTAGTTTCGTACGCCCGTTTTCGACAGTCATATCAAGCTTTTTAGCCGTTTTTGTCATATAAAGTTAAACCCTGTCGAAAAATAACATTTTACTATTATTTTTCAGCCCATTTAATTAAGTTCATATTTTCTGGATCCATTAACATTTCATGTTTTGGAAGAACTCTAAATGTATAACCGAAATTTCCACCAGTTATTAAGTCCAAAGAAGCTTCATAATAGCATTTATGTTCTTCTTTATTCTCACTGATTTTTTTCATTTCTTTTGTATATACATTTCTAATTGTTCCGCTTTCTAAAATTTGTCCAAAATATACTTGAACTTCTGTATTTGCTTCATCAATTTCTGGTGGAAATTCAACTTCACAATTAACAGTTATACTGCTTCCAGCATTCATTCTAGCATTATCAACATTTCTATCTTGTGATATTTTGATATTTGCCCAGTTTCTCTTTGCTGTCTTCTTCCAATCAGCAAAATTCATAACTTTTTCCATATCTGAAAATTTATTATTTCCTAACTCACAAAGTGGCATATATAATTGTTCTGTATAATCTACAACTTGTCTTGCCATACTATATTGACCTGCTGTTGTTTTAATAGAATTTTTCATAAGTGTTAACCACTCTCTTGAAATTCCATTTCTATCTTGGTTGTAATATGCAGGAATAATCTTATTTTCTAGAATATGATACATACTATTACTATCAGCTTTATCTTGTTCTTCGTAAGAAGAATAAGTTGCATTTGTTCCTATAGCCCAACCATTAGTACCATCATAACCTTCTGCCCACCAACCATCTAAGATACTGAAGTTTACAACACCATTTGCAGATGCTTTTTCTCCACTAGTACCAGATGCTTCCATTGGTCTTCTTGGATTATTAAGCCATACATCAACACCACTAACTAAATATCTTGCCATACCTATATTATAGTTTTCTAATATAAATATTTTTCCTTTAAATTGTGGCATTTGTGAAATTTCATTTATATATTTTATTAACTCTTGTCCTTCTCTATCTGCTGGATGTGCTTTTCCTGCAAATACTAATTGAACAGGACGTTTTTCGTCATTTAATATTTGAGTTAATCTTCCAATATCTTTAAAAATTAATGTTGCTCTTTTGTAAGTAGCAAATCTTCTAGCAAAACCAATTGTTAAAGCTTTTGGATTTAAATTATTTACAACTTCTGAAATTTGGTCATATCCAACTCCAGCCTTTACATATCTTTCAGTAACATTTTGTTTTATTACTCTCATTAATTTTTCTTTTCTTTCGATATGTGCTGCCCATAATTTTTCGTTTGGTATATTATCTATTTTGTCCCAAGTAGATTGAATATGAATTTTATCTTGCCAATAAGCTGGTAAATATTCGTTATATAAATTCTTTAAATTTGGTGCAAGCCATGAACAAGTATGAATGCCATTTGTTACATAAGTAATTGGTGATTCATCTTCTGCAATATTAGGCCATACTTCACTAAATAATTCTCTTGAAACTTCTCCGTGTAATTTACTTACACCGTTTTTCTTTCCAGCAATTTTAAGAGCTAAAATTCCCATATTAAAGCCTTGTTCTAAACTATCACATTCTTTCATTCCAAGTTTTAAGAATTCTTCTCTAGAAATTCCTATTTTTTCCCAGAATTTAGAAAAATATTTTTCTACAAGTCCTAAATCAAAAATATCATTTCCAGCTGGAACTGGTGTATGAGTTGTAAATACTGTTTGTGTTGTAGCATATTCTTTTGCTATTTCAAAAGAAACTTGTTTTTCTTGCATTATGTCTTTAATTAATTCTAATGTTAAGAAAGATGAATGTCCTTCGTTCATGTGATATAAATTTGGTTTATATCCTAAAGTTTTAAGTAATCTAACACCTGCCATACCTAAAACTATTTCTTGACGAATTCTCATTTCTTTATCTCCGCCATATAAACGAAGTGTTATGCCTCTTAAATCTTCATCATTTTGTTCAATATCAGAATCCATTAAATACAATTTAATTCTACCAACATTTATTTGCCAAACTTTTAAATGTAAAATTCTATTTTCTAATTCAATATCAATAATAACATCATCATCCATTTTATCTTTTACAGGTAAAATTGGTAAATTATATAAATCTATATTATGATATTCTGAAAGTTGCTCACCATAAGAGTTTATTTTTTGATGGAAGTATCCATTTTTATATAATAATCCTACTGCAACGAAAGGTAACCCTAAATCACTAGCTGATTTTAAATGATCTCCTGATAAAATACCAAGTCCGCCAGAATAAATAGGAAGTATTTCATCTAAACCATATTCTGCTGAAAAATATGCAATTAAATCATTTTTACTGTTTGGATAATTTTTATTAAACCAAGTATCTTTGCTATTCATGTAGTTATCAAAATTTTCAACTACTTTATCATATTCTGTAAGGAAATTACTATCAGTAGCAATTTTTTCAATTCTGTCTTGGCTTACTAATTTTAAGAATTTACTTGGATTTTTTTCGACACTTTCCCATAGATCTTTATCGATTGTTTGAAATAATTTTAAAAATTCTGTATTCCAAGACCACCATAAATTGTTTGAAATTTCTGTTAATTTAGCAATTCTTTTTGGTAGTTGTGGAACTACTGTAACTCTATTGAATATATACATTATATATTCCTCCTTCGTAAATTTATAAACTTTCTCTATCGTATAATTAGATATAATAATTATCTATTAAAATATATTTTTTGTCAATGTTTTTTGGAATAAAAAAGCACAAAAAATCTCGCCTATAAAAAGCGAGATTTTATATTTTTTATTGTGCTTTTTCTCTTGCCCAAATTATCAATCTTGCACTAGAATCATCTGTACATGTTGATAATGATATTTCTCTAGCTCCACCTGTATCTCTTCTCATATATTCTGCATCGTCTGGTGAAGTCTGATATATGTTATATATTTCGTATCCAACAGTTTCTGTTGCACTTGTTATATAAACCATATCTCCTTTTGTAAGTTTTTTGTTGTTTGAGAAAAACATGCCATTTCTATAATTGTGTCCTACAATTACTGTATTTCCTGGTTCATTTAAACCTGGTCCATAAAGAACTGCAACTGCAACCTCAATTGAATGTTTAGTAACTTCTGATAAAATTGGATATTCACATTTTGTTTTAGGAATATTTATTTTTCCTAACATTTCATATCCTTCATACATTACTTTCTTTGGTTCTTCTGTAGTTTCTGAATCAGTTTCTGTAGTTGTTTCTGGTGTTGGTGCTTCTGGAACATTTTCTCTTTCTACAATTTCTGTTTCTGTATTATCTGTATTTTCTGCATTTTCTGTTTCACCAACAGTATTTGTAACTTTTTTCTTTTTTACACTTTTAGTTGCTTCTTCAAATTCAGCCATAGCAGTTTGAGCATTAGCAGTTTTTGTATTTTTATTATAAATATCATAACCAAAGTATCCTACAATACCTAATATAACAACGATTAGTACAACTAATAGCATTGTTAAAATATCTCCATATTTACTACCCACTTTAAACATAATTTTTCCTCCGTTTATAAAAGTTTTTAAGCACAATTAATAAACTTATTTACATAATTATATTATAGCATACTTTGCCAAAAATATCAAATTTATTCTAAAATTGCTTTAATTCTTCTAACACCAGCAGATGATGCTTCTTCTTTTTTTATTTTAAAATGTCCTAATTCACCAGTAGATTTTACGTGAGGTCCACCACATAATTCTAAAGAAACATCTCCAATTTTATATACTGTAACTATATCTCCATATTTATCTAAGAACATAGCTTCAGCACCCATTGCAATTGCATCTTCTTTTTTCATTTCTAGTTTTTCAACAGGAATATTTTGACTAATATATTCATTAATTAAATCTTCTGTTTTTTGCTTTTCTTCATCAGTCATTTTAGCACCATGAGAAAAATCAAATCTCATTCTTTCAGCTGTTATATTACTTCCTTTTTGATGAACATGATCACCTAAAACTACTTTTAATGCTGCATTTAAAAGGTGTGTAGCTGTGTGATATTTTGTTTCCATTTCTCCAGTAGATGCAAGACCACCTTTGAATTTTTGGTCACTTCCCATTCTAGATTTTGCTTGATGCTCTGCAAAAAGTTTTTGATAATCTGACATATCTACTTCTAAATCTTGTTCTTTTGCAAGTTCTTCTGTCATTTCTGGTGGAAAACCATACGTTTCGTACAAATTAAATACTGCCTCTGTTTCAATAACTTTTTTACCAGCATTTTTTGTTCTATTAGCAACTTTTTCAAATTCTCTTTCACCATTTTGAAGAGTTTTCATAAATTTGTCTTTTTCTTCTATAATAACTGTTTTTATTGTTTCTCTATTTGCATCTAGTTCTGGATATAATTCTTTTAAGCTATCTATTGATGTATCTATAATTTCTGGAAGTAGACTTAAGTCTATTTCAAGTTTATTTAAATGTCTTGTCATTCTACGAAGTAATCTACGCAAAATATAACCTCTATCTACATTACTTGGTCTTCCGCCATCATTTATAATCATCATACTAGAACGTAAATGTTCTGCAACTATTCTTCTACTTTGAATTAAATCTACTTTTTGAAGACTAACTAATTTTTCCATAACTGGAGCAAAAAGTTCGATTTCAAATGGTGTTTCTTTTCCTTGTAATAACATTGTCATTCTTTCAAGTCCAAGTCCTGTATCAACATTTTGTTGTTTTAATTTTGAATAACCATTTTTATCTTTATAAAATTCCATAAATACATTGTTCCAAATTTCAACATATTTACCACAACCACATGATGGATTACATTCTGGAGAACATTTTTCCTTGCCTGTATCGTAGAACATTTCTGTATCTGGTCCGCAAGGTCCTTCTTCTCCTGCTATCCACCAGTTATCATCTTTTCCAAAGAAATAAATTCTCTCTTCTGGAATTCCAGCTTTTTTCCATGCTTCAAAGGCTACATTATCTCTTGCACAATCTTCATCTCCTGCAAAACAAGTTACAGATAATTTTTCGTTTGGAATTTCTAACTCTTTTGTTAAAAATTCATAACTCATTGCAATTGATTCTTCTTTAAAATAATCTCCTAAAGACCAATTTCCTAACATTTCAAAATATGTTAAATGACGATTATCTCCAACTTCATCTATATCATTTGTTCTAACACATTTTTGAAAATCTGTAAGTCTTGTTCCAGCTGGATGTTTTTCTCCTAAAAGATATGGAACTAAAGGTTGCATTCCAGCAGTAGTAAATAAAACAGATGGATCGTTCTCTGGAATTACTGGTGCTGATGGAATAACTTTATGTCCATGATTTTCAAAAAATTTCAAATATTTATTTCTGATTTCAATTGCTTTCATTTTTCTAATCTCCCTTGCAAAATTTTGACCATTAAATTATATTATATTTTACATAATATTTCAAGTTTTACGCATAATTTTTTCCTAAAATGTCATAATAAGAATATAAATACGAAAATATGTAAATTTAAAGGAGGAATATAAATTGAAATCAACTGGTGTTGTAAGAAGAATAGATGATTTAGGTAGGGTTGTAATACCAAAAGAAATAAGAAAAGTTTTGCGTATAAAAGAAGGTGCACCTTTAGAAATATTTACTGATAAAGAAGGAGAAATTATATTAAAAAAATATTCTCCTATTGGTGAGCTTTCAGAATTTGCTACAAGTTATGCAGAAACAATTGCAAAAACTACAGGACATATAGCTTGTATAACTGATACAGATACTGTTATCGCTGTTTCTGGTGGTTCTAAAAAAGACTTTTTAGAGAAAAACTTAAGTAAAGAACTTGAAGAAGTTATGGAAAACAAAGAAATTTTCAAAAGTAAAGAAAATAATGAAATAGCAATTCCTGTTACACAAAATGAAGGCAGAGAAAGAATTTACAATTCTCAAGTTATATACCCTATTATTTCAGATGGAGATGTTATTGGAAGTGTTATACTAATAGCAAAAGAACCTACTAAACAAATGGGAGAAGCCGAAGACAAAGTTGCTCAATCAGCAGCTGGCTTTCTTGGAAATCATTTAGAAATTTAATTAGCAAAAGCTCAGAAATTTGAACTTCTGAGCTTTTTATTATTTTAATCCATTGGAACATTATTTGTTAATTTTACTACCATAACTCCATCTATTTCAGCTACTGAACCTTGTGCTGGAAATACTGGCATATCTTTAAAATATTGAGTTCCACAAATTTTAAAGTAATCTTCGACTGAGCAGAAATTTGGTTGTATTCCCATATATACTTGCATAAAACTTCTCCAAGTTTGTATCATACCCCAATAATTACCATGGAAAATTGGTCCGTTTGCAAAACCACCTAAAGTTAAGAAATAAATTTCCGAAACTTGTGGAGTATTAGTTTCATCAAGTATTCCACAAATTAACCATTGCTTATCTGGTGTATAGCCTTCGCAGTTTTCAATTCTATCTACCATTCTAACAGCTGTTGTATATGCTTGATTATACTTCATTCTAACACCAGTATATGTAGCATTTGCAGCTAAGAAATAAGTAACAGCAATTATAAAACATAATACAAGGCTAATCCATTTTAATATTGCGCCACGATTAAATTCAAAATTTTCTAATATAATCATCATATATGGAAGCATTAATATAAGTTGTGCTGTATTTAATGGATAGCAAACTGTTTCTGGTGCTATTAATATAACAAAGTTAAGTCCTATTGGCAACAAAAGTGTCATAGCACATACAAGCAAAGCATCAATAATTTTTTGCTTTTTACTTTCTGTTTTTCTAAATATTAAAACAAAAATCATAGTTATTCCTTCAACAAGGAATAAAAGTTTATAAAATACATTTCTAGACATACATGGATTATTTACAATATCTCCACCAATAAAGAAATTGATAAAATATCCATAGATTTTAGATATTGAAGCAGGTAAATTTTTTAAAGTATTAGAAATTCCAATTTCACTTGCTCCTCCATAAGAGCTAAGTTTTGTTCCATAAATATTTAATGCTATTTGTTCAGAACACCAATAAAATCCTAATCCAATAAGCACTGAAATTATACTAATTCCTATATTTTTAAAAACTGTTTTATAATCTTTTTTCTCAAACACTTCTACTATAGGTCTTAAAATAGCAAGTCCTATAATTGCTCCAATATAACTTTGGTACAAAGCTAGTGTTAGCATTGTAAATATACTACCTAATATAGTTCTTAAAACTTTGTTTTTGCTATTATACATACACCATACTGCTAAAGCTGCAAATAGAAAAGCATACGCATAAGCATCTGCTGTATATGAATATAAAAGCGTCATTGTTAAACATGGCGAAACTTCTAAAAAAACAGCTGTTACAACACATGATATTTTTGATTTGAATTTTAATAAATCTACCACCAAAACCGAAGTTATTGCTGTTACTATAATACTTATAATTGTAGTAATTGTAGGTATAGCTAAATTTTTTCTTAATGTATCAATAACATTAATCATCCATCTACCAGACTCTGTTTCTACTTGCCCAGCTGAATATGTAATGTAATTCCATAACCCATCTGGACTAACAATCATTACTGATAACAGAATTACATGTGTAATTAATCCTACAATTAAAGCTAATATAAGCGTCATTCTTTTTGTAGAATCAAACCACTCTCCAAAACTTTTAAAAGCTTCTTCTGGTGATTTAAGTTTAAAATTTTTGATTTTACTCATTACGTTTTCCATTTTAATCATCATCCTCCAAAATTCCTATATCTATATCAACTTCATCTGTATATTCACTATCTGCCTTTTGAGCCTCTTCTTCTGCATACATTCTAGCAAGAATTTCTTCATCTGATAATTCTGATGTATCTTCTACTAAATTATTTTCTACTGGTGTTTCTTCAACAGTAAAATCTATATCATCATATAAATTGATAATTTCATCTAAATCTTTAGCAAATTCTTTTAACATAACTATTTTTATATTTATGTCTTTTCCTTTGCAATAATCTTCTAATACATATTTTAATTTGAATATAAATTTTGCTTCTTCTCTTAGCTCCTCTTTGTGTTTAGTTGCTCTATCTATAAGCATTTCTTTTATAAGCACTATATCTTCGTTACTTGCACAAGTAATTCTTTGGAACATTTGATATGGATCATAGTGATTTAATATTGGCTTATCCATACACTCATTTGCAAATTTATCATAAAATAGTTCCATTTTCATTGGAATACATCTGAATATACTATCTGCTTTTTCACGATACATTTTATCTTCAAGTTTTTTGTTAAGTTCATGGAAATGTTCTAAGATTTCTTCCATATCTTCACCAACATCAATACCGATTCTTGATAGTTGTTCATCTATATTATCACAAAATACTGATTTTTTAGCAGCATCTTCCATTCCTTCTAAGAAAACAGATTTTATAAATTTCATATCATAATCAATTAATCCACGTCTACTAAAATAACTAAAATATGCAAATAACTTAACTAAATCAATAAGTTGAAGTCTAGCATTTCTAATATCATCTAAAACCTCTTCTATAATACCTGGGAATTGGTCATCAGAAATTTTCCAATATTCTTCTGTAAGTAATCTCTTATGTCCTGGTAATTTTTCTGTATCTATTGTATTAATAATAACTTCCATGTCTTTTTTGAAAGCTTTCATATCAAAAATTCTTGTACGCACATATATTTCAATAAATTTGAAAAATCTGTAATCAGATTTAAAATTGAAATAATAGTTATTATCGAATTCTTTAATATAGAATTGTCTATTATCCATTAAAACTCTTGAAGAAACTAATATAGCCTTGTATTCTTCATTGCTGTTGATGTTTATAAATTTATCTTTTGTGATTTTACCAGCTTTTATTTCAAAAGAAACAGCTATCGTAAATATAAGCATAGTTTGTAAAACTCTTAAATTTGTATTTGGATAACAACGGTTAACTGTTTCAAATACCTTTTTAAAATCATTTAGTGCATGTTTTAAAATTCTTAAATTTCTTGTACCACTCTTTATAAAAGTACTAGTAATTAAAGCTGTATGTTCTCTTAAAAATCTAATTAATTCTGGATTATTTTCATATCTCATAAGCAAGCCATTGATAATATAATTAAATTTAGGAGCATATTCAAAAGTTTCACCAATTAATTTTTCTTTAATTCTTTCATAATCATTAGCTTTATCAAATACATACTCTATTTTTTCACTAATTTTTTCAACCATTGGTTTATCTGCTTTTAAAAGATTGCCTTCTTTATCTAACAAATATGTTGCTATAAAAGTTTTCATTTCCAAATTAGAACTTTTTAATTTTGTAGAAAGTTCTTTTTCATTACAGATAATTATTGTTTTAATATGGTCATGTTCTACGAAATTGTTAATATAACCTAAGATATCTATAACATCTACATTTGCTCTCTCCAAGTCGTCAAAACACAAGACTTTGTCATCAGTTGCAAAGAAATTTCCATAATCTATTTTATCTCCATTTTGTGTAACTCCAAAGAAATTTGCCATATCTAAACCTGTTTTTGCATATTCAGGTATGTTAGTTTGACCATGAGCATCCATATATTTTTTCAAATTTTTATCCATAAGTTGAGTAGTTTCAATAAATATTTTTTTACTTATGTCTTCCAAATTAGAAATACCATACAAAGACATATAAATTGTAGTATATTTTCTACCATTTAATTGAAGTGACTCTATCTTGTTTCTTACTTTATGATTCCAAAAGTAAGTTTTTCCACTACCCCATTCACCATTTATCATAATGGCATAGTCTGTGTAATCTGCTCTAACATAATCTAAAATACTTTCAACTAATTCTTCCATTTACAATTCCTTTCTAATCTTTGGCAATCACCAAGCCTAGTACATTTTTTGCACCAGCTTGTTTTAGTATTTTAGCACATTCTTCTAGTGTTGCACCTGTTGTATAAATATCGTCTACTAAAATAACATTTTTATTTTTTACGCTTTGCTTATCTGTTAACTTAAATACATTTTTTACATTGTTTATCCTATTTTCTAAATTAAGCGAGCTTTGTCTTTTATTATTTACGTTTTTTATTAAAGTATTTGAATTATATGTTATTTGTAAATTTTCTGCTATAACCTTAGAAATAAGCTCTGTTTGATTATAACCTCTTGCTTGCTTTTTAGTTTTGTGCATAGGAACTGAAATTATTATATCATAAAATTTCAATTTTCCACATATTTTTTCATTTTTTAAGATTATTTTTGCAAATACTTCTGATATAACCGCTTTATAAAAAAACTTATATTGTAAAATTAATCTTCTTATTAGTTTTTCATATTTAAAAAAATATATTAAAGAATTTAAATTTTTATTTTTAAAATTAACAAATTTTATATTTTCATATTTTTCAATTCTTTTAATGCATTTATCACAGATTATTTCACCATATTTTCTACACAAAATACACTTCTTAGGAAATAAAAAACTAAGGGCATTTTCAAAAAACATAACAATTTCCTTTCTTGCCCCTAGTTTAAAATATTTTACAACAGCTTAATACAAATGTCAAATAGTTTACATATTTTACATTTTATGTAAAATATGATATAATGTTAAGCAAGTTATGACACTTTTTGCTAAAAAAATAGATAACTTATTTATGGTTATCTACTTTAGTTTAAAGTGTTATTTTTTATAATATCAAAAAGTGATATAACTTATATTGTAGCTAATTTCGGACTATAGG
>JAGAKS010000010.1 GCA_017625465.1 Clostridia bacterium | reverse complement strand
CTTTTCTTCTACCGGTTTATTTTCTTCTGGTTCTTGTGGCTTTTCTTCTGCCGGTTTGTTTTCTTCTGGTTCTTGTGGCTTTTCTTCTGCCGGTTTATTTTCTTCTGGTTCTTGTGGCTTTTCTTCTACCGGTTTATTTTCTTCTGGTTCTTGTGGCTTTTCTTCTGCCGGTTTGTTTTCTTCTGGTTCTTGTGGCTTTTCTTCTGCCGGTTTATTTTCTTCTGGTTCTTGTGGCTCTTCTTCTGCTGGTTTATTTTCCTCTGGTGCTCTAAATTGTATAAAAATTGGAGAAGGTCCTATATCTATTGCTATTTTGCTGTCCACTATATTTTCTGTTTTCTTCTCGCCTTCTATGCTTTTATCCTTTAAACTTGTTATTGTCACTGCATCTACACCATCTAGATTTATTGTATATTGTTCAATATTGCTATCCGTTGGTGACCATATAGCATAACAAATCTCATTAGTATTTTGATTTTTAAATTGATAGCAATATATATTATCATTTTCTTCTATTACTTTATCAAATACATTATCTTTTAAAACATTTTTTAATGTATATACATAATACCATGATACTTTTTTATCCCATTCTCCTTTTTTTGTAGTTAACCCTGTTGTTGCATATTTTCCAGTATCTGTAGTGTTTCCAGCATCTCTTAACATATACATAGAACTTCTATCTATTCCAGCAGATGCTAATAGTAAATATGTTCTTACCAACCAATTTCCTTGCATTTCATATGATGGAGCTGATATTCCAGATGCTGGATTTGTATCCCAGCCAAATTCAGTAATCCATACTTCTTTATCACTAGCATTTTTATTTCTCCAATCTACAATTGCTTCTGCTCTATCTTTTAAGCCACTATTTTCTGGATTTTGTTTTCCACAATATGAATGAAAATTAATAACATCAAATGCAATTTTTTTGTCTTGTCTATTATTTTCAAACCATAATTTCATTAAATTTAAGTAGTTAATAGTATTTTGGCTATTGCATAATCCACCCATAACTAATTTTGCAGTATTATCTGCATTTTTAATTCCGTAAGTATCTCCTAAAGTACCTTCATGTCCATCATAATCAGCACTACACATCGCTGCTAGTTCATAAGGAGAATAATATGATTTTTCTCCTTCCCATGTTTTGTCTGGTTCATTCCAATTCTCATAATATTTTATATAGCCTAGACCTGATTTTGGTATTTGGTCATCTGTTAATAATAATTTACTCTCATCTACTTGAGTACTACCATATCTTGCAGCATACTGAAATAATGTAGAAGAATGTGTTTTATATGCTTTTGGCGAAAAAGAATCTTCTCCTAAATCAACAGCTTTTTCATTAAGTGATGCCCCATTAGTATTTTTTATAATATATTTAGCAGTTCCTTGAATGCAAGGAATAATCTCAATATTGGCTTCATGTAACATTTTATAATAATCATCAAAATACCACCAATTTCCGTTAGTAAAACGATTTTTTCCGCTATCATCTAAAGTCCATCTCAAATTGTGATATTCACGTATATGACCAGCAGCTTGTATTTCGCTCAAACGGTCATCTATAAAGCCATTAACTCCAATAGCTTCATCCATGGTAATATTAAAATTAGGTTTGACAACCTCTTGTTGTTCTTCTTCCTCTATTTCTTTAACTGGATATCCATAAAAAGCAATTTCACTTATACCAGAATCTCTACTATTAACTTTGATTTGTAAATAGCGTGTTTCTACGTTTTCTACTTCTATGCACTTCCATTCTTGGTAACTATTTAGTTTTTGTTGGATTATACTTTTCCAATTAAATGGTGTTCCTTGTAGAAATTCAATTTCTGGTTCTCCATTTGCGTCCAAAAAAGCAATATGTGTAATTTTATATGTATTTTTCAAATCAATATAAGCACTAATATTATTTACCCAATTATATGTGACAGGTTGCCAAGTTGTTTTATTAATTCCATCTAACATTTCCGTACTTAAACTTTCATTTGGAAAATTTGGTACTTTCTCCTGTTCATCAATTAATACTTCTGCTTTTCGAATAAAACTATCTGTTAATTGGACAATACATTCATCTTGTATCTGCTCAGCTTTTATTTCAATTTTTTTAATTTCATATTCTTCATTGCTTAATGTTTCACCATATTCTGCAAATACATTAATAGAAGTAAAAAGACAAATTAAAAGAACACATAATGTGAAAATTACTTTTTTCTTAAAATCCATTATATTTCCTCCTCGATTTTTATCGAAACTCTTTATGTAACCATGATTAATATATCATATTTTTCCTTTTATTACAAGTATATCCAGGTTAATATATAAAAGAGGTCGCATTCTTGCGACCTCTACTATTTTCCTTTTAACTATTTTCCCATCTTAACATTTTTATATCTTTGTATTTATTTAAAACTTCCATATATTTAGTATATTCTTCTTCCCATAAAGCATCTGGAACTTTATCAAAAGCATCAAATATTTTTTCAGCTTCTGCTAAAAACAGCACTTGTTGTTGGGGAGATAATTTATCATATCTTACACTAAATGCATATAATTTATCTAAGGTTTCATTGGCTTTTATAAAAGACCAAAAATCTTTAATATTCATACCAGCCATTTTTATTTGATATACAGCTAATAATGTTAAAAATAAGACTACTGTTAATAAAATTATTACAACAGATAAAAATTCTCCCATATAATACCATCTTTCTTTCGTTCATTGATGCAATTAGTATATCATAAGCTATTTTTTTATTCAAGAGTTTTCTTTATACTTCATATATTTTAATTTATCATATAAAAAAAGAAGTGGTTTCCCACTTCTAAAAAATTATTATTGTAATTGTTTCATAACTTCTTCTGCAAAGTTTTCTTCTGCTTTTTCGATTCCTTCACCTTTTTCAAATCTAGCAAATCTAACCATTTCAGCACCTTTGCTTTCAATTAAAGCTCCAACTTTTACACTTGAATCTTTAACAAATTCTTGATCTAATAAGCATACTTCACTATAGAATTTTCCAATTCTACCTTGTACCATTTTTTCAGCTATTTCAGCAGGTTTTCCTTCATTCATAGCTTGTGCTTTTAAAATTTCCATTTCTTTATCTACAGCAGATTGTGGAACTTCATCTCTTTTTAAGTATTCTGGTCTAGCTGCTGCGATTTGCATACAGATATCTTTTGCTAATGTAGAATCTCCTTTTTTGAAATCTACTAATACAGCAATTTTTCCATCTCCATGAATGTAGCTTTCTACTAATCCTTCTGATTCAAATCTAGCAAATCTTCTGATTGTCATATTTTCACCAATTGTAGCAATTTTATCTGTTAAAACTTCTTGAACTTTTTTACCTGTTCCTTTATATTCTGTTTCAAGTAATGCTGCAACATCAGCTGGGTTAGCTGTTACAACGATTTCAGCAATATCAGCAACAAATGATTTGAATTCTTCATTTTTTGCAACGAAATCTGTTTCAGCATTTACTTCAACGATTGCTCCTACTTTTTTGTCATCAGAAACATGTGCACATACTAAACCTTCTGCAGCTACTCTTCCTGATTTTTTTGCAGCTTTTGCAATTCCTCTTTCTCTTAATAATTCAGCTGCTTTTTCCATATCTCCATCTGTTTCTGTTAAAACTTTTTTGCAGTCCATCATTCCTGCACCTGTTTTTTCTCTTAATTGTTTTACCAATTCAGCAGTTATCATTTTTACTACCTCCTATATTTTTTAAAAGGCAGACCTAGTTTTGCCTGCCTATATTTTTTTATTATTCTGCATCTTCTGAAGCAACTTGTTCCATATCTGTAACTTCTTCTTCAACATCTTGTTCTTCTGAAACAACTTCAGCGTCTTCTCCTTGATTTCCTTCGATAACAGCATTAGCCATAACATCAGCTATTAATTTAACAGCTCTTATAGCATCATCGTTACCAGGAATTGGATAATCAACATCTTCTGGGTTGCAGTTTGTATCAATTAAACCTACAACTGGAATTCCTAATTTTTTAGCTTCTAATACAGCTATTCTTTCTTTTTTAGGATCTACTACAAACATAACTCCTGGCATTTCTTTCATATCTTTAATACCACCAAGATTTTTTTCTAGTTTTTCCATTTCAGCTTTTAGACCAATAACTTCTTTTTTAGGTAACATTTCAAAAGTTCCATCTTCAGCCATTGTTTCTAATTCTCTTAATCTTTCAATTCTTCCTTGAATTGTTTTGAAGTTTGTAAGCATACCACCTAACCATCTTTGGTCTACATAGTACATGTTACATTTTTGAGCAGCTTCTTTAACACATTCTTGTGCTTGTTTTTTAGTTCCTACGAAAAGAACTGTTTTTCCTTCTTCTGCTTGCTCTTTGATGAATTTGTAAGCTTCATCTAATTTTTTTGATGTTTTTTGTAAATCGATAATGTGGATACCATTTCTAGCTTGGAAAATATATTCAGCCATTTTAGGATCCCATCTTCTTGTTTGATGTCCGAAATGAACACCAGCTTCAAGTAATTGTTTCATTGCAACTACTGCCATTTTTAAATTCCTCCTTGTTTTTTACCTCCATAAACTTTCAAACACTTAGAACAACCTAGTTTATAGGCACAATTTTAAGCTAAGTTTATGTGCGTTATTTTATAACCTTTGATATTATAACAGAATTATTTTGAAAAATCAATACTTATGTTAATTTTTTCTTACTTTTCTTGCTAGAAAATAAAATTTATACTTTTGCTAATTTATTATTTCAATCTTTTTCAATCTTTTATTGATATATTAAACAATATAATATAAATTATTATTGTAAATTAATGAAAGGATTAAAGTTGATGAGATTACGCCACCTAAGATTAAGTTATGATTATACTCAAAAGGATTTGGCAAATATATTACATTGTAAACAAAACACATACTCTCAATATGAAACTACTAATAGAGTTATTCCAATAGACTCGCTTAAAATATTAGCAGATTTATATGAAACGTCTATTGATTTTTTAGTAGATTATACTGATGTAAAAACGCCATATCCACGAAAAAAATAATCTAATTTTATTTAGGTGGTTTTCCTTAAATTTTACTTTTATACTATACTTTTTTATCAAATTGTCATATAATAAGAATGTGCAAAAAGTATATAATTATATCTTTATGCTAAATTCCTTATATAAGGAGTATTTTATGAAAAAATTTAAATTAGCAGTAGTTGGAGCTACTGGACTTGTTGGAAGAACAGCTTTAAAAGTTTTAGAAGAATATAATCTTCCTATTTCAGAATATGTTTTTTTTGCATCTAGCAAATCTGCTGGTAGCATTTTAAAATTTCAAGGAAAAGATTATATTGTTAAGGAATTAACAGACACATCATTTGATGAGGGTTTCGATTTTGCAATATTTTCAGCAGGAGGAGATACTTCAAAACATTTTTCACCTATTGCAGCATCAAAAGGCTGTATAGTTGTAGATAATAGTAGTGCTTTTAGAATGGAAGAAAATGTACCATTGGTCGTTCCAGAAGTTAATCCAGAAGAAATTGCAAACAACAAAGGAATTATCGCAAATCCTAATTGCTCAACAATTCAAGCTGTCGTTCCTTTAAAAATTTTAGATGACCTTTACACTATTAAAAGAGTGGTATATTCTACATATCAAGCTGTTTCAGGTGCTGGTCAAAAAGGTGTAGATGATTTACAAAATGGTTTAAAAGGTGAGCCACCAAAGAAGTTTCCTTATTCTATTGTAAACAATTGCTTACCTCATATTGATGTTTTTACAGAAAATGGTTATACAAAAGAAGAAATAAAAATGATTAACGAAACCAGAAAAATTCTTAAAAAACCTAATTTAAGAGTAACTGCAACTACAGTTCGTGTACCAGTTATAAATTCACATAGTGAATCAATAAATGTCGAATTTGAAAATGACTTTGATTTACAAGAATTAGTTTCTAGCTTAAAAAATGCAAAAGGAATAATTGTTGAAGATGAACCAGAATATAACATTTATCCACTTGCAACCAAAGCATCTGGACATGATGAAGTTTTTGTTGGAAGAATTAGACGTGATTACAGTGTTCCTTATGGTATAAATTTTTGGTGCGTTGCAGACAATATTAGAAAAGGTGCAGCAACAAACGCTGTTCAAATAGTTCAAAAATTAATTGAAAACTATAAATAAAAATAAGCTACTAGACTTTTAAAGTTTAGTAGCTTTTATTTTAAATTTCTTCAATTGTAAGTAAATATTTTGATTTTACCAACTCTTTACTATCACTATCTATTGCTCTTTTTAACTCTTGAATTAAAATATATAATTTGTTCAAATTATACTCATTGTTTTGAAGATATCCAACTTCTTTCATTTTTTCACTATATATTCTTTCAAGCTCACTAGCTTGTGTTTTCGCCATTTCTAAATTACCATCATTGTATGCAATATATGCAGAAATCGTATAATATTTCAATTTCTTCTTAAAAGTTTTTTCATTATTTCCAGCATATTTTTCCATATAACTTGGAATTAAAGCATATACATTATTAAGTGAAATTAAATATGAATTTATATCTTCTTTTTCAATTGCTATAATCATATTATTAACACCAGTGCTTAATTTTTCAATTTCACTTGCTTCTATATTTAGAGCAGTCAAATCCGTTATAGTTGTTGCAATTGATGATTCTATTTTATTTGTATCTTTTAATAATTTTTCCCAATCAATTTTTTTAGTTACAATACTATCATCAGTAGCCAAATTAGTATTTTCCTCTAAATTATCTGTCGTACTAACTCCAACAAGATACTCATCTCGAGCCATTTCATTTAAAATCTTTACAAGTTTTCCTTCTATATATTCTAGTTCTGATATGTTTTTATCTTGTAAACTCGAACTTTCTTGATTGCTACAACCAGTTAAAGATATTAAAATCAAACTCAAAACTAACAAAACACTTACAAATCTTTTCATATAATTCTCCTTTTTGCTTTTTCTATTATTTGCAAAAAAATTCAAATTATTCTAAGCATATTATTTTTATTAAATAAAATAATAATTTTAGGAGGAATTTATGGCATACACAGTAAAAATGTATAGTAGATTTGAAAATGAAATTGATAAATTTTTAGGATTATTTTTTAATGAAAATTTTAATTTAGAAAACAAGCATTTTTGGAAAAAAGATTATGAAAATCCAATTGAAATAATTGATATATCAACTGCTTTTATTGATAATAGAGAAAAATTCAAGGCTAATATGTGGATTAGCCTTGATAAAGATATTTATATTGCTATTTCTGAAAGTAATATTGATTCCCTTGTAAAATATATTTACGAGCGCTTTCCTTACTAATTATTTTTCTAAAATAATTGTAACTGGTCCATCATTTAATAAAGACACTTCCATGTGCGCTCCAAACACACCTTTTTCCACTTTTATTCCATATTCTGTGCATTTTTTCATGAAATATTCGTATAAAGGATTAGCCAAATCAGGCTTAGCAGCATCTACAAAACTTGGTCTATTTCCATCTTTTGTATTAGCATATAAAGTAAATTGAGATATAACTAATAATTCTCCACCAACATCTTTAAGAGCTAAATTCATTTTACCATTTTCATCTTCAAAAACTCTTAAATTACATAGTTTTTTAGCTAAATAATCTGCCTCAGCTTCTGTATCTGTGTGAGTTATTCCACACAAAACCATAAAACCTTTTCCAATTTTACCAACTGTCTTTCCTTCTACATCTACTTTGGCATTTGCTACTCTTTGAACGACTAATCTCATTGTTATTCTCCTTGTTTTTGTATTTATATCATTATAACAAGTGGATTTAGAGTGGTCAAGATTTATATTATAATACTTATAAATAAGTTTTTATCTATAAAATGATAAATAGGCGAAGATAGCTCTTCGCCTATTTTTAGGACACATACTCTTCTGACTGCAGTCCTAATGACTTTACTCCACGGATAAAATTATCATTCCTAGCCGATTCATCATTAATTTTCTTTGTTTGAGCACTGGATTTTCTAACTACTGGTCGAAAACTTTCAAGCTGTTGTTCTGTTGCAGAAGATGTTACACCACTTATACTATCTTCACCATAATACGGTCTTTGATGTGTTGTTGCAAAATGTTGATATTTGCTCCACTTACTTCTTAATTCATGTCCATGTGCTACATGATGATACCGATCCCATATTTCACTAACGCTTCTTACTCTCATACTTAATTGCCTCCTTGGAAAATAAAATCAAAACAATAAAATACATTTACATAATAATTGTACCAAATTTCTGGCGAAAAGTCAAAAAATGAGTAGCACTCTTTAATTTTAGAAATTACTAGAAAAAGCATATAGAATGTGTTAAAATGTTAGCTGTCAAACCAAAACAAATCAATACATTCAAATATGCTTTTTTG
>JAGAKS010000009.1 GCA_017625465.1 Clostridia bacterium | reverse complement strand
ATGTCAAGGTTTTCATAATTAAAATTTTGTAACAACTTTTGAAAGGTATTTTTGATATGCTAAAATCTTACATATCAGTTATATCTATGTTTTTACGAGTTTTACACTTTTCGTTAATATGGTATATTAACGAAAAAGTTATGTACACAAAATACGGTAAACACTATTAAAAGTGTTATAAAAATTGAATAGTCAATGAACAGAAATAACTAAAAAGTTATTGAATATAAAGTTCCGTATTTGCATTTTGCGGGTGGTTTCCCTCGCTAACAAAAGTAGTAAACTATTTTTGTTTTTGTGTAGATATGGGATTTTTTGTTTATCAAAAAATCTCATATCAAATAAAATTTTTTACTATAAAAATGAAGGGAGAAACATAAGATGAAGAAACAGAAGAAAAAACTAAGCAAGAAAATATTAAAGCAAGCAAAACGGAATAACCTTAATAGCATTAGTTATTTCAATAATTGTAATGCTTATATTAGCGGGTGTTTCTATTAATGCTATAGTTGGTGACAATGGAATATTAGGTAAAGCACAAGAAGCTACGTTTTTACAATCAATAGCAGTTTTGGAAGAATATATGAACATGGTATATGCTGAGCATATTGAAGAAGCTTCTGAATATCAGACTCCAAAAGATTATTTTTGGTCTAATTATCCAAATTGGTTTTATAGAAATCAACAAGGATATGTTTCAGATGCATATGGACATGCTTTGTATTTATTAAATATGGAAGGTATATATGAGACCAATCCAACTTTAAAGAGTCAAATAAAAGGTGGAACGGCATCTACAGCGAAAGATTTTTATGGACAAAAAGATGTATATGGGATAACCTCCGATTTAAAAGTTTTTTATTGTGCAAATGGTGTTGATAGTATTTTAGGGTTAGTTGCAGAAGATTTAGATGCTGATAATCCTTTAGAAGAAGCATATGATAAAGATTCGGCTTTATCAAAGTTAATAAAAGGTGAAGATAGTGATAGAGGTTTATCATATCAAGATCTAAAATCAATAAAAATACTTACAATTGCGAAAGAGGAAGATGTACTTATAATAAAGGAAATTGAAAAATTGCCAAATTTAAATCAAATAACAATACAGGATGTTACTGTGAATGATTTAAGTGGAATTGAAAAAGGCAATAAGTTAGAGATAATAAATATTAAGAACTGTACTGTTGGAAGTTATTCAGCTCTTGCAAATTGTTCTAATTTAGTATCGTTATATTTAATAAATCAATCAAATGAAGAAGCACAGAAATTTATGACTGATTTTGCTAGTAGTACTATTACTACCTTAAAATATTTAGGAATGTATGCAACATCTAGTACATATAGAGTAATAAATGATATTTCTAAATTAGCAAATTGGCAAGATGGGCCAAAGCAAAGTATAGAATACATGTATTTATATACAGAATCTTTACAAAGCATAAATTCATTAAATGGATTTACTGCGCTTAAATATATAGATGTTAACAATAATAATTTACTAAATAGTTTAGCAGGTGTAGAAAATTTACCAGAATTAACAACTTTATATGCATATTCATGTGCATTAACAGGCTTACCAGCTTTTGCAACGAATAGTAATTTAAATTTTCTTTCAGTATATTCAAATTCTGGAATTGCAACATTAACAGGAATTAATAATTGTAATGATTTAGCTACTTTATATGCTTATTCATGTAATATTACTGATGTAACAGCATTACAAGGTAAAACTAAATTAACATATTTAGATTTGCATAATAATCCTGCTTTAGTAAATGTGGCTACTATTTCAAGTTGTACCAAAATAGGTGAATTGTATTTATCAAGTAATAATAACATGAGTACAGATGATGTAACAACTTTAGGAACTATTATTGCCAATTGTGGGAAAAAATATAGTATTCCAGATAAATATATGGAATATTTGAAAAATTTAACATCATATGATTATACTAATAAAAATCTTAGTGATAATTCTGCATTGTTTAATAATTTGAAAGGTAAGACACAAATTTATAGATTGTCTTTAGCCGGTAATACGAATTTAGGTAAATCTAAAATTGGAAATATGATTAAAGGTAAATACATGACTGTTGCTGAATTAGCAACAATAAAATCAAATTTAACTTTAAGTACAGCTGAAAAATCAATAATTGATACATACCAAGCTTATACAGATGCACAGATAGAAGCTATGAGTGAAACTCAAATAAATGCTATAGAGAGTGAAGATAATGATTTGTATTTAAGATATGTATTATCTACAATGACAGGGTTGCAATATGTATCTTTGAAAAATTTATCTAATTTAAGCAGTATTGACTTTGTGAATAAAGTCACAGGTTTAATAGGCTTGGATTTATATGGCACAGGAGCTACGGATTTATCTATTTTAGAAACAAATGCATTATCGCTTGGGGAACTAAGAATTAATAATCAAGATATTGATTTGACTAAAATTCAAAAAACGATTAGTAATTTGAAAAATTCAAAAAATTTTTTCGGACCTGGTTATGCAGGTTCAGAAGGCTTTGAAACTGTGGGAGCTGGCTTTTTGTGTTATGGAGATGAACTATTAAGTAAATTAAAAGATTGTAAGGATATTACTAGATTATATATGTGGTCACATGGGGGAAGCATGTGTAGTAAAGGTTATACATTAGACTTATCTGGTTGTGAAAGTTTAAAAGAATTTACAATGTGTAGATATATCAATGGAACAGTACTTTTATCTCCAGAAACGACAACAGCAACATTAGAAGATGTTAATTATTTTAATGTTGATTTTAGTTGCGCTAGTTCCCTAAAAGAATTGAAAATGAATGCATGTGTATATAATCATGATGATTTGGATAATCTGGCAAATAATTTATCTTTTTATGATTCTATTAATTCTATTCAAATAAGATTCTATTCTTCAAATGCTGACGGAACATATAAAGATTGGCTAAAGAAATTTGAAAATTGTACAAATCTGGAGATTTTTAATGTATTTCCGTATGAAGGTTCAAATTTTACTGCTCAATATGGAGATTTGTCAGATATTGTAATGCCATCTTCATTAAAGGCTTTAAATATACAACATATGGGGATAACTAAAATGCCAGATTTATCTAAATGTAAATCATTATATAAGTTAGCAATTAATAAAAATCCTAGTATTACAGATTTGGATTTTTGTAAAGGCTTAAGTAATTTAGAAATGATATACGCAGACGATTGTAAAATTAGCTCTATCATTGGAATTAAAAATTTAACTAAATTAAAATCAATTTCATTACAAAATAATTATTTATATAATAATTCATATTATGTTGAAGATGGAAAAACCAAGGGAATTAATAATTGCAGTATTTTTGCTGAATTATATTCAAAAGAATTACGATCATTATGGATAGAAGGAAATTATATAGATGATACTACAGCTATTGATGAATTAGATTGGACAAGTTGGAATGGATTTAATAATGGAACTGGGATACCAGATGATGTGCCTGATGATCATTCGCAAATAAAATAGAAGGAGAAAAAATGAATAATAAGAAAATAATTGTTGTATGTATAAGTGTTTTTATATGTATAATAGGTTGGTTAATATCAAAGAATATGAAAAAAAATGAATCAAAAGAATTGAACTATAGTGATGTGAATATTGTAACAAAGGTTAAAGAAAATAGTACGGATGTGTCAGGAGTTTATTATGAAGTAGAAGATGAAAATGGTGATACAATTTTAACTTATGAAGAAACTAATTTAACTAGAGAAGATGATGAAAAAGCATTATATGAAATAAAAGATAAGGATGGAAAAACAATTGGAACAACGGAAAATACAGATGATATACATTTATATATAGAAAATCCTGACTACGGAAAATACGCGCCAAGTATAACAGAATAAAACATAAAAGCTCACTCTAAAGTGAGCTTGTTCTTTTATATAATAATTATTTGGAATACTTTATTACTAAAAAATCACACCCCCAAGTTTAGCACTTGGGGGGACAGAGATTAGAATCATGAATCTGAATCGTTTTCTGAGAAAAATATCTCTTTGAACTTATCAACATTCATTTTTCCGGTATCGGGGTCTCCAAAATCAATGTTAGGATGAGCTGCTTGCGCTACGACAATAAGCTCCTTACACTTTGCCCGGCCACATGCCCGAACTTCTCCATCAGGAGTGAAAACTTGGTCCAATAGTTCCTTTAGTTTTTTCATATAAGTGGTCACCTCCAATGATTTGATAGAACGTATTTTATCATGATTGAGTTTAATAGTCAATTTTTATAGTATAAAACCTATAAAAATGTGACTATTTTTATTGCAAAAAATTCTTCAAGAATATATACTAAAGAAAAGAAAAAATGAAAGAGGAAATTTATGGAGTGGACAAAAGAGCAACAAGATGCGATTTATAAAAAAGATTCAAATATATTAGTTGCAGCAGCTGCTGGTAGTGGTAAGACAGCTGTTTTAGTTGAGCGTATAATTCAAAAAATTTTAAAAGACAATGTAGATATAGATAAATTGCTAGTTGTTACATTTACAAATGCAGCAGCTGCTGAAATGCGTGAAAGAGTATTAGATGCAATTTATAAAAAATTAGAGGAAGGCGAAAACGAAAATTTACAAAGGCAATTAATCTTATTAGGAAAGTCAAATATTTGTACAATTCACTCTTTTTGTCTAGATGTAATTAGAAATAATTTTTTTGAAATTGATTTGCCTTCAAATTTTAGAATAGCTGCTGAAGAAGAGGTAAGCCTTTTAAAACAAGAAGTTTTAGAAGATTTATTTGAAAAGTTATATGAAGAAGAAAATGAAGATTTTGCTAAATTAATAGATACATATACAAGTTATAGAGGCGATGAAAAACTAAAAGAAATTGTATTAAAAATATATAATTTTATTCAAAGTTTTCCATTTCCAAATGAGTGGTTAGAGCAAAGTATTGCTAAATTTGAATATCAAGAAAATATCGATTTTTCTGAAACTGACTTTGGCAAAATTTTATTAAATGACATAGAAGAAGAAATCATAGATGCTATTAATAGTTTGAAAGTATATAGAAATAAAACAGAAAAATATTTTGAATTAGAAAAATACACTAATGTATTAAATTTAGATATTGAAAATTTAAAAGCTTTTCAAAAAGCGGTTCAAACTTCTTGGGATAGAGCCAACGAGTTTTATGCTACAACATCAATATTTTCAAGATGGCCAACAGATAAAAAAATAACAATGCAAATAAAAGATGAAGCAAAAACTGCACGTGATGCTGTAAGAGAAAGCATAAAAAAATGTTGTAAAGATAGATTAATATATAATTCTAAAGAGGCTTTTTCAGACTTGTTTGCAATGCATGATATTTTAGAAAAATTAAAAGAAGTAATCTTTGCATTTTCTGAAAATTATTCTGCTAAAAAAAGAGAAAAAAATATCATAGATTTTAACGATATCGAGCATTTTGCTTTGAAAATTTTAGTAAAAAAAGATGAAACCGGAGAATATGTTCCGACAGAAGTTGCCAAAAAATATCAAGAAAAATTTGAAGAAATTGCTATAGATGAATATCAAGATAGTAACCAAGTACAAGAATATATTTTGTCAAAAATATCTCGTGGAAATAATATGTTTATGGTTGGAGATGTTAAGCAAAGTATATATAAATTTAGAGGTGCATGCCCTGAGCTTTTCTTAAAAAAATACAATACTTATGACATAGATGGAAATGATGATGGTCTTAAAATTAAACTATTTAAAAATTTTAGAAGTGCAAAAAATGTTTTAGACTTTACTAATAAAGTTTTTGAAAGTATAATGAGTGAAAATTTAGGAGATATAGATTATACAGAAGAAGAGTTCTTAAATTTAGGAGCTGAATATGAAGATAAAGAGAATGGTGTTGGAAAAGCTGAACTTCACATTATAGAACTAGAGGATGATAGTGAAGATGAAGATATTTATAAAACAGATTTTGAGGAAATCGAAAATGAAGATTCTTTCACAAACGAAGAAAATGATATTAAAAATTTAGAAAAGCAAGAGATAGAAGCAAAATTTGTTGCAAATAAAATTGAAGAACTAATTGCAAATAAGCTTGTTATAAAAGATAAAAAGCTAGGTTATAGAGAAATAACTTATAAAGATATTGTTATTTTACTTCGTTCAACATCAAATATAGCACCAATTTTTGAAAAAGAGTTATTAAATAGAAATATACCAGTATATACAGATGCTACTTCAGAATACTTAGATACAATTGAAATTCAAACAATAATGAATGTACTAAAAATATTAGATAATCCAATAAATGATATAGCTTTGGTTTCTGTGCTTAGATCACAAATAGGTGGATTTACAGACAATGAACTTGTTGAAATAAGATTGGTAAATAAAGATGATAATTTTTATAATACTTTATTACAAGCAAAAGACAAGGCGTCAGAAAATCTAAGGTTAAAAATTTCTAAGTTTTTAGATAAGATTGCAGATTGGAGAAATAAAAGTGAATACTTAAATTTGGCAGAGCTTATATGGAAAATCTATAATGATACAGGATTTTACGATTATGTATCACTTATGCCAAATGGTTCTTTAAGACAAGCAAACTTAAAAATGCTTTTTGAAAGAGCGAAAGAATATGAAAAAACAAGCTTTAAAGGATTATTTAATTTTATAAGATTTATCGAAAAAATTAAAATGGGCTCAGACTTATCAGCTGCTAAGGTTATTGGAGAAAATGAAAATGTTGTTAGAATTATGAGTATTCACAAAAGTAAAGGTCTAGAATTTCCAGTTGTATTTTTTGCCAATAGCTCTAAAAAAGTCAATTTACAAGATTTAAGAGAAAGTATTTTATTAAATGAGAAATTAGGTTTAGGACCAGAATATAGAAATTATGACAAAATGATTAGATATTCAACTTCTGCAAAAAAAGCAATAGCAATTGCAGGTATGAAAGAAAGCATTTCTGAAGAAATGAGGATTTTGTACGTAGCTTTAACACGTGCCAAGGAAAAACTAATTGTTTCTGGTACTGTAAAAGATTATGCCAAAAACGAAGAACAAAAGAAAGCTTTGCTAGAGGTTTATAACGCAAAAGAAAATGTTATAAATCCAATATTACTTAAAAAATTCACATCTTATTTAGACTGGTTAGAGCTTGTAATTTACAGCAAAAATATGGAAGATACTATAAGCACCTTCGTACATAATCAAAAAGAATTACTTCAAGAGAAAAAGTTGGAAGAAAAAGAAGTTCCAAAGTTCAATTTTGAAAAAGATGTTGATATTGAAAAAATAAAGGAAAAATTAAATTTTGAATATAAATATGATTTTGCAACAAAACTTCAAACTAAGAGTACTGTAAGTAAGATAAAGCAAATGCAAGTACAAGATATTGTTCCAGAAGTAGGACTTGCTAGTATTGAGCCAAAATTTATGCAAGAAACAGAAAAAGTTTCAAGTTCAGAAAAAGGTACTTTGATGCATTTAATGCTTCAAAAATTAAATTTTCAAAAAGAATATAATTTAGAAAAATTAGAAAATTTGAAACAAGAATTAATTGCTAAAAAGTTTATTACAGAGCTTCAAGCAAATAGTATTAACTTAAATAAAATAGAAATCTTTTTAAATTCAGACTTTGCAAAGCAAATAAAAAATGCAAAACAAATTGAAAAGGAAAAAGCTTTTTGTACTAAAATTCTAGCTGAAGAAGTATATGAGGAGGCTGGAGAAGGCGATGAAATATTAGTACAAGGTATAATAGATTTATATTTTATAAATCAAGAAGATGAACTAGTTTTGTTAGATTATAAGACTGATTTTGTCGAAAATGAAAAAGAAAACGAACTAATAACTAAGTATAAAAAACAACTTGAAATATATAAAAAGGCACTTGAAGAAGCATTAAAGCAAAAAGTTGATAAAACTTATATTTATTCGTTATATTTAAATAAAGAAATACTAATTTAATCTATTTACAAAATTTCTTGATTAGTATATAATACATATATTAAAATGTAGTATAGAGGGGATAAATAAAATGAGTACAATGACATCATTTCGTAACTATTTTGTTTGGATAATTGCTTTTTTTGTAATATCAGTTATTTTGGAAAATGCTTTAATAAATGATATGTATAAGCCAATTATGGGCTCTGCAAATGGAAATGTTACTTTTACTGGAAAATTAAACACAGATCTAGAAGTAACTGTTGAAGATGCAAGAGCTACTAACATGAATGGTTATTTATTAATAAAAGTAAAAAATATAACAGGTCATTATATAGATAAATGCTGTGCTAAGATACAACTTTACACAGATAGAAATGTTTTAGCTGCAACAAAATACGTTGACATTTCTAATTTTGATGTTAATCAAACTAAAGAATTTAAAATAAACTTTAAGGGAAATGAAATTGGAAGTTATGCAGTAACTTTACAAGAAGATTCACCTGATAAAACTTATATTTTAGATTTATTCGGTTGGGAAATTGACCTTAGAAATGTTATGGGAATGGATTTATCAAATATAATCAATCCAGAAAACATTAAAGAAACAGGGGTAAATTTGTGGAATTTATCACTTGGTTTCTTAAAAACAGTGCCAGCTTGGGCATACTTAATTGCTGGTGGTATTATTATTTGGCGTATGCCAAAAGGTTTCTTGTTTGGAATATTTCCATTCTAGCTAAAATCAAACAAAGGAGAATAATTTATAATGGAATCATTATATGATGAATTAAAAGCAAAAGCTTTAAGAATCAGAAGAAATATAGTAAATATGATTTATCTAGCATCTTCAGGACATCCAGGAGGAGCATTATCAATTACAGATATTTTAACAACCTTGTATTTTACAGAAATGAGCATAGATCCATTAAATCCAAAAGATGAAAACAGAGATAGATTTGTTTTATCAAAAGGACATGCTTCTGCAGCACTTTATGCTACACTTGCAGAACGTGGATTTATAAAAAACGAAGATTTATTAGGTTTTAGAAAAATAGATAGTAATCTTCAAGGACACCCAGACATGAACAAAATACCAGGAGTAGATATGACAACAGGTTCTTTAGGACAAGGTTTATCAGCAGCTAATGGTATGGCACTTGCAGGAAAACTAGATAATAAAAGTTATAGAGTTTACTGTGTTTTAGGTGATGGTGAAATCGAAGAAGGGCAAGTTTGGGAAGCTGCAATGACAGCGAGTCATTATAAATTAGATAATTTATGTGTAATAGTAGACAATAACAATTTACAAATTGATGGAACAGTTGATAAAGTTATGAGTCCATATCCAATAGTTGATAAGTTTGAAAGCTTTGGATTTAATGTAATTCAAATAGATGGTCATGACTATAAACAAATAATTGAAGCTTTTGAAGAGGCAAAAAAAGTTACAGGAAAGCCAACAGCAATAATTGCAAAAACTATAAAAGGTAAAGGTGTATCTTATATGGAAAATCAAGCTTCTTGGCATGGAAAAGCACCAAATGAACAAGAACTAGCACAAGCTATGCAAGAATTAATTTAGGAGGGAAGTTTGATGGATAAAGATACAAAAATTGCTACACGTCAAAGTTTTGGCGAAGCATTAAAAGATTTAGGTGAAAAAAATAATAGTGTTGTAGTTTTAGATGCAGATTTAGCGGGAGCTACAAAAACAAATATATTCGGAAAAGCATTCCCAGATAGATTTTTTGATATGGGAATTGCAGAGCAAGATATGATTTCTACTGCAGCAGGACTTGCATCATGTGGAAAAATTCCTTATGCTGCTACATTTGCAGTATTTGCAACAGGAAGAAGTTATGATCAAATAAGAAGTAGTGTATGTTATCCAAAAGCAAATGTAAAAATTTGCGGAACACATGCAGGTGTTACAGTTGGAGAAGATGGAGCAACACATCAAATGTTAGAAGATATATCTCTAATGAGAGGATTACCTAACATGACAGTTTTATGCACTTCAGATGATACACAAACTAAATGGGCAGTAGAAGAAATTTCTAAAATAAATGGTCCAGTTTATTTAAGATTAAGTAGAGCCGCAACACCAGTTATTTATGAACAAGATACTAAATTTGAAATTGGTAAAATGGTTCAATTTGGAGAAGGAACAAAAGCAACTGTATTTGCAACAGGAGCAGTGGTTAGTGAAGCTTTAGAAGCTCAAGAAATTCTTGCCAAAGAAGGTATTGATATTCGAGTTGTAGATGTTCATACAATAAAACCAATAGATAGAGAAACAATTATTAAATGTGCAAACGAAACAGAAAAATTAATTTCTATAGAAGACCATAGTGTAATAGGTGGTTTAGGAACAGCAATAGCAGAAGTTTTAACAGAGGAATGTCCTAAAAAACTTGTTAGAATGGGAATGAAAGATTGCTTTGGAAAATCTGGAAAAGCTATGGAATTATTAGAGTATTTCGGATTAGTAGCAAATAATATAGTAGAAGAAGTAAAGAAGAATTAAATACAACAAAATCCACCAAAAAAAGCAATTTATACTATTGCTTTTTTTGGCATTTATTGATAAGATTAAAATGATATTATAGCATAATGGCGAAATTGTATCTAGCCAAAGAAAGGATTTTTAAGTAGATGATAGAATTCAAAAATGTTACTAAAGTATATACAACTGGAACAGAAGCAGTACATGATGCAACATTCACAATTGAAAAAGGCGAATTTGCGTTTTTAGTAGGTTCTTCAGGTTCAGGAAAATCTACTTTGATAAAATTAATTTTAAAAGAAGAAGAAGCAAATTCAGGAAATATAATTATAAACGGAAAAGACATTACATATTTAAAACCTAAAAGAGTGCCATATTTAAGAAGAAGTATGGGTGTTGTATTTCAAGATTTTAGGCTTTTACCAGATAAAACTGTTTATGAAAATGTAGCATTTGCTATGTATATTGTAAAAGCTACACCAAAACATATTAGAAGACAAGTCCCAATGGTACTTTCATTAGTAGGATTAAGTGATAAAGCTAAAATGTATCCAAATGAATTGTCTGGTGGAGAGCAACAAAGAGTTGCATTAGCAAGAGCACTTGTTAATAATCCAAGTATGATTATAGCAGATGAGCCTACTGGAAACTTAGATCCAGACACAGCTTGGGATATTATGAATTTATTAAATGATATCAATGCTAGAGGAACAACAGTAGTTATGGCAACACATGCAAAAGATATAGTAAATACGATGAAGAAAAGAGTTATACAAATAAATAAAGGTATAATTGTAAGAGATGATAAAAAGGGTGGATATAACAGTGAGATATAATGGTTTTACATATTTAATTTCAGAAGGTTTTAGTAATGTATTTAAAAATAAAAAAGGTACAATGGTATCATTAATTACAATGATTTGTGCCATGTTTATGTTTGGAGCTGCTTTTGCTATTGGACAAAATGTTAATTACATAATGCAGCAAGTTCAAGCATCACAAGGAATCGAAGTGTTTATTTTAAATGATGCCACTGACGAACAAACTAACATTTTAGAAAATGAAATAAAAAATATAGATGGAGTAAGTACAGTTACATATAAAAGTAAAGAACAAGCTCTAGAATCTGCAAAAGAATCTTTTAAAGATTATCCAGATGCAATGGCTGGTTATGAAGATGAGTACATTTTTCCACCATCTTTTATTGTAATGCTTACAGATTTATCAAAAGCAGAGTCTGTTGAAGAAACTATTTCAACTTTGGACAATGTAAAGAGCATTAGAAGTAACAATGATACAATGGAAACATTATTAAAAATTGCAAATGGAATTAGAATTGCGATAATAGTAATATTTGCAGGACTTTTAGTTATTGCTATGACAATTATTTCAAATACAATCAAACTTACAGTTCATGCAAGAAGAAAAGAAATTTCTATTATGAAATATGTTGGAGCTACCAATAGTTTTATTAGAGGGCCATTCTTAGTAGAAGGTGTAATTATAGGAATTATTGCAGCATGTATTACTATTGTTTTAATAACTTTTGCTTATGATTTTGTAATTTCTGGAATACAATCATCTCTAGTTTTACAAAAAATGAATATTACCTTATTACAATATTCTGAAATCTTAAAATCAATAATAGTTGTTTATATGATTTTAGGTGTTGGAATAGGTATGTTTGGTAGTGCATTTTCAATGAAAAAATATTTGGAGGTATAACACATAAATGAAAAAAATTATTAAAATTAATTTCATATGTTTATTAGTTTTAGTAATATGTAGTATATCTTTATTATCTTATGCAATAGAAGAACCAATAGAAGAAAGTGTAGAAGAAGTTCAAGAAGGTGAAACACAAGAAGAACCTTCTGAAGAAACAGAATTAGATACTTTAAAAAATAGAAAAAGTGATTTGCAAGGAGATGTTTCAAATTCATATTTAGAAATGGGACTTTTACAAAATCAACTTACAGATGTCTTAATGGAAGTTGAAACATTAAATCTTACAATCCTTGAAAAACAAGCAGAAATAGAAAAATTAACAGCTGAGCAAGAAAAAGTTGAAAAAGAAATTGAAACAGTAGAAAGTGACCTTGCAATGACTACTGAATTATATAATAAGAAAAAAAATATGCTAACAGAAAGATTAGTAGCAATTTATGAAATGGGCGAGACAAGATATTTAGATATGCTATTATGCTCTAAAAGTTTAACAGAGTTTTTATCAAATTACTATATGATTTCAGAAATAGCTCAAGTGGATCAAGATTTGATAGAAACTTTCTCTGCAATAAAACAAAAAAAAGAGAAACTTTCTAAAACTTTAGCAAATAATAAAAAGATTTTAGACCAATCAAAAGAAGCTCTTGAAAAAGCAGAAATTGTATTACAAAATAATTTAGTAATAAAAAATAGCAAATTAGAAACCTTAACAGAAGAAGAAAGAGCTCTTCATGAGAAAATTGCTGCATACCAAGAAGAACTTAGCAAAGTAGAAAGTGAAATTAGATTACTTTCTCTTTCAACTGTTGGTGCAGAATATGTTGGAGGAGTTATGGCTTGGCCAGTGCCAGGTTACACAAGAATAACTTCACAGTTTGGAATGAGAACACATCCAATTACGGGTATATACAAATTGCATACAGGAGTTGATATAGGAGCACCGATGGGAGCAGAATTTGTAGCAGCTAATGATGGTGTTGTTATAAAGGCTGGATATAATTTAGCTTATGGAAATATGGTAATATTAAGTCACGGTGGTGGAGTTCAAACCTTGTATGCTCATGGTTCAGAAATATTAGTTGAAGTTGGAGATGTTGTAAAGCAGGGTACACCAATCTTAAAAGTTGGTTCAACAGGCTATTCAACAGGTCCACATGCGCATTTTGAGGTTAGAATTAATGGAGAATATGTTGAACCTTTGGATTATATTACTTCGTATAACATAAAGAAAATAGATGAGGTAGAAATAGTAGAAGAACCAATAGAAGAAACAACCGAAGAAGTTGATAGTGGTACAAACGAAACGGAGGAAGAAAATGAATAATATTTTTAGAAGAAAAGCATATACTTGTATTGTTCTAATAACTATATTAGTTTGCTTATTTGCGAATATAAGTATGGTGTATGCTGAAACCAAGAGTGAACTGCAAAATCAGCAAAATGAATTAGACCAAAAAATAAATCAAACTCAAACAGAAATCGCTGGCGTAAAAGATAAAATGTCTAATGAAATGACACAAATAAACAGATTAAATTCGCAGATATCTCAATATCAAACAGAATTAGATAGTTTACAAGGTCAAATTTCTTCTTTAAATGCTGAGATAGAAACAAAAGAAAATGAAATTAAGCAAAAAGAAAAGGAGTATGCAGATAAAAAAGCAATGCTTGAAAAAAGATTAGTTGCTTTGTATGAAGCTGGAAATACTTCGTATTTAGACATGCTTTTAAGTTCTGAAAGTTTATCAGATTTTATTTCAAAATATTATTTAATTTCTGAACTTGCTCTTTGTGATAATGATTTGTTAGATTCGATAGAAAAGGCAAAAACAGAAATGGAAATTGAGAAAGCTTCTCTCTCTAGCAAAAAAGCAGAAGCAGAGCAAGCTAAATCTACAGCAGAAAGAAAGAAAAATACTTTGGATTTAACAATAAGTGAAAAAACTGTTATTGTAAATAATTTATCTGCTGAAGAAAAAGATTTACAAGCACAATTAGAGGAATTTGAACAAGATAAAAGAGATATTCAAATTAAATTAGCAAAAATAGCTTCTGCTAGTGGAAATATTACACCAGTTGCACCTAGTGAAGCAGGTTATGGAAGTCCACTTCCAGGAAGAACAAAAAGTAATATAACAACAGGGTACTATGGCTATGCAGGTCATGGTGGAGTAGATTTTGCATGCAGTGCTGGAACACCAGTATTAGCTGTAAAATCAGGAAAAGTAGTTATTTCAACAGCTTTAAAAAGAGCTAATGGAACATATAAAAGTTATGGAGAATACATAGTTATAGACCATCAAGATGGTACAATGACATTATATGCACATATGTTACCAAATTCTAGAACAGTAGGAGAAGGTACATTCGTTGCGCAAGGACAACAAATAGGTCAAGTTGGAACCACGGGAAATTCAACTGGTAACCATTTGCACTTCGAAGTGCGTATTGGTGGAGCTAGAGTTAACCCAACTCAATACTTACCTTAATTTTTAGAATACGGAGAGATAAAAAACAAATGGATTTATATGAAAGAAGACAATTGAGATATAGACATATCTTTATAACAGTAATGGTATCTTGCATTGTTGCAGTAATAACAGCAGGAGCTACATTTATATATTGTGCAAAAAAAGGAACAAGCAACGTACTTCCTTTTGTAGGAAAAACACCAGTTTCTACAGAAGCTACTTCAGATGAAACTATAAACGCAATATCACAAAGTTTAAAAAGTTTTAGAAATGTGATAGATACATATTATATAGGTGACATAGAAGAATCAAAATTGCTAGATGGTGCCATAAAAGGTTATGTGGATGGCCTAGGTGATGAATATTCAGAATATATGACTAAAGAAGAATGGGAAGAATATCAAACGGCTGCACTTGGAAATTATGTTGGAATAGGAATTTATATGGGTACTGATAAAGATGGAAACACAATAGTTTCTGCTCCAATAAAAGACTCCCCAGCAGAAAAAGCAGGAATAAAAACAGAAGATATTATAGTTGAAGTAGATGGCGAAAATGTATTAGGAGTAGATAGTGCTTTAATTGCTACTAAAATTAAAGGAGAAGCTAATACTAAAGTACATTTAAAAATAGCTAGAGGAACAGAATATTTAGAATTTGATATAATAAGGGAAGAAATAAAAATATATCACGTAGAAACAGAAATAAAAAATGGTAATGTTGGCTATATGTCACTTTATACATTTGATACTGGTTCAGCAGAAGAAGTCCAAAAAGCTATAAAAGAATTAGAATCAAAGGGGGCTAAAAAATTCATTTTGGATTTAAGATACAATGGTGGTGGTTTAGTAGATGAAGCTTTAAAAATAGCTAATCTATTTATACCTAAAAATAAAGACGTATTAATTACAGTTGATTCACAAGAAAATAGAGTAGTTACTAAAACTGAAAATGATAATATAACAAATGCTGAATTGGTTGTATTGGTAAATGAATATTCAGCAAGTGCATCTGAAATCTTATCAGGAGCTTTAAAAGACAATGGTAGAGCTAAAATAGTTGGAACAAAAACTTTTGGAAAAGGAGTTATTCAAAACGTATTTTCTTTATTTGATGGTAGTGTTTTAAAACTTACAGTAGCAGAATATTTTACACCAAATGAAACTAAAATTAATAAAGAGGGTATCGTGCCAGATATTGAAGTAGAATTAGAAAAGGTAGAAAAAGAAGAAGATTTTGTCGATACACAATTAAATAAGGCACTAGAAATATTGAAATAATGCCTGTTTGAGCTACATTTTCATGTAGCTCAAAAATTTTTTTAAAAAATTTCAAAAAATGTGTTGACAAACATATAAAAATCGAGTACAATAATAACTGTCGATACGACATGGTCGCTTAGCTCAGCTGGGAGAGCATCTGCCTTACAAGCAGGAGGTCATAGGTTCGATCCCTATAGCGACCACCATTTTTTTGGCCTGGTAGTTCAGTTGGTTAGAATGCCGCCCTGTCACGGCGGAGGTCGACGGTTCGAGCCCGTTCCAGGTCGCCAAAAAATATCTAGGAAACTAGATATTTTTTATAAGGCTTCATAGCTCAGTTGGTAGAGCAGGGGACTGAAAATCCCCGTGTCAGTGGTTCGATTCCACTTGAAGCCACCAAAGAAAATCATAGCGAAGCTATGATTTTTTTGTTATATTAAAATGTTTCTTTTTTATTTAATTATAAAAATATCTATCTATCCATTCCTTCTGAATCTTTTTCCTTTTTATTTATTGCTTGATCAACTGCTGCACATACGTTATCTGCTATATTCAAATATTTATAATCTTTACCAAATTTATCTTGCATCCATTCAAGTTCTGATTGACTAGCTTGTCTATAATAATCTCTATCATCAATTCTTCCTAGTACATCATATAAATTTTCATCAATTTCGATAGCACAATGTTTATTATCATTTCTTAAACAAATCTTTCCTTGTGGAAAGATTTTATTCATAATTTTTGCAAACTCAAAACAACCGCCATTAAGCAACAACTCTTCTGCTGAAATATTCAAATACTTTCCATACTTAATATCAATTAATCTTTTTAAACTTTCTATATGTTCTAAAACAATTTCTTCTTTCATATTATAATCCTTTACTAATAAAAATATCTTATATATATTATACCTTATATTGTTTTATTTTTTAATACAAATTAAAAAATTTTATTTCTTATCATAAATTTTCTTTTTATATTAATAAAGCCTCGCAAATAATAAACAGAGTTTTGATTATAGTTGAAGCACTAGAAAAAGAAAAACAGATTAGAACGGTTCCTTTTTTATAATATATGCAATATATTTGTTGTTGAAAAATTATGTAAAGTGTGCTACAATGGAAAAGACAACAACGTAGTTTTTACAGATTTAGGAGGTTGATATCATGAGTAAAAACATTACTGAGGAAGCTAGGGTTGCATATGCAAGATTGTTGGATGAACGGAAGGTAGCTCCAACTAACAAACGAGAAATAAGCGAATTCTTTGCTTTGGTTGAAGAAACAGATAATTATCGTTTGGAGAAAGTACTGTTAACCAATGGTGAATTGATTCAAGGCTTGCTGAAGCTGGAAGGGAATGAAAATTTGCATTTGGTGGAAACCATCCAAGATGGTAGACGCGTAAAAGGTGCAAAATTTGAACCAACCAAAGAGGCTTTTGTTCTTATTGGTAAGTATAATCAGAATGAAAACTATTTCTCTTGGGTAATTCATTACTACGAGCCACTGTTCAGCGAGTGGAAGGTAAAGAAAGTTTTTACAGAAGTCAACTAACGTCAGATTTGACGTGCGAGAGTAAACGGTGTCACTAAACTAGTGATGCCGTTTTACTTTTATATATTTTTAGGACGGTTAACTTTTCATATTTTATTAAAAAATACGAAAAGCGACATGTATATGCCGCTTCTCACATTTTTTTGATGATTCCCCAGGGGAAATCTAGTTAACAACGTCTAATTAGTTATAGGCTTATATTGTTCATGCGCCTATTATAAAAGACTTTCGGAAAGTGAATGCCATCAAGGTCATTTTCAACGTCCTTGTAAGAATTGAAAGCACGGATTCCTGTGTTGTTAAGCTCTTCTTCACTTAAAGTGAATACTTTTGCATAATTTGCTACATTGCCTTTATGAGCATCATGAGATGCATTGATATCATTTTCGGCAAACTGATGCATTTTCCATGTTCTAAACTGCAGTTCAACTTGAAGACCAGGCATGATTTCAGATGTGTTGTCGATACTAAGAATAAAATGAATACTCTGATATCCGTTCCACTTTGGATCGTAATAAAACTTGATACAACCCTTAAAAGCTTCTACCATTGAGCGATCTTCTTCTGTAGGAAGCTCAACATCTGGATATTTCTCTGGAACAAATGGCTTAGTATCATGCCGACTCAAGTTTTCGAGTGTAAATGGCAGTTGTAGTAGCTTTCTGATTCTTTCCTGCGTGTAATCATCAAACTGCTTAATGTACTCAAGAAAATCACTGCGATCGCTTCTTTTAATTGAACAAAGCACATTGAGAATTTTGGTTGCAAGGAAAGTAGAAAGTCTAATGCCGTTTTCCCCGTTTAAAAGGACGAATCTAATACCAAATCTGTCCTTAACCTGAGTAGGTACCAAGTGATCAGCTAAATCTAATGCTTTTGTCAGTTCGCTCTCCAAAGACTTTCTACGAGCTGTAATATTTGTGTCAATTTCCATACCAAACTGTTTGTTAACCCATGCAACGATGTACATGGTTGTATGAAGTATTTCAACACAAACATTCGTTGACTGGAATGTCATTTTGCGTGCTCGTATGCTTTTTTCAAGCTTGTCAATGAAGTAATCCATGGCTTGAAGATCATCCGCTAGATACTGATTAGTGTCTAAAATCCGGGAAAGGTTTTCTTCAACCTCAAGAGCGTTGATACTTGAAGCTTTTGTAGCCTCTACGTATGCCTCGTGTATTTGTTGTAAAGTCTTTTTCTGCATAGTGTATACCTCCGTTGTTATTGTACATACCTAAAGTATGCTTGTAATAAAAAAACATTACATTAATATTATATCATAAATTAGCAGAAAAGTAAAACGTAGCAAAGAATTGCTGTTTTTGAAGATATGATAAAATGGTCACTTTAATAGGATATTCGTATGCTATTTCATCCAATATTTATATTCTTAAAAATTTCCATTTATATCTATTGCTGTTTTTATTATGATATGATATTATCATTTTAGTATACTAAGGAGGATTTGTTTTATGAATAAAACAATAAAAATTATAATTGCAATTATAGCAATTTTATTAATAGGAGCAGTGGTAGTATTGGTATTACCAACTAAGAACGAAGAAAATTTACCAGATAGTAATTCAGCACAAGTTTTACAAGCGTCAAGTGCAGATGATTTAGTAGCTATGGTAGACAAAATTTATGAAGGAATGCAAGGTCAGTTACCATCATTAGCAACAGATATTATAGAAGTTTCAGATGCTGATATGGTTAATTCTTTTACAGGTTTAGAAAATGGAGAAGAATTAGAATATTTAGTAGTATCACAGCCTTTAATGTCTTCACAAGCATATACATTAGTGCTTGCAAAAGTTAAAACTGGAGTAGATGCAAACAGTGTTGCAAAGAAAATGTGTGAGCAAGTAAATACTAGAAGATGGATATGTGTAGAAGCAGAAAAGGTAAATGCAACAAATGCAGGAGATATACTGTGCATGATAATGACAAATACAGATACAGCAGATAAAGTATATAGCAATTTTAAAAAATTGGCAGGTCAAATTGGTGAAGAATATACAAGACAGGCAGAAGAAATAGAATTGCCAGAAGAAATGTTAGCACCAACAGAAGTACAATAAGTTCTATGAAACCTTGATCTAATCAAGGTTTCTATTATTATGTAGTAAAGACACGTTATAGGAGAAATTAATTATGGTATTTTCCAGTATAACTTTTATATTCTATTTTTTACCAATAGTATTAGCAATATATTATATGGTTCCTAAAAAAATGCAAAATTTAATATTGCTTGTAGCATCTTTATTGTTCTATTTTTATGGTGAACCTAAATATGTAATTTTAATGGTATTTGAAATTATAGTAGCATATCTTTTTGGAAGGTTAATAGATAAAAAGCATAAAAAAATATTTTTAATAATTCCAATAGCAATTATCGTAGGATTACTTGTATATTTTAAATACATAGATTTTTTAATACAAAATGTAAATGTAATATTTGAAAAAGATATAGATTTAGTAAAAGTGATTTTGCCAATAGGAATATCTTTTTATACTTTTCAAATTATTAGCTATATAGTTGATGTTTATCGAGGAGAAGTTAAAGTTCAAAAAAATATATTAAATTTAGCTACTTATGTTGCACTATTTCCTCAATTAATTGCAGGTCCAATAGTTAGATATAAAACAATAGATGCACAATTAGATAATAGAAAGCACAGCATAGAAAATGTATCAATAGGAATAAGAAGATTTGTGATAGGACTTGGTAAAAAAGTTTTAATTGCAAATGTACTAGGTGAGCTGGTAAATGTATTTTTAGCAAGTAATGAAAGAAGTGTGTTATTTTATTGGTTATATGCTTTTGCAAATATGATGCAAATATATTTTGACTTTTCAGGATATTCAGATATGGCAATTGGTCTTGTAAAAATGTTTGGCTTTGAATTTCCAGAAAATTTTAATTATCCATATATATCAAGTAGCATAACTGAATTTTGGAGAAGATGGCATATATCATTAGGTACATGGTTTAGAGATTATATTTATATACCATTAGGTGGCAATAGAGTAAGTAAAATAAAACATCTAAGAAACATATTAATTGTATGGCTTTTAACTGGTTTATGGCATGGGGCAGCTTGGAATTTTATAATATGGGGTTTGTATTTTGGAATTTTGCTTATATTAGAAAAAGAGTTTATACTAAAAAAGGTAGATAAAATTCCAAAGATAATTAGAATATTAGCTACATTTTTTATAGTAATGATTAGCTTTATAATTTTTAGTGGTGAAAGTAAAATAGAAATTTTCGAAAATATAAAAGGTTTATTTGGAATAGGTGGTATTTCGTTAACTTCTTTAGAAAGCATATATTATTTAAAAAGCTATGCAGTAGTTTTAATTATATCTTTAATTGGTGCAACCCCACTTATGAAAAATGTTTTTAAAGATAAGAAGGTTTCAAACTTTTTAGAACCGGTTTTTATATTGTTTGTTTTAATAATAAGTACAAGCTATATCATAGATGGTTCGTTTAACCCGTTCTTATATTTTAGATTTTAGAGGTAGTTTATGGAAAAAACAAAAAATGTCATAATAATAATTGAATTTGTTTTTGTTCTAATAGTAATGTTAGTTGCTAATATAGTAAAGCTAGATGATGCTGTATCTGTTACAGAAAGACGAAAATTAGCTCAGTTTCCAGCCTTTACTAAGAATAGTGTTTTTAGTGGCAAATTTGCAAGTGATTTTGATAAATATGCAGTGGACCAATTTGTAAGAAGAGATAGTTTTAAAGAGATAAAATATTGGTTTAGTATGAATATTTTTAATCAAAAAGATAGTAATAAAATGTTTGTAAAAGATGGCTCAATTTATAAGTTGGAATATCCATTAAATGAAAATGCTGTGAAAAAATCTGCTGAGAAGCTTCAAACAGTGCAAGAAAAGTATTTGAAGAATGCTAATGTATATTATTCTATCATTCCAGATAAAACATATTATTTGGATGACAATTATTTGAAAATGGATTATGAAAAAATAGAAGAAATAATGGCAGAAAAATTGCAAGATACAAAATATATAGATATAAAAAATATTTTAACAAAAGACGATTTTTATAATACAGATTTGCATTGGAAACAAGAAAATATAATAAAAGTAGTTAATATATTAAATACGAATATGGGAATAGTATCTCAAACAAATTATGAAGAAAAAATAGCTGGTGAGTTTTATGGTACATATTACGGACAAGTCGGAGCAAAAGTTAATGCAGATACTATAAAATACTTAACTAATAGTAATATAGAAAATGCTATAACTTACAATTATGAAACAAACCAATATAGCAAAGTATATGATTTAGAAAAGTTTGAAACTTCTTCAGATAAATACGATATATATTTATCAGGTGCTACACCTTTAATAACAATAGAAAATCAAAACGCTAATACAGATAAAGAATTATTAATTTTTAGAGATTCTTTTGGTAGTAGTATAGCACCACTTTTATTAGAAAATTATAAAAAGGTTACATTAATTGATTTAAGATATATGAATGGCCAATTGTTAGAAAGTTATATAGAATTTTCAAATCAAGATGTTTTAATGTTATATAGTGGAACAGTTTTAAATCAAAATATTTTAAAATAAGTATGTACTTTGTAAGCAGTTTTGTGATATAATAATTTATCATAAAAGAGAGGAAGATGATATAAAATGAATAAAATAGTACCAGTTACAATACTTACAGGATATTTAGGAGCAGGAAAAACAACTTTAATAAATCATGTATTAAATAATCAAGAAGGATATAAAGTTGCAGTAATTGTTAATGATATAGGAGAAGTAAATATAGATGCAAAACTTATTGGAAAAGGCGGAGTAGTTACAGAAACAAATGATAGTTTAGTACCACTTTCAAATGGTTGCATTTGTTGTACATTAAAAGTTGATTTAATGAAACAAATTGTAGAACTTGTAAAATCAGGCAAGTTTGATTATATCTTAATAGAAGCAAGTGGAATTTGTGAACCAATGCCTATCGTACAAACTTTAACAGTTTTATCTGATGAAACAGGAAGCTATGGTATACCAAAACTTTGTAGACTAGATAATGTTGTTACAGTAGTTGACGCTTTAAGATTAGCATCAGAATTTGGATGTGGGGAAAACTTAGTTCAAGAAAATATTGATGAAGAAGATATTGAAAATTTATTAATTCAACAAATAGAGTTCTGTAACACTATTATTTTGAATAAAGTAGATGAAGTAGAGCCAGATGAATTAAATAGAGTTAGAAAAATAATCAAAGCACTTCAACCAAAAGCTCGTATTATTGAAACTAATTTTGGAGAAGTTGCTGTAAAAGATATTATTGATACAAATGCATTTAATTTTGAAGAAGCAGCTGCTTCAGCAGGTTGGGTACAAGAATTAGAAAAAGATGTTGAAGAAGAGGAAGAACACCATCATCACGACCACGAAGAAGACCATGATCATGAAGAAGAACATGACCACGAGCACGAGCATCATCATGAACACGGACATGAACATCACCACCATCATCACCATGATGAAGGCGAAGCAGAAGAATATGGAATTTCTACATTTGTATATTATAGAAGAAAACCATTTGATAGAGATAAATTTGAAGAATTTGCAAATAATTTCCCCAAAACAGTTATTAGATGCAAAGGTTTAATTTGGTTTTCAGATGTACCAAACGAATCATATATTTTTGAACAAGCTGGTAAACAAATTCAAGCTGAATATGGTGGCGACTGGATTGCTTCTGCACCAGAAGAAGAAAGAAAAGCAATCATTAAAGAAAATCCAGAAGTGCTAAAAGATTGGGATGATGAAGTTGGAGATAGCATGATAAAATTAGTGTTTATCGGACAAAAAATGAACAAAGAAGAAATTATTGAAACTTTAGATAAATGTTTAAAATAATTTATAAAATATACTTGAAAAAAAATAATGATATGTTAGAATTAAATTATAATTGAAACGAAGGAGAAAATATGGGAGATACAAGAAAAGATGATCCTGTAGAAAGTAAACAGCACCAACTGGAAACTAGTGCTAATAGAAATATACCAACTCCAATCACTTTGGGAAATTTTTTGTTAGCATTATTAGTCATAGTAATTATTGCAACAGGCTCTTTGGTGTATTATATGATAAGAAAAGAACGTAAAGATTATGAACAGTATAATAATCTAGTTCAAAATGTTCTACAAGATGAAAAAAATTCAGAAAATAATAACGATAATGTTTCTAATAATGAAACTATAAAAGACATCATAGATTCTGCTACAAATGTAACAACAGAAACAAATACAGTAGACGCAGTAGATGCTACTAACAGAAAAGTTATGAATGAAAATCTTATAGTTTTATATAATGGTTTAATATTAGACACAACAGCAATGAAGAAAACAGAACTTAAATACATAGATAATTCAGATCAATATAAAGATAAATATGTTATAACATATTATAATTACGAAAGTTTCGGCTTTAAAGAATCAAAATTAGGAACTATATCAACACAAATATATGATGGTTTAGTTAAAATAGAAAATGTAGGCAAAATAGCTATTTCAGAAAGCTATGAAGCTATTCCAAGAGAAATTAAAGTTGTAAATGCTATACCAACAATTGTATCTGATAAAAATCCCAAAATAGGAGATTTTGATTCTAAAAAAGCTATTATTACTGACTTAGACGGAAACGGTACAGAAGAATATGTTTTAATACTTGCAAACAAAACAACTGGATATTCAAAAATTGTTTTACTAGATTCATCTGGTACAAAAGTTGCTGATTTAGCATACATTGAAAAAAGCAAGTGGGAATCTGTTACAACAGAAGAATATCATTTAAGTTTAAGTAATGTTGAAATAATAGATATAGATAATGATGGAATAATGGAAATTTTAATAGAACTTCCTAGATATGAAGGAGATCCAAGTATTAGTTTGTTAAAATATAAAAATGGTGAATTACAAGGCGATACAAATATCGAATGTTCACTATTACCATAATTATTAAAATTTAAGCTGTAAAACTATGATTTTACAGCTTTTTTGTATATTTTGGTTTACAATAATTAAAAAAAGGTATATAATATTAAAATAGTTAAAATATAAAGGTAAAGGGGCAATTTTTATGGAAAATGAAGAATTAGATGTTAATCATTTAATGCAAATTAGAATGGATAAATTAAAAGAGTTACAAGATGCAGGAAAAGATCCATTTGAAATTACAAAATACGATAGGACTGAATTTAGTAAAGAAATAAAAGATAATTATGAAAAATATGAAAATAAAGATGTATCAGTTGCTGGAAGAATTATGGCAAAAAGAATTATGGGAAAAGCATCTTTTTGTACAATTCAAGATTCAACAGGAAAAATTCAAAGTTATGTTAGTATAAATGATTTAGGAGAAGAAAGTTATAAAGCATTCAAAACTTATGATATAGGAGATATTATAGGTTTAAAAGGATTTGTTTTTAAAACTAAGACAGAAGAAATTTCAATTCATGCTAAAGAAATTATTCTTTTGAGTAAAGCTTTAAGAGATTTACCAGAGAAATTCCACGGATTAAAAGACGTAGATTTACGTTATAGACAAAGATATGTTGATTTAATAGTAAATCCAGAAGTTAAAGAAACTTTCCTTTTAAGAAGTAAAATTTTAAAAGAAATTAAAAACTATTTAGACAATGAGAATTATTTAGAAGTTGATACACCAATTTTAAATACAATAGCTGGTGGTGCTACTGCAAGACCATTTATAACACACCACAATACTTTAGATATAGATATGTATTTAAGAATTGCTAACGAATTATATCTAAAAAGATTGATAGTTGGTGGATTTGATAGAGTATATGAAATGGGAAGAATGTTTAGAAACGAAGGTATGGATATTAAACATAACCCAGAATATACAGGAATGGAATTATATGCAGCATATCAAGATTATAATGACATGATGGATATAACAGAAAATATGATAAGAACAGTTGCTCAAAAAGTTTTAGGAACTGCAAAAATTACTTATCAAGGAAAACCAATAGATTTAGAATCACCTTGGAGAAGAGTTCCTATGATAACAGCAATCAAAGAAGTTACAGGAGTTGATTTTGATAATATAAACACTGATGAGGAAGCAATTGCTATTGCTAAAGAAAAAGGTGTTGAAATAGAAGATAGCAAAAAAACTAGAGGTTATATTATCAATGCTTTCTTTGAAGAATTTGTTGAAGAAACTTTAATACAACCAACATTTATTTGCGATTATCCAGTTGAAGTTTCACCTTTAACAAAGAGAAAACCATCAGATAAGAGATTAGTTGAAAGATTTGAAGTGTTTATTGATGGTAGAGAATATGGAAATGCTTATTCAGAATTAAATGATCCAATAGACCAAAGAGGTAGATTTGCAGAACAATTAAGACAAAGAGAAGCAGGAGATGAAGAAGCTAATATGATGGATGAAGACTTCTGTATGTCACTTGAATATGGTATGCCTCCAACAGGTGGGCTAGGAATTGGTATTGATAGACTTGTTATGTTACTTACAGATTCAGCATCAATTAGAGATGTAATCTTATTCCCAACAATGAAACCAATAGGAAAAGCCAATAAAAATGAAGAAGAGGCTTAAAAATTTATAAAAATACAAAGGGATTAAATTAGAAAGGAATACTTATGTTTAGTTTTGATAAACGTGTGTTATATGTAATTTTAGCGGTTTTAGTTGTAACTTCTCTTGCAAGCATGACTTCAGGAGCTTGGTTAAATTTACTTTTAACTTTACCAGCAGTTGTAATTGCAATTACATTTCATGAATATGCTCATGCTTGGATGGCAGATAGATTAGGAGATACAACACCAAGAAGTCAAGGAAGATTAACTTTAAATCCACTTGCACATTTGGATCCAGTAGGTTCAATATTATTAATATTTGCTCACGTTGGTTGGGGAAAGCCAGTTCAAATTAACCCAAACAATTTTACAAGCAATAAATCAAAAGGAGCTTGTGAGGCTTTGGTTTCTTTTGCAGGACCAGCAATGAATTTTATTATTGCAATTATATTAACTCTTGTATCAATGTTACTAACCTCATTAGCACCAGCTAGCTTTTTATATAGTTCTGCTGGAAATGTAATTGGAATTTTAATATACGTTACAATAACAGTTAATATAGGTCTTGGAGTTTTTAATTTAATTCCACTTCCACCACTAGACGGTGAAAAAATATTTAGAAATTTTTTACCTTATAGAGCACTACAATGGTTAGACAGAAATGCATATACTTTAAACCTTATTTTTATGGTATTATGGATTACAGGACTTTTAGGTGTTGTAGTTTCACCAGTAATTGAAGTTATTCAAAGTGGAATATTCTGGCTAGTAGGTTCGATATTAAGTTTATTTTTATAGGAGAAAAAAATTGAAAGATATATTAATACTTGGAATTGAATCAAGTTGCGATGAGACCTCTGTATCAGTTGTAAAAAATGGTAGAGAGGTTTTATCAAATGTTATCAATTCACAAATCAAAATACATGAAGAATATGGTGGAGTAGTGCCTGAAATTGCCTCAAGATGTCATACAGAAGTTATTAATGGAGTTATGAAAGAGGCTTTGAAAGAAGCAAATGTAACTTTAAATGATATTGATGCAATTGCTGTAACGCAAGGACCAGGATTAGTAGGAGCCCTTTTAGTAGGTGTTTCTTATGCAAAAGGTTTAAGTTTTGCAACAGGACTTCCTCTTGTAGCTGTTAATCATATAGAAGGGCATATTGCGGGAAACTATTTGACACATAAAGATTTAGAACCACCATTTTTATGTTTAATCGTTTCTGGAGGACACACACATTTAGTAAATGTAAAATCATATAACGAATTTGAAATCCTAGGAAAAACTCGTGATGATGCAATAGGAGAAGCTTTTGATAAAGTGGCGAGAGTAGTTGGTTTGGGATATCCAGGCGGACCGAAAGTTGATAACTTGGCAAAAGAAGGAGAAGCTAGTATTAAGCTTCCAGTTACTCATTTTGAAAATTTAGATTTTAGTTTTAGTGGAATAAAAACAGCAGTTATAAATTTAAATCATAAAGATCTTAGTATCAATAAAGCAGATCTTTGTGCAAGTTTTCAAAAAGCTGTTACAGAAATGCTTTTAACTAATACTGAAAAAGCAGTAAAAGAGTTCGGAGTAAATAAAATTGCAATAGCAGGTGGTGTTTCTAGAAATTCATACATAAGAAAAGAATTTGATAAATTTGCAGAAAAAATGAATATAAAAGTATATTATCCAGAACCAGTTTTATGTACTGATAATGCAGCAATGATAGCAGCACAAGGATATTATAATTATATAAACAATGAAAGAGCTGAACTTAATTTAAATGCTATACCAAGTTTAAAGATAGGGGAATAGAATGTCAATTTATGTAATTGGAGATTTACATTTGTCTTTTGCAGTAGATAAGCCAATGGATATCTTTGGAAACAATTGGGAAAATCACGCAGAAAAGATAAAAAACAATTGGATAGAAAAAGTAAAACCTGAAGATACAGTTATCTTACCAGGTGATTTTTCATGGGCTACATATTTAGAAGAGTCAAAAGCAGATTTCGAATACTTAAATTCTCTACCAGGAAGAAAAATTATGTCTAAAGGAAATCATGATTACTGGTGGACAACAGTTACTAAAATGAACAAATTTCTTAAAGAAAATAATTTTGAAAATATAGATTTTTTATATAATAATAGCTATTTAATAGAGAATAAAATAATAGTTGGAACTAGAGGTTGGGTAACTAATTTTAAAGCACCTATTAATGCAAAGATTTTAAAACGTGAAAATGATAGATTAAAACTTTCTATTGAAGATGGTATAAAAAAATATGGTGAAGATAAAGAAATAATTGCTTTTATACATTATCCACCATTTTATAAGGAACAAGTGCCAGATGAGTTAAATTTTATTTTAACTTTGAAGAATTATAATATAAAAAAATGCTATTATGCACATTTACATAGTGATTCACACAAAGAAGCAATAGAAGGCATAATAGATGGAATTGAGTATAAATTAGTAAGCTCAGATTATTTAAAATTTGACTTGATGAAGTTATAATAAATAAATGAGAAAGTAGGACGTTTAAATGGCAAAAAGTTATAAAGAACCAATTGAAGAAGAAATTGAAACAACAATTAATGTTATCTATTCAGAAAATATTTTATCAGTTTATACTAACAATGTTGCTCTTCAAAAAAGTTTGTGTAAAACTTTAGGAAAGCCTACACAAGAATATAAACGTGGTAGAAGTATTTTAGCTAGTAGATGGGATGTTTCACTTAATGAAAAAAGTAAAATTTCTCAAATGATGCTAAAATCTGATATATTTAATCTAAATTAAAATATTTACCTTGATATAAATCCTTTTCTTTAAAAATTTTATCTATACCATTTAAAACCCATTTTTTGTGTAAATTCCAGTCAGGTGTTATAAGCAAATCTTTTGGAGCATCACCTGAAATTCTATGAATTATTAAATCTTTTGAAATATGAGTTAATATATATTCTAATGCTTGCATATACTCATCAAAAGTAATAGGAATATATTCTTTTTTATAATACATTTCGGCTAATTGTGTATTTTTTACAACATAGCAGGAATGTATTTTTATTCCTTGAATATTATGCTTGTTTATGAATTTTACAGTATTTTTAATATCTTCAAAATTTTCGTTAGGAAGTCCTACCATTATATGAGTAACAATATCAATATTATATTTATTTAATAATTCTACTGCTTTTGTAAAAATGCTTGAAGGATAACCTCTGTTAATTATTTTTGCAGTTTCATCATTGGCAGTTTGAAGTCCAAGTTCAACGCAAACATAATATTTGTTTGAATAACTTTTTAGAAGTTTGCAAATTTCTTCTGTAATGCAATCTGGTCTTGTTGCAATTTGTAACCCAACAATTCTATCATCAATTAAACTACTATCATATTTTGCTTTTAAATTTTCGATACTGTCATAAGTATTTGTGAAGTTTTGAAAATATACGATAAACTTATTTGCTCGAGTTGCTTTGTAGCTAGAAAAATAGTTTTCTATTTGCTTAGTCATGGTGTTGCTAGAATTAATATGTTCACCAGAACCTTTTTCAGAGCAAAAAATACAGCCGCCTTTTCCACAAGTGCCATCTCTGTTAGGACAAGTAAAATTACCATCAACGCATATTTTTAAAGTACGTTCTCCAAACTTGTCTTTTAAATATTTATTTAAGTGTTTATATCTTTCTAAATTTTCCATAACAAACTTAGTATAGCAGAAAATCTTAATTTTTTCAAATTATATAACTAATATGTTGATAGATATTTTTAATATGTGCTATAATATTTTAGAAAGAGGGATAAAATGATTAAATTTTTTAAATGGATGGCTTTAATAATAGTTTTGGTATTAATAATAGTTTTTATAATAAATTTTTTTGTTATATTTAAAACTAAAGACCAAATATTAGAAGATTTAGAAAGCTTCGATAAAGATGATATAGATTGCATTTTAGTTTTAGGTGCTGGTGTCAGAAATGGACAGCCAACACATATGCTAGAAGATAGACTTTTAACAGCTATAGATTGCTATAATAAAAAATTAGCGCCTAAAATAATAATGAGTGGAGACCATGGACAATCCAATTATGATGAAGTGAATGTTATGAAAAATTTTGCTATTCAAAAAGGTGTTCCGTCTACAGATATTTTTATGGATCATGCAGGTTTTTCTTCTTATGAAAGCATATATAGAGCAAAAGAAATTTTTGGTGCAAAGAAAATTGTTATAATTACGCAAAAATATCATTTATATAGGTCTTTGTATATAGCAGATAGTCTAGGCTTAGAAGCCTATGGAGTACAGGCAGATTTGAGAAAATATATAGGACAAAGTTATAGAGAACTTCGTGAAATAATTGCAAGAGATAAAGATTGCATAAAATGTATTTTAAAACCCAAATCAAAATATTTGGGTGAAACAATACCAGTTAATGGTGATGGAGATATAACAAACGATAAATAGATTTATAATCATAATACAATAAATATAATAATATAATGAAAATAATACAATTAATAATGAGGTAAAAATGGAATTAGTAGAAATATTATTTATTAGTATAGGTTTAGCTATGGATGCCTTTGCAGTTTCAGTTTGCAAAGGTTTATCTATGAAAAAAATGAATTGGAAAAAAGCCTGCATAATAGGACTATGGTTTGGAATTTTTCAAGCAGGTATGCCAGTTATAGGCTTTTTCTTAGGAAGTGCTTTTGAAGAATTAATAACCAGTATTGACCATTGGATTGCTTGTGTATTATTGGGATTTATAGGTGGAAAAATGATTAAAGATGCATTTTCTAGTGATGGAGAAAGTTATGGCGATAATGTAGATTTTAAATCTATGTTAGTGTTAGCTATAGCTACTAGTATAGATGCTTTAGCTATAGGAATAGCTTATGTTTGTGGCTATGGAAGTAAAAATGCTGCAATTACCTTTACTTCTATTGGTGTAATTACATTTTTCTTGTCAGTATTAGGAGTAAAGATAGGTAACAAATTTGGAGATAAATATGAGCAAAAAGCCGAATTTGTGGGTGGAGTAATTTTAGTATTGCTTGGAATAAAAATATTATTAGAACATTTAGGAGTTTTACAGTAAAAAAGTTTAGACATAACGTAGATTGATAAAATTTTACATAAAATAATGTAAAATTATAAAAAATGTCTTGACAAATGTTATTCAATGATTTAAAATAAAATAGCGCTGTGAAAATAGTGCTATGAGCATGGTGGATGTAGCGTAGTTGGTTAACGCGTCAGTTTGTGGCACTGAAGACCGTGGGTTCGAGTCCCATCTTCCACCCCATACATTGGGCTGTAGCCAAGCGGTAAGGCACCAGACTTTGACTCTGGCATTTCGGTAGTTCGAATCTACCCAGCCCAGCCAAAAAAAGATGAATTCAAACGAATTCATCTTTTTTTATCGTTATTCAAGAATACTTAAAACCGTTGAAATAAGCACAATTTAAAGCTTTTCGTTATTCGACCATAATTCAAAAATATTCAAAATTATTTGTCGTTTTTTTCAAATTGCACGGAATCTGCACGGGCAAATTGCACGGATTAAGATTTTGTAAAAATGCTTGTAACTACATATAAATCAATACTTTCAAGAATTTTTAAAGATTTGTTTTGCACGGATAAGAAGAAAAGGCAAAAAGTGCTATAAATAAGGCTTTAAAAAGATTTATATATTATTAGCCATTGATTATATATTATTTAATTGCACGGAAAAAGAGTTGTAAAAAACAACTCTTTTCTAAAATATTATTTTTCTTTTAATTCTTTAAAGAAATTATCTATCATATTTTTAATTTTTAACTTTGGTATGTTAATTAAAATACTAATATAATCATAAGCTTTATCAATATACTTTTTTAGAAATTGATTTTCATTATGTAGTTGTGAATTTTCTTCAATAAGATTTTGATTTTCTTGTTCTAAGGTTATTGCTTTTTCAATAGATTTTAAAGTTTGCGCTAAATAACCTTTTAGCTTTTTATTATATAATTGTAAATTTTTGTTTTGAGCTAATACTAATTGCATATTAGTAGTGTCAATTTCTTGAATAGGCTCGTTTTGTAATTCGCATTTTATATTTTCATAATTGGTAACTTTTTTATATTCTTCAACAGATAAGTGTTTAATGTTTGTAGATTTTCCACGCTCTAAATCAAACCCATTATCTGTTATGTATTTATAAAATTTATCTTGTAAAATTCTGTAACTTTCTCGACCTTTCCAAAACTCACTACAAGCTATTTTATGTATTTGTTTTCCCTTTTTGTTTATAGTATGCACAACTGGTATAAAGACAATATGTAAATGGGGAGTGGACTCATCCAAATGCACCTTTGCAGATACTATAAACTGTTCTCCTAAGTTTTGATATTCAGCAACAAATTTATAGGCAGTTTCAAAATATCTTTTTGTTTCTTGTTCGCCAATATTTTCAAAAAAATCTTTGTCAGAAGTTATTATCAATTCACACATAACATTACTAACTTTTTTAATTTGACCTTTTAAATGATATTTTTCTTTGATAATATTAAAAGCTTTTTGATAAGAAGTAGTACATTTTTTTAGTGAATAGTTTTTAATAGAATTTTGTTTTGAAATATCATTATTAGAATAATTAGTATTCTTTCTTTCATTATGTCGATATATATAAGAGAGCTGACCTTGTTTATAATTTTTATTTCGTATTATAGCATAACTCATAATTTTAAAATTACCTTTCTTTTTGATTAGATTTATGATATCTAGTTACCATAGCAATAGATTCTTCAATAGAATTTTCAAGCACTTCTCCAAGTGGTGTATCAACATTAAGCCAGTCGTGATAAAATTCATTTAATATGTTTTCTTGTTGAAGTAAAATATTAACTTCTAATGGGTATAGTTCCATATTTTTTAATCTATCTTTTAATTCTTCTTTTACTGTTATTTCATAAGCACTATTAAAGATTTCTTCTGCTGATTTGTTTTTTATTTCTTTGCAAAAATCTGTAAATTCAGCATCAAGCTTTTTATCTAATTTATTGTTATTATTTAATATTTTTATATCGTGTTTTAATATACTTTTATATTGTTCGACAGAAGTATCTCCATTTTTTATTTTTTCAATTATTTCAATTATTTCAATTTCTTTATTTGATAAATCAATTTTGCCTTCTTTATTTGCTTTTAACAGATTATTTAAGTCTTGAATAGATATATCTTTATTCATTTTTTATTTCTCCTTTTTTATTTAGTGGGGCTTTGTAAGATTACTTATGTTCTAATACTTGCTTGACCAACTAATATAACACCAGCCAAAAGTGTTAGAACACACTAGAACACTTTTTATACGCTATCGCTAAAAGTGTTCTGTGTGATTAAGGGCAAGCCCCTAATAACCCCTAGCAAGATTATTTAAAATTATTTGTCGCATATTCAGTCGAATAATGCTAAATAATTTTATAAAATAATCTTGTATAAGAATAAACTTTAAATTTACATTTTTCAGTTTTATTCTTATAACATAAAATTGATAACTCAATTTTATGTTTTGAAAAACCTCTGTCGGTTTTTCAAACTTTTCCACTTTATTTTAAAAATCAATTAAATAAATTTAATCAATTTTAAAAATTTATCTTTCGTGTTCTGCAATATTAAAATTAGTATTTTTTCCTTTACATATACCATCTATAAAAGCATCAACCTCTGCCCAAGTTTTAAAACAGTTTTTATCGTCAACAGAGTACCAGTCTTTGCGTTTTGTATTTTTATCTATAATAGCAACTGCTTTGTTATATGTATAATCATTAGATATTTTTAAAAGTAGTAATTCTTTGTCGCTATTTTCTAGCATATATTCATTTAAACCATTTATTCTTTTTTCTATTGCATTTTTATTCAATTTCAAAATCCTCCATAGTTTCATTTTTTGTTTCAAAATCTTCTAATAATGGTAAATTGGTATTATCAAATATATTATTATTCAAATAATAACTATTTACTTTTTCAAGTTCTGCTTCTTTGTATTTGTTAAAGACAGAAGTATAATTATTCAAAGTAATTGAAATATCTCTATGTCCCATAAGTCTTTGAAGTGCAACAGCTCGCATACCAGCTTCAATGCATCTAGTACCATAAGTATGTCGTAAACTATGAGTAGAAACATTCTCAATTCCCATCATTTTTAAGGTGTGTTTTAGAAGTCTGTTTGCATTTTTAGGGTTCATATAATTATTTTTTGAATCAACAAATAATAAGTGTTCTTTATTGTTATTAGCAGATTTCATTTGAGATATAATTTCATTTTTTATAAAGTCAGGTATAGGAACTTCTCTTGTTCCAGCATAGGTCTTTGTAGAATCTCCCATTATAATTTTCTTATTTTTATCTATTGTTAAAGTTCTGTTTACTCTAATTAGATTTTTTTGTAAGTCTATATCTGAGTTTTTTAATGCTAAAACTTCGCCAATTCTTAAACCTAAATACATTTCTATTAGATAAGCAACTTTAAAAGGTTCATCACTACGAGGAATTTGCATTAAATAATTTGTAAAGGCTTGTTGTTCTTCAAGAGTTAATGCTCTTACAATTTTTTCTTGTTTTGTACTTTTAGGTCGTATGGTATCAATCATAGGGTTTTTGTTAATATAGCCTTTATTTAAAGAATAGGAAAAAGCTTGTTTTAATAAACCAGATATTTTTTTTATGGTAGACTCACTATAATTTTTTAAAGTGTTCAAATATTCTTGAATTTCTGTACTTGATATTTCTTCAATACTTTTATATGCCATAGGAGATTTTTCAATGTTTTGAATACTATATAATAATCTTGTATATTGACCTTCTTTTATTGTATTAGAATCTAATTTTCTTTCAGCTAAATTCCTTAAAAGTTGATTTAAAGGTATTCCGTTATTTTTTATATATAATTCACTACCTTTTTGACATTGAATGTTCGTTAAGAAATCTTTTGCTTCTTGTTCTGTTAAGAAAGATTTACTTTTTCTTGTTTCAACAAGAGTATCTTTATCAGTAATGTAGTAAGTACATCTAAATCTGTTGTCTTTTTTATCATAATAAATGCTACCAATTTTTTCTTTTTTATTATTTGCCATAAATTACACCCCCTAAACTCTTTTTTGCATTTTCCATACTAAGTATGAAATAAGCATTACTTGATTATTTTTCCCAACATTGATAGATGGAAAGTCTGCTCGTTTGAAAGTTCTGTATGCAACAGTTTCGCAAATATTTAAGTCTTTCATAATATCTTGAACAGTAAGCATTTTAAAAGGGTTTTTAATCTTCTTTATGCTTTCCATTATTGCTCGTTGCTCTGGTGTGATCTCATTTTCAATTACTATCTTTTTAACTTCTGTATTTTGTATTTCATTTATTGTATCTTTTGTAAGTTTTTCCATTATATTTTCCATATTTTTACCTACTTTCTTTAAAATCATATTTATTTTGTGTCCACTCTTGAACAATTCCATTTCTTGAAAAATGGCTAACTTCGTGTTTGTATTTTTGAAATAAATATCTGTTTTCAACATAAATTTCGTGAACTAATTCTTTTAATTTTTCTTTTTCCATAAGCTATTGTTCTCCGTTCATATTTTTTATGTACTTAAAAATCATTGCTTGAATATTTAAAATCATTTCTATTGCTTTATCATTAAATTGAGAAAGGGGAGTAGTAGTGTTCTGTTTAGAGCCAAATTCTCTATTTTCTTTTTTAGATAAATCTTTTTGAAAAGTTTGAATTCCTTTCATATCATTATTACTTGTTTTTGCAAGCCAATTTAAGTATTTATCATATTGAAACGATTTTCTTTGTAAAGTATCTGTGTAAAAGATAGCTTTATCAACTGATAAACTTTTAAAATCTTTTTGCTTTGCATCATAGTCGATTAAGAAAAAATCGCCAGCAATATTTTTAAAGTCTAATACAATGTTAGGAATTTTGTTTTTGTTTTTCTTTCTGTTGTTACAAACGATAATACAATTTTCAAATTTTACAAGTTCTAAGTTGCCAGAGATTATAAGCTTTTTGATAGGTAACATATCTGTTATGTATTTTATTTGTGGTACTTGCCCAGTTTTTTTATACAAAATTCTAATATTTTTATTCACAAGAAACACCACCTTTGTTATCTTCTGCATTATCATTATTTGTGTTTTTTAAATACTGCTGATATGCATAAGAATTAAGTAATTTGTGATTTTTACTATCATTTAAGCTAATTGTGTCTTTTGTATATAAACAGTCTAATTTTTCGATTTGTTCGATTTTTTCTTCTGTAATAAAATCAAAATAATCCATTTTTTTATTTTCCTTTCAAATTATTTTGACTGTCGACAGCCTTTTGGGCTTAAGCTTGATTTAATGATACAACGATTTTGAATTACAAAGCATAAAAGTAAAGAAATGTTAGAAAAAATAAGAAAATGTAAGAAAAAGTAAAGAAAAGTAATAAAAAGTAAGGTTTTTGAAAAACAAAAAAGTCGCAAAACACTATATATTTCAAGTGTTTCACGACTTAAAAAATCTTTTTTACGAGAAGTCTAATTTTCGCTTTCTAATTTATATTCATAATCGTTTGATTTTTCAATATTAGCAAGCCAAATATTATCTTCTAAAATGTTTTCTTTTTCTTCTTTTGATAAATCTAACATACTTATCATTTCATTAGTAAATATTAAATCTTTTTTTGATATTAAGCACTTTTTCATATTGGGTATATAATTACCATTGGTGCAACACATAATTCCTAATAGTAATCCATTTGTACCCTCTGATATATTAACAATAATTTGATTTGTTTCAAGTCTAGGGCAGTTAGGTTTGTAATTTTCTGTTCTTATAGTTGCAATATTGTTATCTGCTAACATATAACCTATTAAAATAGTTTTTTTGTTTTTATAATCTGCAATTTTTACTTCAATAAAATCTTTTTGTTCTATTAAATCAATAGTAAATTTGAACTTTCCTAATTTTTTCTTTCCAACATAACCTTTGTAATATAGATATAATCTATTTGTTTGAAAGGGGTTTTTACTGTTTTCTTTATTTACTATATTTACTTTTGTTTCACTATACAAATCTCCATTGTATATGTCTAATAGGTTACATAGCTTATTTATAATTTCTGCGTTAGGAATAATCTCGCCTTTTTCATATCTTGCAACAGTAGATAAATTTTTGCCTATTTTTTTGCCAACATATTCAAGAGATAATTCTTTTTTTATTCTAGCTGATTTTAATTTATTTCCAAATTCGATATTATTAAAATTAACCATAATAAAATCTCCTTTATAAAATAGCAATATACATTTATTGTACCAAATTTCTGGCGAAAAGTCAAAAAATGAGTAGCACTCTTTAATTTTAGAAATTACTAGAAAAAGCATATAGAATGTGTTAAAATGTTAGCTGTCAAACCAAAACAAATCAATACATTCAAATATGCTTTTTT
>JAGAKS010000008.1 GCA_017625465.1 Clostridia bacterium | reverse complement strand
AGAAACGAGCGCTGCCGGTGGCAGATTTAGCGAAGTTTCTGAATATGCATAAACTATCGTTTCAAAACTTGCGTGAGCTAAGGTTTGAAATGATTAGTTTGATGCTTGAAGGAGTTGGTTCGAGTCCAACAAGAGGAGCCAATGTAAAAGAACCATATTTCAATGGTTCTTTTATTTTTATATTAAAAATTGTGGAAATTTATTTAATAAAGTGTAACAAAAATGAATTTAAAAAGTCTAATAATAAAGGAGAAATATTATGGACTTAGACAAAATATATAAAGAATATTTTGAAACTGTGTATAAATATCTTTTATATTTATCTCATAATACAGATTTGTCAGAAGAATTAACACAAGAGACTTTTTATAGAGCAATAAGAAAAATCAATCAATTTAAAGAAAAAAGTAGTATTTCAACTTGGCTAATACAAATTGCAAGAAATTTATATTTTGACGAATTAAAAAGAAATAAAAAACTAGAAGAATTAACAGATATAGAATACAAAATATATGATAAAAGCATTGAAGATACAATTGTTTCAAATGAAGAAAAATTAGAATTAAAACAAAGAATTAATGAGTTAGAAGAAATACATAAAAAAGTAGTCCTTTTAAGAATTTCTGGTGAGTTAGACTTTAAAGAAATTGGTATTTTGTTTAATAAAAGTGAAACTTGGGCACGAGTAACTTTTTATAGAGCTAAAAATAAACTAATGAAAGGAGTTGACAAAAATGAACAATAAAGAAAAATGTAAAATTGTACAAGATTTATTACCTAATTATGTAGAAAAATTAACTTCTGATACAACTAATACATTTATTGAAAAACATCTAAAAGAATGTATCGAATGTAATGATATTTTAGATAATATGAAAAAGGACTTTGAAAAACAAACTAATAATGTAGAAAAAGAAATTAATTATGCTAAAAAATACAATACTAGATTTAAGAAAATGAAATATACTTTACTCATAGTAATTTATGCATTAATTTTCATAATAATAGCATTTTTTACTAGAAATTTTATAGTTTTCAAAAGTATAGCTAATAAAATGGAAGATTACTTAAAATCAAATAATTATTATATAAGAACATATTATTATCAGGGTTGGACTGCTAATACAACTGAAACTTGGGTAAAAGATGAAAATATGCTTGTTAATTACAATAATGAAGTAGGTCATATTAGTATTATAAATAATGGAAAATGCTATTTTGTATTTGGAGAAGATGGCTATACAGTAGAAAATTATACTAGAAAAGTAAGAGCTAATGAATTTGATTTTATAGAAATGTTAAAAAATGAATTAGATTCTCCAAAAAGTATTTTACAGTATTCATTAAATACTGCAATGGTAAATGGAAAAGATTGTTATATGTTAAGACATCAAAATATGATTTTATATATTGAAAAAACAACTGGTTCCTTAGTTAGACTTGAAGAGCTTGAAGGCTTTATAACACCTAATACGGTCAAAGAAGATGATTCATCTCATGAAGTTCAAAGTACAATTATCGATTATAAATTTGAATTTAATCAAGTAACAGATAAAGATTTAGAATTTGATTTATCTGGATTAAAACAATTAGATATTTCAGAGTTAAAAGCAACAGAAGAAAACTAAAAGAAGAGCCAAAAAAGAAACATATATCTTTTGATGTATGTTTCTTTTTATATATTATTGAAACATTTTTTTCTTAATGCTATAATCAAATTGAAAATAATATAAATTCATTTTTTAGTTGAAATATTAGCTATATAGCATTGATATTTACAAATGAAAAGGAGTATAAAAAACAACTTTTGATAAAATATATTGAAAAAAAATAGTATATATGATAAAAGTTAAGTGAAAGCTAAAAACAAAGGAGGAAATTTTAATGTCAGAAAGATTTGTTTTAAATGAAACAGCCTATTTTGGTAGAGGTTGTAGAGAAGAATTACCAAATGAAATTAAAATGAGAGGATTTAAAAAAGTATTAGTTGTAACAGACCATTCTTTAATAGATTGCAAAATTGCTGAAAAAATTACATCTTTATTAGATGCTAATGGTATTGAATATGATGTATTTGCAGAAGTTAAACCAAACCCAACAGTTACAAATTGCAAAAATGGAATAGCAAAATGTAGAGAAATTAATGCAGATGTAATCGTTGCAGTTGGTGGTGGTTCTGTTATGGATACAGCAAAAGCGATTTCAATTGTTATGACTAACCCAAATAGAGAAGATATAGTATCATTAGAAGGATTATCAAATACAGAAAATAAAGGAATGCCTATGATAGCTCTTCCAACAACACATGGAACAGCTGCTGAAGTAACAATCAATTATGTTATTACAGATGAAGAAAGACAAGTTAAAATGGTTTGTGTTGATCCACATGATATACCAGTTTTAGCTATAGTAGATTCTGAACTTATGGAATCTTTACCAGCTAAAACAGCTGCTGCTACAGGACTTGATGCTTTAACACATGCTGTTGAAGGATATATTACAAAAGGTCATAATACAATTTCAGATATGTTCCATATGAAGGCAATTCAATTAATTTTTGAAAACCTTCCAGCAGCAGTAAATGAGAAAAATCCAGTGGCTATAGAAAATATGTCAAGAGCACAATATATAGCTGGTATGGGATTCTCTAATGTTGGTCTTGGAATAGTTCATTCTATGGCACATCAATTAGGTGCTGTTTATGATACACCTCACGGTATTGCAAATGCAATATTACTTCCAACAGTAATGAGATTTAATGGAGTAGTTTGTGCAGATAGATTTAGAGAAATTTTAGTAAACATTGGAAGACCAGATGCTAAAGATTTAAATGACCAAGATGTAATAAATACTTTCGTATGGAAAATACAAGAATTATCAAAAGCTTGTGGTATAACACAAACAGTAAAAGATGTTGGTGGTAGAGAAGAAGATTTAGAAATGCTTGCAGATAAAGCAATGCTTGATGCTTGTAGACCAGGAAATCCACGTGAAGTAACAAAAGAAGATTTCATTAATTTATATAGACAAGCTATGTAGAAATTATAAATTTAGATAGACTAAAATTAAAAAATTTTAGTCTATTTTTTTACTTTTTTTAATCTTTATGATATAATTGATTTGTTGTATATTTTACAAAAGAGGAGAAAAATTATGAAAGAAAAAGGAATTTTACTTCCTATATTTTCACTTCCAAGCAATTATGGTATTGGTGACTTTGGAAATGAAGCTTATGAATTTATTGATATTCTAAGTGAAAATAATATAACTTATTGGGAAATATTACCTATTAACGAAAGTGATGGAATGCCATATTCACCAGTTAGCTATTATGCTTTAGAAGAAGATTATATATCACTTGATAAATTAAAAGAATATGGTTTAATTAATAGTATTGAAAAAAGAGAAATAACTGATAGAGCTGTTTATGATGATTTCAAAAAGCCATATTACAAAGAAGCTTTTTCAAATTTTGAACCACACGAGCAATATTTTGAATTTATTAAAATTCCAGAAATAATTGAATATGCTACATTTGCATCAGAAAAATATGGCGAAACAGTAGAGTATTATTTATTTTTACAATACATTTTATATAAACAGTGGATGGACATAAAAAAATATGCAAATTCTAAAAATGTAAAAATCATCGGTGATATGCCAGTATATCCTGTTTTTGATTCAGCGGAAACTAAGTATCATGCTAATTGTTTTGAAATGAAAAATGGTAAATTTACTTTTGAATCAGGAACTCCACCAGATTATTTTAATAGCGATGGTCAAAAATGGAATAGTCCAGTATATGATGTAGAAAATTTAAAGAAAGAAAATTATAAATATTTAATAGATAGATTTAAATATTATACTAAACTTTTTGATAAAATTAGAGTAGACTATTTTAGAGGATATGATTCTTTTTATAAAATACCTATTGGAAAATCTGGAAAAGAAGGTTTTTATACAGATGGTGTAAGTTATGGCTTTTTTGATGAGTTATTCAAAACTAATGAAGTTAGTGTAGATAATTTGATAATAGAAGATTTAGGCGATATCAGAGAAGAAACTATAGAATTAAGAGAACATTATAATTTTACAAGACAAAAAATTCTTCAATATAGCATAGACTTAAATAATTTTTGCGATATGGATGATTCTTCTGAAAATGTTTTAGCATTTCCTGGAAATCATGATTGTAATACTATTTATGGTTGGTATAAGAGTTTAAATGACGAATATAAATGGCGACTTCAAGAATTCTTACGAAGACATGAATGTTATGATTTAAACGTCAATATTGGTATGATGCAATATTGTATGAAATGTAAAGCAAAAATTGTTGTTATTACTGCTCAAGATATACTTGGATTAGATGAAACAGCAAGAACAAATTTACCTGGAACTATAAGCAAAGATAATTGGTCTTGGAAACTTAAAAATTTTGATAATTTCAAAAGAGAAATAAAAAATTTTAATTAAGTAATATGAAAATTTAAAAACATATAATAGATAGGGGAAATGAAATGCAAAACTTTAATTATCATTCACATACATATAGATGTGGACATGCAGATTTTGATTATACAGATGAAGAATATATTTTAGATTATATAAAGAATGGATTTAAAAAAGTAGCTTTTACGGATCATGCTCCTGAGAAAAATATCACTGATAAAAGAAACCATATGAGAATGGGATATGAGCAAAGACATGAGTATTATAATTCTATTAATAATTTAAAAGAAAAATATGCTAATCAAATAGAAATACAATTAGGTTTTGAAATAGAGTATTTGCCAGATGATGTTGATAATATATTAGAATTAAAGAAGGAAACAGATAAATTAATATTAGGGCAACATTTTGTATATGCACCCAATAATAAAGATTTAGTTATATTTTGGGCAAAGAAACCTGCAACAGAGGGAGATATAATTAGATACGGAGAATATCTTGAAGAAGCTATGAAATTAGGAATTCCAGATATAATTGCACATCCAGATATATGTTTTAGTGGTATAGACGAATTTGGAGAAATTGAAGAACAAGTTTCAAGAAAAATCTGTGCAGCAGCTGAAAAGTATAAAATACCATTAGAAATAAATTTAAATGGAGTGGCTTCAAAAACTTATTTTAAAGATAAAACTTTAAATAATGATTCTTTTGAAGAACAAGTTTCTAGATTAAAAGATGTTAAATATCCAAGAAAAGAATTTTGGCAAATAGCAAGTGAATACGATATCAAAGTATTATATGGATTAGATACACATCATAGAGGATATATAGATTTATATAAAGAATTAATTAGTCTAGCTAATATAATAATAGGTGATGATACATTAAAAAAATTAAATTTTATAGAAAATGTATAAAAAATAAAAATGGCAATTTTATATTGCCATTTTTTAAATTGTATACAAAATATTTTTAATTTGTTCTTTAACCATAGCAAGTGCAACTTTGTTATTTCCACCTTCTGGAACAATAATATCAGCATATTTTTTGCTATATTCAACAAATTGCTCATGCATTGGTTTAACGGTGCTACAATATTGTTCAATGATAGATTCAATTGTTCTGCCACGTTCGTTGACATCTCTAACTAATCTTCTTATAAAACGAATATCAGCATCAGTGTCGACAAAGATCTTTATGTCCATCATATCACGCAATTCTTTGTTTTCAAAAATTAAAATTCCTTCAACTAATATTATTTTTTTAGGCTCTATTTTTACTGTATAATCTTCACGGTTATGCCTTACAAAAGAATATACTGGATGTTCAATAGTTTTACCAGCTTTTAAATCTTTTAATTGTTCAACCAACATATCAGTATCAAAAGCGTTAGGATGGTCGAAATTCAATTTTTTTCTTTCTTCAAAAGAAAGGTCATCATGATTTTTATAATAGAAATCATGAGATAATACAACTATTTCATTTTCAAAATCTTTTTTTAGATTTTGAGCAAATGTAGTTTTTCCTGAACCACTGCCTCCAGCGATTCCAATAATAATAGGGTACATAATAAAAAACTCCTCTATGACATTTATAGATATTATAAGGCAAAATTGCTCATTTTTCAATACTTTTAGTCAAAAATAGTAAAGTATGTTGAAAATTTAACAATATTAGTGTATAATAAAAATTAGGTAAAAAGTTGAAAGGTAGGAGTTTTATGCTAATATCTGTTGATAAATTAAGTATTCATTTTTATGAAGATGTTGAAAAAATGGAGCATACATTAGCTGAGTTAAAAAAATTAGAACAAGCTATTGAAGATTCTACACATTATAAATTATTAGCCGGAAAAACACAAATGATTTCTAGAGGTAAAGGCAAAGTAAAAAAAGAAAGAAGTCGCCTGCTTCACACTAAGGCTATATCAAACTTAGTGGTAAAACCATATGATAGAATTCTAGAAAGAAATCCTATTTTTGAAAGTAGTGAAAAATATAAAAGACAATTTGAATTAAACAAGCAAATAGCGATAATGCGTGGTGTATGCATGGCTAAAGCTCATGATATTGGACACGTACCATTTGGACACGAAGGAGAAAAAGCAATAAGTGAATTCTTTACTAATATAACTGAAACAGAAGATATAGATGCTATTTTGGCAGAGCACTTAAAATATTTTGGAAGAAAATATGAAAGAAGACAAGGTCACATACCTAGCGAACTTATAGATGAAGTATCTCCAACAGGATTTTGTCAAAAGATAAGTTTCGAGCACAATGAGCTTAGCGCAATTTTGTTTAATCAAATTATGGAAAAAAATGGAATTGATTTAACAGATAAACAAAAAGCAGAATTAACTTTTGGTGTTTTAGGACACAGTACTAGTAGGGTACCTTTTGAATATTTAAGTGATGATTTAATTGCTCAAATAGTTAGAATTGCAGATAAAGTTGAATACATTAATTATGATTATGATGAAATTTCTGAATTAATAAAAATAGATACTAGTAGATTTTCTAAAGAACAAATTGAATATATAACTAAAACATCACCAGAAAGAATCAAAGAAACAAATGCAGCACTTGTTGATGAAGCATTTAGTACTGGTATGATATGTGAATACAATCCAGCAATACAAAAATTAAAACAAATTAGAAAAACTTATGATGATCTTATATATTTGTATGATGGAATTTATGTTAATGATATGCTAGAAGAGTTATTAACTATATCAAGTAGTCCAGAAGAATTAAAACGATATTATGATTCACATCCAGGAGTTGAGGCAGCATTTCCAAAAGAAAATTTAGATTTGATGAAAAGGAATATTGAAATATTAGGTAGATATAGAAGAAAAGATCCATCAGTTAAAAAAATAGATGCGGAAAATGCGCATAATGCAATACAGACAGAGCAAATGCACTTTAAAGGTAGTCTTCAAGGTGAGCATTCTGAAATGATTTCATTAATGTATACAAGAATGTTAGAATATTATTATAGACATCCAGAAAAAATTCAACCTAAAATTGATCGAACTGTAAATCCTATTGACTATGTAACTCCACAATCAATATATTATACAATGACTGAAAACTATTCTCCACTTCAAAAGACTTTAGAATATATTGCATCTATGGATGATCAAGAAATGCTTATCAGGTATAATGAATTAGTTGAAGAAAGAATTGAACAAGGACATGGTCATGGTGTAAAACCAATTGCAATGTATGAAATAAAGCAATATTTAAGAAATAAATATGATGCGGAAATTGAAAAATATAGAAGTATTCGTTCAGATGAAGATAAATCACATACTTTCCAAGAAGCTAGACAAAAATATGTTGTTAGATGTCAAGATTTTTTTGAAAGTAAACTAACAAGGCGAGGCAAAGAAGTAATTAGAGAAAATTATCAAGAAAGATTTGCAAGTTTTGCAGAAGAACAAAAAGCATATCAGAGAATGTGTGAAAAAGATGCAGAAAGAGATAGAGCTCAAATTGGTGAGAGAATTTTTCCAAGTCGTAGTAGCCTAGAAGAAAGGTTAGAAGAACCAAATGATTTTGAAGAAATACAAGACTCTCAAAGTAAAAATACAACATTGAAATCGGCTTTACAATTTTTCAAAGAGAAAAATAAGAAAAATAGAGGTGGATTTAATCCAAATTTTGATGATGATAGTGATGATCCACGTAATAGATAAAGAAATAAGAAGTACAATTGGTACTTCTTATTTTATATCAATTATATTATGTGTATAATCTAAATTAGCAATTCCATCATTAGAACTATAGCCTAATGTATATATGTTAGTAGCTAAAATATCTTTAGAAATCATGTTTCTTAAAGTGTTGTTAGGAGTGCTTTCCATAAATTTCTTCAAAGAAACAATAATTTTTAAACTTGGATTGTTTGCTGCAATAGCAGATATAATACGTTTTCCATGTTTATTAAAACCAAGAATTCTAATATAAGGTATAACTTTTTTTGAAGCATTAATATCTTTTGAAGTAATTCCTAAAAGACTGTGCAATAAAATTCTTTGAATACGAGTTTGAGTATATCGCTTAGTTTTTATACGAGTAATTAAAGTCTCGAGAGTATTAGATATATTAGCAGCTTCTTTAATTCTATATTCCAAACCTTCTGTAACATCTGGAATACTTGCAATTTCTTGAATCGACATTTTTCTTAAATTATAAATAATTTGTTTTTCAAAAACCGCTAAATTAGGAACAATGTGTCCCAAGTTTATTTGTTCTTCCATAAGCTCGTATGTTTCATAAGGTACAACATAATGTATATTTTTTTTATTTTCTATCATTGTACGAATTGCTGTACTACTAGCTATGCCATTTTTTACTTTTTTGCTGTTATAATCGCTGTAATCTCTTTTTATGGTTAAAGGCAATATAGGACTTTTATATTTTTTTAGAGCTTTTAAATATTCAATGGCAAGAATATTATTTGGATTTTCTAAAATATCAGAAAATTTTTTTGAAGAACCAAAGTACATAGAAATCGCAAGTTCTCTGGCTTTTGGATAAGAAAGACCAGATTTTAATTGTCTTGTAATTAAGCTAGAAAATTCTTTGGGTTCTTTATACAAAATTTCGGCAACTTCATTTAATGGTTTAATATCTCCTAATTCTGAACCAAAAGAAATATAATCAACAATTCCCAAAGCATTTAAAATTTTTACAGCGCCTTCTGCAAAATTTTCTGCACTAGAAGTAGCATAAACTGTTGGAAGTTCGATAACTAAATCAACGCCAGCTTTAAGTGCCATTTCAGCACGTGTCCATTTATCTACTAAAGCAGTATCACCTCTTTGAGTAAAATTTCCACTCATTACAGCAATAGAAAAAGTAGATTTAGTAATTTCTTTTGAGTAATTCAAATGGTGCAAATGTCCATTATGAAAAGGGTTGTATTCAGATATGATTCCTAAAACTCCATTCAAATAAAATCACCACCTATATTGTAAAATCTCTAATTTATTGTTATAATATCACATATAACAAAAAAATACAAATAAAAAGGAAATATCTTATGAAAAAAGTAACAATATATACAGATGGTGCATGTTCAGGTAATCCAGGACCTGGTGGTTGGGGTGCTGTATTAATTTACGGAGAAACTAAAAAAGAAATTTCAGGTGCCAAAGAAAACACTACCAATAATGTTATGGAAATTACAGCAGTTTTAGAGGCACTTAAACTTTTAAAAGAAGAATGTGAAGTTGAAGTTTATAGTGATAGTGCTTATGTAGTAAATTGTTTTAATCAAGGTTGGATATATAATTGGCAAAAGAATAATTGGAAAACAGCAGGCAAAGAACCAGTAAAAAACAAAGAGCTTTGGGAAGAATTATATAGCTTAACTAAAAAACATAAAGTTACTTTCAATAAAGTTAAAGGTCATAGTGATAATGAACTTAATAACAGATGTGATTTTTTAGCAACTTCAGCAATTAAAAATTTATAGAGGAAATAAGTTTGAAAAATAAAATAAGAAAAAGTCCATAAAAAATAGAAGTCCTAAAATTAGAACTTTTGGGATAATAAATATTAAGTTAATACCAAACAATTAAACATTAAAATTAACTAACTTTGTAGCCTTGTGATTCTAAGAATTTAATAGCATTATTGATATTAAGTTTTGTATGTTTGCTTTTGAAATGTGAATTAGTTAGTTGTTCATATATTTCATGATTAAACGGTTCATTTTTAGATAGCATATTGTAAATACAAGTAAGTAACATTCTAGCAATAGCAATAATTGCACGTTTATGACCTCTACGTTTTTTGATAGCTTCATATCTAAGCTTAAAGTATTCACAGTTTTTGTCACGAATAGCATTGTTAGCACATTGAATAAGTAAAGGTTTTAAATAGATACCTGCTCTGCTAATATGAACAGATTTCTTCTTTCCAGCACTTTCATTGCATTGAGGAGTAAGTCCTGCCCAAGAACAAAGGTGTTCTGCGTCTTTGAAAACAGACATATCTGCTCCGATTTCGGAAAGTATGGTAATAGCAGAAATATCCTTTACACCAGGAACAGTTAAAATCAAATTAATCTCATTTTGAAAAGGGGCAATTAAAGGTAAAATAGCTTCTTCAATTTGGTTAATGCATTCAAGAATATTATCATAATGATTAAGACAAACTTGCATTTTAGAATTTTGTTCATGGGTTAGATTTCCTTGAACAGAATCCAAAATTTCTTGAGGAGAAGATTTTAAATTCTTTCTAAGTAAAGGAGTAATTTCCTCAAGAGTAACATTATCTTCTTTAGATAATATAAGTTCCAAGATAGATTTTGAAGTTTTTCCGAAGGTATCTGTAAGAATGTTAGAAATCATAATATTAGAAACTGTTAAAGAATTTTGAAAACGGTTCTTCTCAGAACTTTTGCAATTAACAAGCTTAAATCGATAACGCATCAAGTCACGAAGTTGTCTAATAGCAAGAGGTGGCATAAAACTACCTTCAACAAGACCATGTTTAAAGATATCGGTAATCCAAACAGAATCTTTGTTGTCAGTTTTCTTACCATTAATTGCCTTAACATATTTAGGGTGAGTTATAGTAACATTACAAGAATCTTCTAAAATGTTAAAAATAGGAATCCAATACTTTCCGGTGGATTCCATACAGACATCTTTACAATTATTATCAATAAGCCATTGCTTTAGGCGTTTAATATCTTTAGTAAAAGTAGAAAATTGTTTGGTTTGATAAGTGGTAACTTTTTGTTCATTAGTAGTAGCAATAGTAGCAACTAAAAGTTTTTTATGAACATCAATACCACAACAAATATTGTAATAAATT
>JAGAKS010000001.1 GCA_017625465.1 Clostridia bacterium | reverse complement strand
TCCAGGAAGACGACCTGGTAGATAGGCTGGAGGTGGAAGTACAGTGATGTATGTAGCTAACCAGTACTAATAGATCGAGGGCTTAACCACGAGAAGTTTTGCCTTCAAAGAAGTATTTATCTATGTATTTTTGAGTGTGCTAAAGAAAGCATACAAAAATTTTCTGGTGATAATGACGGAGAGGAAATACCCGTACCCATGCCGAACACGGAAGTCAAGCTCTCTAGTGCCGAAGATACTTGCGAGTTACCTTGCTGGGAAAATAGGAAGTCGCCAGATTTTTTTATATTTTTAAGATATATTAAGATATATTTTTATTTATTTAAAAGTATAACTTAATATATCTTTTTTTAGTGTTTTTAGTTTTATATAAAACTTATATAATTTATTGAAATATTTTTTTTATTAATATATAATATAAGCATTAAAGAACAAGGAGAAAATCTATGAAACAACCATTTGCAGTGTTAGGAATAAATCCATTAATAACAAGAAGAGAAATAGAAGATGCTATAGAAGTATATTTAAGCAAAATTCTTGAATTAAATGAAGCTTATATTGCAAACTCTTTTAAATCAATCTTTTCTTATAGAATGAAAAGTTTTAGTAATAAAAAAATAGAAGATTTATTAAGTAAAAGATATGTTTATGGCTTAGATTTAAATCAAGATGTTCTAGGAAAAGATGAAGTTAAAGAATTTGTTAAAAGTTTAGATAAAGAAAAAAATGAAGTTGATAATGTTGCTAATGGTAATAACAAAAGAAGTGATATTAGAGTAGAAATGTATGTTATATCGTCTTTTGAAATTGTGGAGATGAAAGGAAAAATAGAAAGAGCAAAACAAGCATATAAAGAGAATCCAAGTGATATAACTCCATTAATGGATGTTTTTATAGAGATAAAATATAAAGAAAAAATTATCGAAATGGCAAAGATATTAGCACAAAATTTAAGTGAACGTGGTATAGCATGTACAGAACAAGAATTTAAGGAAACTTTGTTAAATTTAGAACAATATAAAAGACTAGAAGAAAATTATAGACAAATCAAAACAAGAGAAGGTCGTAAGCAATTTATTCCAGAAGAATATATCAAAAGCCAAATGTATCGTTCGGATCAATTTACTACTATTTCACCAGAAAGAGTTAAAACTTTATTAAAAAGAGAAAAAGAATATGCGAATAAACATCTAGAAGAATTAGTATTAGTTTTTGAACATCCAGAATTAGAAGATAAACTACAAATTGCAAGAAATCAAGACCATGATTATTCTTGGGGAATGGTGTTGCAAAAACCAACATATATGCTTCGCAACGAACCTGTTGATACACCAATTTTTAAAGGAACTTTATCAGTTGAACTATTGGGTTATATATCAGAAAAATCTTTATTTAGAAAAAGAAAATATGTACAAGAAAGACAAGCTACTATAGCAAGGACTAAAACTCCTAAAAGAAAAGGAATATTTTCTAAATTAACAATGAAGAAAAAAGAAGTAGATAGCACTCCAAAAACTATAAGAAGCTATTTTTATCAAAATGATCCTACCAAAGAAATTGCAAACAAAATTCTAAGAGTTAGGAAACAGGATAATAATGGAAAAATAAGTGAAAACATAATTTTTTCTCCATTAACATATACTGGTACTGAAAGACCAGAATATTTAGAGTTCTTAAAAAATGTATATTTTTCAGATATAGTATTAGGTTTAGCTAAAACTAATGGAGGTTATGCAGGTACAATTGAAAAAGCTCCACCATCTAGTGAAAGAAAATACTTCATATCAAATAAATTTAATCAAGATGAGATTGCTTCTGCAATATTATTTGAGTATGGAGTATCAGGTACAATAGTAGATAAAAGAGATTCAAAATATTCAAGAAGATATGAAGATGCTACTAAAAAAACATTTGAAGACCTATTATATTCTAGAGTATATGAAAGGGGAAGAGAAGAATATGAGTAAAGTTATGTGGAAGCCGGGAACTTTTGTGTATCCAATACCAGCGGTTATGGTAACATCAGGAGATATGGAGAAATCTAATATAATGACAGTTGCATGGACTGGTATTATAAACACAAATCCAGCTTTAGTATATATATCAGTAAGACCAGAAAGGTATTCTTATAATTTAATAAAAGAGAACAAAGAATTTGCAATTAATCTAACTACTGAGAAATTAGCTTATGCAACAGATTGGTGTGGTGTTAGAAGTGGTGCTCAGTATGATAAATTTAAAGAAATGAATTTAACAAAAGAAAAAGCAAATTTTGTTAAATGTCCGCTTATAAAAGAAAGTCCAGTTTCAATAGAATGTAAAGTTATAGAAGAAAGAGATAATGGAAGTCATACAATGTTTTTAGCAGAAGTTTTATCAATAGATGCAGATGATAAATACATTGATGAAAATGGTGCTTTTGATATTAGTAAGTGTGATTTAATAGCTTATGCAAATGGTGGATATTACAGATTAGACAAAAAAATAGGTAAATTTGGATTCTCAGTACAAAAAAATAAAAAAAAATAGGAAAAAATTACTAAAAATATTGACTTATAAACTTATTTGTGGTAAAGTATTATAGCATGTACAAAAACATGTAAGTCACATCGTTAAATTAAAAATATTCATTAAAAGTAAAATGGAGGTGTAGAAAATGGCAGCAAAAGGACCAAGAGAAAATATTACTTTAGAATGTACAGAATGTAAAAGAAGAAATTACATGACATCAAAAAATAAAAGAAACAATACAGAAAGACTAGAAGTAGTTAAGTATTGCAAATTCTGCAAAACACGTACAACTCATAAAGAGACAAAATAGTAAAATCCTTTAGGAGGAATAAAAAATGGCAAAAGAAGTTAATAAAGAAAAGAAAACAGATAAAAAAGTAAAAAATGAAAAAGACAAAAAAAGCTTCGCAAAAGATTTTAAAGCAGAATTAAAAAAAGTTAGTTGGCCAACTCCAAAACAACTAGTAAATAATACAACTGCTGTTATAGTAATTGTTTTAATTACTGCTACAATAGTATTTGTATTAGATGTTGTTTTTGAAACATTGAATAACTACGGAGTTGAAAAACTAAAAGCCATGGTTACATCTAGCACATCTGAAACTGTAGATAACACTACAGATAGTGCAACAGTTATAGATTCAGGAAATACAACTGAAGATACAAATACTGCTGATGCTACAGTTACAAATGAAAGCATAGAAGAAACAAATACAGCAAATTAAGAAGTACAGTCTTAAGCAATAATACTTTTAAATGAAAATATATAAAGGGGGCTAAAAAATGTCTCAATATGCTAACGAACCAAAATGGTATGTGGTTCATACATATTCTGGTTATGAAAATAAAGTTAAGACAGATTTAGAGAAAACTATAAAAAATAGAGAACTTGAAGATTTCTTTTTTAACATAGTTGTTCCAATGGAAGAACAAGTTGAAATAAAAGATGGAAAAAGAAAGAGTAATCTAAAAAAAGTTTTTCCTGGTTATGTATTGATAAAAATGATAGTAACAGAAGAGTCTTGGTATATTGTTAGAAATACAAGAGGTGTTACAGGTTTTGTTGGCTCAGGTACAGATCCTATTCCACTTACTGATGAAGAAATCAGAAATATGGGATTTGATGAAGTTCCAGTCAATGTAGATTATGATGTAAATGATACTGTACAAGTTATCAACGGACCATTAGAAGGTTTTGTTGGTGCAGTACAGGAAATTAATAAAGAAAAACAAAAAGTAAAAGTTTTAGTTTCTATGTTTGGAAGAGAAACTCCAGTAGAATTAGAATTTTCACAAGTTCAAAAAGTAAATTAAAGGAGGCGAAAAGAAATGGCAGAGAAAGAAGTTGTAAATGTTATCAAATTACAAATAGAAGCTGGTAAAGCAACTCCAGCACCACCAGTAGGACCAGCTTTAGGTTCATCAGGTGTTAATATTATGCAATTCGTTAAAGAATTCAATGATAGAACAGCTAACCAACCTGGAATGATAATCCCAGTTGTTATTACTGTTTACAAAGATAAATCATTTACTTTCGTTACAAAAGTTCCACCAGTTGCAGTTCTTATTAAAAAAGCAATCGGTTTACAAAAAGGTTCTGGTAAACCAAACAAAGATAAAGTTGCTAAAATAACTAAAGAACAAGTTAAAGCAATTGCAGAACAAAAAATGGAAGATTTAAATGCAGCATCAGTAGAAGCTGCAATGAGCATGGTTGCTGGTACAGCTAGATCAATGGGTGTAGTTGTAGTAGACTAATAAAAATTAAAATGGGAGAGTGATATCACTCGTTTGTACCAAAGGAGGAAAAAATGAAACAAGGAAAAAGATATGCAGAAGCTGCTAAATTAGTAGATTCTTCAAAACTTTATGATGCAAATGAAGCTTTTGATGTTATTGAAAAAATGCCAAAAGCAAAATTTGATGAAACAGTTGAATTACACGTTAAATTAGGTGTTGATTCAAAACATGCTGACCAACAAGTTAGAGGTACAGTAGTATTACCACACGGAACTGGTAAATCTTTAAGAGTATTAGTATTCGCTAAAGGTGATAAAGCTAAAGAAGCTGAAGCTGCTGGAGCAGATTTCGTTGGAGCAGAAGAATTAATTCCAAAAATTGAAAAAGAAAACTGGTTTGATTACGATGTTATCGTTGCAACACCAGATATGATGGGTATCATTGGTAGATTAGGTAAAGTATTAGGACCAAAAGGATTAATGCCAAACCCTAAATCAGGAACAGTTACAATGGATGTTACTAAAGCCGTATCAGAAATTAAATCTGGTAAAGTTGAATACAGATTAGATAAAACTAATATTATTCACTTAGGTATTGGTAAAGTATCTTTTGGAACAGAAAAATTAGCTGAAAACTATCAAACAATTATGGAAGCAATAATTAAAGCTAAACCAGCTGCTGCAAAAGGACAATATATTAAGAGCGTTGCTGTTGCAACAACAATGGGACCAAGCTTATATATTAATCAAAAATAATTAAAATATGAACCGAAGACAGTAGGTACAAATTAAATCCTACCGAGGTAAATTTATAAAGAGAGCGGAAATAAAACTTTCTTTGATTTATCTCGTAGTAGGTTAAAATCAAAGAAAGTTTTTAAATTTATATACGGAGGTGAAAATAAATTGGCTAGTGAAAAAATAATCAAACAAAAAGAAGAGGAAGTAAAAAAATTAGCTGAAAAAATGAAAAATGCTAGTTTAGTACTTTTAGTAGACTATAGAGGAATTAACGTAGCTGATGTAACAACTTTAAGAAAAGCTGTTAGAACTGCCAATGGAGAATATTGTGTTATTAAAAACAATATTACAAGAAGAGCTTTAAAGGAATGTGGTATTGAAGATTTAGATGAATCTTTAGTTGGACCAACAGCAGTTATTATGGCTGATGAAACATATTTACCAGTTCTTAAAGCTATTTACTCTTATGCTAAAACAACAGATTTCTACAAAATGAAAGCTGGTGTTCTAGAAGGTAAAGTAGTTACAGCAGAAGAACTTACAGTTCTTGCACAACTTCCATCAAGAGAAGAGCTTATCGCAAAACTTGCTGGATGCTTACTTGCAAACGTTTCAAAACTTGCTGCTACACTTGATGCAGTTAAAGTTAAAAAAGAAGCTGAAGAAGCTAAATAATTTTATAGGTTAGTAAACCTAATATTCACTTAAAAATAATGATAGTAAACTATCAAAATATAAAAATAAATAGGAGGATTTAAAAATGAGTGAAAAAATAGAAAAAATGTTAGAAGAAATCGACGCTTTAACAGTTGTTGAATTATCAGAATTAGTAAAAGGAATTGAAGAAAAATATGGAGTAACTGCAGCAGCAGTTGCAGCACCTGCAGCTGGAGCAGCAGCTGGAGCAGCTGAAGAAAAATCTTCATTTAATGTTGTATTAAAAGATGCTGGAGCAAACAAAATAGCTGTAATCAAAGTTGTTAGAGATGTTACAGGATTAGGATTAAAAGAAGCTAAAGATTTAGTTGATGGAGCTCCTAAAACAGTTAAAGAAGGTGCTTCTAAAGATGAAGCTGAAGAAATCAAAGCTAAATTCACAGAAGCTGGAGCAGTTATCGAATTACAATAATTTTATTGTTATTCATATATCACTTCAAACACGGTACATATAAAATGTATCGTGTTTTTTTTATAAAAATCTTGCACATAACAAAATTATAAGTTATCATAGTAATATAGAGGTGAAAAAAGATGAAATCACAAAAAGGTATTACAATGCTTAGTTTAATCCTATACGTTGCAAGTTTTGTTGCTGTAACAGCAGTTGTTGCAGGAGTTACAACGTTTTTTTATAGTAATATGAAAGTTATGGATACAAGTATAGGTAGCAATAGTGCATATAATAAATTTAATTTATATATGGTAAATGAGTGTAAAAAGGCAGGAGTGAGTCTATATGCTATAAAAGATGCTAGACCAACTGGAATTACAGAGGTGGCAAGATTAAATAATGCTTCTGGTGTACCAGCTAATAATAGCTTTATAACTTTTTTAGATTCAAATGGAAATAAAAATTCTTTTATATATGATAAAGATAATAAGAATTTGTATTACAATTCAATAAAATTAGCTGATAAAGTTGAAGATTTTCAATTGGAACTTACAAATACTAGCGGAAAAGATATACTTAAAGTATTTATAAATATAGATGGTACTGCATTTCAAACAAAATATGTAGTTGGCTCATAAAGGAGTTTTATATGAAGAAATTTTTAGTTTTTATAAACATTATGTGGGAATATTTGAAAAGCTTTTTATTAGCTGTATTAATAGGTGTGGCAATAATATTAGCTTTGTCATCAATTATACATAATGTACTTAAAATTAGAGAAATATATGCCGAAGATAAAACGGGTTATAAAAATTTAGTATCAGTAGATAACAATAGAATGAATGTGAGAGTAGTTGGAGATGGAGCTCAAGCAGTTGTCATATTGCCAGACTTTGCAGAAAGCTCTCCAATAATTAGATATAAAACATATTCTGATAGATTATCGGCAGATTATAAAGTAGCAACAATAGAATATTTTGGTTATGGTTATAGTTTGTCTAGTAAAGAAGATAGAACTAATATTAAATTTGCACAAGAAATAAAAGGTGCTTTATTAGCTGCTAATATAACTGGTCCATATATATTTGTTGCTAATGGTACATCTAGCTTATATGCTTATACATATACAAATTTATACCCAGAAGATGTTCAAAAATTAGTAGTTGTAGATGGTGTGTATCCAAATTCTATAAACGATACTTATGTAAAAAAATATGTTGAAGACTTAACAACAAATGCAACTATAACTTTTTATGCAGAATTAACAGGTTATGCTAGAATATTAAGTTATTTAAGTCCAGCAACTTTTCATATAGACCAAATACAAGAACTTGATTTTTCTAAAACAGATATACAATTTTATAGAAAAATGATTGCTAATAGATATTATACTGGAACTATGAAAAGGGAAATAAAAGAATTATCAACAAACATGCAAAATTTGCAAAATTATACATATCCAGATAATTTAAATGTAGTGCAAGTGCTTTCAACAGGATATACTCAAGAGGTAAATGATTTGGTAAAAACAAATAAAACAAAAGTAAGTTTAGATAAATATGCAAATGAACTTATTACAAATTCTGCTAATCAAAGTATTATTACAATAGAAGGAGCAAGACAAAATCTTTCTTTTGATAACCCAGATGAAGTAGTACAGGCTATAATGAACTAATATAAAAGAACTCACGTTATTAGACAAAACTTAGTAATGTGAGCTCTTTTTGGTTGACAAAATACTAAAAAAGTAGTAAACTACTATGGTATACATAAAATTGGAACGAGGATTTTTATGAAGAGAAAACTAGTATTTATTATAAATATATTAATTTTAATTTTTATAGTGTGTTTATTAATTGGTGTATATTCACCAGATATATCTGCTACAAAACAAGACAAAATTCAAATTGTTACTACAATTTTTCCTAACTATGATTTTGTAAAACAAATAGGAAAAGATAAAGTAGAGGTTAAATTGTTATTAAAATCAGGAGTTGAAAGTCATACCTATGAACCTACTCCAAAAGATATGATAGATATAGAAAAATGTAATCTTTTTATTTACACAGGAAATGAATTTGAGCCATGGGCAAAAGATATATTAGAAAGTGTAAATTCGCAAATTGAAGTTGTAGATACTTCAAAAAATATTGAATTAATAAATAAAGAAGAATTTGAAGAACATTATGAAAATGATGAAATAATTGAAGAAGAGCATGAAGAACATGAAGGTCATCACGATGAAAGTAGTTATGATAGTCATGTATGGTTAAATCCAGACAATGCGATTATAATGATTGATGATATATGTGCTAAGCTTTGTAAAATTGATTCAGAAAATGCGGAATATTATCAAGCTAATGCTAGCAGTTATAAAGAAGAAATAAAGAAATTGAGTGCTCAATATGAAGAAATGATACAAAATTCTACAAGAAAAGAAGTTGCCTTTGCTGGTGAATTTTCATATTCATATTTTATTGAAAGATACAATCTAAATTTTGTGAGTGTATATAACAACTGTGGGGAAGGTGAAGATCCAAGTATAGCAAAAGTAAAATCTGTTATTGATTATATAAATAATCACAATTTGCCTGTTGTATTTTATGAAGAATTAAGTGAAGGAACAGTTGCAAAAATGATAGGTGATGAAACCTCAGCAAAATCTTTAGTTTTTTATACTATTCATAATGCAAATGTGCAAGAAGATAGCTATGTAAGCTTAATGAAGAAAAATTTTGAAAATTTAAAAGAAGCTTTAAATTAAGAAAGGAAAAAATTTTGAGTATTTTAGAAGTTAAAAATTTAAAAGTATTATATTCAAATCATGTTGCTATTGAAAACATAAATTTCAAGATAGAAACAGGTGAGTATGTTTGTTTGATGGGAGAAAATGGTTCTGGAAAAAGTACTTTAATAAAAACTATCGTTGGTCTTATTAAACCAGAAGATGGCGAAGTAAATATTGGTATTCCACTAGATGAAGTTGCCTATCTTTCACAAACAAATTTGAAAGATTTAGATTTTCCAGCTACTGCAAAAGAAGTTATTATGCTTGGAAGACAAAAACATAGAAAATTACCTTTTTATACAAATCAAGATAAAGAAATTTATAAAAAAGTAATTAAGCAATTAAAAATAGAAGATATACAAGATAAAAGAATAGGCGATTTATCAGGTGGACAAAAACAAAGAGTTCTTATCGCGAGAGCACTTGTAAAAGAGCCAAAACTTTTAATTTTAGATGAACCAGCAACTGGTTTAGACTATAATATAACACAAGAACTATATGAAATTTTGGAAAAACAAAATAAAGAAGAAAAAACAACAATAATTATGGCAACACATGATTTAGATGAAGTAGAACATATTAAACCACGTATAATTTGTTTAGCTAAGACAGTAAAATATGATGGTGAAATGGAAGGGTGGAAAGGATTTTAATGCAAGAAATAATTAGTTTATTATCATATCCGTTTATACAAAGAGCGCTAATTTGCGGAATTGCAGTGTCTTTTTCTGCTGCACTTATTGGTGTAATATTAGTTTTAAAAAATTATTCTATGATAGGACATGGCTTGGGAGAAGTTGGATTTGCAGCTTTAGCACTAGCTATGGCACTTAATTTACCAGCACTAGCTGTTTCTATTCCTATTGTAATTATAGCTTCAATTATTATAATGCTTATAAGCCAAAAAAAAGGTGAAAATGGAGATGTTACTATTGCATTAGTTGCAAGTGGTGCATTAGCTACAGGTGTTATAATTACAGCTTTTACAAGCGGTTTTGGAGCAGATAGTTATAATTATATGTTTGGTAGTGTTTTAGCTATGACAACCAATGATGTTATACTTAGTATAATTCTTACTTTACTATCAATAGGAATATATATTATATTTTATAATAGATTATTTTTAATAACCTTTGATGAAAAATTTGCAAAAGCATCTGGAATAAATGTTACTGTTTATCAATTTTTAATAGCACTTCTTACAGCATTTATAGTAGTAATAGGTATGAGAATGATGGGAACACTATTAATATCTAGTTTAATAGTTTTTCCTGCAATTATTGCCAAAAAAACTACTGTAAGCTTTAAGGGGTTGGTTATATTATCTGGAGCTATTTCTATGATTTGCTTTGTTTTAGGAATGATGTTATCATTTTTCTTGGACATGCCAACAGGCGCTGCAATTGTAGCAGTATATTTATTACTTTTATTAATTACAAATATAACAACCAAAATTGCAAAAATTTAACACAAATGAAATATTAAAATCCCTTATTTAATGATATAATATTTACGATTATTAAATGGAGAGAAAAATGGTAGGGGAAAATTTAAGAAAATTCGAACTTAATAATACTGTATTAGAAGATTTTGATAGCTTGATGGAAAAGCACTTGGATCAAATTTCTGAACTTACTGTTAGTGAAATTGATCCAAAATCAAAACTTCTAAATATAGTTGGTCTTTGTATCAATGTAAAAACTCTTATAATTGAAGGCGACCAACGAACAAATGTAAATTCTATAATTGCTAACATTTGTAAACCTGAGTTGCTTGAAAATTTAATTCTTGATAGTGTAAAACTTCCATCTAATTTTTCTTTAAAAAAATTAACAAATTTAAAAATGATGTCTTTAAACAATATTAGATTTTGTAGTGTAAAAAATTGTTTAAATGATATAGTTAATCCAGATAAAATTGAAGCTTTAAACTTTGAGCAAGTTGATTTTGCAAAAAGTTCTATTGAAATTGTTTCAAAATTTAAGAATTTGAAATATTTAAATCTAACTAAAGTATTAAATTGTAAATTAGATAATTTGCAATTTTTAGAAGAAATGTCTAATTTAGAAAAAATAAATATAGAAGACAACGTATTAAAATTTGACGAAATAAATAATTTAGTTAAAGGTAAATTCCATAAAGAAATAGTAGCAGAATTAGTATCAGATGAGAAAAGTATTGTTACAAACGCAATTGAAATTAAAGAAAATGGAACAGTTTCAATTACAGTAAATGGGTATGACTTAGAGAAATTAACTGAAGCAATCAATTTATATAAAGTAAACAATATTTTAATAATAGACACAGGAGATTGTAATCTAGGAAAATTTATTCATATTTTGAAAAGGGTTAAAGGAAAAGTTACAATAGCTATAAAAGATATTTCTTGTTTAACTGTTAAAGAAGCAAAAGATTTTAAAGAAAAGCTAGGAATAAAAAACATAAACATTATAGATTTTGATGGAGCGCTTCAATATGAGAAAAACAGATTTTGCTATAAAATAGATACTTATATAAAACTAAGAAAAGCAATAGAAGAACTACTTGAAAATGTAGATACAGAATCAGACCAATTAACTAAGTTTTTAAATGCTTATAAAATATTAGGTACAACAATTATGTATGATAATATTTTAGAAGGCGAAATAAAAGAATATTCTAAAAACAATATAGATAAATCTAGTAATCTTGAAAATGGTTTGTTAGAGAAAAAATGTGTAGATAGTGGCTTTGCAGAAATTTTAAAAAATACTTTAGCTATACTAGATATCGAATCTAAAATTATTAGAGGTAACTATGCGGGTATATCTAAAGAACATATATGGAACCAAGTAAAAATTGATGGTATTTGGTATAACGTAGATTTAGCACAAGATAGTAAAAAAATGTCAAATGCAAGTAAATTTAATTCTAAACCAGTATACTGTTTAATAGGAGATAAGGAATTTAGTAAAACTCATACGCCAAATTCTGAGCATGAGTATTGTCCAGAAAGTATAAATTCAAAAATAGTTGCACATTATTTCAAGAATGAGCCAATAATAAAGGTATATGCTAAAAATTTTATTTCAAAAATAAAATCACTTTTAGCATATAATAAACAACTAGCACTTCCAGTAGGAAAACATGCAGAAGAGGTAGATAAAAAGAAAAATGAAAATTAATTTTTTGAGTAATGATTTTGAGAATTATTTATTAAAAAAATTAAATGTATCTGAAATTACAGAAGAAGAATTAAATACAGTAAAAGAAGTTTCACTTAATGCCATTGATACCAATGGCATTAAAAATAATTATGATTTTAGAGATTTTGAAAAACTTAAAAATTTGCAATTCATCAGTTTGCAAAATTTTGTAATAAATAATTATCAAACGAATGAAATGAATAGATGCCCAAAATTAGAAGGAATACAGTTTTCAAATTGTGTTATGAAATCTAAATCTAGACTTCAAGGAAACATACATATTATAACTTTTGATAATTGTAAAAGACTTCGCTTTAAATATATTTCACTATTAAAAAAATTAAAAGTAGTGAAATTTTCTAATATAAAATTTATGAATTTAAAAAATATATCAATTTTAAAAAATCTAGAAAAAATATATTTCGAAAATGGTAGAATTTTACATTTTAAAAATTTGTCACACTTAAATAATTTATTTTATATTAGATTAACAAAATGCAAATGGAATAAATCAGATGAAAAATATTTAAGTAAAAACGTAGATATAGAAAAATAAGAGGTTATTATGAAAGAAGAATTTATTAGTTTATTAAAAAGTATAAATAGAGAAGGTATGGAAGATTTATTAAAATTTTTAGATAAGACAGATTTTTATAAGGCTCCGGCTAGCACTAGATTTCATGGAGATTATGAAGGTGGTCTTGTAGAACACAGTATGAAGGTATATGAAATATTAACTGAAAAAGTTAAGCATACACCAATAGACCTTGAAGTTTCAGAAGATACAGTAAAAATTGTTGCTTTGCTTCATGATATTTGTAAAGCAAACTTTTATAAAGTAGATTACAGAAATGCAAAGAATGAATTAGGTGTATGGGAAAAAGTTCCATATTACACAGTAGAGGATACCATTCCTTATGGACATGGAGAAAAATCTGTTATGATGATTACAGAATATATGAAATTAACTAGTGAAGAAAAATATGCAATACGTTGGCATATGGGATTTACGGAACCAAAAGAACAATATACTACTTTGGGTTTAGCCTTTAAAAAATATCCTTTGGCTCTTTTGTTACATGAAGCAGACTTAGAAGCTACATATTTTTTCGATATTTAAAATGTTCTATTAACCCACATACGCGAATACAATTAAGCAAAAGTATTTGACGTATGGGGGTTTTTTTATGAAGGAAATTTCGATAGAAGAAAGAGTAGTAAAACTTGCTGAATATATAATAGATACAAAAGATACAGTAAGAGGAGCTGCTAAAAAATTTGGAATAAGCAAAAGTACTGTACATAAAGATATTGCTTTTAGACTACTTTATATAAATAATAATTTGGCAATGGAGGTTAGAAAGGTATTAGATGAGAATAAAGCAGAAAGGCATATTAGAGGAGGTCAGGCAACAAAACTTAAATATATCAAAGAGCATGAAAAAGAAGAATGTAACAAACATGAAATGAAAATGTAATACAAAAAACACATTGAAAGTCAAATCTGTGGAATCGTTGATATAAGCTGATTTCAAGATTTTTTGCGCTAAAAATGTGCTTTGACATTGCTACTAAACCGTGATATAAATTACTTATTGAAAAAGCAAATATATGAAGGATTAGTAGGTGGTATTTATGGGAATTTACAGATCTGAAATTGCAGACTTAAGAAAAAATTTAGAAGATAACATAGGAAAAAAGATAATTGTTAAAGAATCACCAGGAAAGAGAAGTAAACCACAAGAGAAAGTAGCTACAATTGAAAATACTTATCCTAAATATTTTAGAGTAAAGTTTGAAGATGTAGATAGAGTTGGTTCTTATAATTATACTGATTTATTTACTAAGACAGTTGAAGTAAAATTCTGTGATGGCAATCCAGTTGCTCCAGTTTTACAAAATCATGTCGAATTAAAGAAACATATTAAACAAGAAGCATATTTAGAAAATTCCTAATTTTAGGAATTTTTCTTTTTTTTCTCCATATAAATAATATAAACAAATATATTTTTATGGAGGATTTTTTATGGAAAAACAGAAAATGAGAATAAATCGCAAAGTAATGCAAAAGGAGAAAGAATTTGAAGTAAGGGCTGATATAATAGTTCCAGACATAAAACCAGATATGGTAGCTATAAAAAGCACAAATGCCAATGTTTACATTAGAAAAGAAGAAATAACTAGAGGTAAATTAAGATTAGATGGAAATGTTGATGGATATGTTACTTATTTATCAGAAAGCGGTGAAAGTAGAAGCTTAGAAATTACATTAGATTTTATAGAAAATGTCGAAGATGATGGTATAGAAGAAACTTTTAAAGCAAGAGAGAAAGTTAATTTAAAAAACATAGAAGCTAAAATCTTAAATGAAAGAAAACTTTCTGTTACTGCAACACTGGGAATAACTGCAGAGTTTTTTGAGAAAAAAGAATTTGAATTTATAAAAAGTGTAGAAGATGAAAAGATTCAAATAAGAGAAGAAAATTTCCAAATAAAGAAAATAGTTGGAGAAGGTAAAGGAAGTAGTGTTATAAGAGAGGGTATAGAAACAGAAAATCAAACTAGTATATCAGAAATTTCAAGAGTGGATTTAGAAATAGCTAATGTTGAAAACAAGGTTAGTTTTAATAAAGTTCTTTCAAAAGCTGATTTGAATTTAAAAATTACTTATCAAACTGAAGAATTAAAAGAAGAAAGTATAACCGCATCATATCCAATTACAAGTTTTATAGATATGGAAAATGCAAAAGAAGACAATGTATGTGAAAGTGATTTTATTATTAGAAATATGCTTTTTAAAGTAGATTCTGTTATAAGTAGCAAATTAACTTTTGAAGTAGATATTGATATTAATTTAGAAATGTATGAACAAGAAGAAATATCTGTAATTCAAGATATGTATGGCTTAGACAGAGAAATAGAATTAAAGAAAAGTGATGTCGAAATGTGTGTTGATGGTGTGGAAAAGAATATAAGCTTTATCGAAGAAATAGAAGAAAAAGATTTAGAAAAGAAAAATGAATATAGCATGGTGGTATATTTTGTGAAACCTCATGATACTGTTTGGAAAATTGCTAAAATGTTTAAAGTTACAATGGATTCTATTATACAAGCAAATAATTTGGAAAACCCAGATAGAATAAATGTTGGAGAAAAATTGTATATTGTAAAATAGAAGAGGAATTAAATGGAAAAAATATATTCAAGACCAAGAATAAAAATTCCAAAGATTAATAAGTTTAAAATCTTTCTTTTTATAATAATAGTTATTATTCTTTTTTGTATAATAAGTTTTATTTTAGCAGCATATCCAATTTTTGAATCTTCTTGCAAAAATAAAGCATCTAGTATAGCGATAAATGTTTCATCAGAAGAAGTAAATAAAGTAATGAGAGATTATGAGTATGAAGATTTTGTTGAACTTCAAAAAAGTTCAGATGGAAATATAACTATGGTAAAGGCAAAAATAGTACCGATAAATGAGATGGTTTCTAAAATAACTGCAAATATTAAAAATGAAATAGATAAAAAAGAACAGGTAGTAGTAGCAATAAATATGGGAGCAATTACAGGTTTTTCAGGTCTTTCTGCAATAGGACCAAAATTTCATATAAAGATGGAAGCCTCAGGTGGGGTAACTGCTAAAGTTAATTCTGAATTTACGTCTGTTCGGAATTAACCAAACTTTACATAGAATATATCTTGACATAAAAACTAAGGCTAGTATTTTAACACCATTTAATGTTATAAGAAATGAATATGATAGCAGAGTTTTACTTACAGAAAGTATTATTGTAGGTAAAGTTCCAGAAACCTACTATTACTATGATGACATATTGCAAGATGATGTTTTAGATACAAATTAAAAGATTTAAAGAAATTTCAAAAAAAGCTTGACTTTTTAAGTGGGGTTGTATTATAATAATATAGCATTATAACGTAATATGTAAATTCGGTAGATAAAGTTTCTCCCCGGTAACTTGAAATGCTGAATTTGTATATAGATAAAAGAATATATGAATTTTAGAATGGAGGATTACCATGAATAATACTACATATAGCCCTAAAAAAGCTGAAATCGAAAGAAAATGGTATATATTAGATGCTACAGACAAATCTTTAGGTAGAGTTGCAACTGAAGCAGCAAAATTATTAAGAGGAAAACACAAACCAACTTTTTCAACAAACGTTGATACAGGTGATTTTGTAATTATAGTAAATTGTAAAGATGCAGTTTTAACTGGACATAAATTAGATCAAAAAGTTTACAGACATCATTCAGGATATATTGGTGGAATGAAAGAAACTTCTGCTAGAGTAATGATGGAAAAAACTCCTGAAAAAGCTATGATGCTTGCAGTTAAAGGAATGCTTCCACACAACAGATTAGGAAGACAAATGATTAAAAAATTAAGAGTATATGCAGGAAGCGAACATGAAAACGCAGCTCAAAAACCAGAAGTTTGGGAGGTAAAATAATTATGGCAAAGAAATCTGAAAATATAGTATTCCTTGGAACAGGAAGAAGAAAAGAATCAATAGCTAGAGTTAGATTAACAGCAGGTAAAGGTGAAATAGTTGTTAATGGAAAAAAATTAGATGAATATTTTGGAACAGAAATATTAAAAGTTATCGTTAACCAACCATTTGCAGTTACAAATACAGTTGGAAAATATGATGTAATAGTTAAAGTTACAGGTGGAGGATACACAGGTCAAGCAGGTGCTATCAGACACGGTATTGCAAGAGCTTTATTACAAGCAAATAGCGAATTTAGACCAGCTTTAAAACAAAACGGATTCTTAACAAGAGATCCAAGAATGAAAGAAAGAAAGAAATACGGTCTTAAAAAAGCTAGAAAAGCTCCACAATTCAGCAAACGTTAATCAAATATCAAACTCGAAAGTTTTACTTTCGAGTTTTTTGTTGCTTTTTTATAGTGATAGAGCTATAATCAATATATATTTTTAATAGGAGATATTTATGTTAGCAGAAATAGAAAAAGAAAGTAAAATAATTATAAAAGAATTATTTGAAAAGATAGAAGAAAAAGCTAAAATAAAAGAAGGTTCTTTGTTAGTAGTAGGTTGTTCAACTAGTGAAGTACTTGGCGGAAACATTGGTAAAAATTCAAGTGAAGATGTTGCAAAAGCTATATATAATGGAATAAAAGAAGAATTAGACAAAAGACGAGTAAACTTAGCAGCACAATGCTGTGAACATCTAAATAGATGCTTAGTAGTAGAAAAAAGTGTTGCCGAAAAAATGGGCTATGAAATTGTATGTGCAGTTCCACAAATTCATGCAGGTGGTTCTTTTGCAACAGTAACATACAAAAATATGAAAGAGCCTGTTTTAGTAGAAGAAGTTAAGGCAGACTATGGATTAGATATTGGCGAAACTTTAATAGGAATGCATTTGAAAAGAGTTACAGTGCCTATTCGATTATCGGTTAATAAATTATACAAAGCAAACATTATATGTGCATATACAAGACCTAAATATATAGGCGGAGAAAGAGCAAAATATGAATAAAATATGGGAGAAGATTTATGTTATTAGGAGTAGATATTGGAAATACAACAATTTATTTTGGAATAATAAATGATGAAAAAATAGAAAAAACATTTAGAATTAGTACAGAAAAAGCAAGAACAGCAGATGAATACACTGTAATTATTAAAAATGTATTAGAAGAAAATACTAGTATAAAAGAAATAACAGATATAATTATGGCTTCTGTTGTACCAGAAATAACAAACGAGGTTGAAAAAGCTTTATACAATATTACTGGATTAAATACAATTCTTGTAAAAAGAGATATACCTAAAACCTTTCATATGAGTGAGGAATGTGTAAGAGCCTTAGGAGCTGATTTAATTGCAGATAGTACAGGGGCAATATCAAAATATAAAACTCCAATAATTGTATTTGATATGGGAACTGCTACAACTTGTAGTGTTATAAATAAAGAAGGTAAATTTATGGGTGGAATGATATGCCCAGGTTTAAAAACTAGTGTAGATGCTCTTATTGGAAAAGCTTCTCAACTTTCAAATTTTACTTTGGGTAATCCAAAACAAGTTGTAGGTTTAGATACAGCAGAGTGTATAAATGCAGGTGCAATTTTTGGACACAGTAGCATGATAAACGGACTTAGAAAAAAAGTAGAAGAGGAAACTGGAGAAAAATATACAGTGGTTCTTACTGGAGGAAATTCAGACTATGTTGCAAAATACGTAGCCAAAGATATTATCCAAGATAAGAACTTAATTTTTGAAGGTTTGAAAGAATTGTACAAACAAAAATAATAGTTATATTATTTGATATAGAAGTATTGACTTTATGCATAAAAACATATTATAATAAATATAATAGTAAAGATACTTGATAAATAGTATCTTGTCCAAAATCAAATGTTAGCCGCAACCCTATTTGCGGGGTATAAATGCATAGGTGAGCAAATGTTACTCGCAACCCTACTTGCGACAAATAAATGCGTAGGTGGACAAATGTATAAAAAATCTACCTTTTCGAAGGTAGATTTTTTGTTAGAAATGAGGTAATAATGAGAGTAGAAAATGGAAAGTTTTATTTTATAAAAGATAATTTTTTTGAATTATTTAAAGGATATAAATTGATGGAAAACAAGGAAAATGGTAATAAAAGACCTTGCTATTTTTGTTTTAATGATCCAGATAATGAAAGAATAATTTGGTTTGTACCAATTTCAAGTAAAACAGATAAATACAAAACTATATATGAACACAAAAAGAAATCAAAAAAGAGAGTATATAATTTTGTTTTTGGCAAAGTTTTAGGAAAAGAAAAAACATTTTTAATACAAAATATATTTCCTACCACAGAAGAATACATAGAAAGTAAATATCAAAATAAAAAGCAAGATGTTGAAATAACAGAAAGTTTAAAGAATGAAATTATAAATACTTCAATGACTGTTATAAAACTAGCGCAAAAAGGAATAAGTATACCTTTTTATGATATTATAGAAATGAAAAATATTTTACTTAATAAAAATAAATAAGTGTAATGTTTATTTTATATTATACTTTGCACTTAATATAAAAAATAATGATAAAAAAGTAAAAAAATGCTTGACACCACTGCAATTTCGTAGTAAAATATATATGTTTTAAGAAGAAGTATCCACTTCTCACCTTATGTCATGCAGATTATAAGGTTGAAAATATCATTATTTATGCAAATATTTATAAGATATTTATGTGGATTTGACTTTTTAAAATAAGTCAAATTTTTTTTTGGAGGTGTTTTATTATAAAACAAGAATTGCCTATTAACAGACAAATTAGAGAAAAAGAAGTTCAAGTTATTGATGAAAATGGCGAAAAAATAGGAGTGTTAGCAATTGACAAAGCAATAGCTTTAGCTGAAGAAAAAGATTTAGATTTAGTTTTAGTTGCACCAAATGCTACACCAGTAGTTTGTAAAATAATGGACTATGGTAAGTATAAATTTGATCAAGCTAAAAAAGAAAAAGAATCTAGAAAAAATCAAAAAGCTGTAGAAGTTAAAGAAATCAGAGTTTCAAGTAATATTGGAGAACATGATTTTAATTTCAAAAGCAAAAACGCAAGAAGCTTTTTAGAAAGCGGAAATAAAGTAAAATTTACTTTAAGATTCAGAGGTAGAGAGCTAAATAACGTAAAAGCAGGCGAAAATATTTTAAATAAGTTTGCAGAGTCTTTAGAGGACATTGCTACAGTTGAAAAGAAACCATTTTTGGAAGGTAAGACAATGTTTGTAATATTAACCAAAAAAGTATAAATATGAAGGGAGCTAGGAAAAATGCCAAAATTAAAGACAAACAAAGCAGCAAAGAAAAGATATTCTTATACTGCAACAGGAAAAGTAAAAAGAACAAAAGCTAATAGAAGACATCGTTTAGCTACAAAAACAAAGAGAGTTAGAATGACAGCTAGAGTACAGGATGGAATGGCTGACAAAACATGTGAAGCACAAATCAAAAGATTATTACCTTATGGTAACTAGAATTAAAATTTAAGGGAAAAAGGAGTGAAAATTAATGGCAAGAGTAAAAACAGCTAGAACAACAAGAGCAAGACATAAAAAAGTTTTAAAACAAGCAAAAGGTTACTATGGAGCAAAACATTACAGATATAGAAATGCTAAACAAGCAGTTATGAAATCTGGTATGTATGCTTATGTAGGAAGAAAAGATAAAAAAAGCAATTTCAGAAAATTATGGATAGTAAGAATTAATGCAGCAGCAAGAATGAATGGTTTAACATACAGCAAATTAATCGCTGGATTAAAAAAAGCAAATGTTACTATCAACAGAAAAATGCTTGCAGAACTAGCAGTATCTGATAGCAAAGCATTTACAGAACTTGCAGAAATAGCTAAAAAAGCTTAAGTAAAATAAAAATAGCATAAACTGCATAACATTGGTTCATAAATGCCAGATATGGCTACCAAGTATGAGAGTTAGCGAGTATTATGAAAGGAAGGTGCAATTAATGTACGCAATTATCGAAGCATGTGGTAGACAATACAAAGTAGAAGAAGGGATGACAGTTTACTTCGAAAAATTAGATGTTGAAGAAGGAAAAAAAGTTACTTTTGATAAAGTAATATTAGTTTCTAATGATGGTAAAGTAGAAGTTGGAAGCCCTGTTATTGCCGGAGCAAAAGTAGAAGGAAAAGTAGTTTCTAATGGTAGAGGAAAGAAAATTTTAGTTTTCAAATATAAAGCTAAAAAGAATGAAAGAAAAACTATTGGGCATAGACAAGATTATACTAAAGTAGAAATTACATCTATTAAAACAGCTGCAAAAAAAGCTGAAAAAGCTGAAAGCACTGAAAAAACAGAAAAAGCTACAAAAACTACAAAATCAGCAAAAGCAGAAAAAGTAGAAGCTTAATTAAAAATGAGAATATAAATAATAAAGCGAGAGGAGTGAATCTTTAATGGCACATAAAAAAGGTCAAGGTAGTGTTAAGAACGGAAGAGACAGTGAGTCAAAGAGACTTGGTGTAAAAAAATCTGATGGACAAATCGTAAGAGCCGGAAATATTATAATTAGACAAAGAGGAACAAACGTACATCCAGGAAATAATGTAGGAATCGGTAGTGATGACACTTTATTTGCTTTAACAGATGGAAAAGTTAAATTTGAAAGAAAAGGAAAAGATAAAAAACAAGTTAGCGTATATCCAGCTGAATAAGGTGAAGAATAAATATATGATAGAAAACTTTTAGAAATTCTAAAAGTTTTTTATTTTTTATATTGAAAAAAATATTTTGATATGTTTTAATATGTATATAATAAAACCTTTTTTGGGAGGAAAATATGAAAGATAATAAATTTTTTCCAATAATAGTTGTTGGATTATGCATACTTTTAATAGCAATAGTTGTATTTGGATTTTCTATATTAAAAAAAGATAACAGTAGTGATAAACCAGGCGGAGCTAATTCTAATGTAGATGATCTTATTGCACCAGTAATAGATCTAAGTTTAGATACTATGGAAGAAGAACAAAGTGAAGTTAAAATTATTGTTGTGGCATCTACTGATGATGAAGAGGGTATAGATTATATTCAATTGCCAGATAAAACTAAAATTTTTGCTGAAACTCATGAATATCCAGTTACAGAAAATGGAGAATATAGTTTTAAAGCTGTTGGTGTAAATGGAGCAGAAAGCACTTTATCAATAGAAGTAACTAATATTAGAGAAATATCAGCTAATAATCCATACATTCCAACAGGATTCGAATGTATAGGTGGAGAAGTAGATACTGGTTATGTTATACAAGATAAATTTGGTAATCAATATGTTTGGGTTCCAGTTCCAACCGGAATTTTAACACGTTCTAATATGATGAGCACAGATTATGAAGAATCAAATTCTTCTGCAACAGCTTTAGTAAATAGTGTTGCTAAAAATTATGGTTTCTATATAGCTAGATTTGAATCAAGTTCTTATGAAATAGATGGAAGAAAAGTCGCAGCTAGTTTGGCAGAAAAGATGCCATGGACAGGCATAAATTTCAGAGAAGCAGAAGAAGCTGCAACATCATCAGCTGAAGCTTTTGGTTATGAAAATGTTGCTACTGCTTTAGTAAATAGTTATGCATGGGACACAACACTTGAATGGATTAATAAATCAGTTCCAAATTATTCAACAAATACAAGTTATGGAAATTATTCTGGAACAATATATCCAACAGGTTCAACAGAAAGTGATCAAATGAATTATATTTGCGATTTAGCTGGAAATGTTAGAGAATGGACAACTGAAGAATATGCGCCAATCAATTCAAATACCGGTAAAAAAACTACAACAAAGAAAAATAACTCAACAGATACAGTTAGAAATAGAGTTGTTCGTGGAGGAAGTGCTAACTTAAATAAAATTGCTAATAGTAGAAATGGTTATCCAGAAGATTTAACTGATGAATATTGGGGATTTAGAATGGTTTTATATGAAAACACATAAAATTAATTTTAAAAAGAAAATGTTAAGAAAGTAGATACAAAAGTCTACTTTCTTTTTATATTTTAAAGTTATAATTCAAAGTTTAATTTCTACACTTGCAAAAGTTTTCAAAACAGTATATAATATAAAAATCAATTGAAAATAAAAGGGAGAGATGCATTTATGAGTTACAATTTTAAAGAAGTAGAAAAGAAATGGCAAGAAAAATGGTATAGAGAAGGAACTTTCAATGCCAAAAATGATTACACAATGAAAAAATGGTATGGTCTTATAGAATTTCCATATCCATCAGGTCAAGGATTACACGTTGGACATCCAAGAAGTTATACGGCTCTTGATATTGTTGCAAGAAAGAAAAGAATGGAAGGATATAATGTTTTATATCCAATTGGTTTTGATGCATTCGGACTCCCTGCTGAAAATTATGCTATAAAAAATCATGTTCATCCAAAAATTACAACAGAAAACAATGTAAATCATTTTAGAGAACAATTAAAATCTTTAGGTTTTTCTTTTGATTGGTCAAGAGAAGTAAATACAACAGATCCAGATTATTATAAATGGACACAATGGATTTTTATTCAACTATATAAACATGGCTTAGCATATAAAGCTACAATGCCTATCAATTTCTGTACAGGTTGTAAAGTTGGTTTGGCTAATGAAGAAGTTGTTAATGGTGTTTGCGAAAGATGTGGAAGTCCAGTTGTTCAAAAAGAAAAATCACAATGGATGCTTGGAATTACAAAATATGCACAAAGATTGATAGATGATTTAGATGATATAGATTTCTTAGAAAAAATAAAAGCACAACAAAAACATTGGATTGGTAGAAGCGAAGGAGCAGAAGTAAATTTTGAGCTTTCAGGTTTAAATGATAGCTTACAAATTTATACAACAAGACCAGATACAATGTTTGGTGCAACATATATGGTTGTAGCACCAGAACATCCTTTAATTGAAAAATATGCTGATAAAATTACTAACCTAGACGAAGTTAAAGCATATAAAGAAAAAGCAGCTCTAAAATCAGATTTTGAAAGAGCTGAAATGAATAAGGAAAAAACTGGTGTTGAAATTAAAGGTATTAAAGCAATTAATCCTTTAACAAAAGAAGAAATTCCAGTATGGATTTCAGATTATGTTTTAATTACTTATGGAACTGGTGCTATTATGGCTGTTCCAGCACATGATGACAGAGATTTTGAGTTTGCTACAAAATTTGGTTTACCTATAAAAACTGTTATTAAAGCAAAAGGTCAAGACCAAGTCGAAACTGAGCTAACAGAAGCATTTACAGATGTTGAAAATGGTGTAGCAGTAAATTCAGGTTTCTTAGATGGTTTAAATAGCAAAGAAGCTATACAAAAAGCAATAGAATATATTGAAGAACATAAATTAGGAACAAGAAAAGTAAATTATAAACTTCGTGATTGGGTATTTTCTCGCCAAAGATATTGGGGAGAACCAATACCAATGGTATATTGTGAAGACTGCGGATGGAACCCAATTTCAGAAACAGAATTACCACTTAAATTACCAGAAATAGAAGATTATGAACCAGGTGAAAATGGAGAATCTCCACTTGCAAAACAAACAGAATGGATTAAAACAAAATGTCCATGTTGTGGAAAAGATGCAAGAAGAGAAACAGATACAATGCCTCAATGGGCTGGTTCTTCATGGTATTTCTTAAGATATATGGATGCTCATAATGATAACGAGTTAGCATCTAAAGAAGCAATGGAATACTGGGGACCAGTAGATTGGTATAATGGCGGAATGGAGCATACAACACTTCACTTGTTATATTCAAGATTTTGGCATAAATTCTTATATGATATAGGAGTTGTCCCTACAAAAGAGCCATATCAAAAACGTACTTCACACGGAATGATACTTGGTTCAAATGGTGAGAAAATGTCTAAATCTAAAGGTAATGTTGTTAACCCAGATGATATAGTTAAAGAATTTGGAGCAGATACATTTAGAGTATATGAAATGTTTATGGGACCATTCGACCAAACTGCACCTTGGTCTATGGAAAGTATTCGTGGTTGCGGTAAATTCTTAGACAGAGTATGGAATATGCAAGATATTCTAGTAGATGGAGAAGAATATTCTGCTAAACATGAAAAAATGATGCACAAAGCTATTAAAAAAGTTTCTTCAGATATTGAAGATATGAAATTTAATACAGCTGTTGCTACATTTATGACAATGACAAACGAATTTTACAAAGATAAAGAAATAAACAAAGCTGAATATAAAACATTCTTACAATTGTTAAATCCATTTGCACCACACATGACAGAAGAATTATATCAAATTTTAGGTGAAGCAAAAACAATAAATGAAACACCTTGGCCTAAGTATGATGAAGCTAAAACAATTGATGATGAAATTGAAATTCCAGTTCAAATTAATGGAAAAGTAAAAGATGTTGTACTAGTTTCCAAAGATGCAAGTGAAGATGAAGTTAAAGAAAAAGCTCATAATAGCGAACTTGTACAAAAAGCAATTGCTGATAAAACAGTTGTAAAAGAAATTTATGTAAAAGGAAAAATTTATAATATAGTTGTAAAATAGAAAAAACGGGCATTGCCCGTTTTTTATTGCTTTTTTATATGTGGTTTTGATACAAGTGAAGCAATGTATCCAAAGAAAATTGCAGAAGCAATTCCGCCAGCAGCAGCGGTAGTTCCACCTGTGAATGCGCCAATAAAGCCGTGTTCTTTTATTGCTTCTATTGCACCAGTAGATAATAGATTTCCAAAACCTGTAAGTGGAACAGTAGCACCACAACCAGCAAAATCTATCAAATACTTATACCATCCAAGACCGCCCAAGTATAGCACCAGCAGTTACATAAGTAACAAGAATTCTTGCTGGAGTTATTTTAGTTTTGTCAATTAATATTTGAGCTATAATACATAATAAACCACCTACTATAAAAGCTCTTAATATCATCATCCAATCAATATTCATATATTCCTCCTTAAATCTCGATACTTATAGCGTGTGCAATACCAGGAATAGATTCACCTTGTTGCATTGAAGTAGAGTTCATTAAAGCTCCAGTTGCAACAAGTAAAACTTTTTTTAATTTTTGTTCTTGAAGCATTTTATAAATATAGCCAGAAAATACAGAGGCAATACAACCACAACCAGAGCCACCAGCGTGTGTATCTTGTGCATCTTTATCAAAAATAAGAACACCGCAATCGTTATAAATATTTTTTATATTATAACCATCACCTTTGACTAAATCTAATAGTAAATCTTTGCCAACATAACCTAAATCGCCAGTAAAAATAGCATCATAATAGGTTTCATCTCTACCTAAGTCTTTAAAGTGTGTTACAATAGTATCTTCTGCAGCGCCTGCCATAGCAGCCCCCATATTGTTTGCATCTTTTATTCCCATATCAACAATTTTTCCTGGAGTAAAAGTAGTTATGAAAGGCCCAGTTCCAGAAGATGTTAATACCATACTGCCAGAACCTGTAACAGTCCATTGACTAGTAGGAGTCCTTTGATTACCAAGCTCTAATGGAAAACGAAATTGTTTTTCAGCACTACAAAAATGGCTAGAACTTGCACATACTACATTGGTTGCAAATCCTCCATCAATAGCAATAGAAGCTAATATACTACTTTCTACAAAGGTTGAACAAGCTCCAAATACACCAAAAAAAGGTATATTGGTTTCTCTAAGTCCAAAAGAAGAGGAAATACATTGATTTAATAAATCTCCTGCAAAACAAAAGTCTATATCGCTACTTGCAATTCCAGATTTTGATATTGCCATATTAACAGTTTCTTTTATAATTTTACTTTCAGCTTTTTCCCAAGAGTTTTCACCCCAAAATTCATCTTCTAAAGTTTGATCAAAATACTTATATAAAGGTCCGGCTTTCTCTTTTGGACCAACAATAGATGCAGTAGAAGTTATATTTACAGGGTTTGTTAAGGTATAACTTTGTTTTCCAACTTTTTTCATATTTTCCTCCTTAAATTAAAGTTATACTTTGAGTGTTAAATAGCATATAAATTAATCCAACAATGATACTTGCAGAAATTCCATAAACAAGAACTGGACCTGCAACTGTAAACATTTTTGAACCTACACCCATAACATAACCTTCAGATTTATATTCCATAGCAGGTGATACGATAGAGTTTGCAAAACCTGTAATAGGAATAAGTGAACCAGCGCCAGCAAATTTTCCAATACGATTAAAAACGTTTAAAGCTGTTAAAAAAGCACTTAAGAATATTAGTGACATAGAAACACTTGTATAGCAAAGTTTTTCTTCTAATCCACGATATTTAAAAAATTCGAATAAAATTTGTCCGATAGCACAGATTAAACCACCAACCCAAAAGGCATTAAAGCAGTTTTTTATAATGGGCGAATTAGGTGATTTATCTTCTACAACTTTTTGATAATCTTCTTTGTTCATAATTCCTCCTATAAACTATCTTGTTCATCATTATTTTGAATTAAATTTGGAACACTTTCTATTTGAAATGCAATGTCTAAATCTACAAGATATTCTGTAATTTTATCGTTTTGAATAGTAGCACGTTGCTTTACTACTGTGATATTAGTTAAATGACTTAAAGTTTTAGATGCTTCTTCAATTGTTTTTACAATAGCATCTTTCCAAGATAAATTTGAATATCCAGTAATTTTTATATGTTTTTCAGATTTCATAAAAACCTCCTTAAATGTAAAATTTTGTTTATATGTAATTTTCCCGAAAAAACATAATTTATTCATATAAAATACACAAATAGCAAATAGAATAATAATGAATAATTTTAAGGAGGAATTTATGAACGCAGAAAAGCAAAAGTATTTAGAACTTTTAAGTAAGAATTATAGAAATACACAGGAGGTTGCTGAAGAAATAATTAACCTTCAAGCAATTTTAAATTTGCCAAAAGGAACAGAATTATTTTTAAGTGATATACATGGAGAATATGAAGCTTTTATTCATATTTTGAATAATGGCTCAGGAATTATAAAAAATAAAATAGAAGATATTTATAAAAATGCGCTTACAGAAGAGGAAAGAAAAAACTTAGCAACATTAATTTACTATCCAGAAGAAAAATTAAAAGCTATAAAATCTGAAGTTAAAAATATAGAAGAATTTTATAAAATAACGTTGTATAGATTAATTCAAGTAGGTAGAGCAGTAAGCTCAAAATATACTCGTTCTAAGGTTAGAAAAGCAATTCCAAAGGGTTTTGATTATATTATAGATGAGCTTTTACACATGCAAGGTGATGATAGTAATAAAGAAGAATATAATAAGCAAATTATTGAAAGTATAATAGATTTAAAAAAAGCAGATGAATTTATATTTGTTATGTCAGAATTTATAAAAAGAATGGCAATAGACCATCTTCATATTATAGGTGATATTTATGACAGAGGTCCAGGTGCACCAATTATTATGGATAAACTTATGAATTTCCACAGTTTGGATATAGAATGGGGAAATCATGATATATTATGGATGGGTGCTGCTTGTGGAAATGAATCTTGCATTGCAAATGTTATCAGAATTTGTAGTAGATATGATAATTTAGCAACTTTGGAAGAACAATATGGAATAAATATAAGACCATTATCTATGTTTGCTAGCAGAATTTATAAAGATGATGACTGTACTTTGTTTTATCCAAAAAACAAAGAGTCTTCAAGCAGATATAGTAACAGCGATAAGATTGCAATGTCTAAAATACATAAAGCTATTTCTATTATACAATTTAAAGTAGAAGGTGCACTTATAAAAAAACACCCAGAATTTAAAATGAAAGATAGACTTTTATTAGATAAAATAAATTTTGAAAGTAAAACTGTAACTATTGCTGGAACAGAATACAAATTAAAAGATTCTAATTTTCCAACAGTAGATCCAAAAAATCCATATAAATTAACTGATGAAGAAAAAGAAATAATGGAAAGATTAAAGAGTTCTTTTGTACATAGCGAAAAATTAGCACAACATGTTAATTTCTTGTATTCACAAGGAGGAATGTATGAAAACTATAATAATAACGTACTTTTCCATGGTTGTATTCCTATGACAGAAGACGGAGAATTTGAAACAGTTGAACTTATGGGTAAAAAATTCAAAGGAAAAGAATTAATGGATAATATTGAAAATATTGCACATAAGGCATTTTTTGAAAATAAAGATGAAAATGGTGAAGCAGTAGATTTAATGTGGTATTTTTGGTGTGGTGCAAAATCTCCTTTATTTGGAAAAGATAAAGCAGCAACTTTTGAAAGGTATTTTTTGGAAGAAAAAGCTTTGCATAAAGAAAATAAAAATCCATATTATAAGCATATAGAAAGTGAAGAAATATGTAATAAAATATTAGAAAATTTTGGAGCTGATATAAAAGAAGGTCATATAATAAATGGACACATGCCAGTTAAAGCAAAAGACGGAGAATCACCAATAAGAGCTGGTGGAAAATATATTGTAATAGATGGAGGATTTTCAAAAGCATATCAACCAACAACTGGAATTGCAGGATATACTTTAAGCTATAATTCAAATGGATTAGTTCTTGCTGTAAATGAACCTTTTGAATCTAAACAGAAAGCAATAGAAGAAGGTAGTGACATAAAAAGCGAAATAATATTGCAAGAACATGTCGAAAAAAGAAAGAGAGTTTTTGATACTGATAATGGTAAAAAATTGCAAAATGAAATTGCAGATTTAAAACAGTTATTGGCAGCGTATAGAGAGGGTATTATCAAGGAAAAAATGTAAACGTTACAATAATGTTACATTTGAATTACTATTGAGTAAAACCTATTGACCTTTTTACTAAAAAAATATATAACTATTGTATAGTAAATTTCCATATTTATGGCAATTTGAATAACGAAGGAGAAATAGGAATGCCAAGCAGTTTAGGGATTTATATCGAAAACAACCTAATAAAATATGCAAAAGTAGTAAAAGAAAAAGATTCAATAAAGGTTGAAGCTTTTAATGTTGTGTTCTATGAAAACAATCTAGCTGAAACTGTTGAAAAAATAATAAGTGAAACATATAGTTTTAAAATTCCTATATGTATCAATGTTTCAAATGAACTTTATAACTATTATGACATATTTGCTATGTTGAACAAAAGCGATATCAAAAAATCAATAGATATCGAATTTGAAATGCTTTGTAATGAGAAAAATTATAACAGAAATTCTTTAGAAACAAGATATATTTTAATGACTAATAAAGAAGACTCTGAAAAAGTAAAAGCACTTCATATAGCAGTAAATAAAACCGATATTAATAAAAAGATGCAAGCTATGGGAAGCTACAAAGTACATTCTTTGTCTCCAATTTCTACAAGTATTACAAATATAGTAGATGTTAATCCTAAAGATAATATTGCTATTATAAATATAGAAAATGAAACAAAGATTACAACCATAATAGAAGGCCAAATAAGTAGAGTTGATACAATTGAAGCTGGTATGGGTGAAATCCTTGATAATATTAACAAAACAGAAAATTCAATGCAAAAATCTTATGAGGTTTGTAAAAATATAACAATATATACTCAAGAAACACAAACTTTACAATCAGAGGAAAGTGAGCATTTAGAAGATGTAATGCCTACACTTTATAAAATAGCTACTGAAAGTAAAAAAATAATAGATGGCACTTTTGCAAACTTATCAAAAGTATATATAACAGGTCTTGGAACAGCAATAAATAATATAGATTTATATTTCCAAGAATATATGGTGAATGTAAAATGCGAAATATTAAAACCATATTTTGTTGAGAGTTCTTCAGTAAAAATAGCAGTTAAAGATTATATTGAGGTAAACTCAGCAATTGCGCTTGCAATGAATGGTTTAGGTTTTGAAAACAAAGAATTAAATTTTGCCAATGCAAAAGCTATAAGTGGCGGAAATATAGATTTTAAAAATTTATTAAAATTCAAACCAGGTAAAGCTGGCGGTATGAATCTAAAAATGACCGGTCCACTAGATGTAGTAGAAAAAATGTTACTTCGTTTAGTAGCGGTAACATTGATGGGTACACTTATGTACACAGCATTTTCAAGTACTACAATGAAACAAATTACAGCAAAAACTACAGAAGTAAATGATGCATTAGGTGTAGCAAGAAGTCAAATTAGTAAAATGGATAGTGAGTATTCACAAATTAGTTCAAAAACTAGTCAATATACTTCACTTATAAATAGTGTTAATGATTTGAGCGAAACTACTGAGGAGGTTACTGAAAGTAGAGTAGTTCCAAAAGATGCAGTACCAAATTTATTAAATAGAATAATGTTTGTAATTCCGCAAAAAGTTAAAGTTACTTCTATAAAGAATACTAGTGGTGTTCATGTTGCAATAGAAGCACAATCAGAGAAATACGAACAACTTGGATATTTTAAAGCTGTACTTGATGAAAAAGGCATATTAGAAAATGTTAAATCAACAAGTGGAATGAAAGATGGCGGAGTTGTTAAAGTTACAATAGAAGGAGATATGCCATGAGAAAGATAATATTAATAGTAATTTTAGCACTTTCAATTTTCCTATGTTATACAGTTGTTGCAAATGGTGTAGAGCTTGGCGAAAATTTTAAAATATCAAATTTTAAAGAAGTAGAAGATGCTAGTAAACAAGTTGATACATTAATTAGTCAATTAGTTAATGTAAACGATATAGAATACAAATCAAAACAAACAAGCTTAGAAACAGCAATAAAAGCCTACAAAGATGCTAAAGAAGAATACGAAGATATGGCATCAATTATAGAAAGCAATGATGATGATGAAATTGATATCAGCATGGTAGATATATATGACGTAGATTTCTTATGGACAGTTATAGGAAACTATGGTACAGAAGAAGGAATTGCATTAAAATTTGATGTTACACAAAGTACATCAGCAACATCTTCTTCAACAGATTACACAATGTGTGATTTGAAATTTACTGTTTCAGGAGATTATATTCCAATTACAGAATTTATATATCATATAGAAGATGATAACAAATTAGGATTTGAAATTTCAGACTTTGAAATAGCAAAAGGAGGGGACAACCTTCAAGCTACTTTCACAGTAAAAGGAGTTCCAATTAATAATGCTAACTTAACAGAATTACAAACTTCTGTTGATACAAATACAACAAATACAACAAATACAACAAATACAATAGATCCTAATGGAACTATGACTGATCCAAACGCAGGTTATACAAATTTCAGTTCTGATACAACTACAACAAATAATACAATGGACAATAACAATACTGTAAATTACTAGGAAAGGAAAAATAAATGAAGTCTTTATCAAAAGAATTATTTATAATGGCGTTGCTAATAATGATAGTTGTTTTTATGGTTGGTATAATATTTTATGAATATATGCCAAACAATAAAACAGTTCCAGAGCCAATAACATATTCAACTGCTAGCACAACTACAGCAGTTCTTCAAGAAATTGCTGCTACTGCAAGTGACACTTCTTCAAGTAGTGATAGCATTGAAACACAAAGTATTATAAAATCTTATAGTATAGGCTCAAAAGAATTATCAACAGCAGCTTCAAAACAATCTTATACAAGTGGAAAAACAGATCCATTTGCTGAATATACAGGAACAACAAGTACTACAAATGGAAATACCACTGATACAAACACAACTACAACAACTACTACACAAGGAAATAGTTCTAATTCTAGTAGTACAGGAACTTTCTTTGAAAGTTCTAATTCAAAATAGGATATATTTAAAATAAAAATATATACAAAAAATTTTATTTAAACAAAGGAGGAAAAAATTATGTTTAAATCACAAAAAGGTATTACATTAGTAGCATTAGTAATCACAATTATCGTGTTATTAATCTTAGCTGGTGTATCAATCTCATTAGTAGTAGGACAAAATGGTGTTCTAGGAAAGGCTACAAACTCTGTAAAAGCACAAAAGGCTGCTGCAGCTAAAGAAGCTGTTGGAATGGCTTTAAATTCTTTAAGCACAGAATATTATGCTCAATGGACAGGAAATCAAGCTGTAACAAGAGCTACTGTATATACAAAAGCAGCTTTAGCAAATGAATTAGAAAAATCTGGATATACATTATCAGATGCTGAAGGAGGAGCTAAAACAACTGCTACTACTTCATTAATATCAGACCCTGCTGCGCCAGTAACACTATATTTAAAAAAGGATAGTGATTTATTACAAATAGCAATTACTGTAACAGCCAATGGTGATGTTTCAGCTTGGACTGTACAAATAAAAGACAATGGATCTTATGTAACTGTAAATAATATTTAATGTTAATCAAAAATACAAAGGAGAATTGAAAAACGAAAAATTCAAAAGGTATCACGCTAGTAGCATTAGTAATTACAATTATTGTGTTATTAATCTTAGCTGGTGTATCAATTTCATTAGTAGTAGGACAAAATGGTGTTTTAGGGAAAGCCACTAATGCGGTAAATGCAAATGAAAAAGCCATTGTAGAACAAGAGATAAAATTATCAATAGAAGATGCTCAAATGGCATATTATGTTGCTTGGACAACTAATCAATCTGTAGGTAAAGGAAAATTTTTTGGTTCTATAGATTATTATAAAAATAATTGTATAAGTTCGGCTACCAATGGAATAATCATAGAATTAGGATCAGGAGTTAATAATGATTCTAATTCTGGTGAGATAACAATTAAATATAAAACAAAATCGAATGTGTATTACACATATAAGTTTAATATACAAAATCCAGAAAATTTAATATATATTTCTGGACCAACAAATAATTAAAATAGAGGGAGAAAATTAGAAATGAAAAATCAAAAAGGTATTACATTAGTAGCATTAGTAATTACAATTATCGTGCTATTAATCTTAGCTGGTGTATCAATTTCACTAGTAGTAGGACAAAATGGTGTTCTAGGAAAAGCAACAAATTCTGTAATGGCACAAAAAGCTGCTGCTACAAAAGAAGCTGTTTCACTTGCAATAAATGCTTTAGAAACAGAATACTTTACACAATGGACAGGTAATCAAGCAACAACTAGAGCTTCTGTATATACAGTAACAAATTTAAGTACTGAATTAGGAACTAGTTATACTGTTGATGCTAAAGATTCTAAAGCTAGTTTGATGGGAGCAAATGAATTAACTATTACAAAAGGAACAGATGAAGTTAGATTAACATTTACAATAGATAATACTGGAAAGATTACTTGGACAAAAGTAGAAGTAAAAGATAATGGTAATTTTAAAGTAGTAAGTAACGTTTAATTTTAATTAAATAACACAAATAATTAGGCATATACAAATATGGGTATATGCCTATTATTGAATAAAGGGGAAAACGTGGACATTTTTTATTACATAATGATATTTATAATGGGAACAGTATTTGGAAGTTTTTTCACTTTAGCTGTTTATAGAATTCCTTTAAAAAAAGATATAACACATGAAAGGTCTTTTTGCCCAACTTGTAATCATAAACTAGGTTTTTGGGATATGATACCAGTTTTAAGTTATATAGCTTTTAGAGGTAAATGCAGATATTGTGGAGAAAAAATAAGAATAAGATATCTTATTTTAGAGGTATTATCTGGTCTAGTATTTTTAACCGAATATTTAGCTTTAAATATGCATTTTCCAAATTTAGAAATTGGAAAAATTGCATTATTTGTTGCGTTTATTTTTACCTATGTCACTATTGCTATAATTTGTGGAATAGATAAAGAATACAGAAAAGTAAATGTTGGATTAATAATATTTGGCTTTATAATGGAAGGCTTATATATTTTATATCTATATATAGTTGAAGGCACTATTATATATAGATATGGTATGTATTTATTTATGATGATTTTATTATACATAATAAATACAGTTTCTATAAAAAAATTAGGTGAAAGCAAATACTTTATAGAGTGTTTAATGTTATGCTCATATATTGGCGCATGTTTAGAACCAGAGCTATTATTATTAATAGCAGTATTAGCAGGAATTTTAATTGTTTTAAATCAAATTTATCAAAAAATGAAAAAAATGTTTAAAGATAAACCGGACATTTTGCAAGATAATGAATTACCAAAAGTTAGAATCGGTTTCTTTTTAGGAATAGCAACCATTGCTGTAACTATATTAGAAACTTATATAACATATATGTAAATGAGGAATAGCTATGAAAGAAATGTTGAAGAAATTGAAAAGCCAAAAAGGTGCTACTGGTACAGATGTACTTATTGCAGCAGCAATGATTGTTCTTGCGGTAGGAATTGTATCTATGCTATATGTAAACACATCAATTCAATCTAAGAATATAACTAGAACTTCAGGTGCTACTAGAATTGCAACAAATTTAATAGAAAATATTGATGCAATGTCTTACGAAGAATTTTTAGGAGTTTTTGCTGTTGGTTCTACTGAAGTAACAGTTGATAAAGTTGGCACTAAAACGGGTGTTAATGCAACTTATGCTTCTTCAGAGCAAATATTTAATACTAAAATTCCAACAGGTTTTGCTGTAACTATAAAAGCTCCACTAGTTTATGGAAGCCATACCGTTGCTCAAGAAAAGTTTGATTTAGTAAGACAAGTAGAAGTTATAGTAAGTTATGATGTTGGAAAAACTACAGAACAAGTTAATTTTAGTACTGTAAAACAAAGAGAAATGATAAGTGAATGCAATGCTCCAGCAACGGGCGATTTACGTAACGGATTTTTACAAAAAGGCATGAATTATTATCCCATTAAATATGTTTCAAGCATAAATGCTTATTTAAAAACTACAGAAGATGACCCAGAATGGTATAATTATACAAACAAGGAGTGGGCAACTGTAATTATTTCAAGAAAGAATGAAAATGAAATATTTGATCCAAATGGAAAATTTATAGGAACAATTAATACAACAACTGGCAACACAGCATATACTCAAAAAGCAGTATGGGTACCAAGATATTTTACAAACGGAACTTCATCAAATAAAAATGTGCTTTTTGCATTTAACGCAAAAAATAATGAAGCTAAAGATAAAGCAATTCAATCCGCAACATTAACTGCAAGTGGTGCAACTCTTAATTATTATAAAGTAATTGACCAACCAAGCGGTTGGAATAATGTAGATGTTAATTATTTTTCAGATACACAAACAGGTAGATGGACTTTAGTAAAAGCAGATAATACATTAAATACTTCAGATACTTTTGTTCCTGCTTTAAATGGTTCACAATACGGACCTTGTACTATGCATTAAATAGCAAAAAATTACATTATTTTACAAATATGTTAAGTTTTTGTAACTTTATAAAAACTATTTATTTTGTAGAATAAATGATATATAATAGATATAGTTGAACTAATGATGAAAGGAGTAATTCAAATGGCATTAAACGGAAAAGCACCAATTGGTGTGGAATTAGTTAAAAGGGGTGTCGTTACTGAAAACGATATTCAAGCCGCTATTGAATACCAAAAAGAACATCCAGATAAAAAAATCGGTGATATTTTAAATATATTAAACTTGTGTCCACAAAGGGACTTAATTAGAGCTATGGGAGAAATCCTAGGCGAAAAAGTAATGGTTTTAAGAGTAGATTCTATAAATGTTAATGTTAGTGACTATATGTCAATAGATGTTTGTAGAGCTTGTAAAGCTGTTGTTTTTGATGTGTTAGGTGGAAAGGCAAAAGTTTGCTTTGCTGATACAGCTAATAAAAGAGCAATAGAGCAAGTAAGATTAATCTTATTAAACCGTGGTTTAGTAATGGAAAAATTTCTTACTTTCGAGTCTTCTATCGAAACAGTAATTGAATCTTTAGAAGGAAAAGCTGATGGAAACATTACTGCATCTGGAGATGTTACAGGTTTAATTGATACAATTATAAAAACTGGTATGGAAAAAAGAGCCAGCGATATCCATATAGAGCCACTTGAAAATACTATTAGAGTTAGATATAGAATAGATGGTGAGTTAGTTACAGTAGCAAGTATCGAAAAACAAAGACTTACACAAGTTGTAGGTAGATTAAAAGCTATTTCTAATATGCACCAAGAAAAACAAGAATCACAAGATGGTAGAATTTTGTTATACAATGACTATAACATTCGTGTATCTTCACAAAAAACAATAAATGGTGAAAAGTTCTGTTTGCGTTTACTTAAAAAGAATGCAGGAATTAGAAATATTTTTGATTTAGGTTTCCCTAATGATGAAGGTATTCTTAAAAAAAGCTTTGATAAAAGAAATAGTATTACAGTTATTGCAGCACCTACTGGTGAAGGTAAAACTACAACTTTGTATAGTGTTTTAGATTACTTAAATAAACCAGAAATAAATGTTACAACAGTTGAAGACCCAGTTGAAATTCGTGTTTCTGGAATCAACCAAATTGAAGTTGATGCTAAAGCTACTTTCGCATCATCATTAAGAACAATATTAAGACAAGACCCTGATATTATCCTTTTAGGAGAGATTCGTGATTTAGAAACAGCCGAGATTGCTCTTCAAGCAGGTCAAACAGGACATTATGTTTTGTCTACAATACATACAATAAATGCAGTTGAGGTTATTACAAGACTTCGTAAAATGGGTATTTCAGATTATGATATTTCAAGTACACTTGCTACTGCAATTTCACAAAGATTAATTAGAAGAATTTGTCCACATTGTGCAGTTAAGAGAAAATTTACACAACAAGAAAAAAATATTATGAACAAATTTGCTGAAAAATATGGAGACACATTTGATTTTACAGACAAATACACTTATGATACAAAAGGCTGTAAAGAATGTAACTATACAGGTTACTTAAGCAGAATTGCAGCATTTGAAATTTTAGAAATTACAGAACCAATTAGAGAATTAATTTCTGAAGGTGCATCAAGTTTAAAAGTTAGAGAACAAGCTTTAAAAGAAGGTTATAGACCATTAGCTATGGACGCACTTCAAAAAGTTGTTGATGGAAAAGTTACACTTGAAGAAGTTAATAAAAAATTAGTTTTATTCCAATGATAAAAGCAAAAGTGAGGGAAAGAATATGTTATTAATTGAAAGTATTATAAAAGAAGCTATTTTAAGAGGTGCTTCAGATATTCATTTAATGAGAGGGTTAAAACCAATTTTAAGAATAAACAGAGCATTAGTTGAAATACCTGATGATGATCCACTTGATGAATCAGAATTATATGATATATATGATTACATTGTTCGTGGAAATGTAGAGAAAGATACAATGTACAAAGAAGAAAGAAAACTAGATACATCTCTTGTATATGATGATATTCGTTTGAGGGTAAACTGTTCTTATGCAGATGATGTTCCAGTATTTACAATGCGTATTATCAAGAATGAACTTCCAAATTATGAAGATTTAGGATTACCAGAAATAGTAAAAGCTATGACATATCAACCTCAAGGTTTAATATTGGTTACTGGTAAAACAAACTCTGGTAAATCAACAACTTTAAACTGTTTAATAGATGAAGTAAATAGAAGACAAAACAAAAAAATTCTTACACTTGAAAGCCCAGTCGAGTATAAACATACTAGTAAAAAATCTATAATAGTTCAAAAAGAAATTGGTCCTGGTAAAGATTCTTTAACTTTTAGTGAAGGTTCAAAGAATGCTCTTCGTGAAGACTGTGATATACTAGTAATAGGAGAGATTAGGGACAAAACTACTATGGAAGCTGCTATTGATATGGCAGAATCAGGACATTTAGTTGTAGGAACATTACATACAAAGTCTTGTGCAGAGACTATCGATAGAATTATTAACTTCTATGAAGTTAGAGATCAAGCTACAGTTAAAAACTTATTATCATCACTTTTAAAACTAGTTGTTTCTCAAAGATTATTAAAATCAGCAACTAATGATTCACTAGTTTTAGTACCTGAAATAATGGTAGTTGATAATACAGTTGCAGCTTGTATTAGAAAAGATAAATTTAGTGTATCTGAGATTGAAGATGCTATTCAAGGAAATTTAGATAAAGGAAGTATAGGATTAATAAATTCACTAGCAAATTTATATGTTTCTGGAAAACTATCTTTAGAGCAAGTAAAATCTCAAATTGAAGAAAAGAATTATGAAACTTTAAATAGAACAATAATGCAATTAAATCTTAAGAAAAGTGCTGGAGGTCCAGTAATAAAATAAAAATGGAGGTAAGTGATGCCAACTTTTATATATAAGGCAATTACTCCACAAGGACAAATAATAAAGTCTAAAATGGATGATGCTTCAAAATTAAGTTGTGTGAGGAAACTAAAAAGAAATGGCTTAACACCGATAAGTGTTTCTCAAACTATGTCAATTACAAAGGGAAGTCCTAAGTCTAGACATAACAACAACACTAAAAAAGTTGAAAAGCCGAAATATGAAACAACAGCAAGAGTACAAGCAAAAAAGGAAGAGAAGCAATCTATAATTGCTAAGTTAGATAAAGCTTTAGTTTCAACAGAAAAAATTACATATAGAGATATAAGAGTATTTTCACAAAACTTTTATTTACTAAAAAAAGCTAACTTTAATAATATTCATGCACTATCTACAGTTATTGAAACAACCGAAAATCCAAAATTAAAAGCTATTTTGGAAGATGTTTTAGCTGGTGTAGAATCTGGTGAATTTATGTACACTACAATGGAATATTATGATAATGTATTCCCATACATATATATAAATATGATAAAAGTAGGCGAGCTTTCAGGTTCTTTGGAAAATTCACTTCAACAAGGTGTAAAATACCTAGATGATACAGATGCTTTGAATAAAAAGCTTAAAAAGATATTATTACCAAACTTATTTATGTTTATTGGTATTATAGTTATGCTATTTGTTGCGGTTATATTTGGTGTTCCAATGCTAGAAGGAGTATTCGAACAATTAGGAACAGATGCACAATTACCTGCAATAACACTTTGGTTTGCAGATTTTGTTGATTTACTGATTCAGTATTGGTATATACCTACGGGTGTTGTAGCAGCAATTGCATTTGCTTTTGTTACATATATAAATACTCCGCGTGGTAGATACAATTTTGACTACTTTAAATATACAATGCCAGTATTTGGAAAACTTATATACTTATTAGATTTTTCAAGACTAATGAAAGCGGTTTTATTAAATCTTCAAAATGGTATGAGAATTCAAGATGCCTTAGAAGTTAGTAAAAACGTTATAAAAAATACAGTTATGCTATCTATGATAGAAACATCAATAAACAATATTTTCGTTGGACAATCTTGGATTGAGCCTTTTGAAAATGCAAAACTTTCAAGTGCTATGACAACTGAGATGTTAAAAATTGGTATGCAAACAGACTTAACAGAAATGATTGCAAAATTATTGGAATATATGGATCAAGATATAGACAACACTATGGAAAAGATTATGAAGGTTTTACCAGAGATATCTTACCTATTGGTTGGTATCGTATTAATCTTCTTCGTTGTAGTAGTTCTTGTACCTTGTATTCAAATGTACATGGGTAACTTCTTATTTGATGCTTATGGAGTTTAACAAATTAAGAGCACTTTTTAAAAAGTGCTCTTTTGTATATATGAAAGATTGCTTAACTAATTAAAGGAGAATTTTATGAAAATAGGTATAGATTTAGGTGGAAGTCATATAGGAGTTGGTTTAATAGAAGATAGTAATATTATAGCTTCAAAAGATAAAATATTAACAAGAGAAGACAGAGTAAATATTAAAGAAACAATTGTAAAAGAAATTGTTTCAATGATTAAAGAATTATGCAAAGAAAATAATGTAAAAGAGGAAGATTTAGAAATTATAGGTATAGCTTCTCCTGGAACTATCTCAAATGGGAAAATAGTAAAAGCTGGAAATCTTGGTGTAAAAGATTTTGATTTAGTCAGAGAATTAAAAAAAGTATTTAATAATACCATCATAATTAGAAATGATGCCAAATGCGCAGCAATGGCAGAAAAAGTATATGGTACAATGAAAAATTATAGTGATGCTGTGTTTTTATGCTTAGGAACTGGAATTGGTGGAGCAGTTTTTATGAATGGCAAATTGCTTGAGCCAAAGAGATACTCAGGTTTTGAAATGGGACACATGATTTTAAATAAAGGCGGTAGATTATGTACTTGTGGAAAAAGAGGGTGTTTTGAAACCTATGCTTCAATAAAGGCATTAAAAATGAAAGTTACAGAAACATTAGACATAGATAGTGATATATCAGGTGAATACTTAAGAGAGGTTATTTTAAAAGAGGAAGTTTTTGAAAAGCATAACGAAGCTGTAATTCAAGATTTAGAAACTTTTTTAGATTATTTGCAAACTGGAATTTGTAATTATATAGATATTTTCGAACCAGAAATTGTAGTGCTTGGGGGAAGTTTCTCATATTATGAGAAAAATCCAATTTTTCAAATGTTGATTGATAAAATAAATGCTCCAAAAACAACCTTTAATGAGGGAATAAAACCAAAAATAGTTGCAGCAACTTTTAAAAATGATGCAGGAATTATAGGAGCAACACTTATGTAGAAAAGAAGAATATTTTGTTCTTCTTTTTTTATATACTTCTAATGGTACTCATTGACATTTATGTAAATTTCGTGTATAATAATTATGTTATTAATGAGATTTTTATATATAAGTAAAAAGTGTTCGGAAAATTAAATTAAAAAGAGATCGGAAAAAATTTAATATAGTAGTTTAAGTAGGAATGAACATTCTTACATATTTTTGCGTTTTCAAAAATATGTAAGGCACTTTTCTTGTATGTAAAATTATAGAAAAGGAGATTTTATGGAAAACAAAAAAGAAACAAAAGCTAAGATAATGGCAGAAAACAGCTTTGCAAAAGAAATGAAAAGCAAAAAAAGAAGAAAGCCAAAGCAAATGCCAGCAAAAAGTTTAGCTGTAAAAGCTGAGAAAAAAGAAGAATTTCAATTTAAAAAAGAAAATTTAAAAATTATACCATTAGGTGGTCTTCATGAAATTGGAAAAAATATTACAGTATTTGAGTATGGAAACGATATCGTACTTGTAGACTGTGGTGTAGCTTTCCCAGAAGATGAAATGCTTGGTATTGATTTAGTTATACCAGATTTTACTTATTTGGTAAAAAATAAAGAAAAAATTAGAGGTTTAGTAGTAACTCATGGACATGAGGATCATATTGGTTCTATACCGTATTTATTAAAAGAAATTAATGTTCCAATATATGCTACAAAATTAACAGCTGGTTTAATTGAAAACAAATTAGAAGAGCATCACTTAAAAGAAAGCACACAACTAAATATTGTAAAACAAGGAAAAACTATTGTACTTGGAAAAATGAGAGTTGAATTTATTAGAAGTTGCCATAGTATTCCTGATTCAGTAGCTTTAGCAATTCACACACCAGTTGGTACTGTAGTTCATACAGGAGATTTTAAAATTGATTATACACCAATAGGTGAAGAACCAAACAACTTAGGAAGACTTGCAGAACTTGGAAATAAAGGTGTTTTAGCTTTACTTTCCGATAGTACAAATGCTGAAAGAAAAGGTTTTACAATGTCAGAGAGCTCTGTTGGAGAAGTTTTTGAAAAACTATTCTTTAATTGTACAAAAAGAATTATAGTTGCAACTTTTGCTTCAAATGTCCACAGAATTCAACAAATTGTGGATTTAGCAGTAAAAAATAAAAGAAAAATTGCTGTTTGTGGAAGAAGTATGATTAAAGTTATAGAAACAGCTATTGAACTTGGTTATATAGATGTACCAAAAAATGTCTTTATTGATATTGATATGATAAAAAATTATACTGATGAACAGCTTGTTATTATTACAACAGGAAGTCAAGGTGAACCAATGTCTGCATTAACTAGAATGGCAAATGGTGAGCACAAAAAAGTAACTTTAACAGCAAATGATTTAGTTATTATTTCTGCTAACCCAATTCCAGGAAATGAAAAATATATTTCAAGAGTTATAGATGAATTAATGCAAATTGGTAGTGAGGTAATATATAGTTCTTTAGCAGATATTCACGTTTCAGGACATGCTTGTCAAGAAGAACAAAAACTAATGCTTACACTTGTAAAACCAAAATTCTTTATCCCTGTCCATGGTGAATATAGACAACTTGTTGCTCATAAAGAAACTGCTAAAAAATTAGGGTATGATTCAAAAGATATATTCTTAATGACAAACGGTAGAGTGTTAGAGCTTAATGAGAACGAAGCAAAACTTACTACAACAGTTCCTTTTGGTAAAGTAATGGTTGATGGTTTAGGTGTTGGAGATGTAGGAAATATTGTACTTCGTGATAGACAACATTTATCACAAGATGGTTTAATAATTGTTGTTCTTACAATGGATTCATCTACTGGAGAAGTAATTGCTGGACCAGATATGATTTCAAGAGGTTTCGTTTATGTGCGTGAATCTGAAAATTTAATGGATGATGTAAAAGCATTAATAGCTCTTAAAATTAATGAATGTGTAAACAATGGAATTTCAGATTGGGCAACTCTTAAATCTATTATTAAAGACAATTTAAGAGATTATATTTATAGAGAAACAAAACGTAATCCAATGATTTTACCAATTATTATGGAAGTATAAAACGATTCGTTGAAAAAAATAAAGAAGTATGATATTATTGATAACAATAATTTATAGTCGGAAATGAGGAGAAGAGATGGATAGTAAAGAATTAGCAAATTTAATTTTTCCAGATGCAAAAGATGTATCTTATTATGAAGAAAAATACAAAGCAAGAGAATTGCCAGAAGGAGCAATAGTTACAAGATTTGCTCCAAGTCCTACTGGGTTCGTTCACATAGGTGGTTTATATCAAGCAGAGATTGCAAGAAAATTAGCAAACCAAACAAATGGTGTATTTTTTGTAAGAATAGAAGATACAGATCAAAAAAGAGAAATCGAAGATGGGGCAAACCAAATTATTGAAGCTTTAAAAGATTATGATTTAATGCCAGATGAAACAATTATAGATGGCAAAGATATTGGAGAATATGGACCATATAAACAAAGCTTAAGAAAAGATATTTATCAAGCTTATGCTAAGAGTTTAATTGAAAAAGGAATGGCTTATCCATGCTTTTGTACACCAGAAACTTTAAATGCAATTAGAGAAGATCAAGAAAAAGCAAAAGAAAGAACTGGTTACTATGGTAAATGGACAAAATGTAGAAATATGCCAATAGATATGGCAGCTGATAAAATAAAAAATGGTGAAAGCTATATTGTAAGATTAAAATCACCAGGAAATCCAGATAAAAAAATTAAGCATAGAGATGTTATAAAAGGCAATGTAGATATGCCAGAAAATGACCAAGACATTGTTATTATTAAATCAGATGGACTTCCAACATATCATTTTGCTCATGCTGTTGATGACCATTTAATGGGCACAACACATGTTATAAGAGGAGATGAATGGCTTCCATCAGTTCCACTTCATTTACAACTTTTCTATATGTTAGGTTTTAAAGCACCAAAATATGCACATATTGCTCCTATGATGAAAGTAGATGGAGAAGGAAAAAGAAAATTAAGTAAAAGAAAAGACCCAGAAGCAGCAGTTTCTTACTATACAGAAGAGGGAATTCCAAAACAAGCTGTTAAAGAATATCTTATGAATATAGCTAACTCAAATTTTGAAATTTGGAGAAAACAAAATCCAGATAAAGCTATGGAAGAATTTGATTTACAATTAAATAAAATGGGCGTTAGTGGTGCATTATTTGATATGGTTAAAATGCTTGATGTATCTAAAAATGTTATTTCTAAATTTTCAGCAGAAGAGGTTTATAACGAAAGCTATAAATGGGCAGAAAGTTATGATGCAGAATTAAAAGAAATGCTAGAAGATAAAGAATATGCACTTAAAGTTTTAGGTATTGAAAGAGGAAATGTAAAACCAAGAAAAGATATAGCAAAATGGTCAGATGTAAAAGATTCTATTTACTATATGTATGATGATAAATTTGCTAAAACAGAAAATTTTGAATATCAAAAAATAAATGACGAAGCAGAAATTAATAGCATTGTAAAAGAATATTTTGATAAATATTATAACGAAGAAGATGACAAAGAGACTTGGTTTAATAAAATGAAAGACTTAGCAGAAGCCTTTGGTTATGCTAGAGAAGTCAAAGAATTTAAAGCTAATCCAGAAGCTTACAAAGGACATGTTGGAGATATAAGTACAGTAATTCGTGTAAAAGTTACAGGAAGATGCAATACACCTGACTTATATGAAATATTAAAAATACTTGGAAAAGAACGTATAATGAAAAGAGTATAAATATGAATTATCAAATTGGAGATATAGTAAAAACTAAAAAAGCACATCCTTGTGGTTCAAAAGAATGGGAAATTACAAGAGTGGGAGTAGATTTCAAACTAAAATGTTTAGGTTGTTCTCATGTAATTGTGTTGCCGCGTGAAAAAGCTTTAAAAGCAATAGTAACAAAAATTAATTAATGCAACTTTGCTGTGTGCTAAAATAAATACTTTACAAATTTTTAAATTGTGTTATAATATTAGCATAATATTATTTAACGTTTGATTAAGAACTAAGTAGTAAAAATACTTTTTGTAGAGAGTCTATGGTTGCTGAAAATAGATAAAAGTTTTTACGAAATCTATTCTTAAGAGTTATCTAGAAAACTAGACCGAGTCGTTGCAGGTTATAGCAATAAGATAAGATATAAATCAAGGTGGTAACGCGAAAATTCGCCCTTATGAAAACATCATAAGGGTTTTTTTATGCTTTATAGGCAAATAATGAAAATATTAAAATGGAGGTAAATATATGGAAATTCAAGTTGGTAAAGTTTACAGACACTTTAAAGGAAACTATTACTATATTCAAGAGGTAGCATTAGACTCGGAAACTAAAGAAAGAATGGTTGTGTATAGACCATTATATGAAAGACAAGATAGTAAAGTTTGGGTAAGACCAGAAAAAATGTTTTTTGAAGAAGTACCAAAGGAAAGAAAAGATAATTTAACAGGTCAAAAACTTCGTTTTGAACTATATGAAGAGCTTTCTAAAGACTTTACAAAATAATATATAATAAAAAAGATTGAGAGGAAAAATATTATGATAGATATAAAAATTATTAGAGAAAATCCAGAATTAGTAAAAGAGAATATAAAGAAAAAATTTCAAGACCATAAATTGATTTTAGTAGATGAAGTTATTGCTTTAGATAAAGAAAGCAGAGAACTTACAGTTATGTGTGATGACCTTCGTATGCAAAGAAATAGTAAGAGCAAAGAAATTGGAAATTTAATGGGACAAGGTAAAAAAGAAGAAGCTGAAAAAATTAAAGCTGAAGTATCAGAAATAAATGCAAAACTTGAAGCAAATGAAGGAAGAGAAAACGAATTAAAAGAGCAAATAAAAGAAAGAATGATGAAAATACCTAATATTATGGATGCTTCAGTTCCAATAGGAAAAGATGACAGCGAAAATGTTGAAAATGAAAAATTTGGAGAGCCAGTTGTTCCAAGTTACGAAATTCCATATCATGCAGATATTATTGAAAAATTAAGTGGTTTAGATAAAGAAAGCGCTGGAAGAACTTCTGGAAATGGCTTCTATTATCTAATAGGAGATGTAGCAAGACTTCATGAGGCTATGATTGCCTATGCTAGAGATTTTATGATTGATAAAGGTTTTACTTATGCCATACCACCTTTTATGATTAGATCTGATGTTGTAAATGGTGTTATGAGCTTTGAAGAATTAGAAGCTATGATGTATAAAATCGAAGGAGAAGATTTATATTTAATTGGTACTAGTGAACATTCAATGATAGGAAAATTCAAAGGTCAAATTGTAAAAGAAGAAGAATTACCTATTTGTATGACTTCATATTCTCCATGTTTTAGAAAAGAAGTTGGTTCTCATGGATTAGAAGAAAGAGGTTTGTATAGAGTACACCAATTTGAAAAAGAAGAAATGATAGTTCTTTGCAAAGAAGAAGATGCAATGGATTGGTATAACAAAATGTGGAAAATCACTGTAGATTTCTTTAGAAATTTAGATGTTCCAGTTAGAACTTTAGAATGTTGTAGTGGAGATTTAGCAGATTTAAAAGTAAAATCTTGTGATGTTGAAGCTTGGAGTCCACGTCAACAAAAATATTTTGAAGTTGGAAGTTGCTCTACTTTAGGAACAGCTCAAGCAAGGAGATTATCTATTCGTGCCAAGGGTGAAAAAGGAAATTATTTAGTGGCTACTTTAAATAATACAGTAGTTGCAAGCCCTCGTGGATTAATTGCTGTACTTGAAAATAATTATCAAGAAGATGGAAGTGTAAAAATTCCAGAGGTGTTATGGCCATATATGGGTGGTAAGAAAGTAATTTCTCCCAAAAAATAAATAAGGAGACCGAGTAAAAATGATAGTAAAAAATGCAAAATTTGAAATTTCAGCAGTAGGCCCAAAACAATATCCGAAAGGGAATTTGCCTGAGGTAGTATTAGTAGGAAAATCTAATGTTGGTAAATCTTCTTTTGTAAACACAATGTGTAATAGAAAAAATTTAGCTCGAACTAGTAATACACCGGGAAAAACAAGACAAATAAATTTCTATAATATAGATGAAAAATTTTATTTAGTAGATTTGCCAGGGTATGGTTTTAGTAAAATGTCTAAAGAAGAAAAAGTTACATCAGGAAGATTTATAGAAGAATATTTAGCGACTAGAGAAAATATTGCTCTTATTGTTCTTGTTTTAGACATAAGACATAAACCAACAGAAGATGACTTGCTTATGTACAAATTTATTGCAAGCTCTAATTTACCATTTATGGTAGTTACAAATAAAGCAGATAAAATTGCGGTTACTAAGGTTCAAGCAGCAGTAGATGAAATTAAGAAATACTTAGGCATTTCATTTAGCACTATTATTCCATTTTCAGCAGAGCGAAAAATATACACAGATACAGCATGGGAAAATATAGAAAAATTTTTAAGTTTATAGAATAATTAAAGTTCTTCTCGTATAAAATAGAAAGGGTGATTTTATGCGAGAAGAATTTATTAAAGAGACGAAAATTGTTGATAAATCTGAAGAAGAAAAAGAAATGGATTTGTATCAAGAAATTGAAGTCTCTAAGAAAAAGTTAAAAGCATATTATGAGAATTTAAATTTTGCCTCTGGTAATTTGATAGATTACTATACTTATCAAATAAAAGCAGAAGAGGCAAAATTTTCTTATTTGATGAAAGAAATTCGAAACTATTTGAAAGACTGAAGATTGAAAAAGATTGAAAAAAGCCTAGAAATAAAGGAAAAATCAGCATTAGCGAAGTTGACATAATTATATTTGCATTATATAATTAACCTCTAACATTAATTTAAAGGAGGGTATTTATAATGTTAATGACACAGAAACTTGTACAAAAGAAAAGAATTTATTTTGAAGACATGGCAAATAGTTGGCTTATATATAAAAAGCTAACTGTAAAAACGTCCACGTATTATAATTACAAGTATCTGGTAAATACTTATTTAAGTGAGAGGTTTCAAAAGTACACAATTGAAGAGTTTATACGTTTTAATGTTAATCAGATGATTTTAGAATTGTCTGAAAGATTGTCGCCAAAGACAGTCAAAGGCATAATTTCAGTTTTTATATCGATTTTAAATTATGCAGAAGAAAAGTATAAAATAAGATTTCTTTTAGAACCAATTGCAATGCCTAAACCACAAATCTATGATTTGCAAGTGCTTTCTTTAAGAGAGCAAATTAAGTTAGAAGAATTTTGTTTAAAACATAATGATAATCGATATATAGGAATTGTTTTAGCTTTATATACTGGTTTAAGAATAGGCGAATTATGTGCCTTAACTTGGGAAAACATTGATTTAAGAAATAAAAGAATTTTAGTTACAAAAACTCTACAAAGAATCTATTTAGCTAAAAGCAAGACCGCCATTCTAATTGATAGTCCAAAATCCGTTAATTCTATCCGTAAGATCCCAATGAATGATAAAGTTTATGAAATATTAAAATTTCAAAAGAATAAAAATAAAGAGCAAGATTTTTTCTTGAGTGGAAATAAAAAATATATCGAACCAAGAAGATATCAATACACTTTTAATAAAATATTAAAAGATGCAGGATTAAGAGATTATAATTTTCATATATTACGACATACGTTCGCAACGAACTGTATAAAAGTTGGAATGGATCCTAAATCTTTAAGTGAAATTTTAGGACATTCCAATGTTAATATTACATTAAATAAATATGTACATTCATCAGATAAAATAAAGAAAAAATTTCTTCAAAAATTATAGACTTTTATTTGTTTTTTATATATAATATGCTAAAGTAGGTCGAATTATGGAGGAATTTTCTTATGTATGAAAGAAGCGCAATTGTTTTAGAGAGATATTTTGAAAATTTATTTGGATTTAAAAAGCCTAATAATTTAGTACAAAACTATAAAAATTATTGCGAATTGTTTGAAAAATTTAATAAATTTCAAGAAGCTAATAACGAAGAATTTGCTGCTTTAGAAGAATTTCAAGCTGCAGAACAAGCTATTGAAGATATTCAATCTCAAGAAGAAAAATTATATAAGAAAAATGCAAAATATGAATATAATAGAGATTTAATCTTTAATGATATTTCGCAAAAGCCAGATGACATTGAAAAATGTATGGAAAAGATAGAAGCAGACATTGCAAAAACTCAAAATTCGTTAATTACTTTAAGAGAAAAATTTGTTGAAAGTGTTAGAAATTATAATGAAAAAAAATCAGCTTTATCAAAAAGCAAAAAAGCTAGAAGAGAAGCTGAAGCAGAATATAATTCTATTTTTGAAATGACAAAGCAAAATATTGAAAATATTCCAGAAGAATACATAGAGACCGCTAAAGAATTTTCTGCTATTGAAAAACAAGAAGAACTTATAGATACAATGCTAGATAACGGAAAAGATGAGAAAATTCCATTTAATAATGCAGTAGTTAGAAATGCTGTCAAAGTATCTTTTGATATACAAAAAAGATTTATTGAAATATATGTTGATGCATATAATAAAACTAATAAATTAATTAAAGAGCTTTTAGAAGGTGCTGTTAGCATAGAATTGCATGATAAAACTATTAGAAATATAAATGTAAAAATTGATTTCTTAAATGCAGAAAAAGAGTATTTAGTTCAATTTTTAGACTATGAAAGAATAATGGTTATACATGGTAAAAGAATGCATAGAAATTTAATGCTAGAAGCTTGTGAAAACTTTAATACAGATATTGTTCAAATCGATAATTTATATGCTTTGTTAATTAGAGAAATTACTAATAAATCTACTAAAAAAGCTTATAAAGAATTATATAATAAATCATACTTGCTTAGCATTGAAGAAAATGATGAAAAATTCAAAAAAGAAAAGAACAAAATCAATTTATCAACTGCAACAATTATGAATACAAACTATTGGAGAATAGAAGGTATAAAAAATATTTATACAGTATTTTATAAAAATGTAGTTGAAGTATTTGGAAAAACACTTGATGAATTTGAAGTACCAAAAGAACAAGATGATTTAGAAGAAAATGAAAACGAGGAAATTCCAGTTCAAAAAGTAGAAGAAAATATAGTAGACTCAATCTCAGAAGAAGCACCTGTACTTCCAAACATTGAAGAAGTGGCAATTGAAGAACCAGAGCAAGCAGAAGTAATTGAAGAGTCAGCTAAGCCAATAGTTGAGGAAGCATTTGAAGAACTACAAGTAGAAGAAAAAGAAGCACCAAAAAAGAAAAAGGCTAAAAAAATTAAAAGATATACAAGAAAAAAATCTTCAAAAGAAAATATTATTTCAGCAGTTACAGTTAACGAAGATGCTAAGCTTGAAGAAGTAGCTATATCAAAAGAAGTTTCTGCTACACAAGAAGAAATATCTCTTGATGATTTATTTGATGAAATTGAAGTAGAAACAGAACAAGATATTTTTGGAGAAAAGTACAAAGATATAGATAAGCAAATTGCTGAGTTAGATGATTTAGATAACATAGTATTAGAGGAAGAAGAAAAATTGTCTAATGTAGATTTACTTGAAGAATTAGATACACCAACAGAAGCAGAGCTAAATGAAGATATGCCTTATGAAGATGAGGATATTCCTTTTGAAGAAGAATCTATTTTTGAAAATATTGATAATGATGATTATGAAGAACTTAACTTAAAGAAAATAGATGAAAAGCTTAGTAAAAAAACTAAGAAAAAAGCAGACAAGCCAAAGAAAAAAGGTTTGCTTAAAAATATTATGAAGTTAAACTCAAAAGATAAGAAAAAAGTAGCAGCAAATTAGGGAGAGTAAAATGGAAAAATTATCTATTGTAGTGCCTTGTTATAATGAAGAGACTGTTATCGAAATTTTCTATAATAAACTTATGGAAATAACTGCAAAAATTTCAGATAAATATGATTATGAAGTTATATTTGTAGATGATGGTAGTCAAGATGAGACATTTTCTAAAATGAAAGCTTTAAGAGAAAAAAATAGTAAAATTAAAATTATTAGTTTTTCTAGAAATTTTGGTAAAGAGGCTGGAATTCATGCTGGACTTAGTAACAGCACTGGAGAACTAACAGTTGTTATGGATGCAGATATGCAACATCCGCCAGAAATGATTTTAGAAATGCTAAAATACATTGAAGAAGGTTATGACACAGTTACAACCAGAAGAAAAAATAGAAAAGGTGAACCTATAATTAAAAGCTTTTGTGCTAGAATGTTCTATAAATTGATAAATAAATTTATGGAAGTAAAGCTTGAAGAAGGCTCACAAGATTTTAGAATGATGAAAAGAAATGTAGTAGATGCTATTCTTTCATTAAATGAATATAATAGATTTTCAAAAGGTATATTTAATTGGGTTGGTTTTAAATGTAAATATATTGAAATAGAAAATGTAAAAAGAGCAGCTGGTAAAACAAAATGGAGTTTTTCTTCTTTATGGAGGTATGCTATGGAAGGAATAACATCTTTTACTACTGCACCACTTAAAATTGCTACATTTATAGGAATGTTTGTATTTATAGTTTCAACAATCTTTGCATTTACCATAGTTATTCAAACTTTAATTATGGGAAAAGATGTACCTGGTTATGCATCAACTATTGTATCTGTTCTATTTATGGGCGCAATACAATTATTATGTATAGGCATACTTAGCGAATATATTTCTAAGATGTATATGGAAATAAAAAATAGACCAAAGTATATTATTAGAGATAAAATTGATAATGAAAACAAATAAAAGTTTTAAGACCTCAAAATTATTGAGGTCTTATATATTATTCAAAATTATCTAGACTTTCAAAACTATATCCCATGCTTCTTGCTTCTTTTATAAAGTCTTCTAACAAAACTAAATTATCTTTTGAAGTAGAATGTACTAATATTACAGCGCCATTATGAAGATTATCTAAAAGTTTTTTCTTACCATATTCAGCTCTACCTTGATTTGATGTATTCCAGTCATCATAAGCATTTGACCAAAGTACTGAGGTGTATCCTAAATTTTTTGCAAAACTTATTGAACTATCATTAAATTCACCCTTAGGAGGTCTAAAATATTTCATTTCATAACCTGTTTTTTCTTGAACCGCTATGTGCAAATCCATAATTTCTTTCTTCAAATCTTCTTCTGAAAGAGAAGTTATATCTTTATGGTTTACTGTATGATTTCCAACTGCATGACCTTCTTTTACCATTCGCATAACTAAATCTTCAGCAGTATTTAGATAATGTGCAGTTATGAAAAATGTAGCTGGTACATTGTTTTTCTTTAAAATATCTAAAATGTTTTCAGTAAAACCAGCTTCATATCCAGCATCAAAAGTAAGATAAATTTTTTTGCTGTCTTTACTACCCATGGCTATTCCACCATATTTTTCTAAAACTTTTAAGGGTTTACTGTCTAAATTAGGTTGTTCGTGATCTTTGCCACGACTAAAACCCCAAGCGTATTTTTCATCATTGGTTTTAGCAAAAGTAGATAGAGAAAACAGCATCAAAATTGATAAGATAACAATAGAAATATATAATATTTTCTTCATTTTACTATTCATAAAAAACCTCCGTAAAATTATTGATACTATTATATTGAGTATTTTGAAAAAATATGATAGAATAAACGAGTAAAATTATAAAAGGGGATAAACTATGAAAGTTTTAGATAAAATAATTGATGCAGAACTAGAAGAAAAATACTTTAAAAGAATAGTTATAGTTGGATTACTAATTATTTTGATTGTTTTACTAATTGTATTTCTTAATTTTGGATTTATGCCAAATTATACAATACCAAAAGATGCTATTACTAAAAATGATGGTAAAGTAGAATACAGAATAGACAGTATTTCAACTAGTAGAAAATACGTTGAAATAACTGGCTGGGCATATAAAAAAGGACAAAATCTAGGATATTTTGATAATAGATTTGTTATTAGAAATGAAGAAACGCAAAAATACAAAGTTCTAAATACAGAAATGACAATAGTAGATGAATTCTTTTCTATAGATGGACAGTATGATTGTAGACGTGCTGGTATGTATGCAAAAGGATTAGCTATAGGACTAAAAAAAGGACTATACCAAATCTTTATAGAGTATCAAAGTGATGATGAAAATATATTATTTGATACAGGAATTTTATTTAATTATGGACAATAACAAATGGGGTATTAAAATATGAAATTTATAGATAGTGTAAAAAAGAAAATTAAAGATTTGTTTGAAGGTAATTATAGAGGAATTGCAATTTTATTTATTCTACAATTTATTCTATTTATTACTATAAAACCAATTAGATATGATGATGCATTTTATATAGAATCCATTACAGGTGTTCCAATTCTTAGCTTTGTATTTTCAAGATATAAAGCTTGGACTTCAAGAGTTATAATAGAAGCAACACTTGGTTTTATTTTTAGATTTTCAAAATATATATGGACTTTTGGAACTATAATTTGTATGACTTTAATTGGTTATTCAATTTCAAGATTGTTTGTAAAAAAAGAAAATAAAAAAGAATTAATTATGATGGTACTTTGGCTAGTATTATTATATCCAATTGAAAGAATGTCAAGTGCTGGTTGGGCAGCCACCACAGTAAATTATATTTGGCCACTTGCTTTTGGGCTTTATTCTTTAATATCAATAAGAAAAGCTTATGATAAAGAAAAAATTAAAATATTTCAAGGAATTTTATTTGTTTTAGCAACCTTGTATGCATGCAATCAAGAGCAAATGTGCATTATATTGCTTGTAACTTATCTTTTATTTACAATAATCCTTACAATTAGAGATAAAAGAAAAGTTAGTCCGTTTATGTATTTACAAACTATTATTACAATTGTAAGTTTGATATTTATATTAACAACACCAGGAAATGCAATTAGAAAAAGTGAAGAAATTGTTACGTATTTCCCAGAGTTTGCAGATATGACATTTATAGAAAAAATGGTATTAGGTGTTACAACAACAATGGGAGAAATGCTAGTAAAATATTCTTTAACTTTTGCAATATTTACTCTTATGATATTAATTTTTGTCTGGACAAATTATAAAGATAGGTTAATTAGAGGTATTTCAGCAGTTCCATTTACAAGTGCAATAGTATTAGGATTTGCAAGCCCTATAACCGAAAATCTTTCTGTTACAATTACATGGATTAGAGAAGCTTTTGTTAAAGAAACAAACATACTTAATTCTACAAATTACACATATTTGGGAAGTTATGTGGAATTCTTAATCTCAATTGCTGTTATTGTTTGTATATTTATATCATTACTTTTAATATTTAAAAAAGTAAAAAACAATATGGCATTTTATGTATTTGGATGTGGATTAGTTACAAGACTTGTTATGGGATTTTCACCAACAATATTTGTTTCTACAAACAGAACTTGCATTTTCTTGGAATTTGCTTGCTTAATTTGTACACTTTTAATTTGGCAAGAGTTTATTAAAAAAGCAGAAAAGAAAACTAAAACAAAGGTATATAATATTGTAGCATGGTCATCAATGGTACAATATATAGTATCTTTAGCATTTATATATATTTCTCACATAAATGTTTAAAATATAGGAGGACAAATGATGAATATACAGAAATTTACTGAAAAATCAAAAGATGTAATTGCAAATGCTAGTAATATAGCAGTGCAAAATCAAAATGCAGAAATTACAGATTTTCATTTATTTTTATCAATGATTGAAAATCAACAAAATTTAATTTATCAATTATTAACTTCACACATGAATGTAAATATTGATAATATGAAAGTTTTGGTTCAAGAACAAATTGATAAAGAACCAAAAGTTACAGGTGCAATTGCAATGCGTTTTTCAGAAACTACAGATGAAATTCTTAACTATGCCGAAAAACAAGCGGCAAGTATGAAGGATGAATTTGTTTCTGTTGAACATATTATGCTTGCATTAATAGATAAATCAAGTCCTAATTTAACAAAGATTTTTAAAATTTTTAGAATTTCAAAAAATTCTTTCTTATTAGCTTTGAAAGAAGTTAGAGGAAATGTAAAAGTAAGTTCTGATACTCCTGAAAATAGCTATGATGTTTTAAATAAATTTGGTAAAGATGTTACAGCTTTAGCTAGACAAAACAGACTAGACCCAGTAATTGGTAGAGATGATGAAATTAGAAATGTTATGAGAATTTTAACTCGTAAAACTAAGAATAATCCTTGTCTTATTGGTGAACCTGGTGTAGGTAAAACTGCTATTGTCGAAGGTTTAGCACAAAGAATTGTTAGAGGAGATGTTCCTACAAGTTTAAAAGGAAAAACGATATATTCTTTAGATTTAGGTTTGCTTATTGCAGGTGCTAAATATAGAGGAGAGTTTGAAGAAAGATTAAAAAGTATTTTAGATGAAATAGAAGCCGCAGATGGTAATATACTTTTATTTATAGATGAGGTACATCAATTAGTAGGTGCAGGAAAAACTGATGGAGCAATGGATGCAAGTAATTTGCTTAAACCAAAGCTTGCAAGAGGGGAATTGCACTGTATGGGTGCTACTACTCTTGATGAATATAGAGAATATATAGAAAAAGATCCAGCATTAGCTAGACGTTTTCAATCAGTATTAGTAGAAGAACCTACTGTTGAAGATACAATTACAATACTTCGTGGTATTCAAGAAAAATTTGAAATTTTCCACGGTGTTAAAATCCAAGATCAAGCTTTAATTCAAGCTGCAACACTTTCAGATAGATATATTACAGATAGATATTTGCCAGATAAAGCAATAGATTTAATAGATGAAGCTTGTGCTATGATTAGAACAGAGATGGAATCTATGCCAACAGAAGTTGATGAAATTTCTAGAAAAATTATGCAACATGAAATAGAAGAAGCAGCTTTAGCTAGAGAAGAAGATGAAAAATCAAAAGAGAGATTAGAAAAAGTACAAAAAGAATTAAGCATTCTTAGAGATAAATTCAAAGAAATGAAACTAAAATGGGAAGAAGAAAAGAAAGCTATTTTAAAAGTGCAAAAATTAAAGACAAAAATAGATGAAGTAAATGCACAAATTGCACAAGCAGAAAGAGTTTATGACCTTAATAAAGCTGCTGAACTTAAATATTCTACACTTCCACAATTGCAACAAGTATTAGCACAAGAAGAAAAAGCAGTTGAAAAAAGCCAAGGTAAAAATAGATTACTTAGAAATAAAGTTACGGCAGAAGAAATTTCACAAGTTGTAGCAAAATGGACAGGTATTCCTGTTACAAAACTTGTTGAAGGTGAAAGAAAGAAATTACTAGAACTTGAAGATACACTTCATAAAAATGTTGTAGGACAAGATGAAGCAGTAAAAAAAGTTAGCGAAGCTATTCTTCGTTCAAGAGCAGGTATAGCAAATCCAAATAGACCAATAGGTTCTTTCCTATTTTTAGGACCTACTGGTGTTGGTAAGACAGAACTTGCTAAAACACTTGCTAAAAACTTATTTGATGATGAAAAAAATATGATAAGATTTGATATGTCTGAATATATGGAAAAATTCAGTGTTACAAGACTTATAGGTGCACCTCCGGGATATGTAGGCTACGAAGAAGGTGGACAACTTACAGAAGCAGTTAGAAGAAAGCCATATTCAGTTATTCTTTTTGATGAAGTTGAAAAAGCTCATCCAGATGTATTTAATATTTTCTTACAAATATTAGATGATGGTAGAGTTACAGATAGCAAAGGAAGAACTGTAGATTTTAAAAACAGTATCATAATTTTAACATCAAATTTAGGCGCACATGTTATACTAGAAAGTATTGAAAAACATAAAAAAATTACAGATGAAGCAAAAGAGCAAATTGATTTGGCTTTAAAAAATCATTTTAGACCAGAATTTTTAAACAGATTAGATGATATTGTTTATTTCAAAGCGCTAGATAAAAAACAAGTTTACGGAATTGTTGAACTTATGCTTGCAGATTTACGTAATAGACTTTCACTTCAAGGTTTTGATTTAAGTGTTTCATCAGATGCAATTAATTATATAATAGAAATTGGATATGATATTAATTTTGGTGCAAGACCACTTAAAAGAACAATTCAAAGTGAAATAGAAACTTTGGTAAGTAGAAAAATTATTGCAAATGAAATCAAACCAGGTTCATTAATTCAAGTTTACTATGATGAAGAGAAAAAAGAGTTAGGAATAAAAGAAATTTAATAGAAGTTCAAACTCCAAAATATTCGGTATAATAGTTTGAGGAGGAAATTTAACAAAATGCCAATACCTAAAGAAGTAATAGAAGCACAAGAAAAAAGCAATGATTTAGAATTTTTTAAAGAGCGAGTAAAGACAATGCCACTTTTAATTGAGTGGGCAAATGATGAAATAAGAGATAATAAAGAAGTTTTGTTAACAGCTGTTAAAGTAGATGGTGGAGCTTTGGAATTTGCAAGCAATAATTTAAAAAATGATAAAGATGTACTAATTGCTGCGGTAACTCAAGCTGGTTGGACAGGTTGTTATGCCAGTGAGCGTTTAAGAGATGATAAGGAAGTTATGCTAACTGCAGTAGAGCATGATGGACAAATTTTATATTATGCCAGTGAACGTCTAAGAGATGATGAAGATGTTGTTAGAACAGCCGTTACTAATAAACCACTTATTATAAAATATGCAAGTTTAAGATTAAGAGGCAATAAAGAAATTGCTAAACTAGCTGTTTCTAAAGCTACTAAAGAAAAGCAAAATGTCATTTCTTATTTAACGCCAGAGCTTCAAAAAGATGAAGAAATATTAAATTTATAATAATAAAACCCCTTTCTTTTGAATATAAATCTTAAAGAAAGGGAGTTTTTTTATGAGAAAAATAAATGATATTTTTGATATTCCAGAAGAGGTTTGGAGTAAAACACCTAAAATCACTATTACTGGATTTGAAGAAATTTTAATAGAGAATTTTAAAGGCATTTTAGAATATGAAGATTTTTTTGCAAGAATAAATACACATATAGGAGTAATAAATATAAATGGCTTTAATTTAAAATTAAATCAAATGACAGAAGATGATATTTTAGTTACAGGAAAAATTGAAAATATTGACTTCGAGAGTAAACAATAGGAGGAGTTTGTACTTTGAACATTAGAAATTTATATATGTATTTTACTGGTTTTGTAAATATTACAGTAGAAGGATTTTTTACAGAACGATTTATAAATAGCTGTTTTTCGAATGCTATATTTCTATGGGATTTACAAAGAGAAAATAGTTCGTTTTTTAGAGTTAAAATTAGTGTTAAAGATTTTAAAAAGATAAAGAAAATTGCAAGAGCTACAAAATGCAAGGTAAAAATTTCTAATAAAAAGGGACTACCAATTTTAATACATAAATATAGAAAAAGAAAAATTTTAGCAATTGCAATATTGGTTATTGCAATTTTTATTTTTGTTTTGACACGATTTATCTGGAATATTGATATAGTAGGTGGAAACAATATTAATGAGGAAGAAATAAAAACTTTACTTGCAGAAAGTGGAATTGAAATTGGCAAAAGAAAGAGTGAATTTAATTTAGACAAAGCAATAAATAAAATTCGTATGCAAAGAGAAGATATATCATGGATTGGAATAGACATTAAAGGAACTAACTTAATTGTAAATATAAACGAGGCCGATAAATCACCTGAAGTAATAGATGTAAATGAAGTTTGCAATATTGTAGCCGATAAAGATGGAGAAATTTCAAAACTAATTGTGAAGCAAGGAACAGCGAGAGTAGCAGTTGGAGATAAAGTAAAAAAAGGAGATCTTCTAGTAGAAGGAGTTATGGAAGGAAAATATACTGGGATAAGACAGGTGCATGCAATGGCTGATATAGAAGTAAAAAAATATGCTGAAAAAGAAGAAAAACAAAATCTGGTGCAACAAATTGAAACAAAAACTGGAAATGAGGAAAAAAATCTAGAAATAAAATTTCATAAATTTAAAATAAATTTCAATAAAAGGCTTTCAAAATTTGAAAAATATGATACAATAAAGACAACTAAAAAATTAAAGTTTTTTTCTAATTATTATTTGCCAATTGAAGTATCAAAAATAACGTATTTAGAGAAAAATTTAGAGCAGAAAGAATATACAGTGCCGGAACTTACAGATAAAATTAAATTAGAGTTAGAGCAAAAACTAAATGAAGAACTTGGTCTTGAAAACGCTGATAATGTTGAGAAAAATGTAGAAGTAAATGTTGAAGGACAGGAGGTTTATGTAAAACTCATTTATATTATGTATGAAAAAATCGGTACAAAAGAAGTTTTATAATAGAGAGGGTGTGGAATTTATGGAGGAGAGAAGTTTAAAAGTATTGCCAGCAGAGACAACGTTTTTTAACAAATTGTCAAATACTTTAACCAAATTGCTTATTCCAACAAAAATTGGATTAAATGGTGTAATGATAACAATTAAAAGAAATAGCACACTTAAAAGTTACGAATTATATAAAGAAGCAGAAAAAAATGGAGAAATTGATAAAAAAGAAGCTTTAGCACAACGTTATGAAGAAAGTTATGCACTATACTTAGAATCTATTGATAAATTTATTATGGATTCTGTTTATAAAAAAGTAAAAAATGGTAGTGCAACAACTTTTGAAAAAAATGCTTTATCTACATATTACACTATTGTTAGCCTAAAAGATAACGAATATTTAGAATATAAATATAGAAAGCAAAAATTCTTATTAGAGTTAGATTATGAAGGGCTTATTAATTCTGGTAAAGAAAAAAATGTTGAAAGATATAAAAGTCTATACATAGAAAAAATAGATGGTTTATATAAAGGTATATTAAAAAACTATTCTGTAAAATTAGCAGATGGTCAAAAAGCTAAAAGAACTGAAAATGTTGAGATATACAAAAATATTTTTTCAACATTAGAAGAATACATAAAAAATGTTTTACCAATAAAAATTGAAATAGATAAAAATAATAGCTATTCAAAAATTATTCAAGAATATGAAGAATTCGATAAATATACAGTTGGTAAATTAGATGAAAAAGAATTCTTAGAAAAAAATATGATTTTACTTGGCTTAAGTCGTTCTCTATTTACACATAGTTTACCACTTGTAGCAGCAGAGCAATGCTATGAAAAACTTTTAAGAGATACAAGAAATTTAATTATAAATGTAAAAACAGAGAGAAAAAGAGAAGAAGCTTATAGAATGCTTTTGAAATTAGTTGAAGATTACAATGTTAAACTTCTTTCAACTAAGGTATATTGGGACAAGCCAGAAGAAAGAGAAGCATATAAAAAATTCTGGGGTGCTTATAGTAAATCTAATTCTTCAGAAGAAAAAGAAATTTTATCACTTAAAAGAGAACTATATGAATTAAATAATGGCGAAGCAAAATGGGAGCCAATTCGTAAGTTTTATAGAGGCAAATTAGTTGAATTCGGCGAGATGCGTGCTATGCCAAATACTTGCAAATCATTAGAAGGAAGATATATAAAGAAATAAATGGAAAATTTTACAGAAATAGAATTTTTAGATATTGAAGAAAATAATACATATGCAGAGTTAATAAAAAGAGTTGTGGAAAAATGTTTTGAAGTAGAAAAGTTATTAAAATCAAAATTATATATTTCTATTACTCTAACAACTCCTAATAATATCAGAAGAATAAATAAAGAATATAGACAAATAGACAAAGAAACTGATGTACTTTCTTTTCCAATGTTTGAAAAAAATGAGATTGAACATTTTAGAAAAGAAGAAGCTCTATTTGAAGAAGCACTTGGAGATATAATTATTTCTATTGAAAGAGTTAAAGAACAAGCTGAAGATTATGGACATAGCTTCGAAAGAGAGCTTGCTTATATGGTAGTTCATGGTTTTTATCATTTAATGGGGGAAGACCATATAGAAGAAGAAGACAGAGTACAAATGAGAGAAAAAGAAGAGAAAGTTCTTAAGTTATTAGATATTACGAGGGAATAATATGGAAAAAAGAAAATGGCAAACAGAAAATTTTGTAAAATCGTTTAAATATGCTATATCTGGTATAGTATATGGAATGAAAACTCAAAGAAATATAATTATTCAATTATGTTTTGCAGTTTTAGCAATTTTTTTGGGAGCCTTTTTAGAAATCTCTAAAATAGAGTGGATAGTAATAATATTTACTATAATGTTTGTGATTTTTGCGGAAATGATTAATACAGCTGTTGAAACCGTTATAGATTTAATAACGGAAGAGTATAACAAAAAAGCAAAAATTGCTAAGGATGTGGCTGCTGGTGCAGTATTAATCTCAGCAATAAATGCAATTTGTATGGGATTAATAATATATTTAGATAAAATACTTGCGTTAATAAAATAGCAAGTATAGGAGGAATTATGGATAAGAAAGTAATTATTGGAATTGCTATCGTAGTTATTATAGTAGCAATTTGTACAGGAGTGTTTATTTTTAAAACAAATTCTGTAGAAACTTCTGGAGAAGTTTCTAATTCAAATCAAAGTGGAAAAGTTGAAAATAATGAAAAAGAAGCTGTAACAGAAACTAAAAAAGATATAAAAATATATTCAGGAAATGATAGACCTATTGCACTTATGGTAGATAATAATGTTAATGCACAACCTCAATCTGGAATAAATTCTGCTTATGTTGTATATGAAATTATTGTTGAAGGTCTAGAAACAAGACTTATGCCAGTATTTAAAGGCGTTAGTGATGATTTGGTTGTAGGACCAGTTCGTAGTGTTAGACACTATTACATAGATTATATGAATGAAAACGATGCTATTTGTAGCCATTTAGGACAAAGTCCTCAAGCACAAAGTGATATAAAAACCTTTAAAATGGATGACATAAATGGACAAGATTATGATACAGGAAAAGCAAGAACTGCTACATCACTTTTCTGGAGAGAGTCTCATAAAAAAGCACCACATAATGCTTATACAAGTATTGGTAGTTTAAAACAAATAGCAAAGCAAAAAGGTTTTGAACTTACATCAACAGAAGATAGTGTTTTAAATTATGTTGAAAAAGAAGTTAATCTTGAAAGTGAAACTGTAGCAAATACAATTACAATTCCTTATGCTTCAAATCATAAAGTAAAATATGTTTATGATAGTGAAACTGGAAGATATACTAGATATTCAAAAGGTAAACTTCAAAAAGATGAATCAACTGGAGAAGATATTACAACAAAAAATATTATAATAAGTTTAGTATATAACTATACTTTAGATGATGGAGAAGATAAAGGTAGACAAACTTTAAATAATGTTGGTCAAGCAAATGGTTACTATATTACTAATGGTAAAGCATCTCCAATATTATGCAAAAAAGATACTAGAACTTCTCAAACAAAATATTTATATCATGATGGCACAGAAATCGAAGTTAATGATGGAAACACATTTATAAATATTGTTCCAATAGATGCAGAAATAGTTTTTGAATAAAGGAAGTAAAATGAATAAAGAATTTAAGTCAGGTTTTGTAAGCCTTGTTGGAAGAACTAATGTTGGAAAATCAACTTTGCTAAATGCTTTAGCAAAAGAGAAAATCGCAATAACTACTAACAAGACTCAAACAACAAGAACAGCAATAAAAGCAATAATAACTAATGAAAATCATCAAATAATAATTACAGATACTCCTGGTATTCACAAGCCTAAAAATAAGCTAGGTGAAACTATGATAGAAACAGCATTTTCTATGATTACCGAAGTAGATTGCATATTGTTTTTAATAGATGCTACATCTACTGAAATAGGTAGAGGCGATACCAGAATTTTAGAAAAAATTAAAGAAGCAGGAAAGCCTTGTATATTAGTTATCAACAAAATTGATTTAATAAAAAAAGAAGAACTTGCAAAGGTTATTGCATTATATAGTAAAGAATATAATTTTACGGCAGTAGTTCCAATTTCAGCTTATAAAGCTAAAGGAACAGAAGAGCTAATTTCTGAAATTGAAAAAATATTACCAGTTGGGCCAAAATATTATGAGGAAGATGAATATACAGATCAAACCTCTAGACAATTGGTAGAAGAGCTTATTAGAGAAAAAGCTTTAAAATTTTTAAACGAAGAAGTTCCGCATGGCATATATGTTGAAGTAGAAAAATTTGCTTTTAGACAAACTTCAAAAGGCGAAGATATTTATGATATTGAAGCAACGATTTATTGTTTAAGAGAGTCTCACAAAGGAATAATAATTGGAAAAGGTGGGACAATGCTAAAGAAAATTTCTACTTATGCAAGACAAGATGCTGAAAATATGCTTGGAACAAAAGTTAACCTAAAAGTATGGGTTAAAGTTAAAGAAGATTGGCAAGAAAAAGATAATATAGTAAATAAATTTAAATTAAAATAATTCCAGTATAAATCTTCTAAATTTTACAAAAGATAAACCTTAAAGGAGATGATTTATATGATTAAACAGTTAGCATGGAATACATTTAAGGAAACAGGAGATATAAAAACATATCTAGAATTTAAGGAAGTAAAAAATATAGAAGAAAAAATGAAGGTAGTTTTGGATGAAACAATTAAAAGTTAGTGGAGTAATAATTGCAGAAAATAATATGGGCGATTACGATAAAATGGTTACTTTACTTACGCCAAATTTAGGAAAAATTTCATGTAGTGCTAGAGGAGCAAGAAGGTCTAAAAGCCTCTTGCTCAGCGGCACTCAATTTTTATGCTTTGGAGATTATCAGCTTTTTAAAGGCTCAGATACATATAAAATAAATTCTTGTGAAACAATTGAAATGTTTTACAATATTAGAACTGATTTAGATAAATTAACTTATGCATCATATATTACTAAAATTATAAATGATGTTACAACAGAAAATCAAAATTCATATAACACATTAAAATTATTTTTAAATACATTATATGCGATTTCTGAAACAGATAAGTCTTTAGATATGATAACATCAGTTTTTAAACTTAGATTACTTAAAATTTTAGGTTTTGCACCAAATATAAAAAATTGTGTATGTTGTAAAACCGAAGAAAATATAACACATTTTAGTATAAAAGATAATGGCTTTAAATGTGTTAATTGCGCTAAGCAAGATACAGGCGCAATTGAGATGAAGGAGCCTACTAAAAATGCTATAAAATATATTATGATAGCAGATCCTAAAAAGATTTTTGGCTTTACTTTGTCTAATGAATGTATCAAAGAGCTTGAGCTTATAAGTAATATTTATTTGAATGAAAAATTAGAAAAAGAATACAAACTAGAAAAGCTATTTTAGGACACAAAAAATTTACTTGATTTTTCTAGTAGTAAAATGTATAATGAAGTTGCAAAATGAAATGAAATTAAAATGATAGGAGTGAGTTTTTATGAATATTACAATTACAGGAAAAGATTTACAAGCTACAGAAGCTATTAAAGACTATGTTGCTAAAAAAGTAGAAAGAATAGAAAAATATTTTGCAGAAGATTTAGAAAACATGGAGGTAAATGTTACTATCAAATTAGAAAAAACAGCACAAATTGCTGAAATGTATGTATCAGTTAAAAGTGATGTATACAAAGCTGTTACAGAAGATAGAGATCTTTATGCATCAATAGATAAAGATATTGATATTTTAGAAGGACAAATTAGAAAAGCAAAAACTAAAAAAGAAAAAATGCAAAAAGATGCTTCAATAAAACAAATTGCTATAGATGGTTCTGTTACTTCACATGCAGTTGAAAATGAAATTGTTAAAACTATGTACTATGAAGTAAAACCAATGAGCCCAGAAGATGCAATTTTAAAATTACAAGAAAGACCAACAAGTCAATTCTTAACATTTATAAATGTTGATACAAATAAAGTAAATGTTATCTTTAAATTAAAAGACGGAAAGAACTACGGTATAGTTGAACCAGAAGCTTAAATAAATTTCCAAAAATTTCTTGTTTAAAAAATTTATCTCGTGGAATTATATATATTGAAAATACATTTATATGTTTTTCAAGATTAAATTCGGAGGTGAATTATAATGACAAATACAAACAAAAAAGTAGTTCCAGAAGCTAGAGAATCATTAGAAAAATTCAAATACGAAGTTGCTAATGAAGTTGGAGTTAATTTAAAAAACGGTTACAACGGTAATATCTCTGCAAGAGATGCTGGTAGAATCGGTGGTAACATGGTTAGAAAATTAATAGAACAAGCTGAAAGTCAAATGATTAACAAATAAGTATCGTTTTGATATAAGTTAGGAAAGATGTTATTTCTTTTCGTTAGAATAATAAGAGGCAGGATATTTTTTCCTGCCTTTATTTTTTTAGAAAATTTACTAAGTTTGTAAAAAATATTCTAAAATTTGACATTGAAAATATTGAATTAAAATGTGATAATGATATAATGAAGATGAAATTTTAAAAATAAGGAAAAGAGGAGCAAAAAATGTATAAAATTATAGCTATTGATTTGGATGGTACACTTTTAAATTCCTTTGGTGAAATTACTCCGAATACAAAAGAAGTGTTAAAAAAAGCAATAGAAAAAGGTGCACAAGTTGTTTTAGCTTCTGGAAGACCAGTAAGCGCAATTGAAAATATAGCTAATGAAATTGGAGCAGAAGAATATTTAATTTCTGGAAATGGTGCTTTAGTATATGATATAAAAGAAAAAAAGATTGTATATGATAAATTTTTAAGCAAAGAGCAAGTGCTTGAAATTGTTGATATTTGCGAAGAAAATAGCATATATTGTAATGTTTATACTGAGCAAGAAGTTATAGCAAAATCTTTAAATTATAATGTGCTTTTTTATCATAAGGAAAATGCTAAAAAGCCAGAAGGAAAAAGAACAAATATAAATATAGTTTCAAATTTAAGAAAATATATTGAAGAACTAAGTGCAGATTCAAAATTTTTAAAGGTAACAGTCTGCGATCCGAACAGACTTATTTTTAATGGAATTATTAGAAAACTTAGAAATATTGAAACAATAGATGTTTTGGATGTTTCTCACATGTCTAGAAAAACTATAAAAGATGGAACAGATGATGTTCAAATAGAATATTTTTATACAGAAATTACAAATAAAAATGTTAATAAATGGTCTGCCATAGAGTACTTATTAGAAAAGGAGAATATTAAGCCAGAAGAAGTTATGGCAATTGGTGACAATGTAAATGACAAAGAAATGATTCAAAATGCGGGTCTAGGTGTTGTTATGGGAAATAGTAGTCCTCAGATGAAAGAGATGGCAGATATTGTCGTTTCAGATAACAATTCAGATGGAATCGTTGAAGCCGTTGAAAAGTTTATATTAAGCTAAAATTACAATAATATTAAGTTTGTATTACATAATGCTTTTTTTGTTGTTTTTGGCAAAAAAAAAGAGTAAAATATAATAAAATGATATATTAGGGAGGAATTTTTTATGGCAATGAATCCAATGCAAAGAAGAGCTAGAAACTCATTTTTAACAGGTATGTTGGTTACTTTGGTTGTTATGGCTGTTGTAGTTATTGCGCTTCTTTATAAAATTAACCAATTAAATGAAGATAAGGAAAAATTAATAGCTTTACAAAAAAAGATATATGTCGCTGCTGAAGATATACCATCTGGAGGAGAAATTACAGAAGATCTTTTGAAACAAGAAATCGTTCAAACTACTGTAGATTCAGAATTAATTTTTACAGCAGATGACTTTATGGAAATAGATGAAGATGGCAATGAATTTGTCTTAGAATATATTAGTAAAGTAGATTTACCAAAAGGTACTATTATTACAAAAGATATGGTTGCCGAGGCTGGAGACGAAACTACTGATGATCAAAGAATTCAAGAATATAATATGTTTATGCTTCCATCAGAATTAAAAAATGGACAATACATAGATATAAGATTTAAATTGCCAAACGGTGCTGATTACATAGTTGCTTCTAAGAAAAAAGTTTTACAATGTACAGCAGATACAGTTTGGTTAAAAGTGGATGAAACAGAAATTTTATCAATTGGTTGTGCTATTGTAGAGTCATATAAAACTAATGGTTCAAAATTATATGCAACTACATATTCAGAAGCAGGTTTACAAGCAGTTGCTTCTACTACATATACACCAAATAACGATGTATGGGATGTTATAAATAGAGATCCTAATATACTTCAAGAAGCAAAAAATGCTTTAGCAAATAAATATAATGCAGAAGAACAAGGCGTTGGAAGAATTAAAATAGATAGTGCAATTCTTGATGATCCTTCAGCTGTTCAATCAGGAATTCAAAAAGAAGCTACAAGCTTACAAACAGCTAGAGAAGCTTTCGTTGAAGCACTAGAAGGTACTGGAGAAGTAGGTTCTACATCAGTTGATTATTCTAATCAGTAGAAAAAATAATGCACGGAGGAAAAAATGAAAAAGTATGTTTTTTTAGGTGGTTATGATAAAACAGATTTATTATTGTTTCTAGCTAGAATAGCAGTTTTATCAAATAAAAGTGTTTTACTTATTGATACAACCGCATCACAAAAAGCAAGATACACAGTTCCTACCATGTCACCTACGCAAAAGTACATAACAAATTTTGAAGGTATAGATATAGCAATAGGATTTGAAAGTATGGAAGATATTGCTGAATATACTTATGAAGGAACTCTTGATTATGATATGGTAATATTAGATGTTGATTCTCTTTGGGCATATCAAAGCTTTGGAATACAACCACTTGATGAACATTGTTTTGTAACAGGTTTTGACTTGTATTCAATAAGGAGAGGTTTGGAAGTACTTGAAGGACTTCCTTCACCTACAAGAGTAACAAAAATATATTTTACAAAAGATTTGTTGCCAGAAGAAGATGAGTATGTAATGTTTTTGAGTGAAGGATTAAAAGTTATATGGAATGAAGATATCATATATTTTCCTTTTGAAAGAGGAGATCAAAACGTTATAAATACAAATCAAAGATTTGCAAAAATTAAAATTAGAGGTTTAAGTAAAGAATATTTAGATGCTTTACAATTTATAGCAGAAGAAAATCTAGGACTTTCTGCCGGAGATGTAAAAAAGGCCTTTAAAATAATGGAAAAAGCGTAAAAGATACTTTGGAGGAAATAAGATGGCAATAATAAGTTTTTGGAGTGGAGATAAAAAAGCTAGTGGTCAGACTTTATCTATGGCTGCAATTGCTACTCAAATGTGCATCGAGCATAACATGAGAACTTTAATGATTGATGGAACATTTGATGATGATACTTTAGAAAGATGTTTTTGGAACGTTCAAAAAAACAATAGAAGTATAGCAAGACAATTAAATGCAGGAAAAATAGATTTAGCATCAGGTGCAGAAGGTTTAGTTAGTGCCGTAGCAAGTAATAAAACTTCACCAGAAATAATTTCAAATTATACAAAAATAATATTTAAAAATAGACTTGATGTTTTACCAGGATTAAAAACAAAGATATTGGAAGAACACGAGAAATCTTTAATGTTATATAAAGATTTGTTAACAGCCGCTAATAAATATTATGATTTGGTATTTATAGATTTAAGTAAAACTTTAAAAAGAGAGACAACAAAAGCCATTTTGGATGCCTCAGCAGTTATAATGTATACAATGCCACCAAATCTTAAAAAAATAGATTATTATATAAGACTAAAAGCAGAACATCCAATGATGAGAAAGGGCAATGTTATACCAGTACTTACTATGTCAGATAGTGATTCAAAATATAATGTAAAAAATGCTCAAAAATACATTGGAGAAAAAACTTTAGTAACAGTTCCATATAATACTTTATTTATGGAATCAGCTTCAGAAGCTGGTGTTGCTAATATGTTTTTACAACTTAGACTTTCAAAGTCAGCAGCAGATAAAAATACACAATTTTTAAATTCAGTTTCAGATTGTGGAAAACAAATAATTTATAAATTACAAGAATTACAATACAAAGTTTAAAGGAAGGAGCCCTTTAATGAATATTCCAAATTTAATGTTGATGTTCGTAGTACTAGTTACAGTAGTGGTTATTATCGTTCATTTTATTAAAAAGAATAAAGCTGAAATAGTAGAACAAGCAGTTGATGTTGATGATAAAACATATACTTTGGACAAGATAATCAAATTCGTTAAAAAAAGACTAGATGAAATTACTAAAATCAACCTTTATGATATAGGTCTTTCAGAAGAAGAGTTAAAAAGAAGAAAAAGCAAAAAATACGAATTAAAGAAAGCCTTAAAAGGTTGTACTTATGGAGATGTTAACGATAAAAAATATGTTAAAGAATTAATATATGATTTGCTTTCAAAAGAATATGGTGTTGACGAAACTAATATTTCAAGAATTATTCCTTTTGACACACCATCACTTTTAACTGCACAAGATAAATTTGATATTTTGCTTCATGAATACAAAAAATATTTTGCTTATGAAGCATTAACAGAAATTATCAAAAAATATAACTTAGCTGTACTAAAATATATAGCTGGAGAGTCTAAACCTTGTTATGTTATAACAAACGAAGAAATTGATAACATTTACGAGCAAGAAAAATTAGAGCTATCTTTTGCAGATAAGCTTGAAGTTGTTGTACAAAGAGTATATCAACAATATAAAGGATATAGTAGTATAGATGAAGTAAGGGATATGAACATAGATGGTGTATCTGGTGGTGTATCTGGTCTTCCAGAATCATTCTTAAGCCAAGTTGCACAAACAGATGGAGATTATTTAAAACAAGCCATGGAAGCAAAAGTTCCAAGAGCTTGTGATAGTATTTGGATATTCTTCCAAGGTAAATCTATTCGTTTAGCTTTCCTTTCTTTTGGAACTGAAGCAGAACTTAAAAGAGTATGTCAAAATATTTATAAATACAATAACCCAGGTCAGTTATCTGATACTAATGGTTATAAAATTAATGAAATGAAAGACGGTTCTCGTGTCGTTGTTGTTAGACCAAGTATGTCTGAAACATGGGCTTTCTTCGTAAGAAAGTTCGACGTTAAGCGTGCTACACTAGAACAAATCGTTAAATTTGATGGTAAAGAAGAAACTATCGAATTACTAAAATTCCTTGTAAAAGGTGCAAGAATTATAGCTCTTACAGGAGAGCAAGGTTGTGGTAAAACAACAATGCTTATGGCTATGATTGAAAATATATATGAAACAATGAACCTTCGTATCACAGAAACTGCTTTCGAGCTTCACTTAAGAAAAATTTATCCAACAAGAAATATCTTGTCAATGCGTGAAACTGAAACAATTTCTGGTCAAGAGTGTTTGGACGTTCAAAAGAAAACTGACGGTTCTGTTAATATCATCGGTGAGGTTGCAACTGACCCCGTAGCATCTTGGATGATTCAATCTGCACAGGTTGCATCTAAATTCACATTATTTACTCACCACGCTAAAACATTCCCTAACTTAGTAACAGCTTTAAGAAACTCAATGTTAAGAGCTGGTACTTTCAAAGATGAAAAAACAGCCGAAGAGCAAGTTGTTCAAGTTTTGAACTTTGATATTCACTTATTAAAAGACTTTAGAGGTAGACGTTACATAGAAAGAATTACAGAATGTATACCAGTTGAAGAAAAAAATGAGTATACATTTGATTATAGAAAAGAAAAAACATTAGAAGGTAAACTTACAAAGTTTATGGATAATGCTACAATCTTTTTCTCAAAAACAACAAACAGAGAATTATACAAATATCGTAATATTCTTGAATTCTCTGATGATAGTTATGTTTTAGTAAATCCAATTTCTGAATATAACATTAGAGAAATGAGAAACAACATGGAAGAAAATGATGTTGTTGCATTTGATGCTTTCTTAGAGAGAAATTGGGGAATTAAACCACCAAAAATGCCAAATGCAGTTGATAATACTGAAGATTTAGAGTTAAATACTGAACCAACACAAAAGGTTGTTGATATTGAAAAAGATGAACATGAAGTAGCTACACCAATATCTACTTCAACAAAAAATGAAGATGTTAATATTACAACACCAGAAACTACCGAAGAAAAAACAGTTACAAAAACAATAGAAAGACCTGCTACTCCAAGACAAGCACCAGCTAGACCAACTCAAACTACAGGAGTAAGACCTACAAGACCAGCCGGAACACCAGGAGGTATTTCTAAAGATGCAATAAGAAAAAGTGTTGGAATAAAAAGACCAGCAGGACAAGCTCCTGTAAGACCAACAACTCCAAAATCTACTACAAAACCACCAGTAAGAAGACCAGCTACAGAAAGACCAGTAGATGAAAATCCATATAAAACAGATTTTAGTGGACTAGAAGATGAAACAGAAGAATAAAAAGAAAGGCGGTGTGCTTTAGAATCTTATGTCTGAAAAAATGCTATTATATTTTATGCTAGGAACCGCTGGCATATTTGTCGCTATCATAATTGCATATTTCATCCTTCGTAAAAAAATGATGAATAAAGATACTATGTATGTAGCATCTTTAGTTGAAGGTACAAAAGAAAGTTCTTTTAGTATGGAAATTTTTTATCAGAAATTTTATGTATTTTGTACAAAAATTCCTGGTATAAGACGTTATACTTTTAAGATTAGAAGAAGAGTTGAGATAGTAAATCTTGAAGACGAATATTTAACTAGAAAACAAGTTGCACAAGTTATGTTTAAAGCTGTTCTATTTGTCGTACCGCTAACATTTGTTATTATAATGATGACAAAATCAGATGTGATTTTAATGAGCACTTTATTATTGTTTGAAATATTTTTTATCGAATCTATTATATCTGGTATGGTAGATAAAATTGATAATCAAATTTTAAGAGAGCAAATTAATTTCTTTGCAGAAATTAGACATGCTTATCACGAATACAATATGGTTGAAGAAGCAATTTATGAAGTAGCTCAAAATGATGAACTTGAAGTTTCAAGACAAGCTGAAAAAATACACGAAGTTTTGATTTCAGATGATCCAGAAACTGAACTTGAAAAATATTATGATATTGCACCAAATAGTTTCTTAAAAGAATTTGCCGGAGTATCATATTTAACAAAAGAATTTGGTGATAGAAAAGATAAAGATGGTGCATCTTTATATCTTAAAAACTTAAATAATATTACACAAGAAATGCAAATTGAAATTTTAAAAAGAGATAAATTAGATTATGTATTTCAATCTTTATCAATGATTTCAGCTATTCCAATTTTATTTATTGAGGTGGTAAAAAATTGGGCTGTAAGTCAGTTCTCTTTTACATCTCAATTTTATAACGGAACACTTGGATTTTATATGCAAGTATTCTTAATTATAACTACATTTTTATGTTATATGCTTACACGTAAATTGAAAGATAACGGTAGTATTAATACTTCTGTTAACATGGAGCATCCATGGCAAGAAAAAGCGTATGCTAAAAAACCAATAAAGAAATTTGTAGATTATTTTATTCCTAAAACAGGAACTAAAGAATATAGAAAAATGACATTATTACTTAAAGATTCTGCTTCACCACTTAAACTTGAATGGTTTTACATAAATAGATTAGCAATAGCAGGATTAGCATTTATTGTATCTTTAGTTATATTCATAGTTGCACATAATATGGCAATAAATTATGTTTATACTGAGCCAACAGCTGATTATAACTTGTTAGGTCAAATGAATGAATCACAAGAGAAAAAAGCTAGAGCACTTACAGAATCTGATAATGTTTATTTAAATAAATATAAAAATGATTTAGCTATGACCAAAGAAAAACTTAGTAAAGAGCTTTCAAAAACTGAAGAATATGGTCATGTTTCAGAAGAAGAATTAGAAAAAGCAACAGAGAGAATTTGGGATAAATTACAAATTGTACAGTCAAGTTACTTAAAGTGGTATGAACTTTTACTTTCATGCGTAATTTGTATACTTGGCTACTATGGACCAGTTTGGTTATTAATGTTCTTAAAGAAGATGCGCCAGATGGAAATGGAAAACGAAGTAATGCAATTCCAAACAATTATACTTATGCTTATGAAAATTGAAAGGGTTAATGTTGAAATGATATTAGAATGGCTTGAAAGATATTCTAATATATTTAGAGAACCTATTTCAAAATGTGTAAATAACTTTGAAAGTGGTGCTTGGGAAGCACTAGAAGAATTAAAAAATGATATATCTTTTGAACAGTTAATTAGAATTGTTGAAAGTTTACAAGCAGCTGTTGAAAAGATTCCAATTAGAGAAGCTTTTGATGAACTAGATACAGAAAGAGCTTATCACCAAGAAAAAAGAAAAGAATCTAATGAAAGATTAATATCTAGAAAATCAATGATAGGTAAAGTCGTTGGATTTGCACCAATGGTTGTACTATTTGTTGCATACTTAATTGTACCACTTTGCGTAATTGGTATGACAAGTATGACAGATGCATTTGCTGAAATGTCTAGTATGATGTAGAGGAGAAGCCTAAATGGAACATGCTAATAAAGCCTTTTTAATGGTAGGTGGAATGCTATTTGCAATTATGATACTAAGTTTAGTTGCCTTTGTGTTTTCAAGTTTGACAACTCTTCCTACTGAGCAAGATATTAATTTGGAAGCTTCGCAAATTGCAGCTTTTAATAATGAATATACTGCGTATGATAAAAAAATTATGTATGGTGTAGATGTTATTTCTGTACTAAACAAAGCCAAGAGTAATAATGATAAATATGTACAAGAATTATTTGTTACTGGTGGCGGGTATAATGTTGATTTTATTATAGACATTGTTGTAGAAACAAAATCAAAACTAGAAGAAACTATGGAAGTTAGTTATTTAGAATCAGGGCTTAATAGAGTATCAGAAAGAGACTATATGCCGATAGAATCAATGCATGAAGATGAAAATAGTCTTGCTGGACCTTGTTCATCAACTACTCCCATTACACATTATAAAGTTAGTGATATAAATAAATTCAAAGCTCCATCTTCAGACTACCAAGCTTTAATATATGGTAGAAGTAATTATTGGGATGGATTAGAATTTAAGTCTCAAATAATAACAACAAATGTAGCAGCAGGTGAATATCATATTATTGGAAAAGATAGTGATAGAGCTTCAATTCCAGATGATCCAAATGTTACACCATATAAAGATGAATGGATTGAAAAAAATGCAATGGAGCATAATACTTTAGCTCAATTACTTACTCAATCAACAGTTATGTCTCAAACAATTAATAATAGAGGTGGAGCAGGTAGTTTAGATACATTCTTTCAAACTGGTTGGTCAAAAGCCGTTTGGAAGCCAGCAACTTATGATTTAAAAACTAGAAAATTCAAATGCGATTCTGACCAAACAGTTGTAAGTGAAAAAACAGGAAGAATCGTGAAAATGGTTTTTAGAGAAATATAGAATATAGGAGAGAAATATGGATAATGCAGTAAAAGCTTTGTATATGGGTGCTGGAATGTTAATTGCATTAATGGTTTTATCAGCACTTGTTTATGTTTTTCGTAATGGAGCAAGGCTGGGACAGACTTATGAAGAAACACAAATAACGGCTCAAGTGATAAAATTTAATGGACAGTTTGATGCTTATACAAAAGTTACAGAGCAACAAGGTGCAGATTATGGTTATGCATTTATTGTTAAAGGTAATACTGCATCAGATGTTATAACATGTGCTAATTTAGCTTTAAGTGTTAATAAAGCTAATGATTATGATGCAACCAATAGCCTAACACTTGCTGTTGAATGTGGTTCAGATACATATTATATCTATCCAATTGAAAATCAACCGGAAAATAAATTTATAAAAAATATGACATTAGAATCTGCTAGAGCAAAAACAGATTTTAGAGATTCAGAAACAGTAGATTTTTATGATTTTTTAAAACAATATAATAATGTAAAAATAGTAGATATTTCAAGTCCAAATTATAATTCAAATGCTGAAACAATATATGAATATTATTTTGATGTAAATGTAGACAATGAAGATGCTATAATGTATTCAGAAGTTACTCGGAAAGGTTAATAAAATAGTATTTACAAGAACCAACAAAATATCACCATTTTTTGATTAGATATTGAAAAAAATTTCGAGATAATATATAATATATAGTACGGTGAGAGTATGAAAAAAATTTTAGTTACAATTTGTGTAATTTTTCTTATTATTATGCTTGTTTTATTTTGGAATTTTAGACAAGCGCAAGCACAAACAAGAGCATTAAAAAAATTTAATTCTGAATATGAATTTTATAACAAAGAAGACCTTTGTGGAGTAGATATTACAACTGTTATAAATAAAGCTATGGATAATAACGAAAAATATGAAATTTCAAAAGATGAAAACGGTTGTTATATTCCTAATGAAGAAAATAGTATTAATATATATGTAAAGCTAATAAACAATAATCAAACTTATCCGATGGAAAGAATTAAAGAAATTGGTTTAGAAAGTTTCGTAGAGTTTTTTGGAGAAGTAGGATTTAGATGTACTAAAATTGAATATCATAAAAATACTGGAAGAATTTCTAGCATGACTTTTGAGTCATTAAATAAATAGTCTTTAATGTTGATATATTGAAAAATATATCGTATTTCATAAAAATTCAAAAGAAAACTAAGGAGGAAAAATTTATGGAGAACGCTTCAAAAGCACTTATTATCGCAGGTGCAATCTTATTATCTATACTTATTATAGCTATAGGTATGTATATTTATAATAGTTCTACAAACTCAATTCAAAATGCTGCAGGACAAATTTCTCAACAAGATATTTCTGCATTCAATAATCAATTAGATATGTACTCAGATAGACAAGTTGGAACAAACGTAAAAGCTTTAATTACAACTATGGCTTCTATCTGTAAAGAAAACGCAGAAGAAGAAACAAAATTACCAGATTTATTTCTTGAACCAACAAATGGTGGTACAGTAATCGAAGTAAAACCAACAGTAGCAGATGGAACAATGCAATCAGCTTTTAACAAAGCTAAAGCTAAAGTTGAGGCTAGACATTATTACAATGTAGTTGTTAATACATGTCCAGAAACTGGTTTAATTGATAGTGTTGTTATCGAATATGAAAAAGGTTCTTTATTAAGTGAAGATTTAAATGAATTAGATACAACTTATGCAGGTAACGACCACTAATATAATGGTAGGTAAAATATGAACAATAATTCTTTTAAATTTATATATTTGGTTGGAATTGTTATAGTAATAGCAATAGTAGTGAGCTTGGGACTTTTTGTAATGAAAAGCTCCCAAGACTTTACTAATTCTGCCAAAGATAAAATGAGTTTAACAGATGCAAACGAATTCAATAATATGTGGTTACATTATAAAGGAAAACAAAAAGGAACTTCTGTAAAAAGAATGCTTCAACAAGTTGTATCAAATGCTGAAGAAAACAGTAAAAATGCTGATGTTTTAGTAGATATAGCATATAAAGCTCATGAGGTAGACGATTTTTCTTTTATATATTCTACTGTAAAAGAAAAAGGTACTAGCAAGATGAAAAATTTAATTTCTGATATAGATGATAAACACTATTATACTGTTGAATTTGTATATGCAAAAAGTAAACAAATTTCTGGAATTATTATAAAATATTCTGAAAATGATAAAGTAGAGTTTGTTCCAGATGAGAACTAAATTTGAAATGAAAAAGTAGGAGGAAGTATGGAGAACGCAGTTGAAGCCATGAAAATGGCCTTTGGAATGATAGTTTTTGTAATAGCATTATCTGCTTCAATGTATTTATTAAATACTGCTACTTCTACTTCTAAAGTACTTTTGTATTATGCAGATGAAACAAATTATCTAGATAATATTAATATTAATGAAAATTCTAATATTACCAAAAGAACTGTTACTGTCGATACAATTATACCAACTTTGTATAGATATTATAAAGAAAATTTTGCAGTGCAAATATATAATAAGCAAGGCAAATTAATACAAATATTTGATGTAAATATCGAAGGTAAAGTTAGAAAAGCTGCTGGTACAATAGCTTCAAGAAGAACTGGTGAACAAATGGCTTTAATGTCTTTATATGGTGTGCCCGATGCAACTGGTACTCCAGGAGAAAATAATCCATATTTGTTTGAAGCACCTTGGATTGGAAATACAAGTAAGGACATTAAAACTCGTGTAGATTTATTTGTAAGAGGAGAATGTGCTTATATAAATGGTACAAGAGTAGATTATACTAAAAACAACTTATTACAAAAACATGGAGATTCAAAATTCGAAGAAGAATTTATTGAATATGCGTACAAAGGAGATACTATTTCTTCAGAAGATGGAACTGAAACAATTACAGGAAACGCAAAACCTGAAACAAAAATAGTAATAATTTATAGAGAATTAAACTAATAAAAAGAAAATTTTAAGGAGGAAAGTATGAGCGATACTTTAATTACAGTAATAGCAATATTGCTTGCTGCAATATTAATGTTTGTATTCCCACTAATGTCAGTAGCAGAAAGAACAGATGATATGTCATCACTTTCAGTACAAACAGCAACAACAGAATTTGTTGATAATTCAAGAGCGATAGGAAAAATTACAATGACTAATTATCAAAAATTAGTTAGTACTTTACAAGCTACTGGAAATACTTATGATATTGAAATAGAAGTAAAAGTATTAGATGAAAATGTTGGAAAAAAATCAGCATGGACATCTGGAACTGTTATTGGTGAAAATATTTATTATTCAGTTTATACTGCTCAAATTATGGATGTACTTACAGATGATAATGGAACAGGTACATATAATATGTCTGAAGGAGATATTTTATCTGTAAGTGTAAAAAACACTAATAAAACAATGGCACAAACAATAAGAGGAGCTTTTTATTCAATTTCAGGAAACGACACATATCAAATTTCTGCTCAACATTCAGGAATTGTTTCAGCAACAGGATCAAACTAATAACTAAAATCAAGGGTGGAAAAATATTCCACCTTTATTATTATCTAAAAAGGAAAAAAGTGAATGAAAATACAAAGTTTAGCGGTAGTTTTTGCAATAATAATACTTCCAATAGTTATAATACTTTCATATTATATTCATGCTGAAGTAGATACAATTGCAATTCAAACTTCTTATGATACAAAATTAATAGATTCAACACATGATGCTATGGTAGCTTTTGAGATAAATACAGCAAATGAAGATTTATCAACTGTTGCAGATTCTTTAAGAAGTATAATTGAGGCATCAACAAATGTGTTTTTCAATACTTTAGCAACAAATTTAGGTATCTCTAATGCTGGAAATTCAGCTGTTGATTCTTATGTGCCTGCACTATTATATACTTTGTATGATGGATATTATATTTATTCTCCAACAAGAAATCCAAAAGTGCTTACATATCCTCCAGAAAATGGAGATGATATCATTTACGTTGGAGATAGAGGAGTAAGATACTTAAGAACAAGTACTTATAGAAATTCTAACAATGAATTAGTAGAGTTTGGAGTATATGAATTTGACGCAGCTGAATATGCTTTGGAAAAAGATGATGATCCATCTAATAATGAACCAGAAACAGCAAAAATGGATAGATATAATGCTTTGCCAGGTACTATAAAATATGAATTCGGTCAAATGCTATATTTAAATGAAGATGGAACATATAGTGCACAAGTACATACTAATAAGCAAAATCCAGGAGATCCAGACCCAACAACAGGAAATACTAAATATAATCAAGAACATGTTTTAAAATCATATATGCCATATTCTGCAAGATATAAAAGAGATAATGCTTTTGACATTACCATTAATTATACTTTAGATAATTATTTAACAATTGCTGGTACAATTGGAAGTAATACAAATAAAGCATATTATTCTAAAACTGGTTATCTTATTTCAAAAGATACTGTAACATCAGTAGATGTTGGTGGTATAACAGATATATTAGATTATAATGAAATAACAGCAGAAGAAATGATTTTATCTGGACAAAATGATATTACTTTAAAAATTGATCCTATTATGGAAAATGGAAAACGTACAACTGATGATGGTGGAAGTGAAATAGAAATAAAATACAATAGGATTGATAACGGTGAAGGCGGATATTTAAGTTATGTACAAATACGAGAAAAATTAACAAAATTATATGAAACCCAAGATGCCAATATAACAGAAATTCAAAATTTAGAATATGCAGCTGCAAATTTAAGTGCTATTTCATATTATGTAAAAGCACAAATCTTTTCAAATTGGGTATATGAAAATTTAGGTGGAACACAAGCTGCCCCAGGAAATGCTATAAAAGCATCAGATGTTGTTGAAGACGTAATTATTGAAAATGAGAATAATAAAAATTATACTACGGATAGTGAGTTTGATGTATATCATAAATTTAAAGAATATGATGATGCAGGAAATATAATTGACCAAGACAATACTGTAATTTTTAATACAGAAAAAAATCCAGAATTAGAAGATTCTCCTTTTGCTTCACATAGATTTAATGTAATTAGAAATAATATTCAGTATAATTTAAATTTGGCAATTTCATCATATAATCAAATGCTACAAGCTAGAAATGTACAAATGCCTGTTATAAAAGAAGATGAATGGAATCAAATTCTTACAAGAATTTCAGTAGTTTCTTTTCTACAAGGATTAAAATGTGGAATGAAAGATTATAATAACTATGCAATTGCATCAAGTACAAACAATGAGCTTACAGTTATTCCTAGTGAAATCTTCTATACTTATAAGGAAAATTACAATACAGCGGGAGTTTCTCTTGAAGATGAATATCATAAAATTGATTGTGATAAATTATTAGGTGATGATGCAAATCCAAAAGAATATATAAGCTTTAAATCTAAAGAAGTAAAATATGATAAATTATATAATAAAACAACAAAATTATATTCTTATGACCATAGAAATTTAGCTTGTTATAGATGTTCTATTGCTAGTAATTATGAAAAAGATTTATCAAGTGATGCTGCTGGAAATGTAACAAGAGGATATAGTGATGACATAAAAATTTCTATGTTAAGTCCAATAAAAAGAAAAGCATATTATACAGCTGTTGGAAAAGAAAGACAGAATTTATATAAAACAAATGCAATTACAGATTCAAATGGATTTGAGATTTATTATAACAATCCAGTAAACACTTTTGCAAATGTAGACCCAGATCCAACGTTAAAAACATTTTCTGGTGACAATTATATTTTAATAGGTAGTGGAACAAGTACAAGAGATATTTCTGAAATTAGAGAAATAGAGATTACTTTAAGAGATTTAAAATGTGATAATGCAAATGAGGCAACGGTTAACTTTAGACTAAGGTTAAATGGTAGTCAAGAGATAGATTATAACGTAGTTTTAAATTTAGCACAAAAAACACCTCAAACTATGGTTATTCCAATTCATATTCCAGAATCACATTCACTTGCAAATCAAAAATTAAATAAAGTAGAACTTAAAAAAGTAGATTTAGCAGATAATGTTTACTGTCATGACTTAAATGTAAAAATAGTTTATGAGTAAAATAAAGAAAAATGGCAATAATAATCTTATGAAAAAATTATTAGATTATTTAGCCATTTTCTTTTTATTTGTAATATATTTATATGTTGCTTGTATTTGTAATATTCCAAATGAAGCAATATTATTATCGGGCGAAGAATTGAATATTAAAACTTTATGGGGTATGCAAACTGTAGAAACGAGTAATGCTTCTAATGAGAATGTAAATAAAAGTAATGTACAAATAAAGCTTTTTGGAGCGTTAGATGTAAAAGATATAGATGTTACTATTTTAGAAGATTATGAAGTAGTTCCTCTTGGAAAAGTAATTGGACTAAAATTATACACAAATGGAATATTAATTGTGGGTATGTCTGAAATAGAAAACGAAGAGCATAATTTAGTAAAACCATTTGCAAATTTAGACATAAAAGAAGGAGATACAATTATAAAAGTAAATGAAACAGAAATATCTTCAATAGAAAATTTAAAAGAAGAAGTAAATAAATCTAAAGGCGAGAATTTAGATTTAACTTTATTAAGAGATGGAAGCATGCTTACTGCTAATATTAAACCAGTTAGAACAGAAAATGATGAATATAAACTAGGTTTGTGGGTAAAAGATGCTGCAACTGGAGTTGGAACAACAAGTTTTTATGAACCAAAGAGTAAGAAATTTGCGGCCTTAGGACATGGAATAACAGATAATGATACAGGAAAACTTATTGATATAGATTTTGGAGAAGTAGTTAATTCAAAAATTATTTCAATAACAAAATCTGAAAATGGGAAGGCGGGAGAGATAAAAGGAGCAATAGGTGGACAAGCAGTACTTGGCGAAGTTACGAAAAATACTGAATTTGGAATTTACGGTACAATAAATAATTTTGCTTTATTAAGTAATACTAAATTAAATCCAGTAAAAGTAGCGTTAAGAAATGAAATAAAAAGAGGAGAGGCTGAGATGTTATGCTCTATTGAAAACAGTATTACAAAAAGTTATAAAATAGAAATTCAAGAAATTTATTATGATAATGATTTTAATAATAAAAGTATGCTAATAGAAATTGTAGATGATGAACTTTTGAATAAGACTGGTGGAATAGTCAGAGGTTTATCTGGTTCTCCTATTATACAAAACGGAAAATTTGTACGGAGCAGTTACTAATGTACTTGTGAGTGAACCAACTAAGGGATATGCAATATTTGGAGATATTATGATTAAGGAAATATTAGAATGATGTTGAAAAAATAAATAGCTATTGATATAATCATTGTGTTATGAAAAAGATAAAAGAAAATGGATTTAACTTAATATTGATAGCACTTTTAATTGTTCTTTGTTTTGCTATTTTAAAACAATTTAATATAGCTATTGGTTTTGCCAAAACAATGAAAGAGGTTAAATTTGCATTTCCATTTGTAAATAAAGAAATTACAAATGATACTTTTTTTACCATAGCAATGGGAAATAATATTTTGCAAAATGGTATTCAAAAGTCAGAAATTTTAACTTGGCACGAAGGCTTAAATTTTAGTAATCCTAGATGGTTATATGATGTCTTTATAGCTACGCTTTATAATCATGTTGGAATAGACGGCATATACATTTATACTGTAATTATGGCGATAATTACTTTAGGATTGGTATTTTTTGTGTCATATAAAATGTGCAAAAATTGGAAATTATCTTTAGCCTATACGCTTTTTACTTGGTATTTATGTCAATATTCTTTTTATGCGAGAGCTTGGCAATTTTCTTTTATTTTTATAATATTAGAATATTATTTTATACAAAAAATTATAGAAACTGGCAAGCTTAGATATTCAGTATTTATAGTAGTTATGACGATTTTATTGGTAAATATTCATGCCTCTGTGTTTATGATATATTTACTAATGTTTTTACCATATATTGTAGAACAGCTTATGTATATAGCAAGATATAAAATCCCTAAAATTGAGATAGAAGAGGTAAAGCATTTTAAACAACTAATGATTACTCTAGGAGTTACTCTTATAGTTGCTTTTATAAATCCTTTTGGAGCTTTGCCTTATGTTTACATATTTAAAAACATGTCTGGTTTTTCTACAGTGTTTATTGGAGAGTTATCACCAACAACTTTTTCAAATAACAAATTATTCTATACAATTTTATTAGTTTTAATTCTGCTTATGGTAAATGGAAAACAAAAAATAAAAGTAGTAGATATTTTTTACATAGCAGGTTTTGCAGTTTTAACAATGGGAGCATATAGAAGTTTTTATTATTTTGTATATATATCTGGTATGTGTATTGTTAGAATTATAAATGATTTCTTCAAATATAATGATTGGAAAATTAATAAATGTTTAGTTATAGCTAATACCGTTTTAATGTGCTTGTTGTTTATAATTGTAATGTCTATAAATTTTATTCGTACTTCACAAAATGAACTTGTACCGAAACAATATTATCCAGTAGAACTTTCAGATTACATCTTAGAAAATGTAGATGCTTCAAAAATGAAATTGTATAATGATTTTAATTATGGTAGTTATTTGGAATTTAGAGGAATAAAAACCTTTGTAGATTCTCGTTCAGAAGTATTTTGTGAAGAATTTAATCCAGGTTGTACAGTGTTAAAAGACTGGTATTGGACATCTATGGGCAAGAAAGATTATAGCGAATGTTTTGATAAATATGGTATTACACATGTTGCAATACAGACATCATCTGATTTATCTAGTAAATTACAAGAGGATGAAAATTGGAAAATTATTTATTCAGATATATTTTGGAATTTGTATGAAAATGTAAAAAAAGAAGCTTTGGATTAAACCAAAGCTTCTGCTTTATTTACTATGATTGGACCTAAATCTGTAATAGTTCCAGCTCCTAAAGTTAAAACTATATCTTTAGGCTTTGCATTATCTTGAATATACTTAGCAACTTCTTGAAAATCAGGCATATAAAGTGCGTGTTTACCATTTTTATTAATTGTATCTACTAAATCTTTTGAAGAAATATTAAAAGTATTTTGTTCACGAGCTGCATATATATCTACAACAATAATATGATCAAAATTTTCTAAAACTTTTGCAAATGCATCTAAATGTGTTTTTGTTCTACTATATGTATGAGGCTGGAAAATAACCCAAGATTCGTTATATTTTTTGTTTTTTATTGCATTAGCTGTTGCCAAAATTTCAGTAGGGTGGTGACCATAGTCATCAAATACAGAAAAATCATTATAAGTACCTTTGTATTCTAAACGGCGTTCAGCGCCAGTAAAGTTTCTTAGTGCTTTTGCAATTGTAGTTGTATCGATATTATAGAAATCACACACAGCAGTACAAGCTAAAGCATTTAATACATTGTGTTTACCAGCAACAGATAGAGAAATGGTTACAAAAAATTCTTTATTTTTATATACTTCAAAAGTAGCAAAACCATTATCATCAAAAACAATATTTTTTGCAACATAATTTGCATTTTGATTTTCTATTCCAAAAGTGACAAATTGACCACGAACAACTTCTTTTAGTTTTAAGCAGTTTTTATCATCTGCATTTGTAACTACAAGTTCACTTTCAGATGGAATAGAAGCAAATTCTCTAAAAGTTTTTACAATATTATCAAAGGTTTTATAAAAGTCTAAATGATCATTGTCAATGTTTAATATTACTTCTGTGTTTGGCACAAATTTTAAGAAATTTGCTTTGTATTCGCAAGATTCTAAGATGAAATATTCGCTATTTCCTACACGATAATTTCCATTAATATTTTTTAATATAGCTCCAACTTGAATGGTAGGATCTTTTTCTGCTTCAACAAAACAAACGGAAATCATAGAAGTAGTTGTTGTTTTACCGTGTGTTCCAGAAACACAAATAGCTTGTTTGTAAAGCTTTGTAAGCCAACCAACAAATTCTCCACGACCAATTAATTTTACATTGTTTTCATTTGCTATAATAATTTCAGGGTCTTCCTCTTTTATAGCAGCAGAGTATACAATTAAATCTGCTTTTTTAGGATTTTCTAAATCATGACCGATAGTAACTTTTGCACCATGAGCATTAAGTCTATCAGTAATTTCACTAGCGGTAGCATCAGAGCCAGTAACAGTAAAACCCCAGTTTAGTAAGGTTTCAGCAATAGCGCTCATACTAATTCCACCAATACCAATTAGATGTATATGTTTATATTTTTTTAAATCATTTAATGTAATTTCCACAATATGCCTCCAAGCCTTAATATTCCTTTGACATTATATACTTTTACAAGGATATTTTCAACCAAAAATAGAAAAAAGTTATAATAATATAGTATATTATTGTCTAAAAGATATATGAATAAAAAATTTCAAAAAAATTTTAAAAATATTGTAAAAAATAGAAGGAAAAAAATTTTTTTTGGCGAATATATTAATTGTACATAATAAAATATGTATAATAAAACTATAAGAAAGAGGTGCTTAAGAAAATGCAAATCACAGATGTACGTTTAAGAAAAGTAAATTCAGAAAACAGAATGAAAGCTGTTGCTTCTGTAACATTCGATGATGAATTCGTAATTCACGATATCAAAGTTATCGAAAGTCAAAATGGATTATTCATAGCTATGCCAAGTAGAAAAACTCCAAGCGGAGAATTCAAAGATATAGCTCATCCAATCAACGCTGATACTAGAGAAAAAATTCAAAAAGCTATTTTAGAAGCTTATGAAGCTCCAGAAACAGAGTCAGCAGAATAATATAGATTAAAATATGTTATTTTTAAAGAGCATTGTTACAATGCTCTTTTTTTGTCTTTTTAAGAATATCTAATTTCATAATAAGTTTGATATACTTTTTTTACTATTATAGCTAATATACATATAACTGTATATAATATAGCAGTTAACTCCATATTCCAGAAAATTTGAGAAAGACCGAAATTGCTACTTTCATTGTTAGCATAAGATGTGTAAATATCAGAAAGTGCAAATAAAGTACTTGTAACAAATAATGCAAGAATAAGTACTAGTACTAGTTTGTAACTATGCAAGCCTGATATAAAGATAAAAAATATAATATTACCAAGTGCGAAACCTGCTACCAAAGAGAATAAGAAATTTTGAATAACGGTTACACTAGAATAGTGTGCAATGGTTTGATAGTATATTATTCCAAGTGCAGGATAATTTTCACTGGTTTGTTCCTTTAAAGCATTTACTTGTGTATTTAGTTTTTCTTCTAATTCTTTTCCAGTGGAGATAAGACTTTCAGATTGCAAGTTGTTTTTTATTTGAGGTGCAATTAAATAAGATGAGTTATATTTAAAAAATCCAATTAAATTAACTAAGAAATTTATTGTTAAGATGCTGAAAAAGATACATAATAAGTATTTTACAAATTTGTTCATGCGTTTAATCTCCTTTTTAAAAGATATTAAAATTATATCATTTATAATAAAAAAGTCAAATATTAATATTAGTAAAAACTAGTATGTTACTAGAAGCTGTAAGCAAATTTGATTTATATGTTAAAATATGGTATAATAAATTGAGGACTTTTTGTTTTCTATAAGAAAATTTTTTTACATAGTGTATATGTAATATTCAAAGGAGAGATATTTATGAAACAAACAGAAACAGTAGCACACAGACGGGAAAGCTTAAGAGCTAGAAGACGCAGAATGCGTAGAAGGCGTTTGATTATGTTATGGTGTAGACGGACTATATTTCTTACATCGTTGGGATGTATAATTTGCCTATTTCTATTCATAGTCAATGTTTTCAAATCACAAGCTCAAGATAGCGCTGAGGTAGAAGTTGTTCCTTTAACTACAATGGTCGAAGCTTGCGTAATGGAGCCAAAGTTTAGTCCAATGGTTGAAAGTGATACGCATTATAGTACCATAACAATTAATGAGACAACAGAAACACCAACGCCAACTATGGCAACAGTTACGCCAAAGATTACAGAAACAGAATTAGTAACTGAACCTTTAGAACCGCAGATTTCTGCTTATGAGCCAGGGGAAACCTATTTTTACAATTTTACGGAACAGGAGAAGAAGTATATTGCGAAAGTAGTATACCGTGAAGCTCGTGGAGAATGTTTTGAGGGACAAGTTGCAGTAGCAGCAGTAGTAATTAATAGGTATTATTCAGATGATCCATTCTTTACTAATGATAGCATTTATTCTATTGTAACACAAAATCTTCAGTTCGCAGACATTGAAGGCGTGACAGATAGTATGTTAGCAGATTATCCTGACTGTATGAGAGCAGTTGAACAAGCATGTCTAGGATGGGATCCTACCAGAAAACTTTTTGAAGAAGGTGCATGTTACTTTTATGATCCAGAAGGTGTAACTGGTTATCAGAAACAAATAAGAACAGGCATAGAGGAGCTTCCTATCGGCGGACATTGTTTTCACAATGAGTTCAATGAGTAAGTAGTTTTAAATCTCGGAGACAAGTTAAGCAATATACCAAATGGTATGCTTAACTTGTTTTTTATTTGAATAAAAAAACAGTTGAATTCGTTAAAAATTCAACTGTGAAAGTACCATTATATTATTTTTGACAAATATTCTTCTACTGAACTAACTATATTTTTAGCTTTGTCTATTTGAATTTTACAATCATCTTTTGTAATAATATAAAAATCTACATAATCACTTTTTTCTCTATAAAGTCTTATATTAGTGATATCTCTTCCTAATTCTTTTGGGAAAATAGCTTTACTAATATATTCTTGATTAAAATATGCGATTACAGAAGAATGTTTTTTAAAATCTTTTTGTTCTAATGCTAAAATTGCTTTAATAGCATGAAATATTGCGTAGTAAGCTCTATTACTAGCTCCTTTAAATTTATTAATATTAAATAATATTTCAGCTTCTTCTATATTTTCTTTTGCTTGACTTAATCTATAATTAGCTAAATCAAGAATTTCTTTACTAAGCACTTAAAATAACACCTTCCTTTTCAACATTTTGATAAAATGGCATATATTTAATTCTATTATTATAATTATTTACTGTTTCCACAATAGGGGATAACAATATATTATGCTTCAAATCCATATCATAACTGTAGTCTAATATTTTAGTTTCAAGGTTTTTAATATTTTCTTCATCAATATTTACTAAAATCATAATATCAATATCGCTAATTTCACCATTTGAATTCTGATTATTTTTTACGTAAGATCCAAATAATATTACTTTATCAAGATTATCACCAACAATATCAAGAATTCCTTTTACATATTCAGTTAAAATACTTTTTAAAGTATTTGGCATAGTTCTAAACTCCTTACACTAAAATTAAATTATCATATTTATTATATAATAAAATTGTTTTTTTATCAACTGATATTTTGAACAATACATTTTTTTATTACGTATGATTATTTTATAATTCAGTAATTTCAATTTCTTCTATCAAAGAAACATTATCAAAAGTTTCTTGCATATATTTAAAATCTACTTTATATAATTTATCAGATGAGATATTTTCTATAAGTTCATTTATACCTAGATAGTATTTTGTTTCTTCTTCGTTTTCAGACAAGTTTTCATTTTCAAATTTTAATAAAATTTCATTGCTTTCTGTTATGTACTTTATTTTGGGAATTTTAATATATTCCAAAAAATTTTCTTTATAATTTTTTATACAATACTGCAAAAGTTTTTTCAAATCTTCGGATTTATTAGTGCCATAAAATTCTTCAAACTTACTGTTTAAATCAGAAATTTCTTTTCCAGTAATTTTTGCTATACCAATCACTATTTTTGGATGATTGATATAATTGTTTAATAATAGTAATATAGTCAAAATTAAAATTGTTATAATTATTATGCTAATAGTTATAATAATTCTTTTATTCATAAACTCCTCCAAGCTTTGTTAATGTACTTATATCATAAAAGTAAGTAATTTTCAATTATTACTTGTTTTTATAAATTTATTTTAATATAATAAATATGGAGTTTATGCTTATGATAGTTAGGTTGCACAAAAGACAAGGAGGAAAGATTATGAAAAAATTTTTAAAATGTTTTTTAATTATTTTAGCGGTTCTAATTGTTTTATACTTCGTGCATTCGCTAATAACAGCAAAAGTATATTTTGATATATATACAGCGATGAGCGAAAAAGTAAACAATTCATAAGATTTTTATTCGAAAATACAAATACCTATGGACGCAGATTATGAGGTAACACAAGAAGTTTTTATAAAAGATAATGTTTTTATAAAGTCATTAAAAAGAGTAAGTAAAGATACAAATAATGTAACAACATTAAAATTATGGCAAAAATATTTGCCTAATAAAACAGCTGAAGAAGATGGAACAGGATACATATTTATTGATGCTCCAGATGGCACAAAAAAAGTAGAAATGCTTCCATATCAAGATGTAAAAGAACCAGAAAATAAGATGTATAGATATGAGTTATCAAAATCTTTGGTAATGGGGCAAGGTTTAAGTAGTTTCTTCCCAAGCTATACTTATGATGAAGATTTGTCTTATACATATTCAGCAATGTTACTAAATACACTTAAACATCCAACAATTTTGTATAGCCAAAAGATAGATGGAGAAAGTTGCTATGCAATAAAACATATTTTTCCTATGGGAAATTTTTTATATGAAGTAGATGAGAATATAACTTTAAATATTATAAAAACAGTTCTATTTGGTGGAAGAACAACTTATATAAGTAAAGAAACAAAATTGCCAGTAGGTGTAGATGATTTAACAAATCCAGGTTTTACCAAATTAGAATATTTTACAAAAGAAGTAACAGATGAAGATATTAAATTGCCAAATTTAGAAGAATATACTTTGCAAGAACGTAATTAAATAAAGAGCAGAAATAGAAAAATAATGAATAATACTTTTTAATGCTATTATTTCAAACTATTTCGTTGCTTTTTATGGTAACATAAGCAATTTTAAATTTATATAAATCTGACAAATTGTAACTAAGAAATAGACACTATGCCAAAAGGTATAGTGTCTATTTCTTGTTATACTGTCCAAAATTTTTTCAACAAATTTCCCAATATTAGAAAATACCCCTAATGTACCATCAGGATATTTCGCAAATTCATAAGTCATAATATATTTTCTCCTTTTTACACTTTATATATATTATATTTTTCATACAATTTTAATATATTTTATAAAAAACATTGCAAATAGTTTGACTAGCAAATTGATATAACCCTTGATACGAAAGCAATACAAAGGTTATTTTTTAGTGGGTAACAAATGGGGGTAACAAAAAGGGTAACAAATCATAAATAATATTCAATAATTTTAAATAATGTTGAATTAGGAAAAAATAGAATAAAGACGTGTACACCAGTAATATCAATGCTTTTGGGTAATGTTGAATAACGTTGAAAAATAAAAAAAAGATTGAGTTTTCACTCAATCTTGGTGCAGATGGCCGGAATCGAACCGGCACGGTTTATTCAACCGCAGGATTTTAAGTCCTGTGCGTCTGCCAGTTCCGCCACATCTGCATTTACTGGCAAGTCAGTTTCTCAACTGACATAAGCTATTATACAATTTATATTTTTATTTGTCAACATTTTTTATAAAGTTTTTTAAATATTTTTTTATTTAGAAAATGTATAGAAATGTTCTTTACTGGCAATGTTTACATAATTTTGAAAATGTGTTATAATATTTTTATCTAAAAATATAGAAAGGTCGTGAAAATTCCATGAATTTCAAAAAAGAACAACTTCGGTATAGTGCAAATGGTCAAACAAAGCTTGAATTATATAGTGCATTAACCGAAAAATACTCTTGGAACTGTTTAGATGCTGGTGCTCCTGGAGCTAGTGAGTTTTTGCATGGAGAGAAGATTAAACACTTTGTAATTGGTTGTGAAAAGCTAGGCATTAGCAAAGCAAGACCTCCTAAGGAATATATGCATGAACCAACATATAACGAAAAGTTAGAGATTCTGCATAGTATTGGTCTGTGGAAAGAAGTAGCCTTAGAAGTGTTTCCTCCAGAATGCGAGGTAGTGGATGTTGAAGAAGTATATCATATATGGGAATTTCAATATCCGTATAGTTTTGTACTTAACATTATTCCGGCAAAGGAGCTTCATGAACTGAATGGCGAATATGCAAATGTTAAATATGGAATTTACATTATTGATGGAGTGGAGTATTTATATTTGCAAGCACGTGATGGTCATGAGCTAAGATGGAGTGAAAAGCAAAAATTGAAGAACAAGCTTATTGGTGAAGAACGCACAGCGGTTGAGATTATTTGGTCAGAGATTGATGGGGCAAATTATACATGTTTGATTTGTCTTATGCAAAATGATTATCTGGACTTTGGTCTTGTACAGCCGGCATGGTAACTAAAACACGATTTTTTGTCAGCTAATGGCAAGCAAAGAGCAGGTTTCTTAAAAAGGAGCCTGTTTTTTGTATCTAATGAAATACCCTACTAGAAATTTATTTGCATATATGATACAATGTTCTTTGATAAAAATATGTTTTGAGGGAAAAATATGATAAATATATTATTATGTGGTAATGAAAAGGTATTTGATGGAGCATTAACAGAGCTTATATCTATTACTAATAGAACAAAAGACAGTATTAATTGTTATATTTTTACAATGGATTTAACTAGAATAAAACCCGAATATACAGCAATTACAGATATGCAAGTTCAGTTTTTGAATAAGGTGGTAAAATCTAAAAATAAAGAAAATCAAGTACAAAAAATTGATGTAACTAAAATTTATGAAAAAGAATTTGGAAATGGAAAAAATGAAACTGCATATTGTACGCCATATACTTTGCTTAGACTTTTAGCGGATTTAGTACCTAATATGCCAGATAAACTTTTGTATTTAGATATAGATATGATGGCTGGAGATGATATTTCCAAGTTATACAACATAGATATTACAGATTATGAATATGCAGCTGTTAAAGAAAAGTATGGTTCTAAAATTATTAGATGGGATTATATAAATGCAGGTATGCTACTTTTAAATATGAAAAAAGCTAGAGAAACAAAGTTGTTTGAAAAAGCTAGAAATATGTTAAGAACTAGAAAAATGCTATTTGCGGACCAAGATGCTATTTATTGGCAGAGCACCAAAAGGCTTATATTACCTAAAAAATTTAATAATCAATCAAGTTTTAATAATAAAAATACTGTTATATGTCATTTTAGTAAAAGGATGTTATGGCTACCATATCCTCGAACTGAAAACTATAAGCAATGGCAAGTAGAAGAGGTACATAAAGTTTTAAAATGCCATGCTTTTGATGATGATTTAAAAGAATATCAAATATTAAAAGAAAAATTTGAAAAAGGAGAATATTAATATGGAGAATAATTTACCAGTTATACCAATATTTTTTGCGGTAGATGATGGTTATATACCATTTTTAGCGGTTACTTTAGAATCTTTAATCGCAAATTCTTCAGAAAAATTCTATTATTCAATAAAAATACTTTATACTAGTATTTCTGAAGAAAACAAGAAAAAAATATCAAAATATAATAGAGAAAATATAAATATAGAATTTGTTGATTTAAATTACTACATTAACGAAGTTAAAGATAAGTTATATACACGTGATTATTATACTAAAACAACATATTTTAGATTGTTTATTCCTAATTTATATCCACAATATGATAAGGTAATTTATTTAGATAGCGATACAGTTATTTTAGGAGATATATCTGAACTATATAATATCGATATAAAAGGAAAATTACTAGCTGCTGCTCCAGATGATGCGGTTCAAAGTGTAAAGCAATTTCAAGATTATGTAGAAAGAGTAGTGGGAACAAGTAGTTATAAAAATTATTTTAATGCTGGAATTTTGGTAATGAATTTGGATGAAATGAGAAGATTTGATTTTCAATCTAAATTTATGTATTTATTAGGTACAATGAAGTTTACAGTAGCGCAAGATCAAGATTATTTAAATAGACTTTGTAAAGGTAGAGTTAAAATAATTCCAGGTATATGGAACAGAATGCCAATTCCAAATGAAAATATTGATGATGAAGATATAAAAATTATTCATTTTAATCTAGCGTATAAACCTTGGCATTTTGAGAATATTATGTATCAAGAGCATTTTTGGAAATATGCTAAAAATACAGAATATTTGGAGCAAATAAATTATGTAAAAGATAATTATACAGAAGAAGAACGTTTTAGAGATATGGAGCAATTCAAAAAGCTTAAAGAATTAGCTGTGTATGAAACCAGCTGTGTAGGTGATGATAGAGAAAATAAAATGAAAGAATTTGACCCAGAAAAACGAGACCAAAGGTTAAAGATATTAAAGAAAATTGAAGAATTTGAAAGAAACGGTACTTTTGACATAGATGTTGAGGATGATCCAGAAGCACCTACGTTAATGCCAGAAGATGTAGATTATCTTAATGAAAAAAGTTATAGTAGGTTAAAAAGTAGAATTGCAAATAAAGTTGGAGCTAAATTTTTAGATGAACTTATTAAAGAGAACAAGTTGATTATTAGAAATATTATAGGAATGGAAAACTTGCAAGCTGTGTCTTCTGGTGCAATTATTACTTGCAATCATTTCAATCCATTTGATTCTTTTGCAATAGAAGAGGTTTTTAGAGAGTCAAAACAAAATAAAACAAAAAAATTATATAAAGTTATAAGAGAAGGAAATTATACTAATTTCCCTGGATTATATGGATTCTTCTTTAGAAATTGTGATACTTTACCACTTAGCTCAAATACTAATACTATGGTTGAATTTATGAAGGCAGTTGATACAATTTTACAAAGAAATGATTTTATACTTATTTATCCAGAGCAAAGTATGTGGTGGAATTATAGAAAACCAAAGCCATTAAAACCAGGGGCTTATCGTTTTGCAGCTAGAAATAATGTGCCAGTAATTCCAATATTTATAACTATGCAAGATACAGACATTATTGGAGATGATGGTTTTCCAATTCAAGAATATACAATAAATATTGAAAAGCCAATTTATCCAGAAGCAGAATTATCAGAAAAAGAAAATTCTAAGAAAATGTTAGAAAAGAATGCTGAAGTATGGAAAAACATATATGAAGATTTTTATGAAATTCCACTTGAATATACTACAAAGAAAGAGAAAGAAGATGGAAAATAGAAAAGTTATTTATTATGATGATGAATTAAATAATGAATTTTCAACTGCAAAAATTGAGCCCAGAGTTATTGATAAAAATTATAAATATAAACATGGCATTATTTGGGAAATGTTTTCTATACTTTTTCAAAATGTTTTGACTGTTCCAATAAAAGTTATTTATTCTAAAATAAAGTTTAGAATTACTTATGTCGGAAAAGAGAAATTAAAGCCATATAAAAAGCAAGGCTATTTTGTGTATGGAAACCATACACAAGCCTTTGCTGATACTTTTATAACTAGTAATTGTATGTATCCAAAAAGAAACTTTTTTATAGTAAATCCTGAGAATGTTTCTATAAAAGGTTTGGGTAATTTCGTTCAAATGCTAGGTGCAATACCACTTCCAGGTGATAGAATATCTAGAGAAAACTTTTTGAAACATATAAAATATAGAATAGAAAAAGGTAATGCAGTTACAATTTTTCCAGAAGCTCATATATGGCCGTATTATACAAAAATTAGACCATTTATAGATGGCTCTTTTAAATATGCAGTAGATTTAAACGTTCCAGCTTTTGCTATTACCAATACATATAAGGCTTATGGTAAAGATAATAAAAAGGTGAAAATAGTCACTTATGTTGACGGACCATTTTTTCCAGATGCTTCTTTGGAAAGACATGAAGCAAGAAAAGGTTTGAGAGATAAAGTTTACGAAGTTATGTGCGAAAGAAGTAAAAACAGCGATATAGAAGTAATCGAATATATAAAAAATAATTGAATATTGCCTAAGAGTACCACTAAAGTTGAAAAAAATCGAATTTGGTGGTATAATTAAATTGTATTCATATATTAGATAGTCTTCCTTGCGTGACTTTTTTGAGCTAGACAGGAGACAAATAATTTTAGAGGAGGTATTATGGATATGACAAAGAAAATTACATTTAATGATGTGAAAGGTTGCGTAGATGTTTTTACTCGGTTAAATTGTCTGAGAAGATGGACCGATTTCGCAACCCAGCAGAAGTACAACGAGCTTTCCAAGCAGGCGCTGAACACCATGATTGCTTTCTTTATTGCTAATACAGAAGAACATGCTGGCAAATCGATTTGCTACGAGCAGTTCCCTAAGATTGCTATCAACCGTGCTTTTACGAAGGTATATGTTTACTATGACACACCTGAGCATAAGCTTAACGAGATTTGTGAGATTAGCGGTATCAGTAAGAAGGAATTCCAGAGGGTTACAGTTAGCATTATTGCAGAAAAGACGGATGAGAATTTCGCAGAATTTATCAGTCATGGTATCGGAGAGTATGAGAGTCGCATCTATCAGGCAGCAACTAAGATTGCAACGTATATCGAGCTGCTTGAACAGAAGAATTGCTCTAATGAATTCGTAAAGTTCCAGGAGATTGAGAGATCTTTGGAGGCATACAGAGATATTCCTGCTGTACGTGAGTTTACGAATACGGAATCTGCATTTTTCAAGCTGTTCCAGAAGCTTTCAAAACTTCGTAATCAGAATCGGTGGGCAACTTGCTGTTACAATATAGAGTGTTCTGTTTTGGGACATCTCTTTGATACAGCAGTGTTTGCATACCTTATGGCTCTTGATGAGAGAGATTTTGATGAGGAGTATGCAACCAGAATGTTCTTCATGGGTATCTTCCATGATGTAGCAGAGGTATGGACAAAGGATATCCCATCTCCTATCAAGGATAAGATTCCTGGGTTCAGAAAGGCAACTGAGCAGTATGAAGAAGAGATGCTTAAAAAGTATTTGTATTCTGTAGTGCCGGAGTATCTTGCTGATGCATTGAAAGCAGTTATGTTTGAAGATGAGAGCAATGCCGCCTACAAGAAGAAGGTAAAGGAGGCAGATTATCTGTCTGCTGATTGTGAGTGCTATCGTAATTTGGTGGCAGGAACTCGTGATACGTATTTTGTTGGCGCAATTTCAAGAACACTCAACGATGATGCAACCGACCTATATGTAGAGGTTCACAAGTACTTCGAGGACTATGCGAAAAAATTGAATATGTAATTTGTCAAAGACAGGAGGCTTCAATGAGGCCTCCTGTTGCTATTCTCTTAAAGTTGATAGTAATTTGATAGTAAATTATATAGACTTGCCAATGAAAATGTGATATTATGTATTAAATTATGTTAGTAGATGGTATGTTTTTACTTTAACTTAAGGAGATAATGGATGAAGCAAATAAAAAGTATAAATGGTTTAATGAAATATTTAAGAGATAAACACAATATTAAAATTGGTGGAAGTTTGGATAAACAACATTTGAAAAGTGTAGGGTATTATCATGGGTATAAAGGTTATAGATATATTAAAAAGCCTTCAAATAAACTTCCAATTACTGATTTTAAAGAAGTAATGGCAATAATTGATTTCGATAATAAAGTAAAAGCATTATTATATTCTCAAGTAATGTTTATTGAAACTGCCATAAAAAGTTATGCATTGGAAATAATTATTCAAGAAGGAAAGACAGAAAATTTTAGTGAAATTTATACTAATCTTATGACAGAGTATAAGTTATATTCTAATCAAAGTAATAAATATAAGAGTGCATATAGAAAAAGATTAGATACTTTCAATAGAATTCAAAATGTTATAGCTACATCGTATGTTGCAGATAATAATATTGTAGCTCATTATTTAAAAAATGATGAAAGCATACCAATATGGGCTATTTTTGAAATTATTACTTTGGGTGAATTTGGACATTTGATTTCTACATTTGACAAAAAAATAAGGCAAGATATATCTAAAGATATAGGATTAAATATTGCTTTTGATTCTAATGGAAAATTGGTAGAAAATATTATATTTGCAATAAAAGATTTACGAAATTCTATAGCACATAACAATGTTATTTTTGATGCTAGATTTAAAAATAGAAATATAGATAAGACACTATCAAAAGCAATATTAAGTGATACAAACGTACAAAATGTTAATTTTAAATGCATTACTGATTATGTAATTTTAGTAACATATATTCTAAAAAAATTGAAAAAAACTAATAAAGAATTAATCAAATTAGTTAATGATTATAATAAGTTAATTGATGAATTAAAGTCAAAAATACCAAGTACAATATTCAATCAAATTATTTTGACTGATGATATAAACAAATTAAATGATTTGAAAAAATTTATAAAAAAATAGATGTAATATTATAAAAAAACTTGCATAAAATAATAATATATATTATAATATATTTAAGGATTGCGGCAGAAGTCTTCGGACGATGCCTAGGAGAAGTAGACTGGTAGTCTGCTTCTCTTTCTTTTATACAATAAGTATGTTATAGTAATGCAAAGCACTGAAATACTCTCTATGATCGAGTGTATTTCAGTGCTTTTTGTTGTCCATCAGTTAAGCTGAAATTCGTACGTATCACCATAGGCGAAGCGAAAACCACATTTTGTGTAAAACTTGTCGGTTGCAATTGTGGCGGAAATTACTTTTAGTACTTTGAGCGAATAGTCTTGCTTTAAGTCTGCGATGAATTTTGCCATGACTTGTTGTCCATAACCTCGGTGCTGATATGCTGGGATAATGTAGATTTCTCTAATTTGACATACCCCACTCAAGTAAGCATCCAAGATTATATAACCAATTTCAATGCAATCTAAAACTATAAATAAAAAATTAGCAGTATTTATAGATTTAGAGAACTCCTCAAAGGTTGAAAAATGAGAAGACCGTGAAACTGGTGGGACATGAACAATATCAATATAGCTTAAATTGTCATACATGGATTTAAAGATTTTGTAATCAATTTCCGTTTTTTCCATATTCCGAATTTCTAACATTGATGTCACCTCCAAAAATTTTTTTGCAATAATATTATAGCACAAATTAGCTTAAAATTCAAATGTATGGAATACAGATAATTGACAAAGCTATTGTAATTAGAATATAATTAAAGAAAAGTACAAAAAAATGTGCTTTTTTGTTGAAAAGTAATGCAAAAAAGAGTATAATTATATATGACTGTATAAAATGAGAAAATAGGAAAAAGGAGCAACAAAAGGTGAAAGAAATATCTTTTGTAATATTGTCATGGAACTCAGAGAAATATTTAAAAGATTGTATACAATCAATTTTAAATATAGAAAAATATAATTTTGGCATTTATATAGTAGATAATGGTTCGATTGATGGCAGTGTAAAGATAATAGAAGCGTTTTGTGATAAACAAATTCATTTAATAAAATTAGAAAAAAACTATGGAACTACAATTAGTAGAAATAAAGGCTTACAACTAATAAAGCATACAGATTATATATGTATTTTAGATTCTGATACTATTATTAATGAGCAAGCCATAAATGTTATGACGGAATATTTAGAAAAACATAATAATGTTCGGAATTGTAGGTCCAGCTATGGTTAATGGAATTGGCGAAAAACAAATTCCGTATAGAAGATTTCCTACTTGGAGAATAAAACTTTTAAAGGCTTGTCCAATTAAAAGTTTAAATAAAATAGGTGAAAGGCTAGAAAAATATGATGTAACCAGTGATGAAGTAAATTGTGATTATTTAATATCAGCATGTTGGTTAATGAGATTTGATACATATAAAAAGCTAGGAGATTTAGATGAAAAAATATTCTATTCACCAGAAGATGTAGAATATTGTATGAGAGCTAGAGCTAATGGCTATGAAATAGTACACTTACCAAAAGCACAAATAATACATTTCTATCAAAGAATTTCGAAAAAGAAATTGATAAGTAAAGCTAATATAACACATTTTTTTGGAATTCATTATGTGTTAAAAAAATACAAAAAATTTTTAAAAGAATATTATAAAGGAGAAAAAAATTAAAATGAACATTTTATTCGTAAATCCACCATTTAAAGCTGAATATGGAAAATATTCAAGAGAGGCAAGAAGTCCAATGATAACAAATAGCGGAGTTATATATTATCCATTATGGTTATTATATGCTGCAGGTGTTTGTGAGCAAGAAGGACACAATATTACATTTTTAGATGCTCCAGCAAAGAAAATGACTCACGAAGAATCTTTTAAATGGATAGAAGAAAAGAAAATTGATTTTGAATTGATAGTTGTTGATACTAGCACACCATCAATATATAATGATGTGAAATTTGCAGGAGATTTAAAAGATAAATATAAAAATGCTTTTGTTGTATTGGTTGGAACTCATCCAACAGCATTACCAGAAGAAACTTTAAAATCTGATAAAAGAGTTGATGCTGTTGCATGTGGAGAATTTGATTATATAATTAGAGATTTAGCAAACACTTTACAAAATAAAGCTAGCTTAACTGAAGTAAAAGGACTAGCATATATAGATAATTCTTATCAATTTGTAAAAAATCCATTAATGGATCCAATTACAGACTTAGATAGTTTACCATTTGCAGCTGAATTAATAAAAAAATATTTAGATCCAAGAGATTATTTTTTTGCTGCTTCTGCATATCCAGAAGTTCAAATATTTACTGGAAGAGGTTGCCCAGCAAGATGTTATTTCTGTGTATATCCTCAACTTATGCATGGACATAAATATAGAATAAGAAGTGCTGAAAATGTAGTTAAAGAGTTTGAATATATTGTTAATGAATTGCCAGATGTTAAAGAAGTAGTTATTGAAGATGATACTTTCACAATTAACAAACAAAGAACACAAGATATATGTAAATTATTAATTGAAAAAGGAATTAATAAAAAAATAAAATGGTTATGTAATGCAAGAGTTACATTAGATTATGAAACAATGGTTTTAATGAAAAAAGCTGGTTGTAAGTTAATTATTCCAGGAATCGAAAATGGAACACAAGAAATGCTTAACAATATGAAAAAGGGAACAACATTAAAACAAATTGAAGAATATGTAAAAAATGCCAAAAAAGCAAAATTATTAATTCATGCATGCTATATGGTTGGTAACAAAGGCGAAACAAAAGAAACAATGCAAGAAACTTTAAAATTAGCTATGAAATTAAATGCAGATACTGCTCAATTTTATACATTACATGTATATCCAGGAACAGAAGCATATAATTGGGCAAAAGAAAACGGATATATAGATACAAATGACTTTTCAAAATGGATTAAAGAAGATGGTTCAGATAATACTGTAATACATACAGATGATATGACAGCAGAAGAACTTGTAGCTTTTTGCGATGAAGCAAGAAGAAAATATTATTTAAGACCTAGATACATATTAAGAAAGTTAGGACAATCTTTAACTAGTTGGGATGAATTAGTTAGAAATGTAAAAGGTTTTTTAAATATAGCACCAAGATTATTTAAAAAAGGATAGTTTTATATGAGTAATAGAAGTGAGAAAGTGTCTGTAGCGATGGCTACATATAATGGCGAAAAATATATACATACTCAAATAGAAACAATATTAAACAATTTACATGAAAATGATGAACTTGTTATATCAGATGATGGTTCAAAAGATAAAACAAGAGAAATTATTGAATCATTTAATGATAAGAGAATAAAGTTAATTGAAGGACCTAAAAAAGGTTTAAAACAAAATTTTAATAATGCTATAAAAAATACGACAGGGGATTATATATTTCTATCAGACCAAGATGATTATTGGATGCCAGATAAAGTAGAAAAAGTATTAAATGCTTTTAAAAGTAATGATAATTATATATTGATTCAACACGATGCAATTGTAATAGATGAAAACGAAAATATTATTTATGATTCTTTTGCCGAACACCGAAAAGTAAAAACAGGAATAATAAAAAACCTAATAAAAAATTCTTATCATGGTTGTTGTATAGCTTTTAAAAAGGAATTAAAAGAAAAAATATTACCTATTCCAGATAATATATATTTACATGATCAATGGATTGGAATGATAGCAGAAGTAGAAGGAAAAACTGATTTTATAGATGATAAATTGATTAAATATAGAAGACATAGTGAAAATAATTCTAGTTTTAAACATTTGCCTTTTAAAGAGATGTTAAAAAATAGAATTAATTATTTAAAAGTTTTAATAAATTATTTAATGGAGAAAAATAAATGATAATATATATATTATTAGTTTTATTAATTTTATTGTTGCCCAAATTAAAAATAAGTAAAAAAATATATTGTATTATAATTGGTATATCTATTACACTAATAGTTGGATTTAGAGATATAAGTATGGGAATGAATGACACTCAATTAATATATTTGCCTATATTTACTAAATTATCGAGCTTATCTATCTTAGAATCATGTAATTATATAAAAAAGAATGGACTTGAATTTGGATTTTATATATTAACAAGATTATATTTATTATTTACATCAAATTATAGAATATATTTAATAATTTTAGCTGCTATATCTAATTTTTTTATAACACGTTTTATATATAAATATTCAAATAATCCTTCATTTAGTTTTATTTTATTTTTTTCTTTGAACTATTTTTCAATGGAATTTACTTTATTGAGACATTATATAGCTCTTGCAATTATAATATTTTCATATGATTTTATTGTAGATAAGAAATTTTTTAAATTTTGTATTACTGTTATCATAGCAGCGTTTTTCCATAAAACAGCTATAATATTTTTAATAGCATACCCATTAAGATATTTAAAGACAGGATATAAGAATCTTGCTCTTATGATTTTTGCTTTATTAGTATCAATGACTGTTGGAGATAAATTATTATATATTGCTGTTATATTATTAAAACATAAAAAATATTTAAGGTATTTAAATTCTGAATCTAATAATTTAACTTTTTTCTTAATGAATTTCTTAATATATATATATTTTTTTTTGGGGTTCAAAAAGAACAAGAAAGAATTAAATTATAATATATTAATGAATATATATACGATTGGTATATGTATTAGTACATGTACATTGTTTATAGGTGAAGCTTTTCGATTAAGTACATATTTTACAATTTTTTCTATAATTATTTTACCTAATATAATGGAATTAATTAAAGATAATACAACAAGAAAAATATTTGTTTTTTCATTCGAAGTATTACTAATACTGTATTTTTTCTTCTTTACGATGAATAATACATGCATTTATCCATATATTTTGGGAGAATTAAATATATTAATATAAAAAGGATTTAATAATGAAAAGAATTATTTATTTATTTGATGAGGATGATAAATATGGAGCCCCAAAAGCGGGTATAGAGATGATTATGCAGTTGAAAAATAAAGATATATATCCAATTATACTTACATCTAAAAAAAATAATATAAACAAATTTTGTGATGATAATAATATAGAAAATTATGTTACTTATCATCATAAATATACATATGTTAATACTAAGAATAAGTTAAAAGATATAATTAAATTTATACCTAGATATTTAAGATATAAATTAGGTAATATAATTGCATTAAACATAATAAAAAGAAAAATAAATTTAAAAAATATAGATTGTATTCATTCTAATATAAGTGCTATAGATTTGGGAATACTGATTTCAAAAAAATATAATATTAAAAATATAATGCATATTAGAGAATTTGGAGAACTAGATTTTAACATGAAGTCATATAGAAACAACTATATTAAGTACTTAAATAAAAACGTTACTCAATTTATTGCTATTTCTGATGCAATAAGAAAGTACTGGATAGAAAAGGGGATTAGTGAGAATAAAATTCAAACTATATATGATGGGGTATATATTAATGATATATTAACTAAAGAAAATTATAGACAAAAAGGAAAATTAAAAATTCTAATGATAGGTTCAATTAATAGAAAAAAAGGACAAGTTGAATTGGTAAAGGCTATAAGCTTATTAGATGATGACATTAAAAATAATATATTAGTAGATATTATTGGTAATGGATACAAATATGAAGAAGATTTATTAAAAAAAGAAATAGAATGTAATAAATTAACTCATGTTATTACATATAAAAATTATGATTCTCAAATTAGAGAAAAAATTAAAGATTATGATATTGGTGTTAATTGTTCTTTTTCTGAAGGATTTGGAAGAGTAACTATAGAATATATGATAGCAGGATTATGTGTGATTGCATCAAATACTGGTGCTAATATAGAAATAGTAAATCATAATGAAAATGGCTTATTATACGAAAAAGGAAAACCACAGACTTTATCAGATGCAATTAAATATTTATTTAATAACTATAATGAAATTATGAGATTGTCAGAAAATGCTAAATCTACAGTTAATCAAAAATTTACTATTGAAATTAATGCTAATAATGTAAATAGTTTATATGATAAAATATAGAAAAGGATGATAGTATGAAAATAGGATTAATAACGATAAATGATAATAATAATTATGGTAATAGATTACAAAATTTTGCTACTCAAGAATTTTTTCACAAAAAATACAATATTGATGTATATACAATAAAAAATTCTATATTACTTAATAAAAACCAAAAAAATTTGAAATATTTTATAAAATTTTTTGTTGCTAATTTGAAATTAGTTTTAGAAAAATTTTCTTTATCAAAGAGGCAGCAAGCTTTTAACCAATTCAATAAAAAAATAAAGTATAATAAAAATATAATCAATTGGTATGGAAATTATAAAAAAATTTCAAATGAATATGATATGTTTTTAGTAGGTTCTGATCAAGTATGGAATCCTTATGGTAGAATGTCGGACATAGAGTTACTATCATTTACAGAAAAGTCAAAGATTTCTTTTGCACCTAGTTTTGGAGTATCAGAAATTAAAGAAAAAGATAAAGAGAAATTGAAAAAAGAGATAAATAAGTTTAAGGCTATATCTGTTAGAGAAAATGAAGGGAAAAAAATAATTCAAGAAGTTACGGATAAAAATGTAGAAGTATTAGTAGATCCTACAATGTTATTAGAATCAAATGATTGGGATAATGTTATTAGAAAACCATCTCAATTAAAAACTGATAAATATATTTTGAACTATTTTTTAGGAAATCTGTCAGAAGATAAAAAACAGGAGATTGAAAGAATTGCTAAAGAGAATAATTGTGAAATTATTAATATATTAGATAAAAATAGTCCATTTTATCAAACTGGGCCAAGTGAATTTTTGTATTTAGAAAAAAATGCTTTCTTAATATGTACAGATTCTTTTCATTCTTGCGTATTTGCAATTATATATAATAGACCTTTTGTCGTATTTAATAGAGAAGATAAAAATGTAAGTATGAATTCTAGAATAAAGACATTACTTTCCAAATTTAAGTTAGAAAACAGATATTTTAAGAATAGCATTACTAATGAATTGTTAGAATGTGATTATACTGAATCACATTTAATATTAAAAGAAGAAAGATTGAAAGCTGTTAATTTTATAAACGAAGCTTTAAAGTAGGAGATAATTTTGAAAAGTCATAAAGAAATAAAAATTGGTGCTATACTATCATATATAATTATTATATTAAATATGTTAATAGGTGTTGTATATACTCCTATATTAACTGATAATCTTGGTCAATCAGAATATGGTTTATATTCATTGATTTCTACTGTGATATCTTATCTAACAATTTTGGATTTTGGCTTTGGAAATGCAATAATAATATATACTTCTAAATATATAGCAAACAAAGAAGAAGAAAAAGAGCAGAAGCTTCATGGAATGTTTTTAATTATATATTGTATTATAGGTGTTGTGGCCGGAATAATAGGGACGATTTTAACAATAAATATTGACATATTATTTTCTAATACATTAACTGCTAATGAATTATATAAAGCAAAAATATTAATGATAATATTGACGGTGAATTTAATTTTAACATTTCCACTAAGTATTTTTTCATCTATAATAACAGCATATGAAAAATTTGTTTTTGTAAAAATTTTAAATATAATTAGAATTATACTTAATCCGATAATCATGCTATTTTTATTAAAATTAGGATATAAATCTATTGCTTTAGTTTTGTTAATAACAATTTTAAATATTACCACTTTATTTATTAATTTTATTTATTGCAAAGTTAAGTTAAAAATAAAATTAAAGTTTGGTAAAATTGATACAATATTATTAAAAGAAATTTTATTTTATTCTGTTTGGTTATTTTTAAATAGCATTATGGATAAAATAAATTGGAATTTAGATCAGTTTGTTTTAGGAATGGTATCTGGAACAATAGTGGTTGCTATATATTCAGTAGCTGCACAATTAAATCAAATGTATCTGAATTTTTCAGTTGCTATTTCAGGAGTACTGTTGCCTAAGGTAGCTCAAATGGAAGCCAAAAATGCATCTGATAAAGAATTTTCTGATATTTTTATTAAAACAGGTAGAATTCAATTTTTAGTTATGGCTTTAATATTATCAGGCTTTATATTATTTGGAAAAGAATTTATAAATCTATTGTGGGTGGGACCAGAATATGAGAAAGCATATTTTATAGCATGTATTTTAATGTTATCAATTACTATTCCTTTGATTCAAAATGTAGGACTTAATATTATTCAAGCTAAAAATCAATATAAAAATAGAGTAAAAGTCTTGTTTTTATTGTCTATTTTTAATATTGTTATAAGTGTGTTCTTGGCTAAAAGAATAGGAGCGTTAGGTGCTGCATTAGGAACAGCAATATCAGAGTTATTAGGACAAGTGATATTTATGAATTGGTTTTACTATAAGAAAATTCATTTGGATATACCAAGATTTTGGAAAGAAATATTGAAGATGTTTTTACCAATGAGTGTAGTAATTATTATTGGAATATTAATAAAAATCATTATTCCAATAAATACTCCATTGTTATTAATTGGTGAAATTTGTAGTTATTGTATGATATATATGTTAATTACATTAAAGTTTTCTATAAACGAATATGAAAAAACAATGTTAAAAAAACCATTAGAGAAAATATTAGTAAAGGTTAGAGGTTAAAGGTCTATGATTGAAATTAAAAATAAGATAAATTGTACAAGTTGTGGAGCTTGCTATAATATTTGTCCAGTGAATGCTATTGAAATGGTAGAGGATAATGAAGGTTTTAAATATCCTAAAGTTGATGCACAAAAATGTATTCAGTGCGGGTTATGTGATAAGACTTGTCCAATCTACAATAAAAAAGAAATTAATAATAGCAAAACACCTAAAGTATTTGCTGCATGGTCAAAAGATGAATTTATCAGATTAGATAGTACTTCTGGTGGCATTTTTTCAGAATTAGCAAAACAAATTTATTCCGAAAACGGATATGTTTGCGGAGCTGTTTATAATGAGGAGTGGATGGTAGAACATTTTATATCTAATAATATAAAAGATTTAGATAAAATAAGAAGTTCAAAATATTTACAGAGCAATATCAATTATATTTTTAGAGAAATTAAAGAGAAATTAATTAATGGTAGTAAAGTGCTTTTTTGTGGTAGTCCATGCCAAGTACATGGATTATACAATTATCTTCAAAAAGATTATAAAAATTTAATAACTGTTGATTTTATATGTAGAGGAATGAATTCTCCTAAAATATTTAAAAAGTATATAGAAAATTTAGAACAAAAATATAAATCAAAAATTAGTTATATAAAATTTAAAAATAAAATAAATGGTTGGCATAATTTTAGTACTAAGATTGATTTTGAAAATGGGAATACTTATATAGGTGGAAGATATTATGATTCATATATGATAGGATATTTAAAATATAATGCTTTTATGAGACCATCATGTTATGATTGTAAATTTAAAGATTTACCTAAAATGGCTGATATTACTGTTGCAGATTTTTGGGGAATAGAAAATATAAATAAAAAGCTAGATGAAAATAAAGGAACATCTATGGTATTAATAAATTCAAAACAAGGTGAAGAATTATTTGAACAAATAAAGAAGAATATTAATTTTCAAGAAATTGTTTCAAACAAAATTTTTGAAGGAAATATATGTATGCAAAATTCTGTTGAAAAGACTCCAAATAGACAACTTGTTTTTGAAAATATAGACAATTTATCGTATGAAGAATTGCATAAAAAATATTTTCCTAGTCCAAATCTGATAGAAAAAGTAAAAATATTTTTTAATACAAACAAATATGCTATGAAAATAAAGAAAATTATAAAAAGGAAATAAAGAAATGAAAAATATATTTAATTTTGATGTGTTGAAAACAGTATTTTATTCCAAAAAATATAAATCCGATTTTAGATGTTTAACTTGTTGTAGAATACAAATAAATAAAGATGCTAAAATTAATAATAAAGGTATTTTTAGATTAGGCGTCAAAGAAAACCTTAAATCAAAATTGGAAACCAGATTCAGTATGGAAGAAGAATCTAATTTTTGTATAAACGGTGACTTTTCAATAGGAGCGGGATCTGATATAAGAATTTTTAAAGGCGGAAATTTAACATTAAATAGTGGTTATACTAATGCGTGTGTACAAATAATATGTGCAGATAAAATAGTTATTGGAGAAGATGTAGCTATAGCAAGAGATGTTATAATAAGAGATACAGATGCTCATGAAATATTAGGTAAAAATCATTGTAAAACAAAACCAATTGTTATTGGTAATCATGTTTGGATAGGAACTAGGGCAATTATTATGAAAGGTGTGACTATTGGAGATGGAGCTGTTATTGCTGCTGGAGCAATAGTAACAAAAGATGTTCCAGCTAATACAATTGTTGCTGGTGTTCCAGCAACAGTAATTAGAGAAAATGTTGAATGGAAAAAATAGAGGAGGAATCTAATGAAAATTTTATTGATTGGTGGTACTGGAGTATTAAGTACAGACATTAGAGAATTATCAATAAAGAAAGGATATGAAGTATATATACTTAATAGAGGAAAAAGTAAAAATAAAAATACAAATGATAAAGTAAAATTCATAAAAGGTGATATAAGAAGAGTTGAACAATTAAAGGAAACATTTAAAGATAGCTATTTTGATGTTATTATAGATTTTTTATCTTTTTCTGGAAAAGGTATAAAAGATACTTTGGAGATATTTAATAATAAATGCGATCAATATATTTTTATTTCATCAGCTACTGCATATAGAAAAACAAAAAAAGGTGAAAAAATCACTGAAAATTATGAGCTTTCAAATCCAAATTGGGAATATGCTAGAGGCAAAAAAGAATGCGAAGAATTTTTAAAGATAAATTATGAAAAAACAGGACAAAAGTATACTATTGTTAGACCATATGTTACATATAGTGATACTAGAATTCCGTTTGCAATAATTCCACATGAAAAACAATGGACTTTGGCTCAAAGAATATTAAATGGTAAACCAATAGTATTATGGGACAATGGTCAAGCGACTTGTACACTTACTTCTACAAAAGATTTTGCAGTAGGAATGATAGGTTTATTTAAAAATGAAAAAGCATACAATGAAGCATTTCATATTACTACAGATTACACTTTAACATGGTATGAAGCTTTGCAATGTATAGGGAAAGCACTAGGAAAAGAAGTTATAGTAGCTAACATTCCAACAGAGTATATTATAAAAAATATGCCAGATGTAAAAGGTGTTTTGCTAGGAGACAAAGGATTAGATAGAGAATTTGATAATACAAAGATAAAAAGTGTTGTTCCTAATTATGATGCACAGATAAAATTTGAAGATGGAATAAAATCAACTATTGAATTTTATAAAAATAATAAATTTATGCAAGATATTGATTATGGTTGGGATGCACGTATTGATAATTTAATATATAAATATAATAAAAAGAATCCAAATTTTATTGATAATTTTAATCCAAAATCAATAACTAATGAATTTAATACAAACCAAACAATTAAAGATAAAATTATTTATTATATGTATAAAAATGATTTTTCTTATTTATGTTGCCAATTATTATTGAAAATTAAAAGATTTTTACGGAAATGTAAAGAGAGTAATAAAAAAGAAAATAAAATAGTATTTTTAAGGGGCTAACATGGAAAACCAAGAATTAGAAAAAGAAATCGAACAAATAAAAGAAAGAAACAAAAGAGTAGAATTGGACAAAGCATGGGAGACAAGCTGGACAAGAAGAATATGTATATGTGTATTAACATACATAGTAGTTGTTATATATTCAAGTATGATTAACAAAATCAGCAATGTGTGGTTAAGCTCATTAGTGCCAGTAATAGGATTTACTTTATCAACATTATCTTTAAAAGTAGTAAGAAATATTTGGGAGAAAAAGAATAAATAAGTTAAAATACAAAGTGATTGGAGTAAATAATATGAGACCAAAAGCTATAAATGTTAAACCAAAAGAAAATTATGTATTAGAAATTGAATTTGATAATGGAGAAGTAAAGTTATTTGATGTAAAACCGTATTTGAATCATAAGGCTTTTGAAGATTTAAAAGATATCGATAAGTTTAATAAAGTAAAGGTTGATGGATTATCAATAGCTTGGGAAAACGGAGCAGATATTTGTCCAGATGAACTATATAATTTAAGTAAATAAAATTTAAGCACTTACTAATTTTAGTAAGTGCTATTTATATATTTAGAAATATTAAGTTTCAATTTTACCACACGCAATCTTTGTGCCAGAATTTCCGACTTGGCTGAGTAGTAAAATCATCAGGTAAATCATGAATAATGATTACTTTTCCAACAATATCTTTAATAGTAAATTTATTTATTAAAACACTCATATAAGCATAGCCATTATTTTCAATAAGCGGTGGCAAATCTCCTGTATGAAATGGATGAGGACAATTGCTTAAGTTTAAGTGTGTTTTAGCATTTGCGAATTCATCAGTAGCATTGCCAGTACAAGAAGTGCCTTCATGAATATGGAATCCAAAAAATCTATTTGAGCATTTGTTTTCAGATTGTGGAAGGTTTTGTATATTAGCAGTAAGTATAACGCCATTTTTTGTTTCTCTAAAAGTTACAATACCGTTTATTTTTGGAAATTCTTTACTACCTCTTATGTTAGCTCTTGCATTATAAAAAATATTTGAAAACATAATAATACACCCCTATATGCAGTATATGTGGAAATAAGATAAATGTTATAATCTATTTTAGAAGGTTTTTTCTTAATTTTGTTGACAAAACATACTAAATATAGTATACTGATAGTATCAATTGATACTATCAGTATCAAATATAAGGAGAGTGATCTATGGTCAATGAAACAAGAACTACAAAAGCATATGGATTTTACAGAAGAAGAGATTAATAATTATTTAAGAGAAATGAAAGCTTTAGTGGTAAGGAAAAAATTTAAAATTTCAGATAAAAATAGAGAAGAAAATGTAAATTTTATACAGAAATATCAATTATCAGAAAAGAAACAGCAAAAAATGCTTTTGGATTTAGATATTGCAGATTTTGCTTATGCTGTAGATAATTATAAAAATAATAATGAAGTTTTATATGTATTTGGAAAAATATATGAATTAAACGATTGGGGAGATTATAAGAAAGTTCCAGTATATATTAAAATAAATATAATTAAAGATGATTCAAATAAAGGATTTTGTATTATTGTATCTTTTCATCAATTAGAGAAAAATTTGAAATTGTTGTTTAATGGTAATATTTTAGAAGGTGATAAAAATGTTGATTAAAGAATTTTGTGAAAATTGTGAAAAAACTGTTGATTTAAATTTAAAGGAAATTGTTAATAATAAAGAAATTAAGGGAAAGAAATATAAATATATAGAGTTAATAGGATATTGTAAATGTTGTGGAGAAATTGTAACATCTAATAAAATTATTGACGAAAATTTAAAAAGAATGGATGAAGCATATCGTACGCAAGAAAACATTATTTCAAAAGATCAAATAAATCAAATATTAGTTAAATACAAAATAGGTAAGAAACCATTATCAAAATTATTAGGTTGGGGTGAGGTAACATTAACTAGGTATATAAACGGAGATATGCCTACAAAGCCTTATTCAGAAGAATTATTTAAAATCTTAAAAAATAGAGATTATTTTTTAGAATTGTTAGAAAAAAATAAGGATAATATTACTCAAAGTGCCTATGCAACAGCATATAATGCTGCAAACCAAGATTTTATAGTAACATCAGATTTGGAATTAATTTCTCAATATATTATTTATAAATGTGATGAGATAACACCTTTAGCTTTACAAAAATTGTTATATTATGCTCAAGGTTTTTACAAAGCTTTTTTTGGTAACTTTTTGTTTAAAGATGATTGTGAAGCTTGGTCACATGGACCAGTATATAGAGAAATATATGACAAATATAGAAGTTACAAATACAATATTATAGAACAATATTTAGATTATGAAATTGAAGATATTTTAGATGAAGATAGAAAATCATTGTTGGATGTTATTATAAAATCTTTTGGTTTCTACAATGGTAAAGCTCTAGAAAAAATGACTCATTTTGAAAAACCATGGATTGAAGCTAGGAGAGGTATTCCAGCTAATGAAAAATGTAATAAAATCATTGATAAAAGTGATATAGGTGAGTATTTTGAAAAAATAAAAAGTAAATATGATATGGTTAATATTGTTGAAATAAAAAAATATAGCGAAGAGCATTTTAATGAAGTTATTTTATACAATGAATAAAAAAATAATAATAGGGAATCTGCACTTTTAAAGTGCAGATTTTTCATATTTTGCATAAATACCTTATTTTAGTAAAAAATAAACAATAAAATACTTTTGATAAGAGGGGAAAATATGGAAATATTAAAAATTATTGGTTTATCAAGTGGTTCAATTGTTCTATTGTTTATTTTAACTAAAATAATGGGACAAAGAGAAATGTCACAATTAAGTGTGTTTGACTATATTGTTACAATAACTATTGGTTCTATTGCAGCAGAAATGTCTACATCTTTGGAAAACAACTTTTGGCAACCAGTTGTGGCAATGGTTATGTATGCTTTAGTAGCTGTGGTTATATCTTTTATAAACACTAAATTTGTAAAATTAAGACCTATACTTTCAGGCAAAACAGTAATTTTGTATGATAATGGAACACTATTTAAAGAAAATTTTAGAAAAGCCAAAATAGATTTGAATGAATTTCTAGTACAGTGTAGAACTAGTGGATTTTTTAATCTTAGTGATATAAAAACTGCTATATTAGAAGAAAATGGAAAAATTAGTTTTTTACCTTATGCAGAAAAAAGGCCAGTAAATCCTAGTGACTTTAATATCAAGCCAAAGGAAGATGGAGTTGTAACTAATTTAATATTAGATGGCAAAATTATGCAAGAAAATTTAACAGAACTAGGCTTTGATGCTATATGGTTAAATAATATGCTACAACAACAAGGAGTTACTAAACTAGACAATATATTTTTGGCAACTTACGATATAGATGGAAATTTTTCGGTTTATTTAACGAACAATACTGATAAAAAGTAAATATATAATAATATTTGAAAAAAATGTAAAAAATATATTTCATTAAATTGTAATTGTGATATAATTAAAAATTAGAAATATAAAATACAGAGGTGATACAAATGAAAAATACTAAAGAAGAAGTAGACATATCCAAAATGTATGCCGAAAGTGCTAAAATTAGTTCGAAAGATTTTATGAAAAAATACAATGTAAGTAAAGATGGTCTTTCAAGCTCGGATGCAGACAGATTAATTAAAAATTTAGGTTTTAATGAAATAAAACAAGCTAAACCTAAAAGATGGTATCATTACCTTTTTGATAGTTTGTTTACACCATTTAATTCTATACTTCTTGGAATTGTTGCTATTTTATTTTACACAGATGTATATTTAGCAGAAGTACCAAGTTATGCAAACATTATAGTAATAGCTATTTTAGTAACAACAAGTACATTACTAGATTTTTTTGAAGAATATAGGTCAAATAAAGCAGCAGAAGAACTAAAACAAATGGTAGCTACAACAACTACTGTTATTAGAGATGGAAAAGAACTGCAAATACCTATAAAAAATGTAACTATAGGAGATACAGTTTTATTATCTGCAGGAAGTATGATACCAGCAGATTTAAGAATTGTTGAAGCCAAAGATTTATATGTTGGGCAATCTTCTCTAACAGGAGAGTCCGATAGCGTAAAAAAGACAGTAGAATTAGAAGATGATGAATTAGAAAGTATTATAGACTTAAATAATATATGTTTTATGGGCACTAATGTAATATCTGGATCAGCCAAAGGAATAGTTATAAAAACAGGAGATTCCACATATTTTGGAAAGATTGCACATACTTTAACATCTGGAAAAGAAAAAACTGCTTTTCAAAAAGGAATAGAAAGTATAAGTCGATTACTAATTCGATTTATGATAATTCTAATACCGATAGTATTTATTTTGAATGTTGAAAAACATGATATTATTACTGCATTTACTTTTGCAGTGGCAATAGCAATATGTATTACACCACTTTTATTACCAGTAATTTTATCATCTAGCTTGTCAAAAGGTGCTGTGCGAATGTCTAAGAAAAAGACTATTGTAAAAAAGCTAGATTCAATTCAAAATTTTGGTGCTATGAATATTTTATGTACAGATAAAACAGGAACATTAACAGAAGATAAAATTGTACTTGAAAGATATTTAGACATATATGGAAATGAAGATATAAGCATATTAAAACAAGCCTTTTTAAATTCATATTTTCAAACAGGATTAAAAGGAAACATAGATGACGCAGTTATAAAAAGAGCTTTAGAAAATAATTTAGGACATTTAACAGAAGAATATAAAAAGATAGATGAAATACCATTTGATTTTTCGCGTAGGCGTTTATCAATAGTAGTTACTGATGGTAATAAAAAAGAGTTAATAACCAAAGGTGCAGTTGAAGAAATCCTTAATATTTCTAGCAAAGTAGAAAAAAATGGTGAGATTTTCAATATAACAAAAGAAATAAAAGATAATGTTAGAAAAATAGTTAAGTCTTTAAATGAAGATGGCCTAAGGGTTGTAGCAGTTTGTAGAAGAGATGATATAGAGAGCATAGAAACTTTTGATGTTTCTCAAGAAAAAAATATGATACTTGTAGGGTTTGTAGGCTTTTTAGATCCACCAAAAGAAAGTGCAAAAGCTTCAATTGAAAGATTAAACAATGCTGGAATAAGAGTTATAGTTTTAACTGGAGATAATTATGAAGTTACTAAATGTATATGTAGCAAGGTAGGAATTAATTCAAAAAATATTATAGAAGGTAGCAAAATAGACAAGCTTTCAGATGCCGGTGTTTTAAGGTTATTAAGAAATACAAATATATTTGTAAAATTATCACCTATACAAAAGGCTAGAATTGTAAGGGTTTTAAGACAAGCTGGAAATGTAGTTGGTTATATGGGTGATGGTATAAATGATAGTCCATCACTTACAAACTCAGATGTAGGAATATCAGTAGATACAGCAGTTGATATTGCCAAAGAATCAGCAGATATTATTCTATTAGAAAAAGATTTGAATGTATTGTTAGATGGTGTTACTGAAGGAAGACGTACTTTTTCAAATTTAATGAAATATATAAAAATGGCAACAAGTTTTAATTTTGGAGAGGTTGTGTCTGTTATTATAGCTAGTATATGTTTACCATTTCTACCAGAAACGCCAATACAATTATTAGTTGAAGGATTAATATATGATTTTGGGCAACTAACACTACCTTTAGACAATGTAGATAAAGAGTATTTAAAAGAGCCAAAGAAGTTTAATATAGACCATTTAAAAAGCTTTATGTTGTTTATGGGACCAGTAAGTTCTGCGTTTGATATAGTTGTGTTTGTTACTTTATGGTTCTTCGCAAACGTTAGAGATGTAGCGCATTTTCAAACAATATGGTTTACTTATAGTATAGTTTCTAATTTAATTGGAATGCATATTATAAGAACTGCTAAAACACCATTTATTCAAAGTAATGCAAGTAAACCAGTATATATTTCTTCTACTTTGCTAATTATAGTTGGAATTTTAGTGCCATTTACTGCATTAGGTAGAGCGATAGGTTTAGTTCCAATTGCAGGACAGTATATAGTTATGATGTTTGTAATAAGCTTCTTATATTGCATAGTAGCAAGTTTTGCAAAGAAAATATATATAAAAAAATATGGCGACTGGATATAGAAATATAAACTAGTAGATTAAGCTTAAATTGTTAGAGCAAAAGTTTAACAATTTGGGCTTATTTTTTTATTCAATAACAGATAGACATAATTAGAAAAAAGTGATACAATAAAGAAACTGTTAGCAAGAAAGGAAACAATATAAATGAAAAAAAGCATAGAAGAATATGTTGAAAAGATGGATGTAAATAAAGCGGCTTGGTCAATATCTATACCAATGGTAATATCAATGATTTCAATAGCTTTATATGGAATAGTAGATACTATATTTATAGCTAATTTTAGTGAGAATGCCTTAAATGCGGTTTCTCTTGCATATCCTATACAAAATATTATTACAGCTCTAGGCTTAGGTATTGCAATAGGTGTAAATGTAGTGCTTTCAAAGTCAATAGGTGAGAAAGACGAAAACAAGTCTAGTAAAATAATAATAAATGGAATATTAATTACAGTTATAACATGGCTTATAGTAGCTATTATAGCAGCACTAGGCACAAAAAGCTTTTTAGGATTTTTTACAGATAATAGAGAACTTATAGGTCTTGGAACTTCTTATTTAAAAATAACTTCTATATTTTCAGTAGGAATACTTTTTGAAATATTATTTGAAAAAGTTTTAGAAGCGCACGGCAAAACTAGAGAGAGCATGATTTTGCAAATGTGTGGTGCAGTTATTAATTTAATTCTAGATCCAATTTTAATATTTGGTTATTTAGGAATGCCGGCTCTTGGTATAAGGGGTGCTGCTATTGCAACAGTAATTGGTCAAATCTCTGGAATGATAATAGGTGCTATATTTATAATTAAAAATAAAATTATATCTTGGGAAACTTTAAAAGAAGCAAAATTTGAATTAGAAACAGCAAAATCTATTTTACATATTGGAATTCCAACAATGATTATGGAGGCTTTATCTTCATTTATTATCATATTAGTAAACAAGATTTTAATAGATATTTCAGACACTGCAGTAGCTGTTTGGGGAATATATACGAAAGTTGAGAAGTTTGTATTTATTATGATTTATGGCTTTAATTCTGGAATGATGCCAATGATAGGATATTCATTAGGTGCTAAAAAGAAGGAAAAAGTTATAGATATTATACATTGTTTTAGTAAAATCGCCTTTGCAATTAGTGGAATAGGAATGTTAGTATTTTTACTATTGCCAAAAGTTATTATTGGTTGGTTTGGTGTATCACCAGAAACTTTGCAGACTGGAATTATCGCATTTAGAATTTTATCTATAGGCTTTATTTTCCAAGGAATTAGCATAGTGTTATCTGCAATATTCCAAAGCTTTGAAAAAGCATCATATAGCTTAGCTATAAGTCTACTTAGAAAAGTATTTATTTCTATACCTATTATTTTACTTTTAAAAGATATATATGGCTTAAATGTTGTATGGTGGGCATATACAATTGCAGAAATTATAACTACAATAGTTGCAGTTGTTTTATATAAAAAAGTAATGAAAAATTTTAATAAAAAAGAAGAATCACTTTAACACAAAGTGATTTTTTTATGTAAAGATATTGTTATTTTTTTCATTTATATATATAATAATAAGGACAAGTGTAAATAATTATGGAGGAAGAAAAATGGCCCCTGTAGATGATATAATAATCAATAAACAAATACCACAAAAGAAAAAAGGAAAAGGTATTTTAGTATTATTATTTTTACTTTTAATTGTGTTAGCAGGATTATGTGGTGCATATTATTGGTATACAAACAACTTGGAAACACCAAAAACTGCGTTTTTTAGATATATAGTTCAAACTAATATTCCAGAAATTACAAACACAGATATATATTATAATATACTAGAAAAAATAAATACAGAAAGTTATGAAACTTCTACAATTGCTAATTTTACTACTAACAAAGAAACAGAATTTACTAAAAATGTAGATGTTAGTAAATTTGATTTTAAATTAATTACAAGATCAAATAAAGAAACAGAAGATGCTTATTTAGGAGCCAACATTATATATTCTTCTAATGATGTTTTTGATTTAAAACTAATTAGTACAAAAGATAATGTGGCAATTGGTTCTACAGAAGTTTTAGATAAATATATAGCAACAGCAAAAGATAATTTAGCAAATTCATTAAATAGAACTGCGGGGATAGAAACAGATGTAGATAGTTATGCAGTTGCAAACGAAGTTGATAAATTTGTAGATAGCAGAATTAATTTAGATGAAGAATATAAAACTCAAAAATTAAATGAATATGTATCTATACTTTTAGAAAAAATTCCAGATGAAGCAGTTACACTTACAGAAGCATCACCAATCACAATTAATTCAGAAGTTATAAATACAGACGCTTATACATTAACATTAGATGCTAATACTTGCAATGCAATAGCTAAAGAAGTGATAACTAAGCTAAAAAATGATGAAACATTTTTAAATAAATTAGTTACTGGTAATGAAGAAGAAATTGTTGAAGAAGAAAAAGTCGAAACACCAAAACCTATTAATATACAGCCAATTGGCGGAGAAACAGAAGAGCATCAAACAACTCAAATAGTAGGTGAAGATAATTTAGAAGAACCAGAGACAAATCCAATAACAATAGCACCTGTTCAAACAGAAGGTGAAGATTTTGAAGATGATGAAGCTTTAATAGAAGAGGAAGAACAAGAAAGTATTTTATATCAAATTTTTGGAGCAATTTTATTAAATCAAAAATTAGATATGAGCAAAGAAGACCTTCAAACAAAATTACAAGAAGAACTTGATAATTTAGATATTACAGAAGGAATGAAAACAACAGTTTATGTTAAAAATGTTGAAGGAGAAGAAAAGCAAACCATAAAAATAGTTGCAGATCTTCCAAGTACAGCAGACCTTGACATTGAATATCCTGAAAAAGATAAAATAAAAGTAACTTTCTTAAAAGATGTTACAGAACTAGATGAAGATGGCGAAGAAGTTACTAAAAATAAAGGAACATCTTTTGAAGTAAAAAGAACTAATGCAGATATGCAAACAAAGTTTAATATAACAGTAAACAGTATTGAAGAAAAAAAGGTTGTTGCTAAAACTCAAATAGAACTTACAACACAAGGAACGAAAACTTCCAAAACTTATACAAATGAGGCAATTATTAAATATAGTGATAATAAGACTGATTACAAAATTAATGTAAAAAATACAATAGATTTTAAAAAGGTAAATATTGCAGAAGAACTTACAGAAGAAAATACAATTTTTGTTGATAATCTTTCAGATGAAGAAGCACAAAATTTGTATTCAAGCATTGTTACAAAACTTATGGAATTATATTCTGAAAAAATATTAAATCTAAATTTTATCGATGTAAATTCTATAGATGGTAATGTAGAGCAACCAGAGCCAGTTGAAATTCCTACAAGGGAACCAGCCACAACTGATAGTGGAGAAAATCCAGAAGAAGCAGAAGAAGAAGAAGCTACTCAAAGTATTAGTAAAATAGAGGCTCGAGATTTACTAGTTGCTAAAATAGAAGCAATGATGGCAGATGCAGAAGAGCATGAAGAAGAATTTACTATTTTGAATTTACAACTTTTACCAGAAGAATTAGATGGACATCCCGTATCCGCGGAGGTTACTAATGAAAAAGCAACAGTTAAAGTAGCAGAATATATATTTTATATAGATAAAGATTTTATGCTTACAGAAGAATAATTTGAAAGGATTAGAGAAATGGAAGAAACAAAAAAAACTTTGAAATTAGGTAAAAAGAAAATGATAGCACTAATTGTTGCTATAGTATTGATTATTTCAATCATTATCACAATGTTTGCTATATTTGGAAAAAAGAAAATAAACGGAGAACTTGGAAACCTTTCAAATATGGGCTTAGCTTGCAGTGGAGATGGTGCAGTTTTTTATAACAAATATGAAGAGGGTATTGTAAAAGTAAAAGGCTTTGAAGAATTTCAAATTACCAATGAAACAGCTTATGGAATAAATGTTGTTGGAGATGACGTATATTTCTTAAGTGTTGGTGATACAAGTAATATTGCCATAAAAAAAGTAAAAACAAATGGTAATGAACTTAAAACTATAAAAAATATCAAAACTTCAATTAGTAAAATTTATGTTGTTGATAATTCTATTTATTATGCAACAAATGAATTACAAGATGGAATTGCAAAAATGAACCTAGATGGTACAAACGAAAGAGTTATTACAGCAAGTGAAATAGCAGATTTTGAAGTAATAGATGGAAAAATTTATTTTACTAACAAAGCTGGAACAATGTATAAAATGAATACAAGTGGTACAGAACTTGAAAAAATTGATTTAGATTTTACAATTACAGAATTCCAAATAAAAGATGACTATATCTATTATTACAGTGAAACTAGCAAAAATTTATGCAAAGTAAAAGATGATGGAACAAATGCACAAGTAGTTTCAGAATATGTAAATTCAAGCACTTTTAACATTACAAAAAATAAAATATATTTCTTTGATGCAAAAGCTAAAAAGATTGCAAGTGTTAACTTAGACGGTGGAAATTATAAAGAAATTGTTGGAGTAACAACTAATAATACAAAAATAAATGTTATAGACGATACAATTTATTATTTAGATGCAAGTAAAAAAGAATCACAAATTTATCAAATGTACAGAATAAAAACAAATGGTGGAAGCACAAAAAATATAGAATATTAGAAAAAAATATTGACTTTTAAATTTTAAAAATATATTATAATAAAAAAAGATAAGGAGAAATTTTATGAAGCTTGGAACAGTTGTATATGATGGAAAAATATATAATTTAGATTACATGACAAGTGAAGAGGTAGAAAATCTCCTTAAAAAAGTCGAAGCTGAAAAAGATAAAAATTTTGCACAAGGGAAAAAAATAAATAAAAAATAACATAGGTAAGGGGGCGATATCTATGGATAAAGTTGAAAATGATGCTTATGTAGCAATGGTGTTAAAAGGTGTTTACGATAGAACAAATGAAGGTATTACTTTAGATGCCATGGTTAACCGTGCATTAACAGACAAAATAACTTCAGAAACAATTAACCAAAAAGTAAGTGCACAAATGAACGCCATTACAGTCGGAATAAGAGGCATAAATCCAAAATTTAATGAAAAGTCTAAGAATTATGATATTACCAAAGCAGCTATTTTAGATGCTCTTACTAATTATGAATCTGCATTAATAGAACTTAGTGAATTCTATGATGGTAAAATTGAGCAATTAATTTTACGAAAAGTCGAATTAGAATCACATTTATTACGGTTCTATTGTTAGAGATGAATACTTACTAAAGAAAGAAGAAGCAAAGACAGTACAAAAGGAAAATGATAAGGTTAGACATAATATTTCAAAAGCTTTTAAAGGAATGATAGAAAAAATTGGAAATAAGAAAAAAGAAAACAATGTAGATATCACTCTTATAGAAAAAGCAAAAGATGCTAAAGACATTGAGCTAGAAATTAATGAACAATTATCCGCTAGAATAGAAAAAACAAAAACAGAAGAAACTGAAAACAAAGATAGAATTGCAAAAGTAGAAAAAGAAATTCGTTTAATAAATGAAGAAATAAAAAGAATTAATGAAAGAAAAAAACAAAATCTTTTAAATGCAATGGAAGTTGGAGATAAATGGGTTGCAACAACAATAAAGAAACCAAGAACATTTACAAAATTAACTAGATTTTTTGTTAGTAAATTTAATACACCAAAATTAATTATCAAAACAATTATAGACCCATTAAATGCTAGAATAGAAGATTTTGTAAATAATGAATTAGCTAATGTAAAGGGGTAATGAATAATGGATTTTGCTACTCAAGTTAGAGAAACCAAAAATAAAGTTTTATCAAGGTCTGAATATGCAGAACCAATAGCGTTTTTTAATAGCAAAGTAGAAGAATATAATAAAGAACAACAATTAAAAAAAGTAGCACAAGATAAAGCTGAAAAAGATTTGACAGAAGATTTAGAAAAATAGCCTTGAAATAGCTATATAAATGTGTTATACTATATGTATTGTAAATATTTAACCGTTAGAAAAAGCAAAGTAGGTAAATAAAAAAATATATCAAAGAGAAAATAAGTGTATGCGCTGTGAGCTTATTTATATATTCTTTACTGAAATTTCACTTTTGAGGTTTTTATGTTGAACTAACAGTAGGCATAGACGTTGGTTACGTTATAACTATAAAGATTATTTTGTTAATAATAAAATTAGGTGGTACCACGAGCACTTCGTCCTATGGATGAGGTGCTTTTTTGTATCAATAAAAAGGAGAGGTAATATGAAAGAAAAAATTGCAGAAATCAAAAAAGTTGCAAAACAAAAGATTGAATCTATTACAACTCTACAAGAGTTGCAAGATTTAAAAGTAAAATATCTTGGTAAAAAAGGTGAACTTACTTCTATTTTAAAAGGTCTAGGAAGCTTATCAGCAGAAGAAAGACCTAAAATTGGAAGTATGGTTAATCAAGTAAGAGATGAGTTAGAAAAATCTATTGAATCAGCTGAAAAAGCTATGAAAGCTAAAGCATTAGAACAAAGATTAGAAAAAGAGAAAATAGATGTAACTATGCCAAGCAAAAATATTGCTCTTGGTTCAGTACATCCAATTACTCAAGTAATAGAAGATGTAAAAGAAATTTTCTTAGGAATGGGATATTCAATTGCAGATGGTCCAGAAATTGAAAGAACATATTATGTTTTTGACCAACTAAATACTCCGATAGACCACCCAGCAAGAGATTTACAAGATACTTTCTATGTTACAGAAGATGTTATCTTAAGAACACAAACTTCATCTGTACAAATTAGAACAATGGAAAATCAAAAACCCCCAATAAAAATAATTTGTCCAGGTGCTGTTTATCGTTCAGATACAGTTGATGCAACACACTCACCACTATTCCATCAAATTGAAGGTTTAGTTGTAGATAAAAATATAACAATGACAGATTTAAAAGGTACTCTTGAAATGTTTGTTAAAAATTGTCTAGGTCCAAATACAAAAATAAGATTTAGACCACACCATTTCCCATATACAGAGCCATCAGCTGAAGCAGATGTATCTTGCTTCGTATGTGGAGGAAAAGGTTGTAGAGTATGTAAAAATGAAGGCTGGATAGAGCTTTTAGGTTGTGGAATGGTACATCCAAAAGTATTAGAAAATTGTGGAATAGATCCTAATGTTTATTCTGGATTTGCATTTGGTTTCGGTGTTGAAAGAATTGCAATGGCAAAATTCGGAATAGATGATATGAGATTGTTATTTGAGAATGATGTTCGTTTCTTAAAACAATTCTAAAATTAGAAAGAGGGAGAAATAAAAGTTATGAAAACAAGTGTAGAATGGCTAAAAGAATATGCCGATATAGATGTGGACGCAAAAGAACTTGGAGATATTCTTACAATGACAGGTTCTAAAGTTGAAACAATAGAATCAAAAGGAAAAGACATAAAAAATGTTGTAATTGGAAAGGTTCTAAGTGTAGAAAAACATCCAGATTCAGACCATTTAGTTATATGTCAAGTAAATCTTGGAACAGAAACAGTACAAATTGTTACAGGTGCACCAAATGTTAATGCAAACGATATAGTTGTTGTTGCAAAAGATGGTTCAGAATTACCAGGAAATGTAAAAATTAAAAAAGGTATGCTAAGAGGAGTAGAATCTTGTGGAATGATGTGTTCATGCGGAGAACTTGGTATTCCAGTTAATAGATTTCCAAATCAAATTGAAGAAGGTTTAATGATATTACCTAAAGAATACGAGAAAAACTTAGGCGAAGATGTTGTTAAAGTATTAAATTTAGAAGAAGATATTATTGATTTTGAAATTACTTCAAATAGACCAGACTGTCTATCAATTGAAGGTTTAGGAAGAGAAACAGCAATTTCTTTAGGAAAAGAATTCAAAAATCCTAGAAAAAATTTAGAGGATATGAAGGTTGAAACTAAAGATAGCATAGAAGGATTAAAAGTAGATATTACAGCACCAGATTTATGTTATAGATATATAGCAAGAATGATTAAAAATGTAAAAATAGCTCCATCTCCAGCTTGGCTTACAAGACGTTTAGAGGCTTGTGGAGTAAGAAGTATTAACAATATAGTAGATATTACAAACTATGTTATGCTTGAGCTTGGAGAACCAATGCATGCATTTGATATAAATTCAATTGCTGGAAAACATATTACAGTAAGACGTGCAAATCCAAACGAAAAAATGATTACATTAGATGATGTTGAAAGACAACTAGATGAAAACATGTTAGTAATTGCAGATGATGAAAAGGCAATTGCAATAGCTGGTGTAATGGGAGGACAAAATTCTGAAATTGAAAGTGATACAAATACAGTAGTATTTGAAGCAGCAGTTTTCAATGGTGGAAGTGTTAGAAAAACAGCTAAAAAAGTTGGTTTAAGAACAGAAGCATCTAGCAGATTTGAAAAAGGTTTATCACAAATAAATGCAGAAAGAGCTATAAATAGAGCTGTAGAACTTGCTGTAATGTTAGGCGCTGGAGAAGAAGTAGAAGGAAAGATAGATGTATATCCTACAAAACAAGAATTCAATAAAGTAGAATTTAGCCCAGAAAAAATAAATGGACTTTTAGGTACAAATATTTCAAGAGAAGATATGGTTAAAACATTAGAAAGCTTAGAAATGAAAATTGAAGGCGATTATGTTATACCACCATATTTTAGATGCGATATCGAACGTAGCGCTGATTTAGCAGAAGAAGTAGTTAGATTTTATGGATATGATAAAGTTGAAACAACTTTAATTGATGCTGAAACAACTCTTGGTATTCGTACAAAATCTCAAAAAATTACAGACAATATAAGAATGGCTTTGGTAAATAGAGGTTTATCTGAAATTTGTACTTATGCTTTTATAAATGAAAAAGATTTAGACAAAATTAATGCAACAGAAGATAGCGATTTAAGGACAGAGCTTATAAAAGTTAGAAATCCACTTGGCGAAGATTATTCAGTTATGAGAACAACTACACTTCCAAGTATGTTACAAATTTTATCAATTAATAATGCTAAGAAAAATAAAAATGTTGGATTATTTGATATTTCAAGAGTTTATAAAGATAAAGGACAAATTGCACAAGGTCAAAATCCAGATGAAGAATTTGTTGTTACAATTGGATTGTATGGAAAAGATGTTGATTTCTATACTTTAAAAGGTTTAGTTGAAACTGTAATGTCAGAAAGTTCAGTATTAAGATATGAAGTTTCAAGTGAAAAATTTAATTATAGTTATCATCCAGGAAAAACAGCTAAAATGACTGTTGGAAAAGATGTAATTGCTGTATTTGGAGAGATTCATCCAGAAGTAGCAGAAAATTATGATTTACCAGAAGAAGTTTATGTAGCTGAAATTGCTTTAGATAAATTAGTTAAATATGCAAAATTAGATAGAAAATATGTAGAAGTACCAAAATACCCAGCTGTTGAAAGAGATATTGCTATGATTGTTGATGAAAAGGTTGAGGTAGGAGCTATTGAGAAAGCTATTCAAAAGAAAGCTAAAAAGATTTTAGAAGAAGCAGTTTTATTTGATGTGTATAGACATGATAAATTAGGTTTAAAGAAAAAGAGTGTAGCATATTCTTTAAGATTTAGAAGCAAAGATAGAACTTTAACAGACGAAGAAATAAACAGTACAATGGAAGAAATAGTTAAAGAATTAGAAAATACTCTAGGTGCAGAATTAAGAAAATAAATATTATTTTTTGAAATTTCATAGGAAGTAAAATAAGAAGCGATATTTGTCGCTTCTTGTTTTCTTTACAAAAATTTTTTTAATCTATCAATACAATTTTCTTGCATTGATATAAAACCATTTAAGATATCTTTGACTTCTTGCGAAGCTTCAGGACTTTGATTTAAAAGTTTAACACCTTTAATTATTCCCATATCATATCCTTGAATTAAAATTTCCGAAAGTTTGCTGTTACTAGTATCATTTAAAGTATTAAATTGAATACCAGTCCAGCCCATCAATTTTGTATTAATAGGAGTATCATCTGGGATTTCTCCTTGTTCTTGGAACTTATTGTTTACAACATTTAAAGTGTTTTGATATTCGTTGTATTGAAAACTTAAATCATCTTTTAATTCTTGATCTTGTGCTTTATCTCCAACTAATTCTAAAGAAGCCATTCCCATTGTTACGCCTTTATGAATTTCATTTAAAATAGTTAAATCGTCCATAAAAACCTCCCAATATTATTATGTGAAAATTGTGAATATTTATTCAAAGTTTGATAAAAATAAAAAAACAGCTGATTAATGTCAGCTGTTTTGAACATATTTATTATTAATCTCTATAAAATCCTAATTGTTTTCCAAGTTCTTTTGGAACTTTTACAAATAATTTATAGCAAGCTAGAGAAATACGTTTTTTGAATTTGTAGAAAATACCTAATCTTCTAGAACTTACTTGTAACTCATGTTCTACAGCTACAAGAGCTGTTTCCTCAGTAATAGTATTTTCTTCTATATTATCAAATAAAGATTCTTCTGTATTTATAGTTACTGGAGCAGAAATAACAGGTTCTAATAATTCAGCAACTAATCCATCTAAATTAAAATCTGAAGCGTTAAATTCAGCAGTGTTTTCACTATCAATGTAAACTGGTTTACTAGCATTTTCAAATAATTCATTGAATAATTTAGTTAACTCTGCATTATCTGCTGTTTCAGCAACAACAAAATCTTGCACATTTTCAAGCTCATTTTGTTCAACATTGTTTGGCTCGTCAAAGAATAATTCATTGAATAAATTTTCAATTTCAGGCATAGCTTCTTCTTGAATAGAATTTAATATATCTTCAACTGTTTCTGTATCATTTGAAATAGAGTTTTGAACTGTATTTCCTAAAATATCTTCAATAATATCATCAATAGAAGAAGAATAGTTATTTCCAAATTCGATTTCTTTATTAACTTCTGCATCTTGCTCAGCATTAAGGCTGTTCATAAATTTTTCTAAGCTATCAAATTCAAAATCAAAATTAAATTCTTGAACTTCTGGTAGAATAGGAGAGACGTAGTTAAAATAATTGTTATTATCCCAAACATTGTGTTCATTAGAGAAACAGAAATTGAAAGTATCGAAGTCTTTCATTTCGATTTCAGCTACGAAACCATTTTCAGTTTTTTCCATAGGGATAGTAGAAGTAAAGTCCCAATTTGAACCAAAACCAGATACAAGATTAACATGTTCAGAACCATTTCTAAAAAGTTCACCAACATAAGTAATTTTGGCTGATTTTCCGTTTTTTAAACTATCATCAAAATAAATGTCCTTGTTAAATTCCATATTTTTGTACTCCTATCATATTATTATCTTTATTATAATAATAACCAATAACAAATTCAATAAAAAAAACCAATTATTTGACAAAATAATATAAAGTTTTTGTTACATTGTTACAAAAATATTACAACAAAGCAAATAACATTTTATAAATTAAAGCATATAATATATAAAACCTTTTTGGAGGGAGCTATAATGATAAAATATTTTGATAATGCAGCAACAACAAAGTTAGATGAAGAAGTTTTAAAAGAAATGTTACCTTATTTAACTGAAAATTATGCTAATCCATCTAGCATATATTCTGTTGGCAAACAGGCAAAAGAAGCTATAACAATTGCTAGGATGAAGATTGCAGATGCAATCGGAGCTAATGTAAATGAAATATATTTTACAAGTTGTGGAAGTGAAAGTGATAATCTTGCTGTAAAAGGAATTGCTTATGCAAATTCTAGATACGGCAATCATATTATAACTTCAAGCATAGAGCATCCAGCAATTTTAAACACTTGTAAAGCATTAGAGGGAATGGGATTTAGAGTAACGTATTTAAAACCTGAACCTAATGGAATTGTAAGCGTAGATAGTGTAAGAAAAGCAATAACTAAAAATACTATTTTAATATCAATAATGTTTGCAAACAATGAAATAGGTACTATTCAACCAATAAAAGAAATTGCAGAGCTTGCAAGAAGAAATAATATATACTTTCATACAGATTGCGTTCAAGCAATGGGAAATGTAAAAGTAAATGTCAAAGAACTAAAAGTATCAGCTCTTTCAATGTCAGCTCATAAATTTTATGGACCAAAAGGTGTAGGAGTTCTATATGTACGAGAAGGTGTTCCTTTTAAAAGAATTCAAGATGGAGGACATCAAGAACGAGAAAAACGTTCAGGTACAGAAAATGTTGCTGGAATAGTAGGTACAGGAAAAGCATTAGAAATTGCAACAAAAAATTTAGAAATTAATAGTAGAAAAATGAAAACTTTAAGAGACTATTATTTAGAAAATATACAACTTAGAATTCCTAATATTAGAATAAATGGAGATTTAGAAAAAAGACTTCCAGGAAATTCTAATGTTTGTTTTTTAGGTGTTGATGGAGCTAAACTTTTAGAGGAATTAGATAAGAGAAATATATGTGCTTCAAGTGGTTCTGCATGTAGTGCTGGACTTTTACAACCATCCCCAGTACTACTTGCTATTGGAGTGCCTAGAAATGTAGCCAAAAGTAGCTTGAGAGTTACTTTTGGAAAAAGCAATACTTTAGAAGAAGTGGATTATTTAGTAAGAAGTTTAGTTGAAATTATAAATTAAAAAGAAACGCCTAAAAAATATAGGCGTTTCTAAAATTTTAAATTCTATTTTTTGTCATCTTTTAAAACATCTTTTACAGCTCCTAAACTGCTAAGAGCAGCTGTTGCTTCAAAAGGAATGAATATTTTATTTGCTTCACCTTTAGCAACTTCTTGTAATGCTTCTAAAGATTTAATTTGAACTAATTTATCATCTGGGTTTGATTTTTTGATTGCTTCATAAACCATTTGAATTTCTTGTGCTTTAGCTTCAGCAACTTCTTTAATAGCAGCAGCCTCACCAGTAGCTCTTCTCATACGAGCTTCTCTATCAGCTTCAGCATCTAATATAGCAGCTTCTTTTCTACCTTCTGCAAGAGTGATGGCAGATTGTCTTTCACCTTCAGCTTGAAGAATTAAAGCTCTTTTATTTCTTTCTGCGTTCATTTGTTTTTCCATTGCATCACGAATGTCTGCTGGTGGAGTAATGTCTTTAATTTCAACTCTATCAACTTTACATCCCCAAACATCAGTTGCTTCATCAAGAACAGTTCTTAATTTTGTATTGATAATATCTCTTGAACTAAATGTTTCATCTAATTCCATTTTACCAACGATATCACGAATTGTTGTGATAGCTAAGTATTCAATACCTTTTTTCAAACTTTGAATTTCATAAACAGCTTTTGCAGGATCTGTAATTTTGTAGAACACAACTGTATCAATTGTGATTGTAACGTTATCTGTTGTGATAACATTTTGTGGTGGAATATCCATTGTTTGTTGTTTTAAACTAACTACTGATCTAACTCTATCAATAAATGGAATAATTATTGTAAGACCAGCTCCAGCTACTTTGTGAAATTTTCCTAATCTTTCAATAATGAAAACTTCAGATTGTCTTACAACTTTGATTGTTTTGTAAGCAACGATAACGATGATTACAAATAAAACGAATAAAAATCCTAACATTTTTATATCCTCCTAAATTAATTTAATGGTTTAACTATTGCTTTTACACCATCTACTTTTTCAATTAAAACTTCTGTGTCTTTTGGAATAACAGTATCGTTATATGATTTTGCTGACCAAGTTTCTCCATCAACTTTAATTTGACCTTTTCCTTCGATAGGATCAACATCAACAACTACTTTAGCAACTTTTCCTTCAATAGAATACACATTTGTTTTTACAACTTCATCTTTTTGTGTAATTTTTGAAACAAAAGGTCTAGTTACAAAAAGTAATATTGCTGAAGAAATAACGAATATGGTAGCTTGTGCAACAATGCTTTTTATAAATAAACTAGCAACCATTGCAATTAAAGCTCCAATTGAAAACCAAAATACTAGAAAGCCTACTGATATAATTTCAATAATTAAAAAGATACCAGCTAATATTAGCCAAACTTGCCACATATTTGCCTCCTATTCTTGCTTATGTTAGTAAGCATATTTAATTTTCTGCTTATACAATAATAATTATATAATAAAATCGACAAAAAATAAAGTATTTTTTACAAAATATTAAAATTTAATAATCTGCCTTTACTTTAAATTTGATTTGTGATATTAAATTATATGTAACAATTTTAAAAATAGTGGAGAACATATGAAAAAGAAGAAAAAAATTAATAAAAAAATGCGTAGAAGAATAGCTTTACTTATTATAGTAATTGCAATCATTCTAGTTATAAAAGCGATTATAGGATTAATATTTTCTGGTAGAGAACCAAAAGAAATTACCTTATTATTAAATAACAACTTAGTAGAAATAAAAAATGAAATAATAAATGAAAATAATACAATATACCTTTCAAAAGATGACATAGAAGCTTTGTTTGATAGTAATTTATATTATAACGAAGCTGAAAAAGAACTTATAACTACTTACAACAAACATATAGCTTTATTGAAAATAGATGAAAATTTTATGGTGGTAAATGATAGTAATGTAGAGCTTTCAGCTCCTATGATTGAAAAAAGTGATAAAGTATATTTGCCTTTTTCAGAAATGGGAATTGTATATGATTTAGAATTTGAATATTCTGAAAGTAGCAAAAGATTAATTGCAGATTCTGTTTCTAAAGAAAAGAAAACAGCATTAACATTGAAAAAAGTTGCATTAAAAAATAAGCCAAGCTTATTTGCAAGTAAAGTAGAAAAAATAGCTCATGGTGAATACGTAACTGTTATCGAAGATGCTTCTAAAAAATATTTTAAAGTAAGAAGTTCTAGAGGAAATATAGGTTATATTAAAAAGAAAAGACTTTCTGAACCTGAAAAGATTAGAGATAATTGGGAAGAAGAAAAGGTATCTGTTTCAATTATAAAAAATGCATCAGATATCTCAAAAGATTACTCTAAAGCTGAATTAGATGAAAAAAAGCAAAATGTAGTTATTCCAACATTTTTCTATGTAGAAAAAAATAGAGAAATTCTAGACAAAACAGGAAGCGGTACAGAAGAATTTAAAAACTATATGAATTGGGCAAAAAATAATAATGTAGAAGTTTGGGCAACCTTAGAAAATAATACAGAGGTTTCAAATTCACTTTTAACATATACAGATAGAAACAAAGTAATAAACGAACTATATAAAAAATTAGTAGAATATCAATTTACAGGTGTAAATATTAATTTTAAGAAAATTGATGATGTAAACAGCTTTAATAGATTTATAATAGAAATGACGCCAAGGTTAAAAGAACTTGGAATAAAAGTTGCGGTTACAGATAATGAAACAATAGATAAGGACAAGCTTTCAAAAGTAGTTGATATAATTGTAGAATAGGATGGGATTATGAAAAAAATTATAATAGTTTTAATAATTTTATTAGTGTTAGTAATAACAGCTGGAGTTGGTGGATTAATATGGTATACTAATTCACTTAAAGCTCCTTCAAAAAGCGAAGAAATGCATCTAGTAACAATTCCAGAAGGAAAAGGCATATCTTCAATAGCAGAATTACTAGAAAATGAAGGAGTTATAAAAAGTGCAATAGCTTGCAAAATTTATTGTAAAATAAATAATGTTACAAAATTACAAGCAGGAAATTATGAAATAAATGCACAAACTGATACCCCTACAATATTAGCACAGATTGCAGGTGGTTCAGTAGTTTCTAACGAAGTAAGAATTACTTTTATAGAAGGTAAAAACATGAAATGGTATGCAAAAGCTATTTCAGAAAATACAAATAATACAGAAGATGATGTCTTTGATTTATTAAAAGATGAAGAATATATTGATTCACTTATTGAAAAATATTGGTTCATAACAGATGAGATAAAAAATGAAGATATATACTATCCTTTAGAGGGGTATTTGTTACCAGATACATATACTTTTGAAAGCAAAGATGTTACAGTAAAAGAAATTTTTGATGTAATTTTAGGTTTTACTGATAAATTTTTAAGTAAACATAAAGATGAATTTAAATATACAGTTCACCAAACTTTAACACTAGCTTCTATGGCTGAATTAGAAGGAAAAAGTACAGAGGATCGTTCAGAAATTATAGGAGTATTTTTAAATAGAATTAATGTTGGAATGAGTTTAGGCAGTGATGTTACAACATATTATGCTTTTGGAGTAGATATGGCAGAAAGCAATTTAACTGTAAAACAAATTAACACATATAATCCATATAATACAAGAGGACCTAATATGATTAGTAAAATTCCAATTGGTCCAATTTGCAATATGAGTAAAGATGCAATTGAAGCTACTTTAAATCCAACAGAAACAGAAGCTTTGTATTTTGTAGCTGATAAAAATGGAAAAGTATATTTTACTAATAGTGATGAAGAGCACAAAGAAAAAATTGCAGAATTAAAAAAAGAAGGTTTATGGTTTACTTACTAAATTAATATTGGGGGAAAGATATGTATATCATAATAAACATAATACTTGTAATATCTATTTTAGCCTTAATTTTATTAGGGCTAAAATTCAATAAAAAAAGTAATGAAAAATTAGAAAAAATAGGACAATGGTTAGAAGAATTTATAAAAAAATATTATAAAATTTTAGTTATGCTGTTGCTATTTTTAACATTTTTTACTTCTATATTTAAAATTACAACACTTCCATATGGTTTGCATGTAGATGAAGCTGGTTTGTCATATGATGCGATATCTATTGCAAAATATGGAGTGGATAGATATTTAAGAAGTTATCCTGTTTGGCTTAATAATTATTATGGAAGTCAAAGTTCAATGTATGCCTATATTTTAGTAATTCTAATTAAAATTTTTGGGTATAGTAAATTATTATTAAGACTTCCAGCAGTAATATTTAGGTTACTGATATTTATTAGTATGCTATGGGTGCTTAAAGATGAAAAAAATCAATTGAAGAGTGTATTATTTTTATTCATCTTTGCTATTTGTCCATATTTTATAATGAATTCACGTTGGGCGCTAGATTGTAATTTATTAGTAGGCTTTATAACAATTTCTGAGTGTATTCTTATAAAAAGTATACTTAAATCTTCTAATAAATTACTTTTTATAAGTGGAATATTTTTTGGACTTTCATTATATACTTATGCTTTATCATTTATAATAATACCTTTGATTTTATTACTTGATTGTATATACTTATTGCACATAAAAGAGTTCAATTTTAAGAAATTAGTGATTTTTGGTATTCCAATTTTTTTATTTTCAATTCCTTTAATGTTAATGCTTTTAATAAATAATGGATATGTTGAAGAAATATCAGGCTTTATTACGATACCTAAACTTGTAGGTTATAGAGGCTCTGATATTATGTTTCCAAATTTTATAGAAAATTTTTATATTATAGGAACAATATTTAGTTTTGATAATACTAGAATTTTTGGTAGTGTGTATTGGTATAATGCATTAGAAGAATTTGGAACTATATATTATGCAAATATTCCATTTTTTCTATTAGGTTTTGCTTGGGCTTTTACAAAAATGGTAAAATCAATAAAAGAGAAGAAATTTGATATCAATTCTATATTTATATTTTGGTTTTTAGCGGTATTATTTTGTATGTTTATGGTAAAAACTCCAACAATTCATAGAGCAAATGCTATTTTTACACCTATAGTTTATTTTGTAGCTATTGGTATATATGTTGCTTTCAAAAAATCAAAAGCCTTTATAATACCAGTTACATTAATTTTAACTATTAATTTTGGAATGTTTTTAAATTATTATTTTAGAGAATATAATAAGAATTCGGAAGGAAAATTTTTATTTGCAACAACATATTTAGATGTTTTAGATTATGCAAAAAGCTTAAAACGTGAAGATATATATTTTGATCAATTATTAACCTCAGAACAATATATATATACTTTGCTAGACCATGAAGTATCTCCGTATTCTTATAATACAGAGCTTATTGTTGGCGAATATGAAGGAACAGAAATAACATATCATTTTGAAGATAATTCAAAATGGGAAGAATTAAATTCAAATGCTGTATATGTCACAGGACCGTCAGAAGATTTATTAGCTAGATTTACAGATAGTGGTTTTTCACATAAACAATTTGGAATATATAGAGTGTTTTATTGTGAAGAATAAAATAGCAAAATATTGACAAAATATAAAAAAGTGTGCTATAATAAATTGCACGTTAGTGAAAAATATAATTGCAATGAAAATGAAAGTAAGCTTAAAAAAACTAATTATTAGAGAACAAATACCGTAGGCTGAAAGTATTTGAATTGGTTTAAGTTTATGAAACACATTGGAGCAAATTTTTAAAGTGGAAATCAATTATGATTTCAAATAGGGTGGCACCGCGGAAGATATAAGCTTTCGTCCCTTGAGTTCAAGGGATGAAGGCTTTTTTGTTTATCATCCGTCCCTATAGAAATAAAAAGGAGCGTAAAAAAATGAGAAGTAATGAGTACAGAACTTATGATTGTGGAACAATCAGAGAAAAAAATGTTGGCGAAGAAATTCGTTTAGCAGGGTGGATAGACACTATCAGAGATTTAGGTGGTGTACTATTTATTGATTTAAGAGATGAGCATGGAATTACACAAGTAGTAGTTTCAGGAGATGCTGAAAAAGTTGAATTTGCACAAAGAATACCAGTTGAATCAACAATTACAGTTTCAGGAAAAGTTCGTTTAAGAGATGATGAAACTGTTAATGAAAAATTACCAACAGGTAAAGTAGAACTTTTTGCTGATGAAATTAAAATTTTAGGTAAAAGAACTATGAATTTACCTTTTGAAATTGAAAACAGCAGAAGTGTTAGAGAAGATTTAAGATTAGAATACAGATTTTTAAGTTTACGTGATAGAAAATCTTTAGAAAACATAAAATTAAGAGCAAAGCTTATACAATTTTTAAGAAATGAAATGATTAAACAAGATTTCTTAGAGGTACAAACACCTATACTTACAAGTTCTTCACCAGAAGGAGCGAGAGATTATTTAGTTCCAAGTAGAGTATATCCAGGAAAATTTTATGCATTGCCACAAGCACCACAACAATTTAAACAATTGCTTATGGTTTCAGGAATAGACAAATATTTTCAAATTGCGCCATGCTTTAGAGATGAAGATTCTCGTGCAGACCGTTCACCAGGTGAATTTTATCAATTAGATATGGAGATGAGTTTTGCAACACAAGAAGATGTTTTTGCAGTTATGGAAGAAGTTATATATAATACTTTTAAAGAATTTTCTAATAAAAAAGTTGCTGAATATCCATTCCCAAGAATTCCTTATGAAGAGGCAATGTTAAAATATGGTTCAGACAAACCAGATTTAAGAAACCCACTTATTATTCAAGATGTAACAAATATTTTTGAAAAATTAGATATAAAAGTATTTAATGGAAAAATAGTAAGAACAATTACACTTCCAAATGGCGCTGAAGCTACTAGAAATTTCTACGATGGAATGACAGAATTTGCTATAAACGAGTGCAAAGCAAAAGGTTTAGCTTGGCTTAAAGTAAATGAAGATAGAAGTTTGCAAGGACCTATTGCAAAACTTATTCCAGATGAAGCCAGAGAAGCTTTGCTTACTCAAACAGGTACAAATCCAGGTGATAGTATATTCTTTATTGCAGAACATAAAGGAATTGTTGAAAAATTAGCTGGTGAAATTAGAAAAGAAATAGGAATTAGACAAAACTTACTTGATAAAGATGTATTTAAATTCTGCTGGATAGTAGATTTTCCAATGTATGAAATTGGAGATAATGGAAAATTAGATTTTTGTCATAACCCATTTTCAATGCCACAAGGTGGCTTAGAAGCCTTAAATACAAAAAATCCTTTAGATATATATGCTTATCAATATGATATCGTATGTAATGGTATAGAGCTTTCTTCAGGTGCAGTTAGAAATCATGATCCAGAGATAATGACAAAAGCTTTTGAAATTGCAGGTTATACAGAAGAAGATATTAAACACAAATTCTCTGCATTATTTAAAGCCTTCCATTATGGCGCTCCACCACACGCAGGAATTGCACCAGGAGTTGATAGAATGTTAATGCTATTAACAGATGAAGAAAGTATTAGAGAGGTCATTGCTTTCCCAATGAATAGCAAAGCACAAGATTTATTGATGGGTGCTCCAGGAGAAGTTACAGACAAACAATTGTCAGAAGTTCACATTAAATTAGATGTAAAATAGCATAAATTTAAATATCACTTCATATATAATTATGAGGTGATATTTTTGTTATACATAAAATTTACAAAAGATTATTTAGAGTATTTTAAAGAAGTAAATTTTTTAAATAAAATAATATTTTTATATAGAAAAATATTTGGAAAAATAACTAATGTAAAAACTTCTAATGGAGAAGTTTGGCTTGTGCCAGAAGACAATAAGAAATTTAGAAAAAGTATTATTAAGAAATTGAAGATGTATCAGGTAAAAACAGTCGTGCTATCAAATAATTTAAAAGATTTTAAAACAGAATTAGAAGAATTAAAAGTTAAAGTTCTAGATGGTAAATGGTTATACAAACATTTAATATTAGATATTATCAAATATATTTGTGAAAACAGAAATGAAAGTTTAGCAGAACAAAATGTTTCTTTTGTAGTAAAAAATCCACAAGATGTAGATTTTGAAAATTTAAAAAATTTAGCACACAATTGTAGAACTATAAATTTAATTACCAAAGATGATTATAGATTTAGAAGATTAGAAAAAACATTGTATGATGAAGAAGGCATAATTTTGAATATTTCATATAATTATAAAAAAAGTCTTCTAAAAAGTGGAATTATCATAAACATAGATTTTGATGAAAAGGAATTTAACAAGTTTGCACTTCCTAGAAAAGCAGTAATTTTAAATATGAAAGATATAAAAATATATAATAAAGGTTTTAATGGTGTAAACATATTAAGATGTGAAATAGATTTTCCAGAAAAATACAATGATAGCATATTGAATGTAGATAATTTTAATAAAGAGATTTTATATGAGAGTTTCCTTTACAAAAAAACGGCACCGCAAAATATTTTAAATAAAATTAAACAAGATGAAGTTAAAATCAGTTGTTTATTGGGTAAGAATGGTTATATAGATAAAAAAGAATATTCAAAGGTATAGTTTTTTATCTAATATACTTGACAAAATAAAAAAATAATCTTATTATATTATTAAATTTGCCAATGGAAGGAGACTTAAATAAAATGGGAGAAAAAGAATTTTTATTAACTCAAGAAGGTTATGATAATCTAGAAAAAACATTAGAAGATTTAAAAACAAATAAAAGAAATGAAATTGCAGAAAGAATTAAAGTTGCATTAGGTTTTGGAGATTTATCTGAAAACTCAGAATATGATGAAGCTAAAAATGCACAAGCTGCTAACGAAGCTAAAATTGCTGAATTAGAGAATAAAATAAAATATGCAAGAATTATAGATGAATCTGAAATTGATACAGAAACAGTACAAGTAGGAAATAAAGTTAAAGTTTTAGATATGGAATACAAAGAAGAAATTGAATATACTATAGTTGGTTCAACTGAAGTAGATTTATCTCAAAATAAAATTTCAAATGAATCACCAATAGGAGTAGCATTACTTGGCAAAAAAGTAAAAAATGTTGTAGAAGTTCAAGCTCCAGTTGGAACAATTAAATTTAAAATTTTAGCTATAACAAAATAAATTTTAAATATTTAGAGAGCTTTAAGCTCTCTATTTTGATATAAGGAGGAAAAAATGAAAAGAATAAGATGTGCAGGGTTAGTTAAAATAGATGGAAAGTTTGCTTTTATGCATAGAACTAATGTGCAAAAAACAGAAGGAGAACCTAATAAACCTTATGGTGAATACTATGTGTTTCCAGGTGGTGGCTTAGAAGGCGAAGAAAGTATGTTTGAAGCAACAGAAAGAGAGCTTTTGGAAGAGATGGGAATTGTTGTAAAAGCTAAAAAAGAATTATATTATAAAGAAGTTTCTGAAAGTCAAGATGAATATTTATTTGAATGTGAATATATTTCAGGAGAGTTTGGAACGGGAACTGGTCCAGAATTTTCAAATGATCCAGCGTATGCACATAGAGGCAATTTTATACCGGTATTAGTTAAGCCAGAAGATGTGGCTAATATTAGACTTTTACCAGAGGAATTTAAAGAACAATTAGTTCAAGATATAAAAAACAAAAAAGTTTAATAAATTTCAAAAAAAGACTGTAATTTTTAAAAATATATGATAGAATATGAAAAGAATTATAAAAAGGAGTAATATATATGTTAGCGTATAAGAGAGTTTTATTAAAATTAAGCGGAGAAGCGTTAGCTGGGGATGAAGGTCATGGAATAGATCCTGACATAGTAAACGGAATATGTGATAAAGTAAAAGAAATAATAGACATGGGAGTTCAAGTATCAATAGTAGTTGGTGGTGGAAACTTCTGGAGAGGTCCTAGAAATGGTAAAAAAATGGACAGAGCAGCAGCAGATTATATGGGAATGCTTGCAACTGCAATGAATGGTTTAGCACTTCAAGATGCTTTGGAAACAAGAGGTGTTCAAACTAGAGTTCAAACAGCTATTGAAATGAGAGAAATAGCAGAACCATATATAAAAAGAAAAGCAGCAAAACACTTAGAAAGAGGAAGAGTTGTTATATTTGCTTGTGGAACAGGTCATCCATTCTTTTCAACAGATACAGCAGCAGCTTTAAGGGCAGTTGAAACAGAATCAGAAGTTATTTTGCTTGCTAAAACTATTGATGGTGTGTATTCAGCAGATCCAAAAATAGATAAAACAGCAGTAAAATATGATGAAATTAGTTATATAGATATATTAAACAAAGATTTAAAAGTTATGGATTCTACAGCAACATCATTATGTAGAGATAATCATATGCCATTATTAGTTTTCGCAATTAGTGATCCTGAAAATATAGTAAGAGCAGTTAAAGGCGAAAAAATAGGCACAGTAGTTAAATAATATAAAATAAAGGAGATTAATAAAATGAGTGATTTAGAAGAAAGAATGAAAAAATCAGTTAGTGTATATGAAGAAAATTTATCAGAAGTTAGAGCTGGTCGTGCAAATCCAGCAATATTAAATAAAATAACAGTAGAATATTATGGAGTTCCATCTCCAATCAACCAAGTTGCAGGAATTTCAGTTCCTGATGCTAGAACAATAGCAATTTCACCTTGGGACGCTACTATTTTAAAAGATATCGAAAAAGCAATTTTAGCATCTGATATTGGACTAAATCCAAATAATGATGGAAAAGTTATTAGATTAAATTTCCCAGAGCTTACAGAGGAAAGAAGAAAAGATTTAGTAAAAGATATTAAGAAAATGGCTGAAGAAGCTAGAGTTGCAATTCGTTCAATTAGAAGAGATGGAATGGAAGAAGTAAAAGCAAAACAAAAAAACGGTGAAATGACAGAAGATGACAAAACTAGAGAAGAAGAAAATATTCAAAAATTAACAGATAAATATATTGCTGAAATTGATAAAGCTTTAGAAAATAAAGAAAAAGAAATAATGAGCATATAACTTAATATAATAAAATTAGGAGAAAAGAATGAACAATTTACCAGAACATATTGCAATTATTATGGATGGCAATCGTCGTTGGGCAAAAGAGCACAATGTTCCTATTCAAATGGGACATAAAGAAGGTGCAAAAACTATTGAAAAAATAGTTAAATATGCAAATCAAATCGGATTAAAATATATTACAGTTTATGCATTTTCTACTGAAAACTGGAAAAGAAGTCAAGAAGAAGTATCTTGGCTTATGCAATTATTACAAAATTATCTTGATGAATATTCAAAAAGAGCGGATACGCAAAACATAAAAATAAGAGTTTTAGGTGATATATCTGCATTAAATCAAGGGTTACAAAATAGTATAGCAGAGGCTATTGAAAGAACTAAAAATAATACTGGCACAAGTTTTAATATAGCACTTAATTATGGCGGTAGAGATGAGATCGTTAAGGCTACACAAAAAATAGCAAAACAAGTTCAAGATGGTGTTTTATCTATTGAAGATATTAATGAAGAAGTATTATCAAATAATATGTATACTTATGATATGCCAGATCCAGATTTAATGATTAGAACAAGTGGAGAACTTAGAACAAGTGGATTTTTAATGTGGCAACTTGCTTATACAGAATTTTTATTTGTAGATAAATATTGGCCAGATTTTACTGAAAAAGATTTAGATGATGCAATAGAAGCTTATGGAAAAAGAAAAAGAAAATTCGGAGCAAACTAAAGGCAAAGGAAGTGCAAAAATGAATTTAAAAAGATTTTTAACTGGAATAATAGGATTTCCAATAGTATTAGCAGTTATGGTGTTAGGAAATAAATATTTAATTGATATTATAGTAGCAATTGTTTCATGTTTTGCTATATATGAATATTCTAAATGCGCTAAAAAGAAGAATATTAATATCGTTTCTTGGATGGGATATTTAGCGAGTTTAATTATTGCTGTACTACATGTTTTTCCAAAAGAATTAATATTAGTAATAATAGCAATATTATTTCCTGCGTTGATTTTCCTATTATTCTTACATGTAATAATTTCTGAAATGAAAATTACATTTAAAGATATAGTATATACACTATTTGGAATAGCTTATATTGTAGGATTTTTAATGTTTTTTGCTTTAGTATATGGTACTGAAATGTTTGCATGGAATTTAACTGGAAAAATTGCTATTTGGTACGTATTTTTCTCTGCTTGGGGAACAGATACAGTAGCATATTTAGTAGGAAAAAGATTAGGTAAACATAAATTTAGTAAGATAAGTCCAAATAAAACAATTGAAGGCTGTGTTGGAGGTACAATAGGCGCAGTAATTGGTGGTATATTATTTACAATGGCTATAAATCTTTATGCAGGAACTATGATTCCAATATTACCAATAAGTATAATACTTGCAATATTAAGTATAGTAGGGCAATTTGGCGATTTTTCAGCTAGTGTAGTAAAAAGATCTTTTGAAGTTAAAGATTTTAGTGAATTATTTCCAGGACATGGAGGAATGATAGATAGAATAGATAGTGTAATGTTTATAGCACCATTTGCTTATGTTATATTTACTATAATTTCTTTAATAGTTTAGGAGGAAAATTTTGAGTTTTTTGATAGGTGCAATCAAAATCATCTTTTTATTAGGTTTTTTAATACTAATACATGAAGGTGGGCATTTTTGCGTAGCAAAACTTTGTAAAGTAAATGTAAGAGAATTTTCAATTGGATTTGGACCTCAAATTCATTCATGGCAAGGAAAAGAAACCAAATATACTATTAGATGGATACCTTTTGGAGGTTATGTAGATATGCTTGGAGAAGCAGAAAGAGATAACAGCGAAGGTTCCTTTAGTAGAGCAAGTGTACAAAAAAGATTAGCTATCGTAGTAGCAGGAGCTACAGTAAATATTGTGTTTGGTTTAATAGTATTTTTTATTTTAATAATTATTGCTAAACATGATTTTATGTTTGCTATAAGACAAACTGGTTTATTTATAGTAGATATTTTTAATAGTATTAAATTAATTTTTACAGGTAATCTAAATGTAGAACAGATGGTAGGACCTGTTGGAATTTCAGAAATGGTGGTTAAGACAAATGGATTATTTAATTTTATCTATTTGATGAGTTTAGTTTCAGTATCTTTAGGAGTTACTAATCTCTTGCCAATACCAGCATTAGATGGTGGAAAAATTGTAATTTTATTAATAGAATGGATACGAAAGAAGCCACTAAAAGAAGAAGTGGAAATAAAAATACAAATGACAGGATTCACACTTTTATTATTATTTTCACTATATGTAACATATCAAGATATTTTAAGAATATTTTAAATTTGTTTTAGGAGAAGATGTATTATGAGATGTAAAATTTGTGGAGCAAAATTAAGAAAAGAAGGAGATATTTGCAAATCTTGTTATGAAGAATATTGCAAAGAAGAAGCTTTAGAAAAAGATACAAAGGAAATTTTAAAACTTGGTAGAAAGTATTTACCAAAATATCAATTAACTAGATATGGTGATTGGTATATTATTTTTGTAATAATTTTAATAGCACTTATTTCACAAAAACAAATATTATTGTCAATATTATGTTTGTTGTTTTCTTTAATTGCTCTAATTGTAGCACTATTTTGGACTAAAAAAAGAGCGGTAAACACAACTTGTACATTTTATGAGAAGAAAATAGTTTTTCAATCAAAACCTAAAAAGAAAACTATTGCATATTCAGATTTGAAAGATATAACTTATTATCAAAACTTTTTTCAAAAGATTTTCCATTTAGGGGATATTCAATTTCATCCTGAATCTGGAACTTATCTTTTAGGAGGATTTGAAATTAAAGATGTTCCAGATATAGAGGAAAATTGGGAGAAAATACAAGAAATAATACAAACAAAAAAGGAAGTTTAAAATGCAGAAATTTATAAAAGATGTATTTTGTGATTACACTGGAAACAGTTCTATTATAGATGCACAACTGGAGAATGTTAATTTATATAAAAAAACTAACAAATTACAAGTAAATATAGCAGCTTCTAAAGGATTAAACATAACTGAAATTGAAGATTTTGAACAATATTTAGTGAATAGGTTTAAAGTTTCTAAAGCCATAATTGATGTAAATTATGGCGATACAGAAATTAATCAGACACTTGAACAAGATTGGAATAACATAGTAAATTATGTAGCCAGAAAAGAACCAACTAGCAGTGCAATGCTTAGAGGTAGTAAGTTAGATATTCAAAATCAAGATATTACAGTTAAGTTAGCTTTAAAAGGTGCTAATTTTTTAAACGCTAAAAAGTTTGATAAAGGTTTAGAGCATGTTTTAGAAAACTTATATAATCAAAAATATAATATAAAGTTTGAAGAAAATTTATCAGAAAATTATGAACAACGCTTAGAAGAGCAAAAAAAGCAAGAAGAGAAACAACACTTAGAAGAAATGCAAAAGCAAGCTGAAGAAGAATATTTAATTGCCAAAGAAGAAGCAAGATTAAGAAAATTGCAAGAGGAAAAGGAAAAACAAGAGGCTTATGAGCAAAGAGTTGCAGCACTTCCAGATATAGAAGTTACTGCATCAGATGGAAAAGCGCCACTTATTTTTGGCAGAAACATTTTAATAGATGGAAATCCAATTAAAATAGTAGATATTAACAATGATAGTGGTAAAGTTTGCATAGATGGAGAATTAATAGGCGAAATAGCAAGTCGTGAAATTAAAAACGAAAAAATTCTTACTAAATTTTCTGTTTTTGATGGTACTAGTACTATTACTTGTGTTGGATTTTTCAAAAAAGACAAAGCTGATGAAATAATTGGTAGAATAAAAAGCGCAAAAGGTTTACGAATTGATGGTATAGCTCAATATAATGAATATGATAAAGAAATAACAATTACAGCAAACAGAATTATAGAAACAGAAGGTGTAGAAAAAGAAGAAAGAATAGATAATGCAGAAATAAAAAGAGTAGAATTACACATGCATACTCAGATGAGTCAAATGGATGCTGTAACGCCAGTAACAGACCTTTTAAAAAGAGCTATTAAATGGGGTTGGAAATCAATTGCAATTACGGACCATGGTGTAGTACAAAGTTTTCCAGAGGCACACAAATTTTTAAACAAAACTGGTGCAGATTTAAAAGTATTATATGGTGTTGAAGCATATTTTGTACCAGATAAAGATCCAGCAGTTTTTAATTATAAAGGTCAAGAATTAGATACAGAGTATTGTGTTTTAGATTTAGAAACAACTGGACTTTCAAGTAAAAATGACAAAATTACAGAAATAGGTGTTATAAAATACAAAAATGGTGAAAAAATTGGAGAATTCGAGTGTTTTGTTAACCCAGAAAGACCAATTCCAGAAAAAGTAGTTGAAGTTACTCATATTACTGATGAGATGGTAAAAGATGCTGAAACTATTGATAAAGTTTTACCTAAGCTAATTGAATTTTTAGGTGATAGTGTTTTAGTTGCTCATAATGCAGATTTTGATACAGGATTTTTAAGACACAATTTTGAACAATACGGATATAAATTTGATTATACATATATAGATACTTTAAGATTAGCAAAAGCAATATTTCCAGAATATAAAAAATATAAACTTGGAATTATTGCAGATAATTTAGGCATAAAAGTAGATGTCGCTCATAGAGCTTTAGATGATGTTAAAACTTTAGTTGAAGTTTTTAAAGTTATGATAGAAGAAGCAAAAAAAGTTGATGCAACACATATAATAGATTTTGATAATAAATTTGAAGTTGATTATAAAAAGCTTCCATCATATCATGCTATTATAATTGCTAAAAACTACATAGGACTTAGAAATTTATACAAGCTTATTTCTTATTCACATTTAGATTATTTTTATAAACATCCAAGAATATTAAAAAGTATGTTTTCTAAATATAGAGAAGGTTTAATTCTAGGTAGTGCCTGTGAAGCAGGAGAATTATATAGGGCTGTACTTAGTGATAAACCAGAGGAAGAAATTGAAGAAATTGCCGAATTTTACGATTATCTTGAAATTCAGCCAATCGGAAATGATGAGTATCTAGTTAGAGAAGGTACTGTTGCAGATGATGAAGGGCTTCGCGATATAAATAGAAAAATAGTAGCATTAGGTGAAAAATTAAATAAACCTGTTGTAGCTACTTGTGATGTTCACTTTATGGATCCTCAAGACGAGGTATATAGAAGAATTTTGCAAGCTGGACAAGGTTATGATGATGCAGATATGCAAGCTCCACTATTTTTAAGAACAACTGAAGAAATGCTTGAAGAATTTGAGTATTTAGGAAAAGAAAAAGCTTATGAAGTAGTTGTTACAAATACAAATTTAATTTCAGATATGTGTGAAAAAATTTCACCAATTTCACCAGAAAAATGTGCGCCACATATTCCAGGTTGTGAAGAAACAATTAAAGAAATTGCGTATAGCAAAGCTCACGAATTATATGGAGATCCTTTACCAGAGATAGTAAAAACAAGGCTAGACAAAGAGTTAGATTCCATTATAAAAAATGGTTTCTCAGTTATGTATATTATAGCTCAAAAACTAGTTTGGAAATCTAACGAAGATGGATATCTGGTAGGTTCAAGAGGTTCTGTTGGTTCTTCATTTGTTGCAAACATGACAGGTATTACAGAGGTAAACTCTCTGCAACCACATTATAGATGTCCAAATTGTAAGTATTCTGATTTTTCAGATTATGGTGTAAAAAATGGATTTGACCTTCCAGATAAAGATTGTCCAAAATGTGGACATAAATTAGATAAAGATGGAATGGATATACCATTTGAAACGTTTTTAGGATTTAATGGAGATAAAGAACCTGATATAGACCTTAACTTCTCAGGAGAATATCAAGCAAAAGCACATAAATATACAGAAGTAATTTTTGGAAAAGGTACAACTTTTAAAGCGGGAACAGTTGGTACCATAGCAGATAAAACGGCTATTGGATATGTAAAGCATTATTTTGAAGAGAAAGAAAAACCAATTAGTAATGCTGAAGTTTTAAGACTTTCAACAGGTTGTACAGGAATAAAGAGAACTACTGGACAACATCCAGGAGGAATTATAGTTGTTCCAAAGGGACGTGAAATTTTTGAATTTTGTCCGGTACAGCACCCAGCAGATGACCCAAATTCAGATATTATTACAACACATTTTGATTATCACTCAATAGATCAAAACTTATTAAAATTAGATATTCTTGGCCATGATGATCCTACAATGATTAGAATGCTTCAAGATATTACAGGTGTTGATCCTACAAAAATACCATTAGATGATAAAGAAACAATGAGCTTATTTAGTTCAACAAAAGCACTTGGAGTTACAGAAGAACAAATTAATTCTAAAACAGGAAGTTTTGGTGTTCCAGAATTTGGAACAAAATTTGTTCGTGGAATGCTTGAAGAGACAAAACCAACTACTTTTGCTGAGTTGATAAGTATTTCTGGACTTTCACATGGTACTGATGTATGGCTTAATAACGCACAAGAATTAATTCATCAAGAAATTGTAACTCTAAATGATGCAATTTGTTGTCGTGATGATATTATGATTTATTTAATAAAAAAAGGCTTAGAGCCAAACCCAGCATTTAAAATAATGGAATCTGTTCGTAAAGGAAAAGGTTTAACACCTGAACAAGAGGCTTTGATGAAAGAACATGAGGTACCAGATTGGTATATTGATTCTTGTAAGAAAATTAAATACATGTTTCCAAAAGCCCATGCGGCTGCTTATGTAACAATGGCATTTAGAATTGCATGGTTCAAAGTTCATATTCCACTTGCATATTATGCAACATATTTTTCTATAAGAGCAAAACAATTTGATAGTGAAATTATGTGTCAAGGAAAAGGCCGAGTAAAAGCTAAAATGAAAGAGATTGATGAGGCTGGAAATGCAGCAGCTAATAAAGATAAAGAAATGTATCCAGTTTTAGAACTTGTTCTTGAAATGTATGAAAGAGGTTTTAAATTCCTTGACATAGATTTATATAAATCACATCATGACAAATTCTTAGTTGAGGAAGATGGAATAAGACCACCACTTAATAGTATTCCGGGACTTGGACCAATAGATGCAGAAAACATTTATAATGCTAGACAAGATGGAGATTTTGAATGTGTTGATGATTTACAATCTCGTTCTAAAATAGGAAAAGTAGCAATCGAAACTTTAAAAAATGCAGGTCTTTTAAAGGGAATGACAAAATCAAATCAGATGTCATTGTTTGCATTTTAATTTTAATTTTAATTTAAAGGAGAGGTTTAAGTGGAATTAAAATATGTTGTTTTATATATAATTTTAATAAATATAATAGGTTTTGGAATGATGGCACTTGATAAATATAAAGCGCAAAAAAGTTATTGGCGCATACCAGAAAAAAGTATTTTTGTAGTTACACTTTTAGGTGGAGGTATAGGAACAATTACAGGTATGTATGTATTTAGACACAAAACCAAAAAGTTAAAATTTACTGTAGGACTTCCAACTATTTTAATTTCAGAAATTTGTGTAATAATATATTTATTATACAAAGGAATTTTACAAATGTTATTTATATAATCAAAATATAAGAAAAGGCATAACATAGCTTATGCTTTTTCTTTACTTTTAGGCTGAATAGAGGGCTAAAACTATTGACATAATATGAAAAAAATAATAAAATAAAATAGCAAAAAATATGTAAAAAAGGATGTTTAAAATGAGAATATTTTTACTTTTTATAGGAGTAATTGCGGCAGTTATTGGAGTTAAATTTATTTATGATGCAAGACCTATAGTAAAAAAATATTTTAGTTTTGGAGATAAAAATGATGCATCTTTAGGACTTAAAATGTTTGGATTTTTATTATTATTAATGGGTTCATTATTAATTTATTTCAATTTCTAGAAAGGATACAAAAGATATGAAAATTAAATATAATGGAGAAGAATACTTTTTTGAAGATAATATTGCTATAAGAGATGCTTTTAAAGAACAAATTTCAAATAATAGTGAGATTATAGCAGCAAGATATAATAATGAAGTTGCTTCTCTAAAACAAATAATAGATAAAGATGGAGAAATTTCTTTTATAGATAGACAAGATAGAGATGGTAGAATTATATATATTAGAGGTCTTTTGTATATAACTAGCAAAGCTTTTCGTGAAGTTTATCCTATGGCGAAACTTACTATAAATTATCAACTTTCAAATGCTATGTTTGTAACAATAGATGATTTTATAATTACAGATGATGTTATAAACAACGTAAAGGCTAAGATGCAAGAAATAATAGATAGAGATTTAGATATTAGAAAAGTAATAATGACACCAGCAGAAGCAGAAGAATTTTATGAAAAAGAAAAATCACTTAGAGGTAGACTTCAAACAGATATAGACAAAGAAAAAGTTTCTTTATATTATTGTGAAGATTATTATAACTATTTCTATGGTACAATGCCAGTTTCTACGGGCTTTGCAAAATATTTTGATATAGAAAAATATAGAGATGGATTTTTAGTTAAATATCCAAGTATCACAGAGCCAAATAAAATTCAAGATACAAGAGATAGTTTAAAATTAAAATCAGCTTTAGATGAATATTGTACTATTAATAAAATATTAGGTTTAAATACAGTATATAAATTAAATAAAGCTATCAAAGAAGGAAGAGAAAAAGAACTTATACTTTTTTCAGAAGCTTTACATGAAAAGAAAATAGCTGAAATTGCACAAAAAATAAAAGACAGAGGAAATGTTAGAATGGTTTTAATTGCAGGACCTTCTTCATCTGGAAAAACAACTTTTGCAGGTAAATTAGGAATGGCTCTTAGAGTAAATGGAATAAAACCAGTTACAATTTCAGTAGATAATTATTTTGTCGAAAGAGAAAATAATCCAAAAGACGAATTTGGAAATTATGACTTTGAATGTATAGAAGCAATTGATACAGAATTATTTAATAAGCATTTATTAGCTTTATTAAATGGAGAAGAAGTAGAACTTCCAACTTTTGACTTTACAATTGGAAGTAAAAAATATTTAGGAAACAAACTAAAATTGCAACCAGATGAAATTTTAGTTATCGAAGGAATACATTGTTTAAATGATAAGCTTACTTCTTTAATTTCTAAAGAGGACAAGTTTAAAGTATATATTAGTGATTTAACAGTATTAAATATAGATTATTACAATAGAATTTCAACTACAGATACAAGACTTATAAGAAGAATAGTTAGAGATCATCAATTTAGAGGTTATTCAGCACTTCATACATTAAAAATGTGGTATTCTGTAAATAGAGGAGAGCAAAAAAACATATTCCCATATCAAGAAGAAGCCGATATTATGTTCAATTCTTCTATTGTATATGAACTTGCTGTTTTAAAAGATTATGCAATACCTTTATTAGAAGAGGTTACACAAGATAATCCAGAATATAGTGAAGCAAGACGTTTAATAACATTATTAAAATATTTTGATAGTATGAGTGGAGAAAAAATTCCAAATAATTCACTAATAAAAGAATTTATCGGTGGTAGTATATATGAGTAATTTTACAGTAATAGATGAAGAATTTGAATGTGAAAATTGTGGTAAACATGTGCGTAAACTTGGATATTCGTGCAGAAATCATTGTCCATATTGTTTACATTCTAAACATGTTGATATAAATCCAGGAGATAGGGCCGAAAATTGTCATGGTGTATTAGAGCCAGTTGGTCTTGAAATAGATGGCAAAAAAGGTTATGTAATCATTTTCAAATGCAAAAAATGTGGACAACTAAGAAAAAATAAATCAGCAGAAGATGATAATATGGATTTAATAATAAAGCTTAGTGTGCAAAAATAAAAGCATAGCTAATATGGTAAAATTTAACCAAAGGATTAAGGAGAAAAACAATGGATAAAATAAGAAGAATAATAAGAAAAATTTTAATCGTTTTATTAGTGATTTGGATGATAGCAGTATTTTGCTTGTCAAATCAACAAGGAGAAGATTCTGGAAATTTAAGTAGAATAGTTGCTAACTTTTTTGCACATGGAGATACTGTAAAAGCAGAAAGCCTAGAACCACTTATAAGAAAAGTTGCACATATGACTGAATATGCAGTTGGTGCCATGATTTTTTATGGAATAACAATAACATATCCAGAGATGTCTAGAAAGAAAAGATTAATTTTGACTTTTGCATACATTGTTTTATATGCTGCATCTGATGAATTTCATCAATTATTTATAGATGAAAGAAATGGAAGTGTAGTTGATGTATTTATAGATACTTTTGGCGCTGCTTTAGGTATTATAGGTATGCTTATTATAGAAGTTACTATTATAATGATGGATAATAAAATAAAAGAAGATTTAAAAAATCCCAAAATAGAGAATAAATAGAAAAGAGGAAAATAATGATTAATTTTAAAAGTATCATTTCAGAAAAAATTGCAAAAGAAGTTGAGTTAGATGTTAAAGAAATTGAAAGTTATATAGAAATCCCACCTAATGAAGAAATGGGAGATTATGCTTTTCCATGTTTTAAACTTGCAAAAACTTTAAGAAAAGCTCCACCAGTTATAGCTTCTGAATTAAAAGAAAAAATTGTAGCAGATGAAAATATTGAAAGAATTGAAATTGCAGGTGGATATTTGAATTTTTATATAAATAAACAAATACTTGCAAAAACAGTTTTAGAAGAAATTTCAAAAACACAAGAAAATTATGGTGCAAGTAAAGTGGGAGAAGGTAAAACTGTTTTAGTAGAATATTCTTCACCTAATATTGCAAAACCTTTTCATATAGGTCATTTAAGAACTACTATTATAGGTGCTGCCTTGTATAAAATATACAAATTTATGGGATATAATACAGTTGGTATAAACCATTTAGGAGATTATGGAACTCAATTTGGTAAATTAATAGAGGGATATAAAAGATGGGGAAATGAGTATAATATAGATGAAAATCCTATCGAAGAATTAATGAAAATCTATATTAGAATTAATGATTTATGCAAAGAAGATGAAAGTGTATTAGATGCTTGTAGAGAAAATTTTAGATTATTAGAAGCAGGAGATGCTTATTGTACAGAATTATGGGAAAGATTTAGAGATGTATCACTACAAGAATTTGATAGAATATATAAATTACTTGGAGTTAAATTTGATAGCATAAAAGGTGAGGCATCTTATGCAAACTCATGGGGCGAAGTGGTAGATATATTAGAAAAATCTGGAAAACTTACAGAATCCGAGGGAGCAAAAATTGTAGATTTAGAAGATCAAGGTAAAGGTGTATGTATGATTACTAAATCTAATGGTTCTACAATTTATGCTACAAGAGATTTAGCAGCAATTAGATATAGAGCAAAAACTTATGATTTTGATAAATGTTTATATGTTGTTGCTTATGAGCAAGCACTTCATTTTAGACAAATTTTTGAAGTTGCAAAATATTTAGATATACCAGAAAAATGTCAAAAAGGATTAGAGCATGTTCAATATGGTATGGTAAGACTTACAACTGGAAAAATGTCAACTAGAGAAGGTAATGTAGTTAAAGTAGAAGACTTACTTAATGAGTCAATAGATAGAGTAAAACAAATTATTGAAGAAAAAAATCCAGATATGGAAAATAAAGAAGAAGAGGCTAAAAAAATTGGTATTGGTGCTGTAATTTTCAATAATTTATGTACAACAATTATAAAAGACCAAGTATTTGATTGGAATACAGTTTTAAACTTTAATGGTGAAACTGGACCATATATTCAATATATTTATGTTAGAACAAAAAGCGTTTTAGAAAAAGCAGGTTATGTTCCAAATTTTGAAGAAGTTGATATAAGTTTATTACAAGATAAACAAAGTCTAAATGTAATTAAAAATTTATATAAATTCGATGATGTACTTCAAAATGTTATAGACAAAAACGAGCCTTCAATTTTGGCAAGATATTTAATAGACTTAGCTGGAAGCTATAGTAATTTTTATAATGAAAATAAAATTATAGATGAAGATAAAAACATTCAAAATGCAAGAGTTTATTTAAGCAAAGCTGTCGGAACTGTATTAAAAACAGGAGCAAGCTTACTTGGAATAGATATGCCTAATAGAATGTAGGGTGAAAAGAATATAGAAATGAGATATTAATCTATTAAATTTAAGTAAGTATAGTCAAATTGTATACAAATAATTAATATGCAAAATTATTATGTAAATTTTAAAAAACGATAGAATTTGTTAAAAAAAGCCAAAAATCGCATATTTTTTGCGATTTTTTTTATTAAAAATGTTGAAAAATATTAAAAAAAAGAGTATAATAAAACTTGTAGGACTAATTGTCAGACATAAAAAATAATAAACTTTTAGAGGAGGTTTTATTTTGGAAGAGAATTGGATTGCAATTCCTTTTGATGTTGAAAGCATTAGGGAAAAAGCATTTACAAGGCTTTGCAAAAAAATAAAAATAATAACTAAAGAGTTATTCATAAGAGTTATAGACATATTAGTAGCATTAGTAGGAATGATAATATTAATACCATTTTCTATAGTAGTAATGTTTCAAAATGCGAGAAATAGAGATTATAGAAATGTAATTAAAGCGGAATATAGAATGGGAAAAAATGGTAAAATCTTTAAAATGTTTAAATTTAGAGGAGCTAAAAATTCAGATTTTGAAAAATTCTTAGCTACAACAGGTTTAGATGAATTACCACAATTTATAAATTTATTATTAGGAAATATGACTTTAGTAGGACCAAGACCTTATGAACCTAAGGATAAAGACAGAATGGGAACATATTTTTCTAGAATTTCACAATTAAAACCAGGTTTAACAGGTGTATATCAAATTTCTGGAAGAACAAGAATAGAATTTTTAGATAGACTAGATATGGACACAAGGTATTATTATAATAGAAATTTCTGGACAAACATAAAAATTCTTTTAATTACATTATTAATAACATTAAAAAGAAAGAATACTTTAAGTATAGTAGATTGCACATATACTACAATAAAAGAAGTAATATCTGAAATTGTAAAAAGAGCAATAGATATTTTAGGAGCATTAGTTGGAATAGCAATATTAATTCCATTAACTATAGTAGTTGCAATAGTAAATTTTGTAAGTGGAGATAGAGGACCAATTTTTTATTCACATGAAAGAATAGGAAAATATGGCAAACACTTTAAAATGTACAAATTTAGAAGTATGGTAGTAGATGCTGATAAAAAATTAGAAAAACTTCTTTCAGAAGATGAAGAAGCTAGAAAAGAATGGAATGAAAGCAGAAAGCTTAGAAATGATCCTAGAATTACTAAAATAGGAAAATTTTTAAGAAAAACAAGCTTAGATGAATTTCCACAATTCGTAAATGTACTAAAAGGTGAAATGAGTTTAGTAGGACCGAGAGCTGTTATAGATGATGAAATAGAAATGTTTGGAGAAAACAAACAACTTGTATTGTCAGTAAAACCAGGAATAACAGGTTATTGGGCAGCAAATGGTAGAAGTGATACATCTTATCAAGAACGTGTTGAAATGGAAAGCTATTATGCAAAACATAAATCAATTGCATTAGATATAAATATATTATTTAAAACAGTAATATCAGTAATAAAGAAAGAAGGAGCAATGTAAAAATTGCTCTTTTTTCGTACACAATAAATCTATAAAAAATTCACAAAACGGACACCATAAAAAAAGAATTTAATGATAAAATCATTTCAAGTTAAATTAAATAAAATTTTACGTAGAAAGGTTTTATTAGGGTGGGGCTATGGACGAGAAAAATAATTTTGAATTTGTTGTTACAACAACAAGTATAGTTACATCAAGTGATTCTTATTTTGATAATTAATAAAGTATAATCAAAATTGCTCGTTTTTTCATATAATACTATATAAAATATATATGAAAGGATGAGAAATATGTGTAATAATGACAATTATGGAAGTGGCTGTGGATGTAATTCTGTAAGTAACTATGGAAGTGCTTCTAGAAGTGGCTATGGAAGTGGAAGTAGCTGTGACAACAATTGCACACGAAGCTGCGATTGGAATGATAACTGCAATGTAAATCAGTGTGGTGAGATGTCTAATGATTGTGGACCAAATCCAATGACTGCAAATATAAATCAAGCTGCTAGAAATAATACTGATTTTAGAAATACTTTTTGGACTGGAAATCATTTGCAAATAACACTAATGTGTATACCAGTAGGAAGCTGTATTGGTTTAGAAATGCATCAAAATACTGACCAATTTATTTATATTGTTCAAGGAGAGGCACTAGTACAATTAGGCGAAACACAATGTCCTAATAGAGTAGCTTGCAATAATGCTATTCTTGTTCCTGCTGGAACTTGGCACAATGTGATTAACATAGGTAATATACCATTAAAATTATATTCTATTTATGCACCACCACAGCACCCAAGAGGAACTCTTCATAGAACTAAGTGTGATGCTGAAAGAGATGTATATTAATTTAAAACATAATATTTTTAAAGTTTTGGAAAGTCTGCAATATTGCAGACTTTTTTACTAGTTATTTTTTTGTAGAAATTTGAATATTGAAAATTAATAAAAAACTTAAGTTTAAGGTTGATATTTTTGAGAATGTGTAATATAATTGTAACGAAAATGTAACTTGTAAATGAAAGGATGAAGCTAAATGTTTGGACAAGATATAGGAATTGATTTAGGTACTGCAACAGTTATTGCGTATGTTAAAGGTAAAGGGATTGTATTAAGAGAACCTTCTGTGGTTGCTGTTAATAATTTAACTAATGAAGTTTTAGCTGTTGGTCATGAGGCTAGAAGAATGTTAGGAAGAACTCCTGGAAATATTGTCGCAACAAGACCACTTAGAGATGGAGTTATTTCAGACTATACAGTCACTGAAAAAATGCTTAAATATTTTATTCGTAAAATTGGTGGTAAATTTTTATTTGCTCCAAGAATTATGATTTGTATCCCTTCTCAAGTTACAGAAGTTGAGAAAAAAGCCGTTATAGATGCTGCTTCAAATGCTGGTGCTAGAAAAGTATATTTAATCGAAGAACCTATCGCTGCTGCTATTGGAGCAGGTATTGATATATCAAAACCATGTGGAAATATGATAGTAGATATTGGTGGCGGAACTACTGATATTGCAGTTATTTCATTGGGGGGTTCAGTTGTTAGTTCTTCAATTAAAGTAGCTGGAGATAAGTTTGATGAATATATTGTAAAATATATAAAAAGACATCATAATGTTATAATAGGTGAAAGAACCGCAGAAGAACTTAAAGTAAATGTTGGTTGTGTATTTCCTAAATTTCAAGATATGGAAATGGATGTTAGAGGAAGAGATTTAACAACAGGACTTCCAAGAACAATTACAGTATATTCTAGTGAAATGATGGAAGCTTTAGAAGAGCCAGCTATGATGATAGTCGAAGCAGTGCATTCAGTGCTTGAAAAAACACCGCCAGAACTTGCGGCAGATATTAGCGATAAAGGTATATATATGACTGGTGGAGGTTGTTTAATAGATGGTTTGGACAAGCTATTACAAGACAAAATAGGTATAAATGTTATGATTGCTGAAGATGCGATTTCATGTGTAGCCATTGGAACTGGAAAGGCATTAGATAATTTAGATAGTATAGATAGAATGAAAAGATAAATAAAAACAAGCTAAGGCTTGTTTTTAAATAAGGGGTAAAAAATGAAGAAAGTAGCTTTCTGTACTTTGCGGATGTAAAACTAATCAATACGAAACAAATGGTATGATACAAAAGTTTTCAGAAGCAAATTATGAAATAGTAGATTTTGAAGAATTTGCAGATATATATATAATAAATACTTGCACTGTTACTAATATGAGCGATAGAAAATCAAGACAAATGTTAAGACGTGCTAAAGAACTAAATTCTAATTCAGTAGTTGTAGCTGTTGGTTGTTATGCGCAAGTTGCAAAAGCAGATTTGGAAAAAATAGAAGAAATAGATTTAATACTTGGTACAAACGAGAAAAAAGATATAGTAAACTATATTGAACAATATTTAAGTAATAACGAAGAAAATGTACAATTAGATGATGTGCTTCATAATCCTGAATATAGTGATTTTGGAGTTATTTCTTACACTGAAAAAACTAGAGCAGTTATAAAGGTTCAAGATGGCTGTGATAGATTTTGTTCATATTGCATTATCCCGTATGCTAGAGGTAGAGTTAGAAGTAGAAATCCACAAAGTGTAATTGAAGAAATAACAAAAATTGCTGAAAAAGGAATAAAAGAAGTTGTTATTACAGGAATACATATTGCATCTTACGGTAAAGATTTCAAAACAGATTATAAGCTTATAGATTTATTAGAAGATATCAATAAAATTGATGGAATTGAAAGAATTAGACTTCGGTTCAATAGAGCCACTTTTAATTTCAGATGAGTTTGTTGAAAGAATGGTAAAATTAGAAAAAATGTGTCATCATTTTCATTTATCACTTCAAAGTGGTTCTACAAAAACTTTAGCAAGAATGAATCGTAGATACACTGCAGAAGAATTCGAAGAAGTAACAAAACGTTTAAGAAAAGCTTATGATGATGTAATTCTTACAACAGATATTATAGTTGGCTTTCCTGGTGAAACAGAAGAAGAGTTTACCGAAACTTTTGAATTTTTAAGCAAGATTAAATTTTTCAAAATGCACATTTTCAAATATTCTATAAGAAATGGAACTAAAGCGGCTACAATGAAAGACCAAGTTCCAGGAGATATAAAAGAAATAAGAAGTAAAAAATTATTAGAGCTTTCAGATAAAAACGAATTAGATTATATAAAAACGTATATAGGCAAAGAAGTCAAAGTTTTATTTGAAGAAAAGTCAGGAGAATATTATAAAGGTCATACTGCAAATTATATAATGGTAAATGTAAAATCTGATAAAGATTTAAGCGGAGAGTTATTAAAGGTAAAAATAACTGATGTATTAGGATTAGAATTGGTAGGAAATGTAAAATAATTGTAACTCTTTTGTTGCTAAAACTTAATATACAAATTTTGCCTAAAGTATTGATAAATTCATAAAAATATAATATAAGTATATTAAGAAAATTTAGTTCGTAAATTACTAAGGAGGAAAAATTATAATGAAAGAATACAATTTAAATGAAAATGCTGAAAATTTACCTGCAGAAGTTGGTGTATGGGGAAAAGTTAAAAATTTCTTATTCCAAGAAATAGATTTAAATAAACCAATCGTTCTTGAATTAACTCCAAAAGAAGAAAAAGTTTTAACAGAAGTTCATGACTTTTTATTCCAAGAAGTTAAATTCCCAGAATTACATGACTTTTTATTCCAAGAAATTACAATTTTTGGTAGAAAATAATTAAAAAAATAAAAAACGCATTTCAGTCTTGAAGTGCGTTTTTTTTATGCTTTTAGATTGACTTTAAAAAGGTATTCTTATATAATAACCTTGTATTTAAAAAGTTAAAAAAGGAGGATAAAAATGTCTTTTATAAATGACATAAAAATGAAGGCTAAAGAAGATATAAAGACTATTGTACTACCTGAGGCTGATGATGAAAGAGTTGTAATAGGTGGCGTAAAGGCAATAGGTGAAGGCTATGCCAAGATAGTTTTTGTTGGAAAAGAAGAAAAAATAAAAAATATTGCTAAAGAACATGATTTAGATGTTTCAAGAGCAATAATAATAGATCCAGAAAATAGCGGAAAAACAGAGCAATATGCTCAAAGTTTATATGAGCTTAGAAAAGAAAAAGGAATGACAGAAGAACAAGCTCATGAGCTTGTTTTAGATCCAGTATATTATGGAATGATGATGGTAAAAGCAGGAGAAGCAGATGGATTGGTTTCAGGAGCAAGTCATTCAACAGCAGATACTTTAAGACCAGCGCTTCAAATTTTAAAAACTGCACCAGATACAAAACTTGTTTCAGCATTCTTTATTATGGTTGTACCAGATAAAGCATACGGAACAGAAGGAGTTTTGCTTTTTGGAGATTGTGCATTAAATGAAGATCCAAATGCACTTAGCTTATCAGAAATTGCAAAATGTTCAAGCGAAAGTTTTAGAGCTTTTGTTGGTGCAGAACCAAAAGTTGCAATGCTTTCATATTCTACTTATGGAAGTGCAAAATCTGCATCTGTAGAAAAAGTTAGAGAAGCAACACAAATTGTTAAAGAAAAATATCCAGAAATAAAGATAGATGGAGAATTACAACTAGATGCAGCAATTATTGAGTCTGTTGCTAATAAAAAAGCACCAGGAAGTGAAATTGCTGGTAAAGCTAATGTACTTATATTCCCAGACTTAAATGCTGGAAATATAGGATATAAACTAGTTCAAAGGTTTGCGCATGCTGAGGCTTATGGACCAATTTGTCAAGGTATTGCAAAACCAGTTAATGATTTATCAAGAGGATGTTCAGCAGAAGATGTAGCAGGAGTTATAGCCTTTACAGCTGTGCAAGCTCAAATGCAAAAATAGGAGGAGTAAAATGAAAATTTTAGTAGTAAATTGTGGTAGTTCATCTTTAAAATATCAATTAATAGATATGGAGGGTGAAAAACTATTAGCAAAAGGAATATTTGAAAGAATAGGAGAAGTTGAAGAGTCATCTGTTACTCATAAAGTAAATGGTGAAAAATATGTTGTAAAAGCACCAGTTTCAGATCACGAACAAGCTTTGAAAATTGTTTTAGAGCAATTAGTTCACAAAGACTATGGAGTTATTAAAGATTTATCAGAAATATCAGCCGTTGGACATAGATTAGTTCATGGTGGAGAAATATTTAATAAATCTGTTGTAATTACAGAAGATGTTATTGAAAAATATGCTTCTTGTTCAAGCTTAGCGCCACTTCATAATCCAGCAACAATACTTGGAATCAGAGCTTGCCAAAAAGCAATGCCAGGAGTACCAATGGTTGGTGTATTTGATACAGCATTCCATCAAACAATGCCAAAACAAAATTATTTATATCCAATTCCTTATGAATTTTATGAAAAATATGGAATTAGAAAATATGGTTTTCATGGAACTTCTCATCAATATGTTTCAAAAAGAGTTGCAGAAGTTATTGGTAAACCAATAGAAGATTTAAAAATTGTTACTTGCCATTTAGGTCAAGGTGCTTCAATTTGTGCAATAGATGGTGGTAAATCTATAGATACATCTATGGGACTTTCTCCACTTGGTGGAATTGCAATGGTTACACGTTCAGGAGATTTAGACCCATCAGTTGTTACAGAAATTATGGAAAGAGAAAATTTAACAGCTAAAGAAGTAAATTCTTTACTTAATAAAAAATCTGGTTTATACGGAATTACTGGGTTAAATCCAGACTTTAGAGAAATTGAACTTGCATCTTATGAAGCTGATAAACCAAAAGCAACTGTAGCAATAGAATTATTTACACAAACAATAGCTCAATTTGTTGCAAAATATGCAGTGTCTTTAAAAGGTTTAGATGTAATAGTATTTACAGGTGGAATTGGAGAAAACCAAGTAAATATTAGAAAGAAAATTTGCGAAGATTTAGAATGGATGGGCTTAAAAATAGATTTATCTAAAAATGAAGTAAGAGGAGAAGAAATAAAAATATCTGCTGAAGACTCTAAGCTTTTAGCTTACGTTATTCCAACAGATGAAGAAATGGTAATAGCTAGAGATACAAAAGCTTTAGTAGCAGGAGAAGTTTAAAAAATGTAAAAATATATAAAACAGAGGAGGATGAACTATGAAGGTTTTAGTTTTGAATTGTGGTAGTAGTTCTTTAAAATGTCAGTTAATTGACATGACAAATGAAGAAAGAATCATGAAAGGCCATTATGACAGAATTGGAGGCGCTCGTTCATCACTTAGATTTAACGTACGTGGAAATAAGAGTGTTATAGAATATCCAGCTAGAGATTTTGAAGAAGCTATTTTAAAAATTTTAGATTTACTTGTAAGTCCAGAATATAAAGTAATAGATAGCCTAGATGAAATAAGCGCAGTTGGACATAGAATAGTACATGGCGGTGAAAAATTTAAGGACTCTGTTTTAATAAATGATAAAGTAATAGAAGCAATAGAAGATTGTATAACTTTGGCACCGCTTCATAATCCAGCAGGTTTGGCTGGAATTAGAGCGTGTCAAAAATTGCTTCCTAATAAACCTATGGTAGCAGTATTTGATACTTCTTTTCATCAAACTATGGAGGAAAAAGTATTTATATACAATTTACCATATAAGTATTATGAAGATTATAAAATTCGAAAATATGGTTTTCACGGAATTTCTCATAGATATATAGCTCATAGAATTTCGGAAATTGTTGGTAAAGAAGATATAAAAGTGATAAATTGTCATTTAGGTCAAGGGGCTTCACTTTGTGCTATAAAAAATGGAAAATCAGTAGATACAACAATGGGATTGACACCACTTGCAGGTCTTCCAATGGGTACAAGATGTGGAGATGTAGATCCTTCAATAATTCCAACAGTAATGAAATTATATGATATAAAACCAGATGAAATGCTTAGAATAATGAACAAAGAGTCTGGTGCTTGGGGTGTTTCAGGCGTGTCTACAGATTTTAGAGATATTGAAAAAATGGCTCAAGAGGGAGATGAAAGATCAATTCTAGCTTTAGAAAGTAGAGCATATATAATAGCTCAATATATAGCTAAATTCTTAGTAACTCTTGGAGGAGCAGATTATATTACTTTTTCAGGCGGAATTGGTGAAAATGGTTGCGAAGAAAGAGCCAGAGTATGTAAATATTTAGAATTTTTAGGTATAAAATTAGACCAAGAGGCAAATAAAATAAAAGGAGAAGAGGCTTGTATTTCAGCTCCGGATTCTAAAACTAAATTATATATTATCCCAACAAATGAAGAAATAATGATTGCTAGAGATACATATAGGCTTTGTAAATAAGAAAGGATAAAAACATGAAAATATTAGTATTAAATTGTGGAAGTTCTTCTTTAAAATTTCAATTAATTGATATTGAAAGTGGAGAAAGAATTGTAAAAGGAAATTTTGAAAGAATTGGTGGAATGAAAACCACTTTAAAACTTAACATTAGAGGAGAAAAGAGCGAAATTTTGCATATTGCCAGAGATTATGATGAAGCTATTTCTTTTGTGTTAGAAGTTTTATTAAAACCAGAAAATAATATAATTTCTTCAATAGATGAAATTAAAGGCGTTGGACATAGGATTGTTCATGGTGGAGAAATGTTTAGTAGTTCTGTAATTATAACAGATGAAGTAGTTTCAGAAATCGAAAAATGTATAGCTTTAGCTCCACTTCATAACCCAGCTGGTGTTGCTGGAATAAAAGCTGCTAAAAAAGCTTTGCCAAATGTGCCAATGGTAGCTGTTTTTGATACAGCATTCCATCAAACAATGCCTTCAAAAGCATATATTTATCAAATACCATATAGATATTATACAAGTTATAAAATTAGAAAGTATGGTTTTCATGGAACTAGCCATAGATATGTAGCAAAACGTGTTGCAGAGATTATTGGAAAAGATATAAAAGACTTGAAAATTATAAATTGCCATTTAGGACAAGGTTCTTCAATATGTGCTATTGATGGTGGAAATTCAATAGATACTTCTATGGGACTTACACCACTTTCAGGTATACCAATGGCTACAAGATGTGGTGATATAGACCCTGCAATAATTCCATACATTATGAAATTAGATAACTTAGGACCAGAAGATATGGAAGAAATACTTAATAAACAATCAGGTGCTTGGGGTGTTTCAGGAGTTTCATCAGATTATAAAGATATTGAAGATGGATACGTTATGGGAGATCAAAGGTCAATTTTAACATTAGAAAGTCAAGCATATAAAATTGCTCAATATATAGGTCAATATTTTGTTACACTTGGTGGAGTAGATGTTATTACTTTTACTGGTGGAGTAGGAGAAAACGGATTTGAAGCTAGAGAAAGAATTTGTGAATATTTGAAATGTATAGGTGTTGAATTAGATAAAGAAGCTAATAATTGTAAAGGTAAAGAAGTTTGTATTTCAACTCCAGAATCAAAAGTAAAAGTATATGTTGTTCCAACAAACGAAGAGCTTATGATTGCTCGTGATACTTATGATTTAATAAAATAATTTTTAAGACTAAAATAAAGAGTAGAAAGTTTAAAAACTTTCTACTTTTTTGTTATCTAATATAAATTGTTTTGTAATTAGTATAAATTACCATACCAGGTTTTGCTTTTGGTGCTTTTTTTACATATCTTGCTAAACAAAAATCAACTGGAACATTTGAAGAAGAAGAGGCTTTGCTATTTTCTTTTGCAAGTTCCGCACATTTTGTTAAAATTTCATCAGGTACATCAATATTTCCATTTGTTTTTAGAATAATATGACTGCCATGAATTTTTTGAGTGTGAAACCAATAATCATTTTTGTCAGCAAATTTTAAACTTAAATAGTCATTTTGAATATTGTTTTTTCCAATGTAAACATTATAACCATCAATAGTAATAGGAGTAAGTTCAATTTCGTCTTTTTTAATTTTTTTCTTACTTTGTTTATTTTTTATCTTTTTGTTAATTTCTTTTTTAGTAACAATATTTTCTGAAATTTCTTCAAATACTTCATTTATATCTGATAAAGCTTTTGCGTTCTCAAGAGAAAATACAATACTTTGAATATAGTCTAATTCTTTTTCAGCTTCAATTTTTTGCTCAGATACGATTGATAAGGCATTTTTTAGTTTGTTATATTTTTTGAAATATTTATCTATGTTTTTGTGAATTGAAATGCTCTTGTCAAGTGGAATGGTTATTAAATTGTTATTATCATAATAATTTTCTAGTTCAATTTTATCTACATTGGGAAGATTTTTAAACTTATATAAGTTAGCTGTAAGAAGCTCACCATATAGCTTATATGTATCTTTTTGTGAGCATTCTTTTAATTTTGAATTTATATTTTCTAATTTTTTTGCAACTTTTTTTAGGTGTGCTGAAATTATTTTAAGTAAATTATTTCTAGAACTTGTAAAATTGTTTGTATTTTCTTTTGCAAAATAAAAATCATCAATAAAGAAATTGATATTTAATGTTGTATCATTACTGATTAAATCTAAACAATAATCGTTTTCAAATTTTACACAAGATACATTTGAAGTACCAAAATTATTAATTATTTCTTTTATTCTGTTATATACTTTTTCTAATTCTTCTACTGAATAATTTGTATCTGAAATATTTAAAACTTTTAAAATATTCAAAATAAACGTTTTTGAAAAACCAATAAATTCAAAAGGTATAAGCTTTGATAAAGATTTTTCATTGGAAGAATTTAAAATCTCTAAAAATTCATCAAAAGAATTTAATTTAATAAAGCTTTGCTTGTTTATTGGCGTAAATTCAAATTCGTGTGCAGGAAGTAACTCTCGTGTGTTAGATTCTACGTGCTTTAAAGTATCTATAATCATATTATTTTCGTTAGTTAAGATAATGTTACTTTGTCTACTCATAATCTCTATAAAAAGTTTTCTAACCACTAAGTCATTAAGCTCGTTATAAGCTTCAAATTTTATTTGAACAGTTCTTTCTAAATCCATGTTTGAAATATCTATAATTTTACTGCCAATTAAATATTTTCTAAGAAGCATACAGAAATTTGGTGCAACTTGTGGATTTGGTTTAGAATATGTAGTAAGCCCAATTCTGCAAGTTTCAGGATTACTAGATAATTCTAAAGCATAGTTATTTCCATTATTATAAATGCTAAGAATAATATCATTCTTAGTTGGCTCAAATACTTTATTTACTTTACCACCAATTAGGTGTGGTTTTAATTCTTCAATTACAGCTTTTGTAATAATACCATCAAATGCCATTTTTTCTCTCCTTAAATACTATAAAATTATATAATCTTTTTTTATATTTTACAAGAGAAAAATTTTTTTTGAAGCACAAAAATTTCACATAAAAAACATACTTATTTTGAAAAATATATGATATAATGAAGCCAACTTACAAACGGGAGGAATTTAATATGTTAAAATTCAATTATGAAAATTCAAGTATTACAGACAAAATGATAAATTCTTATAGTGAAAAAGTAGCTGAAATTCACAAAGGTTTAAATGAAATTGCAAATGATGAAAAGGAATATGTAGGTTGGTTAGAATTACCTACAAACTATGATAAAGAAGAATTTGCAAGAATAAAGAAAGCTGCCAAAAAAATTCAAAGTGATTCAGAAGTTTTAGTAGTTATAGGAATTGGAGGTTCTTATTTAGGAGCAAGAGCTGTTATAGAAGCATTATCACATACTTTTTATAATAGTATGCCAGCTTCAAAAAGAAAAACACCTCAAATTGTATATGCAGGAAATAATTTAAGTCCAGTATATATGAATGATTTGTTAGAATTTGTTAGAGATAAAGATATTTCTATTAACGTAATTTCAAAATCTGGAACTACTACAGAACCAGCAATTGCTTTTAGAATTTTTAGAGAAGTATTAGAAACAAAATACGGTGTAAAAGAAGCTAGAAAAAGAATTTATGTCACAACAGATAAAGCTAGAGGAGCTTTAAAAACATTATCAAATGAAGAAAAATATGAAACTTTTGTTATTCCAGATAATGTAGGTGGAAGATTCTCTGTTTTAACAGCGGTTGGACTTTTACCAATAGCTGCTGCTGGAATAGATATAGATAAATTAATGGCAGGTGCAAAAGCTGCACAAGATAAATATGCTGATGAAAATGTTAAATATAATGATTGCTATAAATATGCTGTTGTTAGAAACTTATTATATAATTCTAAAAAATCAATAGAAATTTTAGCTAATTATGAGCCAAAACTTCATTATTTTACAGAATGGTGGAAACAACTTTATGGAGAAAGTGAAGGAAAAGACAAAACTGGAATTTTCCCAGCTGGTGTTGATTTAACTACTGATTTACATTCAATGGGACAATATATCCAAGATGGAAGAAGAGATTTATTTGAAACAGTTATTAAAATAAAAGAAAATTCATCTGAAATTACAATTCAAACAGATGGACAAAACTTAGATGGATTAAATTATCTAGCTGATAAAACTTTAGGATATGTTAATTCAAAAGCAATGGAAGGAACTGTTCAAGCACACGTTACTGGAAACGTTCCAAATCTAATGATTGAAATGGAAAAATTAGATGAAGAAAACATAGGAGAATTAATTTATTTCTTTGAAAAAGCTTGTGCAATTTCTGGAAATTTATTAGGAGTAAATCCATTTAACCAACCAGGTGTTGAAGAATATAAGAAAAATATGTTCAAATTATTAGAAAAACCAGGTTATTAAAATCAAAAAAGACTTAGCAAATTTTATATTTGCTAAGTCTTTTGGTTTTCTATTAAAAATAGAGTTTTATGCTCTATTTACTATTATCAGATGTATCAGAAATTTCATTTTTTATCTCTGTAGCCACTTTTTTAACTGTTTGTATGTGATTTTTATCACTAGTATCTAAATTTTCTAAATAATCTAATTTTTTTGAAATAACTGTAAGTTTTCTTAAAACAGCCATTTTCCAATAGCCTTCTTGAACATCTCTGCCTACGTTTGCAGTAAGTAAAAGAGATATTCCAAAGAAAAGTAGAGTAGAAACTATAATAATTATAACTTTAAATATAGAATCTAGTACTTTTAGGACATCAACTAAAAATTGACTTAAAACAATTCCAACAATAGCACCAATAATGCTAAATAAAACCATTAAGAAAACTCTTTTGACCTTTAGCCAAAATATGTAATTTTGAAAAGTATTTTCATCATACATAATACAATCCTCCTAATTCAACATATAATCATTATATATTTTGGGAAAATTTAAGTCAATATAATTGTGATTTTTTTGTGTCTTGTATTGATAGAATTTTAAAAAAATGATAAAATATTAATTAGAGTGTTGATATTATGTTAACTATAAAAGGGGAATTATATGAATAATATAAATGTATTTACAGGGCCAATGAAATCAGGCAAAAGTAGCACTATTATCAAAACAGCAAATGAATTAAAAAATAAAGGTGAAAATGTAAAAGTTTTCAAACCTACTATAGATGATAGATTTGGAACTGGTTTTGTCCAAGATAGAAATGGAAACAAAATAGATGCAATTAATATTAATAAAATAGAAGAACTTGAAAATTATGATGCTGATAGTTATGTTATAGATGAATTTCAATTTTTAGAAGGAAATTTGAATATAATTAAAAATTTAGCTAATAGAGGTAAAAAATTTTATATAGCAGGATTAAATCTTACAACAGAGAAAAAAGTTTTTGGACACATGGGTGAGATTATGGAGGCATCTGATAATGTGCAAATGTTTAAAGCACATTGCGATTTTTGTGCTTCTGCAAATGCTATATATAGTTATTGTACAGCGCCAAAAACAGGAGATATATTAGTAGCAGGAGATGACGTATATTTTGCAGTATGTCCAGAATGCTATGATAGATTAGAGTTTTCTAGAAAATAGAAAACTTTTATATTGGGGTATCGCCAAGCGGTAAGGCATCGGACTCTGACTCCGACATTCCTGTGTTCGAATCACAGTACCCCAGCCAAAATTTGTAAATATTGCTAAAAGTTAAATAATAAAAACTTGATTTTTAGATATAAATATGTTAATATATAAAATATATTAAAAAACTAAGAAAAAGAGGAGTAAGTTTATACTGCTAGATAAGAGAAAAGAAGTAATTTGCTGAAAGCTTCTTATAGAAAAGATAAACTGAAGGTAGCTTTGGAGTTGATATATTGAACTAACAGTAGATATATTCGTGTGAGATACGTTAAAATCTTTTAAGATATTTGCTTATAATAGCAAATAAATAAGGTGGTACCGTGAAACAGTTAGCTTTGCCCTTATAATAGGGCAAAGCTTTTTTGTTTTTAATAATAAATTAGATTATAAAATTTTAATATAAAGGAGGATATACTATGGGAGAGCACAAACTAAATGATAAGTTTAACCCAAAAGATTTTGAGGATAGACTTTACAAAGAATGGGAAGAAAAAGGATATTTTAAGCCATCAGAGGACAAGTCAAAGGAAACTTTTTGCGTCATGATGCCACCTCCAAATGTAACTGGTAAATTACACATGGGACATGCGCTTGATGATACGCTTCAAGATATTTTAATTAGATATAAAAGAATGCAAGGTTTTAGAACTTTATGGGTTCCAGGAACAGACCATGCTTCAATATCTACTGAGATGAAGGTTGTTCAAAAATTAAAATCAGAAGGAAAAACAAAATATGATTTAGGTAGAGAAAAATTTATAGAAGAGGCTTGGGATTGGACTAGATTATATGGTGGTACAATTGAAAATCAACAAAGAAAACTTGGTTGTTCATGTGATTGGGACAGAAAAAGATTTACTTTAGACGAAGGTTTATCAGATGCTGTATTAGAACAATTTGTTAATTTGTATAACAAAAAGCTTATATATAAAGGCAAAAGAATGGTAAACTGGTGTACAAGTTGTAATACATCAATTTCTGATGCAGAAGTTGAATATCATGAAGAAGCATCTCATTTATGGCATATTAGATATAAGATTTCTGGAACAGAAGATAAGTATGTTGTTGTTGCTACAACAAGACCAGAAACAATGCTTGGAGATACAGCGGTTGCAGTTCATCCAGATGATGAAAGATATAAAGATATAGTTGGAAAAACTTGTATATTGCCAATTATGAATAAAGAAATTCCAATTATAGCAGATGATTTTGTTGAAAAAGAATTTGGTACAGGTTGTGTTAAAATTACACCAGCTCATGATATGAACGACTATGGAGCAGGTATAAGACATAATTTAGAGATTATAGAAGTATTTGATGAAAACTTTAAAATGGGTAATTTAGTTCCAGAATATCAAGGAATGGATTTACTAGAAGCAAGACAAAAAATAGTAGAAAAATTAAAAGAAATTGGTGCTTTGGTTAAAGAAGAAGAATATACACATAATGTTGGAAAATGTGAAAGATGCAAAAATACAATTGAACCAAAAATTTCAGAGCAATGGTTTGTAAAAATGAAACCTTTAGCAGAACCAGCTATAAAAGCCGTAAGAAATGGTGATGTTAAATTTGTTCCAAAAAGATATGAAAAAACATATTTTAACTGGATGGAAAACATTCAAGACTGGTGTATTTCAAGACAATTATGGTGGGGACATAGAATACCAGCATATTATTGTGAAGAATGTGGACATATAAATGTTTCAAAAACTGTTCCAGAAAAGTGCGAGAAATGTGGATGCACTCATTTAAAACAAGATGAAGATACATTAGATACATGGTTTAGTTCTGCATTATGGCCATTTTCAACATTAGGTTGGCCAAATAAAACAGAAGATTTGAAAGATTTTTATCCTACAAATGTTTTAGTTACAGGTTATGATATTATTTTCTTCTGGGTTGCAAGAATGGTATTTTCAGGTATTGAACTTATGGGAGAAAAACCATTTAGCGATATTTTAATACATGGAATTGTTAGAGATAGCCAAGGAAGAAAGATGAGTAAAACACTTGGAAATGGTATAGATCCAATAGAAATAATCGATAAATATGGTACAGATAGTTTAAGATTTTCTTTAATTAGCGGAACAACTGCTGGAAATGACATTAGATACATGCCAGAAAAATTAGACCAAGCTTCAAATTTTGCAAATAAAATTTGGAATGCTGCTAAATTTGTGATTGGAAATTTAGCTAGCAAAGAAGAAATTATGGCTTTTGATAAATCTGCAAAAGATGAAAAAACAGGAATGTATAAAGCAGAAGCTTTAAGAATAGAAGACAGATGGATATTAAATAAATTAGATAATTTAATTGCAACAGTTACAAAAAATATAGAAGATTATGATTTAGGAATTGCACTTGATAATATTTATGGCTTTATTTGGAACGAATTCTGTGATTGGTATATTGAAATGGTAAAACCAAGATTATATAGTGAAAATCATGATGAGAAAGTACAAGTAAGCTTTGTTTTAAATTATGTATTTGGAGATTGCTTAAAATTATTGCATCCATTTATGCCATTTGTAACTTCAGAAATTTATGCTTGTTTAATAAATGATGCTACAGACTTAATGATGACAAATTGGCCTGAAAATAAGAAAAGAGTTGAATATAACGAGGCTGACAATGTAGTTGAAAAACTAAAAGAAATGATAGTAGGTATAAGAAATGTTAGATCTAATATGAATATACACCCATCTAAAAAAGCAAAACTTATATTTGTAACTTCAAAATATCAAAAAGAAATTGAAGAAGCAAAAGAATTTATGCTAAAATTAGGTTTTGGAAATGAAATGAAAGTAAAAGAAAATAAAGATGGAATAGGTCAAGATGCTATTAGTATAATTCAAGATGGAATAGAATTATATATGCCACTTGAAGATTTAGTTGATATAAAAGAAGAAATTGCAAGACTTGAAACAGAAAAGAAGAGATTAGAAGCCGAAGTACAAAGAGGAGAAAAGATGCTTTCAAATCCTGGCTTTGTTTCTAAAGCTCCTGAAAAGAAAATAAATGAAGAAAGAGAAAAACTTGCAAATTATAAACAAATGCTAGCAACAGTTACAGAAAGATTAGAAAGTCTAAAATAAAATGCAAATGGCTACCCCATAGGGCAGCCATTTGTCTTTTTCATAAACTCGAATACAATCTTCGTGTTTTGGATTTAAAAACAATGTGTTGCAAAATAAAAATGTATCATTCGAATTTCGTTTGGATCTGAAATTCGAAGACGGATTGGCGCACTAGCATACAGATAGCCTGGAAGCTGAGCTTTCCTGTTGGTAGTATAATGGAAAACTGTGTGCTTGGTCTTGTAAGCTTCAACATTTTTTCCAAATTTGAAATCTTCAGTAACATATTTTACATCTGCTGCAATCATTGCTTTCTTAACTTTCTTATCTGGATTTGTTAAAAAAGTGTTCATTCCACTTGCCCAACTACCACGTGCAAAGAGTTTTTCCTTCAAAATGCGCACTTCTGCATTGTTTTTAAGAGCCTGTACGTTATTTTGATGGAATTCTGCTTGTTCTTCTATAGACAATAAGTCAACAAGATTTAGCATCTGCAAACGGTATTCAGTTCCAACTATTGAGTAAACAAAATGCTTCACCATATCCAAATTGATAGAAGAATTCTCCAGTTTTGAAAAGAACATAGCATAGGTGTAATTGAGTGTAATTGCTGAAAGCAAAGAATCAGATTCAACTTTCATAAAATCCTCAACTACTTGGTTGATAATTTCTTGTTCCTCTTTGGCAGAAATTTTTACACCGCCGTTAAGTTTCTCTGTTTCCACAATGCTCTTTTCAACTGAATCGTCTTCATAAGGCATGTGGTTGAAACCACGAATAAAAATGAAAAATAGATGTGCCCATTTTGCCTTTTCAACATCAGACAAATTTGCAGTAGAATAGGTCTTTTCTGCGATTTTTTCTACAAAGTCTTTGGTGTTTGGTGAAAACACTTCAGCATATCCCCAATGAGTAAGTTTTAAAATTGGAATATTGCTACAATTGTCCCAATTAATTACTGCTGAGGTGCTAGCTTTCTTTTCTGGATTAATGCAGTAATCTTTGCACAAGATATCATACTCAGTTGGATAATTCTTTTTGAGCTTGAATAGTGCTTTTTCTAAATCGGCTATATAAAATCTCTTAATCTCTAAGATAGAAATGACAGCTCGACCAGAAATTTCTGCATAAACCCGACAGATGTTTCTCACATAGATTGGATCCTTATAGTTTTTGGCATCATTTGCTAAGAAAGAAGGGTTGAGTCTGAGCAGCCGAGCATATTCTTGCTCACTATACTGCTTCAAAGAACAAAACACTGGTTTCTCTACTTGATAAACAATACCATTTTCGCGCACTAAGATAAAATCCTTAGCATTTACTACATTCCGTGATAATACATTGTTCATAATGATTTCTCCTTTTCTATAGTGTTTTTTAATCCATAAAAAATATGTATCAACTTATATTGTACCAAATTTCTGGCGAAAAGTCAAAAAATGAGTAGCACTCTTTAATTTTAGAAATTACTAGAAAAAGCATATAGAATGTGTTAAAATGTTAGCTGTCAAACCAAAACAAATCAATACATTCAAATATGCTTTT
>JAGAKS010000007.1 GCA_017625465.1 Clostridia bacterium | reverse complement strand
AGAAACGAGCGCTGCCGGTGGCAGATTTAGCGAAGTTTCTGAATATGCATAAACTATCGTTTCAAAACTTGCGTGAGCTAAGGTTTGAAATGATTAGTTTGATGCTTGAAGGAGTTGGTTCGAGTCCAACAAGAGGAGCCACAAAGTGTTGAATTTTAACCAAATTCAGCACTTTTTATTTTTATTCAAAAGTATTTGTAAGTATTGATAATATTGTGTTATATGGATTTTTCATTATTGAATTATATTTAAACATTATACAAAAATATTTGCTGTTTTTTATCATTTGCACGAAATCTGCACGAAACATTTGCACGAATTGGAAAATAATCTGCACGAAAAATATATGCAAAAAAATCTATGTAAGTATATTAAAATCAATAGTTACAAGCATTTTTTTATGAAATTTCGTGCACGAAAATAAAATAGAACTGAAAAATCAGTCCTATTTATCAAAAAAATTTATTTTTCTTGTTCAAAATCTGCTAAAATTTGTTTTGTTAGTTCGTTTATTTCTTCATTTATTATATCTTGCCAGTTATCAGAATATTCTAAAAGTAAATGTTGTTGAGTAGGAGAAAGAGTTAATTTTAAATCATTATACATTTTTTCTTCTTGTTTGTATAATTTACTAAGTTCAGTATTATCTTTTTGAAGATTTTCAATAATATCGTCAACTCGATAGATGTAATATCTTTTTTTAAATTCGTTATATCTTTCTAATTCTTTATTTGTTGTTTCAATTCTAGGTTTTAAATTATTAAAATTCATTTTAATTCCTTTCATTAAATTCTTTATTAAAATTATCTATTAATCTTTTTAAAGTCATTTTGGGAAAACTAAAAAGTAAGCTAACACATTCTAAAGCTTTATTAATATATTGATGTAATTTGATATTTTCTGTTTTTAACTTTTTATTTTCTTCTTTTAATTTTTCAATTTCAAATTGTAAATTATTTTTTTCATTTTGAATTTTTTTATTTATTTTTTGTATCATATATACATTATTTCTAATTTTTACATATTGATTAGAGAGTGTGTTGTATTTTCTTATTATTCTTTTATTTTCTTTTTGCAATAATTCAATATCATTTGTTTGAATAATTTTTTCTTTTTTTAGAGAATTTTTTTCAAATTGTTGTAATTCATAATTAGTTATTTTTTTTAATTGTTCTATTTCAATATGTTCATTTCCTTTTGTAGTTCCTCGTTCTAGTTGAAAGCCTGATTTTGTCATATATGAGTAAAAATTATCTTGGAGTTTTGCATAACTATTTTTACCTTTCCAAATTGTACTTCTGTGTTTTTATTTTTTTATAAAAATTACGTCATATGTAACATTTTATTGATTTATATACTTTTTCTTTAATTTATACTTAAAAAGTGCTTAAAATTTATGAATTTAAATAAAAAACTTACACAATATGTAATTTTTATTACGTACGGTGTAAGTTTTATTTTTTTGAAATGTTAACATAATTTTGTTATACTTGTAATTGTAATCAGTAATATTCTTTATATAGTTAATCTTCAATTTTATAAATTTGGGAGGTACTGCTTAATGTATAACATTAATAATTGTATTAGTCCTAAGCAAGTTATAACTATCTTTAATATTCTTCGTGATATAGGAATAAATACTACTCATAAAGGTTCAAAATATCTTAATAAAGCTATACAATTGTTATTAACACAAAATAACGATATTGTTGTAATTGAAAATGTTTACTTTGCTATTGCTAATTATTATGGAAATATATCAGCAAAGCAAGTAAAGAATAGTATTGCTTATGCTTTAAATAGTAGAATTGAAGAAAAAACTATAAGAAATTTTAAAAAAATTTTTAATTTTGAATATGACCCATATTATTTTATAAATAAAACACTTATTGAAGAAATTTGTCGTATTGTAGAAGAATTTTGAATTTTTTATAAAAAATCTCATAAAAGTATTTACTTTTTCTTTAAAAGTGATATAGTAATACTCTATTGTCAAATCTTATTTGACAAACATTATAAATGCTTCAATTTGTAATGTTATTTTTGATTCAAACTATGTGTCAGCTATAATGGCTAGCATATTTTGAATATTGTGCAAAGTGGCGAGAAAGGAGATTACTATGAAACGTATCTTTAAAAATCGCTTAGCTATTGCTATTGTGTGTATTATGGCAGTAGCTTGTTGTTTTACAAACAGTTCAGTAAATGCTTATGCAGCCGAAAGAGCACTGGTTGGAAATGGTGTATCTTATAGTAGCAATTCAGCAGGAACGAAGCAATTCACATTCGAGGTTAACCAATGGTTTGGGCAAGGACGGATATACGTGCGTGCTTTAAGTCAGACTAATCCTAATGCAAATGTATACTTTGAAATTTATCGCGGAACAACTCAATTATGGGTTGATACGATAAAAATGGATGCTGCTGACCACTCACTGTTGTTAACTGGTCCTGTTATTACTGGGACATATACTGTGGTTGTTCATTTTCCTGCAAATGCTGCTCCTGCACAATTTGCGGCAAGTGTTGAATATTAAAAAGTAACTATTGTTAGTTGTTAGCCACTTTGCACAAAGCGACACATAGTAATTTTATGTGTCGCTTTTTTCTATATATATAACTTGGTCTAATGTAATATCTGTAGAAAATTTATATTGAAAATGGGTATTATTAAATTTACAAGCAATAGGCGAATAGTCTTTTGCATCAATATACCAAGTAATAATTGGCATTTCGAAAAAAGAAATTTTATATGCAGATTGATTATTATAGTTAGTAGGAATAATAAATACACGCAATGGAATTAAATATTTTTTGAAAGTTGAGTTAGTTGCTAAATGTACAAATTCAGTGAATGTTTGAATTTGTGGCATAGTATATTTGTCTTGTATTTCTTTAACATTATTTTCAACGATAATCATAGTATCTTCATAATTGTTATAATATATATTTTTATTATCTATAACCAAACGATAATATTCATTATATTTATATAGTTCATTAGAATTATATAAATCATCATAATTAAATCTATGAACTTCCAAATGGTATTTTGAATAATTATCTACAGAAAATGTTGTGAATTTTTTTAATAAAATTAAATTTCTAAAATAAAATAATAATATAAATAAAACTAGTAATAATAAAATATAAATTTTTTTGTTTTTTTTCTTCATAAAAATTCCTCGTTTTTCTATTTTTCACAATTAATTATATATGTGATTTAATATAATGTCAATAAAAAAACATATAGAATAGGACCTTAACATTGCCGTAAATTTAAAACTTTTGAGCTAAAAATTGAACTAAAAGAATTTTAATTTTTATTATGTGATAAAATTACTTATAGTCAATGCAATGATAGAAATGGATACAAATAAATTTTTAATTACAACTGAATATGAAATACAATTTGACAATCAAAAGGCTGAAGAATTTGAGAAAGAAACGCTACTTCAGGGATTTATACAAGTGAATTGATATTTATCTTTATATAACACTATTAAATATGCACGTAATATGCACGAAATTAATTATAAAAATATGTTGAAATCAATGGTTTTGAGATATAATCACTTATAAGAGGAGCCAATAAAAATAAACATATATCTTTGATATATGTTTATTTTTATTATATTACTGAAGTTGAACTCGAAAAGGACGGTCAAGTTTTAGACTGTGATAACAGGCTGAAACGCAGGCAAAAAGTGTCCAGTGGACACTTTTTAGGACGCGGCTCGCCGAGTTCAACAAGAAATAATAAACTATCGTTTCAAAACTTGCGTTAGCTAAGGTTTGAAATGATTAGTTTGATGCTTGAAGGAGTTGGTTCGAAATGCTAAATACTGCTTGTATTTAGCATTTTTTATATTTATTAAAACTATTTAAAAGTATTGTTATGAGCAAGTTATAGGGCTTTTTCGTTATTTAAGCAATTCATATTATAAAAAAATATATAAGGAATAGAAATGATAAGGCATGTACTTCAAAAAAAGCACTAAAATATTATAATATTAAATTTCAATAAAATCAAGTCTTTATATATATATGTGTATATGGTATTATAAATAAAAAGGAGGCTCAGTTTAATATGAAAAAGAAAGTAATAATACTTATAAGCATACTGTTAATTATGATTGCTGGAATGGGAATTTTTACCTTTTTAAATAATGATGCACCTTCTTATAATGATATTATAAAGCTAGCAGATAACTTAGTAAATGTAAATAACGTTATTCTACATATTGAAAATACTGAAAATAATATACATAGTGATGGTGGTACATTTTATATAAAAAATGGAATTGAAACAATATTAGATATGGACAATTCGATTGTTGAATGGCAAGATACTATAAACGATGAAATTATTTATATTGATAAATATAGTAAAAAAATTCAAATTAGAAAAGACAAAACTACTTCTTATTTGTATACTCCATATGAACTTTTAGAGGTCGAAATGAATAATAATTCAAAATACAAATATATAGGAAAAGAAAAAATAGATAATTTTGAATGCTATACTATACAAGTAAAAAATAAAGATGAATTTTATCAATATAGTTTCGATATTAATACTGGACTACTAATAAAATCCATTATAGAAATTAATGCTGATAATAATGAAATTTCGCATATCGAAAGAAATTATAAATATACTTTTGATGTTGTAACAGATGAATATGTGAAAAAAATAGATTTAAAAAATTTTTCTGATTTTGAAATAGAATACTTATAGTATATTACTACATAAAATGCTTAAACACTACATTGCCGTTAAAAGCAAAATGTAGTGTTTTTATTTATTCTAAAAAAATTCTAAAAAAATTTTAAAAAAATTAGCACTCTCCTATTGACTTTGCTAAAAATGGTGGTATACTATATATTGTAAACAGTAAAAGATATCTTTTAAAAAATTAAATATGTGCTACCTTAATAGGTGTCAACACATTGAAATGAAAGGAAGTTGATTGATATGATGATGATACCAAGAAGAAGAAACGAATTTGATTTATTAGGAGAAATGTTTAAAGATCCATTTTTTAGTAATAATGACAGCAAAATAATGAAAACAGACATTAAAGAAAAAAGTGATAAATATCTAATAGATGTTGAATTACCTGGATATGAAAAAGAAAACATTAAAATTGACATTGAAGATGGATATTTAACAGTAAGTGCAGAAATTGATACAACTAATGAAGAAAAAGAAGAAGGACAATTCGTAAGAAAAGAAAGATATGTGGGCTCATGCTCAAGAAGTTTTTATGTAGGAACTGAAGTACAAAGTGAAGACATAAAAGCATCTTTCAAAAGAGGAGTTCTTAAAATTGAAGTTCCAAAGAAAGAAGAAAAACCAGAATTACCAGCAAAAAAATATATACAAATTGATGACTAATAAACCAAAACGAAAAGTAAAACGCCTTAAATCAAGGCGTTTTATTTTTATATACATATTATTTGTCTGATTGTAACTTCATATCTCCATCTTTAATTATATTCTTTTTTCTTAATACAAAAGCTACTACCCAAGCTATTAATCCTGGTAAAATGAAATGTAATAATAAGATTTTACCAAGTAAAATTATTGGATTTTCTGTTCCAGCCATAGTTTCCCAAGTCATAAGTTGTCCAACTAATCCAGAAGTACCCATTCCAGCACCAGATGCATTATTTGTCATTTGAAATACTGTTGTAGACAAAGGTCCAAGTATTGCACTTGCTATTATTGCTGGGAGCCAAATTACTGGCTTTTTCATTATATTAGGCACTTGTAACATTGAAGTTCCTAGTCCTTGTGAAATTAATCCACCCATTTTATTTTCTTTATAACTTGCTACTGCAAATCCTATCATATTTGCACAGCATCCTACGGTTGCCGCACCTGCAGCTAATCCGCTTAAATTTAATATAATTGATATAGCTGCTGAACTTATTGGTAAAGTTAAAATCATTCCCATAATAACTGAAACTAGAATTCCCATAATTATTGGTTGTCTTTCAACAGACCAATTTATTAAAGCACCAAGTGCTGTCATGACACTAGAAATTGTAGGTCCAACTAGTAATCCAACAAACGCTCCTGAAAGAATAGTTGCAAGTGGTACTAAAATAATATCTACTTTTGTCTTTCCTGTTACTAAATTTCCAATTTCAATTCCTACTATTGCTGCAATAAAAGCACCTAGTGGTTCTCCTGGTCCTGCAAATATTATTGTTCCTTCTGTAAATACTGTGCCTGCTAATATTTTTGTTGCAAAAGCTCCTATCATTCCTGCTATTGCAGCTGATACTGTTACATAAGTACCTGATTTGAATTTACTAGCAACACCTATACCAATACCAGCACCAGTTAATGCAGAAGCAATTTTTCCTATTGTAACAATTAATGCTCCTAATTTATTAGGTATAAAACCACCAATTTGAGTTAAAATTAATCCTATTATTAATGTAGAAAATAAGCCCCAAGCCATTCCGGTAAGACCATCTATAAATACATGGTTTAAAATTTCTTTAATCTTTTTCATTTTTTCTCCTAAATCTATATTCGTTCGTAAGTTATATAATCATAATCATACGGATTTTCGCTATTGCGTGGCCCTTTTATTTTTTCGGTAATTTTCCACTCTTTCTCATCAAATTGTGGAAAAAATGCATCTCCTTCAAAATCTTCATTTATTCTTGTTATATACATTTTATTTACTTTATCTAATAAAAGTTTGTATATTGTTGCCCCGCCTATAACAAAATGTTCTTCACTATCTTCTATATACTTATCAAGTTCAGAGATGTCTTTAAGTATCTCTACTCTATCATCATCTACTTCTAAACTTCCACTTTTACAAAGCACAACATGCTTTCTTTTTGGAAGTACTCTACCTAATGATTCAAAAGTTTTTCTTCCCATTATAATTGTTTTTCCAGAAGTAATTTCTTTAAAATGTTTTAAATCATCTGGTAAATGCCAAATTAAAGCATTATCTTTTCCTATAACATTATTTTGTGCAACTGCAACTATTAAACTTAACATCTTCTCTCCTATATAGCAACTGGTATTTTTCCAAGTTTCATTTCTTTATTATAATCATAACCTTGAATTTCAAAATCTTCAACTTTAAATTCATAAAAGTTCTTTGTAGGGTTATTTATTACAAGTTTTGGAGTTACATCTTTTGTTTCCCCAGCAATTAATTTTTCAACAAGTGGAATATGTCTATCATAAATATGACAATCTCCAATATTATGAGTTAATGTTCCAACCTCTAATCCGCAAACTTGTGCAAACATGTGAGTAAGTGCAGCATATTGCATTGTATTCCATCCATTAGCTGCAAGCATATCTTGTGAACGTTGATTTAAAATCAAATGAAGTTTTCCTTCTTTTACTAACCATTGTGTTCCAAAAGCACATGGCTCTAAGTTCATATCTTTCAATTCATCATGACAGAAAATATTTGTCATTATTCTTCTGCTTGATGGATCATTTTGAAGTAAATATAAAACATAGTCTACTTGATCCATTTTTTTGATTCCATCTTTTGTTTTAAAATCATATTTTCTAGCCATTTGATAACCATACGCTTTTCCAATTGTTCCATCTTCTCCTGCCCATTGATCCCAAATATGTGAATCTAAATCTGCAATTTTATTTGATTTTTTTTGCCAAATCCATAGTAATTCATCTATTGCTCTTTTTACAGTTCCAGAATTATTACGAAGTGTAATCATAGGAAATTCTTTTGAAAGATCATATTTATTGCTAACGCCAACTATTGAATAATAATTAGCTTCACTTCCATCTTCCCATCTAGTTCTTACGTTTGTACCTTCTGAAGAATAACCATTTTTAATAATTTCTTTACATGTCTCAATAAAATTTTTATCTGCTTCTGTCATTTTTTCTCTCCTTTTCTATTCCTTTTACTCATAAAAAAAGGAAAAAGCAATTTCGCTTTTTCCTCTTATCTTTAGTAATTTTCTCCTCTTCCTTCTGGAAGTGCTGGGTAATCTAAGACTACCTTTATTTGCATTATGTATTTAATTGCTCTTACAAATTTGCTATTTTTAATTCTATTCCATAATGATGGTTTTTCTTCGAATCTTGTTTCTTCAAAGTATAACTCATCTTCAGTAGCTTCTGGTGAAACTTCAGCAGGAACTACGTTGCTTAATACCGCATTAACTGGTTTTGCTTCAACTTTTTCTTCAGCAACAGCTTTTACAACTTCGTTTTCTTTCTCTACTTTAATTTCTTCAAGAATTGAGCTTACAGGAGCTGTTTCTTTTGAAACTTCAAATTCTTCAATTGGAGCAGGAATATATTTTAATGCTTCAGCAATTTCGATTCCAATATAACTTAAAGCTTTAGATCTATCTTCTATTCTTTCCATATCTATTTCAATATGTAAATTCCCTTCAAGATTTCCAACTTTAGCATCTATTAATTTAACAGCTGATTTGTATTCATCTGATTCTTTATCTTTTGTTTTTCCAATAATGTTTAATGCTTCTATAACATCAGCTGGATATTTGTTTTCGATTTTTGCAACAATATCTTTCCAATTTTTGGCTCTTGCTTTTACAGCATTTCCAACTTCACGAAGAACACTGGCAAGTTTGATATTTCTTTCTCTTTTTCTAATTAGTTCTTCTATTTTTTTAGTATTTTCTTCAAATTGATTTGTTGCATATTCAACTAAGTCATAAGCTGATTTATATACACTTCTTGGAAAATTCTTTTTCTTTGGATATTCTATTAAATATGTTTTAACAGATTCTACCAAATCTTTAAAATAAGAATCATCATCAAGTTGTACAATTTGTTTTTTGCTGTTTGGATTTATTAACTTCTGTATCTTATCTATATTAGATAGGATTTTTTCTTCCGTGATTACCATCTTCACGTTTACTATGCCTGATTTGCGGAAAAATAATGACATTGTAAACATACCTCCTCTGTATCTGTCTTACTAATACTAGATTTATTATACATTTATTTTTTTCTTAGGGCAAGTGGTTTTCGACAAAATTGTATTTCATTTTTGTTACAATTACCAGTATTTTGTAACATTTTGTTAAAATTTTTAAACAGATATAAAAACTTCCACAAACTTGTGGAAGTTTCTTACTTTTTTGGTTATTTTATAGTTTTTATTTCTTCAAATCTTTTTACTTTTTGTGTTGTTGTTTTAATAAGTTCTTGATCTGTAACATATAATTCTTTTATATATTTATATGTAGGCATTTTTTTATTAATTGCTTTAATTTCTGTCCATATTTTTTGTTTTATTTCTTCTGCATCTTTAAGTCCATATTTTTCTTCCATTTCTTTTGGATCATATACAACTTTAGCTGCAAGTTTTAAATCTGCCTCATCTCCATCTTCTGGCTTTCCAAATGCAAAACTTTCTTTTACGAATTCTATCTTATTAATTAAAGTTTCAATTTCTTCTGGATAAATATTTTTTCCATTTTTTAATACAATTACATTTTTCTTTCTACCAGTAATAAAAATATAATCATCTTTATCAAAATAAGCTAAATCTCCTGTATGCAACCATCCATCAACAATTGTTTCATTTGTTGCTTCTTCATTTTGATAATATCCAAGCATAACTGTTGGACCTTTTACTGCAAGTTCACCAATTCCTTGCTCGTTAGGATTTATTATTTTTCCTTCTAGACTTGGAAATAATTTTCCTATTGAACCTAATCTAGTACAAGTTTTGTGTTCTGCAGCAATAACTGGTGATGCTTCTGTTAATCCATATCCTTGATATGTATCAATTCCTAATTCATTTAGACCTTTTTCAAGTTCTGGATCAAAAGCTGCAGCACCTGAAACAAATAATCTTAATTTTCCTCCCAAATTTTCGTGGATTTCTTTGAATATTTGTCTTCTTTTATCGATACCAACTTTTCTTAAGATGTTACTTAAAGTTCTACCAACTTTTACTGCTTTTCCTTTACCTTTTTTCTCAACAGATTGCATTACTTTTTTATACATATTTTCGAATAATAAAGGTACAGAAATCATAACACTAATTTGATATTCTCTAATATTATCAGCTATATGTCTAATTCCTTCACAGTAAGCAATTGAAGCACCTACTGATAGTGGATATAAGAAACCAACTGTACTTTCAAAAGTATGGTGTATTGGTAAAAATGAAAGTAAAGTATCTCCTACTTTTACATCAAATACAGAAGTAATGTCTTTTATATTCATTGTAATATTTGTGTGTGATAGCATTACGGCTTTTGATTTTGAAGTTGTTCCAGAAGTAAATATCATAACTGCCATTTCATCATTATTTATTTCAGCATCTATAAAACTTCTTGCACCGTTTTTTATTAAACCTTTTCCAAGTTCAACAAGTTCAGTTTGTGAATATATTTTATCTTCTGTCTTATCAGCATCCATTGAAATAAAGAATTTTAATTTGCCTATATTTTCTTTCTTTATTTTTTCAATTATTTCATCATATTTAGAAGAATAAAAAATTGCTTCAACTTCTGAACGTTCTATTGAACTAATTATTTCATTTTCTGGTAATGATTTATCAAGTGGAACTACTACGCCTGTACCATTTACAACAGACAAATAAGCTAAAGCCCATTCATATCTATTTTCACCAATAACAGCTATTCTTTTATCTTTTAGTCCAATACTTATTAATGCTGTTCCTAAAGCATCAATCTTTTCTGTAAATTCATTATAACTTTCAGTTCTTAATTTTCCAGGAATTTCAGTTTTGAATTTGAAAGCTGGTTCTTCGCCATACTTTTCCCTAGAATTTGCCATCATTTCTTTTAAGTTACTATAATTATCTGCTTCGTATAATCTTTCGCTTTTTTTATGTTTTCTATCCATTTCCTATTCCCCTTTATATGCATCTAATTTTTCAAACAATGTTTTTTCATATTCTTTATATAGTTTTTGAACATCTAATTTTCCTTCTGTTTTTCTTAGGTAAATCAAGGTTGAACATGTAAGAGAGAAAATTTCGCAAGCCATAAGTTCACTATTACATTCAAAGAAGTCTCCTTTTTCTTGTCCCTCTTTTATTATTTTTTCAATTACTGAAATATGTTCTAAAACTTTGCTTTTACAAAACACATTTCTAGGCTCATTTCCCCAAGTTTGACTCATTACAATTGTTAAAAGACTTTCGTATTTTAATAAAACCTTTAATTGAACTAGTGACACAGCCCTTAATTTATCTATTGTTTTTTCACATCTTGAAGTTTTTATTTCAATACTATTTTTTAATAGTTTCATTCCTTCTTCTACTAAGAAATTAAAAATTTCTTCTTTACTTGTGAAATGATAATATAAAGTTCCTTTAGCAACACCTACGGTTGCCGTGATTTCCTCGATACTTGTTGCATCATAACCTTTTTCAGAAAAAAGCTTCATTGAGGTTTCAAAAATTTTTCTTTTTGTTTTGTTCATACTTTTTCACCTATACAATAATTTAGCCTTATTATATAAAAATAAAGAAAATTTTTCAATAGGTTTTCAAAAATTGAACAATCAGTCAAATAAATAAGAGCAAACATTTTTAAATATTTGCTCTTTAAAATTATTATTTTATTTTATTAATGATTTCTTCTTTAGAAACCCCTAGCTTTTCAAGTTCTCCAATAATATTTTTCAATTCATTTATTTTTGAATCAATCTTCTCATCTACAATCTTTTTAGTATTGTAGGCTATATATGTTCCTTTAGTAGAAATAGTAACAATTACACCTTTACTTTCTAAAATGCTATATGCTTTTTTTACAGTATTCGGATTTATTCCCAATTCCGTAGCCATTTCACGAATTGGTGGAATTTGTTCTTCTGGTTTTAGAATTCCTAAGGCAACATATCTTTCTATTTCTAAAACAATTTGCTCATATATTGGAGTTCTACTTTGATAATCTAAATTAATCAAATCAATACCTCCTTTATATTATTGTACTGGAATTGTATCCAATTCAGTTATATCTTCTTTTACAACTTCTTCAGGTGTCATATACCCATCAAAATTCAATCCATCTAAAATTTTATTTAGTTCTTCGTTAACATTAGTGAAAAATGTAATATCGGTTTTATCGTACATATATATTTCTACTAACTCTTGGTTGTAATCACATTTATCTTGATAATGATTTTTCATATATTCAATTATTTCTGAATCTAAATGTTCGATATAGCTATTTTTTTCTTTCCAAGTATTTTTGACTCTACTCATTACTTTTACATTGGCTTGTAAATTTTCTATATTTGAATTTCCATTTACTAAAATGTCATAAGTTTTTTGGTTTAAATATTGTGAAATAATTTCAAATAATTCTTCATCTATATTTAAAGATATTCTAGCTGTATGCATACGGTGTCTATCATATACATATATTTCTGTAAATGATGAACTTGGCAATTCATAAGTATCGCTTACTTTATAATTATTTTTTGATAAAATTCTCGTTAAGCGTTCTGTTAATTCAGTTGGTAACAATTCACTTCTACAAGAAATAGCCAATTCTTTAAAATCATAATTTTCAGGTTTTTGAGCTGAATATTTTTCATTTGTATTGATAAAATTCATTATCTCATCATATACATTTCCATCTATATACACATAGGCGTATATGTCTTTTCCGCTCTCTAATTTTATTCTTATAGTTACATATTCTAATTCTTTACTGTCTACAGACCAACTATCTAAATAATATCGTCTATCTAAAACATTGGACATGATTTTCTCTATCATATCTTTTTCATCTATTAAAACGTCTAAACTTCTATTTCCATTAGTAGTTGTAGTATAATCCATAGAATTATTAGAAACTGCTATTCCTGCAATTTCATTGGTAGAAATATTTTGCTCTGGTACTCTACTTTGAATTTCAATTCCTAATTTATAAACACCTTGTAATGCTAATATAGTTACAACAAATATTGGAAGTGTATATTTCAATTGTACTTTTTTATTCAAAACAAAATCATATAATACATAATATATAAACATTAGAACGATTACAATTGCTATATATACACCTTCTGTACCTGCAATATTAGCCAAAAACACCATTGGAAGCATCGTCAATGCTTTTACTAAATAATGTGATTTATAACTTGCAAAAGAAGTTAAATTATTTTCCATTTTTCTTTTGTTAAATAGTATTGTGCCTAAAGTACAGTAAACTACTGTAAGTACTGCCATTTTTATCATAGAATTAACATTAAAAAATGTATAATCTGAACCATAAAATAATGTTGCTATCAAATTAAATGGCATTGTATATTCTGGAATTCTAGTTTCTATTATTGTACTAGTACCACCATTATAGTTTAAATTTATATTTTTTTCTGCTATAATTCCTGAATTTACAAAACTACAATGAACAAATGGAACTACAAATAATATTAAAGCTGTTACAACCACTTGTGTCAAAACATTTCCAGATAAAGTTAATGCAAGCATTGTAGCACTATATGTAAATATATAAGATATTGTCATAACTGTAAAACTATCTAATATTAAACCTACTGGTAAAAACATATCTTTAAGCATAATACTACAAATTAAACTTGAAATTAAAGTTAGAATTTGAGCTAAAAGAATAAGCAAAATTCCACCAATAAAATTAGTAAAATATATTGTCTTTCTACTTATTGGCATAGAATTTATAAAATCTACACTATTTTTCTTATATATATATCCTGTTAAAATAACGGATACTACAAATGGAAAAATATACATTCCAAAATAATTGATAAAATTATATTCTTCTGTTTCTACTACAACATCATATTCTGAACTATTTATTGATATAAGCATTAAAGTTGTAAGTACAGGAATTATCAAAACTAAAATAGTTAGTAATCCTTTAGATTTTTTGAGGTTTTGCTTTAAATACTTAAAATTAAACAACTTGGTTGAATTCATAACCTAACACCTCCATTTCATATATAAATACTTCTTCAAGTGTAAGTGGTAAAAAGTCTAAAATTACAGGATCTTTAGCTTGTAATAGTTTTTCACAATTTTCTCTTTCACCTTTTATAATTATTTTAGCTACACTACCTGTTTTACTAAAACTTAATACTTCTAAATCTTTAAATGTATCTTTATCAAATTCTTCTTTTAAAGAGATTTGTACTTTGAACATATTTGTTTTTAAAGTATCTATATCGCTCTCAAACAAAATACCACCTTTGTATAACAAACCTAAGTTATCACATATATCTTCAAGTTCACGTAAATTATGACTTGTCATAATAATAGTAGTGCATTTGCTCTCCATCTGTTTTGCAATAATTTTTTTCATTAAATTTCTAATAACTGGATCTAATCCATCAAAAGTTTCATCAAAAAGCATATATTCTGCATTTGTTGCTAATGTACATACTAATGAAACCTGTCTTTTCATTCCTTTCGAAAAAGTTTCAACTTTGGCATTAACATCTAATTTTAGCATTGTTGCTAATTCTTTAAAATAATCTAAGTCAAATTTTTTATACATATCTTGATAAAACTTAGCCATATCAAGCATTGTATAACCAGGAAAGAAATATAAATCATCTGGTAAAAATGCTACTTTTTGCTTAACTTTTTCATTGTCTTCAACTTCTCTGTCATCTATTAAAACTGCTCCACTGTCTTTTCTAATAACATCTGCTATAATTCTTAAAAGCGTAGATTTACCAGCACCATTTGCACCTATTAAACCATAAATAGAATTAGTTTTAATATTGCAGTTTAAGTTTTCTAAGACTTTATGTTTTCCATAAGATTTGTTTAAGTTACTAATCTTAATCATATAGGAATCCCCTTTCTAAATTTTATTGTACTATTTGTACTAATACAAATATAACATTGTGATATTCCTTTGTCAATATATTTATAAAAAATTTTTATATCAACACGCAAAAAAGCATGGAAGCTTGTTCCATGCCATTTTTGTATGTTCTTATTAAATTTTTGTAATATCAACTACTGCTAAGTCCTCTTCTTTAGTTTCCTTTTCAATAGCTTTATATAAAGCATTTACAGTATCTAAAGAAGTAAAGCAAGGAATTTTACATTCTACTGCCATTCTTCTAATTTTGAAACCATCTCTTCCTGATTGTTTTCCTTTTGTAGGAGTATTTATTACAAAGTTTAATTTTCCAGATTGAATTAAATCTAATATACTATCTTTTCCTTCCCAAATTTTTTCTACAATTTTTGCTTGAATTCCATTCTCTTTTAAATATTCTGCAGTTCCTTTTGTAGCATAAATTTTGAAGCCTTTTTTATCAAACTTTTTAGCAACTTGTAACATTTCTGGCTTATCTTTATCTCTAACTGTAATTAATATATTTCCACTTGTAGAAACATTTGCACCACTTGCTATAAATGCTTTCAAAACTGCTTCATGATATTTTTTAGAAACTCCTAAAACTTCACCTGTTGATTTCATTTCAGGACCTAAACTTGTATCTGCATTTTTAATTTTCTCAAAAGAGAATACTGGCATTTTAACGCATATATAATCACTCTTTTTATATAATCCTGTTCCATAAGGCATATCTTTTAATTTTTGACCTAGAATTACATTAGTTGCTATTTCTATCATTGGAAGATTTGTAACTTTACTAATGTATGGTACTGTTCTTGAAGAACGTGGATTTACCTCAATTATATATACTTTTCCTTCACTAATAATAAATTGTATATTTAATATACCTATTACATTTAACTCTTTAGCTATTTTTTCAGTATATTCAATAATTTGTTTTTCTTGTTCTAACTCAACATTTTGTGTAGGATATACTGATATACTATCTCCTGAGTGAACGCCCGCTCTTTCTAAGTGCTCCATAATACCTGGAATTAATATATCTGTTCCATCACATATTGCATCAACCTCTACTTCTCTACCCATTACATATTTATCTACAAGTATTGGATGCTCTTGTTCAATTGTATTTATTTCATTTACATATTCTTCGATTTCTTTATCATCATAAGCAATAGCCATTCCTTGTCCACCAAGTACATAAGATGGTCTAACAAGTACAGGATATCCTAATCTATTTGCAACCTCTTTTGCTTCTTCTACTGTATAAATTGTATCTCCTTTTGGTCTTAAAATTCCACAGTTAGTTAATGCTTTGTCAAATTCTTCTCTATCTTCTGCTCTATCCATATCAACTTCTGCTGTTCCTAAAATTTTAACTCCCATATCTGATAAAGCTTTTGTAAGTTTAATTGCTGTTTGCCCACCAAATTGAACTATTGCTCCATAAGGTTTTTCAACATCTACAATACTTTCAACATCTTCTGGTGTAAGTGGTTCAAAGTATAATTTATCAGCGATATCAAAATCTGTACTAACTGTTTCAGGGTTATTATTTACAATTATTGTTTCATATCCTTGTTTTTTAAGCGCCCAAACTCCGTGAACACTACAATAATCAAATTCTATACCTTGTCCTATTCTAATTGGTCCAGAACCAAGTACCATAACTTTTTTCTTATTTTTGCTATCTTCTGCTTCATTATCATCATCATAACTTGAATAGTAGTATGGTGTTTGTGCTTCAAATTCAGCGCTACAAGTATCAACCATTTTATAACTTGCAACTATATCATTTTCTTTTCTTAAATCATGAACTTCTTTCTCAGTAATACCATTTAGTTTAGCAATTACTTTGTCTGTAAATCCATATTTTTTAGCTCTTGTTAAAAGCTCTACTGTTAATTTATTTTCTGTTAGTTCTTTTTCCATTCTCACAATTTTAGCTGCAATTCCTATAAAGAATTTATCTACTGTTGTTACTTCGTGAATATGATCCATAGAAAAACCTCTTCTTAAAGCTTCAGCAATTGTGAAAAATCTTTCATTATCAACTTTTGCAAGTTTTAACTCTATTTCTTCATCTGTATATTCTTTAAATTTGGGAATTATTAAACTGTCTAAGTTTTCTTCAAGAGAACGAACAGCTTTCATTATGCCCATTTCTAAGTTTGGAGCAATTGCCATAACTTCACCAGTTGCTTTCATTTGAGTACCTAAATCACGACTAGCTGTTAAGAATTTCTTAAATGGCCATTTTGGTATTTTTACAACTACATAATCTAATACTGGTTCAAAGCAAGCATAAGTTTTACCAGTAACTTGATTTATAATTTCATCCAATGTATAACCTATAGCTATTTTAGTAGCTACTTTTGCTATTGGATAACCTGTTGCTTTTGATGCTAATGCTGATGAACGGCTAACTCTTGGGTTTACTTCTATTACTGCATATTCAAAGCTATTTGGATTTAATGCAAATTGTACATTACATCCACCTTCAATTTTAAGGGCTGAAATAATTTTTATGGCTGAAGTTCTAAGCATTTGATATTCTTTATCTGATAAAGTTTGTGAAGGTGCTACAACTATACTATCACCTGTATGAACACCAACCGGGTCAATGTTTTCCATATTACAAATTGTTATACAAGTACCTTTGCTATCTCTCATTACTTCGTATTCAATTTCTTTCCACCCAGCAATACATTTTTCAATAAGAACTTGGTGTACTCTAGAAAGTCTAAGTCCACTTCCACAAATTTCTTCTAATTCTTCTATACTATAAGCAATACCTCCACCAGTACCACCTAAAGTATACGCTGGTCTTACTATTACTGGAAGTCCTATTTTATTTGCAAACTCAACTGCATCTTCTACATTATTTACAACTTTACTTGCTATACAAGGTTCATTTATACTTTCCATCATATCTTTAAAAGATTGTCTATCTTCAGCATTTTTAATTCCTTCTCTGCCAGTTCCAAGTAAACGAACATTATACTCATCTAAAAATCCACATTCAGCAAGCTCCATAGCTAAGTTAAGTCCTGTTTGACCTCCTAAGTTTGGAAGTATGCTATCTGGTCTTTCCTTTTTTATTACTTTTTTCACTGTTTCAACAGTAAGTGGCTCTATATATATTTTATCTGCCATGTTTTTATCTGTCATAATTGTTGCAGGATTTGAATTTATTAAAATAACTTCTATTCCTTCTTTTTTTAGTTCTCTACATGCTTGTGTTCCTGCATAATCAAATTCTGCTGCTTGACCTATTATAATTGGTCCAGAACCTATAACTAATACTTTTTTTATTTTATTATTTTTAGACATTGCTTACCTCCTATATCATCTCAATAAATTTATCAAATAAATATGCTGTATCTTCTGGACCAGGACAAGCTTCTGGGTGAAATTGTACAGTAAATATGTTTTTGTTTTTATATTTTAAACCTTCAACTGTTCTATCATTTAGATTAATATGTGATACCTCTGCAATTTCTGGATTAATACTTGTGTCTAATATGTAATATCCATGGTTTTGGCTAGTTACATAAACTCTTCTTGTTTCTAAATCTTTTACTGGGTGATTTGGTCCTCTATGTCCATATTTTAATTTAGCTGTTTTTGCACCTGTTGCAAGTCCCATTAATTGATGACCTAAACAAATTCCAAATATTGGTACATTTGAATCATATAATTTTTTTACATTTTCAATTTGAAATTCACAATCTTCTGGATCTCCAGGTCCATTTGAAAGCATAATTCCATCTGGATTACTTTTTAGAACTTCCTCTGCTGTAGTAGTTGCTGGATAAACAGTAACACCTACATTTCTTTTTAGTAAAGATTTTAATATGTTTTTCTTATAACCATAATCCATTAATGCAACTTGTTTTTTTGCAGTTTCATTATATTTTTCTACTTTTTTACAAGTAACTTCTTCTACAACTTTTCCTACTTTATATTTTTCTATTTCTCCATGAATTCTAGCAAGATTTGATATATCTGTAGTTATAAAGCCCTTCATTGTTCCACTGTCGCGAAGAATTTTTGTAAGTTTTCTAGTATTTACATTTTTTAAACCAGGAATATCATTTTGTTTTAAGAAATCTTCCAATGGTCCTTCTGTTCTAAAATTACTTTCATATTCAGCAAGCTCATGAACAAATACTGCTTTCGCCCAAATCCTAGTACTTTCAAGGTCTTCTTTGATTATTCCATAATTTCCTATTAGCGGATATGTCATAACAATACCTTGTCCTGCATAAGATGGATCTGTAAAAGTTTCAATATATCCTGCCATACCTGTATTAAAAACTACTTCACAAACAGTTTCTTTGTCGCTACCTATTTTCTCTCCTTCGAATATTTGTCCATTTTCTAAAACCAAATAACCTTTCAACTACATTTCCTCCTTTTTTATTCTAAAAAAAAGCACTAAATATATTATTTAGTGTTCTTTATTATAAATATTAATTTTTGAAATTGAAAATAATGATGCTGTGAAAGCATTTTCTCTTATCTTTATTTTGTTAGTATGCATTAAATAGTACATCTAATTTACCTTCCTCACATCTTATTTACACTGTTTGATATTGTACTATAATTTTACGGAAAAATCAAGTCCTAAAATTAAATCATTTATATTAAATTTAAAGTCTTCTATATTAAACTCGTTAAACTTAACTATTCTTGGATTTATTTTTTCTAAAATTTCTTCTTTATCTTCATTAGTATATATTAGTGCACATTCCCCGTCTTCAAATTCTTGAACAAATTCTTTTTCATCATCATATATTTCTAATTCTACATTATTAGCATATAGATATCTTACTGTAGCTTTGCATGTTTCTTTATATTCATAACTTATCAATAAAATTTTGATATTATTATCATTCCAAAAAACTACTTTATCACTTTCGCATGAATATTCAAAATTTTGATAATCAAAATAACTTCCAATATATATAATTCTATCAAAACCATTACTTCTATCTATTATGTCTTGTTCATAATAAGTATCACTATAGTTCAAATAAGAATTGGGTATTCTTAATTCATGCATAATTTCAGATAATAAATTAAAAATACAATTATTTATAATGTGATAATTTAAAGTAATAAGTTTTACATGAATATTATTTTTTAGTGCAGCAAGCAATATTTGTTCGGTAATTTCTGGATTGCCTTTGCAAATTACAGCAATACGCTCGCCATCTAATCTACCATCTGTAGCAATTTCTTTATGCCTATCTAAAATTTTAATCACATTATCTAAATCAATTTGATTTAGATTTTGATAAAATTCTTCTTGAATGGCATCTTGAAAAGTAGCCCTTTGGCTTAATATTGCACTTGTTAAGTTTTCTACGACTTTCTCAAATTCTTTTTCTGTCATATCATTCCTCTTCTTTTGTTAATTAAAAATTTATTTATATTTTTAAACTTCTTTTTCCTTCGATTTTATTTTCAGAACTAGTCTTATAAACAGTCTTTTTTCTATTTAAAAATGAATATACGAATGCTGTAATTGGAACTGTATATACAACACCCATACTACCTGCAATAGCTGATATAATTTCTTCTGCTATAGTTTCTTTATTTAAAATTTCTCCTAGATGCATATCACATGCTAAAAATAAAAGTATAAGTTTTAATGCACCACCTACATATGCTAAAATAAGTGTGTTTGTCATTGTTCCAATAACATCTCTACCAATAGACATTCCACTTTTGAATAATTCCTTCCAAGTAATATCTTTTGTTTTATTTTTTATCTCATCTAAGCTTGATGCAATTGACATACCAACATCCATACAAGCTCCTAGCGCAGATACAACAATTCCAGCAAAAATTAAATCTCTAAAATTAAATGTAATTGTTTTCATATTTATACTAAGTTGTATTGCATCTTCGCAAGCTCCAGAAAGTTTAGCTAAATAGCTAAATATTGCTGCCATAATTCCTGCCATTACAACTCCGCCTAAAGTACCAATAGCAGCTGTAATTACTTTTCTACTTACTCCACCAATTACAAAAAATGTAAGAATTATAATAACCGCTGATGTACCAATTGAAGTCCATATTGGATTGGCACCTGCAAAAATACCTTTGATTAATATGAACCATATACAAAGTATAGTAATTAAAAGTCCTATAACAGCTTTTACACCTTGTTTTCCACCAACTAAAATAACGCTAAGTATAAATACAAAAAACATAACATATACAAAGCCACTTCTTTGTACATCTTGAACTGTAACTGTAACGGTTCCATCACTATCTTTAGCAATTTGAGCCATAACGTTATTTCCTTCTTTTAGCTCATAAGCTAAAATTTTACCTTCTATATCATAAGAAAGAATATAGTTTGTTGTAAATTCTTTTGCTTCATATTCACCTTCAAGGATTTCTATTGTGACTTCTTGAATAGTATCTTCAACAGTTCCGGTTGTAACTTTTTTTACTTCTCCTGCTTCTATTACTCTTGCTTTAACTTCAGTAACTTCTTGATGTGTAGATACTAAAGCTGGTTCTTCACTAGTTACATTTTCTACTGTATTTTGTTCTGTAGTTGTATTTTGAGTATTAGTAGCAGTGTTATCTGTTGTACCATAAACAACTCCAATATAACAATTTATCATTAGTACAAATGTGATTACTACTATAGCTATTTTTTTTAGCATTTATCTTCCTCCTAATTTTAGAAAATTACCATATCCATCTCATTTGTATAATCTGTATTACCATAAGGGTATAATATATAAACATATCCATCATCTGTAAGGAAATATGTAACAGCATTTTCAACTTTGTACATATCGCTATTTAAATCTCTCTCATATAAATTTCCATATTCTGCCGCTATAATTTTTGCATTATTATACGCTGTTTTAATTTCACTATCTATTTTAGATTGAACAGATTCAACAGTTTGTTCTTTAAGTTCAACAAGCTCTTTTAAGGTAACTTGTCTTTCTGCTGATAAGCTGTAGCAAAATGTTTTGATTGAAACTTTTTCAGATTTATTTCCTTCTCTTAATGAAGATTTTATTGCTACAGATAAAATATCATTATTTATATAAGCAACATAACTTACATTATATACTGTATAAACTTCTTGTTGACGCATAACTGTATTTGCTTTATCATGAAATTCTGCTTTTATAGCTTTGTTTATTTCTTTAGCCTTTTCAGTATTTATATTAAGAAGTGGTATAACTGCATTTACACTAAAATAATTTTCATCTTCATTTTGTAATTTGTAACCAGTATATAACAAATCTTTTCCTTCATCTAATTTTGAAGTAACATTTACATTCTCACTATTTACTTTAAGTGAATTTGTAAATAGGGCATTAAAGTTGGCCTCTAATAATTGTAACTCCTCAGCAGTTTTTTCACTGCTAGTATTAATTCCTATCATTAAAGGATCTGTTTCTGCGTATTTATAAAAATATTGAGTATAAATTCCTATTGAAATTGCCATAATGCAAAGCATTGCAATTACTATAAAAAACACAAATTTGTTTTTACCAGATAATTTGCTAACAAATCTTCTCAATGCTCTTTTTAATTCTAACATATTAATTTTACCTCTTTTTTTTAACTGAAAATATTATAGCATTTTTTTAATATTTTATCAATTGTTTTTTATTATAAACCGTGTTATAATACTTTTAGTTTAGGGGGTGCATTAATTTGAAATTAAATTCTGATGACCAAACTTTAGCAGAAAGCAAAATTTTAATTTTATATATTTTAGACAAAGTTGGAAAACCTATATCTCACAACGAATTGTTAGAATTAGTTATTTCCATCTCTGATATGAATTATTTCTATTTTCAACAATTTTTATTAGACTTAATTGAAGATAACTATGTTGTTGCTTCAAAACAAGAAAATGATGATTTATATGAACTTACAGAAGATGGAAAAAAAGCATTAGAGTTAACCATAGATGTAATACCAGGCATTTTAAAACTTAGAGTAGATAGTAAATTTGAAGAAAATTTTGATACTATAAAAGATGAATTCTCAGTTATTGCAGAATATGCTCCTGTTACAGAAACTGATTTTTCTATTAAATGTAAAATTATTGAAAATAACAATACTGTATTTAACTTAGAAGCTTATGCTGGTTCAAGAGAACAAGCAAAACAAATTGTAAATAACTGGAAAAAACATGCTATACATATTTATCCAGAAATATTGCATGCACTTGTAGATGAACGAGAAGAAGAAATTTAAAAAAAGTCCATACTAAGTATGGACTTTTTTGCTATATATTTGGTCTTTTTGCTTCATATAATATAACACTTGTTGCAACTGCTGCATTTAAACTTTCTGTTTTTCCAAGCATAGGAATTTTAATTTTTTCATCTGCTAGATTTAAAACTTCTGTTGAAACCCCATTTGCTTCATTACCAATAACAATTGCACTTTTTTCATAACTAACATCATAAATACTTTTATCTGTTTTTAAATCTGTTGCATATATTTTGATTTTATGCCTTTTTAACTCTTTTAAAGTTTTAGTTAAATCTTCACACTCAATAACTTTTACTCTAAAAATAGCACCCATAGTTGAACGTACAACTTTCGGATTATATTGGTCTGCAGTTCCTTTTGATACTAAAATTTGTTTTAAATTTAAGCTATCTGCTGTTCTTAATATAGTTCCCATATTTCCTGGATCTTGAATATTGTCTAACACCAAAAATAAATCATCTTTAAAATCTATTTGATTTTCTTCACTTGGATATTTTTCAATAATAGCAAGTATTCCTTGTGGATTAGATACATCTGTCATTGCATTAAATGCTTTTTCACTGGCATATATGCAATCATATTTAGCAATTTCATATAGCAAATCGCTTGGTATGCTACTTTGTGTTTTACAGTCATCACAAACCACAATATGCTTTATAACAGCATCTTCATTGATAGCTTCTTCTATCATTTTAATACCTTCTACCAAAAACTCGTTATATTCTTCTCTAAATTTCTTTTCTTTTAATTTTTTAACATGTTTTACAAAATCATTATCTTTACTTGTAATAACCATAAAAACTCCTTTTGATTATGTAGGAACTTATGCTTAAGTTACCTATCTTATATTATTTGTTTCATATAAATTATTATACTATATTATTTTAAGTGTTGCAAAAATTCTTGAATTTCTAATAAAACATTTCTTATATTTTGAACTTTAAATGTTATATATGGTTCTGTTGCTGGTGAAAATTTAATTCTATTTCTATAAATTTTCATAAGTTTATCTATACAATCTGTATTAAAATGTTCTTTCTCAAAATGGAATACAATATTTTCTTGTTTTTGATTAACTTTTAAAATATATGCCTCTCTTGCAAGCATTTTAATTCGTGTAATTTCTAATAAATTTTCGACCTCTCTTGGCATTGTACCATATCTATCTAAAATTTCATCAGTTACATTTTGTATATCTTCTTCTGTTCTACATAAAGCAATGTTTTGATAAATTTCAATTTTTTGACTTGAATTTTCAATATATTCATTTGGAATATAACTTGAAACATTTAAGTCTATTTGAACATCTATTTCTTCAACAATTTCTTCGCCTCGTATTTCTTTTACGACTTCATCTAAAAGCTTGCAATACATATCATAACCTACTTGCTCCATATGTCCATGTTGAATTTCTCCAAGAAGACTTCCTGCTCCTCTTATCTCTAAATCTCTCATGGCAATTTTGAAACCTGAACCAAATTCGGTAAATTCTTTAATTGCCTTTAATCTTTTATCTGCAACTTCTGATAGAGCTTTATTTCGTTTGTAAGTTATATATGCATAAGCTTGTTTGTCTGAACGGCCTACTCTACCACGTATTTGATAAAGCTGTGCTAAACCTAATCTATCTGCGTTTTCTACGATTATAGTATTTGCATTTGGAATGTCAATTCCAGATTCTAGAATTGTTGTACATACAAGTACATTAGTTTTTTCTTCTATAAAATCTTGCATTATATTTTCAAGCTCTGAGCCTGTCATTTTTCCATGAGCTACATCTACTTTGGCTTCTGGAACAAGATTTGCTATTTCAGTAGCCTTTTTTATAATACCTTCTACATTATTATATAAGTAGAAAACTTGACCTCCACGCTCTAACTCTTTTGTGATAGCCTCTTTTACAACTTCCGCATCATATTCAAGTACATAAGTTTGAACTGGTATTCTGTTTTGTGGTGGTTCATAAATAACTGACATATCTCTCATTCCAACCACAGACATATGTAAAGTTCTTGGAATTGGTGTAGCTGTCATTGTTAAAACATCTACACTATTTTTGAATTCTTTTATTTTTTCTTTATCTTTTACACCAAAACGATGCTCTTCATCTATAATTAAAAGTCCTAAATTTTTGAATTTTACATCTTTGCTTAAAACTCTGTGCGTTCCAATTAGAATGTCAACTTCGCCAAGTTCTACTTTTTTTATTATCTCTGTTTGTTCTTTTTTAGTTCTGAATCTGTTTAAAAGCTCAACTCTTATAGGATAATCTTTCATTCTATTTTTAAATTCTTCATATTGTTGATTTGCAAGAATTGTAGTAGGTGCTAAATATACAACTTGCTTTTGATCCATACATGATTTGAAAGCTGCACGAATAGCAACTTCAGTCTTTCCATAACCAACATCTCCACAAAGAAGTCTATCCATTGGTTTAGAATTTTCCATATCCTTTTTTATTTCTTCTACACATCTTAATTGGTCATCAGTTTCTGTATATTCAAAACTATCTTCAAATTCTTTTTGCCAAGGAGTATCTTTAGAGAAAGCATAACCTTCCATTTTCTGCCTTTTAGCATATAAATTTATAAGTTCTTCTGCAACTTCTCTTAAATTATTTTTTACTCTTTCTTTTGCTTTTTCCCAGTCTTTTGAACCTAGTTTATTTATTTTAGGAGCATTTTTATCTGAACCTATATATTTTCTAATATTATCTAGTGAATCTGTTGGAACATATAAAACATCATCACCTTTATATTTTATTTTTATATAGTCTTTTGTTACATTAGCTGCTTTCATCGTTTGTACGCCAGCATATTCACCAATTCCATGAGTTTTGTGAACAATATAATCTCCTACTTTTAAATCAGCAAATACTATTTTTTCGCCTTCTTTAAAACTTGAAGGTGTACGTAATCTTTTTGGTTTGCTTTCAAAAATTTCTGCTACACTAATAACTAGTAAATTCATTTCTGGCATTTCAAAACCAGCAGATAAAGAGCCAGGTGTAATAACTATGGCCCCTTGCTCTAAATCATAATTTTCAATATTTTCTCTATAATCATTATTTATACCTTTTTCATACAAAAGACTAGACATCTTTTTACAGCCATCGGTGTTTCCACCAAGGATTATTGTTTGCTTGCCTCGTTTAACGCTTTCTTGTAATTCCTGAAACAATAAATCCATTGAACTACGAAAAAAGTTGACCTCCCTATAGCTAAAGCTATATCCGTTTCTTTTTGCATGCATACTTTGTTTATCTACAAAACCAACATCTTGTTTTTCAAGATATACGGTTTGTTTTTCTTCTAACTTACTTGAAATATTGTAGTAATCTTTCATTTCTGTAAGCATTTGTGGTACAAGTTTGTTTCTTTCAATTAAGTCTTGTTTCAAACTTTCATTATCTTTTGCAATGTTTTCTGCTCTTGCTTTTACTTTTTCGATTTCATCTATAAAAATTATATAATCATCATCTATATAATCTAACAAAGTATTTGATTTTTCATAAAAACTGTCAAAATATTTATCAATTTTAGTTAAGAATTCTCCATTTTTAATAAGCTCAACATCTTCTTCAACTTTTTCTCTCACAGATTTTGTATATTGTTGGTCTAAAATTCTGCCACAAATAGTATCAATATCTGTTTCTAACAAAAACTCATAAGCTGGATAGATATCTGCTTCATCTAGCATTTCGATAGTTCTTTGACTAGCAATACTAAATTTTCTAATTGAGTCTATTTCATCTCCCCAAAGTTCAATTCTAACACCTTTGTTTTTTGAAGTGGCAATATCAATTATTCCACCTCTAATGCTAAATTGACCTTTGCTTTCTATTAAATCGTATCTTTCATAGCCTAACAAAACTAGCTTTTCTTTTAAGTCTTGTAAATTTAAAGTATCTCCTACTTTTAAATTCATAACATTTTTAAATAAAGCTTCTTTTGTTATCATTTTTTGCATAATAGCTTCAATGGTTGTAACTATGATTTTTGTTTTACCTTTTGCTATATTATTTAGTACAGAAATTCTTTTGTATAACAAATCTTTGCTCTCCGCAATATAATCAAAGCTAACTGTATCACGTTTTGGAAAGAATTTTACTTTTTCACCAAAAAATTCTAAATCTTTAACTATTTTCTTAGCTTGTAATTCATTATATGTGATTATACATATTGGTTTATCTGAGTAAAATCTAGTTGAGTACGCTAAATGCACTTTTCCAGCATCTGTAAGACCTGAAAGCATTATCGGTGTTGTACCCTTTTTTACTTCAAAAATATAATCATTAAATTTTTTTATATTTGGAGCCACTTTTACAAGTGAATTCATATACATACTCCTTCCCCTATTAAATATTTAAAAGTGATATCTATTATATAATATTTTCCACATTTTTTCAATATTTTGTGGATAATTCATAATTTAATTCAAAAAAGAGAACCTAATTGCTTAGATTCTCTTTTTGGGTGATAGGCGCACTCTTTAAACTAATTATGAATGGTAACATTGTATTGAATAAGTACACAATCTTCTTTGGCAATATAGATATCATATACGCCTTCTTCAGGCAAGGTTATAATATCTGTATGTCCTTTTCCATCAGTTGCTAAATTGCAAATTACCTCTTGCTCGTTATTTTTTGTGCTTTTAATTACTAAAGTCGCCGGTGCTACACAAATTACGCAATAATCTACAACAAGCTCTGTTATAGGAAATGTTATCGATTGTGAAAAAGTCTTAGTTCCTCCAATAGAAGAACCTCTTATCTGTTTTGAAAACCCTGCAAATACTGTTTCTGCTTTTACCATACGGCCTCCAATCTGCACGTCTTCACCCTTATATAAACAAACAAACTATAATAATCTAGTCTATTATGCTTACAATTGCGCTAAAAACACAATATGTAAATAGTATTGTACCAAATTTCTGGCGAAAAGTCAAAAAATGAGTAGCACTCTTTAATTTTAGAAATTACTAGAAAAAGCATATAGAATGTGTTAAAATGTTAGCTGTCAAACCAAAACAAATCAATACATTCAAATATGCTTTTTT
>JAGAKS010000006.1 GCA_017625465.1 Clostridia bacterium | reverse complement strand
TACTTCTTGTTTACAATAGAAAGCAAAATAAAAAAACCATTTTTCAATGGTTTTCTTATTTTGGCTCCTCTTGTTGGACTCGAACCAACGACCTATCGGTTAACAGCCGAGCGCTCTACCAACTGAGCTAAAGAGGAATATGTGTGTTATTATTTCCTAACAACAAAGAAATTATACACTAATGAATTTTTAAATGCAATACTTTTTTTAAAATAAATAAAAAAATATTATTATTCACTCACTAACTTTCATTATAACACAATATAGTAAAAATTGCAATTTTGCCAAAAAGCTTAAAAAATGCTATAATTATGTTAACTTCAAACTTTTATTTAGCTCGACTTGTTCTGGTATAACTATACCATGAGCAAAATGAGAATTTGTATTTAATGCACATTGACAATTATATGAAAGGAATGGTGAAACTTGATGAAAAACACTTCACTAACATCAAAGCTAAAAACTTTGAAAAAGCAACTAACATTTCCAATTACAAAGCAACCGACAGAAATTAAAAAAGTGCGGACACGCATTATTATTAGGACTATTGTAGTCGAAATTCTTTTTTCAGTTTTTGCATTTGCAATCAAGGGCGCACAGCTTGCAATACAAAGGAATCTCACGATTATTGCAGTTATTATACTTGCTCTGTATTTTTCCGAGCGTGTAATTCAATCTGCATACAACACCTATAGAGATTTTCAAGAAGATAACTTTAAGAAAATATATACCTCTGCAATTACATCCATAATTATGGAACTTGCATGTATGACACAATCTAAAGTTTTCAAAACGAATAAAAACGGTGTGGAAAATTCAATGCAACATCCTGAATTAATTCGAAAAACAAAGGATTATATGGATGCGGTTTGGAATTTTTGGTGGATGCTTCCTATCGCCGTATCTCAAATTGTTACATTGTTTGTAATGATTATTGCTACTTTGGTAATGGAAATTAAGTCAGGCGAATCAACTGCCGAAACAGGTTTCATGATGCTTCTGCTTGGAATTTGTATCGTTATTTATTTCATCTTTGGTAAAAAACGAATTGATGTTATGAAACAGTACAGAAAAAAGCGAAAAGAAAACGAAGCTATTGAAGAAAATCTATATGCAGGAATCAAAAGCACGGATTTTTCATCTAAGCAAGATTTCGAGTACCATGCTCAAAGGTTTATTAATCACTTGATTAAATCTAAGGAGCTTTTAAGGAATGAACGTTTAAAGCTGAACTCAGTTTTCATTAAGCGTAGTGCAGTTGCTTCAGTTTTTATGATTATAATATTAGTTTATAAAATCATTGCTGGAGGAATTGTAACAGAAGAAGTGGTACTTGGAGTAATAGCTATATCTACTGTTTATTCAACAATTCTTAATAAAATTACTGATATTTTAAGTCTTGTTGAGGACACAGTAAACTATTTGATTGATATCGACAAATTGTATGATGATTTCGATAATATCAATTCTGTTTATTACAAAGAGCTTGAAAAACAACAGCTTATTGAAAGAACTGCTTTAGAAGCGTTTGCCGAAAATTCACAAATTACTGTGAAGCCATTTGAATTCTCCTATAATAAGAATAATGACTGGAAACTTATAAATCAGTCAGAATTCCAAATGGTAATAGGAGATACGGTTTTAGTTAAAGGTGAAACTGGTTGTGGTAAGACCACTACTGGTCGAACTATAAGTGGTGAAACTAGGATATCTGAAACTCCGATTTATTTGAGCAACGGCAATCCAGGTTATTTAAAAACACTTACTTATCACACAGACAGATTTATGGTAGACAATTATATCTTAAACGAGATTATACTTAGTGATACCTTTGAAAATCTGGATAAAAATAAGTTGTTTGAAATCTTGGAGGGATTAGAGTTGAAAGAAATCTTTGTAATGCTTGCTAAGAATGAGAAGAGTTTGAAAGATGTGAAGTCGGAAGAAGATTTGATTTTGAACTTCATGAAAATTAGAACTTACAAACAATTTTCTTCAGGTCAGCAACAACGTATTACACTAGCAAAGCTATTGTATACATTAGATTCTTCAACTCAAGCTGTTTGGCTTGATGAACCGTTTAATCGATTGAATGACCAGGTAGCTTATGAATGTACAAAATTCATTACAAATTATCTTCAGCGTGATAGAAAACGCTTGGTAATGATTGCATCACATCAAGTGGAAATTATCACTCCTTTCTGCTCTAAGGAGCTGTATTTTGAAAGGCGAGAAGATGGCAGTTCTGTTATCAAATTTCACGTTATGTGAGAACGTTAAAAAGGCTACTTAGAGGTCAAGAAACATTTTTTACACCTCTTAATCGGCAACTGTGCTGGTTAAGAGGTTCTCAATTTTTAAAGAAAATGATAAAAATGGATGTTATCAAATTAGTGAAAGTATTGCCGTAATTGACATAATTGCTCAAAAATAGTATAATAATTGAGAAATAGGTGAAAAAATGAATATAAAAGATTTACTAATTTTTGGTACAAAATATTTAAAAGATAACAATATAGATGAAGCAAATTTAAAATGTAAAATTTTATTAGCAAGCATCTTAAAAGTAAGTAAAGAATATTTAATTATTCATGATTTAGAAGAACTTGCGGAAAATATTGTTACTGAATTTAAAAATAAAATTGAAGATATAAAAAACGGAAAGCCCATACAATATATAACTAATAAACAAGAATTTATGGGCTTGAATTTTTATGTGAATGAAAATGTTCTAATACCACAGCCCGATACAGAAATATTAGTAGAAGAAGTTATTAGCAAAATGAAACAAAATATTTCGTTAACTATTTTAGATTTATGTACTGGAAGTGGTGCAATTGCAATATCTATTGCAAAAAACATTGATAAATTAATGGTTTCGGCTAGTGATATAAGCGATAAAGCTTTAGAGATTGCAAAGAAAAATGCAGAAGCTAATAATGTACAAGTTAATTTTATTTTATCTGATATGTTTGAAAATATAAATGCAAAATATGATTGTATAGTGTCAAATCCACCATATATAGAAGATAGCATTATTAAAACTTTACCAAAAGAAGTACAAAACGAACCGTATATTGCTTTAGCTGGTGGAGAAGATGGACTTAAATTTTATAGAATTATAGCTGAAAATGCAAAAAAATTTTTAAATGATAATGGTTTTGTTGCGGTTGAAATTGGTTATAATCAAAAAGATAAAGTTATTCAAATTTTTGAAAACGAAGGTTATAAAAATATATATTCTAAAAAAGATTTTGGCGGTAATGATAGAATTGTTATAGCAAATATTTAGGAGGAAAAGATGTCATTTTCATCAGATGTAAAAGAAGAATTAAGTCAAGTAAATAATTTAAAAGATAAAGAAGCTCTAAAAGCAGAATTTCTAGGATATTTGCTTACATGGAAAATGAACAACGAAAATGGAAATATAGAGTTTTTAACAGAAAATGAATTTAATGTGGAAAGATTCTATAAAATTTTATTTAATTTGGGACTTAATTATGAACCAGAAACTTATGGAAAATATTTTAAAACAACAATTTTTCAAAATGAGATAACTAATGAAGTGTTAGGTATGGATCTAAATGCAAAAACAGAAATTCTTAGAACCATTGTAAAAGGTGCGTTTATGAGCACAGGTTCTGTTAATAATCCAGAAAAACAATATCATTTAGAAATAAGTTTTATAGAAAAGAAAAATGCTGAGTATATTTTGAATATTTGCAAAACTAATGGCGTAAATTTGAAAATCTTAGAAAGTAAAAACAAATATATTTTATACATTAAAGAGGGAGAAGAAATATCTAAATTTTTAGCTTTAATTGGTGCTAACAAGGCAGTTATGAAATTTGAAGATATTAGGGCAGAAAGAGAAATAAAAAATAATGTTAATAGAAAAGTAAATTGTGAAACAGCAAATTTAAATAAAACTATTAATGCATCCGTAAATCAAATAAATGATATAAAATTAATTCAAAACTTGAAAAAGTTTGAAGAACTTTCAGAAGATTTAAAAGTTATGGCTTTACTTAGATTGGAATATCCAGATTTAAGTTTAAAAGAGCTAGGAGAACTATTAGAACCACCACTTGGCAAATCAGGAGTAAATCATAGATTAAAGAAAATTCATGAATTTGCAGAGGAGCTTCGAAGATAATGAAAAATATAGGTATTTATGTGCATATACCTTTTTGCAAGAAAAAATGTGATTATTGTGATTTTATTTCATTTGCAAACCAAGAAGATATGCAAGAAAAATATGTAATGGCTTTAAATAATGATATAGAAAAAACTTCTAAAACAATACAAGAGTATCAAGTAAACACAATATATTTTGGTGGAGGAACACCTTCTTATATAGATGAAAATTTGATAGTTAAGATTTTAGAAAATATAAAAAATCATTATACAATTTGTGAAGATGCAGAAATTACAATTGAGATAAATCCCGGAACAGTGAATAAAGAAAAACTTATAATTTATAAACAAGCTGGTTTTAATAGATTGAGTATTGGGCTTCAATCTACGCATGATAGATTGCTTAAATTAATAGGAAGAATTCATACTTATAATGAGTTTTTAGAAACCTATAATTTAGCAAGAGAAGTAGGCTTTAAAAATATTAATGTAGATTTAATGCTTGCACTTCCAACACAAACTATAGAAGAATTAATTGAAAGCACAAATAAGATTATAAGCCTAAAACCAGAGCATATTTCAATATATTCTTTAATTTTAGAAGATGGAACAGTTTTATATAATAAAATTCAAAATAATGAGTTGGAACTTATAGATGAAGATTTAGAAAGAAAAATGTATTGGAAAACAAAAGAAATTTTAGAAAAAAATGGTTATAATCATTATGAAATTTCTAATTTTGCTAAAAAAGGTTTTGAATCAAAACACAATATGAATTGTTGGCTACAAGAAGAATATTTAGGCTTTGGAGTTGCAGCACATTCATATTTTAATAACAAACGATTTTCTAGAATTTCAAATTTACAGGAATATATAAAAAATATTGAAGAAGAAAATTTTGAAAAAATTATAGAAATAAATGAAATTCAAGATAGAGAAGCTAGGGCAAAAGAATATATGTTGCTAGGGCTTAGAAAAATAGAAGGAGTTTCGATTTCAGCATTTGAAAGAAAATTTGAAATAAATCCACTTTTTTATTTTAGATTTGAAATAAGTAAATTAGAAGAAAATGATTTACTAGAAGTAGATTTAGATAATATAAAATTAACTAAAAAAGGATTGGATTTAGCAAATCAAGTATTTGAAGAATTTGTATAAAAGAAGGCAAATAATGGTCTTCTTTTATTATTTAAATAGTATATATTATTAAAAAGGCTTGAAAGAAACTGAAAAAAACAATATAATAAGAATACTTAAAAAAGTTATTAAAGGAAGGAATGGAAAGTGAAAAAAACTAAAAAAGAAAGTTTTATACAAGGCGTACTTGCATTAATGTTTTCACAGATTATTATAAAAATATTGGGCTTAGTATATAGTATGTATCTAACAAACCGTAATGGGTTTGGAGATAGTGGAAATGCTATTTATATGGGCGGGTATCAAATATATGCGTTGCTACTTACACTATCATCTATAGGTGTACCAAATGCTATTTCCAAATTGATTGCTGAAAGATTAGCTAAAGGGGATAAAAAAGGAGCTGATAGAGTATTTAAAATTGCTTTTGCTACTTTTGCTGTAATAGGATTTACAGGAACTTTAATTTTATTCTTAGGCGCTAGAGTAATTGCTACATATTGGCTTGCGATTCCAGAATGTGAATATACATTAATAGCATTATCACCTGCAATTTTCTTCGTTTCAATTTCTTCAGTAATAAGAGGATATTTTAATGGAATACAAAAAATTTCAAATACAGCTAGGTCTCAAACATTTGAACAGATTTTCAAAACAACATTAACTATTATATTTGTTGAAATTGTTGCAATGATTACGACTACAAACACAACATTAATGGCAGCAGGAGCAAATTTAGCAACTACATGCGCTACATTTTTAAGCTTTACATATATATTTGCACTTTGCCAAAAAAATAGAAAATTAGATAGAGTGGAAATAGCTAATGCTACTTATGTAGGAGAGAAGGAAAGTGTCAAATCAATAGTTAAGAAAATATTAGCTGTATCTATTCCAATGTCAATTAGTTCACTCTTATCTTCTATAAATAAAAATATAGATTCTGCAACAGTAGTAAGAATTTTAAAACCATTATTAGGTGAAAAAGTTGCTAAAGCCAGATATGGTATTTTAAGTTCTAAAATTGATATATTAACATCAATGCCACTTGCATTTAATATTGCATTTGCAACGGCTTTAGTGCCAGCAATATCTGCTGCTAGAGTAAAAGGTGATATAAAAACAATAAATAAAAGATTATCTTTTTCGATGTTAGTAACTATTTTAATAGGACTTCCTTGCACGGTAGGAATGTTTATGTATGCAAATCAAATTTTAGAGCTTTTATTCCCAAATGCTAGTAGTGGAGGAACATTACTTGCAATTTCGGCATTTACTATTATTTTTACAGTACTTGCACAAACAATAAATGGAGCTTTACAAGGTCTAGGAAAAGTAAGAGTACCAGCCATAGCGTTAGGTTGTGGAGTTATTGTAAAATTATTTACAAATATTTTACTTATTCCAATCGAAGGTATTTATGAAAATGGTGCTGCAATTGGTTCTGTATTATGTCATATAGTTTCATTTACTATTGTATATAATGTTTTAAAGAATACTGTAAAATTAGATTTTAGTTTGTTTAAAATGATGTTAAAGCCTATTTTTGCGACTTTGATTATGGCAGTAGTTTCTTATGCTTTTTATATCTTATGTATAAAAGTAGGTATGTATGGAAGTCTTGCAACAATTATAGGTATAGTAGTTGCAGTTGTTGTGTATGGATTTATGATAATAATTTTAAAAATTTTGTCAAAAGATGACATATTAGCTCTTCCAAAAGGAGAAAAAATATATTATATTTTGAATAAATTAAAAATTTATGCATAAAATATAAACGTAAAAGTGCCTAAAAATAGGCACTTTTCAATTGCCAAAATATAAAAACGTTGAATTTAAAGGATTTTTTTAAAATTTTTCAAAAAAAAGAAGGATTTTTGAAGGCTTTGGCGAATAATCTTATTGTAGATGTAAAAATACTACATACTTAAAACTTTTAGGAGGTAATAAAATGAACAAAGCTGAATTAATCGCAGCAATCGCTGCAAAAACAGGAGAAACAAAAAAAAGTGCTGAAGAAACAGTTAACGCATTCGTTAGTGTTGTTACAGATGCATTAAAAAAAGGTGAAAAAGTTCAATTAGTTGGATTTGGATCTTTTGAAGTAAGAAAAAGAGCTGCTAGAAAAGGAAGAAATCCACAAACTAAAGAAGAAATCAAAATACCTGCATCAAAAGCTCCAGTTTTCAAAGCTGGTAAAGCATTAAAAGATTTAGTTAACAAAAAATAAGAATATATAATTCATATTGATTAAAAGAAATAGTGCATACTATTTCTTTTATTTTTTTGCTTAAAAACCTTGCAATTACATTTTGTTAAGAATATAATAATATTGTGTATTTATAAGTACGAAAGAAAAGGTGAAAATATGGAAGAATTTGATGTAATTTTTTTAGATGATGATAAAAAAACAGTATTAGCAAATATTAAAGTTGAATATGGAGATACAGCTGTTTTTCCAGGTAAAACACCTACAAAAGAACCAGTAGCTGGTGTGAAATATACTTTTGTCGGTTGGGTTGGAGAAGAAAAATTAGCTGTTGTTACAGATAATGTTGTTGTGTATGCAAAATATGAAACAGAAACAGCAACAGTTACTAATGGAGATGCTCTATACAATGCTTCTTTACAAAATGCAGAAGCTACTAATTATAATGTAGTAGTTGAAGCTGGTCAAAAAGCTGTTTCACAACAAAAAGCCATTGAAAAAGATTCTAGAACAGCAGAGCAAATTGTTAGTGATATAGTGGCAAATGGTAAAACAGAAGTTGGACAAGAAATAAACAAAGATTTTGAAAAATAAATTTACAAAAGAAAAATGGAGGATTACAGATGAGCGTTGTAATTACTAGAGATGATATTATAGCTTATGCTGAGGTAGATTATATAATACATCACATGAACGAAAAATATGTAGAAAAAGTTCCAACAAAATTATTGCAATTTTTTGCAACAATTAAGGATCCAGAACACGAAATATATGTTGATCCTCGTGTTCCTTTGCAAAATCAAAATTTAAAAAAATATACCTTAGAATTACTTGCGTTACTTCATTTAAAGTATTGGTGTGAGGATGAAGAAAGAAGAAAAGAACTTTACGAAAAAATGGTTGAAAATCAACAAAAATTAGATGAACAAATGCGTGAGAAATACAACATTGATAATATGTTTGAATTAAATTCAGCTAAAGTTGTAAATTCTGAAACAGATTTGCAAGAAGATTTTTCAAAGCCAAAAAATATTACTAAATATGATACTATGGCAGAAGAAAATCCTGATATGCAAGATTATACAGATGTTCAAGAAGATAAATTGGCTAGTTACTTAAATACAGAAAAAAAACAAATAGAAGAATTAGAGAAAAAAGAGATGGCTGTTACTCAAAAAATGGGAATTATAACATCAATAATTTCTAGAATAAAAGCTATATTTGTAAAACAAAAATAAATTAAAAGGCGAAACATTTTGTTTCGCCTTTATTGTTTTAAAAATTTCAAATTTGTGTTTTGTATATTTAAAATACTGCCATCAAAAATGCTTTGAGTATTATTTTCTAATGGTATTTGTATGCTGATATTGGCAGTATACTTTTCATTTTTGAAGTTTGTAATATCAATATTAAATGATATTGAGGCTTCTAAATCTTTTTTTGAAAGTGAAGTTTTAGATAATAAGCTTCCGTCAAATATCAATTTTTCTGTGTTTTCTATTGAATGATTTTTTATTAAAGTATTTGTAAATTTTAATGTTATTGGGTTAGAAAGGTCGGAAAAAAATACAGGTGTATTATATTTTATCGAGTTATCTTGGTTATCAAAATTAAGTACAGTGTATTCTATATTATCCTCTATTTTATAATCTTCAACAAGTGTATCAGTTCCAAAATTATTGGCGTCTAAATAATAAACAGCTGGAGAGTATTTTTCATTTGCGACTTTGCATTTTATGTTAGAAATATTTAATGTTCTTATGCTATTGCTTTCATTTAAAATTTCTGGTTGTTTAAAATAAATAGCAATATCAGAATATTGAAAAATATCTAATTGCCAGTATGCTCTTTGAAATTTTGTATTTTTGTTTATGCCAGAAGCACTGGAATATATTATTATTTTGTCAATTTGAAATTCGCTATTTTGTATATCATTTGCTAAACTGATATCATGTTTTTCCAGAAAACTTTTATTTTTATAACGAGTATATATGAAATTAAAAAACAGATATATGTCCAAAAATAATAGTATAAAAATAATTACTATAAGTATAATTTTTTTCTTCATTTGTCCACCTCAAATATACTATATTATAACCTAAAAAATTTATCAATACTATTGGCAAAAAATGAAATTGACAAAATATTTTATTAATATTAAAATTATGTTGGAGGCTATTAACATGGCAAAGCAGGTAAAAATCTCTAACTCAACACTACTAATAATTTGCAGTATTTTTATTATAGGAATTACTGCTTTGTTTTTGAGAAAAATTTTCTTTTTAGAAGCTCAGCCTACATATGCAAGTACAGAATCTTATGAAATAGTTACTAATAAAAACCCAATAAACATAGAAAATATATTAAAAGAAAATACTTGTTCAAAAATTGAAGAAGAAATGATATTAGAAGAAATAGATTTGGAATATATTACAGAATATAGAAATAATGATGCATTACCAACTGGTACAATACAAGTTGTACAAGAAGGTAGAGATGGTAGGCAAAATGCTATTATTATAAAAAAATATGAAAATGGAGAACTTATTTCAGAAGAATTAGTTGCAGAGAATTTGATAAAAGCAGCTGTAAATAAAATAGTCGAAGTAGGAACTGGTGCAGGGGTAAACAATTATATTGCTAGAGTGGGAGATACTGTATATGTTACTTCAAACCTTTTAGCCGTAAGATTAGAGCCTAATTCTGATAGTGAAAAATTGGCTACACTAAAAAAAGGTACAGAAGTAAAAATTCAAAAAATAGATGGAGATTGGTTGTACATAAGTTCTAAAGAACAAAATGGTTATGTAGCAAGTAATTGCATCACAAACATAAATCCTAATAATCCTATAATTTCAGATAATCAAGAAACACAAAACAATATAAATGGATTAGATTTTAATATGAATTTAAATATTCCAAGTGGTTTTACAATAGAACAGTTTAAAAAAGTTTTATGTGGACAACCTCAAGATACAAATGGTGTATTTGCAACTAATGCAGAATATTTTTATTATGCTGAAAAACAATATAATATAAATGGAATTTTTCTTGCGAGCGTAGCGATTCACGAAAGCGGTTTCGGTACTTCTAAAATATCATTAGATAAGAAAAACTTATTTGGGTATGGTGCGGTAGATAGTAATCCTTATGGAGGTGCATATAGTTTTAATACTTATGCAGAAGGAATAGACTTGTTGGCACGTGTTTTTAAAAAATATTACTTAAATCCAGAAGGTACAGTAATATATGATGGCAATGTAGCAAATGGCAAATTTTATAATGGAAATACACTTTCAAGTGTTAATATAAAATATGCAAGTGATAAAAATTGGGCAAATTCTGTATATAAGTGGATGGAACATTTATATAATAGCTTATAAAGTTTACGGAAATAAGGAAAAAAACTTGATAAATTTGACAATTTAGGTTGATATTTTTTTCATAATATTGTATTATATTATATATGTAGATTTATATAATAAGATATATACCCTAAAGGAGGTTTTTTATAAATATGCTAAAAAAAGTAATAGTTTTAACAATGATTTTACTAATGATTATCGGAATGTCTACAGTTTATGCAACTACAGGAGAAGAGGTTTTAAATTCAGACCAAGCTGCTGAAATTGTAAGCATGAAAGAATCTTCTAAAGCGAAAGTACAAGATTATATTGAAAAATACGGTTCAACACCTTATGGAGTTGCAGCGTATATATTAAATATTTTAAGAATTTACAGTATACCATGTTGCTTTATTGGTATTGCTGTTGGTTCAATATACCAATATGTTTTAGGTATTAGAAAATTAGATACAAGAGATAAAGGTTTCGCATTAATTGTTACCTTTGTAACTATACTATTGATTTGCCAAGTATTACCATTAATATTTGCAATAGTTGTTAATTTCTGGAGGGGGTAAAATAACGAATGAAAGTATTATTTGCAGTAAGTAGTGAAAGTATTTCTGAAGCTATAATTAAAAGATATCAGAAAGAATATAAGGAAATTTTATCTTATAAAAATGTTTATTACTTCAACGCAATATTAAAAGAGATACAAAAAGATAAAACTTATGACAGAATTGTTATAAGCGAAGATTTAGAACCATTTTCAAACAACAATTATGACACAATAGATAAATTTATCTTTGAGAAACTTGATAGTATTAGCGATGAAGCACAAGATAGCCATGGAAAAGATACGTCTATTATATTAATTTGTACAGATAGAAGAGTTAAAGGTAGCTCTATATTAGTTAAATTGTTTGGTATAGGCGTTTACAATGCGCTTCTAGGAAATGATAGAAGTATGGACGAGGTTTGTAAATTAATTAATAGACCTCGTAGCAAAAAAGAAGCAAAGATATATTATAGAATAGATTCAGAAGATGTAAATTATAAAGCAGAAAATGAAAATGAAGTTAGTGAAGTTGAAATTCAAAATATATTAGCACATTTTAAAAAATTAGGAAGAAATACTGCAAAATATGCTGAAAGCTTTAATAATATTGCATCTCAATATACAGACGAACAATTAAGAATTATTGTAAATTGTTTACCAATTAATGTTAAAGCAGTTCTTGAAACAGATTGTGAAAGATATCAAGAATTAATGGCTGTTACAGGAAAAATTCCTAGCGTAAAAAATGTTGTACGTTCATCTATAGATGGCGTGGCTAGAAATGAAATAAGCCAAATAAAGATAGGACAAGCAGCAAATATGACTAGACCAATAGTTATTCCATCAGCTGTAAGAAATGCAAAAAATCCATCAGGTCCAGTTGTTAAAAAACCTCAACCACAAATAAAACCAGAAATAAAAGTTGAATCCAAACCACAAGATAATGAACAAGCAAAAGTGGTAAGTCAAGAACAAATACCAGCACAAAGAAATGTTGTGAAAACTCAAGTGATAAGAAAAGAGCCAATAGTAGAAAACCCAAGTGCTAATAGACCAATAGCACCAAAAGTTCCTACACAACAAGTAGTGCAAGCAAAACCAACAACTATTCCTGTAGAAGAACCAGTAGCCCAAGACATAGAAGAAGAACCAAGACGTGGTCGTGGTAGACCTAGAAAAACAATTGTTACTGGAGCTGAAATAAAACCAAAAGGAAAACGTGGTAGACCTAAAAAAGTTTCAGAAGAATTAACAGAAGAAACTGATGAATTAGATTTAAATATATTGCCTGGATTTGAAGAAACAAATCAAGAAGAAGTTTTATTACCAGGGCTAGATGATTTTGAAACTATTGAAGAAAATACAAATACATTACCTGGATTTGATGATGAAATTGAAGAAGTAGAAGATAACACAGATATATTACCAGGTTTTGATGATATTGATTCAGATGAAGAAATAATATCTGATGATGAAGACATATTACCTGGCTTTGAAGATAATGATGAAGTAGTAGAAGATGATGCAGATATATTGCCAGGTTTTGATGATATCGATTTAGAAGATGATGAAGCAGTATCTGAATATCAAGAAGATATGTTACCTGGTTTAGATGATGAAACAGAGGAATATGAAGAATATTCTGAAGAAGAACTTCCAGAAGTCGAAGATTATGAAGAAATACCAGAAGATGCATTACCAGGTTTAGACGATTTAGATGATATAGAATCTGCAGAAGACGATGTACCAGAATATGAAGAAATAGAAGAGTATGATGATACATTACCTGAAACTGAAGAGTATGAAGAAGTAGACCAAGATTATGATGAACTTGGAGAAGAAGATTATACAGACGAAGTTGCATTACCAGGTTTAGATGATTTAGATGATGATTTAGAAAGTAATGACAATTATGAAGAAATTGTTGATGAAGAATATGAAGAAGTAGAAGAAGATGATGGGTTATTACCAGGTTTAGGAAATACTGATGAATATTCAGAAGAGGAAGAAACTTTACTTCCTGGAATGGGCTTTGAAGATGAGGAAGAAGATACAATTATTCCACAAAGACCAATGTCTAGTTCAATAGATAACAATTCTTTAGAAAGTATTAGACCAAAAGTTGATTATTCAATGTCTAGTTTAAATAGCTTAATTACTAAAGATAAGAAAATAGTAACTTTTATAGGAACTAGCAAAAACGGAAATTCTTTCTTAGTAAATAATTTAGCAGCATTATTCTCATCACTTGGAATAAATACTGCGATATTAGATATGACAAAAAATAAAAATTCATATTTCATTTTTACAAAAAATGAAGAAGAATTAAGAACAGTAGCATACAATTCAATTGAAAAATTACAAAATGGATATGCTGAAGGAGTTAAAGTTGATAAAAACTTAACAGTTTATACAGATGTTCCTGCTTCTGGAAAAGATTATTCAAATGCAGAACCAATTTTATCTACTTTAGTACAAAATCATTCTTTGATATTAATTGATTGTGACTATAATACAGATATTTCATACTTTGCAAGTTGCCAAGAAATGTATTTGGTTCAATCAATGGATATACTTACAATTCAACCACTTACAGCGTTTTTAAGAGAATTAAAAACAAGAGGAGTATTAGAGCCAGAAAAAATAAGAGTTGTTATAAATAAAGAAATGAAAATTCATAAAAAAGTTGGAGATAAAGATATAATAGGTGGATTAGCTTATTACAATGATCCAGCAATGTCTTTTATGACAGAATTATTTAATAAAGATACTGTTAAAGCAATTTCAATACCTTTTGATGTTAATGCTTATGCAAGATATCTTGGTGGAATTGTTGATTGTGAAGTTTCTTTAAATGGATATTCAAAACAATTTTTATCAAAGCTAAAATTGCTTGGTGATATGGTATATCCACTTACAAGTAAACAATCATATAGTAGTAAAACAGGTACAGATTATAATCCAAATGCTTTTTCAAATAGTATGAATGACACATTAAATAAAATGCGTAAAAAATATTAAAATTCAAATATAGAGGTGAATATTTTGGTAGTATTAGTAATAGCGATATTAATAGTAGCAATAGTAGTTCTTGTAACTTATAATCTTCATATACAGAAGAAAATAGAAGCTTACAATAACATTAATGATAGAATTAACAATCTTAGTGTTTTGCAAGATTTTATGAAAGTTGCTGGACAAGAAGAATCTGTTGATGAAAAATTAAAAAAGATTAACGAAATTGTAATTGAAAAATATAATATAAAGTATTCTACAATAGTTGTTTTTAACGGTGCAGAATATGTTGTTAAAGCTTCTAATGTTGATGAAAAACATTATGAAGTATTATCAAACTTGCATACTGAAGAAATATTTCAAGATAGCGTATCTACTGCCACACCTAAATATATTACAATTGATAATGAAAATGAAAAACTACCTTATCAAAAAACTGAAATGGGTAGAGCAAAATCAGCAATGTTTTTTCCATTATATATAGAAAATATATATATTGGTTATTGGATTATGGAAAGTGGTCAAATGCATGCATTTGACAAAACAGATACTACTATTATCGAAGTAGTTAAAGATAATATCATATCAGTACTTCAAACAACATCATATCAAAATACAATAGAGAACATTGATAGAATAGATAAATTTACTGGCTTACATTCAGCAGAATATTTATATGGTGAAGGAAAAAGAACAATTGACCAATATCCAACATCAGCGGTTGCAATGTTTAGAATAACAAATATAGAAAATATAAATGAAAAAACTAGTCGTCAAATGGGAAATGATATTATTACTGAAATAAGTAATATTGTAAAAACTAGAATGAATTCACAATATATATTTGTTAGATATATGGGACCAAAATTTGCAATAGTATTTTCAGGCGTTGAAGAAAATTCATTAGAAGAATTTTTAACGGATTTAAAAACAGAAATAGAAGAATTAGCTATTATTGAAGAAGAAGAAATTATTGAAAAAATACGTGAAGTAAAAGGAAAAAGAGTCAAAGTAAAAGAAGTAAAACCACAAAAAGAAGCTTCACCAAAAATAAATTTTGTAGTTTCAACATACTACAAAGGTACAGGACTAGAACTTCTTACTAAAAAATTAGAAGAATATCTAGATACAGCAGACAAAGACGAAAGTCAAATAAATTATATATAATAAATAAATGGGAGGGATTAAAAAATGGCTATTGATAAAACAATGAGTTTCAAAGTTGAAAAAGACAAAAGCATAAGAGCAAAAGAAATACTAAAGGAAGTTTATCAAGCTTTAGTAGAAAAGGGATATAATCCAATAAATCAAATTGTTGGATATATATTATCAGGAGATCCAACATATATAACTAGCCATAATGATGCAAGAAATCTTATAAGATTAATTGAAAGAGATGAACTCCTAGAAAAAATGGTTAAATATTATATTGGATTGGAAGACTAATTTATGCGTATATTAGGAATCGATTATGGAGACAGTAGAGTGGGTTTAGCATTAACAGACCCGCTTGGTTTTACTGCACAAGGTTTAGAAACTGTTACACATAATGGAAATGATAAGATAGTTTTAAGAAGATTAGATGAAATAATGGCTCAATATGAAATTGATACTATTGTTGTTGGTATGCCATTTAATATGGATGGAACTAAAACTATTAGAGCAGAAGTTACTGAAAAATTTTTGCATAAATTAAAATGTAAATATAATAAAATTAAAATTGAAACAGTTGATGAAAGACTTACTACTGTAGCAGCTCATAAAACAATGAATTTTTTAGATATAAATAAACATAAAAAAAGAAATATTGTAGATACTATATCTGCAGTATACATACTAGAAACATATATGAACAAAAACAAATAAATAGCAAAAAATGTTAAAAATTGTAAAAAGCTATTGAAAAATATTTTTGTATAGTATATGATAATTATGATAAACAAAATAATTCTTAAATTTGAAAGGAGAATTTAAATATGGATGAAGAAAACATGGTAGATTCAGAATATATTGATGATGAAAGCAATATCGTTGTTTTAAATGATGAAGATGGAAATGAAATAAGATTTGAATTTTTAGATTTAATAGAATATGAATCAGAAGAATATGTTGTATTATTACCAATCGATGAAGATGGAGAAAATGATGATGGAGAAGTAGTAATATTAAGATTAGAAGATTCAGATACAGATGAAGAATCATACGTTAGCGTAGATGATGAAAGCGTTTTAACTGCAGTATTTGAAATTTTCAAAGATAAATTCAAAGATGAATTTAATTTCACAGATGGTGAATAATATTAAGAAAAAGCAGACTGCAAAGTCTGCTTTTTAATGTTTTATAGGAGGGTTTACAAATGACAACTTTATTTAGTTATTTATTAACTTTTTTAGGAATAATTTTCTGGTGTTTTAGAGCAATAGCAACAGTAATGTATCAATTGGATAAAACTTTTTTTGCAGTTCCACTTAATGATACTTTAGAGATTATTGTATTATTTGCAACTTTGCCATGTTTACTTTTAGTTATAAGAAGAAATTTAATTGGTGCGGCTGCATATTTAGGAATATATGGTTCATATTTTGGAACAGCATTATATGAAGCTTTTATAAATGCTGGAGAAGTAGGATATAATGTTATGAATATTTCAGATATTATATGTTTAGTAATAGGCGTTATAATTCCATTATTAACTTTTTTAGATATATTATTAAACAAACATAGAGGTAATTTTGGATTAGATAATAAAACAAAATGGTTTTACAATAATGAAAAATTTGATAGAGAATTTGATGAAAGAGCAGATAGAAATCAATACAGGTTATAAAATGGAGGCAAAAAATGGAACAAAATTCTACAAATTTGAATATTAACTGGTATCCACGGACACATGGCAAAAACCAGACGACAAATAATTGAGGATTTAAAGTTAATAGATGTAGTTATCGAATTACTAGATAGTAGAATACCTATGTCTAGTAGAAACCCTGATATAGCGGAAATAACTAAAAATAAGAAAAGAATAATATTACTTAATAAATGTGATTTATCTGATGAAAAAACAAATCAAAGATGGGTTGAAAAGCTTTCAAAAGAAGCTCCAACTTTGCTTACAGATTCTAATTCTGGAAAAGGCATTGATAAAGTTACTAAAAAAATAGATGAAATAATGGAAGAAGAAAAGCAAAGACAAGCAGCAAGAGGTAGAATAAATAAAACAATCAGAGTCATGATATTAGGAATACCTAATGTTGGAAAATCTTCTTTTATAAACAGAATTTCTAAAAAAACAACAATGGAAGTTGGAAATAGACCAGGTGTTACTAAACAAAAACAATGGATTAGAATAAGCAAGACTCAAGAATTATTAGATACACCGGGTGTTCTATGGCCTAAATTTGAATCACAAGAAACAGCTTTAAATTTAGCTTTTACAGGAACAATAAAGGATGATTTAATTGAAAGAGTAGAAGTAGCTTATGAGCTTTTAAAAATATTAGAAAAAGATTATTTGGATAATCTAAAGGAAAGATATAAAATATCTAGCGAAGAATATGAAGTTATACAAAACATGCCAAATTCTACTTATGAGCTTATGAAATTAATTGGTAGAAAAAGAGGAGCGTTAGTGTCTGGTGGAAATACAGATGATGAAAAAATAGCAAGAATTATATTAGATGATTTTAGAAACTGTAAAATTGGAAAAATTAGTTTAGAAAAACCATAGGAGATATGTTTTGGATTTTATAAAGAGAAGTAAAAAAATAGAAGATGTAAATATGCTTTCACCACTTGTTTGGGCTTATGTAGGAGATAGTGTATACGAAATGTTTGTAAGAACTAACTTAGTAAATACTTCTAATGCTAAGCCACATAAGTTACATATAGAGTCAATAAAATATGTAAAAGCAAAAGCGCAAGCAGAAACTTTGGAAAAAATATACGAGCAATTGACTGAAAAAGAAAAAGATGTAGTTAGACGTGGAAGAAACACAGAAAATCATCACGTTGCTAAAAATTCTAATGTGGCAGATTATTCAAAATCTACTGCTTTTGAAGCTTTAATTGGTTATCTATATTTAACTTTTCAAGATGAAAGGTTAGCAGAAATTTTAGAAATGTGTATAAAATAAAAAAAGTTAATCTACCCGCGTCGGCGCAAGCATTCACTGAAAGCTTGCTTAATCCGACTTTTCGATTCCCTAGGGTTCTCACAAAACAAAAAAGAACACTTTCGTGTCCTTATTTCTTTTGGTGACCCCTACGGTTAATCTACCCGCGTCGGCGCAAGCATTCACTGAAAGCTTGCTTAATCCGACTTTTCGATTCCCTAGGGTTCTCACAAAACAAAAAAGAACACTTTCGTGTCCTTATTTCTTTTGGTGACCCCTACGGGAATCGAACCCATGATTTCACCTTGAGAGGGTGACGTCTTAACCGCTTGACCAAGGGGCCATAATCAACTATTTATTTATACCATAATTTTTAATAATAGTCAAGGGGAATCATGTATGAAAATATTATATGCAACAAGTAATAAAGGAAAAATTGCAGAACTTAATAGAACTATTCGATTAGAAGGCTTAGAAGCTGAAGTTATAACTTTACAGGATATCAATTTTAATGAAGAAATTATATAAAATGGCGAAACTTTTGAAGAAAATTCAAGTATAAAAGCAGAAGCAATAAAAAAATTCTGTGATAAAAATAATATAGATTATGAGATAATTGTTGCAGATGATGCTGGTATGTGTGTTGATTTCTTAAACGGAAGACCTGGGGTCTATTCTGCAAGATATGCTGGTGAAAATGCTACTCAAGAACAAATTTTAAATAAATTATTAACAGAAATGGAAGATGCCAAAGAAGAAAAAGATAGAACAGCTACATTTGTATGTGTATTATCTGGAATTTTAAAAGATGGTACCAAAATTGTAAAAAGAGGAGAGACAAAAGGAAATATAGCTTATGAAATTTCGAAATTAGGAGGACTTACATATAATCCAGTATTTATTCCAAAGGGATTTGATAAAACTGTAGTAGAAATGGAAGATGAAGAATTTCAAAAAGTACATAACCATAGAATGGCAGCATTAGAAGCATTACTTGGAGAATTGAAGAATATGAAAAAATAAATGTAAAAAGATTTTGAAAAATTTTCAAAATCTTTTTTTGTTTTTGTAAAATAATTTTTGAAAACTATTTTACATATATAAGATTATTAATGGTACACTAAATTTATTTATGCAGAACGTAATTCTTTAGCATGTTCAATAGCAGCAAGGCTAGTAGAACCACTAGAAATACGAGCTATTTCTTTTATAACTTCTTCTTCATTTAAAGTTTTTATAGAAGTTTTTGTTTTATTGTTTTCTGTATTTTTACTAATGAAATAATTGAAATCACCTTTAGCAGCAATTGGGGCAAGATGGGTTACACAAATAACTTGATGCATCTTAGAAATAGCTTTCATTTTTTCTCCAACTTTGTTAGCTGCAATTCCACTAATTCCAGTATCAATTTCATCAAATATCATAACCGGTATTTTATCAACATTTGCAAGAACAGTTTTTATTGCTAACATTATACGAGACATTTCTCCGCCAGAAGCTATTTTTATAAGAGGTTTAGCATCTTCTCCTATATTAGTAGAGATTAAAAATTCAACTTTATCTAATCCATTTTTGTAAAAATTATCTTTATCTAAGTCTACTGCGATTGAAAATTTTGCATTAGGCATTTCTAAATCACTAAGTTCCATATTGATTTTTTTAGAAAGTTCTTCTGATTTCTTTACTCTTATGTCATGAATCTTTTTACCTATTTCAAGCATTTTTTCTTCAACTTTTTTTAGAGTAGATTTTAAAGAAATAATATATTCATCTAAATTTTCAATTTCTTCAATTTCTTGTTTTATTGAGTTTCCATATTCTATAATTTCAGAAATATTATTTCCATATTTTCTTTTTAAAGAATATATTAAATCTAAACGTTCTTCAATTTCTTCTTGTTCGTGTTCATCAAAATAAGTATCTTCGGCAAAACCAGATACGTCTCTAGACACTTCTTGTAAATCATAATATGAACTTTTTAATCTATCTAATGTTTCACTATAAGAATTATCAAAATTTTCAATTTTTTCTAATGCATGGATAGCCATAGAAATGCTATCAATAGCAGCATTAGATAATAAATTATCAGCTTCGATTAAATTTTTAGAAATTTTTTCTGAGTTTAAAATGATTTGTCTACGACCTTCAAGATCTTCTTCTTCATTTTCTTTTAATTTTGCTTCAAAAATTTCATTTACTTGATAACGTAATAAATCTAATTTACGCATTTTTTCTTTATCATCACCATAATTTTTACTAAGCTCTAATTTGATATTTACATATTCAGAATATGCTTTATTATATTCTTCTAATAAATTAGAGATATCATTATTAGAATAACTATCTAATAATTCAAGATGTGAACTAATTTCTAAAATAGATTGATTATCATTTTGACCATGAATATCTATAACATTTTTCATAAATTCTTTAAGCTCACTAACTGTAACCATTCTGCCATTTATTTTACAAAGATTTCTACCATTTAAGTGAATTTCACGAGAAACAATAATATTGTCTTCTTCGAATAGGTTATTATGGGGTAAGAATAAAGATAATTCAACAAAGGAAAAACTTTCGCCATGGCGAATCATTTCTTTGGAAAATCTACCACCACTTAATATTTGCAAAGAATCAATAATAAGTGTTTTTCCAGCACCAGTTTCACCAGTAAGTACATTGAAACCATTATTTAAATTTATGCTTAAATCATCAATAATTCCGAATATTTTTTATATGTAAATTACAAATCATAATTAACCTCCGAAAGAATGTTTGTATAATTATTATACAACTAAAAAAATAAATGTCAATACATTTGTTCGTAAAAAATAAAAATTTTTTAGGTCAGGCACAATTGATAAAAAAACACATATAATTATTGGTATGGAGGTGCAAAATGGTACTTTTATCTTTAGAGAGTTTTATAAATTTTTTAATAAATGCGGTGGTAGGAGTAGGATACATACGGGAATAGTAATTTATTTCCAGAACCACTTTCTAGTGAAGAAGAAAAAATGTATTTAGAAAAAATGATGGAAGGAGATATTGAAGCAAGAAATATATTAATTGAACGAAATTTAAGACTAGTTGCACATATAGCAAAGAAATATTCTTGGTGTAATTTAGAGCAAGATGATTTGATTTCCATTGGTACAATAGGTCTTATTAAGGGGATAAATAGTTTTAAAATGAATAAAAATATCAAACTGGCAACATATACTGCAAGATGCATTGAAAACGAGATTTTAATGATTTTACGTTCGAATAAAAAAACTAATGCTGAAGTATTTTTAAATGAACCTATTGGCAAAGATAAAGATGATAACGTTGTAACATTACAAGAAGTTTTAGAAAATAATGAAAGAAACATTGAAGATGAAGTAGATTTAAAATTAAAAATAAAGAAATTATATGAAAAAATCAAAACTGTTTTGAAAAACAAAGAAAAATTTATAATTGAACTAAGATTTGGTTTGGATGGAAGTAAGCCTAAAACACAAAAAGAAATTGCACAAATGCTTAATATAAGTAGGTCTTATGTTTCTAGAATTGAAACAAAGGCTATAGGAAAATTAGCCAAGGAAATAAAAGACTAGCTTGAACATTTACATAAAGTGTGGTATAATTAATTTTATGGCAGACCTAAATAATAGGTAAATTAGGAGGTAAATATGTCAATGGAATTGCAAAAGAGAATTCTAGCATTACGGATGGAGCGTAAGTACAAAAGGCTAAATAAAAAAGCCAAACGTGTAGTAGATTTTATGCTTCAAGAACTTCAAGAAAGAATAGAAAAGAATTGCATACCATTAAACAAGCATACTCGCAATAATCGCAAGTTTCACATGTATCAGCTAACATTCAACAAATATCAAGGTTTGTATATTTTAGCTTATTATAAAAGTGGAGCAGCGCGTGTCAAGTGCTTTAATGATTGTGTAGGTGATTGTGTACCAAAGGTCATTGCAGCAGTTGAAGAAGTTTTTTCAAACACTTTGGAATGCGAAGTAGAACTTGAGCCGGACGTATCGTATCGGACAGACAGAAAACTGAATGTGTACTTAAACATTCGAGAAGATGGAACCCTGTGAGGGGTTCCTCTTTTTTATATAAAATTAAAATTGGTACATATAAAATTTGATTTTTAAAGTAAAATTAAAGTGATTATTAAAAGAGTTAACATAATATAGACAGATTTCAAAAATAATGATATAATAGATATATTGGAGGAATTTATATGAAAAATGAGTTAACCGAAAAAGTAATAATGAGTTTTCAAAAAAGATTTTCTATGGACAAAGAAGAGGCAATTCAAAATGGTTTGTATTCTGAAGATAGAAAAGCAGAAGTTACAAGAATAGGAAAAAAAGTAATTATAACTCCAAAAAGAAATCAAGAATATATTCCAGAATTTGTAATAAATGATGTAGATGTTTTTGAAGATAATTTGAGAAAATATTTGGATGCAGTTAGAACAGTTGATATAAAATCTACAAAAATGGATGAAAGACACAATGAAAAATATTTCATATTTAATTTTTGGAAAAATGCTACAATGTCAGATTTTCAAAATCCAGAGAAATATATCATAAGATATACTAATTTTATAAAAGATGATACTTTTAATCAATTTGATAAATTAACGAATATGGGAATGTATGGAAACAGCATGCTTATGGCGCAAAGAGAACAAGATGATTATGGTTTTGAAACACCTTATATAATGCATTTATCCCTTACAAATGGTAAATATATATATAATTTACCTTGGGTACGATATGGAATTTCTAAAAACAAAAATGGAGATAAAATTGCATACATTTATGCTCTTCAAAAGATGGAACCATCATTTAGTGAAAAATATAATGAAGAGGTAAAAAAAGATATAAACAAGGTAAATAGTGGCGTCAAAAAATATAGAAATGTAACTCCAAATGCTATAGCTGCACTTGCAATTTTTATGGGCATGTTAGAAGCAGAAGGAATAACAGCAATAAAAGCACCAGATTTTTTAATAGGAAGGTATGGTCGTTTCGTAAATGTTTCAACTGAAGAAGAAACAGATAGAATACAATATAATTTAACAGAAAAGTTTTTAAGAAATTTTTTAAGATTAGATGAACAATTAGATAATCTTAAATTAGAGCCAATATCTTTAAATGAATTTAATAGCTTTTTATGTATGAGTTTAGGGAATATGATAGATTGCAAAAATCCAGCTTTAAAACAATTATATTGTCTAGGTAGAGATGGAGGAAGAGATATAAGAGCAAATGAAAAAGTACCTGAAACATCTACTTTAGTTAAAATATCTAAGGAAGAAAGATAATTTGTATAAAAATTGCAAAAAAGCTTGCAATTACTGGAAAAACAGTGTATAATATAGCTAACGTAATAATTTGAGCAAGAAGAGTGGGAACAAATCCCACTCTTTACTTGTAAAAATGGTATAAACTTTGAAAAAGGAGGGTATAACTTGTCTGTAAATAATATTGAAACAAAAGTTGAAAATTTATTAAAAGATGTTATTCAAAATCTAGGTTATGAGCTTTATGATGTAATATATGCTAAAGAAGCAAAAGATTTTTATCTTAGAATAATAATAGATAAGAAAGATGGTATAGATTTAAATGATTGTGAGAAAGTAAATGATGCAATCAATGACATTTTAGATGAAGCAGACTATATAAAAGACCAATATTTCTTAGAAGTTTCTTCACCAGGTGTAGAAAGAGTTTTAAGAAAACCAAAACATTTTCAAAGTCAAGTTGGTAATGAAATTTTAGTAAAATTATTTAAACCATTAGAAAAGCAAAAGGAATTCACAGGAATTTTAAAAAGTTATTCAGAAGAAGAATTAATTTTAACTCAAGATGATAAAGAAATAAAAATAGAAGTAAAAAATATAGCTCTTGCAAGAACTGTATTTGATTGGTAAGGGAGGAATTTTGGAAAAATGAAGAACATTGATGTAAAAGAATTAATCGAAGCAATGGGAGAATTAGAAAAAGAAAGAGGAATTGAAAAAGCATATTTAATTGAAAGTCTAGAGGCAGCTTTAGTTACAGCTTACAAGAAAAACTTTGATTCAGTAGATAATGTAAAAGTTACTATAGATAGCGAAAGTGGAGAAATCCATATTTATTCAGTTAGAGATGTTGTAGAAGTTCAAGAAGATCCATTATTAGAAATTAGTCTTGAAGATGCACAAAAAATTGATTCAAAATATGCTGTAGGAGATGTAGTAAATCTTGAAATTAGACCAAAAGATTTCGGTAGAATTGCAGCACAAACAGCTAAACAAGTAGTAGTTCAAAAAATTAGAGAAGCAGAAAGAAATTTAGTTTTTAATGAATATAATGATAAAACTGGAGAAATAGTTTCAGGTATTATTCAAAAAGCAGATACAGGTACAGTTGTTATGGATTTAGGAAAACTTGAAGGAATTATGCCTATAAAAGAACAAATACCTACTGAAACATATAGAGTAAACGATAAAATAAGAGGATATGTTTTAGAAGTTAGAAAAGAAATGAAAGGTAATCCACAAGTTATTGTTTCTAGAAGTCATCCAGATTTTGTTAGAAAACTATTTGAATTTGAAATTCCAGAAATATATGAAGGTTTAATTGAAATAAAAAGTATTTCAAGAGATCCAGGTTATAGAAGCAAAGTAGCTGTTTATTCAAAAAATGAAAATATTGACCCAGTTGGTTCTTGTGTAGGACAAAAAGGTGTTAGAATTCAAAATATTATTAATGAATTAAATGGTGAAAAAATAGATGTTATTGAGTGGAACGAAGATCCAGCTATCTTTATTTCAGCAGCTTTACTTCCAGCACAAGTTATGGCAGTAGATGTTAAAGAGGAAGAAAAATTCGCGCAAGTAATTGTTCCAGATAATCAACTTTCACTTGCAATTGGTAAATCAGGTCAAAATGCAAGATTAGCAGCAAGACTTACAAATTGGAAAATAGATATAAAATCTGAAAGTCAATTTAGAGAAATGATTATGAAAGCACAAAGTGAAGAAAATGTAGAAGAGGAAGAAGTAGAAACAGAAGAATAAGGAGTGATTTTAGTGCAAGTAAAAAAGAAGCCTACAAGAACATGTATGGCTTGTAATGAGAAAAAAGAAAAACAAGAATTACTTAGAGTAGTAAGAACCGTAGAAGGAAATGTTGAAGCAGATTTAACAGGAAAGAAAAATGGTCGCGGTGCATATATTTGTAAAAGTGAGGATTGTTTAAATAAAGTTATAAAATCAAAAAAACTTGAAAGAATCTTAGAAAAAGAGATTAGCCCAGAAATTTATGAAAGCATAAGAGGTGTAATTATTGGTAAATAAAATTTATGGCCTTTTAGGAATATGTAGTAAAGCAGGTAAAATAACTGCTGGTACAGAGGCAGTTATTGAAGGCGTTTTAAAAAATCAAATTGAACTTGTTATTATAGCAGAAGATACTTCACAAAAGACTAAGCAGAAAATTGAAAAAATTTGTGCAGAGAAAAAAGTAATGATAAAAATATATGGAACCATTTTTGATAATAGTAATGCAATTGGAAAAGTAAACAAAGCTATTATTGGAATAAAAGACAAGAATTTATCCAAAGCGATATTAGAAAAAATTTGTGGAGGTGAAATGCTTGAAGGAAAATAAAAATAAAAAAGAAAATGAAAATTTGATTAAAGGAGTTGCAAAAACAAAATCTATGGAAAACAAAAAAGAAAGAAATAATGAAGAGCCAGTTATTATAAGAAGAGCTGTAATCATCAACGAGGATGAAGAGGAAAAAAGAAGAGAAGAAGAAAGAAAAAGAAAAGAGCAAAAAAGAAAAAACGATGTAGGGTTTATAGAAAAAAATAGAAATAAAGACTACAATATTGTTTATAGGGAAAAACCAACAAAACCTATGACAGTAAGTGAATTATTTGGTATTGGAAAAAAAGAAGAGCCTAAGAAAACAGCTAAGGCTGATATTGAAGTACCAAAAAAAGAGGAAAAAGTTGTAGTTGAAGATAAAAAAGTAGAAAAAACTGAAAAAGTTGAAAAAGTAGATGTAAAAGAAAGCAAGAAAGTTGAACGTAATAATTTTAAAACAAATAATGAAAAATTTGAAAAAAACGGCTCAAAGAATTTTGAAAGAAATGGAAGACCAGATAGAAATAATAGCAGAAATAATGATAAAAATGGCAACTTTAATAATCAAAGAAGAGATGGAAATCGTCCTCAGAGAAGAAACAATTTAGATGATAGAGGAATTGATAAAAAAATCAAAAATATTATGGAAGTAGAAATTACTTCAAAAGAAAATACTAGAGAGTACGGAAATAAAGTAAAAGATAAAATAAAACAAAATCAAAAACAAGATGAAAATAGACCTAAGAAAGTTAATAGAAAAGGTGGAAACGCAGATTTTGATAGTGATAAATTAAATAGTTTAAAGAAACAAAATAAACTATCAAATATGTTTAACGAAGGTGAAATGCTTGACTACTATGATTTAAGCACAGAAAGAGGTAGAAGAAGCAAAAAGAAACCTAATAAACAAGAAAACAGAATAAAACAAAAAATCTTCAAATTAACAGAAATTGCAATTCCTGAAACTATTACAGTAAAAGATTTAGCTGCTGAAATGAAAATTACAAGTAGTGATGTTATAAAAAAATTACTAGGATTAGGAATAATGGCAACAATAAATAATGAAATTGATTTCGATACAGCATATTTAATTGCACAAGAATATGGAATCAATGCTACAAAGAAAAATGTTGTTACTGATGAAGATAAACTTATAGATGAAACAGAAGACAGAGAAGAAGATTTAGCACCAAGACCACCAGTTATAGTTGTTATGGGACACGTTGACCATGGTAAAACTTCTTTACTTGATGCTATTAGAAGCACAAATGTTATTGAAGGTGAATCAGGTGGTATTACACAACATATAGGTGCTTATCAAGTAAAAATAAATGATAGAAATATCACATTCTTAGATACACCAGGACACGAAGCTTTTACAAGTATGCGTGCTAGAGGTGCTATGATTACAGACATTGCAATATTAGTTGTTGCTGCAAATGATGGTGTTATGCCTCAAACAGTTGAAGCTATTAACCATGCTAAAGCAGCAGAAATTCCAATTATAGTTGCAGTAAATAAAATGGATTTACCAGATGCAAATATAGATAAAGTAAAACAAGAACTTATGAATTATGAATTAGTTCCAGAAGAGTGGGGTGGTACAACAATATATGTACCAATATCTGCAAAGAAGAAACAAGGTATTGATAATCTTCTTGAAATGGTATTATTACAAGCAGATATGTTAGAATTAAAAGCTAACCCTAAAAAACAAGCTAAAGGTACAGTTATTGAAGCTAAACTTGATAAATCAAGAGGACCAGTTGCTACAATGCTTGTACAAAGAGGTGAGTTAAATATTGGTGATACAATTATAGTTGGTTCTTCAATTGGTAGAATTAGAACAATGCAAGACTATAAAGGTAAAAAAGTAAAATTTGCTGGGCCATCTACACCAGTTGAAATTACAGGTTTAACTACAGTTCCTCAATCTGGAGATACTTTCTATGAAGTAAAAGATGAGAAAACAGCTAAACACTTAATCGAAAAGAGAAGATATGAAGAAAAACAAAGAGAAATTGCTAAATCTTCAGTAGTTACATTAGATGACTTATTTAGTAAGATTGAAAGTGAAAACTTAAAACAACTAAACTTAATAGTAAAAGCAGACGTTCAAGGTTCTGTTGAAGCTTTAAAACAATCATTAGAAAAACTTTCTAATGATGAAGTAAAAGTTAAAGTTATTCACTCAAATGTTGGCGGTGTTACAGAAACAGATGTTAACCTTGCAAAAGTATCAAATGCTATTATAATTGCATTTAATGTAAGACCAGAAGTAATTGCAAAAACAATAGCTGAAAAAGAAAATGTTCAAATTAAACAATATTCAGTTATTTATGATGCTATTAATGATGTAGAATCTGCAATGAAAGGTATGTTAGACCCAGTATATAAAGAAGTAGTTATAGGAACAGCTGAAGTAAGACAAACATTTAAAGTTTCAAATGTTGGAACAATTGCAGGTGCGTATGTTCTTACAGGTAAAGTTTCAAGAAATGCTGGTATTAGAGTAATTAGAGACAACATTGTAATTCATGACGGAAAACTAATTTCTTTAAAAAGATTTAAAGATGACGTTAAAGAAGTTGGAACAAGTTATGAATGTGGTCTTCAAATTGAAAACTTTAATGATATTGCAGAAGGAGATCAATTAGAAGTATACGTTATGGAGGAAGTTAAATAATGCCTACAAAAAATAGTAGAATGAGTAAGATTGATGAAGAGCTTAGAAAAGAAATAAGCACTATTATTTCTACAGAACTTAAAAATCCACATTTAACAGGATTAATCAGTGTTACAAAAGTAAAAACTACACCAGATTTAAGATTTGCAAGAGTTTATGTTAGTATGATAAATGAAAAAAACAGAAAACAAAATTTAAGCATATTAAAGCAATCTAGTGGATTTATTAGAAGTGGAATAGCTAAAAAAGTAAATCTTAGAACAACACCAGAGCTTGTATTTGAATTTGATGAAAGTATAGAATATGGCTCTAAAATAGACGAAATCTTGAAAGATATTAGTAAGGATTGGAAAAAGGAGTAAATTATTTATGACTTTAGATGATATATTAAAAGAAATAGAAAGAGCTGAAACTATTGTAGTTTTAGCTCATGAAAATCCTGACGGTGATGCAATAGGTAGTAGTTTAGGATTATGTCTTGCACTTAAAAATATGGGAAAACAAGCTGAAGTGCTAATGAAAGAATATCCAGCTAATTTTTCCTTCTTACCAGGGATTGAAAATATAAAAAAAGAGGCAAGTTTTGAGAAATATGATATGGCAATTGTTGTAGATTGCCCAGATATCAAGAGAGTAAATAGCATATATATTCCATATTTTGAAAGTGCTAAAGTTACAGCAGAATTTGATCATCATAATAAAAATGCAATGTTTGGAGATTATAATATCGTAAATCACGTTTCTCCAGCTTGTGCTCAAATATTAGTATCAAGTTTGGAATACTTAAATATTGATATAACAAAAGATATTGCAACATGCTTACTTACAGGAATTATAACGGATACAGGCGGATTTAAAAACTCTGGAATAACTACAGAAACTTTTGAATTTGCAGGTTGGGCTTTAAGCAAAGGTGTAAATGTTTCTAAAATATATAGAGAGTCAATGTTAGTTACAACAAAAACAAAATTTGAAGCTCAAAAATTATGTATGGAAAGAATGGAATTTCTAGAGGATGGAAAAGTTGTATTTACATATATGACTAAAGAAGATGATGAAAAAATTGGTATTGAAACAGGTGACCATGATGGTATAGTTGAAATCGGTAGAAATATTACTGGAGTTGAAGTATCAATATTTTTGTATCAAAGAGAGGATGGAGCTTTTAAAGCGTCACTTCGTTCAAATGACTATATGGATGTTGCAGATGTTTGTATGATGTTTGGCGGTGGCGGACATATTAGAGCTGCAGGTTGTACTTTAGAAATGCCACTAGAAGAAGCTAAAAAAGCTATTTTAGCAGAAGTAAAAAAAAATTTAAAATAAATTAAAAGAGAGAGTCATCTCTCTTTTTTTGTTTGCTTTCCTAAAGCTTTTACTTTTTTTATATATTGATGTGGATTGCGGTTTAAAGCATTTTCAGCTTTTTTATATGCGCTTCCATCTAAAATTTGAAGTGCGATATTGGTTGTTGTATATTCTTCATCTAAGGCAGATAATTCTGGAGAATTATATAGAAATGAGAAAGGTTCTCCATTAGAATAGTTAGAATTATATTTATATCTTTTTAAAAGTTTTTCATTTGAAATAGAATCAGAAGCTTTTTGTTCTTCTCTAAATTTTTCCCATTCTTTACGTCCACGATCTAATTCATCTTGTGTGCAAGGTGGAGCAGTATATGGTTTTTTAGTTATTTTTTCTAAAATTTTATTTTTCAAGTTTCTAAGTGGAGCGAAGAAAGATTGTTGACTAATCTCATATTCTTTCATTTTTTCTTCAATCTTTAAGTAATATTCTAACAAATTTGCATGTACCCTTTTTTGAGATATTACATTTGCTATACTAGATCTTTTTTGAAAAGAAGCTTTATTTAAATCTATTAAAACAGAATTACATTTTTTTATAGCATCAGTAGAATTTTCAGAACGTTTCATTATTTCTCTAGCTTTAAATATTCCAGCAAGTGTTGTACTAGGTGTATATGTTGGATCACTATTATTTGAGTTAAGTAGTATAAGTTGTTCTTCTTGAGTAAGTGTACCAATTTCTTGCTCATTTAAATATAATTTCTTATAATTTTTAACTTTTAAAATATATGGAATATTCATTGCGGAACTTTGCTTTTGATGATATGTGATTGTAGTTTTTGGTAAATACTTTAAAACTTGCTCTAAATTTTTATTTTTTTCCATAAATTATCTCCTTCCTTTGTAAAAAACTAAACCTTACTATTATAGTATAACATGGATTAGAAGTCATGTCAAAGAACGTATGTTTTTAAAATTAAAATTTCTTTACTCTTTTTGTATAAGATGGTATAATAATTTAGAAAAAACAAGTAAATGTAAAAAGGAAAAATTTATGATAAATGGTGTAATTATAGTAAATAAACCTAAAAATTTTACATCACAAGATGTAGTATCTAAGGTTAAGAAAGTATTAAATGAAAAAAAGGCAGGTCATACAGGTACACTAGACCCAATGGCAACAGGTGTGCTACCTATACTTGTTGGAAATGCAACAAAACTTTCTAAATATTTAATAGAACACAATAAAACTTATGTTGCTAAAATTAAATTGGGTCAAAAAACAGATACAGGAGATGTTGAGGGAACAGTAGTAGAGGAAAAGCCTGTAATAGATATTTCCCTAGATAAAGTCGAAAAAGTATTAAATAGTTTTATCGGAAAACAAAAACAAATTCCACCAATTTATTCAGCAATAAAAATCAACGGCAAAAAATTATATGAATACGCAAGAAATGGAGAAAAAGTAGAAATTCCTGAAAGAGAAATAGAAATATATTCTATAAAGTTATTGCAATTAAATGAAGAAATAGAGTTTGAGGTTAGTTGTTCAAAAGGAACATATATTAGAACTTTGTGCGAAGATATTGCAAAAGCCTTAGGGACAGTGCGGTTATATGAGTAGCTTAACTAGAACAGTTGTAGATAGATTTAAAATTGAAGATAGTTATACTTTTGAAGAGTTAGAAAAAGGAAATTATAAGATATGGAAAATGGAAGAAATTTTTAGTGAACTTCCTAAAATGGAATTAAATTCAAGAAAAAGAGAGTTGTTTTTAAATGGTGTATTGTTAACTTTTGAAATAAGTGATGGTTTATACAATATATATTCAGAAGGCAAATATATAGGTCTTGGAATAGTAAAAAATAATCTATTAAAGCGAGATATAGTAGAATAAAATTCACAGAAAATTCACTATAATTATTATATTCTATGATATAATTAAAAAGTATTTTAGTGCGAAGGGAAGTAATAATATGTATAAAAGAACCGAAACAAGACCAATTTATGTTGGTAATGTACAAATAGGCGGACAAGATAAAGTAGTTATTCAATCTATGTGTAATACAAAAACTAAAAATGTTGAAGATACAGTTAATCAAATTTTAAAATTAGAAAATGTAGGCTGTGAAGTTATAAGAGTTGCATGCCTAGATATTGAAGATGCAAAAGCTATAAAACAAATTAAAGAAAAAATTCATATTCCAATAGTTGCAGACATTCATTTTGATTATAAAATAGCACTTGCAGCAATAGAAGCTGGAGTAGATAAAATTCGTATCAATCCAGGAAATATAGGAGATGAAGAAAAAACAAGAGCAGTAGTAGAAGCCTGCAAAGCACATAAAATTCCTATTAGAATTGGTGTAAATGCTGGTTCCTTAGAAAAAGAACTACTTGCTAAATATGGAAAACCATGTAGTGATGCTATGATAGATAGTGCAAGACATCATGTAGAAATTTTAGAAAAATTAGATTTTTACGATATAGCTATTTCTTTAAAAGCATCAAATTTAGATATGTGTATGGAGGCTTATGAAAAAGCTGCCGAAGTTTTTAAATATCCGTTACATTTAGGAATAACAGAGGCTGGAACAGTTTTTTCTGGAACAATTAAATCAAGTATAGGATTAGGAATTTTGCTAAGAGAAGGAATTGGAGATACAATGAGAGTTTCTTTATCAGATGATCCAACAGAAGAGGTTCCTGTTTGCAAAGAGATATTGAAAAATTGCAATTTATTTAAAAATAGTGCAAAACTTATTTCATGTCCAACTTGTGGAAGAATACAGTATGATTTAATTCCAATAGCAAAAGAAATGGAAAAATTTTTACAAACTTTGGATGCAGATATAACAGTGGCCATTATGGGTTGTGCTGTTAATGGACCCGGTGAAGCAAGAGAGGCAGATATAGGAATTGCAGGTGGTTGTGGCGAAGGTTTGTTGTTTAAAAAAGGTGAAATAATTAGAAAAATAAAACAAGAGAATATAGTAGAAGAGTTAAAAAAAGAAATACTAGAAATGATAAAATAAGCTATGAATAGGATAAGTAAATTTATTGTTGTATTAATTTGTATATTTATAATTTGTCTAATTATATTTTTAAATAAAGATTTTATAATTAGACAATATTTTATTGCTAAAATTCAAAATGTAGATTATGAAGAATATATTTTGACAACTTTATATAATGGAAAATTGAAAGAGAAAAGTTATTATAAAGAGAATTTTGGTATTGTTCAAGAGTATGATGAAAATGGAGAAAGAATGCCAATTGTTTTTGTAAGTGATTATAATAAATATATAGAATATCAATATAATATTTTAAAAGATGATATAATTAAAAGAATAAAAAATGAAAATTTGAAACCAAATTATATAAACAATCATAATTTATTAGACTTTTTATTGGATAATGAAAATAATTATAAATTTAAATATAAAGGAATAGAGAAGATTAATAATCAAGATTGTTATGTTTTAGAATTTGAAAATGCTGAGCATACAATTACAAATATGTATTTAAATAAAGAGTTTTTATATACGGCTAGAGAAGAAAATTATATATTGAATAATTCAAATGAACATATAATTTATGATTACATTTTAGATTTAGAATTAAAAGAAAAAGATTTGTTTGAAGGTATTATAGAAGAATAGAAAAAGCGAGCGTTTTTAAGCGCTCGCTTTTGTGATAGGAATGCTTGCAATTAACAAAGTTTATATGGTATCAAGTTAATGATTAATCTCTGTAAAGATTAAAAGCATAAATAATTTCTGAAGTACTGGTTCCATTTGGGTTATATACCACTACTTGATACTTACCAGAATAGGGTAAAGTGATACTTCCTGAACCTGTATAGTCATTTGCATTTAATGGACCAGTTGAAACGTAGTTACCGTTTGGATAAGATGGATGATAGAAACGCAAATAGCATGTAGTTCCCCCAGACATAGAATATGAAAATTTCATTGTACCTGAAGGTAGATTGCTGTATGTTGCTTCATCACTAAGTGCACCGGAAAAATATCCAGAACTTGCTCCAGAACTCGGATAGTAACTGATATGCGCCCGAGGCTGAACTGTTTCATCAGCAGAGCTGATAGAAAGATTAAGATTCATTTCCTCAAGAGCTGCTTCCTCAGCAACTGTGACCTTTTCAAAAACGTCAGAGCTGGTATCAGCGGCAAAAACTGCCAAAGGCTGAATAACCAAGCAAAGTGCCAATACAAAGGCAATACCAAGTGACCAATTGTTGCGTTTAAATGTTTTCATTAAAAAGACTCCTTTCTAAAAAACGCAAGCATCCTATCTATATAAACAACACGGCTATACTGAAACTAGCTATGTTATTTATCAAATATATAAAAATGTGCAAAGCACATAAAACGAAAGTATTCTAATTTTATTATGGCACAGTTTAGTTGTAAACAAAAGATTGAAAAAGATTGAAATCACTAGTGTTGTTTTGTCGATTTATTTCGTTGATAAATTAGACATCAAGTGATATGATTTATAAAACATAATGTGAGAGGGAGCAAAGTGGAAGAGGTACTAGAAAAGGCACAAAAGGGCGATAAAAGAGCTTATGAACAAATAATAAAATTAATTGAAAAAGACTTATATAACATTGCAAATGTAAAATTAGGTAATACAGAAGATGCAAAAGATGCGGTTCAAGAAACTTTAATTAAATTTTATAAACATATAGACAAAATTCAAAAGCCACAATATGTTAAAACTTGGGTTGTTAGAATTTTAATAAATGAATGCAACAACATATATAAAGCTAGAAAACGAAAATCAAATTTGATAGAGAAATTGCAAACTAATGTTGAAGTTAAAGAAAATGAATTGGATAAATTAGAAAATAAAGTTGTAAGTGAAGATTTGCTTAAAACTTTAAATGATAAAGAGAAAATTATTGTTGCTTTGCATTATAAATATGATTATACAATTCAAGCTATTTGCGAATTGCTAGGAATGAAAGAAGGTACTGTAAAATGTATTTTACACAGAGTTAGAGAAAAACTTAATAAGCAAGAAAATAAAACAAAACATTTTACAAAATTGTTGGCTTTTTTGTTTGCAATAATATTAATAACTTCAGGTATTACTTTTGCTGGTCGAGTTATAAATACTTTAAAAGAGAAGATTATAATGTTTCAAATGTCTTCTAGCAATGCAGTAAATTCAGCTATTTTAAATGATTACCCTCAAAAAGTAAATACGGATTTTATATATAACAATGATATTGGAATAAAAGTAGATAAAGTAGCAATTGACGATAAGTTGTTGTATATTTCTTATGTATTAGATTTTAATAGTGACATAGAAATTAAAGATTTAGAATTAGAAACTTATAATATTTCTGATAATAATTATAATGTTTTATCATTAGGAATTGCTACGGACATAAACAATATATATGGTTCAGATTATAGCAGTGGCGGAGTAACTTGTTCTACAAAACCTTTGAAAAATGAAGACGGAACTTGGTATTATGAGACTACTTATCAAGTAATTTATAACAAGAATTATCCACTTTCTAAAAAAATTAATATATCAATAGAAAAATTTTCAGCTATGATAAATGGTCAAAGAAAATATTTTGAAGGAAAATGGAATTTTGTAGTAGATTTAGAAGAAAAATTTCAAAATAGAATTTGTGAATATTATAAAAGTAGTCCAAACGAAAAATTAAAAAGTGTAACTGCAAAATTAAATGATTTATCTTTTGAAATAGTATTAGAATTTAATGAAGATATAAACAGAACCATTATCAATTCTAACAGTATAATTTTGCAAAATGAAAATGGCGAAACCATAGAATGTTTCTTGAAAATAATAAATGATTACTCAAATACTGTAACATATATTTGTGATTTAGGAAAGTATTCTAAAGATATAGATAAACTAAATTTGTATATGAAATATAATTATGGAAAAAGCAAAGTTATAGATATAATATTAGAAAAATAACTTACAATTGAAGTTTTAATTTTTCTAATATTGTACACATAACTGTTTTTGCACCTGGTCGTTTGCAATAAGCAAATCCTAAATAAGAATATAATTTTTTCTTATCACAATTATCTATCATTCTATTAGTAGCATAACTGATATTGCCTTTTAGAGTACGTAGTGGAATATTAAATTCTTCAGCTATTTGAGAATAAACAGTTTTTTCAAAATTTGTGGTATAGTAATTTTCGTTAGAGCTGTATAAAATTTTAAGTGCTCTAATTAATTGTTGCGTACCAGAAAGTGAAAAATCATAACCTAAAAAATTTATTTGAGTAATAATTGATTTTTCTAATAAGATTTCTGAAATATGTTTAGTATGTACTTCTAAGGTTTTTATAATTAAATCGATATTAGTTTTGCAAATAGTATCATTTTTAGAATTTTCTGATAAATATATAATTGTAGAATTACTAAATTTGTTTTCAAGTGTACCATTACAGAATTCGTAATCTGCTAAAATAATATCTATATTAAAAGTATCTAGAATCTCTTTAAAGCTATTTGCTATGAAAGAGATTCTTACATTTTGGTTTAAAGTACTTATGGCATTCATAAGATTTTTACAATAATTGATATCGTTATCTAAAAGTAATATGTTCAATGTATTTTCTCCTTAAATTCTTATTTACATATATTAGACACATTTAGTTAGTAAAAAGGTTGCAAAAAAATACAATTTTTGCATTTTTTGTTTTATATATACTTTTTGGACAACTAATGATATAATGAGTAAAAAGTAGAAAAAGGTAGAAAAATGAAAAAATATAAAATAGTATTAATATCAATTTTAATTGCATTATGCATAGAAATATTTATTTGTAATTATGGATTTTTTAGAACTCTGATTATAGGAAACTTAAATATTGAGCCAGAATACATATTGGAAGATAACGAAGTAACAATTCCTAAAATTGATTGTAGAGTCACTAGTATAAATTTTGAGTATAAAAAACCCCTAATTGATAAAGTAACATATTTACCTTATTATACTTATACAGGTAGTAGTGGGCAAATCGAAATGAACCCAAAAATAATATTAAAAAATGATAAGCAATATATAAATTTTGACACACATACTATTTGTAAAAGTATTACGGTTGAACGTATTACGGAAAGTGACTTGGAACTTACGAGAATAGTTTTAAATCACCCCAATATTAATATAAATTTAGTTAGAATATTACTTATTTTTATTGTTACTGCATTTATAATAAAATTAAAGCAAGAAGACATTTTAGGTAAAAAGTATGATGATAATTCTAAAAGTATAAATAATGTATTTCTTTTAAATTTATTGGTTTTTTGTAGTATGATTGCTGTTTATACGATATGGCAATTTGGAGTAAATGATTTATTTATAAAACCAGAAGATATAGATAAAAGCAATTCAATTTTTATGCAAACTGAAGCAATTGTTCATGGTCAAATAAAATTACTAGAAGAACCATCAGAAGAATTAAAAAATATGGATAATCCGTATGATTATATCAAAAGAGATGATGAGGGCATACCATACCTGTATGATGTGGCATATTATAATGGAAATTATTATAATTATTTTGGAATTGCACCAGTGCTTACAAGCATATTACCATTTAGGCTTATAACAGGTGGATATTTACAATGTTATATATTCAATATGCTATATTTATGTATTGCAATATTTGCATTGTACTTCTTATATAGAAAATTAATAAAAAGATATGTAAAAGATATATCTTTATGTAATTTTTATTTTGGATTTTTTGCTATACTATTTGCATCTAATATACTAACTTTACTTCGTGGTGCAAAGTACGATATTGTGGTTAGCTCAGGTATTGCATTTATACTTGTATCTTTGAATTTAGCAATATCCATGTATGAGAGTAAAAAGCTTAAAATACCAAAGCTTATATTACTAGGAATAACTACGGCTTTAATAGTTTTATCAAAACCAAATTTAATTATATACTATTTTATAATTCTATTTTTTCTATTATGTAGTATGAAAAATTTAAGCACAAAAGAGAAGCTGATAGATGCAATTTTTATAGTTGTACCACTTGGAGCTTTTGCTATTTTTCAAATGATTTTAAACTATGTGCGATTTGATAATGTTTTTGATTTTGGTGCAACATATCAACTTACTGGACTAAATTTAGCTTCATGTATGTTGGTAACTTTTGGAAAAATATATGCGGGATTTGCTGAATATTTATTTAGATTGCCTACGATAAATCCATTAAAGTTTCCGTTTATTTTTGCAAATGTAGATACATCATTAGTAGCAATAAATGAAATGTGTTATGAAAATAGACTTGTCGGGCTTGTAGCACTTCCAATTTTATGGGTATATTTGTTTAAAAGTCACATTTTGAAAGAAACAGAGAATAAAGAATTTAAGTGGTTTATAAATTTAATAATTATAATTTCTATTTTGGCCATAATTATAAATACATGTTTCGGTGGTATATGTGAAGCATATAGTATAGATTTTAAATTGATGCTTTCTATTGGAGCAGTAATATTATTACTAAAATGGGCAGAAAAAGATGAAAATAATAATACAAAAAGAAAAATAGTAATGAGCTTATGTATAGCAACTATTGTTATAATGCTTCCAATTAGTTTAACAACAGAATGCGTATTTTTAAGTAACTTTGGAAGTGATATATCAGTGTTTTGGAAAAATTTATTTGAATTTTGGGCATAAAAATAACCCTATGTAAAATTATTTTACATAGGGATTTTTTATCGCTTTAATAGCTTTTTAAATAATTCTGTAATTTGATTTAAAATTTCTTTTAATTTTTCTATAAATTGATTATTAGAAGCTACTGTTGGTAAGTTTTCACTAGGTGTTTCTGCAACAAATAAATCTTCGCCACTTTCTGAACTTTCAATTTTTTTGAAAATATTATCAAAACTAGCTTGATTTTTTTGATCTTCTATTGTTTGTTGCTCAATCAGCAATTTATCTAATTCGGCACGTTCTTCATCTGTGCACCAATATTGGCGGTATAAAAGAGTAAGCATTAATTCAGTAGAAGGAAGCAGATATTGTTCATCTAGTGGAAAACGTGGATCTATTTTAGATCTAAAAGTAGGTGATGCAATATCTTGAAAAAATTCAATAATTTTTTGAGGAACTTTTTCAACTAAATCATCATCTATGTATCTAAATAAAATATTCATTTCAGCTGCTAAATTAGCATAATCTTCATAAGTCATTTGCATAGTTCCTCCTATCCTATTTTTGTGGACCATCATTTTGGTTAATATTCTTATTTTTCAATTTTTTTTGTTCTTTGTCATATTCCTTGTGAAAGTTTTGTGCATTTTCCTCTTTAGTTCCATTAGTCATACCATAGAAATCTTTGGCCATTCTCATCATTTCTTGAAGTTTATCAGTATTACGCATTGCTATTGATTGTATAGTAGATATTCCAAAATTTGTTTTTTTATTTGGAATTTTATTATCATCCATAATTTTCACCTCGTATAAAATTTCAAAATTATTATATCTATAATGAAAAAATTAGTCAACGAAAAAGAAAAATTTAGCATAAATAATCAAGCATTTGTCAAAACTAACTAAAAATTATAAATAATTTAAGAGGAGTTTGTATGAAAAAATATCGAGAGTTGCATATATCAGGAGCTTTATTAGACAAAAATCAATTATCTAGTTATATGGAAAAATTAGCTTCAAGCCATAACATAAAAAATTCTTCTAGTAAAGACACCTATCCAATTCCAATGCTTAAAAAGGATTATGAAAAAATATTGGAAACATACAGATTATTAAATAAACATATAAAACTTGGAATAAAAATACATTCAGCTGGTGAGTGGCTTTTAGATAATTTTTATGTTATAGAAGAAATAGTAAAAAGTATACAAAAAGAACTTACTTTAAAAAAATACAAAAATATGATTGGTCTTAGTAATGGAAAATACGAAGGTTTTGCAAGAAGTTATGTGTTAGCTGCAGAAATTGTAGGATTTACAGAATGTAAGATAGATACTGAAACAATAGATTTAGTATTAAAAGCATATCAAAAGAAAAAACTATTGAGCATGGATGAAATCTGGAATATTGGCATATTTTTAAAGATTGCACTTATTAGTCAAATTAGAGAGATTTGCGAAAAAATATATTCTTCACAAATGCAAAAATATAAAGCAGAAAGTATTATTGAAAGACTTATTGAAAATAAGGAAGAAAAAAATAGAGTATTTGTAAGTAATGGAAAAGTAAATTTTCTAGGAGAAGAACCTAAATATGCATTTATTGAATATATGTCATATAAGCTAAAAAGATACGGAAAAAATGCAATAGAGTATCAAGAAATTTTAGAAAACGAAGTAGCTAAACTACGGAATGACAGTAACAGAAATTGTTCAAAAAGAGCATTTTTATATTGCAAGTTTAAAAATAACCATAGGAAATAGTATAAAAAGTTTAAAAGAAATAGGAAGAATAAATTTTGGAGAATTATTCTCTCAAATCAGTGGTGCAGAGGAAATTTTAAAAATGGATCCTGCTGGTGTATATTCAAATATGGAGGAAAAAAGCAAGAATTATTATAGAGGTATTATAGAAAATCTGGCAAAAAAATATAGGGTATCAGAAATATACATTGCTGAAAAAATTATTGAGTTTTGTACTAGATATGAAAAATCAGAGAATTTAATAGATAAAAAGAAAAGCCATATAGGTTACTATTTAGTAGATGATGGAATTTATGACTTAAAAGAAGAGTTGGAAGGCAAAAAAATACTAAAAATTAAGAAAGAGCAAAAGGCTAGATTATATGTTTCCGGTGTTATATTGCTTTCTTTATATATTGATTTTGTTTTTGCAATGAAAATATATGTAAATTTAAGAAGTGTTTTAATTACTATACTTTTTGCTTTGATAAGTATTGTTCCTATATCTGAAATAGTTATAAAAATAGCAAATTATATTTTAAGTAAAGTTCAAAAGCCTAAAGTTTTGCCTAAGATGGACTTTGAAAAGAAATTGCCAAAAGAAGCAGCTACTTTTGTAGTAATTCCAACTATTGTAAAATCTAAGGCAAAAGTAAAAGAAGTTTTAAGAAAATTAGAAGTATATTATTTAGCAAATAAGCTAGACAATATATACTTTGCTCTTTTGGGAGATTGCTCAGAGGAACAGCAAGAAGAAACAGAATTTGATGAAGAAGTAATTAAAACTGGAATAGAAGAAGTAGAAAAATTAAATCAAAAATATGGTAATAAATTTTTCTTTTTGTATAGAAAAAGAACTTGGAATGAATGTGAAAAAGCATATATAGGTTGGGAAAGAAAGAGGGGACTACTTACAACTTTTAATTTATATATAAAAAATAAAATACCAAATAATTTTGCTACAAATACAATTGAAAATTTTAAAGCAGAACTACCTAATATAAAATATATTATTACATTAGATGGAGATACAAATCTTAGCTTAGGTACTGCTGGATTGCTTATTGGTGCAATGGAGCACATTTTAAATAAACCAGTAATTAAAAATAGAAAAGTAGTTTCTGGTTATGGAATTATGCAACCTAGAATAGGATTAGATTTAGCACTTTCTAAAAAGAGTTTGTTTATTGAATTATATAGTATGCAAGGCGGAATAGATTTATATTCTAATGCTATTTCAGACCTTTATCAAGATTGTTTTGGTGAAGGAATTTTTACTGGAAAAGGAATTTATAATGTTGATGTATATAATGAAATTCTAGAAGGAGAAATTCCGGAAAATACCATCTTAAGTCATGATTTGCTAGAAGGAAATTTCTTAAGATGTGGGCTACTCAGTGATACTATTTTGTTAGATGGATTTCCTATTAGTTATTATCCTTATATTATGAGAAATCATAGATGGACAAGAGGAGATATTCAAGTTGTTCCGTGGATTAAAAGTAAAAGATTAGGACTTTTAGATAAATTTAAAATTTTTGATAATGTTCGTAGAAATTTAATCTGTTTTTCTAGTTTGGCGCTTTTAGTTTTGAGTTTTATTGCCGGTAATTTTAGTTATTATCTTTCTTATAAACTTCTTTTACTTGGACTTTTAAGTATATTTATTTCATATATCTTAGATTTAATAAATTATGTTATATACAAAGAAAGCAATATTGAAGGAGCAGTATATGCAGATAAAAAGTTTTCTAATGATAAAAACAATATAGTGATAAGTTTTACAAGAATACTTTTTAGTTTAGCCTTTTTACCTTATGAAGCTTACAAAAACATGGATGCTATTTTTAGAAGTTTATATCGTAAAATGCATAAATGTAAAATGTTAGAATGGGTGACAGCAGAAGATGGCGAAAAAAATAAAATAAGTGATTTAAATTCTTATTATTTTGAAATGAAAGTAAATATATTGCTTGGAATCGTTTTTTTATTTTTAGGTACGGTAGTTTTTAAAGTAATTGGTGCTTTATGGATAATTGCTCCTATATTTGCATGGTATATTAGTTTAGAAAATAAAGAAGAATACGTATGGAGTAAAGAAGATCAAAAATATTTAGATGATATCGGTAGAAAGACCTGGAGCTTTTTTGAAGACTTCATAAATGAAGAAAATAATTATTTAATGATAGATAATTATCAAGAAGATAGGGAAAAGAAAATTGTAAATAGAACATCTTCAACTAATATTGGATTAGAGCTTTTAGCAGTTATATCTGCTTATGACTTAGGCTATATAAACTATAAAAAGTGTATAAATTATATTAGAAAAATTATAGATACTGTTAATAATTTATCAAAATGGAATGGTCATTTATATAACTGGTATAATACTAAAACTTTAGAACCACTAATACCTCGCTATGTTTCTAGTGTTGATAGTGGTAATTTTGTTGGATATTTGTATGTATTAAAGCAATTTTTAATAGAAAATCAAAATAAATCAGATGTTGAAAATTTGAAACAAAATGTTTCGAATTTGATAGATAATACAGATTTTTCATATCTATATAGTGAGAAAAATAAATTGCTTTCAGTTGGCTTCAATTTAGAGGAAAATAAACTTACGGATTCTTATTATGATTTTTTAGCATCTGAGGCAAGACAAGCAAGTTTAGTTGGTATAAGTAAAGGAGATATTCCTGTAAAGCATTGGTATAATTTGAGTAGAACTTTAACAAGTTTGAACAAATATAAGGGATTGGTTTCTTGGTCTGGTACAGCTTTTGAATATTTAATGCCAAATATAAATTTAAAAAGATATAAAGGCAGTTTGTTAGATGAATCAAGTAAATTTGCTATTATGAGCCAAATTGAATATGCTAAAAATTTGAAGCTACCTTGGGGAATATCAGAAGCTGCTTTCAATTTGAGAGATTTAAACAATAATTATCAATACAAAGCTTTTGGAATTCCTTGGCTTGGATTTAAAAGAGGTTTGGAAAATGATTTTGTAGTTTCTCCATACAGTACTTTCTTAAGCTTAGAAGATAGTCATAAGTTAGGAATAGAAAATTTAGAATGGCTAGAATATGAAGGTGCATTGCGGAAAATATGGATTTTATGAATCTATTGATTACACTAAAAGTAGGTTAAAAAATGGAGAAGAAAAAGAAGTTGTAAAAACATATATGGCACATCATCAAGGCTTAATTTTACTTTCAATAAATAATATTTTGAATGATAATATTTTGAAAACTCGTTTTAATAATAATCCAGAAATTGAAGCTACAGATATCTTATTGCAAGAAAAAATGCCGATAAATATGATAATTACAAAAGAGAAAAAGGAAAAAATTACAAACTTAAATGAGAATTTAGATAGTGGATATGCTCAAAGAGTTCCTCTTGAAAAAAATCTAATTGTTAGCGATATTCATGTTTTATCTAATGAACATTATAAAATAACAATTGATGAAAATGGACAAGGAAAAAGTGAATATGATGATATTTTAATAAATAATTACAAAGAAACTTCAGAGCTAAAACAAGGTATTTTCTTTTATGTAAGAAATATTAGAAATAGAAAAATAATCAAGCCAGAAGAAAATGCAAATGTACTTTTTGCACCAGATCAAGTAGTTTTTTCTAAACAAGATGGGAATTTAAAGCTAGATTTAAAAATAACAATTGATCCAGATAAGGCAGTAGAAATTAGAAGATTAGAAATAGAAAATATGGGAAAAACTTCTGAAATTTTAGAGATTGTCTCTGAGTTTGAACCAGTTTTATCGAATGCAATGCAAGAATATTCGCATCCTGCTTTTAATAAATTGTTTATGAAATTAGAAGAAAAAAATAATTATATTATTTTAAAGAGAAATTTTAATAGAACAGATAGTGCTATGTTTTTAGGAACAACTTTATACACAGAAAATGAACAAATTGGGGATTTTGAATATGAAATAGATAAAGAAAAATATTATAGTAGAGGAATAAAAGATGTACCATTTCAAATAGAAGAGGAAAAACATTTTTCTAATGATGACAAAATTACAGTAGATAAAATAATAGCAATGAAAAGAGGAGTAAGAGTATCTAGTGGAGAAAAAATAACAATATCACTAATTATAAATGTTTCTGAAGATAAAGATGAGATTGTTCAAAACTTAGAAGAATTAAAAAGTGAAGAAGAAATTTCTAAAATTTTTGAACTTGCAAAACTTAGAAATGAAGAAGAACTTAAATATTTACAAATAAGCGGAAAGAAATTGTTGGAATATCAAAATATGCTAAAATATATTATAAAACCTAATTATTTAAAATCTAATAAATTCAGTATGGCATATAGAATAAATGATTTATGGAAATACGGTATTTCTGGTGATTTACCGATAGTTTTTGTAAAAATAAGAAATATGGAAGATATATATGTAATTGAAGAATTGATTGAATGTTTTGAATATTATAGAGCTAAAAATATAAAAATTGATTTGGTTATTTATAACGAAGAAAGTAATGTGTATGAAAAATATGTTAGAGAGTGTATAGAAGAAGTTATTTCTAATAAGCAGTTACAATTTTTAGTAAATACAAATGGCGGAATATTTTTAATTGACAAAAGTAATAGTTTAAAAGAAGAAATAGAAAGTATAGAGTTTAAAGCAAGAGTGGTTATTGATAGTAAAAAAGGTGGAATAAATACTTTCTTAAAAGAAAATGAAGAAAAATTGAAAAGTATAAATGTGAGCCATGTTTTTAGAAAAATAGAAAATCTTCCTTTACCAACGAATGAAAATAAAGAAAATAAAAATTTAGATTTTTATAATGGTAATGGTGGATTTGCTAAAAACGGAAAAGAGTATGTATGCAATTTGTATAATGGCAATACTCTTCCAGCAGTATGGTGTAATATCTTAACTAATCAATTTTTTGGTAGTTTAGTAACTGAAAATTTGGGTGGATATACGTGGCAAAAAAATAGTAAATTAAATAAATTAACGGCATGGAATAATAATTCTTTGGTAGATTTTCCATCAGAAATCTTTTATTTGAAAGACGAAGATGAAAATTATACTTGGACATTGAATTATAATATTAATCCTAATTCAGAAGCCTATACTATAACTCATGGATTTGGATATACAACTTTAGATAATAGTGTAGATAATTTGATTCAAAGATTAGAAATTTTTGTACCTGAAAAAGAAGAAGTTAAAATAAACAAATTTAGAATAAAAAATACTTTAAGTAAAAAAAGAAAGATAAAACTTGTATATTATATAAAACCAGTTTTAGGAGAAGATGAAATAAGAACTAATGGCAATATTTCTATATCTAAAATAGGAAATATAATACTTGCAAAAAATATTTTAGCAGAGGAAGAATTTAAAGACAAAATAATGTATGTTTCAAGTGATTTGAAAATAAGTAGCTTTACGGGTGAAAAAGAGAATTTCTTTAAAGGCGAAAGTGTAAAATTTCCAAATGCTTTGTTTGAAAAATTAAATTCTAAAAGTGGTTTGTGCAAAAACTCATGTATAGGTATAGAATTTGAAATAGAACTTGCTGCTTTTGAAGAGAAAAATTTTGTAATTATGATGGGAGAAAATAGTAGTGAAGAACGAATTCAAAAATCTATTGAGTATTATTCTAATATTGAAAATGCAAATAAAGAATTAGAGAATGTACAAGAGAAATGGAATGATATTTTAGGAACTTTAAATATAAAAACTCCAAGTAAAGAGCTAGATTTTATGATAAATGGTTGGCTTCCATACCAAACCATAAATAGTAGACTTTGGGGAAAAACGGGGTATTATCAATCTGGTGGCGCTTATGGCTTTAGAGATCAACTTCAAGATTGTATGGGAATTAAATATATAGATAAAAATCTTTTAAAAGAACAAATTATAAATGCTGCTGCACATCAATTTTTGGAAGGAGATGTTTTGCATTGGTGGCATGAGGAAACTAAAAAAGGAATAAGAACTAGAATTTCAGATGATTTTTTGTGGCTAGTTTATGCTGTTATAGATTATATAGAGTTTTCTGGTGATAAAAACTTTTTGGATGAAGAAATAGAATATTTAAAAGGTGAAGTATTAAAAGAGAATGAACAAGAAAGATATTCAACTTTTTATAAAAGTGATGTAAAAGAAAGTTTGTATAAACATTGCATTAGGAGTATTGATAAAGTATTTGAAGACGGGATGGAAAACTTTCCAAGAATTGGTACAGGTGATTGGAATGATGGATTTAATAATTTGGGAATTAAAGGAAAAGGAGAGAGTGTGTGGCTTGGATTTTTCCTATATGATATTTTAAGTAATTTTATTCCAATTTGTAGAGAAAAAGGAGATATAGAAAAAGCTAATTTTTATGAAGAAGCAAAAGAAAATTTAAGGAAAAATTTAAATACAGTTGGTTGGGATGGCAGATGGTATAAAAGAGCTATAACAGATGATGGAGAAATTATTGGTGGAATTGATAGTAAAGAATGTAGAATAGATAGTTTATGTCAAAGTTGGTCTGTAATTTCTGGTGCGGGTGATAATGATAAAAAGTTTATTGCAATAGAGAGTGCTGAAAACTATTTAGTGGATAAAGAAAACAAAATTATAAAATTGTTTGATCCACCATTTGAAAATGGCGAAATAAACCCAGGATATATTAAAGATTATTTACCAGGTATACGAGAAAATGGTGGACAATATACTCATGCTGCAATATGGTTAATTATTGCAGAAGCATTATTAGGTTTTGGAGATAAAGCAGTAGAATTTGCTGAAATGATTTGTCCAATAAATCATACAAGAACCAAAGAGGATTGTAAAATTTTTAAATTAGAACCATATATATTGCCAGCAGATGTTTATTCGGCTAAAGGATTAGAAGGCAGGGGTGGCTGGAATTGGTATACAGGTGCTGCAAGTTGGTACTATAGAGCTATTGTAGAATTTATTTTAGGATTTAAAATTAAAAATAATTTTATAGAATTATCACCTTGTATTCCAAAATCTTGGAAAGAGTTTGAAATAAAGTACAAATATAAAACAAGTATGTATCTTATTAAAGTAAAAAATAATAATCGGTAAAAATACTGGAATTTCTAGAATTATAGCTGATGGAGTGGAAGCAGAAAATAGAAAAATATTTTTAGAAGATAATGGAAAAGTTCATAATATAGAAATTTTCGTATGACAAATGAAACATTTTTGAAATAATTTTGAAAAAAAACTTGTACTCTTAAAATAAATGTGATATAAAGTAAATTGTAAATAGAAATCCTAATTTTTATAACGAAAGGCGGGAATTTTGTAGTGGAAAATATAGTAGAAAAAGATAAAAAAACAATTTTAGTAGTTGATGATGAACCAAATATTGTTGATTTATTAGTATTTAATTTGCAAAAAGAGGGGTATGATACTTTAGTTGCCACAGATGGTATTACAGCTGTTGATATGGCACTTAAAGAAAAACCAGATTTAATTTTATTAGATGTCATGATACCAAAATTAGATGGTATTTCAGTGTGCAAAAAAATTAGATATGCTCTTAATATTGCAAACATGCCAATTTTAATGGTTTCTGCAAAAGATACAGAATCAGATAAAATAGTAGGGTTAGAAATGGGTGCAGATGACTATATTACAAAACCATTCCAAATCAGAGAAGTTATGGCTAGAATTAAAGCTAATTTAAGAAAAGCTGAACTTAATACAAATATGGAAATGTATCAAAATTCAAAGCAAGAAGATAAAAATGACATCATCAAAGTTGGAGATTTAAGTTTAGACTTAAAGAAAGTTGAAGTTAAAGTTAAAGGAGAAGTTATTAACTTAACTAAAAAAGAATTTGATGTTCTTAGATATTTAGCTAGTCAACCAGGTCAAGTTGTTACTAGAGAAATGTTGCTTCGTGATGTTTGGGAATATGAAGAATATGTTGGAGCAATTAGAACAATAGATGTTACAATGAATAGAATTAGAGATAAAATTGAAAAAGATAAAGCAAATCCAAAGATTTTAATAACAAAAAGAGGCGTAGGATACTACGTTACAGATAAGAGTTAAAAATATATGAAAAACGAAGAGAAACATATTGTTAATCTTCGTTTTTTTATTTACTTTTATTGATAAATTACTTGAATAAATTTTAATAATTGTATATAATAATAAAAACGCATAAATGTATATTGGGAGAATAACATGTTAAGAAGCATACAAACAAAAATAGTTATGATTTTTATGATTCTTGGCATCTTAATAATAACTTCATTAGGCGTGTTTTTTATTTATGAAATAAATAGTATAAATACAGCAATAACTAATGAAATGATGACAATTGAAGATGTAAAAACACTTACATTAAACCAAATGAATTATGCTAGAAATGTAATAATTTTCTTTTCGATAATATTTGTTCTTGCGGTTTTTGCTTTAGGAATTTTTATATCAAAAGTTATTATAAAACCAATTTCTAGACTTGTAAAAAGTGCTGAGCTTATAACAAAAGAAGAACAAGCGGATAATAAATTAATTAGTTCAGCAAAAACGAAAAGACATAATGAAATTGATGATTTAGTTGATACATTTAGTTTGATGCATACAGAGTTAAAAGAAAATTTAAATGAAGTAACTAGACAAAAAAATCAAATTGAAACCATTCTTCTTCATATGACAGATGGTGTCATTGCTTTTAATATTGATGGAAAAATTATTCATATAAATCCAGCAGCTAAAACATTTTTAAATATTGATGACAATATGACTTTTGAAGAAATATTTGAAAAGTTTAATGTAGATATTAATATGGAAAAAATTATATATCTAGAAAATTGGACTTCTTCAGAGAAAAAAGTTAATGTTGATGATAGAGCTATAAATTTATTTTTTGCTCCATTTAAAAACGAAAATGATAGACCGGCTGGTGTAATCGTGGTTATACAAGATATAACAGAACATGTAAAACTTGATAGTATGAGAAAACAATTTGTTGCAGATGTATCACATGAATTACAAACACCAATCACTACAATAATAGGTTATTCAGAAACACTTATAGATAACAACGATATTGATAAAGAACTTCAAATTAATTTCTTAAATAGAATTTTTTCTGAGGCAAATCGTATGTCTCATCTAGTAAAAGATTTACTTACACTTTCAAGATATGATACAGCTAAGATGAAAATTGAAAAGAAAGAATTTGATTTAGGTGAACTTGTAAAATACACCTTTGAAGGCTTAAAATTAGAAATGGATAAGAAAAAGCAAACAGGAGAATGTTTTGTTACTGCTGATGTTCCAATGGTTTATGCTGATAAAAGTGGTATAGAGAGAGTTATAATAAATATTTTAACGAATGCTATTAAATATACAAATGAAGGTGGAACTATAAAGGTTTATATTGGTTGCGTATATAATGATGCGTACATTAAAGTTATAGATAATGGAATTGGAATAAAAAAAGAAGATTTAGATAAAATCTTTGAAAGATTTTATCGTGTAGATAAAGCTAGAACTAGAGAAATGGGTGGAACCGGTTTAGGTTTGTCAATAGCAAAAGAAATACTAGATAAAAATGATAGTAGAATAGATATCAAAAGCGAATTTGGAAAAGGCACAGAAGTTGTTATAAGAATACCAACTAAAAAAGTATAATATACAAGAGAAAGAAAGGAAAAAGAGTATGGGAAATATTGGAATATTAATTCTTGGAGCTGTATTAATTGTAGGAGTTTTATTTATAGGTTATAAAATGGATACAGCAGCTGAAAAAGCTCCTAAAATGAAAACACCTAAGAAATCAAAAGCTCCAAAAAAGAAAGTAAAAGTAAAAGAGGAATATGTTGAGGAACCAGTAGAAGAAAGTTATGATGAATTTCCTACTGATTTATCTGATGATAATACGGATTATACAGACTATACGGAAGAAGCTTATGAAAGTGATGATAATATTGAACCAGAAGATTTAGTAGAAGAGAGCGAATACGAAGATGAAGATGTAAGTCTATTTTCAAGTAGTGAAGATGTAGAATCTACTTTTAATAATGATATAGATAATGAGTTGTCTTTTGAAACAGAAGAACCAGCAGTAGAAACTTATGAACCAGAAGAAATTCCAGAAGAAAAACCACAAGAAGTAGATGATTTTTCATCAACAATGATTTTTGATACAGACAAATTAAATGGTGAACTTGAAGAAATAGACAAAATGGATGATTTGAATGCAATGTTAGATATGGTAGGAGATCTTGAAAGAGTAGGAAATATGCAAAGTGATTATTCTGAACCAGAAGATTTTACAGAACCAGTATATGATATAGATGATAAAATAAAAGCATTAGATGAAGAAGATTATAATATTACTCCTAAAACACCAACAGTAGAAGATATTGAAAGCGAAGGACCAATTAAGCCAGATAAAGATGATGCTGAAAGTTTTATGAATCAATTGAAGAAACTACAAGAGACAGCAGAAGCAGATGATTTTTCAGGATTTGTTGTAGACAATAAAGATAAAGAATTAAAAGAAGCACATAAAAAATATACAAAGAAAAAACCAGCAATATCCAAAGAAATTGAGCAAATTTCATTTATGCCAGAAGAAAATGAAACACAAGAAGATATAAGCTTAGGCGATAGTGGAATGGATATGAATTTCTTAGCTCAAATGGAAAAAAATTTAAAAGAAAATCAAAAAGAAAGATTAGCTAAGAGCAAATCAAAGAAAACAAGTAAAAAAGACGATAAATAATTTTAGAAAGGTTAGCAATGAACGAAAACGTAAAGAATATTTTAGAATGGATATATTGTATAGTAATAGCTTTAGTTTTGGCTTTACTTTTTAGATATTTTATAGGAACACCTACTATTGTAAAACAAAGGTCAATGTATCCAACTTTAAAAGATGGTCAAAGATTGATTCTTAACAGAACTCATAGAATAACCAAAAAAGCTCCTGAAGTAGGCGATATAATTACATTTGAAGGACCAAGTAAGGTATATCAATCTTGGGAAGTAGATCAATCAAACCCAGTTGCTATATATGACAAAGAGCCAGAAGGTTTATTTAACAGATTTGTATATTATAGTTTAGAGTTAACTAAAAAAAGTTTTATAAAAAGAGTAATTGCAACAGAGGGACAACATGTTAGAATAGAAGGCAACAAAGTATATATAAACGGTAAAATTTTAGAAGAAGATTATTTAGGTGATGATGTTGTTACAGAAGAAAAACTATTTAATAATTTTGTAGTACCAAAAGGTTACATATTTGCTATGGGAGATAACAGAACTAAAAGCACGGATTGTAGAGAATTTGGTTGTATTCCACTAGAAAAAGTAGAAGGTATAGTAATATTTAGATTTTGGCCATTGGATGTATGGGGAAAAGTAGATGAGTTTTAAAAATATTATTGGAAATCATGAGATAAGAGAATATTTAGCAAATAGTACAAAGAATAATAATTTTTCTCATTCGTATTTGTTTTTAGGTACAGATGGAATAGGAAAAAAAGCTATTGCAAAAGAATTTGCCAAAAATATATTATGTGATAATACTAAAGATGAAACATGTACGTGTAAATCATGTACGTGTTTTATTAGCAATAATCACCCTGATTTTTATATATTAAATGAAGAAGGTACAACAATAAAAGTTGATGAGATTAGAAATATTACTGAAAAAGTTATTGAAAAACCTATAATCTCCAACAAAAAGGTGTATATTATAAATGATGCAGACAAGATGAATAAAGAAGCTCAAAATTGTTTATTAAAAACTTTAGAAGAGCCACCAGAATATGTTACAATTATACTTATTTCTTCAAATGAAAATTTATTATTAAATACTATAAAGTCAAGATGCATGACTATCAAATTTAAAAATATTTCAGATGAAAATTTAAGTAAGTTTGCAAAAGAAATTTTAGGTTATGAAGATTTAACAGAAAATTTATTAAAATCTTTTGGTGGAAGTATAGGAAAAGCCATTAAATTAAAAGAAAATAGTGGCAAATATTTACTTATAGAAAATTTTCTAAAAGACTTGTCAAAAAAAGATATCATAGATATAATGGTAGATGCTAAAATAATTTACGACAAAGATAATATAAATGAAATATTAGATTATTTAATAGTTTGTTTATTTAATTTAGCAAAAGAAAAAAGAGAATATTTAGAATGTATAAAGCATGTAAATGAGTGTTCTACAAGACTTAAAGCAAATGCAAATTTTGATATGAGCATGGATAGATTAGTTTTTAAAATGTGGGAGGAAGTTAAATGAAAATAGTTGCAGGCATCAGGTTTAAAAGTCCTGGAAAAATATATTATTTTGATCCAGAAAACTTACCGCTAGAAAGAGGAATGCATGTTATTGTTGATACTTCAATGGGAGAGGAATATGGAGAAGTAGTTATTCCTAAAAAAGAAGTTGAAGACAATGAAGTTAATGAACCACTAAAGAAAGTTATTAGAATTACTACCGAAAAAGACGAAGAAACAAGGGCAGAATTTAAAAGTAAAGAACCAGAAGCTTTAAAAATTTGCCAAGAAAAAATAGAAAAACATAATCTACCAATGAAGTTAGTAGATGTTGAATATAAATATGACGGAAGCAAAATTTTATTTTACTTTACTGCTGATGGAAGAATTGATTTTAGAGAGTTAGTTAAAGATTTAGCAGCTGTTTTTAGAACAAGAATAGAACTTAGACAAATAGGCGTTAGAGATGAAGTAAAAATGATTGATGGAAATGGTATGTGTGGTAGAAGACTTTGCTGTTGTTCATTTTTAGGAAATTTTGAAGCTGTTTCAATAAAAATGGCAAAAGAGCAAAACATATCTTTAAATCCATCAAAAATTTCAGGAAACTGTGGAAGATTAATGTGTTGCCTAAAATATGAGCAAAATGTTTATGAAGAAAAACTTAAAAGACTTCCTAAAATAGGTGCTATTGTGAAAACAGAAGAAGGTACAGGAGAAGTTTCTGCAGTTGAAACTTTAAAAGAAGTTTTAAGAGTAAAATATAAAGATGGTGATGAAACCTACTATAAAAAGCATTCTGTAAATGATGTAGTAGTTATTAAAGATGCAGTAGAAGATGAAAAATTAGAAGTTGAAAATGAAGAAGATTTAAAAGAATTAGAAAACTTAGAAAGACTTGAAAAAGTTGATGAAAAAAATAATGCTAACAATCAGATTTAGTACTAATTAAACACAAAAGATGGGGAATAAATATTGATGAAAACACTTATAACAAATGCTTACGTATTGGACATGGTAGGAGATACACCCAATATTCAAAAAAATGATATATTAATTAATGACAATATAATAGAAAAAATAGATAAAGATATAAAAATAGAAGAAGACTGTGAAAAGATAAATGCTAAAAATATGCTTATAATGCCAGGTTTAGTAAATACTCATACGCATGCTGCTATGAGTATTTTTAGAGGCTATAAAGCAGATCAAAAGCTTATGGATTGGCTAGAAAATGCTATTTTTCCAGTAGAAGATAAATTAGTTCCAGAGGACATATACTGGAATTCATATCTATCATTTTTAGAGATGATAAAATCTGGTACAACTACTTGTAATGATATGTATTTTGGAATGGAAAAAAGCATAGAAGCTATTGAAGCTACTGGAATAAGAGCAGTAATTGGATGGACAATTACTGATGAAGCTATAAATGGAAAATTAGAAAAAACCAAAGCGTTCGCTAAAAAATACAATGTAGAAGGAAGTAGAATAAAAATATATGTAGCTCCAAATTCTCCAGATTCTTGTAGTCCAGAAACTATTGAATTATGTGTTGATATAGCTAAAGAGCTTGGAACAGGAATACATATACATTTAGCAGAAACTGTTGAAGAAGATACTTTTGTAAAGGAAAGATATGATAAATCTAGTACAGAGTATTTAGCTGATTTAGGTGTTTTTGATGTTCCAGTTATACTTGCAAATGGAGTATATATTTCTGAAAGAGATTTAGAAATTTTAAAAAATCATCATTTACAAGGTGGTATAGCACATAATCCAATTAGTAATTGCAAATTATCTTCTGGTATTTGTGATGTTGTTAATCTTAGAAAAAATGGAATTAATGTAGGGCTTGGAACAGATGGTATAGGAAGTACAACAACACTTGATATGTTTGAAGAAATGAAAACGGCAGCATATTTGCAAAAAGTAAATACAATGGAACCAACTTCAATTACAGCTTATGATATTTTGAAAATGGCAACTATTGAAGGTGCAAAGGTATTAGGATTAGATAAAGAAATTGGCACAATCGAAGTAGGAAAAAAAGCGGATATTATTTTTATAAAAACAGATAAAATTCATTTATGCCCTGAAAATGATGTGTGTGCTAATATTGTGTATTCAGCAAATGGTGCAGATGTTGCAAAGGTTATGATTGATGGAAAAATAGTTATGCAAAACAGAAAAATGACAAATTTAGATGAAAAAGAAGCAATGCGTAAAGTAAAAAAAATTGCAAAAAGATTATGCAAATAAATTAAAAAGTATTGAAAAAAGAATAATAATTTAATATAATAATACAAATAGTTAAGGAGGAATTTTGAAATGGCATATAAAATTTCTGAAAAATGTATTAGTTGTGGAGCATGTGCAGGAGCTTGTCCAATGGGATGTATTGCAAGAGGAGAAGATAGATACGTTATAGATGAAGAAGTTTGCATCAGTTGTGGAACATGCGCTGGAGTTTGTCCAGTTGAAGCACCAGAATCAAATGACTAATAAAATTTAATGTAATGAAAAAATGAGATTTAAGTTATTGTTATAACTTAAATCTCATTTTTGTTTTAATTTTCTTTTACTTTATTTGTAATTTCTTCTAAATCTAAAAGCTCTTGCCATCTCTTATCAACTTCTTTTTGGAATTCTTCAATCATCCATTCATTACCTGGTTTAAATAAATGTTTAAATCTTTTTTGCGGTTTTAAAAATTCTTCAATTGGAAGTTTTTTAGCTGGTTTATAAGAAATCTTATAAACACCATCAACTACTTCATATAAAGGCCAGTAGCAAGTTTCTATTGCTAATTTATTAATAATCATTAAATCTTCTGTGTTATAACCCCAGCCTCTTGGACATGGAGCTAAAACATTTAAGAAAGTAGGTCCTTCAGTATATATAGCTTTTTCAGCTTTTTCATACAAATCTTTAAAATTCAAATAAGCAGCTGTTTGTGCAACATAAGGTAAATGATGAGCAGCCATAATTTTGGCTAAATCTTTACGAGGTTGCATTTTTCCAGGAATTTTTGTTCCAGCTGGTGAAGTTGTTGTATCAGCAAAGTGAGGTGTAGCAGAAGAACGTTGAATACCTGTATTCATATATGCACCGTTATCATAACATACATAAAGCATATCATGTCCACGCTCCATAGCACCAGATAAACTTTGAATACCTATATCATAAGTTCCACCATCACCACCAAAAGCGATAAATTTAGTAACTTTGTTTTCATCTAATTTTCCAGTGGCTTTCATAGCTTTATAAGCAGCTTCTGAACCAGAAAGTGTTGCTGCTGCATTTTCAAAAGCAGAATGTATAAAAGAATCTGTCCAAGCTGTATATGGATAAATGAAAGTAGAAACTTCCATACAACCAGTAGCATTTGCTACAACAACATGGTCTTCAGGTTTTACAGCTCTAAGAATCATTCTAGTAACTGGTGGAGCACCACAACCTGCGCACATTCTATGTCCAGATGTAAGTCTTGATGGACGATTTTCGATTATATCTTTTAAATTATATGCCATTAGTTTTCCCCCCTTACACCTAAATATCTATACGGATTTTGAATATCTCCAGTTTTAACGATTTGAGTTAAATCATTATATACTTTTTCTAAATCTTGTACAGTAGTATCTCTACCACCAATTCCATAAACATAATTTATTGTTGGAATTTGAACTTTACTTATAAACATTGCAGAAGTTACATCTTCAAATAAAGCACCACCAGCACCATTTAAAGAATCAGCTTTATCTAGAACTGCAATAGCTTTTAATTTTGAAAGTGCTTTTGCAATTTCTTCAGCAGGGAATGGTCTAAATACTCTAACTTTTAAAACACCAGCCTTAATGCCTTGCTCGCGTAATTTATCGCAAGTAGCTTTTGCAGTTCCTGCTGTTGAGTTCATACAAACAATAGCAATATCAGCATCTTCAAGTTTATATTCTTCAAAGAAACCATATTTTCTACCTGTCATTTTTTCAAACTTTTCAGCTACTTCTAAAATAACTTTTTTGGCATTTCTCATGGCATCTGCTTGTTGCTTTTTGTGTTCAAAAAGATAAGCTTGTAAATCTAAAGGTCCAACAGCTATTGGTTCTTTGTCATTTAATAAATAATGTTCAGGTTTATATTTTCCTACAAATTCTTTAACTTTATCATCTTCAATTAGTTCAATATTTTCAATAGAGTGTGAAGTTATAAAACCATCTTGGCAAACCATTAATGGTAAAAGAACATCTTTATGTTCAGCTATTTGGTGAGCCATAATTAAGTTATCATAAGCTTCTTGATTGGTTTCTGAAAAAAGTTGAATCCATCCACTATCACGAACACCCATTGCATCAGAATGGTCACAATGAATATTAAGTGGACCAGAAACAGCTCTGTTTACTAAAGACATAACAATAGGAAGTCTTAAACTTGAAGCTATATATATCATTTCCCACATTAAAGATAATCCATTTGCAGAAGTAGCAGTCATAGCTCTTCCACCTGCAGATTCTGCACCAATACAAGCACTCATAGCACTATGTTCGCTTTCAACTGCAACAAATTCAGTATCAACAGTACCATTACTTACAAATGTAGAAAAGTATTGAGGTATTTCTGTTGAAGGAGTGATAGGGAAGGCGGCAACAACGTCTGGATTAATTTGTTTCATAGCTATTGCAGCAGCTTCATTACCACTTAAACGTTCTCTTATACTCATATATTTTAGTTCCTTTCTATTTCATTTCTATTGCTTTAAAAGGACATACTTTAGCACATACGCCACATCCTTTACAAGCATCATAATTAAAATCTTTTCTTTCACCATCTTTAACTGGGATTGCATCATCTGGGCATACAGGCCAACAAAGACCACATTGTTTACATTTTTCTGAATAGTAAACTGGTGTGACGCTTCTCCAATCGCCAGTTTTAAATTCTTTTGCATTTCCAGCTTGATAAATATTACCAGCAATTGTTAAATCTTGATATGGTGTTTTTGAATTAATTTCATTTTCAGTCATATTAAAAATCCTTTCTTTACACAACTTTAATTATTTGATCCCAAGCCATTTCTAAAGCTTTCATATTACCTTCAATAACTTCAGGCTTTTTAGCAAATTTGTGTTTAAAAGAAGCAACCATATCTTTTAAGAAGTCTTCTTTTGACATAATTTGACTAATAGCAACAATAGAAGCAAGCATAGGCGTATTAGGAAAATATTTTCCTAAAGCTTCTTCTGAAATACTTCTAGCATCTATCTTATAAATACTTCCTTTGTAGTTATTTAATTTTGATTTTAAATATTCATCATCCTTGGTTGTATTTATAATAATAGCTCCATCTTCTTTAAGACCAGCTGTAACATTTACGGCTTCAAGAAGTGTGTCGTCTACAACAACAACAAAATCTGGTTCGTAAATATTACTATGAACAGTTATTGGTTTGTTACCAATTCTATTATAAGCAGTAATTGGAGCTCCCATTCTTTCTGGACCATATTCTGGAAAACCTTGAATATATTTGCCAGTGTTAAAAGCTGCATCTGCTAAAAGAAGTGAGGCTGTTTTAGCACCTTGACCACCACGGCCGTGCCATCTAATTTCTATTAAATCTTTCATAAAATGTCCTCCTTACAAACATTAGTATTATATCACAAAAGATAATAAATGACTACGGATTTTTAAAAAAATAAATATATTACAAAAAGATTACAAAAAAAGCTCATTTTACATTGACTTTTTACGAAAAAAAATATAAGATATATAAAGTATAATTAAAATAGTAATTTTAATAGTATGTTTAAGGAGGAAAATAATGGGAGAAGTTATCGTTGTTACATCAGGAAAAGGTGGAGTTGGAAAAACGACAACAACAGCAAATCTAGGTTCAGCACTAGCTTTAGCAGGAAAAAAAGTTGCGTTAGTTGATACAGATATAGGATTAAGAAATCTAGATGTTGTTATGGGATTAGAAAACAGAATTGTATATGACTTAGTAGATGTAATTGAAGAAAAATGCAAATTAAGACAAGCTTTAATAAAAGATAAAAGATTTAAAGAGCTTTTCTTGCTTCCAGCAGCTCAAACTAAAGATAAAACAGCTATTAATGAAGAACAAATGAGAGAACTAACCAATAAATTAAAGGAAGAGTTTGATTATATATTAATTGATTGCCCAGCAGGAATAGAGCAAGGGTTTAAAAATGCAATTGCTGGTGCAAATAGAGCTTTAGTTGTTACAACAGCAGAAATTTCAGCAATTAGAGATGCAGACAGAATTATAGGCTTATTAGAGGCATCAGAAATAAAAAATCCAGAGCTTATAGTTAATAGATTAAGACCATCAATGGTTAAAAAAGGTGAAATGATGGATGTTGATGATATAGTTGATTTATTATCAATAGATTTAATTGGTGTTGTACCAGATGACGAATATATAATTACTCAAACAAACAAAGGTGAACCAGTAATTTCAAACAAAAGAGCACCAGCTGGAAAAGCTTATATTGAAATTTCTAGAAGATTATTAGGTGAAAATATTGAAGTTACAGTTCCAGGAAAGGAAACTGGTTTTCTCGCTAAATTGAAACGATTATTTGGAAAAGCTTAAAACAAAGGAATTAAAAGGGGTAGAGAGAAAATGTTTGAGAAATTAGGAAACTTTTTTAATAAAATGATGAAGCCGGAAGTTAAAGAGCTTACATCAAAAGATGCTGCAAAAGAACGACTACATTTAGTTCTAATGCAAGATAGAGCAAATGTATCAGTAGATTTTCTAGAGCTTATGAAGCAAGAAATCATAGATGTTATTAAAAAATATATTGTAATTGATGAATCATCAATAGACGTAAGGCTTACAAATCAAGAAAATGCGGATGGCACAAATGGTGCACCTTCACTATATGCCAATATTCCAATTCTTAATATAAAAAATGATGTTAAGGCTGAAAAAATAAAAGATGGTACTTTAATGTATGAAAATGGTGAATTAGAAAAAGCACCTCAAAAAGAGCCAGAAGTATCTGAAGAAAATGCTTCGGATTCAGTAATTATACTTCCAGAAGAAATTTCTAAAGAAAATGAAGAAAAACTTGAAAATCTTGAAGAAACACAATTTGTAGAAGAAATTCCGGAAGATGTAGAATTGCCTGAAGAAGCTACAAATGCATCAGAAGCAGTTACAACTGAAGAAGTAGCAGAAGAAAAGACTGAAGCCGAAGTAAGTGAAACAAAAACAACTATTTCTGAAGAAGTTATAGCAGAAAATGATGAAGAATTAGTAATTGAGCAAGAAGAAGAGGAAGAAGCGATTGAACCTGTTGTAGATTTTTCAGAAGATCCAGAATTAGATGATGAAGATGGTGAAGATATAACATTTGATGATTTACTAAAAAAAGCTGAAGAGGAAGAAAAAGCTAATAAAGTTGAAGAAAATAATTCAGAAAATAAACCACAACCTAAAAAGAAAAAATCTAGTTCAAAGAAAAAGAAAAGATAGGAGTAAGTAATGAAGAAAAAATTACTTAAAAATGTGGAATGGAGTGTTCTTGTAGTTAGTATATTATTAGTAATTATTGGAGCTTTTGCACTATTTTCTGCAACTCAAGATGCTGAGTATGGAGAATTCAAAAAGCAGTTGCAATGGCTTATTATAAGCATTCCATTTTTGATTTTAGCTATAACCATTGATTATAACGTAATTATTAGATTTTCTTCATTAGCATATATTATAATTATAGCATTACTGGTTGGTGTTTTATTTACGGAGCCAATCAGTGGAGCTAGTAGTTGGTATAAAATTGGTGATAGCTTTACTTTTCAACCATCAGAACTTGCGAAAGTAGTTGTTATATTATTTTTAGCTTTTATTTTAAATAAGCTACAATTAAGAGGAAAAAAAGAAATAAATAAATTTTGGAAATTAATTATTTTTTTGGCGTTTGCTGCTATACCAATTTTACTTATTATTAAGCAACCAGATTATGGAACAGCAACAGCATTTTTAACTGCAGTAGTATTTATGCTTTTTGTATCTGGTATTGATAAAAGATACATTATTGCTGTATGCTTAATTGTAGCAGTATCAATACCAATTGTATATAATTATGTGTTACCAGAACATGCTATAAAAAGAATTCAAGTTTTTTTAAATCCAGATTTGGATCCTAGAGGAGCTGGTTATAATATTAGACAATCTAAATTAGCAATCGGTGCTGGACAAGTTTTTGGAATGGGATATAGACAAGGTAATCAAACACAACTTGGATTTTTACACCCAAAAACAACAGACTTTATATTTTCAGCAATAGGTGAAGAACTAGGTTTTGTAGCAACTGGAAGTATTGTAATTTTATATATTGTACTTATAACTAAATCAATTTATATAGCTAAAACAGCAAAAGACAATATAGGTTCTTATGTTGCAATAGGTATTGCAGGAATATTCTTTTTCCATTTTATGGAAAATATAGGAATGACAATAGGATTACTTCCTATTACAGGTGTTCCACTTCCTTTTGTAAGTTATGGTGGTAGCTCTCTAGTTACAAATTTTATTTGTATAGGTCTATTATTAAACATAAGCAGTAGAAGACAAAGAGCAATATTTGTGGAGTAGATATGTATTTAAAAGAAATAAAAATTGGTAATGTAAAATTAGAAAATAACATAATATTAGCACCAATGGCAGGAGTTACAGACCTGCCTTTTCGTATTATTTGTAAAAAATATGGTAACCCGGGACTTGTATGTAATGAAATGGTAAGTAGTAAAGCAATTGTTTATGAGGATGAAAAAACATATCAAATGTTGAGAGCAGAGAAAGAGAAAAGACCAATATCTATGCAAATATTTGGTAATGACCCAGAAACAATGGGAAAAGCTGCTAAAAAGGTTAGCCAAATATCGGATATTTTAGATGTAAATATGGGATGCCCTGCTCCTAAAGTAGTAAAAAATGGAGATGGAAGTAAACTTTTACTAAATTTAGATTTAGTAGGAGAAATAGTAAAAGAAGTTGTAAAAAATTCTGAAAAACCAGTTACAGTAAAAATAAGAAAAGGCTGGGATGATGAACATATTGTTGCTGTAGAGGCAGCTAAAATTATAGAAGAAGCAGGAGCATCTGCAATAGTAGTTCATGGTAGAACTAGAGAAGAATTTTACAGCGGAACAGCAGATTGGGAAATAATAAAAAAAGTTAAAGATGCAGTTTCAATTCCGGTAATTGGAAATGGAGATATAAAAAATGAAGAAGATGCTTTAAGAATGTTTGAGACAACAGGAGTAGATGGTATTATGATAGGAAGAGGAGCTCTTGGAAATCCTTGGATTTTTAAGAGGATTGCATATTTTTTAGAAAATGGTGAAAAGCTTCCTGAAATTTCAAATCAAGAAAAATATAATGTTATACTAGAGCATTATAATTTATTAGAAGAAGAGAAAGGTGAATATACTGCCACTAGGGAAATTAGAAAACATATTGCTTGGTATGTAAAAGGTCTGCCAAATGCAAGTGTTATTCGAGATAAAATAAATGCAGTACAAAGCACAAAAGAATTTAAAGAAATTTTGAAAATACATAATAGTAAAAACTTCTCATAAAATTTAGTGGGAGGTTTTTTATTTTGAAAAAGAAGTACATAATTTTGATTTTTGTCATAATTTTACTAATAATTTTTGCATTTTGTTATTATAATACTTCAATTTTTGGAAATAATATAATTATAAAAAATGAAAATAAAATTGTTGATTATGTTTTAAATAATATAAATGAATATGAAGCAGAAATTGAAGTAACGGTAAAAAGTAATAAAACAACTAATACTTATAAAATGAAACAAAATGTTTCAAAAGATTATAGTAGTTTGGAAGTGTTAAGTAAAGGAAAGATAAATGGTCTTAAAATAGAGATTAAAGATAATAATTTAAAGGTACAAAACACAATGCTTAAATTAGATAAAATATATGAAAACTATAAACCACTGACAAATAATACACTATTTCTAGGCACTTTTATAGAGAAATTTAAAAACAGTAATAGTGCTACATATATGAAAGAAAACAATATTGTTTTTGATGTTCCTAATTTTGGAAAATTATATGTAGATACTCAAACTGCAAAGCCTACAAAATTAGTAATTAAAGATAATACCAAAAAGAGTAATATTTGCATAAACTATACTAGTATAGAAATTAAATAATATCAACAATTCTATATGTTATTTAGTAGGAGTGAAGGTTATGGTAGTAAAAAGAGGAGATATGTTCTATGCTGATTTAAGCCCAGTGGTTGGGTCAGAGCAGGGAGGAGTTAGACCTGTTCTTATAATTCAAAATGATACTGGAAATAAATACAGTCCTACTGTGATTGCTGCTGCGATTACTTCTCAAACAGGAAAAAATAAATTGCCAACTCATATAGAAATTGGATCAAATGGAAATGGATTGAAAGCTGATTCAGTGGTACTTGCAGAGCAAATACGAACAATTGATAAAAGTAGGTTAAAGGAGAAAATAGGGCATATAGATGATACACAAATAATGGGAAAAGTAAATAGCGCAATTGGTATAAGCTTTGGCTTAGAAGATTAATATTAAATCACGAAGAATCAGAAAATTCTTCGTGATTTTTTTATTGTACTTACTAAAAAACTATGATAGAATAATTTCAAATAAGTTTTTAAATGATAAAAATTATTGCATTTAGATAGGAGGAAATGATGGATTTTTTAGAATTAGCTAAACAAAGATATTCTTGTAGAGATTTTGCAAATAAAAAAATAGAGGAAGAGAAGATTAATAAAATATTAGAAGTAGCGAGAATTGCACCAACAGCAGTTAATTTTCAATCACAAAGAATTTTGGTTTTAACAGAAGAAGAGAATTTAAAAAAACTAAAAGAAGCTACACCTTATGGTTGGAATGCACCAGTAATAATGATAATTTGTTATGATAAAAACGTATCTTGGAAAAGAAAATATGATGATAAAGATGAAGGAATTGTTGATGCAAGTATAGTAACAACACATATGATGTTAGAAGCACAAGACTTAGGCTTAGGTACAACATGGATTGGATCTTTCGACCCAGAAAGTTTAAAAGAAACTTATGATATTCCAGAAAATTTAGAACCAGTTGCTCTTTTAGCTGTAGGATATCCAGGAGAAAATGCAACCCCAAGCGCAATGCACGAAAAAAGAAATAGTATGGAAGAAATGGTTTATTGGAACAAAATAAATTAGTAGAAGCTGAATAAAAAAATAGACGAGGCGAATTAATTTGCCTCGTTTTATATTAAAATTCACAATTTTTTGGAGTTCTAGGGAAAGGTAATACATCACGAATATTTTGCATACCAGTAATGTACATCATAGCTCTTTCAAATCCCAACCCAAAACCAGCATGTGGAACGCTTCCGTATTTTCTTAAATCTAAATACCACCAGTAGTCTTTTTCGTCTAAACCTAGTTTTTTCATTTTTTCTTGTAATACCTCTAAGTTGTCTTCTCTTTGGCTACCACCAATGATTTCTCCAATTCCAGGAACAAGTAAGTCTGTTGCTGCAACAGTTTTTCCATCAGGATTTTGTTTCATATAGAAAGCTTTTATTTCAGCTGGATAATCTGTGACAAAAACAGGTTTTTTAAATATTTTTTCACTTAAATATCTTTCATGTTCTGTTTGTAAATCTACACCCCAAGATATTTTAAACTCAAATTCGTCATTATATTTTTCAAGTTCTTTTATAGCATCTGTGTAAGTAATTCTACCAAAATCAGAATTTAAAACATTGTTTAATCTTTCAAGTAAAGTAGTATCTACAAATTGATTGAAAAATTGCATTTCTTCTGGACAATTATCAAGAACATATTTTATTACATATTTTAGCATATCTTCTGCTAAATCCATATCATCTTGTAAATCAGCAAAACATATTTCAGGTTCAATCATCCAAAATTCTGCTGCATGCTTTACTGTATTAGAATTTTCAGCTCTAAAAGTTGGTCCAAAAGTATAAACATTTCTAAAGGCAAAAGCATAAGTTTCAACGTCTAATTGACCACTAACAGTAAGATGTGCAGGTTTTCCAAAAAAGTCTTTAGAAAAATCAACTTCACCATCTTCAGTTAATGGTACATTTTTTAAATCGAAAGTATTTAGATTGAACATTTCTCCAGCACCTTCGCAGTCGCTACCAGTAATAAGTGGTGTATGCACATATACAAAGTTTCTTTCTTGGAAAAATTTGTGTATTGCATAAGATAATACTGAACGAACTCTAAATACAGCATTAAAAGTATTGGTTCTTGGTCTTAAATGTGCAATAGTTCTTAGATATTCGAAGCTATGACGTTTCTTTTGAAGTGGATATTCGCTATCAGACATAGCTATAAGCTCAACTTTTGTTGCTTTTAATTCAAAAGCTTGTTTTGCATTTTCTGTTTTTGTGAAAATACCAGTAACTTCAATTGAAGAACTTAGTGTAAATTTACAAATTTCTTCAAAATTAGGTAGTGAGTTATCAAAAACGATTTGTAAATTTTTGAAAAAACTTCCATCATTTATTTCTATGAATCCAAATGTTTTAGAATCTCTAACTGTTCTTATCCAGCCAGAAACTTTAATTTCTTTTGAAAAATAATTTTCAGAATTTCTAAATAAATCTTTAATAAGTATGTTATCCATAAATTTCCTCCATATATAAGATACCTGTATTATATAAAATTTATACGATAAATTCAATATATACAAAAAAAGAATTGACTAAAAATCAATTTAGTATTATTTTTAAATTATGAAACTTGAATATAATGGAAAAATAATTGAATATGAAATTGATAGAGGAAAGAGAAGAAATATATATATTTCTATTAGAGATGGAGAAGTAATTGTAAAAGGTCCAAAGAAAATGACTGATGATAAAGCAATAGAAATAGTTGAAAGCAAGAAAAAATGGATTTTTAAAAAGCTAGAAGAAACTCTAAAATCTGATAGAAAAATAAAAGAAGAAAAATATATGCAAAATGAAAAGTTTTATAGAAAAGAAGCTGAAAAAAGAATACCTCAAATTATGGAAAAGATGATAAATATAACAGGCTTAAAACCTGAAGAATATAAGCTCATGAATTTTAAAAGAGCGTGGGGAAATTGTTCTAATAAGAAGGTTATAAAACTAAATGCAAAGTTAATAATGTATAGTGATTTTGCTATAGAATATGTATGTTTACATGAACTTTGCCATTTAAAATATATGAATCATTCTAAAAAATTTTGGAGCTTAGTAGAAAATTATATGCCAGATTATAAAATTGCAGAAAATGAATTGAAATAAAATGCGACATATTGAAAATTATGATATAATATAGAAAATAAAAGAGAAGAGGGTAGAATGAAAAAAGTTTTAGTAAGTGATTATGATCAAACTTTCTATGTTAATGATGAAGACATAGAACTAAACAAACAAAGTGTACAGCAATTTAGAGATAATGGAAATATATTTGTTATAGCGACTGGTAGAAGTTTTATGGATTTGCAAAAGAAAGTAAAACAATACAATTTAAAGTATGACTATGCCATTTTAGACCATGGAGCAATAATACTAGATTGTAAAGATAATATAATTTTTCAAACTTTTATTGAATCTAAAATAATAGAAGATATAAAAAATGATTTATGTTTAGAAAAATCTATTAGTCATTTTTGCTGTAGTTTGTTTGAAGGTAGAGTAGATTTTGAACATGAAAATTTAACCAAAATAGATGTAAAATATTCAAACAAAGAAGATGCATGGAATATAAACGAATATATAAATAAAAAATACGGAGAATATGTAATTTCATATTTTTTATCAAGCAATGCAATAGAAATTATTTCTAATAAAACTAATAAATCTTATGCAATAAAATATTTATTAAAATATTTAGAAATTGAAGATAATTCAAATGTCTATACTATTGGAGATGGGTATAGCGATATTGATATGATAAAAGATTTTAATGGCTTTCGTATGGAAGATTCTGTGCCAGAGTTAAAAGAATTAACACCAAGAAGCGTTAAAAGTGTTTCAGAATTGATTAAAATAATTATTGAAGAATAAATAAAAATACTTTAAAGCAAAATGAGCAATTTCTTAACAGAAACAGCTCGTTTTTTGTTTAACATTTGTTAATAATGATGGTAAAGATTTTACCGATTATCGTAAAGAAATGCCTTTTATCTATAAATTATTGAATAATATTTTTTTAAAATATATAATGAAGAAAAATAAAAGTGGAGAAATAAATGAAAATAAATATTGAGCGCAAATTAAATTCTACAATAAATG
>JAGAKS010000005.1 GCA_017625465.1 Clostridia bacterium | reverse complement strand
CCTTTAAGAGAAACCAAGCGGTAGAAAGTAGAAATACTAAACTACCACAAAAATTTTTAAAAAATGAGCTTTAGCTCAAACTTAAATTTAGATATATGCTTAAAAATATATATCTAAAATTAAGTTTGAGCTAAAGCTCATTTTTTAAAAATTTTTGTGGTAGTTTAGTATTTCTACTTTCTACCGCTTGGTTTCTCTTAAAGGATATTTTATTGTTTATTTTTCAATGTACTTTTTGTCTGTCTCAACCAACAGCTTATTTAGTATAGCACTTTTAATTTTTAAAGTCAACACTTTTTTAATATTTTTTTAAAAATTTTTAAAGTACTTTTTTACTCATCTTATCACCTGTAAATTTATGCTGTTTTACAAGTGAGTGAGTAATTATTAGTTTACCATTATTTCATACCAAAGTCAACACTTTTTTGTCGAAAATTTTACTTTTTTTTAGTTTTATGTTATAATGTATTTAGTTCTTTGAAAATTTATATTATGGGAGGTGCTATATATGTCCGACTTAACCATTATTTTGTTGGTGATTTTAGGTTTCATAGCCTTATCCATCATAATCAAAGTATTAACAAAGCTTCTCAAGTTACAAGTTGAATTAATGTTTAGATTTTGGTGGGTATTTGTAATCATCTTCATAGTTGGCATTGTCATTTGTGTTTGCACAGATTTAGTCAATGTCATTGCTGGTTGGTTCGCGTAGCATCTCCTATCCCGGAGGTGCATATATTTACGCTGGGACAACCAAAGGTCAGAGTTTGCAAAAAATCTGACCTTTTTCATTTTCAAAAACAATTTTTACATAATTTTTACTTTATAAACATTAAATATTTTTTCGATATTATTATGTTTTTCTATTATTTACAAATAATACTTTTAGTTATATAATAAACACATCTTAATGATAAGGAGGGCATATATATGAAACTTATCGATTTACTAAGAGAAGTTAATGTTAAAAATAAAGTTGGCGATCTAAATTTAGATATAACTAATATACATTCAGACTCTCGCAAAATTAAAGAAGGTGGCTTGTTTGTTGCAATAAATGGTTTTACTAAAAACGGTGTAGAATTTATTCCATCAGCTATTGAAAATGGTGCCAAAGCTATTATTGTTGAACCAGATGTTAACGTAAGCAAATTAAACCTTACTTATAACATTCCTATAATTTCAGTTGAAAACACTAGAAAAGCTTTAGCTCAAACCGCTTGTGCTTTTTACGATTATCCGGCTAAAAAGCTAAAAATTATTGGAGTTACTGGAACAAAAGGAAAAACTACTACTACTTTTATGACTAAAGCTATTTTAGAAGCTCACGGCTATAAAGTAGGATTAATTGGTAGCATTGCAGTATATATAGGAAAAGATAAACTATATGATACAGATCGAACTACTCCTGAAAGCATAGAAATTCAAGAAAACTTAGCCAGAATGGTTAAGGAAAATGTTGATATTGCAATTTTGGAAGTATCTTCTCAAGCTCTTATGCTTGACCGTGTTACTGGTTGTGATTTTGAAGTTGGCGTATTCACAAATTTAAGTGAAGACCATATTAGTCCAAAAGAACATCCATCTATGGAACACTACTTTAAAACAAAACTTAGCTTAATTGAAAAAGCTAAATTAGGTGTTGTAAATAATGATGATGAAAGAACAAGTACAATACCTCAATTATTACCTAACAAAAAAATAACAACTTTTTCTATTGATAATCCATCAGATATTAAAGCAAATCCAGAAAGTTTGCAAATTACTGATTCTTTTATTGATTTTACAATCAATTTTAACGGAAAAGAAGAAAAAATTGAAGCTAGTATTCCCGGTAGATTTAGTGTATATAATGCATTAGGTGCTATATCAGCAGCTTCACATTTTGGTGTTACAGCTGATGAAATCAGAACAGCTCTTAAAGATTTAAAAGTATTAGGAAGAAGTGAACTTGTTCCTAATAAATTAGGATTATCTATTTTAATAGATTATGCACACACACCTTCTAGTCTTGAAAGTATATTACTTTCAGTTAAAGCTTATGCAAAAAAACGCATTATTTGTGCATGGGGTGTTGGTGGTGACAGAGATGCAGCTAAAAGACCTGTAATGGGTGAAATTTCCGGCAGACTTGCAGATTACACAATACTTATGTCTGATCAAGTTCGTACAGAAGATCCACTTAAAATTTTAAAAGAAATCGAAGTTGGAATTATACCAACTGGTAAACCTTATAAAATTATTGTTGACAGAACTGAAGGCATTAGATATGCAATATCTATTGCAGAACCTGGCGACATAATTGTTATACCAGGTCTTGGCAACGATTTATATCTTGAAAGAAATGGTGTAAAATATCCTTATGACGAAAGAAAAGTTATCGCAAAATTAATTGATGAAATGATAGCTTCTGGAGAAAAAACACCTATAAAACAATAAAAAACAAAACGTATATTACATATATATGTAGGAATTAACTAAAATTTCTTATTTATATGTAATATACGTTTTTTGTTAAATATCTATTTTGCCTCTATATACTTTATCTGCATTTCCCATTAATATTATAGAATTACTTTCTATATCATATTTTATCTTTACAAATCCACCTTCTAATTCCACAATTATTTCACTATTTGTGAATTTCTTTAAGATTGATGCAACCGCTGCTGCACATGCTCCAGTACCACAACCTAAAGTTCTACCTACACCTCTTTCCCATACTATCATTTTTATTTTATTCTTATTTATGACCTTGACAAATTCTACGTTTGTTTTATTAGGAAAATATTTATAATTTTCAATAACATTTCCCTCTTTTTCAATATCAATATTTTGTAAATCATCTTCAAAAACGACAAAATGCGGATTCCCCATTGAAATTGGAAAACCTATATATTCTTTATTATTTACCTCAATTTTTAAATTCTCTATTTCTTTTTCCATAACATTTGGAAAAATTACTGGTATTTTATTATATTCAAAAATTGGATTTCCCATATCTACTTTTATATAAGTAACGGTCTTGTTTTCTACTGTAAGCTCTAATTCTTTTATTCCAGAAAGTGTTTCAATCTTAAATTTCTTGACATTTACTAAACCTTCCTCATATAAATATTTTCCTAAGCATCTTATTCCATTGCCACACATTCCAGCTTCTGTTCCATCTTGATTAAAAATTCTCATTTTATATTCTGCTATATTGCTATTTTCTATAAAAATAACTCCATCTGCACCAACGCCATATTTTCTATTGCATAAAAACTTTGATAAATTCGAATAAGAAAATCTAAATTTTTCTGTTAGACAATTTATAATAATAAAATCATTTCCCGTCGCTTGCATCTTACAAAAAGAAATCATATAACTCACCTCTTGGTTAATTATATGATTTACTTTTTAAATAATTCCAATTAATTATTGTCCATCTTTTAATTCTTCTTTTATAACAACATGTACAACAGTTCCAACTTCTTGCTCTGTTTCATAAGATGGCTCTTGTGAAACAACGATTCCTTTTGTCCCCTCAACTGTTATATTTAATTTAGCAGCTCTTAAAGTATTTGTTGCATCAGACACTGACATTCCTTTAACATTTGGCACTGTTGTAGAAACTCTCGCTTCATTTTCAGCAGTATATAGATAAATTGTAGCACCTGTTGCAAGTTTTATTCCAGATTTTGGTGTTTGATCTGAAACTAATGTTGTATTTTCATCTCCAGAAATATTAATTTGAACATTAAATCCAGCAGATGTTAATATCTTTTTAGCTTCAGCAACAGTTTTATCTACTACATTTGGTACAATAGACAAATTATCTTCCGCTTGAGTTGTTTCAGTAGTATCAGCAGGAATACCCATATATGGTAAAACCTCAGATAATATTTGTGCTGCAACTGGACCTGCTGTTTGTCCACCTTGATGAGATACACCTTGAGGATCGTATAAAATAACTAATACTACAACTTGTGTATTTTCTATAGGAGAAATGGCTATAAAAGAAGCAACGTATCCTTCATCAGCATTAGCTTCTGTAGGCTCTGATGTACCACTTTTTCCACCTACAGAATAACCTTCAACCTTTGCATATCTACCAGTACCATGTGTAACAACAGATTGCATCATATTTTTTATTTTTTGAGAAGTTTCCAATGAAATAACTTGTCTTATTTCTTGAACTTCAACATTTTCTATACTTTTTTCATCTGTATTTTCAATTTGTTTTACTATTCTTGGCTTTACATATACACCATCATTAGCAATTGCAGAAACTGATGAAATTAATTGAAGTGGTGTAATTGTAATTCTCTGTCCAAAAGACATTGTTGCAAGCTCTACTGGAACTATTTTATTTTCATCAAAGAAAATTCCTTCATAAGCTTTTGCAATATCATCTCCTACTTTTGAAAATAATTCAAATGCTTCATAATATTTATATAAAGTTCTATGTCCTATTCTTTGCCCTAGTTGCATGAATGCAGGGTTACATGAATTTTGAAGTGCTTGTCTTAAAGTTTGTACTCCATGTGAGCCATCTTTTTTCCAACAACTTATATCTCTATCTCCGACATGATAAGAACCTGTACAGTAAAAATCGCCTTCAGTATCTGTTGAAACAATATTTTCTTCTAACCCTACCGCTGCTGTTATTAATTTAAACGTAGAACCTGGTTCATATAAATCAGAAACTGCTCTATTTTTCCAAAGATTTAGTAAATCAGCACTTTGCTCTTCTTGTGGTAAAGCATCCCACTCTTCTTGTGGTATACCTAATGGAGTAATTGAAAATGGGTCATTTAAATTATAGTCTGGATATGTAGCCATGGCCAATATGTCTCCGTTTTGTGGATTCATAATAATTACATTTCCACCATTTGTACATTTATTTTCCGTTACAGCTTGTTCTAAATACTTTTCAGCAATTCCTTGAATTTTAGCATCTATTGTGAGATAAATATTACTTCCGTTTTCAACTGCTACATACTGTTCATTTTCATCAGAAATAGCTTCACCATTAACATTTTTAGCTGTAACAATTTTTCCAGATGTACCAGTTAAAGTGTCATTCCAACGTTCTTCTATTCCCCACAAGCCAACATTATCCGTACTACAAAATCCTATTAAATTAGAAGCAACATCATTATTAGGATAATATCTTTTACTATCCTCATCTATGTTTATACCGGTTGTTATTCCAACTTCTTTCATCCATTTTTGAAGTTCAGTAATTTTTTCAGTTTCTACTTTTCTTGAAATAATTACAACACTTTTATCACTTGATACTTTTTTTAAGGTTTCTTCATAATCTAATGAAAAAATTTGAGATAATCCTTCTGCTACAATTTTATCATCTACTTTTTTATTATTTTGATTACATACTTTACCAGGATTTATAGAAACTGTATCTACTGCTACACTAAGTGCTAAAATCTCACCATTACAATCATAAATTGTTCCTCTTTTAGGACTTATTATCTTGTTTTTCATTTGTTGATTATATGCCATTTGACTATACTCTTTACCTTTTATAAATTGTAAATATGATAATCGGCATATCAAACCTAGAAAACAAAAAGTCGCTATGCAACCTGCAAAAAATAATTTATAACAAACTATTTTTTTATCTTCTTTTTTAGCTTGATTAGTTTTACTTATTTTTTTTGATTTACTCTTTTCTATTTTAATCAACCTCTCTTATGTGTTTTCTACATAATCAGCAATTTGTGCAAATTGCTCTAACGTTAAATTTTCTGCTCGTGCTTTTAAATCTATATTTAGTTCTGTTAACATTTTCTCTATGCTTTCTTTGCCATCCAAAATATTACCATTTTTTAAACTGTTTACCAAAGTTTTTCTCTTCTGCATAAACGCTATTTTTATAATGTTAAACAAATTCTTTTCATCTTTTACCCTAACTCTTGGCTTGTCTAGCAAAGTTAATTTCATCACAGCAGAATTTACCTCAGGTGCAGGAATAAACGAAGTATTTGGCACTTGTATTACTATTTCACTATCAGCAAAATAATTTATACTATATGTAATAGCTCCAGTTTCTTTACCTCCTGGAGTTTCTGTTAAACGTTCTGCAACCTCTTTTTGAACCATTACTGTAATGCTTTGTAAATTTAATCTGTCTTCTAACAATTTCATTATAATAGGTGTTGTAATATAATATGGCAAATTTGCAACTACTTTTGCATTTTTCAAATTATGCATTTTCAAATTATCTTCAATAATACTTTTTAATGGAACTTTTAAAACATCCTCGTTTATTACTTCAAAATTTTCATATAAAGAAAATCTATCTGTAATGATATTTACCATTCTTTTGTCTAATTCAATGCATATTACTTTTCCAGCTCTTTCAAGTAATAAAGATGTAAGAGTTCCTAAACCTGGCCCAATTTCAATAATCAAATCTTCTTTTGAAACTTCAGCATTATCTACAATACCACTAACTACTTCACTATCTATTAAAAAGTTTTGCCCCAAACTTTTGCTAGCAGTAATATTATATTTATTCATTATAAATTTTGTTTCCTGAATTAAATCCATTACCCAGCCATTTCCTCTTTTATTTTTTCTAAACCTCTTGCAAATTGATCTGGACAAGAAGTTCCACGAATTCCACAAGGGATTCCTTTTAATATTTTTATTGCATCTTCTATTTTCATTCCAACAACTAATCTAGATACACCTACTGTATTTCCTGGACATCCACCTACAATTTTAGCTTCTTTAATAATTCCATCTTCAATATCCACTTCCATTTCTCTGGAACAAACACCTTCTGGTTTAAATTTGTATATCATATACTCCTCCTTTTGTTATAGTTTTTACTGTTATTAATAATTTATAAGCTCATTATATATTTTTACTATGTAAATATCTGTCATTCCAGACATATAATCAACTATTGCTCTATTATAATCGTCTAAACTCTCTAAATTATACACAAGCTTATTATCATAAGCTTTACAATCTCTGTCTTCTGTAATAGCATAATTTGAAAGCCACGCTGTAAATTCTTCAGCAAGCGTTGGATAATATCTTTTCATTTTCTTTAAATTTTTTATTGTATTTTTTCCATCAAATTCATTTCTAAGTGCATAAAATAGTTCGTTAATTAATACTGTAAAATATCTAATTGTTGGCTTTATTTTATCGTGTTTATAAATATTTTCATTGTTAAAGGCTCTTATTTTATACATAGTATCAAGAGCTTCATCAGAAAATCTTAGACCAGTTTCTATAGAACTATTCTCACACAAATCTACTACTAGATAATTTATAATATTTGAATTACTTATTCTTATGTTTTCTATTAATTTATCAAACTTTGCTACATCTTTCTCAGTAAGCAAATTCATTTGTATAGCATCTTCAATGTCTCTGCCCATATATGAGATATTATCTGCAATTTTAACAACACAGCCCTCCCAAGTATATGGATTGTACATACCTGATTTTGTAAAATTTTTCAAATCTATTGCTTCATTTCTAGGCTTTAATCCATATTTATCTGGCTCACCAGAATGTGAAATAATTCCATCACGAACTGCATAAGTTAAGTTTAAATTTCTCTTTACTCCAGAATAATCTTTTAAAAGCTCTAAATCTTCAACAAAATGCAATCCATTTTTAGCATGCCAAAATTTTTCCTTATATTCTCTTTCTGAGATGGTTGACAAAATACGTTCACCTTGATGTCCAAAAGGACTATGCCCTATATCATGTGCTATTGCAATTGCTTTAGTAAGTTCTAAATTTAGCCCTAAATAATTTGCTATTGTATGACTTATAGACTCTACTAAATTTACATGTTCAATTCTAGTACATATATGGTCATTTTTAGGTGCGAAAAAAACTTGAGTTTTGTGTTTTAATCTTTTATATGCATTACAATTTAAAGTTCTTGTATAATCTCTATCAAAATCTGTTCTCATAGTTTTTGCGCCGAAAGTTGGATTGTATAATTTTTCTTCTCTATGTATAGCTTTTTCCCATTTTTCGTTGTTTTCATTCATTTGCACTTCTTCAAATTTTTTCATCCTTTGTACATCACCTCTAATCTATAAGTTTTTCTAATTCTTCCTTAGTAAACATATATGTTTTATTGCAGAAATGACATTTTGTTTCTGCCATTCCATCTTCTTTTATTATATTTTCTATTTCTTCTTTTCCTAATGAAATAAGACCTTTTTGGAATTTTTCTTTTGAACAATCACATCTGTATCCAATAATTAAGTTATCTTCAATTAATTTTATATTTTCATCACCAGTAACAATTTTCGCAATTTCTTCTAACGATTTTTCTTGATCTAACATTTCGCTAATTGAAGGTGCTTTTTTTATTGCAGATTCAATTAGTGAAATTTCATTTTCTGTAGCATCTGGCATTAAGTTTATCATGTATCCGCCTGCTGATTTGATACCATTAGCATTCACCAAAACTCCTAAAGCTAAAACTGTTGGAGTTTGTTTAGATTGTGCAAAATATCCTGCAAAATCTTCTGCTATTTCACCAGAAGTTAATGGAACAAGTCCATTGTATCCAGCATCTGTAACACTATTTTTCTTTATAATATTTAAGTATCCAGCTCTTCCTACAGCAGTTCCAACATCTATTTTCCCATTTGATTTAAGTGGTAATTCTACACTTGGATTTTCTATATAAGTTTTTATAAATACTTGATTGTTTTCTTTTTCAACCACTGAAACTAAAGCACCAGTTTCACCTTTTCCATTTAATTGAATGGTTAAACTATCTTCTTCCTCTTTTATTTCTGTATGTCCCATCATTCCAGAAATTGTTGCAAATCTACCAAGTGCTGCAGAAGTTGTTGGAGTAAGATCATGCAAATTTCTAATATATTCTATTAAATCTGTTGTTTTTGAACAAATAACACTAACTTTTCCTTCGTAAGCCAAAAATTTTACTGTTCTATCCTTATTCATTATTCACTAAACGCCTTTCTAACTATTCTATAACTATTCATAAGTAAAGCAAATTTCATATCTTCTGGAACATCTTCATTGTACATTGCATTTGTAATCGGTATAGTATATGTTGAATATTTAGGCATAAAAGCTCTCGTTTTATAAATGTAATTAATTAAACAATCTGAATCTTTCACCTCAATATCATGTCTTTCTAAAAAATCTCGTAACATAACCGTATATTCATCATGAAAATAATTAAATATTTTACTGTATTCTTTATTGTCTGCTAATTCTTGTAACTCTCTTTCTATTAACATTTCTACCTCATTATTCCAAACGATACTTCATTTTGGGTATACTTTCCCTTTTATTATTGTATTTTATAATATTCTGTCACAAATAACAAGTATTTTCATAATATATTTTGGGTGATTTTTATGAATATTTTAAAACAAGGTTCAACTGGTCCAGAAGTTGAATTATTGCAAAGCATTTTGAAAAAATTAGGATTTTTAAAAGGTAATGTTGATGGAATTTTTGGAAATCAAACAAAAGAAGCTGTAATAAATTTTCAAAAAAGCGTAGGTTTGTCGCCAGATGGAATTGTAGGAACTAAAACTTGGAACGCACTTATGCCTTATATAAATGGTTATTACTTATATACAATACAACCTGGTGATACCTTCTATTCTATTGCATTGAATTTCAACACCACAGTTAACTCCATAATTACTGCAAATCCACGTACGGATTACAATAATTTGCAAGTAGGAGAAACTATTATTGTACCATTTAGCAATATTGTCCCCACTGACATAAGTTATACTTCAAATATTTTAAATATGAATTTGAACAGCTTAAAAGCAGTTTATCCTTTTTTACAAATAAGTACAATTGGTACTTCGGTTTTAGGAAATAATATTCCAGTTGTAAAGTTTGGAAATGGCTCTAAGCAAGTTTTATATGTTGGTTCAACCCATGCAAATGAATGGATTACCACGCCTTTACTTATGAAGTTTTTAGAAGCACTTTGCAAAGCTTATGTTAATAATTTAAAAATTGGAAATGCAGATGCTAGAGAATTGTTTGACAATGTTAGTCTTTACATTGTACCAATGTTAAATCCTGACGGAGTTGATTTAGTAACTGGAAATTTAAATCAAAATTCTTTTGGTTATGATAGAGCGAAAAGAATATCGAATAATTTCCCTGATATTGCCTTTCCATCAGGTTGGAAAGCAAATATTGAAGGGGTGGATTTGAATCTACAATTTCCAGCTGGCTGGGAGCAAGCAAAAGAAATAAAATATGCTCAAGGTTTTGATAAACCAGCACCTCGTGATTTCGTAGGTTATGGACCTTTAACTGCACCAGAAGCACTTGCTATATACAACTTTATACTTTATCATGATATTACTTTAATGATAACTTACCATACTCAAGGTGAAGTTATTTACTGGCAATATCAAAATTATGCTCCAGCTGTTTCTAGAAATATTGCAAATCAATTTGCAGTAGCATCTGGTTATATGGTTGCAGATACTCCTTACGAATCTGGTTTTGCTGGATTAAAGGATTGGTACATCTACTATTATAGACGTCCTGGATTTACAATTGAAGCAGGTCTTGGAGAAAACCCTCTTCCTATTTCAGATTTTAATAGTATTTATTCTAAAAATTTGGGTATTTTAATTTTAGGAATGGTGCAATAAGAAAACTTAAATAAATCGTTTGTATTATAAATTGCTAATTCTTGTATTATATGTTAGTATATAAATTAGTTGATAAAAAACAAAAGGAGGTTTTTTATGTGTACTGCTGCAACTTATAAAACAAATGATTTTTATTTTGGTCGTACTTTGGATTACGAATTTTCTTATGGAGATGAAGTTACAATAACTCCAAGAAATTATCCTTTTCATTTTATAGAAAAAGAAAATATTAACAGCCATTATGCAATGATTGGAATGGCACATGTATTAGATAATTATCCACTTTATTACGAAGCAATAAATGAAAAAGGCTTAGGAATGGCTGGATTAAATTTTGTAGGAAATGCAAAATACAAAGACAAAATTGAAGGAAAAGACAATATTGCACAATTCGAATTTATTCCTTGGATTCTTAGTCAATGTACTTCTGTTGATGAAGCACGAACTTTAATTGAAAAAATAAACATATTAAATGTTTCATTTAATCCCAATTTACCAGTAGCTCAATTACATTGGATTATTGCAGATACAGACAAAGCTATTACAGTTGAAGCCGTTTCAGAAAGTGTTAAAATATATGAAAATCCTGTTGGGGTTTTAACTAATAATCCACCTTTTGATATGCAATTATTTAATTTAAACAACTATATGAACATATCAACAACAGATCCTAAAAATACTTTTGCACCTGACTTAAATCTTAACAGATACAGTCGTGGTATGGGAGGCTTAGGATTACCTGGTGATTTATCTTCACAATCTAGATTTGTAAAAGTAGCATTTACAAAAATGAATTCACTTTCTGGAAGTAGTGAAAAAGAAAGCGTTAGTCAATTTTTTCATATTCTTAATTCTGTTGATCAACAAAGAGGTTGTTGCAACTTAGGTGATGATAAATATGAAATAACTATTTACACTTCTTGTTGTAATACTAACAAAGGAATTTACTATTATACAACTTATGATAATCATCAAATTAATGCTATTGATATGCACAAAGAGAATTTAGAAGAAAAAGAACTTATTAAATACTCTTTAATAACAGAAGAACAAATAAATATGCAAAACTAAAAAACTCCCCAAATGGGAGTTTTTCTTATTTTTTCTTACATCTTCTTAAAAGAATAAATCCTATCATTAAAACCACAAAACCAACACTCATCATTACAATTGCTTTTGTATTATCTGGCTTTAATGTTTGATAAATAGCCTTGGGCAAATCATCTACTTTTTCTTCAACAGCGCTTGAACTTACTTCTTCAACTGTATCTGGATATTCTTTTTTTATGTCTTCTAAATTATAATTATCATACCCATAGTTAAATAAATTTATTGTATCTACATATCTTGCACTTTTTTCATCATCTGTTAATTCTGCATGTAAAATTACAGAAACAAGTTCAAAGCCATCTTTATTACTTGTTGCTATAAAACAATTTTTTGCTGGAGTAGTAAAACCAGTTTTTCCACCAGTACAATATGGATAATAATACTGATTGCCCTTTTGTAGTAATTTATTAGTATTATAAAATTCTCTATAAGGCTCATCTTCTCTACCATTTTCAATTTTATAATTATTCCATATTTCAGTATCTGGTATGTCACATTTTTCAGTTAACATTATTTCTCTATATGTTTTATTTTTCATACAATATCTGCATATTTGTGCTAAATCATAAGCAGTAGAATAATGATTTTCATCATGCATTCCATTTGCATTTACAAAGTGTGAGTCTTTGCAACCAAGCTCTTTAGCTTTTTTATTCATTAATTCTGCAAATTTTTCTGTACTGCCTGATATATGCTCAGCAATAATATTTGCGGCCTCATTTGCAGATTGAAGTTGCATAAGCAATAACAACTGCTTTATTGTAAATTCTTCTCCTGGTACTATATTGGCTTTCGTATATCCATTTTTCACACTATTTACAGCCTCTTCTGATGCAATAGCTGTTTCATCCAAATCACACTCTTCTAATGCTATAATGCAAGTTAATATTTTTGTAGTGCTAGCAGGGTACATTCTTTTATATGCGTTTTTTTCATACAAAATCTTTCCAGTAGACTGTTCCATTAATATTGCAGCTTCTGAAAACACTTTAAAAGTATTTTCTTCGATTACCTCTTCATTATCTTGCACATTATCTTCTTCGATATTTGTAGCAAAACAAATAAAAGGATTTAATAAACATATATATATTAAAATAGTCATAAAAATCAAATTCGTTTTTTTAGTAATTGTCATTTGTGCCTCCCAATGTTATTTTATTATATCTTAATTTTTCAATTTTTCAATATCGAAATTCATATTATATATAAATAGAAAACGGGCGCTCCTACAAGCGCCCATCTCTTTTGAGATTTTACAAAACTTTAATATAATTTGTACTGTATTGTTCCTTCGTCCTCTTTTCTATCAAACTGAATATCGCATTCTTTCATAACGCGTTGCAAACACAATTCATGAACGTTAATAACTCTACCTTTTATCAAAGCCAAATTCACCACACCTTTTTTCTTAAAAAATTGATGAATTAATTCTTTACGAATAGCTTTTGCATAATCTACACAATAATGTGTTTCATAAGCACCAATTACAATTTCTTCGCAAGGTGTGTCTAAACCAATATTTAGAGGATTGTTTAAGTCTTCAAGACGTTGTTTTTGTATGCATTCAGTTTTAATAGATAAAAATGCGTATTTGATGACGCATAGGTTAATTAACCTATAAATTTGTAGGAACCGGTGAAAAAGTTTTAATCTCATTGGCATCATCCTTCCTATGCATTGATAATTATATTATAACACATATTATGTAAATTGTAAAATTTACATGGTCTCAAATTTGCCAGTTTCATAATTAAATTTAAGAATTTTATCTGTATTTGCAAAAAAAGGAATCAATGCATTTGGAACCTCTATTTTATTTAATTCACCTTCTCCATAACAAAGCACAGTAAAATTATCATTTTTAGTTAATATTTTAAATTTCTCATTTTCTGGTATTTTCTTTATACCACTATTTTCTAAAAAATCATCTTTTATTCTTCTAAATTCTCTAATACTGACCATGCTTTCCATAAACTTATCTGTTAAAGCTTGTTCAATGCTGTATTCACCATTTTCGTATTTTAGAACATAGTCATTTAAAATCTTCTTTTTTATTTCTTCTGGCAAATGCTTTTCTTCAAATATTTTATTGTTCTCTGTATTTTTTAAAAACACACTATCATTACCAAAATCAATTACCTGATACAAACCTTCTTCTATTTCACTTTTATTTAAAAAATCAGAAAGTTCATTCATAAATTTTTTTGTACTATTTTTTTCTATATTATTTTTTAAATCATTAAAAAAATCTAAATTCAAAGCTTATTCTTTCTCCTTTCCATATCTCGTATTTTAATATACAACTCCGACTATTCTTGCTTACTCTCTCCTGTTTTATAATCTATTTCTACACCTGGTTTGACATTATAAACATAAACATTAAAACTAATACCTTCTCCACTATCTTCAATAGAATATGCTTCTATTTGAACACCATTTGCTAATTCGTTTTCACCTTCAAAATATGGAGTTACTCTATAAAGCACATGATTTTTTTCATTTTCTTCTATATAGTCATTTACCATATTTTCAAAAGGAAGCATTCCTTCTACATTAAAATATCTTGTTCCTGTAATTAAATTTAATTCATTTGCATTTTCACCAGCTAATTGATAGCCAATTAAATGACAACGATTATATAAATACTCACCATCATAAGATTTCTGAACCCAACCTGTAGGTTTTACAGATGATATATCTCCTCGAGTTTCATTTTCTCGTGGCATTATTTCATTACAAATATTAGCAAAAGCTGTACCGCATCTACCCATTTCATCTAAATCAGAATATTTTTCAAATACACCTTTATTTTTATCTTCTTCTGTGAAATTAGGCTTATTTTCATTTATTATAACATACGGCTGACCAGAAAATTCTGGAATATTTTCAACTTTGTCTACTGTGATTATTTCTCTTGTAACAGTATTTTCTGTTTCTATATAAATTCCTAATTTATCTCCATAAAAATAGATAACAATCAATATAATTATTAGTATAATTAATGAAAATAATTTTTTCTTTGTACGTTTTTTCATCTGTATCTCCTTTTGCTTTAGTTCTATATTATAGTAACACAAGTTCTAGAAAATATCTATATTATACGCTAATTTAATTGACAAAAAAATTTCATATATATATAATTTATTTATATACATAGGAGGTTTTATATGTCTTTGTTTTATGATGATAAAGAAAATGAAATTGAAAATACAGAAGAATATTATGAAGAAGCAGTAAATGGTCCAGAAGATGATGATGAATACGAATACATAGAAGTAGATGCAGATGCTGAATTGGAAGATGGCTACGAATATGTTGATGAAGATGAATTAGAAGACGGTTATGAATATGTTGAAGTTGATGAAGATGGAAATGAAATAGTTTCTGAAGAGACTAAACCACAAGAAAAAGCACCAGTAGCTGAAGATACTCAAGAAGAATCAGAAGCTGCAAAAAAAATTAATGATGATTTAAATCCACCACAATTAGCTAATATTCAATTAGAATATGCTTATTTAGGACTTTTATTTAACAATCCAAAAGGAATATCAGTTTATTATTTTAAATATGATGAGTGTTTCTTTTCAAATGAAGCCTTAGAAAATTTATATAAAATAATACTATTTCAAGATGGAGAAAAATATGCACCACCACAAGCAAAAGATAAATTTAATTTGCCTTTAGAAGATGCTCAAACTTATGATATGAAATTACAACTTAAAGGTGCTGTTTCTAAAAGGAACTTTAGCTTAGAACAAATTTACACCGAACTAAAAAAATTATTTACTCTAAAAAAAGCTTATCTAAATTCTCCAACTAAAAAAATGCAAGACAAAATCTTAGAAATAGCTAGTTATAAATTATATAAGCAAATGTCAGTTGAAGAAGTTGAAAGTGCAATAGAACAGATTACAGTTACAAATAAATTAAGTCAAGCTGTACTTAATGAAAATGTTACTAGTTTCTTACTTGCTGGAGAAAGCAATTTAACAAACGGACTTCAAATTCCTTTTCATATATTATCAACAGTTTTTAAAGGACTTAGAAAAGGTGAAACTATGGCTTATGCAATGCCTTCTAACTCAGGTAAAAGTAGATTCACTGTAAATTTAGCAGCATATCTTGCATTTGTTCAAAAGAAAAAAGTTTTAATTATTTCTAACGAAATGACTGAAGATAAAATGAAACTTTGTTTAATTACAACAATTTTAAACAATGCCGAAATTCAAAAATTACATGGACAAGAACTTTCAAAAACTGAAGGAGAATTATTAGAGCTTAGATTTAGACCTGATGAAAAATCTAAATCTAAAGTCAAACTTGACAAAGATGGATTTATATTAAAAAATGAAGACGAATCAAATGCTGAGTTTACTGAAAGACTTGCAAAAGTATCAGAAGAATTTAGAAGAACTGTCAAAGTTACAGACTGGCTAAATGAACAAATAGATAATTCAATATATTTTATTCATGTTACTGAGCACTCAAACGAAGATTTAAGAAAAATTATATTAAACTATTACTATAAAGAAAATATTGAGTATGCCTTCTACGATACAATGAAAACTGAAATCGCAGATATTGGAAATGGTGAAGAACTTAAAAAGACAGCTACTATTCTTTCTACAATTGCGCAAAAGTTTAAAATATTTATTGCTTCATCTTTACAATTATTAGAAAGTACAACTTTACCAGTTAATTTAACAATAAATGATATGTCTGCTAGTAAAACAGTAAAAGAAGTTTTAGATACACTTTGCTTAATAAAACAAATAAATAATCAGACACTTTCAAAATATGAATATTCTCATACTGAAGATTATCAGGAGTGTTTTGATATAGAACCATCTGATAATCCAGATGTTAGACACTATGCTTGCGTAGTAGATAAAAACAGAGCTGGTGCAAAGCCTACTGTTTTATTTAGACTAAACTTAGCATACAACCACTGGGAAGAGCTTGGATATCTTAGATTAAAACAAGAATTTATTGAAATTTAAAACAAAACCGACTTCATAATGAAGTCGGTTTATTAGCAACGTCTATTCTCACAAGCAACTAAAATTAAATTTATAATTATCAATAAAGCTAATATTGCTGCTAACACAATTAAAGCAGATAAAGCACCTAATATTGCTGTTGAAAAGTTAGCTCCAAATATTAAACCTAACACTACTGCAATAGCTACGAATAAAATAAATAATACTATATCAAAGCAACTTCTTTTTTTACATTTTCTGCAAGCACAAAATTCTTCTTGAGGCTCCATCATATCAATCACCTCCATATACTTTATACACTATATTTTATGTTTCATATTATAATTTGGTTCTTGAAAAAAAATATATTTAGATATAAAATTTATTTATACTATTTCACAAAAGAAAGGATTTAATAAAATTGACTTACACATATTTTTTAGAATTAGGATTAATAATTTTATTTGTAAAATTTTTTTCATTACTAACTAGTAAATTTCATATTCCAAAAGTACTTGGATCTTTGCTAGTCGGAATATTTTTAGGTCCAGCAGTATTAGATATTGTTCATACTTCTAGTTTTTTAGACATATTATCAAAGATTGCTATTATATTCATTATGTTTCTAGCAGGAATGGAAACTAGACTAAAAAGCTTTATAGCTGGTACAAAAAAATTTGCTATTATTGCTATTATGGGAATTCTATTTCCATTACTTTTTGGATTTCTATTTAGCAGATTATATACCAATAATTTTATAGAAAATTTAATTTTTGGAGCCGTTATTACCTCAACTTCTGTAAGTATTACTATTGAAGCACTTATTGAGCTAAAGAAAATGAAAACTAACGTTGGACTTGCTATTTTAGGCGCTGGAGTTGTTGATGATATTCTTGGCATTATTTTACTAACTTTTGTTATTAATAGTTCATCTTTAACAGTTGGAACTTTTACAATTATAATAGCCAAAATTTTCTTATTCTTCTTAATAGCTATCGCTTTTGGATTTTTAGTATACTCTATATTTAGCTTACTTGGAAGGATACTTCAAGTTGATGATATTCCCGTTTACTCAATAGCTTATGCATTAATAATGGCTTATCTAGCTGAAGCTTTTGGTGTTAGTGGTATTATAGGTTCGTATATAGCAGGACTTGTTATTGGAACTACTGATGGCGCAAAAAAAGCTAAAAAACATATTGATAGTATGGTAGAACTATTTTTCTCACCAATATTTTTTGCTAGTATCGGACTTAATTTACATTCGCTTTCATTCTCTTTTGAAACTTGGGTGTTTATATTTGGATTTGCTGCAATTACAATTCTTTCGAAAATTATTGGCAATGGTTTAGGTGCTAAAATATGTGGATATAAAAAGAAAGATGCACTTAGAATAGGTATAGGAATGTCCACTCGTGGAGAAGTTTCTTTAATTATGTTAGAAGCTGCCGCAGAACTTGCTCTAATTCAAGAAGAAAGCTTTTCTATTGTATTAGTAGCAATATTATTAGTAAATTTAGTATCGCCTATACTTTTAAACATGAGTTTTGAAAAAAATAAAAAAGAAGAAAAATTACAGACAACATAAAAAAAGCTCCAAATTGGAGCTTTTAATTTACATATTTTCCTTGTTTTATCCAAACTGAAACACTTCCATCTTTACAGTAAAAAATTCCATTTCCCTCATTATCTACATACACTGTTTCTTGCAAATTTCCGGTACAGTCGTAAAATACTGTATTAGCTAGCCTTCTACCAACATTCATTTGAATAGATCCACCTTCTTTATCGGTCATAACAACAGCTAAGCCTGAATCCGGGTGTTCATCGTCGCCTTCTCTAATAAAACCAATTATATTATTATGATTAAAATAATCTTTTTGATATCCATAAGCAAAATATTTTCTTACTTTTAACAAAATATCTAACATTTCATTTTTAGGAGCTAAATCTTTTTCTTGAATTCCATAATAATCACCATAAAATACACAAGGTGTACCACTTTGCCTTAATAAAATAAGCGAATAAGCATGTGGTTTAAACCAATCTAAAATCCAAGATTCTAAAGCTTGTCCTGGTTCTGTATCATGATTATCAACAAAAGTAATTGCTTTATCTGGATTTTTTTCTACTAAGGTTCCTTCAAATATACTACTCATATTAAATTCGCCATTACTAATTGATGCTCTGTATAAATTATAATGTAAAGGTACATCAAAAAGTGACATACAATTATTTGTTTTTTCCATATATTTTTGTAACGTATTTATATTTGCAGACCAATATTCTCCAACAGCAAATAGTTCTCTTCCTGTATCTGCTCTTAGTTTTCCAAGCCATTCTGGGAAAAATTCTGCTCTTATATGCTTAACAGCATCTAATCTAAAGCCATCAAAACCGGCTGTATCTAAATACCATCTTCCCCAAGCTTTTAATTCATTTATAACATCAAAATTATTAAGGTCAATATCTGCACCCATTAAATAATCAAAATTACCTTTTTCTGTATCAACATTCTCATCCCAATGCTTACCATAAAATTTATATATTGCAGCCTTAGATGCATTTTCGTCCCAATCTACACCGTGGAAATGAGTCCAATTCCATTTAAAACTAGAATATTTATCTCCTCTTCCATCAAAATTATATTTTGTCCAAGCTTTTATTGGTAAAGCATTTGATAGACTAACGTTTCTATCGTTTTCATCTTCTTCAATAGCTAAAACTTCTTCAAGTTCATCTGCACCCATTTTATGGTTTAAAACAATATCTGCTAAAACTTTTATATTATTTTCTCTAAGTACTCTAATAGCATTTAGGTATTCATCTTTCGTTCCATACTTTGTTGGGATAGTTCCTTTTTGATTAAATTCACCTAAATCATATAAGTCGTATACCCCATAACCAGTATCATTAACTCCTCCAGAACCTTTATAAGCAGGTGGAAGCCATACACTAGTTATTCCCAAATGTTCTAAGTGTTTCGAATCTTTTGTAACTTTTTCCCAAAGTGTAGAATCACTAGGTAGATACCACTCAAAGTACTGCATCATAGTATTGTTTCTAGTCAAATCTATCACTCCTATTTTCTAATAAAATCATTATATCAATAAAATTTTATCATGTAAAGTAAAAAAAATAGATAATGTATGAAGAACTCAAACACTATCTATATAATTTTATTTCTTCTTGGATTTTTGTGTATGATATGCGATTTCAGTTGAAATACATCTTGGAGAGATTTTATTTAAAGCATATAAAATCTTAATTCCTAAACCTGGTATAATTATTTCTTTTCCTTTTAAAGTTTGATCTATAGCATATTTTGCAACATATTCACTACTTAATGCCTTAATTGAAAATTTTACACCAGCAACATTATTAAAATTTGTATCTACTGGACCTGGACATAGAATACTAATTCTAACATTAGATTTTGCCTTTTTAAGCTCTTTATTTATAGCACTAGATAATTCTACTACATAATTTTTAGAAGCATAATATGAAGCCATAAGTGGTCCTGTCATAAACCCAGCTATTGAAGCAACATTTAATATATTACCACTATTTCTTTTTTTCATTTCTTGAATATATAACTTAGTTAAAACATGAATGGCTTTTATGTTAGTATCTATTAACGATATTTCTTTATCTAAATCTATATCGGTAAATTCGCCAAACAGTCCAAAACCTGCGTTGTTTACAAGCAGATCTATATCTTTATGCTTTTCAAATAATTTTACACAATTTTCTTTTTGACTTACATCTACTACTTCTATTTCAACCTTCGTTTTTAAATCTTTTTTTAATTCTTCTAATAAATTTTCTCGTCTTGCAACAATAACTAAATCATATCCCAAAGTTGACAAATATCTTGCAATATCTCTTCCAATTCCTGAAGATGCCCCAGTAACTAAAGCTTTCATATTCCTCTCCTTTATAACTTTAAAGAAGCTGTTATAACATTATTACTATTATACTAGCTTCTTTTTAATTTTATAGTAAATTTAAAATTTTATCTTTATTTTTCATAATAGTATCATAACCTACTTGAATTAACTCGTCAAAATTATCTATTACTAAAAGTCCTGTTCCTGCAGCATCAATTTCAATTGATAAATCAGCTATTTTTTGAGCATTTCTAACATCTTCCAAAGAAAATATATCTACTGCTCTTAATAATACTGCAAAAATATCTTCTCTTGGAGTATAATCATCAATTCTAAAATTTAATGCAAGTGTTTTTTCTGCTCCCATATTTTTTAAAATTTTAACTGGCAAATTATCTTTTGTTCCACCATCTATAAAATTATATTGTCCATAATTGCATGGAGTAAAGATTGCTGGAAAAGACATACTTGCTCTTGTAGCAATAGAAATTGGAGCATCATATATGTAATCAACGTATTCTTCTTTATTATCACATGGCTTTGATAAAAATATACATTCATTAGTAGAAATTGTATCTACTGTACATACTGCATAATTGATATCAACTTCATTCATGTTTCTAATATTTCTCTCTTTAGCTAATTCTTCCACTAAATTAGAAATTCTTTCTCCTGGCATAATTCCTTCTATCTTAGCAATTCCAGTAGTAGCATAAGTAATACCAGCTTTTATTATTGGTTTTTTATCTAAATTAGTAAGCATTTTATAGTACTTCTCTGCTAATGGCTTCATTTCCTCTGGTGTAAATCCCATAGCATAAAAACTTGCGAATATACTTCCTGAACTGGTTGCTGATAGATACTTTGGTTTTATTCCTATTTCTTGCAGTGCTTGTAATGCGCCAATGTAAGCAATTCCTTTTAATCCTCCACCCGCTAAAGCAATTCCTAATTCCATCTACACTGTCTCTCCTTCACTATTTTTTAGATATATTGTCTGTGTTGGATATGCAAGTTCAATATTTTCTTTTTCTATTAATTTTAATAGACTGCATAAAATTTCTTCTTTGATATTTAAAAATTTTAAATAATCTGTTTCATTTATATACATAAACATTTTAATATCAACACTTGAATCTGATATTTCAGAAAAGTTTACTTGTATTGTATCTTCTATAACATTTGGATTATTAGCAAGAACTATTTTTATCTGTTTTACGATTTTTCTAATTTTTTCACTTGTTGTATCCAAATGTAATCCTAATGTTATATCTAATCTTCTACTTTTTAATCTATTCCAATTAATAACATATTCTGAAGTAATAACTGAATTTGGTATAGTTACTATTGAGTTACCTACTGTTTTTATACGAGTACTTCTAAAAGAAATATCTACTACGGAGCCTGCATAACTTCCAACTTCTATCCAATCACCTAATTCAAATGGTTTATCTGTAAGAATTGAAGCTCCGGCTTAATAAGTTTTTTACCAATTCTTGAGCAGCTAATGCAATAATAGCACTGACAAATCCTAGTCCAGCAATTAAAGTATTAATCTGCTCTGCATAGCCTAATTCATTAGTTATAATAAAAAATGACATTAACCAGATAAAAGCTCTCAAAACTTTACAAAACAATTCATTAACTTTATAAGTATCTGGCTTTTTAAATAATCTTTTTAAATATTTTGAATCTGAATAAACAAAAGTTGTAATAAATTTAGTTACAAAAATTATAAGAACTACTTTAAATATTTCATCAATAATATAAGCTACTCTTTCTCCTTTTGGAATAATGCGTAATCCAACATAAATCGCCAAAATAACAAACATTTTCTTTATAGGTCCGTACATTTCACTTTCTCTTGCTTTTTTTTGATTTTTAGTAAATTTATAAACTATTCCTATAATAATTCTAGATACAACACCTTTTATTAAAAAAGCTATAACTACTATAGCTAAAGCTATTTGAATATCAAATATTGTTATTAAACTATTTAAATCTATATTAGATAAAAAGTTTGTTATTTCAGTCATAATTCCTCCATTTTATTTGCGTATAATAATTCATTCATATTATATATTAAATAAAAAAAAGAAGCAATATTATTTTGCTTCTTTTTGTCTGTAATATTTTACTATTAATTTATCTAATTCAGTACTAATTTTATAAATAATGTCGAAATCTTCCCCTTCTTCTATACTACGATTCAATTTTTCTCTTAATTCCTCTATTTGCTTTTCTAGCATAAGAATTTCACCTCATATACACTAACTATTTAATTTTAAGATATCATATTTCATCTTTAAAATCAACCATTTGACAAATTTTGACTGTGTTTTTATATGACATTTTTTTGATTTTTTCGACAAAATTTATCTATTATGTATATAAAAATTCCTAATACTATGAGTATTAAAGAAATTAAACTAGAAATTTTTATATTAAAAAGCATTAAACTATCGGCTCTTAGCCCTTCTATGCAAAATCTTATAATTCCATATAAAATTAAATACCAGCTTAAAATTTCTCCTTTGTATTTTTGCTTTTTTTGAATTAGTTTTAAAATGATAAAAATTATAAAACAAGCAATCATTTCATACAAAAAACATGGATGAACTTCTTTATAACCTACATAAGTTTCTATTCCCATTCTAAAAATATTAGTAGTTTCTATTCCATAAGCTTCTACATTAAAAAAGTTGCCTAATCTTCCTATACCTTGTGTTAATGCTAAATAAGGTACTATACAATCACAAAAATCAAATATAGTAATTCGTTTCTTTTTACATAAAATATATGTTGTAACAAAACCAGCAATTATTCCACCAAAAATTGCGAGACCACCATTTTTTATATTTATTATTTGAGATATATTTTTCAAATAATAATCAAGATTGAAAAAGACATAAAAAAGTCTTGCACCTATTATCCCAAATACTAGTACAAAAATTAAAATTTCTAATAAATCTTCATACTCTATATTATATTTTTGTTTTGAAAAATACATTAATACTAAAGATAGTATAATGCCCGAAACTATAAAAATAGCATACCAATATATTTGAAAATTTCCTATTTCTATCGCAATAGGTGATAAATTAAATTCTAAATTAAAACTTGGAAATAATATTTTATTCATTAGGCAATACCACAGAAATTACTTTTCTATCTTCTACAAAAACTTCTTTGAATACTTTTTCAACATAATCCTTATCAAGTACCAAAATTTCTTCTAAAAATTCGAAAGAATTTATTTCTTTAAAATAGTCTGATAAAAAGTTATTTGATATACTTGATATATCATTATATGATTTTACATATTCACCATATATTTTCTTTTTAATTCTTTCGAATTCTTCATTATTAAAACCAGTTTGATTATAATTTTCGATTTCTTTTGAAATCTCCTCTGCTACTTTTTGAGGATTATTACTTGTATTTTGAATAAGTATGTGTGCATAAGTTTTTGAAAATTCATAATTATATCCAAACTCTTCTGAAATTAAACCTTCTTTATATAGTTTTTGATATAAATTTGAACTTTTTCCAATTAACATATTACAAATACATTCTATTGCTAAATCTTTTTTTACCATCTCGCCTGTTTCTACTTTATCTTTATAAGCAATTAAAAATAAAGGCTTACTAATATCCATTTTAGCTTCTTTATATTTTTCTACAATCTCTTCTTGTTCTTTTGGATATATTCTTTGTACTTCTTGTTTATTATGATTTGGTTTTAAGCGCTTTTTTACCTCTTCTAATATATTATCTACCTCAAAATCTCCACATAGCACTAAAACTTGATTATCTGGTCTATAAAAAGCATTATATATTGTATATAGTTTTTCTTTATCTATCTGGGCAATTGTTTCTTTAGTTCCAGCAACATCAATATTTATTGGATTATCCTTGTACATACATTTCATTGCATTCATGTACAATTTCCAATCCGGATAATCATCATACATCATTATTTCTTGTCCAATAATTCCACGCTCTTTTTCAACATTTTCATCAGTAAAATATGGACTTTGAACATAATCCATAAATTCATCTAAAGCTTCATAAAAATTATCTGTTGCTTCAAATAAATATGCTGTATGATTATTGGTTGTATATGCATTTGCATCAACGCCTAAACTTGATAAAACATCTAAACTGTTTTTTCCATTTTCTTGTTCAAATAGTTTATGTTCTAAATAATGGGCAATACCATCTGGCACTTTAACAATTTGGTCAGTTTTAGTTAATTTGAAATTATTATCTATTGAACCAAATTCAGTTCCCCAAATAACATACTTTTTGCAAATTTCCTTTTTAGGAATAACAGCAACTGTTAAACCATTTTCCAATTTTTCAATATATATTTTCTCTTTTACTTTACTGCTTTCTATAGTTTGCACTTTAAAAAGTTCTCCCTTCAAATTATTTATTAGATAAAAAATAAATTGTATTATATTCTAATAAATTAGCAAATTCTATAATTTCTTCTTTAGTTATATTTTGTATAACATCTATATATTGTTTTAAAGTCATATTTATATTAGAGATTTCATTTCCTATATAAAATACTATTTCAGAATCTTGTTCTTCTTCTATAGCTTTAATACCAGAAATTAAATAACATTTTGCATTGCTTATATCTTCCTCTGTAAAATTGCCATTTTTTATATTATCTAATTGTTCTTTTATTATATCTAAAGCTTTTTGATAATTATCTACTTCAATGCCACATCTTATAAATATATTAGCTTTTTGTTTAACATATTTAGATTTTGTTGAATATGCTAAACTTGCCTTTTCACGCACATTTTGGAAAAGCATTGAATTAACACCATCTCCTAAAATTGCATTATATACTAAAGCAACTATTCCTATATCTTTTTGTTTAGATAATATATCTAGACCTATTACTAATTTTCCTTGAGCAACATCTAAAATTTCTCTTTTTTCTTGAATGTTTTCCACTTTTTGTTTGCTTTCTGTGGATTCATTGTTTAATATATAGTTTGGTTTTCTTGCTATTAATTTTTTAATATTTTCATTGTTTTCTAATATACCTTTTATATCTATATTTTTTAAATCACCAGATATAAATATATCAATTTTACAATTATTTATTAGTTCAATATAGCTATCAGCTAAACTTTTAGCTGATATTTTAGATATATCTTCGGTAAAGCCATATTTATATAATCCAAAGCCTTTATCTCCATACATAGAATTTATACAGTTTTCAAATGCATATATATCTTTATCATCTATTTTGCTTTCAATAACTTGTCTTAAATTTTGTTTTTCGATATTTAGTATATCTTCATTAAATTGTCCATTTTCTATTAAAGTATTAAATACTATCTCTAAAATAAAATTTGTGGTCTGTTTTAACATTTCGTCTTTTTCACCGACAAAATTATCATTTATACTTTCAATATAAAATTTTAAAACTTGATTGTCTCCCATTTTATCTATACCACAATCGAAACTTGCACCATACATTTCTTCAAGTTTTTTATTTATCTCAAGTTGGGTTTTTAAATTTTTTGTGCCACTGCGTAATAAAAAAGGAAGTAATGCATTTTGAGTCACTGTTTCTCGCTTTAGTGGTGTAGTTAAAAGTACACAAGCAATATTAGTTTTAAAAATATCATTTTGTATTAAATGAGCTTTAATTCCAGATTTTATCTCAAAGCTATCTACTAACATTTAAACTCTCCTTTAAAATTGTATATGTATATTATTTTGATTTTTTTAGAATTTATACTATTTTGTTCCAAAAATTCTATCTCCGGCATCTCCAAGACCTGGAACTATATATGCATTTTCATTTAATTTTTCATCTAGAGCACTTGCATATATTTTTACATCTGGATGAACTTCTTGTAATTTTTTAATTCCTTCTGGTGCAGCAATTATACATAAAAATTTAATATCCTTTGCACCTTCTTCTTTTAACATTGTAATAGCATCTATTGCAGAACCACCTGTTGCAAGCATTGGATCTAATACTACTACTTGCTTTTTGTCAATATCTTTTGGAACTTTGTAATAATATCTTTGTGGTTTAAAAGTTTTTTCATCTCTATATAAACCTATATGTCCTATTTTTGCATTTGGTAATACATTAATTAAACCATCTAGCATACCTGTACCAGCTCTTAATATTGGTATAAAAGCATAGTCATCTTCATTTACTTTATATGCTTTTGTTTTGCAAATTGGTGTTTCAACTTCAATTTCTTCTGTTTTTGCATCTTTCAATGCTTCATAGCATAAAAACATTGAAATTTCACTAATTAATTCTCTAAATTCTTTTGTTCCTGTTTTTTTATTCCTTAATATTGATAATTTGTTATCAATTAAAGGGTGTTTTAAAATTACTGGTTCCATAAAAATACCTCCTAAAAATTCCTTCATACAGATTATTTAATATTTTTTATAAAAAGTCAAGTAAAAAACTCAATTTAGGGTTGACTTTTGAAAAAAATTTTGGTATTATATTAATGCTTGCTGATGCGGGAATAGCTCAGTTGATAGAGCGTCGCCTTGCCAAGGCGAAGGTCGCGGGTTTGAGCCCCGTTTCCCGCTCCATAAATCAAGTTGAAAAAACTTGATTTTTTATTTTGTAATCTTTTGAAAATATTGACATATACTAAAATATAAGCTATAATTTAGTAGTATATACGGCGCTATAGCCAAGTGGTAAGGCACGAGTCTGCAAAACTCTGATCCCCGGTTCAAATCCGGGTGGCGCCTCCAACTGTAAAATGAGGAAATTCTTGAAACCCTTTGAGGTTGTAAGGTTTTCTCATTTTTTGCGTTTTCTGTTAAATTTTCATTGAAATTTCACAGAAAAATCGATATAGACTTAGAACAAAAAGTGTTTCAGCCTTTCTCATATTTTTTCAAAATTTCTCAAAATTTAATAAAATTTCAATCTATTGTCCTCAAAAAAATTTTTTGAGGACAATAGATTTTTTGGATTACCTTTCAAAATTGTCATTTGCAACAAATCTTCTTGGAAACTGAATTATATTTGAATGATTTCTATTATTTTTTGCTATTTTTTGTTCTTTTTCATTTTCTTCTAAACTTACTTTTTTATTAAACAAGTCTAAATCATTATAATATTTATCTGTTTTTTCTGTACTCTTTGATTTGAATTCATTAAATATAGTTACATACTTTCTTAAAGTAACAGCTATATCTGAGTGTCCCATTAACTTACTAAGCACAATTGGTTCAATACCAGCTTCAATAGCTCTTGTTGCATATGTATGTCTAAGTGCGTGAGTTGCCATACCTTCTTCATATATTTTTAGCTTTACTAATCTATTTTTTAATTGACTATTCACACTACTTTCAGTAACAAAAGATTTATTTCTATTTAAAAATAGTAATTTATCTTTATTATTCAATGCTATTTCCATTTGTTCTTTTATATATGGAAGTATATTATCTGGTATAGGTACAGTTCTGAATCCAGCATCCGTTTTTGTTCTTTCTTCAATAATTGATTTTTCGTTTCTATCTTTAGTTACAGTTCTATGAACTAATATTGTTTTGTTTTTTAAATCAATTTCTTTTATTCTTAATGCGTTTACTTCTCCAATTCTAAGTCCCATATACATTTGTATTAACATTGCATTTTTATATGAGCATTCTTGTAATGTTGCATTTTCTAAATACTTAGTTAATATTCTCTGTTGTTCAATAGTCAAAGCTTGAATTTCTTTTGTTGTTTTCTTACATTTTGGCTTAAACTTTTTATCTAATGGAATTTCCTCAATTATCTTTTTTCTATAAGCAAAATCTAAACTTTGACTAACCTCGCTATAAAATTTATCAAAACTACTTTGTGAATATTTCTTAGCTAGTTGTTCAAAAAATTTTTGATAGTCACTTTCTTTTAATTCCTTTACATTTTTATTAGCAATATCAAATTCTTCTATTTTTTTCAATACATTTTGAGTTCTAGCATATTGAGCATCACCTATTAAACCTGCTTTATCTCTTCTACTCAAATTATATCTTAATAATTCAATTAAAGGTATTCCTTTTTTTATCATATATTCTTGGTTTCCCGATTGATATACTAAGCTTTTTACAGTTTTAATTACTTCTTCTGGACTATCTCCATAAATATTTTTTCTAGGCTCTCCTTTTACTATGGTTACTTTTGTTACATATCTATCATTTAATTTATCATAGGCAATTGATAAATTATCCCAATCAATTTTTTTCATATTATTTTATTCCTTTTCTCTTTTTTTCATTTTCCAAAGTAAGTAAGCAAATAAAGTAACCGTTTTTTGCTTTCCAATACACACAGAGGGAAAATCTTGTCTTTTAAAAAGTTCATTGGTATAGTTTAATCCCATTTTTAAATCTTTTGCTACATCTGCTACTGTTAAATTGACAAAAGGGTTGTCTAGACTTTTTATATATTCTACAATAGCTTTTTCCATTATTCTTTCTATTATTTCGTTATCTTCTGTATCAATTATTGGTATTTCATTATTCATTTTTTCTTCTCCTTTTTTTGCTTAAAATATTTTCTAAGCTTATTTTTATAATATCTATATTGTTAAAACTTTTATTCATTAAATCGCTAGCATACCAAGTTATATCTTCTTGTGTTAAACTTTTAAATTCTCTTTTATTTTTATCTATATTTACTAATATAAAATCACCTTTGATACTATTAAAACTAAATACTATATTTGGTGTCATATTTTTCATTAACTCTTTATTATTACAAATTATGTATGCAGTTTGATAAGGAATAATATCTAAATTTCTTTGAACAATAAATCTTTTTAGCTTGAATAGGTTATCTATTATCATTACTTTTGGAACTTCTCCTACTTTTTTATATAAAACTCTAATAGGTTCCGTATTGTTAGCTTTAATAGTTATGTATTTATCATTTCTATTTTTCATACTATCTCCTTTACTTATCTAACGAGTTCTATATCTAAATTGTCATTCTCACTATTTTCTTTGTTATTTACATAGTTTGACATATAATCTAACTTTGTATATTCAAGTCCTAATTGTTCATACTGTTCTTTTATAAGTTCATATTGTAAACCGTGTCTTTCGTTGTCGTCAGTTGGAAAAACATTATAATTTTGAATTCCAAACATACCGACATTATTCCAAGTTTCTCTAAAATCTTTTAACATATCTGTTTCGTTAAAATATGCAATGTGTTCTCCATTAAAAAATTTTATGGAACCTACTATGTATTTTTCTTTTAAATTTGATACATTAAAGTCAATATTGTTCATTTTTAGCCCCCTTTACTTACTTTTTGAATTTTGTATAACATTTTTAAATTATGCTTAAAGTGTGTTATGGCTTTACTTCTTAATGAAATAACTTCGTTCTTTTGTAATTTTAATCTTTTACAAATATCATTTAACCTTAACTTCTCAACATAAGATAGATAAAGTATTTTTCTTTCGAGTAATGGTACAAGTTTCATTGCTAAAAAATATGTTTCATCTTTAAATATGTTTTCTAAGTGGTTGATATCTGCATCAGAGTTTTCTATATTTTGCATCTGCATTATGTAAAAGTTTTCTGCACTCATTTTTTGTACTTTTTCATTTGGAAGTAAAATATCTTTTGTATTATCTTGTTTCTTTGATTTTTTCATTTTTTAAAATCTCCTTTTTTAAAATTTGATTTCCAGAAATCTTTTCTTGTTCGAACTAACTTAATGATACAAGCTTTTTTGAACTCAAAACGTAAAAAATATGTTTAAATATATAAAAAGATAAAATAATATATTTCGATATAAAAAGATATAAATTTGATTTTTTTGAAACTCTTGAAATGCTATATAAATAAATGCTTTTACAAGTTTTTTTGAAAAAAGTACGTAAAAAAACTCGCAACTTAAATTGCGAGTTTTTATATTATTATATTTTATTATTAAATTACTTTATAATTTGTTTCATTACTTATATCTAATGTTAAAAAGTTTTCTTCTGTAAGATGCTCTAATTCTTCTTTTGATATTTTTAATCTATCTTTAATTTTCTGTATTTCTTCTTGATTATTTTCATTTATCATTTCTTTCGTTAAAATACACCTTTTCATCATAGGCATATTTGCTCTATCTTCTGTGCCAGTAATTACACCTACATAATTTCCATCTGCCGTATATGTTAAATTTATGATTAACTGCACTTTTTCAAACTTAGTATTTGTTGCAAAAAAGTTTTTCATAACAATATATGCTCTTTCTTGATTACTTTCAATAGTACCCTCAAAAAAAATAGCATTCGTTTTTATATCATTAAATGTAACTACTTCAAATCCAGCTTCTTGTCTAAATTCTAATTTGAATAACATAAGCTTTTTAAAACCTAAATAATATAAATACATAGTATTGGCATCAAAAGGGTTTTTAGAATATTTTTCTGTATCTTCTATATTTTTTATTTTAGTTAAGTCATCAAAATTGATTTCCAAAGCATTACATATTTGTAATACTGTTTCTATATCTGGTATTAACTCTCCACGTTCATACTTATAGACAGTTGTATCCGTTTTATTTATTTGTTTAGCAATATCACTAACACTAATCTTTTTTAATTTTCTAATTCTTCTAAAATTTTCTCCAAATTTATATGATTTTAAATTATACATAAGTTTCCCCCTTACTTATAATTTACCTACAACTATATTATACACTATTTTCAAGGCTTTTTCAATGTTTTTTGTCGTAAAAAGACACCAAACACTTGAACTTTACATAAATTTGTGCTATAATGTTAAGCAAGTTATGACACTTTTTGCTAAAAAAATAGATAACTTATTTATGGTTATCTACTTTAGTTTAAAGTGTTATTTTTTATAATATCAAAAAGTGATATAACTTATATTGTAGCTAATTTCGGACTAT
>JAGAKS010000004.1 GCA_017625465.1 Clostridia bacterium | reverse complement strand
TTTTTGTGATATTATCTTAACTGCAATTATATATTTTAATGTATAATTAGTTAATAAGTGGAAGGGAATGCGGATTTGCCCACACCACTTACGCGAACCAAATTTTTATAGGAGGTGCTTATCGTGGCTAAAGAAATCGTAAGAAAAATTAAATTACAAATCGAAGCTGGTAAAGCTACACCTGCTCCACCAGTTGGAACAGCGCTTGGACCTGCTGGAGTTAACATTCAAGAATTCTGTACAAAATTCAATGATGCAACTAGAGAAAAAATGGGAACTGTAATTCCTTGTGAAATTTCAGTATACGATGATAGAACTTTTGATTTTGTTTTAAAAACTCCACCAGCTGGATTCTTAATAAAACAAGCTGCTAAAGTTCAAAAAGGAAGTAGTAAAGGAGCTAACGAAACTGTTGGTAAACTTACTAAAGAACAATTAAGAACTATTGCAGAAACAAAATTACCTGATTTAAATGCTTATGATGTTGATGCAGCAATGAATATTATTGCTGGAACAGCTAAAAACATGGGTATTGAAATCGAAGAATAATAAAATAATTTAATTGAATAAATCAAATCCGCCAAATAAACCACAGTTAGGAGGAAAGAAAAGTGAAAAAAGCTAGTAAAAAATATGTGGAAGCTTCTAGTAAAGTAGATAAAAATGCTTTATATTCAATTGAAGAAGCAATCAAATTAGTAAAAGAAACTTCAATTACTAAATTTGATGGAACTGTTGAAGTAGCAATTAAACTTAATGTTGATCCTAAAAAAGCTGATCAACAATTAAGAGGATCTTTAGTTTTACCTAATGGTACTGGAAAAACTAAAAGAATCTTAGTTATTGCTAAAGGTGCAGCTGCTGAAGCTGCTAAAAAAGCTGGTGCTGATTTTGTTGGGGATACTGACATGATTGAAAAAATTCAAAAAGAAAATTGGTTTGATTATGATGTAATCATTGCAACACCAGAAATGATGCCTGAATTAGGAAAAATTGGTAAAGTTTTAGGACCTAAAGGATTAATGCCAAATCCTAAAACTGGAACTGTTACACCAAATCCAGTTAAAACTATTGAAGATATTCAAAAAGGTATGGTTGAATTTAGAACTGATTCATATGGTAACATTCATACAATCATTGGAAAAGTATCATTTGATGATAACAAATTAGCTGAAAATTTAAATTATACAATTAATGCTATAACTAAATTAAAACCAGCAACAGTTAAAGGGAAATTTATTACTAACATATCTATCGCTTCAACAATGGGGCCTGGAATTAGATTAGATAAAAATTCTTTTGACAATTAATAAAAAATATAATAAAATATGATTGAAAAAGCGATTAACCAAAGACAGCATGGGAAGCAATTCTTAATAATCATGCCGAGGGAAATCTTAATACATTCTTTATGCATGTTTTAAGCTTTCCTGATTGGAAAGCTTTTTTGATAAATTAGAACAAGGAGGAATTATATGGCAAGTACTAAAGTTCTTAATGCTAAAAAACAAATCGTTTCAGAAATCACTGATAAGATTAAAAGTAGCGAATCTGTTATTGTTTTTCAATATCAAGGATTAACTGTTGACGAATTAAGCGAATTAAGAAAAAGCCTAAGAGAAGTTAATTCTGAAGTTAAAGTTTATAAAAACACTTTATTAAAACGTGCTTTAGACGACTTAAACATCAGTTTAGATGGATTCTTAGAAGGACCAAACGCTATACTATTTGGTGAAAATTTACTTGAACCAATTAAAGTTATTTCTGAATTTGCAAAAACTCATGAAAAACTAAGTATAAGAGTTGGTATCATTAGTGGTGATGTTGCTGACTTAGCTACTATCAACGAATATGCGAATATTCCATCATTCGAAGGATTGTTAACAATGCTTGCTGGTGGTATGATTCAATATGTTCGTGACTTATCTATAGGTTTAAATCTATATGCAGAAAGTCTTGAAAACTAAGAAAGAGGAGGAATTTTAAAATGGCTAAATTTACAAAAGAAGAATTCATTAATGGATTAAAAGAAATGACTATTCTTGAAGTTAAAGAATTAGTTGACGCTATGAAAGAAGAATTTGGAGTAGATCCAAGCGCTGTAGCTGTTGCTGCTGCACCTGCTGCTGGAGCTGCTGCTGAAGAAAATGCTGCTAAAACTGTAGTATTAAAATCTGCTGGTGGAAATAAGATTGCTGTTATTAAAATCTTAAAAGAAATCACTGGATTAGGATTAGTAGAAGCTAAAGCTTTAGCTGACAATGGTGGAAACGTTAAAGAAAACGTTCCTGCTGAAGAAGCTAACAACATTAAAGCTCAACTTGAAGAAGCTGGAGCAGAAATCGAATTAGCTTAATTTAAAAAATAAAATTTAGTAAATTGTATAATAATTGTTGACATTGTGCATAATATTATTATATAATTTACTAGTAATGCCCGATTAGCTCAGTCGGGAGAGCGCACGGCTGTTAACCGTTAGGTCGTAGGTTCGAGTCCTACATCGGGCGCCATTTAAGAAATTAATCAAGGTTACCTTGATTTTTTTTATTATTTAAATTAATTATTTAATAAAATTTATACTATAAAAAATACATATATGGTATAATAGATAGTAGTAATTTTTAAGGAGGATACTTATGAAAGTTATATTACTTAAAGATGTAAAAGGACAAGGGAAAAAAGATCAAATTATAAATGTTAGTGATGGTTATGCTAACAATTATTTAATAAAAAATGGATTAGCGGTTGCAGAAACAAAAAGAAGTAAAGAAGTACTTGATAATCAAATTGCAAAAAGACAACATGAAGAAGATATGTTAGTTGCAGAATATAATGAAATAGCTAAAAAACTAAATGATAAAGATATTTCGTTTAAAGTAAAGACCGGAGCTCAAGATAGAGTTTTTGGAACAATATCAACAAAACAAATTAGTGATGAGTTAAAAAAGATAGGATATACAATTGATAAAAAATGTATAAAACCAAATAGTAATATTGATTGTTTAGGTACTCATAAAGTTAGTATTGAATTGCATAAAAGAGTTAAATTCAATATAAATGTAGTATTAAAAAAGTAGGTGATTAATATGGCAAATAGAAAGATGCCACAAAATTTAGATGCTGAAATGTCTGTTTTAGGAGTAGCATTTTTAGATAAATATGCTCTTGAAAAAATAATTGAAGAAGTAGATGCTTCTATGTTTTATAGTGAAGCTAATAGAAAAGTATTTTTAGCATTAAATGAATTATATAAAACTAGAACACCTATAGATATTACTACAGTAAAAAATGAATTAGATAAACAAAAGAACTTAAATTCTGTTGGTGGAATAGAATATATTTCTGAAATAATTGATTCAGTAGCTACGGCTGCTAACTTAGATTATTATATTAAAATAGTAAAAGAAAAAGCATTAAGAAGAAAATTAATAGATACAGCAACAGATATAATATCTGATACTTATGAAGAAGATGGAAATCTTACAACATTATTAGATAGTGCTGAAAAAAATATTTTAAATGTTATTAAAGCAAGACAAACAAGTGAATTTAGACAAATT